>JBMNMN010000006.1:0-176775 GCA_050953365.1 Anaerovoracaceae bacterium | reverse complement strand
AAAGGCTTCATCGTCGGCACCCAGATCTAAGACTATCTTAGACCGCCGACGCTGTGGACAAAAGCTTCATCGCCGGCACTCAGAGCTAAGACTATCTTAGACCGACGAAGCCGTGGACAAAAGCTTCATCGCCGGCACCCAGATCTAAGGATCCAATTACGGCCAAAAGACCCCTCTTAGGCAGTATTGTATTTAGTGTCTGGCACTTTTTACAACTAGTTGTATTTGGTGCCAGACACTTGTTACAAGTTTACAGAACCTGTATTGGCCGTCGGACAGTAAAACAGTAATAGATTTGAGAAGAAAACTCACCCAGATCTAACAGAATTACTAATTAGAAAAAAGCAACTACACCCGCCATTTGAATTATGTCTACCGCTGCCTTTTCCTGTCCAGAGCAGCGAAAACCAGCATTCAAAATGGCGGGTCGCTGCTTTTTTCCGGGCGAAGCAGCGAAAAACAGTGTTCTATTTGGTTTTTCGATGCCTTTCTTCGGGCAAGGCATCGAAAATTGAAATTTCGACTAATCTATCGCTGCTTATTTTCTGTGAAAGCAGCGAAAATCAGAATTCTATTTGGTTCATCGATGCCTTTCTTCTGTGAAGGCATCGAAATTTTGACTTAGGAGCGAGCTGTAGTTGCTTTTCCTCCTTTCATTAGCCTGCAAATCTATGAAAAGCAACTACAGTTGTCGACTTAAAAAGTTTTCGCTGCTTTTCTATCAACGAAGCATCGAAAACCGACTGCCCAACTAATCTCTCGCTGCCTATTTTCTCTGAAAGCAGCGAAAATCTGGCCCAATCATGAGATATAGTTGCTTTTCCACCTTTTCTGAGCCTGTACACTCAGGAAAATCAACTACAGCTACCGCCTTTAAAGAATCTTCGCTGCTTTTCTAGAAACAAAGCAGCGAGATTCGGATCTAAACGCAGGCCGTAGTTGCTTTTCTAGAAACAAAGCAGCGAGATTTGGGTGTAAGTGCGGTCTATAGTTGCTTTTCTAGAAACGAAGCTTTTCTAGAAACAAAGCAGCGAGATTTGGATCTAAACGCAGGCTGTAGTTGCTTTTCTAGAAACAAAGCAGCGAAGTTTTTGCATATAGCAAGTAAAACGCTGCTTTTGTAAAAAATGGTCAACGAGACATAAGATTTGTACATGTGCCCCGTAGCTTCTTTCCTGTTAAGACTACGAGACACTGGTTCAAATCAAAATTTAGCTATGCCGTTAATATCCTAGTTGTTGCACGGCATATGTTGCATCCTCCTCACTGAACCCTTCAAATATCAGCTGCTCAATTAGCTCTTTTTTTGAAAAAGGCATCATGTCCAAATATAATTCGCCTTTTAGCACCGCTTGTTCTTTCCAGTCAACACTTATTTTGTTTACCGCATAAACAGCATCTTCTTTATCGTATCCGTCAAACTCTAATTGCTCTATTAGTCCATTTTTTGAAAAAGGCATTGTGCTGAGATATAATTCTGCTTTTTTTACGGCGTTTTTCTGAGATAGCGTTTCGCCGGAAGTTTCCGCCGACTGCCCTTGGTTATCAGGTTCAAGAGTCATATCTGATTCCTCGGCTAGTTCTTCGCCGGCCACCTCATCTTGTGACTGTTCTATCTGACTTTCCTGAGACATTTGCTGCGGTTCACTCTCCCCGCTGCAACCAATAACTCCAATCATGGCAATCACTAAAATTACCCCAAACCACCAACGTTTATAAATTGGCTTTTTCATGTTCGCAGCTCCTTTCCCTTACAACATCTTGGTAGGTAGATAGCTTCCATGTTTATGATACTCCATGATTTTCCAATTATCAACAAAGGTGAACCGAAACTGTAGTTTTTTCCACAACTAACTTATATCTCGTCATACTTTCCAGTCTTGTTCCTTCCTGCCGTTTATGGTAAAATTTAGTCAGTGCTAAGGAGGGAGGTATTCTTATGAATAGAAGCAAATGTTTGTTGATTTCCGCTATTTTGGGATCACTTTATCTGGTCTACATCATTTACTACTTTTTTGATGCCGTTTCCTCATCGTCAGGAAGCGAGCAAATCGGAGCAGGACTCGCCATGGCTGTTGTCGCACCTCATATATTCCTCTTAGGAATTGCCGTTCTGTTTAACTGGATTGGCTGGGCGATAAGAGCAAGGTGGGCAGCGCTTACCGGAGGTATATTATATTGTGTTAGCGGATTATTGTTCTTACTTTATGTGTTTTTTGTAATTTGTTTTTTGCAAGAGAAATTTCCTCACTTTTACAAAAATTTTTCCCCAGGCACCGGTGGGGAAATTTTATGTCAACCCCAGCAACTTTAGCAGCAAAATCTCATATGTTTAGTGCTGATTCCCGTAGCCTGTTGCTTTGACCGGGAAACAGCAGCAGGTGGCAGTGGTGGAGTAGCCGGTCGATGATAGCTCCAGTCATCTGCTCGTCATAGAACACATTTACCCATCTTGAAAACTCTATATTGGTATTGATAATTACCGATTTACGCTCATAACACTCTGATATTACTTCAAACAAAAGCTGCGCACCTACACGGTCAAGAGGGACATAACCCCACTCATCACAGATCAATAGATCGGCCTTATTAAGTGTTTTTAGAAAAGCAGATAAACTCCCGGCTTTCTTTTGCTCCGCCAACTTGTTCACAAGGGCTGATGTCCTGAAAAACCTAACCTCTAAACCCTTCTTACACGCTTCCACTCCTAAGGCTATGGAAAGATGCGTCTTCCCGGTTCCAACGTTGCCATACATGACAATGTTGGTCTTGTTTGCGATAAATTCACATTCTTTAAGGTATTCCGGAGTAACACCGCTGGGAAGAGTTACTTCATCAAACCTAAAGCTTTCAAAGGTCTTTATGGTATAAAAACCAGCCTTTTTTAGCAACTTATCCCTCCTTGCTTTTTCACGGTGTGTTATCTCCGCTTGAAGAAGTTTAAGCAGATACTCCTGATGGCTGTCTGCCTGGATCTTCACCGACATTTCCACGATGTTTTTGCTTAAACGAAGCCTCTTACAGCAAGAAGCAATATCATACTCTAACATCCCTTTACACCTGCCTTCCCAAGACATTTGTCATAGGCTATAAAGTTAGGCTCGTACCTTTTTAGATTTGGTATATGTTCAGGCAGACGCACTGGTTCAAGCTGCAGTGCTTTTTCATGCAGCCGGCTGTGTAGATTTATTAAACTATCTACATCAGTAACTCCATAGGATAGTGCAGCACGAATGGTCTCAACCGCTTTTTCAAAGCTGCTCCTTTGTGTCAGGTCGGCAATTGTTCTTAACACTTTCCCTTTTTCTTGCTTGCTTAAATCCTCCATATACTCTTTTATGGGCTGCGGCAACATATGATAAACACCTGTGTATTTCAACGCGCCCGGCCTTCGTGCCAACAGATTAAGATACGGCAACCACTGCATGCTTTGTTGCTTATAGTTACCGTAGAGCCTTTCATGACGCACTATCTCCCGATAGCTTTCATCAAGCACTGTTACATGAAAGGCAGTCAGCCTGACCAGTACATATTTGTTTGCGAATTTAGGCGCTGAGGAATATTCGTGCAGGCCTTTGTTGAGCAAAAATTTGCCATATCCGTTTGTCTTCACTGTTATGTATTTGCTTGTATCAAAAGCTGTTTTGGGCAGTTCCAGAAGGGCTGTTTTATCGTCTCTGTATAGCTCTTCGATCGTCCCGTTCTTTCGGTAATGCGTCCTTTTGGCATCTTCTTCACACCTTCTCAGGAGTTCTTCATTGAATTCACTGATGTCTTCAAAACGTGGTACCGGTACCAGCATGTTTCTCCTATGATAGCCAACCTTGTTCTCCACATTGCCTTTTTCATGTCCGGCATCTACATTACAGAAGGCCGCTTCGAAACGGTAATGTTCCATGAAACGCATGAAGTCATCTGTCAGATTCCTGCCTCCGCCTTTTATTACCTTAGCTACTATGGTGCTGGCATTATCAAACCATATCCTTGGCGGCACTCCTCCTATGTGCTCAAATATTGCCTTCAAACCCTCGAACAGGCATTCTTGGTTCTCTCCTTTGAATAGCTGAGTATATCCCTTGTTGCTGTGTGGAAATGATAAAGTCAGACTTTTCCCTCTGTAGTGCCTGCCATTTTCATAAAAGTCAGCATCGCCAAAGTCTGCCTGAGCCTCACCAGGTGTATGCTCTAATGGCAGAAATCCTTCTTTTGCGCTGAATATCTCTTTTTTCTTTACAGCTACATATCCCGCTACAGTCCTGTAGGAACAGTTGAAGCCTTCTCCGTACTTTTCCACCAGCCGGTCGTATATTCGTTTTGCTGTGTGTCTTTGCTTGCGCCTGGCCTTTTTATCCTCGTTTAGCCATGCATCAATGTCATGCTTGTATGGATCAAGTTTCGGAAAGGCATTTTCCTTCTTCACTTTCGGCAGTTCCTGATTCCAGTCCTCTTTGTCAAGATATGCCCTTACCGTTTTGCGGTCATGGCCGGTTTCTCTGGCTATCTCGCTGATATTTTTCCCTTCCTCAAAATACATTTTTCTGATATCCTTGATTTGGGTCATTGATAGCATCCTCCAATCCTCCTTGTAACTGATTTTGTCATCAATCACAAGGATATTATGTTGGTGTGGTGCCTTCAATGGCCTTTTGCAATTATGAGGAAATCATCGTTGCAAAACTGGGGAAATTTTTTTGCAACTTCGTCCGTTTTTATTATGCAATAAATAAGCGAGCAAATCGGAGCAGGACTCGCCATGGCTGTTGTCGCACCTCATATATTCCTCTTAGGAATTGCCGTTCTGTTTAACTGGATTGGCTGGGCGATAAGAGCAAGGTGGGCAGCGCTTACCGGAGGTATATTATATTGTGTTAGCGGATTATTGTTCTTACTTTATGTGTTTTTTGTAATTCCATCAATTATCTTAAGTTTTGTTGGTTTCGCTAAAATGAAAAATATGAGGACTGAAGTTGAATCAACTGATTTTCTTAAGGTAAGTGACTCTTAATCCTAGTCCTGAGGGTTTTACTCACATGAAGGCAGGCACGAACTTTAGGAGCCGGTTAATATGGGTAATCTTTGTAGTTTAAGGAGGATAAATTGAAAAAGGCGCTTAATTTTCTAATTATTACAGTTTTGTGTTTATCTCTGGTTTCCTGTGGAGGCAGTTCCGAGAATGCCGATCCACCGAAAAGCGAAACAAGCAATAACTCTATCGAAGTAGATGAAAATTTGCTGACCGTTGACATTACATTGCCCGCTTCGATGTTTGAAGATGAGGACATGACAGATTTCGATCCGGATGAGTACACTAAAGAAAATGGATTCACAAATGCGGTCGTTAATGATGATGGTTCGGTAACAATCACAATGACAAAAGCAAAGCATAAAGAAGTTATGGCCGAAATGAGGTCCGAGATTGAAAAGAGTTTCCAAGAAATCATTGAAGATCCTGAGCTATCATATGTCCATGACATTATTCCCGATAATAAATTTAATACCGTCACCATAGAGGTCGACCGAGCAGAATATGAAAAAGCTTGGTTTGACATTACTCCCTTCTCAGTAGGGATTCAAGCCATGCTTTATCAAACTTTTGCCGGTGATGAGATAAGATGTGAGGTAATCACAGAAGACAAGGATACAGGAGAAATACTATCATCAGTTGTTTATCCTGATGCGTTCCAAAATGAAGAATGAGATGGCTAACAGCAAAAGAGGAGCAAAGAGGCATTTCTAGCAGAAACGTCCAATATGATGAAGTAAACTTTAATCGTCAGACAATGTATGACGAGTCAATTATGTCATGTTCTTTCTTAAAAAATACAATGATGCGACCATCATTGTATTTTTTATTCATTGCTAATTATTCTTTTCTTATCGTTGTAAAAGTATTTTGCAATGTTGCACGCAAGGCACGGCGACGAAGTGTGTGTGCTGTTTTGCCTCTGGTCACTCTACACACAGAAAGGCTTTGATAATTCTTTTTATCTTCTGCACATCGAAGGGATTGGATTCGCTCTCGTATGTGACGATGAGATTGTTCCATTGATGTATTCCATGCCGCTTGTACATTTCCAATTTTCGCTCCATTGCCGCGGCATAATCTTTATTATCTATCATTCCAAAATGCTCCCAATAAACTATTTGGTTGTCTTGCGGGTTCAGGATCGTAAAATCAGGGTAGTAGCTCTGCTCATCCAGCATCAGCAATGCTTCGTACCGAAATGGAATGTCTTCACGTTCCAATAAATCTGCGATAATTGACTCCGACTTAGATCGCACTAGAAGGCCATTAGGTGTTCTGTAAATCAGTTTGTCAAGATGTAATGTGTTTTTTTCATAGGGCTCGTTGCTCCATGCAAGGGGGTGATCTTTCGTTGAATCAAAGATGGGGCTATAATCTACATCCTTGTATGCTTCCGGAAGGGAAGCAACTATTTCCATTGGGTCATATACCATGGGGCGCTTTAGATGTTGATCGTCAGCATTGATGACTTTTTCTATTATTGAAATGCTATCCTCGATGAATTTCCTGCGGCAGAGCTGCTTTATTAGCCTCTCGTTGTTCTTATTTATATAGGTCTCTTTTCCCCGAACACCAGGAATGCCGGAAGGTAAGTAGTGATAATAGCGCGCCTTACCTCGTATGTTCTTTTTAATGAGGTTTCCTTCAGGTAATCCCTTTAATTCATTTTGAAATTTTTGTAGCAACCGGACGCCATCGCTGTAACTATCTGCGATATGAGCTTCCTTGCTGTTTCTAATCATATTGTTTCTCCATTACGCCATGTCATTTATATCTGTTATAGCTATCTCTGCGCTATCTGCGCTATTGGGATCTGTGCTATTGGCAACTGCACCATTGGCGCTATAATCCAAAACCCTTTAGGTCCAACTCCATAGAACGTGTCCAGAGCCCTCTGTAATTTCAGCCTCTTTCTGAACACCTTCAAGAGCCGACGCAAAAGCCATATTTCCATATATTTACATCTAATATACTACATTTTACATTTATTGTAAATAAGCAACTTCTATTATTTGGTGCACTATGCCTTTCTTGACGGCTGCAACTGAAAGAGAAGTAATTCGTGGATTAGTCTTCGTAGATTGCATTCGTAGATGGGCTTTCGCGGATTGACTATTGAAAACAATTGAAGACATTCGCCGTTTCCTTTATTCGGCTAGAGCAACAATTATACGGCTAGTGCAACAATACTGGACTTTATATAATGTACGGAACCGTTGCCCTTCCGGAGTCACGGCAACGAAAACCAATATTCTAGTTGGTAATCGATGCCTTTTGTCGGGCGAGGCAACGATGATCAATTATTTGGAAAGTCTAACGATGCTTTTTTATGGACGGGGCAACGAAAATTGATTTTTTGACTAATCTGTCGCTGCTTATTTTCTGTAGAAGCAGCGATAATCAGTATTCTATTTGGTTAGTCGATGCCTTTTTTCGGGCGCGTTAACAGAAATTAGTGTTCCCGAGGTTTGGTCGATGCCTTTTTTGAGTGCAGCAACGACAACACAATTTACGTCTATTCTGTCGCTGCTTATTTTCTCTGAAAGCAGCGATAATCAGTATTCTATTTGGTTGGTCGATGCTTTTTTTCAGGCGAAGCATCGAAAACCGAATTTCTATCCGATCTCTCGCTGCCTATTTTCTCTGGAAGCAGCGAAAACCAGAATTCTATTTGATTCGTCGATGCCTTTCTTCAGACAAGGCATCGAGAACTGAAATTTCGACTAATCTATCGCTGCTTATTCTCTGTGAAAGCAGCGAAATTTTAGTTTAGGAGCAGGTTGTAGTTGCTTTTCCGCCTTTTGCGAGCCTGCGAACCAACAAGAATCAACTACAGCTGCCATCTTAAAGGGGTCTTCGCTGCCTTTCTAGAAACGAGGCAGCGAGATTTCGGCCTAAGAGCGGGCTGTAGTTGCCTTTCTACAATCGAGGCAGCGAGAGCCTGACTTAAGAGCGGGCTGTAGTTGCCTTTCTACAATCGAGGCAACGAGAGTCTGACTTAAGAGTGGGTTGTAGTTGCTTATCTGAAAACGAGGTGACGAAAATTAGACTTATGAAAGGAGAATCGCTGCTTTTGTATTTATGAGACATCGACAGACGGAGCAATTGAAGGTGTCCCGTTGCTATTTGCTAATCACAGTAACGAAACTGATTTTGAGATATGGTTTGTAGTTGCTTTTTACCTGAAGTTGTAAATTTTGTTTATTGTCGCGTAATAGATGTGAGACGAGAACTCTATTGAACTGACGAATAGTGTCCCATGGGATCCGGGAACCCCTGGCCGCGGTTCCCAGTCCCTCCGGGCGACTTGGCGGCGACTGCGTTGTGCCGCCAAGCGGGATATAGTGAAATGGTGGTTCAGCCGCCTAGGGTGATGTCCTGGGTTTGATACCATTCCAGGGCTCTGTAGAAATGGTCTGATTGGAAATCCGGCCAGAGTTCATCCAACACGTAGATATCGGCGTAGACGGATTGAATCGGCAGAAATCCGCTGAGCCTTCTTCGCCCTCCCCATCGGATGATCAGATCAATTCGGGAGATATCTTTGGATGCGGGTCCGTCCTTCTGCTTAAGATCCCATTCCCAGCCGTAGTTGACGAGAAAATTCACTTTAATTTTTCCGTCGCCGAATTTTACCCGGCGGGTATATGGCAGCAGTTCGACAGGAAAGTTGGGGGATTCTGCGTTTCCGACTACAAGAAGTTCCGCGTCCCGGTTTGCAAGTTCTTTGACTGCATCGACGCAAGCTTTCTGAAAGGCCTTTTTCTGTTTTGCAGGCCGTTTGGTGTTATCTACCGTAAAACCGTACAAGGTAAGCTCTTGGATCCCCAGATTCACACACAGCTCATAGAGTTGGAAACCGGGGGATAATCCGTGGTCGTATCCTTCCGATTTATCCATACCTCTTGCGGCGGCCCATCTGCGGTTTCCGTCCGGTATTACGCCGATATGCCTGGGGATTCTTTTAAACTCTTGCATTATCATCGGTCCTCGTCAAGCGTTCTTTTGTATTTCAGGTATTAAAGTATCTGTGCTGATTTTTGTGATTTAGTATAACCTCTTTTCCGAAATTTACTAAAGATTCTCGGTTGTTCCGGTTGCCCTTTTCCCGCTGCATCTACCGCTTTTCCACAATCTCAAGCGGCACCCGGATCCGGGTTTTTGTGCCGAGAAACGGCACTTCTATGTAAGCGGTGCGCTTGTGCCGGTCGATTTTACGAATCCAGCCCTCGTAACCTTTTAGAGGTCCTTCCGTAACGGTAATGGCCTGGCCCACAATAAAGCCCTTGGACATGGTAATGTTGAACGCCTCATCGGTCAGGCAACGGAAGGCCTCAACTTCTTCCGGATGCAACGGTACAAAAGCGGTTCCCGCGCGAAGAATCCGCTTGAATTTTGCGATTTTCCACAGGGCCGCATTGATTTCTTCAATATAGTCACTGACAATAAACAGATAGCCGGGAAACAAGGGCTCCCGGACGGTAACATATTTGCCTTCTTTGCGGCGCTGGCGTTCGGCCATGGGCACAAAGCAGTGTTCGTAGAGCTCTTGATTCAACAACTCTTTCAGATCCTTGCATATGGCATGCTCGCTTCCCGTTAGAACCTGAATAACATACCAGTTTGTCTGTTTCCGGTTTAATTCTTGTATGTTTGATTGTTCCATGGCGACCTCGGATTCAAAGTAGGTTGTAACAGTGTCAGGTACTTGTTACAAGTATTTAATCATGTTTTTGGAGCGTTGGGTTGCGCTCCGGCGAGTGTAAGCAAGTGCCGACCGGGCAGGACGGGGCCGTCTAGATGGTACGGCACACAAGGCGTAACTTCTTCACTTCTTATTTAATCAGATCCCGCAGCAGGGATAGTTCCTGTATGCGGAAGAGCCGCAGCAAAATCAGATACACGGCAGCCGCCGCAGCCACTGCGCAGAATAGAGATAGCAGGGTGGTTATGGTTGATGACAAAGCTGTCGAGGATGCGGCGATTGCGCCGATCCCCTTGTAAACCGGCCAGGAAATGCCCACGCATACGATAGCGGAAAGGGTGATCTTCCATATCTTTGCCCTTTCGCGGATGACCTGCACCTTAGGATATTTTTTGCGCATCCAAAAATACAACAGGCCAGCATTGACAACAGCGGCGATGCTGGTTGCCAGAGCCAGCCCTCGATGGGCCATCGAGCCTACCAGCATAAGGTTCAGCACAATATTGGTAACAGCGCCGAAAACGCCGCAGACCACCGGGGTTTTCATGTCCTGCATGGAGTAGAAAACTTTAACAAGCAGGGCATTGACAGCGATAAAAGTAAGCCCGACTGCATAGTAGAAGAAAGCGCCTGCGGTAAGATCCGTTGAAGCGCTGTCAAACACACCTCTTTCGTAAACCAGCTGCACCGCAGGATGACTGTAGAGCATGGCACCAAGGGAACAGGGCAGGCCGATGATCAGTATGATGTTCATTCCGGTGCCGATGGAATCGTTGAATCTGGTGTAATCCTCAGCGGCGAGGGACTGGGTCAGCCTGGGATAAATGATGGTTACAATGACGGTTATGGTCAAGGCGGTTATCATGTTAATCAGAAGGTAGCCGTAATTCAGGGCGGAAACACTGCCCTCTTCCAGGCCAGAGGCCAGCATCTTGTCCACAAAAGAGTTGATTTGGTTTACCGTGCTTCCGATGAATACGGGAACAGCCAAAACCGTGATTTCTTTAGCGGCGCTGCCCACGTGCCTGGTTGGCCGGTAGGAAAAGCCTCTGCTCTTTGCAACCAACGCCAATGCTATCAGCCGTAAGATGCTGCCGATGAGCAGCCCGAAAGCCAGGAAATAATGGCTGTAATAGGCGCTGATTATAATGGCCAAAAGCACGAAGCCGCTTTGCAGATACCCAGTCAACACAGGCTTGAGAAAGGTTCCTTTGTATTGAAGATACGATTCCAACAGGCTGGTTGCCGAGGTAAAGACTAAATATGAAAAAGTAATCCGGAGATAGAAAACCGTCAGCGCGGCCGTTTCACCCACAAATCCTCTGGCAAAAATGCTTACCACCTGCTCGGAGAATACTATTCCGAGAATGGCAGCGATCAAGGCAATAAAAGATGTGAGCGTTATCGCCTCACTGGTAAATCGATTGCCTTCTTCCATTCCCCTGTCTTCAACGATTCTTGAGAAAATGGGCATATACGATACGGCCACGGAAGTAAAGATTCCGGCAAACATGATCCCCGGAATCGCGCTGGCCATTACATATGAATCAACAATATAACTGGTTCCGAAGAAACCAGCCATAAAAACTTCCCGCAGGAAGCCCAATACTTTCATTCCTAATGTAAGCACCGCCATCATAGCGGCTGTTTTTGCGGCTGCGCGCATGAAATGGTTCTCCTCTTTGGATCCCGTTGAATTAATGTCCTTGGATCCTATTGAACTTATGTTTTAGGCCTTCACTGAATTTATAGGCCCTCCCATTGATTTTATGTCGCAGGCCCCCATAGAACCTATTTTCGGGGGTCCCATTGAATTTTAGTCGTCGGGTCTATTGAGCTTATGCCTTAGGCTCCCGTTGGATTATAGTCGTCGGGTCTATTGAACTTATGCCTTAGGGTCCCTTTGGTCTTATAGTCGTCGGGTCTATTGAGCTTATGAAATCGTATAATTGCGATAGACTATATCTATTTCTCCATGTAGTAGAACAAGGCCCTTTCTATGTTTTCATAGGTGTGTTGCTTTTCTCATGATTCTATAGGCTATAGACATATGGTTCTATAGGCTATAGACATATGGTTCTATAGGCTATAGACATGTTGTTATATTCATGATTAATCATATTGAGAAACAGGGAAACTGTCAAGAACAACGCAAATCAAAGCTAACTTAATAAAGGCTTCGTCGCTTCAAACCCATAATGGACATTGCCGCAGCCAACTTAGAATGGCTTATCGCCGCCAACTTAAAATGGGCTTTGCCGCACCAATTTAAAATGGGCTTTGCCGCCAGTCCAATACGATTTTTTGCCCGATCCGCGTTCCCAAAAGTCACTTCGTGTACATACTCGACACATCGGCATTTTACCGATCGTCCTTTAATTTTGAATTCGGATGTGCTTAAAACCTGTTGCATCTTTAGTCGAACTAAAGCTGCAAATTGAACTGGCGATCCCGCCCATGTCCTTATTTTTTCCCGTCATTCCGCCGATATGCATGTAAATCCTTCCTGATTTTATTTTATTGATAGTGTCATATTTGGCGTGTCTTGGCAATTTGCCCACTTTTTAAATCAGCTAAAATCTTTATATGCCAATATTTTTAGCTGTATTTTTCTTTCAAATGCTGCAAAATCAAGGGATATTTTTGGTCAAATCAACTAAATTCATACTAAAATTAAAAAATAGCTGATTTTTTTGCCAATATATCAGCTATTTAGAATACTTCCTAAGATTTTAGCTGATTTTTTGCCTTTATAAGGTGTTTTTATAGCCTTTCGCCGGTCTAAAATCAGCTAAAATTTTTATAGATCATCGGAATTAGATAATGCATTGCATGGAATTGGCTTTACTACAATAAATGCAGTCCCCAGTTTTTTGCGCCTAATGTTTTTTCGTCTGACGCAGATACCGTCAGATGCAAAACTGGCTATTTGATATTTCATTTTAATTCGGGAACCCACGGGGCCTAATGATATGGAAAAAGCAACCGATTTTGTTTGAAAATTTTTTTCGGTTGCTTTTACTGCTCTGTGTATTTCACGACGGCCGCGGGATGGGGCTCCGCGGCCGAGATTACAGTTTTGTTGTATTGCGTCAGCCGCGGGATGGGGCTCCGCGGCCGAGATTATAATTTTGTTGTATTGCGTCAGCGGCGGGATGGGGCTCCGCGGCCGAGATTATAATTTTGTTGTATTGCGACGGCCGCGGAATGGGGCTCCGCGGCCGAGATTACAGTTTTGTTGTATTGCGTCAGCGGCGGAATGGGGCTCCGCGGCCGAGATTATAATTTTGTTGTATTGCGTCAGCCGCGGGATGGGGCTCCGCGGCCGAGATTATAATTTTGTTGTATTGCGTCAGCCGCGGAATGGGGCTCCGCGGCCGTGGCTGTTGTTTTGTTGTATTGTATCCGAGGCCGAATGGCCGGATTTTGTTTATTTTGCCTTATAGCAGGCTGAAGGCTTATTGCGGATTCTGCCTGCCCTTCATTTGGCTGACATGACGGGCCGCTCTCACTTTTTTATTGGTTTTGCGGCCCATTCCTTTCGAGTTGACATTGTGGGTTATTTGCCGATTTTGCCGGATTTGAGCTTGACGCGGTTCAGGGCTTTTTCAATGGAAAGTTTCGCGACCTGCATCTCCCGTTCGCCACAGCAATCGCTGCCAAGGCGATTTTTTGCTTCTTCAAGCTTTCGCTGCGCCCGCTCCAGGTCGATTTCTTCCGGCCATTCGGCTGCATCGACAAAGACGGTGACACGATCCTTTACATCGATAAAGCCGCCGGTGGTGGCCGCCACTTTGAACTCCTTCTGGCCGGCCTCCCTTATGCGCATAATCCCTGTTCCGAGAAGCTTGCAAGCCCAGGCGTGGTTGGCCATGAAGCCCTCGTAGCCCAGCAGTGTGCGCACGATGACCATTTCCACATCGCCCTCATAAAACAGCCGTTCCGGCGTTATGACTTCTAATCTGAAGGTTTTAGCCATTGCTCTTTTCGTACCTTTCCACTACTTCGTCGATGCCGCCTGCAAAGAGGAACATGGATTCAGGAATATGGTCGTGCTTGCCTTCCAGGATTTCCTTGAAACCGCGGACCGTTTCCTTTAACGGAATGTATTTGCCCGGTGTGCCGGTAAACTGTTCCGCCACATGGAAAGGCTGCGACAGGAATCTTTGGATCTTCCTTGCTCTGGCTACGATGAGCTTGTCGGTTTCACTGAGCTCGTCCATACCCAGAATGGCGATGATATCCTGCAGCTCCTTGTAACGCTGCAATACCTCTTGCACGCCCCTGGCCGTGTTGTAGTGCTCTTCGCCGATGATCAGCGGATCCATGATTCTGGAGGAAGATTCCAGCGGGTCCACCGCCGGGTAAATGCCCAGCTCCGCAATGGAACGGGACAATACCGTGGTAGCGTCCAAGTGAGCGAAGGTGGTAGCCGGGGCCGGGTCCGTCAGGTCATCGGCAGGCACGTAGATGGCCTGCACCGAGGTGATGGAGCCCTTTTTCGTCGAGGTGATCCGCTCCTGCAGGGCTCCCATCTCGGTGGCCAGCGTCGGTTGGTAACCAACCGCGCTGGGGACCCGGCCCAGCAGCGCCGATACCTCAGAACCCGCCTGAGTAAATCGGAAAATATTATCGATAAACAGCAGCACGTCCTGCCCCAATTCGTCACGGAAATACTCCGCCATAGTCAGTCCCGACAGCGCCACCCGCATTCTGGCTCCGGGGGGCTCGTTCATCTGACCGAACACCATGGCCGTCTTCCCGATAACACCGGAATCGATCATCTCGTGATACAGGTCGTTGCCTTCTCTGGTACGCTCTCCTACTCCTGCGAATACGGAGATTCCGCCGTGCTCTTTTGCAATATTATTAATAAGCTCCTGAATTAGTACGGTCTTTCCGACTCCCGCGCCGCCGAAGAGTCCGACCTTTCCGCCTCTTGTATACGGCGCGATCAAGTCTACGACCTTGATACCCGTTTCAAAAATCTGCGAGGACGTGTCTTGTTCTTCAAAGGTAGGCGCCGGCCTGTGTATCGGCATCCTCTTTTCCGTAATGCAGGGGCCTTTGTCGTCAATGGTGTCCCCGACTACGTTGAACAAGCGCCCTAACACCTCGTTCCCCACAGGAACGCTGATGGGGCCTCCCGTATCTATTGCCTGCATGCCCCGGGTCAGACCGTCGGTGGAAGACAGGGCTACGCACCGGACCACATCGTCGCCGATGTGCTGCGCCACCTCCACAATAACATCCCGATCCTGATAAGGGATTCTTATGGCATGCAATAACTCCGGCATCTCATCCGGGTTGAATTTGATGTCTACGACAGGTCCGATAATCTGATGAACGGTTCCGATGTGCTCACCCACACTGCTACCTCCTTAATCAATCGCTTACGACAAAGCTTCCGCTCCGCCCACGATTTCTGAAATTTCATTGGTAATGGCCGCCTGTCTGGTCCGGTTGTAAGTCAGGGTCAGATCGGCAAGCATTTCTCTCGCATTATCCGTGGCATTTTCCATTGCCATTCGTCTGGCCGCATGCTCGCAGGTAGCCGACTCGATAATAGCGTTATAGATCATGATCTCCACATATTTCGGCACGAGATAATTGAACACCTCTTGCGATGAGGGCTCGTATTCCACTTCTTTATATACTTTATGGGTATACGGATCCCCCTGGATCTCCAGAGGAAGGATAGTATGGTTGTACACCCTCTGCTCCAAAGTGCTGACGAAGGAAGTCGACACCAAAATAATTTCGTCGATTTCCCCTCTGACGTACATCTCCACCAGAGGCTGGCTGATCTCCTGGGTCTCCACAAAGGTAATGTCCTCGGGGGGCAGGCAGTACTCGCTGATAATCTCGAAATTTCTCCTGGCGAAATAGTCCTTGCCCTTGCTGCCGATGGCAACAATCACAGGAGGATCTTCCTCTTTATATTCATCAATCAGCTTCTGCGTATGCTTGATCACATTGCTGTTGAAACTTCCGCAGAGCCCTCTGCAGCTGGTGACAACGATGTATGCCGTTCGCTTGATTTCCCTGCTGCCTCGAAGGAAAAGCTGCGGCACATCTTCCGTATTATGAAACACTTCTTCGATGGCCTCGGTAATATAATGGAAATTCTGCCGGCTCTTTTCGAAGATGTTCTTTGCCTTTCTAAGCTTAGCGGTGGAAACCAGCTTCATGGCATTGGTAATGTGCTCCATGCCGGTGACGCTTTTGATCCTCCGCTTTATATCTCTCATACTGCTTCCGGCCATTTGATTACTCCCTTCCTGCTATCTACCGAATGACCTTTTTGAATCCCTCTTTGAAGTCTTCGATAGCGGCACGAAGCTTCGCTTCTGTGGCATCGTCCAACACGCCGGTGGTCTTTATAACTTTGCCGATTTCCGGATAATGAGTATCCATAAACTCATAGAATTGCTTCTCAAAGGCCTGGATCGATTCAACGGGGATATCCTCCAGATAATTATTCGAAGCGGCAAAGATAATCATGACCTGATGTTCAACCTTAACCGGGGAATACTGCCCCTGCTTCAGGATCTCCATCAAAACCCGGCCGTGGTCCAGACGCCTTCTCGTGTCCTTGTCCAGATCGGAACCGAACTGGGAAAACCCTGCCAGTTCTCTGTATTGCGCCAATTCCAGACGCAGTTTTCCGGAAACCTTCTTCATGGCCTTGATCTGCGCGTCGCCGCCTACACGGGATACGGAAATACCCGAGTTAACCGCAGGGCGTTGCCCGGAGAAGAACAGCTCCGTTTCCAGGAAGATCTGTCCGTCGGTAATGGAAATGACGTTTGTCGGGATGTATGCCGAAACGTCTCCCGCCTGGGTTTCAATGATGGGCAGGGCCGTAATGGATCCGCCGCCCAAATCGTCGGACAGCTTGGCAGCCCGTTCCAGAAGACGGCTGTGAAGATAGAATACGTCGCCGGGATAAGCTTCTCTTCCCGGAGGTCTTCTTAAAAGAAGGGACATGGCCCGATATGCCACAGCGTGCTTCGACAAGTCGTCGTAGATGATCAGTACGTGCCTGCCCTGATACATGAATTCTTCCGCCATGGCGCAGGCTGCGTAAGGCGCGATATATTGGAGAGGGGCCACTTCACTGGCCGTGGCGGAAACCACGATGGTATAATCCATGGCACCTTTATCTTCCAACGTCTGTACCAGTTGGGCTACCGTAGATTTCTTCTGTCCGATGGCCACGTAAATACAGATCACATCCTCTTCCTTCTGGTTGATGATGGTATCAATGGCAATGGCCGTTTTTCCTGTCTGCCGATCGCCAATGATCAGCTCCCTCTGTCCCCGTCCGATGGGAATCATGGAGTCAATGGCCTTAATACCTGTCTGAAGCGGTTGGTATACAGACCTTCTCTGCAGTACGCCGGGAGCCTGGTTTTCGATGGGTCTGGTCTTATCGGACTTGATGGGGCCTTTCCCGTCGATGGGCTGGCCCAATGCGTTGACTACGCGGCCGATGAGCGCGTCACCTACAGGCACCTCCACGACCCTGCCTGTGGGCTTGACCAGATCTCCGTCCTTTATCTCAGAGTCCGGGCCTAAGATTACGGTACCCACGTTATCTTCTTCAAGGTTGAGGGCCATGCCGTAGATCTCTCCCGGAAATTCCAGAAGCTCTCCGGCCATGCAGTTGTCCAGGCCGTAAACCCTGGCGATGCCGTCGCCTACCTGAATAACGGTACCATAATTTGAAACCTCGAGCTCATTTTTATAGTTTTTGATCTGTTCTTTTATGATCTCACTGATTTCTTCGGGCCTCAAGTTCATAGCAAAGCGCCCCTTTCATTGCTTATTTCTGGTTTTTTACTGAATACTGGCGATCAGATTCTCCTTCAAGTCGGAAAGCCATTTCTTGACGGAAGCATCGATAAGCTTTCCTTCGATAAAAATCCGAACGCCTCCGATGAGATTTTTATCAATCCGGTTGTCCAGCTTTACCTTTTTGTCTATCAGCTGACCGATTTTCTCTTCAAAGGATGCAAGCTGCGCTTCTGAAAGCGGCACTGCAGAATAGATGACACCTCTGGAAAAGCCCAAGCTTTCGTTGAGAAGCAGTTCGTATTGTTTTACAATGCGCTGAAAGTGTCTTACCCTGCCTTTGTCGATGAGAACCAGCAGAAAATTGACCATCTCCTGAGAGATTCGGCCTTCAAACACGTTTCTGACCGCTTGTTTCTTTTCGTCGCCGGAAACGGTGGGAGAAGATAGGTAATCAAAGAATAGCTTCTCTCTATTGAACAGGGCGACCAACTCCTTGGCCTCCTGCATGATCTCGTCTGTCTTCGACATTTCTCTGGCGGCAAGAAACAGACCTTTTGCATAGGTTTTATCCACGGTTAATTCTGCCATGTCGCTCTACCTGCTTCATCCAAAATATCCGAAAGGATCTCCTCCTGGCCGGTCATGTCCAACTTCTGCTCAATGATTTTTTCAGCAGCATAAATTGCCATGGTCACGATCTGTTCCCTCATCTCTGCAATGGCCCGGATCTTTTCCTGTTCGATTTCTTCCTGGGCGCGCTGCAACATAGCCTGTACCTTCTCGTTGGCTTCATTTATGATCTCATCAGCGCGTTCCTCGGCTTTGAGCTTTGCATTCTTTATTATCTCACGGCCTTCATTTTCAAGGTTGGCAATCTTTTTCTCGTAGGTCTGCAGTTTCTCGTTGGCCAAAAGATTTACCTGTTCTGCGTTTTCAAAGGACTCTTTGACCGCATTCTGCCTTGCCACCATGAAATTGTGCACTTTCTCAAAGAAAAAGTGTTTCATGATAAAGTACAGAGTGATGACTGTCAACCAAATAAAGACGATGGTCCAGTTAAACTCAATCAGTCCTGCGTATAATTCCAAGACCTTGCACCTCTCAATCCACAAACCGCATAAGGCCCAATCGGCCTATCCTATGCGGTAAACTGTTATTTTATCCAAGCATTCCGATTAAAGGATTTGCCAGAACCAGCACAATGGCGATGATAAAGGCGAAGATACCTGTTGTCTCGGTAACAGCTTGGCCTACTACCATGGTCTGCAGAATATCGGACTTAGCTTCCGGCTGTCTCGCAACGCCTTCAACGGCTTTCATACCGATGAGTCCCTGACCGATACCGATTGCCAGCGCTACAAACATTACTAATGCGGCTGCGAGTGCGGACATTCCGAGAATAAAGCCTTCAGATGTAACTAATGGAAAATTCATGATTTCTCCTCCTTTTGTGCGTGCTTTTCAAGCATAGTTAGTTATTTTATTTATTATTGCATTATCAATGGTCTTCATGGACGACAAGCTGCATCGAGATGAAGGCCATGGTTAACGTGGTAAAAATAAAGGACTGCAATACCGGCTCAAACACGTCAAAGAACAGGTTGGCGGGAAGGGGAATCATATAATGGAAAAACGGTATTGTAATTCCCAGCCCGTCGGTTGCCGAATGCAGTGCCTTGAACAGAAACGCCATAATGATCATGCCTCCGGTGATGTTTCCGAAGAGACGGAAGGCGAGAGAAATGGGTAATGAAACGTCTTTGATGATCATGATCGGGGCCATAAAGGGGTACGGATCGCCATAGTGTTTAAGCCAGCCCTTGACTCCGTGTGTATGAATAGAACTTCCTTGGATTACAACGAATGTTACCAGCGACAACGCAAAAGCCATGTTCACGTCGGCGGTTACCGGCCGAAAGCCCAGCAGGCCGGTGGCGTTTGCAAGCATACAGAATATGAAGAGCGTGCCTATGTATGGGGCATATCCTTCTACATTTTTCTTGGGAATAATCGATGCTGTCATCTTGTAGACAAACTCCACGATTAATTCCGCCACCAACTGGATTCCCTTGGGATCTCGCTCCAGTTTCCTGGTGGAAATAAGCGCAAAGACAATCATGGCTCCGGCGACGATCATAGCAAAAAAGACGGTTTCGGTAAGCAAGATCTTTCCGTCGAAGAGGCTCATGATAATCCGTGGCCCTAAATGCTCCGTTGAATGCATAAGGCGTCACTCCTCCTTATCCGGTTGTAAAATGGACTTTTGTCTCGGCGACTCAGTCCTTATTGTAAGTATCGGAATCCTGGGAACGAAAGACTTTAAATACTTTCTCAAATCGGCCCGGCTTTGCCGCCTTCGCCGCTTTTTCCGCTGCCCATTGATCCTGATCTATATCTTTTAGTTTTATCCCCTCATACTTCCTTGATGCAAAACCGGGCTTGAATCCGTATAAGTAAAACATGCCCAATTTTACCGTCATATATCCAAACAGTGTGGCAATACCGCTTACCGTCCCTGTCTTGTAGGAGAAGAGAAACGCTCCTCCATATATTGCCATACGTACAATGTAGCCGACTACTGCAAAGCTCAGTCCCCGTCCCATGGAAAGGGCAAATTTAGACGAGAGCACCAGCAGATTATAGTTCACAATGGAAATACAGGTTCCTAATGCCAGCCCATATGCGAACAGCGGATTCCATCCAATAACGGGCAGGGAGCCCAGTTGGATGATAACCGCTGCGAGTATACTGTACCGATATAATGGGTTGACCATTGACTTTTGACCATTTTTATTCATTGAGTCCTTTTCATGTTCTCTTCATGGTGTTACGTATATATATATGTAGGAACCTCTCAAATAGCCAACTGCTAACATTATGCCTTTTATTAATGATATTGTAAAGGGCTTTCTATAAAAAAAGGCCACTTTGACAAAAGACTGACAATTCAGACAATTTGGGCAATTTACGGCGTTACACCGCGATAGAATTGTACTTCACTTGTACAGTGTCGCAATAAAACTTGGCCACCTTTTTTCCGCGTATATGATATATTAATGGATAGGAAATTGAATTTTAATGGATAAGGAAATGAGTTTTAGGCAGATAAAGGATTAAGTTGTAATGGACGCGGAATGAGCGTTCATGAACAGGAAATGAGTTTTAGATAGATAAAGAATTAAGTTGTAAATGAATAGATGGCTGAGTTAATTTGGATAGATAATTTAGTTATAAGTTATAATGGATAGATAATTAAGTTTTAAGTGAATGGAAAATAGCGTTTGGTTTTTTGGAAGCGAGGTCTATAACACTATGAAAATCCCTGTCGGTATATCAAATATCCATGTTCATCTCACACAAGAACTGATTGACATTCTATTCGGAAAAGGGTATGAGTTGACTTTATTACGGAAAATTAGGCAGCATGACGATTTTGTCAGCAATGAGACCGTTGATGTGGCAGGTCCCAAAGGAGTATTAAAAAATGTCCGCGTTGTAGGTCCCGCCAGAGAGAAAGCCCAGGTTGAAATTACTTTGACAAAGGCCAGAGAAATCGGCGTCGTTGCAGAAGTTCGGTTCTCCGCCGACGTTGAGAACACCTCGGGAGTCAGACTGATAGGCCCGGCCGGACAAGCGGATTTGAAAGAAGGCCTTATCGCAGCCGCAAGACATCTGCATGTTTCGCCGGAACAAGCCGATGCATTGGGCTTAAAGGAAGGCCAAAAGGTAGCAGTAGAAGCCGGAGGCGACCGAGCAGTGATCTTTAAGAATATCTGCGTCCGCATTGACGAAGACTTCGATCTGGAACTACACCTGGACACGGACGAAGCAAACGCAGCCGGACTGAAAAAAGGCGACCTGGTGGAGCTGCTTCCCTGAATTTCATCTAAGATTAGCCCTTCGTACAGTGCATAATACATAATAATTAAAGATGGCAGATAAGAGTGTCTCGTTACCTGCCATCTTGCTTTAGCCAATAAGACCTATTCTCTACTTAATCGCATAAAGAATTTCTTCTACGTCTTTTTGGCTAAAGTCGACCGGGTTGTTGTCCATTCTGCCTGCCGTAAAGGCCGCAGCGGCGATTCTTGGAATTTCCTTTTCATCGATGCCGAATCCGGAAAGTGTCAGCTCCTGAATTCCTTCGCTTACATCCTTTAACCAATTTGCAAGACCGTTTTCACTGTCGCCAAATACCTCTTCCAGCATGTCATTGATCTTTGGCACAACGAGCTTATTGCGTTTGGCAACTTCGTTCAATGTGAGAATACATGCAAATCCATGAGGTACGCCAAACATCATTGTCATGGGATATGAAATGGAGTGACAGGCTGTTGTTCTGGTGTTGGAAAAAGCAATTCCTGCCATGGACGAGCCCATGGACATTCCCTCCATAGCCTTTTCATCTACTTCATCCTTAAGTGCATTTTTTAAATTCTGCTTGATCCGAATCATCGCCATAGTCGCGATATCCTGAACCAGCGGATTGGTGGCTTTGGCCCAGAAGGACTCCATAGCTTGGCACATGGCATCCAGACCGGTGCTGAGCATCATTCGCTTGGGCACCGTATGGAGCATCTCGGGAACCAATAATGCTTCCTTTGCATAAAGCTCATTGTCATCGATTGAGAACTTGGCCGTCTTATTTAAATCCCATATGGTTGCCCATTTTGTAAACTCCGAACCGGTTCCCGAAGTGGTCGGTACCGCATAAATGGGTACCACATCTTTTGATCCTCGATAACTTTTATCTTTGATCACTTGTGTCATACTTTCAATCGTTAAGTCGCCTTTTTCGTAATATCTGAAGAAAGCGCTTATGCCCTTAGCTAAATCCATCGTACTTCCGCCGCCAATGGCAATAATCAGTTCCGGTCTCTCCCCTATAAACTCCAGCGCGCTCATTACCGTTTCCTGCGTCGGATTGGGAACGACTCCTTTAACCCATTTAAACTCGTACTTTCCGTCCATATCCCAGATCATCTGATCCAGTCCGGCACTCTTTATGACGATCTCCTCGGCTACCAATGCTACTTTCTTACTTATCTCAAATCCGCAGAGATATTTGGCCATATCTTTTTTCGTCATATAACGAATTTCTACAGGACAAAATCCACCAAAGTTATCCATAATATCCTCCTTTCTCCGGCTACAATCTTTCCCTATTTGCGCCACGGCTTGCAAACCACGAAATTACTACCAGCACCAGCAGTGAAATAGATACGGTTGCAAATACAGAGGTCCAGCCTGCATAGTTAAGTATTACGCCAAATACTACAGACTGGCAGCCGGCTCCCATATACGCGGCAAAATCAAGAATTCCTGCAGCCGTACCCGCAAATGCTCTGCCGCCGATGTCACAAGCGTAAGCCCAGCACAGACCGTTGATGGCATAGACGCAAAATCCGCTGATAAACAGCAGCGCCTGCGCCAGAAAACCGGGCTGAATAAGGAAAAACACCCACACTACAATAGCCGCTACCAGACCGCTGGAAATAACGGCAGGCAGTCTGTTGGTGGGGCAGAATCGGTCAGTAGCCCAGGGCACTACCAGCGTTCCAATGGCCATTCCAAGTGGTAATACAAGGCTGCTCACAAGCCCCGTCTTTATATTTACATCAAAGGTTTGAATAAAGTACAGCGGGATCCAGGTAACGAGGCCATATCTTGCCAATCCTGTTACAAAAGCAATAATCAGCCAGAGGTCAAATCTCCAGTTAGAAAGTAAATGAATATAGGGATAGAGCTTGCCTTTTTCCGCAAGGACTCTTCTTTGCTCTTCTTCGTGTGCCCTCTTTACCGGATTCTCTTCTTCATATTCCTTAAGTCCTATGTTAACGGGACTGGTTTTTGCGACGAACAAGTAGATAATTAACATGCCCAGAGGTATCATGGCCGGAAAAACAAAACCCGCTCTCCAGCCCATATCCGGCAATAATGCAAGAGCAAGAGTAACGGCCAGTATACATACTGCTTGGCCTGCTGCCGAGAAGGCATGGGCCAATCCTGTGGCGAAGCCTCTCTTGTCTCCCGGCCACCATTTGATTAGAGCGGACATGCCCGGGGACCATGCCATGGACTGGAAGTAACCATTGAATCCCCAAATAATGGCGATGATTATAACCGAACTTTGAAAACTGATGAAGATATTGGCGCCCACGCTCAGGAGCACGGACAAAATAACAAATCTGTTGGATCCAAAGATTTCACCCAGGCGTCCGTTAATCAAATGTCCGAAGCCATAGGTCCAAAAAAGAGTTCCTGTTATTACGCCCATTTCTACCGTGGTCCAACCTTGCTCTTCCATCATAAGAGGCATTACTGCAGCCAGGTTCAACCTACAGCAGTAGATACACATGTACAGAAACGAGAACCCTAATAAGAAACGCCATGCATAAATTTTAAACTTTTTATACTCTTCGGGAGAATAACCAAACCGCTTGACCTGATCAATTTCCATTTCATTCCCTCCTGTTGAATGGACCGCGATTAGGCATCCCGGTTGCGGATCGGAATAACGGAATGCCCAATCGCATTTAAAGATACATCTAGGTTCGAATTATGTGGGGGTTAATGTCAGGTTATTGGCAGGCTAGATGGTTTCAATGATTCCCTGTCCGGGTCTTTCACCTCTTCTCAGCCTTGGCTCAATCTGACCAAAAATAATATCCGGCACATAAGAAACGTCCGGAACCAGGAAGTCGGGTTTTGATGCGGCAAGAGTATCGTAGTCATTGGAGCCGGAAGCATAAAGTCCGATGGTCCAGCAACCTGCGTTGTTTCCGCACTTCATGCCCGCAGCAGTGTCGTCGATCTTTACTACGGCTTCAATGGGAATTACTTTGTTCGTCAGCTTGTAGGCGCTGAGCATGCAATCGTAAACCATGAAGGGCGAAGGTCTCCCCGGCACTTTCTCCGAGTTGGTTACAACGTCGAACTTCATTCCGAATTTGTCCTCAAGAAGCTTGTTCAGCTTAAGTGAGTCTTCCTCGTAATAACCTGTGTCGCAGCCGACCAAAATTCCGGCAGCTCTTAGTTTCTCGATGCATTCCAAGGCTCCGTCGATGGGTCTGGCCAGGTCCTCATCGACTATGTACTTGGACATCAGCGGCCTGAAGGTTGCCAGGATCTTCTCAAAATCCTCCTCATTCCAGGGCCTGCCGTACTTTTCTTCAAACTGGGCCGAAACCTCGGGCAGACTCAAGAGCATACGAAGATGGGTGGGCTTAAAGTTTCCCATGGGTTTTCTGATGGTGGCCCAATCGCATTCGATGCCGTACTCCCTCAACGCCTCGTAGAAAGGAACTACGGGAGCTTTGCAGCCTCTCAAGTCATCCAGCGGCCATCTGTGCCTCAAGTCTCCGGGGCCGTCACAGAATGTGCCCGCTGTGTCCAAAACAGCTAATTCAATTTTTCCTGTGTAGCGTCTGTTATACATTTTGCACCCTCCTTCAAAAACGAAAGCTACTTTAAGCCCATTAAAACACTATTTACAGAAGATTGCAACAACTTTTTGCAATATTTTTAAAATTTCTGCAATAATATTAAATATTTATTAGGGATAAATAAAAATAATAAGCAAGAAATTGCATATTCCTTGCTTATTATTGCACAACTTTCCAATATATAAGTTCGCCGGGTTTAACTTATCGCATCTGAATCGCGTCTGAACGTCTTGCTCTTCTCGGTATCACTTCATGGTGGATCACTTTAATGACACATCGCTGCTTTAAGGTGTGACCACCGTAATTCCCATGGTTTCTAAGGGTTCCCTAAACTCTTCGGGAAATTTGGAATCGCTAATTATGTAGTCGATTTCAGACAACGAAAGAATATTCATGCTGGAAGTCCGTCCAAATTTACTGAAGTCTGCTACGACAAAGACTTTCCTTGCTATCTCCTTCATAGTTTCCATGATTCCAGCCTGATTCAATCGAAAATCAGTGATTCCTTTTTCTATGGAAATAGCATTAACTGCCAGGATTGCCATATCGGCATTATATTTGGAAATATCTTTTTCGCAGCTTTCGCCGAATATGGCGTCCTCGTTGGGATCCACTACACCACCGGGAACAATGACAACAAAGTTACGCTTTGCCGACATCATCTTAATGATATGCAGATCATTAGTGATCACAGTAAGGCTGTTGAAGTTCTCCGCCAGGACTCTTGCCACTTCCAAAGTAGTGGTGCCGCTGTTAATGGCAATGGTCTGCCCGTCAATGACAAAATCTTTTATCAGAGAGGCCAGTTCTTTTTTTTCGTTACTGTTTACAATACTGCGACCCTCAAAGGCTAGGGTGGGCAGATTAACATCTTTGTAAACAGCGCCTCCGCGGACTCTCCGCAAAACACCCAAATCCTCCAGTTTCTTAAGGTCTCGTCTTACCGTATCCATCGAGACATTATTTAACTCACTCAACTCATGCAGCTTGGCGGTTTTATGCTTTTTCAAAAACTCTACTATTTTGTTTAATCTTTCTTCTTGTATCATATGTTATTCCTTGTACATTCCTTGTGTTATCTGATTCCTTGTACACCTGTTGACGCTATTATGCCTAATGCCTACCCCTGCCAGCCATCACATTCTTTATCCATCGGTTGGCATTATTATACGGACACCCTGTCAGCTATCACTTAATTCTCTATCCATCGGTTGGGGTTATTATACGGACACCCGTCGCCCGATATTTTTCCAGCAGGTTCGGATCGATATATCTGTCGGTTAAAATGCAGTCTATTGCTCCAATTTCACACACATTCATACAAGCAACCCGATCAAACTTACTGTGATCCGCTACCACAACCTTCATTCTTGAAGATTTCATAAATGCATTTAAAATGCTTATCTCTTCCAGTCTGAAATCCGTTATACCATTTTTTAATGAAATGGCGTTAACCGCCAGCAAGGCGATATCTACATTATAGGAGAGGATAGCGTTTGTACACTGTCTGCCGAACAAAACGTTTTCTTTGGGATCGTGAATGCCGCCGGTAATAATAATCGTAAAGCCCTTATTCTCCTTCAATGTTTCAACAGCATTCAAATTATTTGTAATAATCGTCAGGCGAGTGTAGTTTTTAGCCAGGTATTTGGCGGTTTCAATATGCGTGGTTCCGCCGTTCATGGCAATGGCCTGTCCGTCAACAATGATTTCTCTGAGCGCTTTAGCCAGATCCCGCTTTTCCTCTCTGTGCTCGATGCTTCGCATTTGGAATGATTGCTTTGATAAATCATCTTTAACGGGAACCACTCCCCCACGGACGATTTTAAGCATGCCGCTTTTCTCCATTCTGGATAAGTCCCTGCGCACGGTTCCCTCGGAAACCCCCAACACATCCTTCAATTGAGAAAAGGTGGTGATATTCTTATCGCTAATGTATTCCAGGATTTTTAAAAATCGATCTTCCTGTAACATTTTTCTCCCTCTCCATTCGGGGTATTTCTTCCAAAGCGTTGGTTGAAATTACATGCAATTGCACCTCTCCATATTGTCACGGAGTACTTCAAGATTTCATATAAAGCATAGGTTGAAATTGCATGCAACTGTACCTTTCCATATTAATCACTATTTGCGCTTATTTGACGCTTCAACACTTTTTGACTCTTTTTAGCTCTTACTAATTGCAGTTACAAACAACTCGCGCTCTTGTCGACGTTATAATTGAAGCCTTAGGCAGCCATCTAGTTCTTTTATGTCTCTATATGCATGTATTCTACCATTCTCTATTGGGATTTTCAATGAATCATACTATATCCTTTATCCACAAGACTGGCTTAGAATTGTAAATATAAATATTTTGTGATTATACTATAATGTTGTGACTATACTATAATTACGTATAACACATCGAATAAAAGCAATCTCAGAAATTGCAATTTTTCCCCTGTAAGTTTCCCTGTAATACGCTTAATATAATAAAAACCGCAAACCTACTCTGTTATATACGCTTTTATCATTGCTGCAATAGCTCTCGGATCTATTGCATTTTCTTTTGTTTCGAAGCTCATGATCAGATGTATTCCCGGTATAATTCCATGACGAATATACGCTTCGATCTTTTGATGCATTGCTATGCTGTATTGCCTGTCATCGGCCATTCCAAAATGTTCCCAGTAGAGAATTTGCCCATCCTCCGGCCTGAGAATCGTAAAATCCGGATAAAAAATTTGACCTCCCAGCTCAAGCTTAGCTTCATATCGAAAGGGAATCTCATTCGCCTCCAGAAGCCCCGCGATAATTGCTTCTGATTTTGATCGCACCTTAAGTCCGTTGAGAGTACTGTGTTTCAGCCCTTCAGCATGGCTTTCATTCCTTTGATAAGGTTCCTGCGCCCAAGATGAACCTTTCGTGGAAGTCGCTCCTTCCGTTCCTTCTGCTTTCGGTTTATATGCCAAACCCTCATACTTCGCTTCTGCCTTAGGTTTATATGTCAAACCCTCATACTTTTTGGCCATAAGCGCCTCTATTTCATCCGGATCATACGGCTGAAATTTCTTAAGAAATATGTCCAAAATTTTAATATTGTTACGCAAAACTTTTAGGCTGCGTTCAACGAATTCCCGCCGAAGCAAAGCCGTTATCAATTCCTCATTTCCCTTAGGAATATACTTCTGAACAGGCATATTCTCCACGGATGAATTCTTCCTATTCGATTTGGGAAGATAATGATAGCAATAGGTCTTTCCCCGCACTCTTTTACAGTTTAGTCTCCCTTCCGGTAAATTATTAAGATCTGATTCCAACTTGCGTAGATAGGTCGCATAAATTTCTCTACTTTTCAATATATCGTTTAATGTATGATTGAAGACCATTCTCATCTCCTTCCACTATTTTGCTGAATATTTTTCTATCTGAAAACATTTAACTTAGTACGAATTGTTGTCTCTCTTTATTCAGCACCCCACTCAAGATTATTACAGGTCTCTATGCGGCTCCCATATTTTTACACACATATTATATTTGAAATTCCTTGATGTCAAGGAATTTTATGTAAATCACAGTCTCTTTCTGTTCTTTTCGCTCATTCATAATCAACTAAAATTTCAAAATAAAGAAATCTTAGTTGACTTTTGTATGATATTCTCAAGTTTTTTATTGTTTTTATTGCAAAAATCAACTATTTTTGTCAATCATTCATTTTATAGTTGATTTTTTTAACAAAATATCAGCTAGTTTTTCTAAAGACTCAAATTTTAGCTGATTATTGCCACTTTAACGCCAGTATTAGCTAAAATTTCGTGAGAAAATCAACTATTTTAATCCAAAACCTTTTTATTAGTTGATTTTATTAATCAGGCGCTATAGAAGGTAGCCTTTGGCTAAGTGCGCCAAAGGCCTTTTATAGTATGACTAAAGGAAGGCGGGATCCGAAGATCCCGCCAACATTTGAATAAGCTAAATTTGAATAAACCAAGCATATTTGAACAAGCCAAGCGACATTTGAATAAGCCAAGTTTGAATAAACCAAGTCGATGTATAGTCTTTCATGGACACTCGCCGCCGGAGTTCCGCTTGCGGGCAGTTCAAGAGCAGATGTCCCGTGTGCCCGCCAAAAGGGCTACCTCTTCTGTGCGTAGCCCGCCGGAGCTACTCGCCGCCGGAGTTCCGCTTGCGGACAGTTCAAGAGCAGATGTCCCGTGTGCCCACCAAAAGGGCTAGTGCTTCTGCGTATATTCTGCCAAGGCTGCGGCGGTTTGGGCCTGCTTCTCTCTTATGACCTCCGCCAGCATCATGTCCTTGACCTTCATGAGCCGGATCTGATTGCCCCTCTCATTTTCATCCAGCTTCATTTTGATGTATTTGATGGTCTCCTGCAAATTGGGAATCAGAATGTACTCCAGCGCATTTACACGGCGGCGGGTCTTCTCGATCTCCTGAGCCAGCAGATCCGCTTCCTTTTCCATGGCCGCCAGCTGCAGCAGGACGGGGAACACCTCCGCCAGCCTTGCAATGGCTTTGTCCAACTCACCGGACGTAGTAGCAAAGCCGTAAGGATAGATATCCGTCTCATCCGCCGTCTTCGTCGTAAAATTGAAAACGGGCACGTCTACGCTCATAACGTTCTTTTTGCCAAGCTCAATTGAAACGCCCTGTTTCGGGTACATCAAAGCCTCCTCCATCATTTCGGAGGACATAACCGCATTGGCAATGGCAAAGTTTTGGTAAACTTCCGCCAACTGCCGTTCCACTTCTTGCCGCAACACTTTGTTTTGGCGCGCAAGCTCCAGGAATTGCTTCATCAGCTCATCTCGCTTATCTTTCAAGAGCTTGTGCCCTCGCGTCGCAACGACCAACTTCTTTTTCAGAGAGGTCAGCACCATTCTGGTAGGATTCACGTTTAGCCGTGCCATACCGCGTCACCTCCCTCTATTCTTCTTTTCTGTTGACTTCACAGACACAAGGCAGGTATTTATCCAGATATTCGTCACGAATACGCTTCAGTTCGCTTCTCGGAAGCATATCCAGCAGCGTCCATCCAAGATCTAGAGTATCCTCAATGGCCCGGTTCGTTTCGTAGCCTTGGGATACGTACCGGTTCTCGAATGCATCGGCAAATTGAGCGTACAGCTTATCTATATCCGTCAAGGCGGCCTCGCCCAGAATCGCCATCAGCTCCTTGCACTGCTTTCCGCGGGAATACGCAGCAAAAAGCTGGTTCATAGTGTCCGCATGATCTTCTCTTGTCTTGCCTTTACCGATACCTTTATCTTTCAGACGGGATAAGGACGGTAACACGTCAATGGGCGGCACGACGCCCTTTCTGTGCAGTTCACGGGAGAGAATAATCTGCCCTTCCGTGATGTAACCTGTTAAGTCGGGGATGGGGTGAGTTTTGTCGTCCTCCGGCATGGTCAAAATCGGAATCAGCGTAATAGATCCGCGATGGTTCTTCTTTCTGCCGGCTCTCTCATACAACGTAGCCAAGTCCGTATAAAGATAACCGGGATATCCTCTTCTGCCGGGAACTTCCTTACGGGCGGCGGAAACCTCACGCAGGGCCTCCGCATAGTTGGTGATGTCCGTCAGGATGACCAAAACGTGCATATCTTTCTCAAAGGCCAAGTATTCGGCCGCCGTCAAAGCGATACGCGGAGTGGAAATACGCTCAATGGCCGGGTCGTTGGCCAGGTTGGTGAAAAGAACGGTCCGGTCGATGGCTCCTGTTCTCTTGAAGTCGGAAATGAAGAAGTCCGCCTCTTCAAAGGTGATACCGATGGCAGCAAATACTACGGCAAAGTTTTCTCCGCCTCCCAGAACCTTTGCCTGCCGCGCGATCTGCGCCGCCAGCTCGGCGTGGGGCAGACCTGAACCGGAGAAGATGGGCAGCTTCTGGCCTCTGACCAGAGTGTTCAGGCCGTCAATGGCGGAGACCCCGGTCTGGATGAATTCCGCCGGATAGTCCCGGGCCGCTGGGTTCATGGGCAGACCGTTGATGTCCAGCCGCGCCTCGGCAATGACTTCCGGGCCGCCGTCAATAGGCCTTCCCATACCGTCAAAGACGCGTCCCAACATGTCTTCCGATACGGCCAATTCGATGCCGCGGCCGAGGAACCTCACCTTACTTTCCGCCAAGTTAATACCCGCGGCGCTCTCAAAGAGCTGCACCAACGCGTTGGTTCCGTTAATCTCCAGCACCTTGCACTGCCGGGTTTCGCCGTTTTGCAGCTCGATCTCGCCCAGCTCGTCATAGGTAACATTTTCAACGCCCTGAACCAACATCAGCGGGCCGGCAACTTCGGATATGGTTCTGTATTCCTTAATCATCCTGCTCACCTCCCTGGCGGATCAGATCTTGTATTCCTTTGGTCAGTTCCTCCATCAGCGCTTCGAACTGCTTATCCACTTCCGATTCTTCGACGTATTTGAACCGCCCGATGGTCTCCCGAATAGGCATGGAAACCACTTTGTTGTAGTCGGCTCCCTGCTCAATGGCGGCGCTGCCTTTCCTGTAATATTCCAGGATAAGCTTCAACATTTTGTACTGTTTGTTCGTTGAAGCGTAAGTATCTATATCATGGAAAGCATTCTGGTGGAGGTAGTCCTCACGGATGGACTTACAGGCTTCCAGTTTGAACTGATCCTGGAAGGACAGAGCATCCACACCGACCAGCTGAACGATTTCCTGAAGTTCCGCCTCCTCCTGGAGCAGCTTCATGGTTTCGCTCCTAAGCGCGGGGAATTCCTTGTTAACATTATCTGCGAACCACTTGGACAGCCGGTCTACATAAAGAGAGTAACTGGTGAGCCAGTTAATGGCCGGGAAATGTCTCGCATAGGCCAAAGACGCATCCAGTCCCCAGAACACCTTGACAATACGAAGGGTAGCCTGGGAAACGGGCTCGGAAATATCTCCGCCCGGAGGGGATACGGCGCCGATGGCGGAAAGAGCGCCTTCGCGGCCGTCGGATCCCAGACAAACCACCCTGCCGGCTCTCTCGTAAAACTGCGCAAGACGGGAGGCCAGATAAGCGGGATAGCCTTCTTCACCGGGCATTTCCTCAAGCCGCCCGGACATTTCCCTCAATGCTTCCGCCCACCGGGAAGTGGAGTCGGCCATCAAGGCCACCGAATAACCCATGTCTCTGTAATATTCCGCAATGGTAATTCCCGTATAAATGGATGCTTCCCGTGCGGCTACAGGCATGTCGGAGGTGTTAGCGATGAGCACCGTCCGTTTCATCAGAGGCTCGCCGGACTTGGGGTCTTTCAGCTCCGGGAACTCCATGAGTACGTCGGTCATCTCGTTGCCCCGCTCGCCGCATCCGATGTAGACCACGATGTCCGCATCCGCCCACTTGGCCAGCTGATGCTGTACTACGGTTTTGCCGCTTCCGAAAGGTCCCGGCACAGCCGCAACACCGCCCTTTGCGATGGGGAACAAAGTATCGATAACCCGCTGCCCCGTCAGAAGAGGCATTTCGGGGACTAATTTCTCTTTATAGGGTCTGCCGCGGCGGACGGGCCATTTTTGCATCATGGTGATATCGGCCAGGGTACCGTCGTCCTTTTCAACCACGCAAACCACATCTTCCACGGTGAAATCTCCGCTCTTGATTTCTTTGACTACGCCTTCAATCCCATAGGGCACCATGATCTTAAGCTGTACGATGATTGTTTCCTGGACCGTTCCGATGACGTCTCCCGCCTGTACCCGCTGACCGGCCTCCACAGTGGGAACAAAGGTCCATTTTTTAGTCCGGGAAAGGGCTTTTAAGTCGATGCCGCGTTTAATATTCGGCCCGGAAACCTCCAGCATCTCCGTCAGTGGCCGCTGAATTCCATCATAAATACTTTCGATCATGCCGGGCCCCAGCTCCACGGAAAGAGGAACGCCGGTGCTGACCACCTTTGCTCCCGGGCCCAGACCCGCAGTCTCTTCATATACCTGAATGGAAGCGGCGTCGCCCCTCATTTCTATGATTTCTCCGATAAGTCCCTGCTCACCTACCCGGACTACGTCGAACATGTCGGCGTTCTGCATGCCTTCGGCTACCACCAACGGTCCGGATACCTTCACGATTCTCCCTTGGTTCACTTTTTCAGTCACCTGCCTTTACTTTTTTAAGCGTCGGCGGCCTTCAGCTTATAACGCGGGCCGCCTGACCTCTCCCGGCGTCGGCAGCCTGAACTTTCCGTAACGTCGGCCGCCAACGGACGCCTGTGGTTACTCATTTCCGAACAGAATATCCGCGCCTACGGCCCGCTCTACGGACTTCTTTAAATTGGCCATGCCGACGCCGTAGCTTCCGTCCATCCCCGGAATGGGGATGATGGCCGGTATGCGCATATCCTTGTACTTTTCTATCTCATCGACCATGTCCTTACAGAACTTTTCTGTAATATAGATGATTGCGTATTCTTCCTTTGCTATGCGCTGAAGGGTTGCTTTGGCCTCCTCAACGCCGGCTATCGGGAAAACATCCAACCCAACTGCCTTAAAGCCCAATACGCTGCCACGGTCGCCAATAACTGCAATCTTATACATAGGTCTCCCTCACTCTCTGGGCCATTTCCTCTTTTGAGAGTTTCTGCAGCAAGCCTGTCATGATGATGCGAACGGTGCGAATCTCGGCTTCCTTTGCAATCAGATAGGCAGCCAGAGGTTCGATGCCGAAAGAGATATATTTTGCCGACTTTGCGAACTCCACCAGACGGTTGTCGCAGAGTCTCTCAAGAGCGGTGAAACGTCCGGTCTCTCTAAGCATGGCGCCGCCTTCGGCCATGGCATGGGAAAGACCGTAGGGAATCAGTTTTTCCGCAAACTGCTCATAAGGTTCGTCGTAACTTCCCGTAAAGATTTTTTCCTGGATCCTGCCGCCGTCGATGAACACTTGAGAGAAGAAGTCCCAGGATTTCCCCATCTGTCTGCACCGGACAAAGGACTTCAGATTGATGATATCGACCTGCAGCCTGACGTAATCCATGATGAATTCGTGGCCGCCTGCCGCTGCCGATTCCTGCATTTCCTCATAACAAGCCTTATCTAAGATGAAGTCGATCATCTGCGGATCCCTGGTTCTGGAAAACACGTCCACCACTTCCAGAATGGCATTACGCATCCTGTCCGTAAGCCCCACAAAATTGCGCTCCCTTACCAGCGCCGTCATCCGGGCCACCGGAACGGTACCGATATCCATGAGAAAAGGCTGAGGATCCATGTCCAGGAATTCCGCTTTCAATAATACTTTCAAGTTATGATAATCATAAGGATACAGGAAGGGATACAGCTCCTTTTCATCCGGAGCAATGCTGCGGATAAAGGAATAGACCTTGCCGATTTCCTCTTTAAGCAAAGTTTCAAACCGGCCGGGGGACAGGGTGTCAGATCCGTCTCCGTATCCGATGTCATACAAAATCTTCAAAGCATCTTCCGGCGTCTTGCTGTCGATCATGGCCTCCGCTTTGTCCCGGGAAAGCAAGTGTTTCTCCACGCTGCGTACACGCGAGGAAGCGAAGATATAGTCTTTTTTGCCAAAGTCTACTTCCACCGGCTCCTTCCTCCTTTCCAATCGGCCGTTGCAAAGACATTCCGCCTTTTTTAGCCGAATAATGTTTTCACCACATCCGGCGTGGCTGATTCGCGGATGCCATTTACCATGGTTTCCAGCGTGGAGTTTGTTTCCACGGAACCTCTTCTGAGTACAAAACCGCCCTTGGCGTCAATGGAGTCTTCCGCCAAAGTTAACTTCCCGGCCATTCCGGCTTCGTTGACCTTCTTGACAAGCTTTTCTCCTATGGACTTCCGGTCCCTTTCGTTGAGAAGAAGCTCTCCTCCCTCTGCGCCGGTTGCCAAAATAGCGGAGGCTAAAAACTCCAGATACTCGGATTCCTCCATGTTGGCCAATTTGTCCAACGCCTGGTCGAAGCACCGTGAGACGAGGGCCTGCTTGGCGGCTAATTTCATTTTGCGGACTTCCAGTTCCGCTACGGATGTCCGTCTGCTCTTCAAAAGGCAGGCATCTTCTTCAGCCTTTTCCTCATGCTCCTTTCGGATCTTCTCCGCCTGAGCTTCGGCCTTCTCTATTATGGCGCGGCTTTTATCGCCCGCTTCTTTCAAGACCTGCTCGCTTTGTTCGCGAGCTTCGGCCAATATTTTGCCTGTTATATTTTCAATGCTCATTGTTACTCCATCCTCATTCAATGCTCATTACCAAATGTGCATTATTTTCCGTTTTCGCCCCGATCATCTCTTACGGCGATACATCGTCACGTTCTACTCTCGGTAGACCATCATCGCGATCTACTTGCAACGACCCATAACCACGATTTACTTCCGGGGCATTCATCATCACGATCTACCCTTGCGGCGACCCATCTTTATTATATCTGAATTCCGTTGAGCATCAGGAAGGAAATCAGAAGTGCCAATACCGCGTAGGTCTCTACCATGGCAGGGTATACCATACCCTTTGCCAGCTCTTCCGGTCTCTTCGAAATAAGCATGATACTTGCTGCAGAGGATTTTCCCTGAGCGATTCCGGAGAAAATACCTACAAGCCCGATGGGAATCCCCGATGCAAAGATGTATGCTCCTTGGGCCATGGTGATATCCAGCAATCCGTCGCCGCCCAACAAGCCGATTTTCGTCATGATCAGGAATGCGATCAACAGACCGTAGATACCCTGGGTGCCGGGAAGAGCCTGTAAGATCAAAGTCTGCCCGAACTTCTTCGGATCTTCTGAGATAACACCCGCAGCCGCCTGGCCGGCAATACCGATGCCGATGGCGCTGCCGATACCTGCAATAGCTGCCACTGCGGCCCCTGCCATTGCCAGAAAAACACCGTTAAATAATAGGTTTTCAAATACAACGTTCATTTAGTTTTCCTCCCTTAGAATATCTACATATTTTGTATTTTCACCAAACGGTTGAAAGGCTTCTCCTCCGCTCACGTAGAACTTTCCGAAGAACTCTACGTATTGCAGTCTGCAGGAGTGGACAAAAGAGCCGAGACCGTTAATCGCGAAATTGTACGTATGCCCGATGGCGAAGGCTATGATCATCACTATAACGCCCTTTATGCCTGATCCGCCAAAGGATCCCATGTTATTAACCACGGAAGCAATAACGCTGGAAGCCAAGCCGAGAGCCAAGAGTCTGGAATAAGACAGAACGTCGGACAGATAGCCGGTAATGCCGTACAGGCTTCCCAATCCTCCGATGACTTTTCCGATACCTCTCCTGTTTCTGCCGCCGGTCAACACAATACCTGCCGCGCCGATAATGGCCATCCATTTTGCAAGTCCGGGAACTGCTCCCACCAAAAGCAGGGTGACACCGATAAGCAGCAGATACCAGAGTCCCACGTCAAAAACAGCATCCAAGGGCCTTCCGTCCTTGATAGACAACCAGGCGTTTAATCCCATGCCGATGAAAAGGTGCAGTCCGCCCAAAAGGAAGCAGAACAATAGCAGCTTCATAGGATCATCCAGAGGACTGAACCAGATGGGAGGAATGGATATTTCCACATTAAAGAAAGTTCTGCCTACAACGGCAACTAAGTCACCGAACCATCCGCCAAACATGGCGCCCCAGAAGGCGGTTGAAATGCCACAGTAGAAGAACATCTTTATAAGCTGGTACTTCATACCTTCAAGCTTATATTTTTTCAGGATCCATCCCGTTAGAACCGCCATGACGATTCCGTAGGCTGCATCTCCAAGCATCATGCCGAAAAATATGGCATAAGACAGGGAGAAGAACGGGGTGGCGTCTACGGATCTGGAATCCGGCAGCGCATATAGTTTCGTAATGGCTTCAAAAGGCGTTGAGAAACCGCCGTTTAATAATAGCACCGGCGTTTCTTCCCCTTTTTCCGGATCTTCTATTTGAAAATAGCAACCCACTTCCTCAAGGACACTGCTTACCTTATCGGCAGCCCTTGCAGGAAGCCAGCCGCTCATATAAAAAGTCTTCTTCGTTACTAACAGATTTTGCCGGATAGCGGCTTTATCCCTCAGAATGGTAAGTTTGTCGAAGAGCAGCTCCAGATCTTGCCTGTCCTCTTCATGGGCGCGAATGGACTCTTCGATTTTAGCCCTTTCTGCAGCCAGCTCTTCCACTTTCTTTTCCAAGGCTTCGATATTTTCTTTTGCCGTGCCCGTCAGATCTCCGAATTGAACTTTTGAAAAACCGTAAGTTCTAAAAATCTCATCTGCCGCATCACGTTCTGCTTTCAGACATATCACAGAAAGATAATGCTGCTCCGCATCGCTTTTAATCAACTTGGCCGCGCTTTCCGGCACCTTTTCTTCCAATTCTTTTATGAGTTGGAGGGCGTCCACGGCAGCAGGGACCACGCCAAGGATAATATCCGTGGTCATGGTAGACTGCTGGGAAAGAGGCACGTCATACTCGATCCATGGTTCTAAAGAAAGCTTCAAGGATTCAATTTTATTTATGGAATTGGTCAGCTCTGCATGGCGAGCGGAAAGAGCGCTGATTTTGGAAACTTTATCTTCAATTTGCTGTTTCTGCTCCAATGCCTTTTGGAACTCTCGCAGGGAAATCGGCTTTTTCGTATATAGCAAAGGCTTTTTACCGGTTCCATATTTCTCTAGAACACCTAAAGCCTGACTGACCTTTGAGATTTGGCTCTCATATTCCGATACGGTTTTTTCGTCGGAATCACGGGCGACCATTTCGTGCCATTGACTGTCGCCGAGCGTTTCCTCCTGATCTTTGATCTCGACAACCCCTAACGTCATAAGCTTTTCCATCAACAGGTCCCGATCGGAGACAAGGCCGATGACGGAAAGCTTCTTCATTCTGGCAATAGACACTTACCTCACTACCTTTCCGATGATAATGGAAATCGCTTGATCCATGTTTTTCTCTGCAAGCGCTATGTGATGATCGCATTCTTCCCTGGCCCGCTCAATGATGCTGTCGAAGCTGCTTTCAGCATCCTGCTGGGCAGTTTGGATGGCTTTTTTGTAGTCCTCTTCCGCTTGGCGTTGCGCTTCTTCCAGCAACTGCTCAGCCTGACGCTCCGCATCGGCTATCATCTGCTTAGCCTCGGCCATGCTATTCTTGCGGATCTGCTCGGCTTGCTCTTCTGCCTCTTTGATTTGTCTAATCTGCTCGATCGCCACAATCTCGCCCCCTGTTCCTTAAATATTTTATGGCTCTTTTACAGGCGGAGAACGCCCAAATGATTTCAACATATCCCGGACATACAACAAGCAAATTGAAATTTCACTGTGCAAAATAAAACTATAGACAACGGATATATGTCGAATCTCGAATTTATGTCTAACCTCGAAAGTAATGAGTTAAATTATTGAGGATTACTATAAGTTTTCAGTAATGCATGACTATTCGTGAAATTTTTGATTTGTTTTATTATATGACTTTTTTGGTTGTTAGTAAAGGCTTTGAGGGAATTTGTTTCATATAATTATCCCCTTCAAATTATTGGAAATGCTAAAGCCTTCATATATATATGCTGCCCGCCTGCAGCCTGTCTGCTAACGGCTAATTTTCGGCCTGCAAACAAAAAACACACATGTTTTTCCATGTGTGCTTAATGATAATCTATTATATTATGCAATGATCCATGAATAGTATTTTTATTTATCCACCCGATTAAAATTTGAAAAATTAGATATCATGAATCAGGTTGTTGAGCCATTTCCTGGAATAGAAACGACGGCGGCAGAAAAGGCTCTTCCCTACTTCTTCCGCCTGGGCCATCATGACGATTAAATAAACGGGCAGATCCGTAAAGAATACGCCAAAGAATACCAGAGGCACGCCGATACCCCAGACGCAGCCCACCTCCACAAACATGGCAAATTTAGTGTCACCGCCGCAACGCAGGGTTCCGACGATATTCAGACCGCCGTACACTTTGAGCCACATCATGCAACCGTAAATGGCTAAAATCCAGAGCATGTAATACCGTCCCTCATCGGTGAAGTTGAAGAGAACCACGATAAAGCGGGATGTAATAAATAAAAGTCCTCCGGAGATGAGACCTACTATGATGCCGATTCGAAGCAATCGTTTTGCCAACGCAAAGGCGTAGTCCATCTCTCCCCGGCCGATCCTTTGGCCTACCAAAATCAACAGAGCATCTCCCAAGCTGAAAATCGCCAGGATGAACAGCTGATTGATGGTGTTGCTGGCCTGTATGGCTGCGTATTCCGTGATGCCCATCCTGCCGTAAAAAGCATTGTATGTGGCCATTCCAAGGCTCCACATGGTCTCATTTACGGTAACGGGAAGAGCGCTGGTCAACACCTTGACTACCAGAATCTTACGCCAGGAGAAGAACTCCTTTATCGGCCCCGCAAGTATATTCTTTCGTCCGAAGACCACGAAAAGAACCAGCGCTAGTTCCAGAATTCTCGCCGTAAGGATTGCCGTTGCCGCGCCCATAACTCCCATTGCAGGCAGCCCGAACTTTCCGAAAATCAAAAGATACGCCAGCAGTGTGTTTGTGGAGAAAACCACCACGCTTATGTATAGCGGAATCTTGGTCTGCTGTGTGGAGCGCAGAGCCGCGGTGCAGGGTACGGTAATAGAAACAGTGAGGAAGCAGAAAGCAAATCTACGAAGGAACTTACTCCCCAGTTCCACCGCCTCAGGAATATCGGTAAATAAACGCAGCACCATTTCGGGAAAGAAAGTGGCTGCAATGAAAAAGATCATGCCGATTCCGAAGCAGAAAGTAACCACAAAGCCAAGTACTTTTCGTATATTCGGCAGATCCTCCACTCCCCAAAATTGCGACATAAAGGCAGCGGCGCCGCTGGAAAATCCGAACAGCACACCCCAATGAATAAAGAAAAGTTGGGTGGACAGCCCAACGGAAGCCAATTCCACCTCCCCCAAACTTCCCACCATGAGGGTGTCAATCAAGTTGAGGGAAGAGGCGATGAGGCTTTGCAATGCAATGGGCAGCGCTATCCGCCTCAGGGTTCTATATAGAGATTTTGTTTCTATTACTACCGGCTGCTCAGCCGGTTTTAGAGAAGGCTGTTCTGTCTCTTGCTTCTTATTCAGTTTGTTATCCAATCAAGTATCTTCCTCTTCTGTCAGTCTGTCGGTCGCAATTTAGTATTTTGTTGCGGCCGCCTTCACACCACAAGGTTTCTTAGCGGCAAGTTGTGGCGGCAGGGGCACTTCGTTTGCCGCCCCCTGCATTGGTAGTCGGTGGCAGGAGGCCGCCCCCCTGCCACCGCCAACGGGACTGTGCAAAATTTCAATTAATGCATTATTATTAAATTAAATGGCCCTATTTTTTGCCGAAAACTGTGCAATTTTTCAATTAATGCAGGATGTTTTGTTAAAATATGTAATTTCTGCGTTGTTCTGCCATGCATTAATTGAAATTTTGCACATCCTGCTAAAACCGCCAACTGAAATTGTAATTGTTCACAAGTTCTTAAATATGCAACTGAAATTGTAATTGTTCACAAGTTCTTAAATATGCTACTGAAATTGTATTTGTCTACAGGTTCTTTAATATGCTTACGATTCTTTCGCAGGCCTTACCGTCGCCGTAAGGATTCACAGCCTTTGCCATGGCTTCATAGGCGTTTTGGTCCGTCAAAAGCTCTTTTGCCAAGGCATAAATATTCTCCCGCTCCACGCCTGCTAACTTGACAGTGCCCGCTTCCACGGCCTCGGGCCTCTCCGTTTCCTTCCTAACGACCAATACGGGTTTTCCCAGGGAAGGGGCCTCCTCCTGCATGCCGCCGGAATCGGTTATGATGAAGTAGGACTTCGCCATCAGATTGACGAAGGGCTGGTAATGAAGGGGCTGAATCAGGTGCACTCGCTCCGTATTGCCCAGAACTTCGTCCGCCGCCGCCCGAACCTTAGGATTCAAGTGGACCGGATAGACGATTTCCACATCGTCAAATTCCCGGGCAATGTCCCGAATCGCGCTGAAAATGTTTACCATGTTCTCTCCCAGGTTTTCCCGGCGATGGCAGGTAACTGTAATGACTCTGCGGCCATCAAAGTCGATTTGGGAAAGAGTCTCGTCCTCAAATTCATAAGGCTTTTTTGCAACTGTGAGCAAAGCGTCAATAACGGTGTTGCCGGTAATAAAGATTTTCTCGTCGGCTATACCCTCTGCCAGCAAGTTCTGACGGTTGCGCTCCGTCGGAGCAAAATGCAGCTCTGCGATATGACCCGTAAGCACCCGGTTCATCTCCTCCGGATAAGGCGAGTATTTATCGTAGGTCCTAAGCCCTGCCTCCACATGGCCTACAGGCACTTTCTGATAAAACGCAGCCAGAGCAGAAGCAAAGGTAGTGGTTGTATCGCCGTGAACCAAAACTATGTCAGGCTGCACCTCCGACAGCACCTTCTCCATTCCGAGAAGCACGTTGGTGCTGATCTGGCTGACGCTCTGGTTCGGTTTCATAACGTTAAGGTCATAATCAGGTACGAGCTCGAAGAGCTCAAGAACCTGGTCCAACATTTCCCTATGTTGGGCGGTGACGCAAACCACGGATTCCAGCTCGGGCTCCTTTTCCAACTGCCGAACCAGCGGAGCCATTTTAATGGCCTCCGGCCTGGTTCCAAACACCGTCAATATCTTCATCTCTATCGTATCCTCTTCTTCTCTTCTTCTCTTTTTCTACTCTTTCTCCCCGACTTCCTCAGGCTTGTCCCTTCCATCATTTTCAGCGGCTTCATTAGTGACTTCATCAGCCACCGCCATTTTCCCAGCCTTTCCGTTGAAAGGCTTGCCGAAGCCCTGGTCCTTCATGAACACGTAAATCAGCGTAACGGCAATGGCGATCAGAAGCAGCGCATCAATAAATAGATCGCGGCTGATAAGAATAGCCGCCACCCCCATGATCCCGCTGATGCAGTAGAGTGTCAACACCGTCCGCTTCTGCCCCATCCCTACGTTCATAATCCGGTGGTGCAGGTGGCCTTTGTCCGCTTCCATAATCGGCCTGCCGTTCTTCAACCGCCGTAAAATTGCCAAAGCCGTATCCAAAATGGGCAAAGCCAGCACGAAAATCGGCAGAATTGTGGCAATGACCGTAGCGCTCTTCATGGGGCTCATGACGGAAATGGACGCAATCATGAATCCCAGGTACAGGGCCCCTCCGTCTCCCATGAAGATCTTGGCGGGATGAAAGTTCCATGGTAAGAATCCGAAACAGCTCCCCGCCAAAGCCATAAATGCCATGCAAACTTCATATCGCCCGTGTATATATGCAATATAGGCGATGGCGACGGTGGCAATAAAGGAAACACCTGCAGCCAGCCCATCCAGGCCATCGATGAGGTTGATGGTATTCGTAATGCCCACGATCCAGAGAATCGTCACTAAGAGACTGACGATCCACGGAAACTCGATAAGACCATCCCCGAAGGGATCGTTGACAAAAGAAATTCTTACATTATTTGCAAACAAAATACCGGCGCATATAATCTGTCCCGCAAGCTTCACTTTTGCGGGTAAGCCGTAAATATCGTCAATGATGCCCATAATGAGGATCAAAGTAGCTCCGATGGCGATGCCCGTCATCCGCTGGTCGGTGGTGCCCGGCAAGAGCAAGGCAAGGGCAGCCATACTTCCTAAATAAATGGCTATGCCGCCAAACCGCGGCATGGTCTCCGTGTGCATCCTTCTGTCGTCCTTGGGGATGTCAACTGCTCCGATTTTCGGTGCAACTTTTATCGCCAAAGGTGTAAGACCGACCGTAATGATCATTGCAACGAAAAAAATCACAGTAATTGCGGATATCATTTTTTCTCTCTTTCTAAAACCTCGATTGTTAAGCCTGCTTCTTTCAACATCTCCAGCGCCAGTTCGTCGGGATAGCCCTCTTTGATGACAATACGCTTGATGCCGGCGTTGATGATCATTTTGGCGCAGATCACACAGGGCTGGGTTGTGCAGTAAAGTGTACCACCGTCTATGCTCTGGCCAAGATAGGCCGCCTGAATAATCGCATTCTGCTCCGCATGAAGACCGCGGCAAAGTTCATGGCGCTGGCCGGAGGGAACTTGCAGCTGTTCGCGCAGACAACCCCGCTCTTCGCAATGCTGAATGCCCGTGGGCACACCGTTATAGCCCGTGGCCATGATCCGTTTATCCTTTACGATGACGGCGCCCACTCTGCGGCGGGTGCAGGTTGAACGCTGTTCGGCCACTTCGGCCATCTGCATGAAATACTCATCCCAATCGGGTCGGTTCATCCTTTGTTTCCTCCTTGGCTTTCAGATTTAACTGTGCAGTGTATGGTTGGACGATGATCACCTTTTTATTAGACCTTTTGTCAACGTTTTTGTTTCAAGGTATTACCACATTTTTTTCTCAATGGTTTCTAGGATTTTTTAAAGACCCCGTTTGCGACCCGAACCCCATCCATGGCATCCTTACAGTAGAAATCAGCGCCGATGTCGGTAGCATACTCCGCATTAAGCACCGCTCCCCCCACGGCTATTTTACAGGGAAGCCCTGCCTCCCGCAGGGCGCGGATGGTAGCCTCCATGTTCACCACGGTGGTTGTCATCAGGGCGGATAAACCCACCAACTGTATTTTTTCACGTTTTACCGTATCAACAATGAGCTGTATATCTGTATCTTTTCCAAGATCCAGCACTTCATAACCGTAGTTCTCCAGCAGCACCTTCACAATATTCTTACCGATGTCGTGGATATCGCCTTTTACAGTGGCCAAAAGAATCCGGCCGTAGCTGATGGTTTCTCCGCCGGCAGACATTTGCTCTTTCAGCACGTTAAAGGCATTCTTAACGGCATCGGCTGACTGGATGAGCTGAGGCAAAAACTTCTCCCCTGTCTCATATTCCCGGCCAACTGTCTCAAGAGCGGGAATAATAACGGTTTCCACGATATCCAGCGGCGCATAATGCTTCAACAACTCTCGAGTAGCCCCGGCAGCTCGGTCCACATAGCCGTTTTGAATAATATCTGCGAGGGCATCACTTGCCGAAATCTCCTTTGGGGCAGTTTTATCAATGGTCTCATCTGATTTAATCGCTGAATTCTCTTTATCAGAGATCCCATCAGATTTACCAGCCCCATGGCATTTACCGACGGCTTGATCGGCTTTACCGGCAACTCTTCCGGATTTATCAGCCGTACCCCCGTAGCAGGCAATGTAATCCCGGGAATCTACATCTTTACAGGCCAGGGTTTCGAAAGCCCGAATCGTATCCATATATTCTTCTGCCAACGGATCCGTAATAGGAGCATCAAGACCCGCTTCGAGAGCCATAGCCAAAAATGTACGGTTCAGCAGCGCCCGATTGGGCAATCCGAAAGACACATTGCTGACTCCCAGAGTGGTCTTTACGCCAAAGCGGGCTTTGACCCGGCGAATAGCTTCCAAAGTATCTCTTCCGGCCTGTTGCTGCGCCGAAACAGTTAGAGTAAGACAGTCCACTATGATGCGTTCCCTGCCGATGCCGTATTTTTTCGCTTCATTAATAATGCGTTCGGCAATGGCAATGCGTTCGTCCGCATCCTTCGGCAAGCCCTTTTCGTCCAGTGTGAGAGCAATGACACAAGCTCCGTATTTCTTTGCAATGGGGAAGATGGCATCCATTACTTCCTGTTTACCATTAACGGAATTTATGATAGGCCGCCCGTTATATCGGCGCACTGCCACCTCGATCACTTTCGGATCTGAGCTGTCAATCTGCAGAGGAGCGTCCGTTACCGCTGAGACTCGGCGCACCACTTCGCACATTACCGCCTTCTCGTCAATGCCGGGCACTCCCACATTGACATCCAATATTTCCGCGCCGGCTTTCACCTGCTGCATGGCTTCGTTTTCAACATAAGTGTAATCACCGGCTTTTAGCGCCTCTTTCAGCAGTTTCTTGCCCGTGGGATTAATCCGTTCACCAATGACCCGAATCCGGTCGTCCAAAATAACGGTTTTCGTGGCAGAACTCGCCGCAGTATAGACGAAAGGTTGCCTATATTTAGCCCTCTGGAACGAATCGCCTATTGTCTTTTTACGATTTGATTCCCGATGCAGATCGTGCCGAGAAACGTTATATTTGTCGTATTCATCGTTTATTGTCTTTATACGATTTGTCAGTTCTTTAATGTATTCCGGGGTCGTACCGCAGCAACCTCCTACCACAGACGCACCTTCCCGAATCATCTGTTCCATGACATCTGCATATTCTATCGGGCCCACATTATAAACAGTCTGCCCATCCACCATTTTCGGCAAACCTGCATTAGGCTGGACGATAACAGGCAGTCTGGAATATTTCAACAGTTCCCGAACAATGGGAACCATTTGGCTCGGCCCCAGTGAACAGTTTACACCAAGGGCGTCAATTCCCAGATCCTGCAGAGTGGTGACAACGGTAAGAGGATCGGCCCCCATGAGCATTCTGCAGTTCTCCTGGAAAGTAACCGTGCAAAGCAGTGGCAGGTCTGTCAGCTCTCTGGCAGTCACAATGGCCGCTTTCAACTCATAGAGATCGCTCTGGGTTTCAATTATTATCAAGTCGGCTCCGGCTTTGATTCCGGGTTCCAGCTGTTCGCGATATACACTGCACGCCTCTTCAAAATCCAGATCTCCGGCAGGTTCCATGAGTTTTCCTATGGGACCTAGAGAAAGCGCAACGTATTTTTTATCACAGCTGCCGTGGTCATATTCGCCGTGTTCGGCGACAGTTCCGGAGCCGCTGCCGAATTCCATCCGATTCCGGCAATCTCGCGTAAATGCGTCCGCCGCCCCGCGTGCCAGCTTTACCGCGTGGGTAATAATTTCATCCACTGTAAAACCGGAGCCCTCGATTTTAAACCGATTGGCTCCAAAAGTATTCGTGCATATGATATCGCTGCCTGCAGATAGATACTGGTGATAAATATCCTCTAAAACCTCCGGAAGGGAAAAATTAAAAAGCTCCGGAATTTGCCCTGTGGGCAATCCCCGCTTTTGCAGCATGGTGCCTAGGGCTCCGTCAAAAACCAGTATTCCATTATTTAACCGTTGACGTATATCCATGAAACAACCTCCGAATGTGTAATTCTACCATATGCAGAGCCCTAATACAAGTATGGCGTACGTCCCAGCCATCCAGAGAACGATGAAATGTTGCTTGGAAGAACCCATTGATTCAGCTATGTCAGATAAATATAAAACCGAGCCAGAGAGCCGGATAGTTATAATAAAAGAAAATAGAGTCAGATAAATAAAAGAAAATTGACCTAGATAATAAAAGAAAATTGAACTAAATAGTAATAATAAAAGAAAATTGAACCAGATATAATTGAGCTAGATATATGTAAAAGAAAATAGACCTGAATTGCAATAACAAGTTGAACTAATCTCCGTACCTTGACAAATCTCTGTTGTTAAAGAGCATAGATTAAATCGAGTTCCTCATCGAAGAGTTCTTCTGGGGTTTTATAGCCTAAGATCTTTCTTGGAAGGCCGTTTATCCATTCTTCAACTCGTGCAATGGCCTCTTGGCTGTATTCGGAAATCTTCTTACCTTTGGGTATGAAGCGCCTAATCAGGCCGTTATGGTTTTCATTGGTACCACGTTCGAATGCGGAGTAAGGATGTGTAAAATATACCCCTACACCCTGTTCCTTCAAGGTTGACAGAGCAGCGAACTCAGATCCATTATCTGCAGTAAGGCTTTTGAAGACCTTTTGAAACCGACTGCCAAATTCGTCTTTGATCTGGTCAAATTCCTGCATAACCGCTTCTGCTGTTTTGGCAGGAATCTTTCGAATCAATGTGTTTCTGGTTTTTCGTTCGACAATGGTCAATAAGCTTTCATCCTCCTTGGATTTTGAGCCTATTACCGTATCAATTTCCCAGTGCCCAAACTCTTCTCGATCTTCCACATGACAAGGCCGGTTTTCAATACTGTCACCGAGGTTTCGCTTGTTTGCCCTGATACGAACCCCTTTAGGGCTGCGCCTCAGTTTTAGTGGCAGGTCAGTATTCTTAACCTTTAGGAGCCCCAAGTCGATGTAGTTATAGATGGTCTTGGTGCAAAGCATCTTATCGAATTTACCCGTTGCTGCAGCCCTACCTACGGCAGAGTCCACGGACCAATCTTCCTCTAACATCATCTTCTCAACATAGCCTACGAACTCACTGCACTGTAGCAGCTTGTACCTGCGACCAGTGTTCCGGCGATTTGCCTCATATTTAGCCTGGCCGGCATCAGCGTAGTAGATTTTTACTAATTTGCCCTGCTTTATCTGTTCCACTGTGCCACGCCTTAGTTCGTTTGTAATGGTGTTTATGGGCCGATTTAGCAGTTTTGCGATGGCATAAGCAGTTTTGCCTTCACCAGCCAATAACTCGATTTTTACGCGCTCTTTAAAAGAAAGATGTTTATTTTTTCGCGGATTAGGTGTAAACTGTGAGTGATCCATAGTGATTCGCCTTTCTGTGAAATTGTTTCTCGTAAAAACTATTTTACAACAGAAATCGTCACTATGGATTCCTTATTAGTTCAACTTCATTTTACAATTCGCCAAAAGAAAATAGAGTCAGATAAATAAAAGAAAAATGAACCAAATAGTAATAATAAGAAAATTGAACCAAATATAATTGAGCCAGATATATATATGTAAAAGAAAATAGAGTTAATAGAGTTAGATAGAGTTAGATAGTTATAATAAAAGCTAGACAGCTATAAAGTAATAGCTTCACAGCATAAGGATAATAGGTTCGCAGTTAAAGAAAAAGGCTTACAGCATAAAATAAAATAATGGGTTCACAGTTAAAATAATAGGCTCACGGCATAATAGGTTCACATCAACACATCATAACATAATAGGTTCAAAATCATATTCAGTACCGCAATGTTAGGGCTATAAACTAGCCTTTAAGTCTTCAAATCCCACTTCCTACACTAGGAACTAGGCTTAATTCAAGTCAAATCAAGTAAAAGTAGGCCTAGGAAACGAAGAATTGTAGGCTTACATCACGTCCAATGCTGCAATAGTAGACCTATTTGCTAGCCTTGAAGGCTTCAAAGTCCTCCTTAAACAGTGCAAAATAGGTTCAATCAAAGACCAACCAAGTGAAAATAGGCCTAGGAAACGAAGAATAATAGGCTTACATCACGTCCAATGCGGCAATAGTAGACCTATTTGCTAGCCTTGAAGGCTTCAAAGTCCGCCTTAAACAGTGCAAAATAGGTTCAACCACAGCTATATCAAGTGAAAATAGGCCTAGGAAACGAAGAATAATAGGCTTACATCACGTCCAATGCTGCAATAGTAGGCTTAGAAACAAGGCTATCAACCCTGCAGCCTTCTAATGTGCTCAATGTTGCTCATAATCCGCTTAGCTGTTTCAGGCTTGTTCATCGTATAAAGATGGATGCCGCGGACGCCCCAAGCCATGAGATCGATAATCTGTTCGATGGCATAGGCTTCTCCCGCCTCCTTCAAGGCCTCCGGGTTATGCTCATAGCGGTCCAATATCCGTTGGAATTTTGCAGGGATGGAACAGCCGGACAGCTTTGTGATGCGCAAAATCTGATTCTTATTCAGCACAGGCATGATGCCGGCGGAGACGGGAACATTGATTCCCGCCAGATCGATTTCCTCCATAAAGCGGTAGAATATCTCGTTATCGAAAAACAGCTGCGTGATGAGGAAATCCACGCCTTGATCAACCTTTTCCTTGAGATGCTTAATATCCTTCACCTTGTTGTCGCATTCAATATGCTTCTCGGGATAGCAAGCCGCTCCGATGCAGAAACTTTTTTCGGCCTTTGCTTCTCTGACCAGATCGCAGGCAAATTGATAATGAAGGGGAGTGGGAAATTCAAAATCCGGATCCTCGGGGATATCGCCTCGTAGCGCCAATACATTTTCAATATTGCAGCCTCTCATCTCGTCAAAGATCCTTCGTATATCTTCCTTTGTAGAGGAGATGCAGGTCAGGTGCGCCAGGCTTTCAATGCCGTAGTCATTTTTGATCTTTGAGGCGATTTCAACCGTTCTGTCCTTCGCTTTGCCGCCGGCACCATAAGTGACACTGATAAAGTCGGGGTTGATATCGGAAAGCGCATCCAGCGTCGAATAGATGGTTTCCACCGGCGATGTAAGCTTTGGCGGGAATATCTCAAGGGACATGACCGTCCTCTTCTTTTCAAACATTTCCTTTATCTTCATAGTTTCAAATCCTCCTCATCAAAATATACCTTTGCCAGATAGAGCCCGCCGGGAGGGGCTGTATGGCCTGCCCGCTGCCTATCCTTGCTCTCAATGATCGCTTTCATCTCCTCCGGAGCAATTCTTCCCAAACCGATATCTACCAGCGTTCCGGCAATAATCCGTACCATGTTATATAGGAATCCGTTGCCCCTAATCTCAAATTCTATACAGCTGCCTGCAAACTCAATGCCGCCGCTGCTCAAGTCGCCGGCATCTTCCGCAGGCGAATTCCCGGACTCTTCCAGAAATCGCTGTTTCCATTCGATGCTGTATATGGTCCGAATGGTGGATTCGGGTACGTTTCCCCCGGCGGCCATGAAGCACCGGAAATCGTGTTCCCCGATCAGATAGGCGGCAGCCTGTTTCATGGCTTCCAGGTTTAAGGGCTTATGGATTTGATAGCTGTAGTTCCTCTGCAGAACGGCAGGCTGCGGGGTGTTGCGTATTTTATAAATATACTTTTTGCCTTTTGCATCGAATCGAGGATTAAACTCCTCATGCACTTCCCGGGCCTCAAGTATCCTCACATCTCCCACTGCAAAAGCTCCTTCACCGGCCAACATTTTATTTGCCGCAAGGGGGATTCTGTCTACGGGAATTCCAAACTCGCCTTGAAAACAAGCCTTCTGATCTAGGGCGTGGACGCCGGCATCGGTGCGGCTTGTCCCTTGCAGCTTAACCTCCTGCTTGCAAAGCACGGAAAGTACCCGCTCCAGCTCACCTTGCACGGTGCGCCGGCCGGGCTGCCGCTGCCATCCGGAAAAATTGGTACCGTCATATTCGATTGTTAACAAAACGTTTTTCATGAAAGTATTATACCATGTTCTTTGTAATAAGCTACCAAATGAGGGAAATCGGCGGTTCGACTTTAATAAGCGAAGCCAATTTGTGGGATTTTTCGAAATTTGTCGAAAATAAATTTACAGATAATTTGAAGTATTTTGCGAATATTTCTTTACTCTTGTCTATATTAATAGTAGAATGATACTCACCTATTCTTAAGATATAATATCATTAGAAAGGTATAATTCCGATGTTGACAGAAACCTTTGCGCCCGATCCGTTCTCAGGCAGATACGAAGCGATTTGCAGGCTTGGAGGATTGGAGGATCTGTACATTAAATCCGTAAAACGCTTTCAGGCCAACTACCAGGACAGCCATATCGTTCTGTCAGGACTTATCAATCAGAAAAGATTCGAAGAGGCTAAAACCTATGCGCACTCCCTCAAAGGCTTAGCCGCAACCTTGGGCATGCAAAATTTAAGCTCTTGCTGCCAAGCCATTGAAAGCGCCATAAAAGAAGGCAATTTCAGCGAATTGCCTTCCCTCCTTCGGTCCTATGAAAATGATCTCTTCCAAGTCATTCAATCCAAAGTGGACCACAGTTCCTCCTGCGTGGGCACGGTGTTATCCGGTTTGAAGTAAGCAATCTGCGATATGTTGATCAAATGTTTGTAGCTCAGGTTTTCTGAAATGCTATTATGTCCCCAGGAACCGCACCCTAATGTATTGGTAGGCGCTAACCCGTTAAAGTAGCTTCCTCCTGCAGAAGTAGCGCAGGTCTGGTTGATAACGAAGCGGCTGACGTTGATCTGTTCCCCGGCGTATTCGATGTTTGCGCTGTTGTTGGAATGGATGGCAACGCTGTGCCCTTTACCTTCAACCTCCAGGTTTGCTTTCGCAATTTCCACAGCTTCTTTAAAATCATTGTAACGGAAGATGGCCAATACGGGGCACATCTTCTCTTTTGCCAGCAACTCGTCTTTTCCGTATCGATCCGTTTCAATGGCAATAACTCTGCATTGGGCAGGAATCTCCACTCCTGCTAACTTGGCAATGGCTTGAACGGACTGGCCGACGGCATGGCGGTTCATAACCCCCTCCGGGAAAAGCGCCTTCCGAAATGCTTCCTTTTCCTCCGGCGATGTAACCACATAGGCGCCGTTTCTTTTAAAGTGCTCGATGATTTCTTCGTATTTGTCGGCGGGCACGATGGCGCTCTGCTCTCCGGAGCAGATAATGCCGTTATCGAAAATGCGCCCGGCAATCAGCTTCGACACGGCGTCTCCATAATCGATATCTCTGTCCAGGATACACTGCACGTTGCCCGCGCCGACGCCCAAAGCCGGCCTTCCGCTGCTGTAAGCCGCATGGACCATTCCGGCGCCTCCCGTTGCCACGACCACATCCGCACCGGCTATGAGGGTACGGGTGTTGATCCGGGACTGTTGATCCAGAATCTGAATCAGATGTTCCGGCGCGCCCAGTTTCTTCAGCTCGGCATTTATCAGATTCACCGTCTCCGTGCTGGACCGGATGGCTTTGTGATGGGGAGTGATAATGATTGCATTTCTTCCCTTTACGGCAAACATGGCGTTGCTCATGGGCGTGACGATGGGATTGGTCATCGGCGTAATTGCGGCCACCACTCCCATGGGTTTAGCCACTTTTACAATGCCCGTCTCTTCATCCCGTTCGATAATACCCACGCTTTTCTTTCCTTTCAGACTGTTCCAAATTATGCTGGCTTTGCCTTTATTCTTTGCTATTTTATCCTCTAAAACACCCATTTGCGTTTCTTCAACTGCAAGCTCTGCCAGATATTCTGCATTGTCATAAACGGTTTTGGCAATAGCCATGACCAGGCGATCCACCTGGCTCTGGGAATAATTCTCGATTACCGCTTGGGCCTTCCGCGCCCGTTCAATGTAACCGTCAATATATGCTTTGCTTTCCATAATCTCCTCAGAAGTGTATTGCTGTACGGTAGGTTGCATCTTTCTCCTCCTTCACATGGCAAATTTGGATATCATACCATCTTCGCCGGATCTACCAACTCGTCAAATTCGGTTTCCGTTAGAAGCCCCAAACTCACGGCAGCCTCTTTTAAGGTAGTGCCTTCGGCATAGGCTTTTTTCGCCACTTTCGCCGCATTGTCGTAACCGATGCGGGGATTCAGCGCCGTTACCAACATCAGGGAACGCTCCAAATTCTCCCGAATCTTATGGCGGTCAGGCCGGATGCCTTCCGCGCAATTGTCATTGAAAGAAACCATGCCGTCACTGAGCAGACGGATGGATTGCAGTACGTTGTAAACGGTAACCGGAAGAAAAACGTTAAGTTGAAAATTTCCCTGGGATGCGGCAAAGCCTACCGCAGTGTCGTTGGCTATGACTTGACAGCAGACCATGGTCAAAGCTTCGCATTGGGTAGGATTCACTTTTCCCGGCATGATAGAACTGCCCGGCTCGTTTTCCGGTATTTTTATTTCTCCGATACCGCTCCGCGGGCCGCTGGCCAGCCAGCGCACGTCGTTGGCTATCTTGAAAAGATCGGCGGCCAAGGCTTTCAGCGCTCCGTGAAACGCCACCATGCCGTCCAGGCTGGTGAGTGCATGAAACTTGTTTTGTGCCGAAACAAAACGGCTCCCCGTCAGTTGACCGATACGGCCGGCAACCTTTTCCCCAAACTGCGGATGGGTGTTAAGACCGGTGCCGACAGCCGTTCCGCCTATGGCTAACTCCCGCAGGGATTCCAGGCTCGTACGAATCATCTGCTCCGTGTGAGTCAACATGCTGAGCCAGCCGCTGATCTCCTGACCCAGCGAAAGGGGCACCGCGTCCTGAAGGTGGGTGCGGCCGACTTTAATCACATCTTTATACTCTTCGGACAGGCGGAAAAATGTCGCAGACAATTTTTCTATGGCCGGAAACAGGCGCTGCTCCGTTTCCAATACCGCTGCCATATGCATAGCGGTGGGAAAGGTGTCGTTGGAGCTTTGGCCCATATTTACGTGGTCGTTAGGATGGACTCTTTTCTCCGTGAAGGGATGGCTGACGCCGTCTGCAGCGAGATCGTTTCCGTCGTCTGCGAGGATTTGATTGGTGCGGTTCGCTATGACCTCGTTGACGTTCATATTTGTTTGCGTACCGCTACCCGTCTGCCAGACCGCAAGAGGGAACTGGTCGTCCCACTTTCCTTCTAAAATTTCGTCGCAGGCCTGCGCAATCGCGGAGGCAATCTGCCCGTCCAAATTGTCCAATTCAAAATTGGTGATGGCCGCGGCTTTTTTGAGCACTGCAAAGGCGCGGATTACTTCTCGAGGCATTTTTTCGGTGCCGATGCGGAAGTTCTCCAAACTGCGCTGCGTCTGGGCACCCCAGAGCTTGTCGGCCTCCACACGGATTTCTCCCATGGAGTCTCTTTCAATTCGATACGTCATGGTTTTCTCCAAAGGCTACAAAGGCTACAAGATAACCACGGGGCAATCCCCGTGGCCATCCTGCTTACTTTTTCCAGGAGCTCTTAAGATCTACTATCTGGTTAAAAACTCTGTTTTCTTCCGTATAAAGTATTGGATCGGCAATGTAATATCCCTGCCGGAAGAATTGGAATCTCTCCCCGGCCTTGGTATTTGCCAGCAAAGGCTCGGCCATGGCATCCATAATTTTCACCGAATCAGGATTCAGAATGTTCTCTCCGTTTTCGTCTTCGATCATGAGGTAGTCATAGATCCTGACTTTAATGGGCACCGCCGTCTTTGCGTCTACCCAATGAATGGTTCCCTTAACCTTGCGGCCCTCAAAACCGCTTCCGCTTCGCGTCTCCGGGTCGTAGGTGCAGCGGAGCTCTATGACATTTCCGTAGCTGTCTTTTATAACCTCGTTGCAGGTGATGAAGTAGGCGCCTTTGAAACGCACTTCATTGCCGGGGTAGAGGCGGAAGAATTTCTTTTCCGGAACCTCCATAAAGTCCTCCCTTTCTACGTAAAGCTCCCGGGAGAACGGTATTTTACGGGTCCCCATCTCTTCATTTTCTTTATTATTCTCTATCTCTACTTCTTCTGTTTGATCTTCCGGATAGTTGGTAATTACCACCTTCAACGGATCCAATACCACCATGCGGCTTTCCACCTTGGTCTTCAGATCTTCGCGGATACAATGCTCCAGCAGAGAAATGTCCACCGTGCTGTTGGCTTTGGCTACGCCGATACGCTCGCAAAAGTCGCGGATGGATTCAGGGGTGTAGCCTCTGCGGCGCAAGCCTGCAATGGTTGGCATGCGGGGATCATCCCAGCCCTCTACATGGCCGTTTTCAACCAATTCTTTCAGATAGCGCTTGCTCATAACCGTGTTGGTTAGATTCAAGCGGGCGAACTCAATCTGCTGGGGAGGCATCTCCCAGTCAAGCTCGCGAAGCACCCAGTCATACAGAGGCCTGTGATCCTCAAACTCAAGGGTGCACAGAGAGTGGGTAATCTCTTCAAATGCGTCTTCCAAGGGGTGAGCGTAGTCATACATAGGATATATGCACCATTTGTCTCCTGTGTTATGATGCGTTGCGTGGGCGATCCGGTATATGACGGGGTCTCGCATGTTGATGTTGGGCGAAGCCATATCGATCTTAGCCCGCAGCACCTTTTCTCCGTCCTTGTATTTTCCGTCCATCATTTCTTGGAAAAGCCTGAGGTTTTCCTCAACGGAACGGTTGCGATAAGGGCTTTCTTTTCCGGGCTCCGTAAGCGTCCCCCTATGCTCTCTTATTTCTTCTGCGGAAAGGTCGCAGACATAGGCTTTTCCCTTTTTAATGAGAGTGATGGCGCATTCGACCATTCTATCAAAATAGTCGGATGCAAAGAGAAGCTTATCCCATTCAAAACCCAACCATCTCACATCTTCTTTAATGGATTCCACGTATTCCGTGTCCTCTTTCAAGGGATTGGTATCGTCAAAGCGCAGGTTGCACTTGCCGCCGTATTTTTGGGCCGTTGTAAAATTGAGGCAAATGGACTTGGCGTGTCCGATATGAAGATAACCGTTCGGCTCAGGCGGAAAACGGGTATAAATTGGCCTGTCGCCATAGGTTTTGTTCTCCAGATCCCGCTCTATGATATTGTGGATAAAGTTGGTGATTTCTCTCTCTTCAGCCATATTGGCGTCCTCCTTATTTTTGTCAGGCACGGGACAAGCCCTCCTGTCGATTTTATTTTTTATTCGGTTTTATTCCGGTTAAGGGACTGCCCCTGCCGTTGACTTTTTGCGCTCTGGGATCAAGCCTCGCAAAAGGTATATAATGCCATTAAATTGCGGTTATTATATCATTTTAAGCCGCATTTGAAAAGGGCTTGAGGCCGCTTATTCGCACGGAATGTTGTAAAGTGACGGTACCCGGTTGTGGAAGGAACCTACCGCATCTCTGATCTGTTTCGGATAGTCAGCATCCACGTATGCCTGTATAAATCCGGGCTTATCGGAAGCGGTGGCGATTGCTATGCCCCAGGGGTCTGCGATGAGGCTTCTGCCGCAGTATCGATTGGGGCCGCCCGCAGGGTTTGTCAAATTTGCTCCGGCAACATACATGGAATTTTGGAGCGCCGTATTTTTCACCAAAGCCTGCCAATGATCAAACCGAGGCATATAGAAAGCCGCGGGGACAAACAAAAATTCCACTCCCTCCAAAGCCAGCGTCCTTGCCAGTTCGGGGAATCTCACATCGTAACATACAATGATCCCCAGTTTGCCGAAATCCGTTTCATGTGAGAAAACGTGATCTCCAGGTGTAATCAGATCCGACTCCCGGTTGCCTTTGGCCGCATTCAACGCATCGAAAAGGTGGCTCTTGTCGTAGGATCCCACCACTTCCCCATGGCGGTCAAAAACAAAGGACGTGTTATATATTTTACCATGGCGCCTGCTTGCAACGGTTCCGGCTATTATATAGGTATTGTATTTCTTTGCGTAGGTAGAAAAAGTACGCATAAAAAGATCGGGAATTTCGCCAATCAGATGGCCTTCCGAATTATCGGGAAAGTACAAAAAGTGTTCAGGAAAAACCACAATATCCACATATTTATACAAAGTCAAGGCTTCATGCATCAATCGGACCGCTTGCCAAAAATTCCGTTTCAGATTTTTTGCGGGCGCCGTTTGAATGGCGACAATGCTAATCTTTCTCTTTGCCATATTTCCTCCTTCACTGAGAACCTACTCCGCCGCTTTGACTCAATAATATATAAATTTAAGATCCTTACATTTATTATGAATATTATACCATAAATTCACTCTTGTATTTGATGTTGTTACATTTGGCGTGGGTTGCATTAGAAAAATTGCGCCTTGCGCCAAATGCAACTGCGAATCCTTATAACTACTATCGTTAGACATTTATCGTTAAAAAAATATTTAAATTGCTAATATTCTGAAAAGAAATTATAATACCACCATCGTGGATATGCTTCTACGCAATATATTTATAAAAGGTGGGATATGATGGTAAAGCAATTAGAAAACGAAGTCAGAACCTTTAATGGACGAAGGTCTCTGATAGCGGTCATCATTATCGTAGGAATCTCATGGCTGCTGACTACATTTCTCCCGGATGATCCGGCGAATTTTGGAGCAGCATCTCTCATTCCTGCTATCTTTCTGATCGTCTATATTTTTGTTACGAAGAGAATACTTGAGGCATTGACGTTGGCCTCCATTATGGGATTTATCATGGTATCCCAGGGCGACACTCTCGGTGCATTCAGCACCTCACTGTTGGGAGTCATGATGAGCGAAGACATTGCATGGCTCTTTATTGTGTGCGGGCTCATGGGCAGCATAATCTCGCTGATTGAGAAAGCCGGCGGGGCGTTTGCATTCGGCGAATGGGTGTCCAAACGGGCCAAGACCAGAAAATCGGCTCTCATATGGACATGGGTATTGGGAATCGTCGTTTTTATTGACGACTATCTCAACTCTCTCACAGTGGGCTCCTGCATGGCTCCGCTTACCGACAGGCACAAGGTGCCCAGAGAGTTCCTGGCTTATGTTGTGGACTCCACGGCGGCGCCTGCATGCGTCATCGTACCCATCACCACCTGGGCGGTCTTTGCTGGACGGCTCCTGGAGGTAAACGGATGGGCTCCGGAAGGGGAAGGTCTGACCTACTTTATTAAAACCATACCCTTTAATTTCTACGCTTGGATTGCACTTATTGTTGTTCCTCTTATTATTCTAGGAATCATTCCCACCTTCGGTCCTATGAAAAAGGCAGAAGAACGTGTAAAAGCCGGCGGTGCCCTGGCCCCTCCGGGATCCGAGAAGATCGATATTCGGGCAGGAGTAGTAAATACCCTTCCTGACAACCCGAAGATCATGAACTTCATGCTCCCGATCCTCGTACTTGTGGGTGCGACAATCTATTTTGACGTAGACATGCAGATGGGCGTGCTGGTCACCATGGGATTCATGTTCGTATTCTATTTGGCCCAGAACATTATGACTGCGGAAGAGTTTACCGACATTTCCCTGCAGGGATTGAAAAACATGATCCTTCCGCTGTTGCTGATGGTATTGGCCTTCGTCTTTGCCGATGTCAACGATCAGATCGGATTTACTTATTACGTAATTACTTCAGCATCCCAATACATGACTCCCTCTCTTATGCCTTTGACTATCTTTGCTGTTTTGGCCGTGACGGAGTTCATCACAGGTACCAACTGGGGTATGTACGTTATTGCTTTTCCCATCGTTATTCCGTTGGCTATGGAGATGGGCGTGCACATGCCTTTGGCCGTTTCCGCAGTTCTCTCTGCAGGCGTATTCGGAAGCCATATCTGCTTCTATTCCGATGCCACTGTATTAACCTCCGCCGCTACGGGATGTAATAACTTTGACCATGCATTTACGCAAGCTCCTTTTGGAATCTTGGCCGCGGCGCTTACCGCAGTGGGATATCTGATCACAGGATTTATTTTCTAAACTGAAAATGCATTAGATGGTAACAAACGTGATTAAAAGGCCTTTGCGAATCGTATCGCAAGGGCCCTTTATTAGGGTTCAATGTCAATTGTTAGGGTTGGACCTGAATGTCAATTGTCGGGGTTGAGCCTGTATGTCAGTTGTCGGGGTTGAGCCTGTATGTCAGTTGTCGGGGTTGAGCCTGTATGTCAGTTGTCGGGGTTGAGCCTGTAAGATTAAAAAACGATACAATATTTCGCAGGGTGGAGCAAACTGCCCTGCGATTTTCCTTTTTTAATAAGTGGCAGGAAAACATTTCGTTTGCCAGCTCGGTGGAAAGCGAAGCACGTCCCCGAAGCCAGATTGTTGGATAGCGAAACACCCCTTTCAAACCCGATTACCGAAAAGCGCAGCCCCCCTGAAACCTGATTGGTGAAAAGCGAAGTACGCCCCTGAAACCTGATTTGAGATAGTGTAATCTAAAATAGGCCTTTATGGGCTTGATTTTGCTCGGATAGAACCTATTTTCTGGTGTTAGAAGCCGAATTTGGAGCCGAAAGGGTGGCATATAGGTCTAATACCAATTTGCTGGCCGTGTTGTAACCCTACTATTTTTGATTTTATAGGTATAACCGCCCTTGATATGACTTGAATTAAACCTATTTCTTGCCGTCGGAAGCGGAATTCGAAACCTCAAAGGTCGGGGTATAGGTTTAAAATCGTTTTGTAGGCTGTGGTGTAACCCTACTTTTCTTGATTTTATAGGCCTAATTGACTTGGATTTGCTTGATTTATACCTATTCTTACGATTGAAAGCGAGATTTGGAGGCATAATTTGAAGATAATAGGCCTAACGTTGTTGTATTTACCATTGATTAACCCTATTAATTGGCTGACCCTAATAATTGACTAACCCTATTAATCGGTTGACGGGCTGGTTGTGAACGGCATTGTCGGCCCTGTCTCAACCGTAGATAGTGTAAAATAGTTGTGGAGTTTTAAGGAAAGAAACAGTAAGGGATTCTTGACAAAGTCCGGAATTTCATTTAGAGTATTCTACGTTACGTTAAGTAGATCCCGACAGATATACTTATCGGAATTCATAAGCAAGTGAAGTGAGCCGCCAGACGGTAAAGAATAAGTTGAGAGCAGTGGGAAAACTGGAAAAGGCAGCCCCTAAAGAAAAGCGAGTCGCATCGGAACTACATATTTTTGCCGATGAAGACCACGTTCATCTACAGGAAGGTAAAAACCGCATGGTTCCATTGATTACGTTAAGTGAAGGAATCCAAGCCGTCCATAAAGGGCGAAATGTCCTGATGAATCCGGTACACTTTACCTCCACCATTCATCAAACAAAAGAGGCTTGGGAAACGGTAGGCGGGTACATCTCACAAGCTTATGAAGAAAATCAAATCGAGAGAATCTATCTTCATGGTGATGGGGCTCCATGGATCAAGCAAGGAATGGAGGAGCTTGCCGACTGTCACTATGTTATGGATGGATTTCACTTTGAGAAGCACTTAAAACAAGCGACAGCGGCCTTTCCGAAACAAAATTACCGACACCGTATAAGGCAGGCGGTTCAAGAGAAGAGCCTGGAAAAAGTGACAAGCCTCATTCGAGAAATGCTGTCTCTTTGCAAGGGACCAAAGCAAGAGAAGCGGGTTCGAAACTTCCTCCGTTATGTTGTAAACAATTGGGACGGAATTGTGCGAAGATATACAAAAGATATCATAGGTAGCTGCACAGAAGGTTTAGTAAGTCATGTGTATTCGGAAAGATTAAGCAGAAATCCTATGGGTTGGAGCGAAGCTGGCCTAAGCAAGATGGCAGAACTTAGAGTCTATACAAGAAACGGTTGCAGCGTTTCAGGAAAGGATTTCAGACGACCTGAAGACGAAAAAAACAGGAGTATTCTAAAGGAGTATGGGAAAAAACGGCTACAAAATGCAATTCATGGTTGTTGGGACTGGAGTATATTCGAAAAAGAACAATACAATCCGGCGGTCAATACTGCAACACAGATCCTGATCCGGTCTTATGGTCGGCAACGGGGTTTGGTTGCATAACATCGGGAGAGTTGTCAAGCAAAAACTCCACAACAACTTGACACCGTCTCAACCGTAAGGGATTCTTGACAAAGTCCGGAATTTCATTTAGAGTATTCTACGTTACGTTAAGTAGATCCCGACAGATATACTTATCGGAATTCATAAGCAAGTGAAGTGAGGAGTGACGTCAATGAAAAACATCAAAACAATTGCGAAACCGACATTGAAGAATACAGCGAGCAAAGGCTGCGGCGAATGCCAGACATCCTGCCAATCCGCCTGCAAGACCTCCTGCACCGTGGCAAACCAACAATGCGAAAACACAAAGCGCAGATAAATCCTCGGATAAAAACAGCAACCCCGCTGTTTTTTTCTTGGAGGAGGAAAATCCTCATTCATTCCTCATTCATGTCATATTGCGCAGAATGAGATTGCATTAGAAAAATTATACTAGTAAGGATAGAAAGGAAGCGCTTTTTGCGCTATTTATTATTGAATGATTCACAAGTTTAAATTTAAAGAACTGTATATCGTAATGGACATCGACAGCGGGGCCATCCATATCGTAAGCGATATCGTTTACGATATCCTGGACTTTTACCCGGAGGCATCCAGAGAGGCAATCATTGCAAAGCTAAGCGCCAAATATAGCTTAAAGGAAATAAACGATGCGTTTGATGAGATCGAAGCCCTTAGACAAGATGGCATGCTCTTTTCCGACGATGAGCAGATCACAACGGAGATACTGGAAGGCAGAGGCCCAATCATCAAAGCCATGTGCCTGCACGTTGCCCACGACTGCAACATGCGCTGTAAATACTGTTTCGGGGATACGGGCGCTTTTGAGGGGCAGCGTTCCCTGCTTTCTTATGAGACGGGAAAGAAAGCCATAGACTTTCTTCTGACCCATTCCGGCACCCGCCGAAATTTAGAAATCGACTTCTTCGGCGGCGAGCCCCTGATGAATTTTGACATTGTTAAGCAATTGGTGGCCTACGGACGGGAAGCGGAAAAGGCTTACGGAAAGAATATTCGTTTCACTATCACCACCAACGGCCTGCTTTTAGACAAAGAGAAACGCGACTTTATCAATGACAATATGGAGAACGTAATCCTCAGCATCGACGGAAGACCGGAAATCAACGACAGAATGCGGAAAACACCCAACGACAGGGGTACTTATTCTCTAATTATTGGCAATTATTTGGACTTCGTGAAAGAGCGCGAAGGAACCTATTATGTCAGAGGCACCTTTACCAGGGACAATCTGGATTTTGCCGAAGACGTGAAACACTTGGCGGATCTGGGTTTCCGTAATATCTCCGTGGAGCCCGTTGTGACGGATCCTTCTTTGAGCTATGCTCTGAAAGAGGAGGATCTGCCTCGGATCTTTGAAGAATATAACAGATTGGCAGATCTATATCTTGAATATGCTCAAGCAGGGAAGACCTTTGAATTTTTTCATTTCAATGTAGATCTTGAACAGGGTCCCTGCGTGTACAAGCGAGTGGCCGGCTGTGGCGCCGGAACGGAATACGTGGCCGTTACTCCCGAGGGAGATATCTATCCCTGCCACCAGTTTGTGGGAAATCCTGATTTCCTGTTAGGGAACGTTTGCCACGAGTCCTTTGAAAACAGACTCTTTGAGGATTTTAACAAAGCCCATATTTACAACAAGGAGAAGTGTCAATCCTGCTGGGCAAAGTTCTATTGCAGCGGCGGCTGTCATGCCAATGCATATAATATGAACGGGACCATTGCAATACCCTACGAAATGGGCTGCGAAATGGAAAAGAAAAGATTAGAATGCGCTATCGGAATTCGGGCAGCGCTGGCATAACGTTGTATTTGATGCGGACACTTTTTACAGATTGTAAAATTTTTTCTGGGAGCATAGGTTTGCACTCCCGCTCGATGAGCGACGCGCTGCGTGCCATACGATCTAGTCGGCCCATCCTGCCCAGTTGGCACTTGCTTGTACTCGCCGGAGCGTAAACCTATGCTCCCAGAAATTACTTATAAAATAGCAGACACCCTTTTCAACTTGCGTTCTATGATTGTTGTTTGGCTCTGGTGGCCAACTCTTGCTCCATATATTTGTAACCTCTGTCGAAAGCCTCCATGTTGCTTACGGCTAAAGAGGCAGGAAAGTCTTCCTCTATGGCTTTCATGACTTTATCGTAGTGGAGCTTGGGAAGCAACTTAGTCAGCGCCCCCAGCATAACCATATTAACAACTTGGGGTTTTCCCATTTCCTCCGCAATAGCCGTCCCCGGCACCTCATAATAGCCGGGTTTCACCGTCTCCACCAAAGTGCTGTTAATCAGCACCATATCGTGCTCTTCTAAATCCGCGCAGTATTTATCATAGCCCTTCTGGTTATAGGCGATGAAGACATCCACATCGTCCACTTTCATATAATCTATGTCCTCATCGGATATTATTACTTCAGCCTTACAGGCTCCGCCTCGCGCCTCGGGCCCATAGCTTTGGGTCTGGGTAATATTAAGGTCCTCTCCTAATCCATATGCTTTCGCCAACAAAACGGACGAAAGAATTACTCCCTGCCCTCCGGCACCGGCAAACCTAACATTTAATCTCACTTTCGTCCCTCCTCCACATTGATGGCCGCATCCGGGCACAATCGCTCGCACAGTCTGCATACGATGCATTCGCTTTCCGACACCGCCTCCGGCATGGGGCTGCCGTAACTGTTTCTTTTTTGGGAAAGTCCGTACACCTTTTTCGGGCATATTTCAAGGCAGATCCCACAGCCTTTGCAGAGATTTTTATCAATGCTGATTTTCATCCTCTCACGCTCCAAACTGCCTCATTGTGGCTAGCATCCGCTCAATATATTCGGGTTTGTCGTTGTCATGCACCAGAATTCCGCACTTAATTTTGCCCGGGGGTTCATCCTTTCCCTCTTTATATACGAAACTGTTCTCTTTTAAATATTTCATGATAAATGCAGGATCTTTATTTCCGTAAACGCTTTTACCGCTCTGAGTGGGACATTGCGAAATGACTTCAATAAGAGAAAATCCCTTGTGCTTTATCCCGGCCTCGATGCTCCTCTGCAGCTGCACCGGATGGGCGGTGGTCCAACGGGCAACATAGGTAGCGCCAAGACCCATAGCTGTTTCCGCCCCCTGCATGGGCTCATCGAAGGCGCCCCATGGAGAGGTTTTCGTTATGGCGTTTTCCGGTGTAGAGGGAGATTTCTGGCCGCCCGTCATCCCGTAAATATGGTTATTTACAAGGATAACAGTCAAATCGATGTTCCGCTTACATGCATGGAGCAGGTGATTTCCCCCGATGGCGAGACAGTCTCCGTCACCGGTAAAAACTATGACTTTTTTGTCCGGTTGGGCCAATTTCAATCCTTGAGCAAAAGCCAGGGCCCTCCCGTGAGTGGTGTGCAGCACATCCATATTGAAATAACAGGGGATCCAGGAGGAGCATCCGATACCGCTGACACACGCCACTTCGTTGCGGATGCCCAAATTATCAATGGCGGCGATGGCTGCATATTGAACGATTCCATTGCCGCACCCCGGGCAAAACAGGGTGGGCAGCGCATCGAGCCGTAAGTACCGTTCCATTAGTCTATTCACTTTCTTGCACCCCCTTGGCAATGGCTTCAAGCAGTTCGTGGGGGCTGTGTATCTCTCCGCCGAGTTTAGGCAGAGATATAACTGTGGCATTTTTCAGGCATCTTTCCACCTCTCTGCTGTATTTCCCCACGTTCATCTCCGGCACGAAAACGTACCGGCACTTTTCCGCCAACCGCTGAATTTCCTTTTCAGGGAAGGGCCATACGATGTTAACCTTAATCAGACCCATGCTCAGATGGCTATATGAATTCTTTTCCTTCGACCTTCGCAGTCTTACAAGTCTCTTCAATAATCCCAGTTTTCCTTCCTTTTTCTCCGTAGGTAACTTAATGCCCCGGGCGGACTTCACCGCATTGAGAGCGGAGCGGCTGACGGAGCCGTAAGCCAGTATGGCTATATCCGCATCTTCCATAAAATAGGTCTCTACATCTTGTATTTCATCCATATGATTCAGGATCTTGCTGCTGATGCTCTGTATGAATTCTCCGCTTTTTGCTGCCAAGTGGCCGACCCGTATGCCGTTTTCATCATGAAGCTGCCCTTCCACCAGGCAATTCCCTCCGGTGTAAAAATCCTCCTGGGGAGAGACTACATAATTGCGATAGCCTCCTCGTATTTTGCGCTCCCCGTCGTAGATGGTGATCTTCTCCCGCATATGCCCCACGATCTCATCGGCCAGCAGGATCACCGGGGTACGAAATTTCTCCGAAAGCTCAAAGGCTCGAATGGTGAAATCATACATCTCCTGCACAGAAGAAGGCGCCAGAGCGATGATCTCGTAATCGCCGTGGCTGCCGTATTTTGTCTGATAAATATCTTGTTGGGAAGACATGGTAGGCTGCCCTGTCGAGGGTCCGCCTCTTTGAACATTGACGATAACCACAGGCGTTTCCGTAACAGCGGCATATCCTATGGTTTCCTGCATTAGAGTAAAGCCCGGGCCCGAAGTGGCAGTCATAGCTTTTACACCGCCCCACCTGGCTCCGACGACAGCGCAAGCGGAAGCAATTTCATCTTCCATTTGAATGAAGGTTCCGCCGACTTGGGCCATTTCGGCAGAAAGGAGTTCTATTATTTCCGTAGAAGGGGTAATGGGATAGCCGGCAAAAAAACGGCATCCTGCATATATTGCTGCTTTTGCACAAGCCTCGTTGCCTTGAAGAATCACTTTCCGGCCGCTTTTTGGCAGAGGCTCGGCAATGTATGGCTCCATATAATAAACTCCCTCCCGTCGCTTCTCATCTATTATTATGCTATCATTTCGCATTTTTGATGACAACAAAAGTACAAGGGATAGCCATGTATTAATGCTTGTTAATTGTTTATCGCATTCTTGTATACAATCCGCCCGGTATGACAGTTGCTTGTGGCTGCTGAAATTGGAAACGGGAACAGCGCGCCAAAAAAAAGAGCGAAAAGCTGCGCTTTTCGCTGGGACTATGGCTATAGTATTTAATTATTTAATATAGTATTTTACAAATTCAGGCTTTGCTCCGCCCGGTTTTTAGAGTTGGATAGATGCAAGGAAATCAGTTCTACCGCTTTCTCTTTATTCCTCTCTTGGATGGCCGTAAGAATCTGTCTGTGCTCTTCCAATATAATAGGCAGGTTATCGCTGCAATAGACGGTGGCCTTTCGCGTCTTTTCCACATATTCCTGATAAGACTTCAATATCTGCGCAAGGAATCGGCTGCCGGAAGCGCTATAGATGATTTCGTGAAAGGTTCTGTTTAGCTCCATCACCTTCCTGCTGTCCTGCTTCCGAGTATAAAAATCCATTCGATCAAAAGCGTCCTGCAGGCGGAAAATTTCATCTTCTCCGATGCGATCCACGGCCCACTCTACCGCCAGGGCTTCAACGGCAGCTCGAACGGCGTATATGTCACGGACATCCTGTTTTGTCAGACCCATGGCAAAGGAGCCTCTGTTGGGAATGGATTCGATCAATCCTTCCTTTTCCAGCTGCCTAAACGCTTCTCGGATGGGCGTTCTGCTTACCTTCAGCTCGTTTGCAATCTGGTTTTCCTTGAGCCGTTCGCCGATGCCGTACTCACCCTTCAGGATCCTTTCTCGAAGGATGTTTTCAATCTCCTCGGTAAGAGATACGGCTTGAGGGAATTTATCACTTCGCATCTTTTTCCCCTGCTAAACTATTTTCTATTTACTTTTTCTTTCGCTGCTGTTGTTTGCTGCCTTTGCTCCTGCTCTGCTGAGGCCGCTTTGCTTTTTCCCTGGCTTTCTGCTTGGCCTGCTCTCTGGCAATCCTTGCATCGATAAAGCTTTGGGGCGCGCGATAACCCTTCTCGGAAATGGTTCTGGGCCTTTTTACCCTTTTAACGCCGGGGCGCGATGGCTCTTCATCTTTCTTAACCTGGGCACTCTGCCTTTTTGCAACTTTTGCTTTCCGCTTTTCTGCCTGGGCCTTTTCCTTTTCTGTACGGGCAACGATTTCCTCAACGGATTTACCTGTACGCTTGGCTTCTTTGTAGGGATTGACCTTCAGCTCTTCTTCTTTTTGGGCGGTTTCCTTTTTCAATTTGCGCTTTGTATCAAAGACGGTAAATACCACCATACCTGCGATCATGATAACCATGAGCACCATGTATCCCTTGTTGTCGGCTTCCGTATTACGGGTGGAAAAGTTAAGTACGATGGTTTCATCCAAGGTATTTCCTGCGCTGCTTTGCAACCCTTCTTTAATAGTAACCGTATACGAAGTGTTCTGTGTCAAGGTCTCGGTGATCTGCAGCCATACCTCATTGGGGTATTTCGCCTCATTATATAAGGGCTCAAAAGCAATGGGCTTGCCTTCCTCATCAACAATGGAAAATAATCCCGCATTGGCCGCTACAGCAGCCGGATCGCTGATTTTCTCCGAAAAGACCAGTTTAATTGCTACGTTCTGCGGCGTTATAGCCGCATTGCCTTCTTCGGGAAAGCTGCTGACCAGCGTTAGCCCCGATGCGAAGCCGACGCTTGTTGCCATGAATACGATTATTAGGGAAAGGCATAAAATTGTGCCCAATCTTTTCATAATTTACTGTTCCTCCTGATGTGTCCATGTCGTTTCGGTTAATTTCTTCTGCTGTCGTAGATTTCGAAAAAAATCCTTCATAAGCTGTCGGCATTCCTGCTCAAGAATACCGGTCCGAATCTCTGCGTTGTGATTGAGCCTTTCATCCTGAAGTATGTTCATCAGGGAACCGCAAGCTCCTGCTTTGGGATCCATGGTTCCGATATATACCGTTTCAATCCGCGCAAGGACAATGGCGCCGGCACACATGGAACAAGGCTCTGTAGTTACATATAAGTTCGAATTAAGAAGCCTCCAGCCTCCTAAGGTTTCGGCAGCTTGACGAATGGCGATGATCTCCGCATGAGCCGTTGGATCCTTCCAGGTCTCCGTGCGGTTGTGACCTCTGCCGATGATCTCACCATTGCGTTCAACGACAGCGCCAATGGGGACTTCACCCATTGCAAAGGCCTTTTCAGCCTCTTTAAGGGCTTCTCTCATAAAAAAATCGGGTGTCATTTTGTCACCTGCAATGCTTACTCTAAGCCCGAAACCTGCGAGCCTTGCTTCATTATTTCCATTCCGCATTAGCTTTAATATCCTATCATAAATTCCAATGCATTTCAATGTGTATTTCACAGTGAAAATGCCGGTACCAGCCAAAACGCGCCTATCCGCCTGCAGGAACAAAAAGGACTCAGGTTTCATATTATTTTGTAATACAGTAAAAAGGAGCCTTCAGTCATGTCGAGTGTCCCTCCGATTACACCGATTTCCAAGAGTATTACTTTTGAGCAGATGAATGCCCTTATCGCTTTTCGGACGCTTTGGCTTGAATACACCCTATGGACAAGGGATTTCGTCAATAGCATTATTGCCAATCATCCAAATCAAACAGCAATCACAAACCGGCTCTACACAGGTGTTCCTTTAGATTTTTATAATGCGATGACTGTATTTTATGGACCCGAGGTCGCGGAACAACTTCTTGGTCTCCAATCGCGTGACATTTTGCGAATCTGGAGACTGGTAGATGCCATAAAAAGCAATCGGCAGGATCTTGTCAGCGAGATTACAGTGGCTCTTTTTGAAGGCGCAAACGAAAATGCCGCTTTTTTGTCCAATATTAACTCATATTGGGATCAGGCTACTTGGAGAAATTTTTTTATTCAATATTACAGCATGTTAAATGAACTGATCCTTTCAATAATGGAAGGAAATTACGAAAATGAAATCCGAGTCTTTGATCGAATGGAAAACCTCGCTGTACTCATGGGAAACTATATGGCGAGGGGTATCATACAAAGCAGCTTTGGTCAACCGATCGGGCCTGTCCAAGCAGATCAATAGAAGAAGGAGATTGACATGCCTAATGACATTCCTTTCGAACTTCAATTTGCTCCCCAAAATGTTACTTTTGAGCAGATGAACGCCATCATTGCATTTCGAACTGTCTGGCTGGAAATGTCCATGTGGATGCGAAACTTTATCTATAGCTTTATCGATGATCATCCACGCTTAGCAGCAGTAACAGACCGCTTATATGTAGGGGTACCTCTTCGCTTTTATAATGCTCTTATTGTTTTTTACGGCACTCAGATAGCGGAAGAATATTTAAATCGGATATCCAGAATTATTCTGATGTTCTGGCAGCTGGTGGAAGCGATGAAAAACGGTGACCAGGAGGAAGTAAACAGAGTTACCGTGGAATTGTATGAAACAGCCGAACAGGGGGCGGCTTTTCTGGCAAGCATCAACAGTTACTGGGATGCATCCGTTTGGAGGGATCTGTTCACTCAATTTATCAACATGGGAATCCAGGTAATCCTGTCCATCCTTCAGGGAAATTATGAGAACGAAATCCGGGTCTTTGACCGGATCCAGGATCTTGCTGTCGTCATGGGCGACTACATGGCCAGGGGTATTCTTGCCAGCGGTTTGAATCAGCCCGCCTCAATAATATCTCCCGTTAACGCATCTACAGCTACAATCCAGTAACCGTATTCGGACTTACCCTGACTTCCGGCTTGCATCCCGGGCAGGGCGGCGCCCACTACGGGCTGCCAGTAAACGAAGCCTGACCGGCCTCCGTCGGGTTGCTCCTCTTGGACAAACCTGCCCGGCACCGCGAAGAAATACATACAGGCAACCCCGGCGGAGTCCGGCTTTGCCCCGAAAAGAAAATGCCTGTATTGAGTGGCAAAGTAGTGGGCGCCCGGTGATACCAAGGGTAAGCTGGCCACGTTTTGAATCCTTTTCCAGCGTGCGCCGGTACGGTCGTTTTCAAAGGGGTAAACATCTTCGTAGTAGTTTGCAACCCTGCAAGTGTATCCGCAGAACTGGAGAAGATACTCGTTATAGAAAGAATTGTAATTTGCCCGTCCCGGTGTTTTCGGCCGCGCTGCCGTATCTTCCTGTTGCGGAGGCTGAGCCGTTACAGTTTGCCGCGATTGCTGCTCCGCCGCTGCCTGTTGCGGCTGTTGCTCCGGTTGTGCTCCCTTCATTACGGCTAACAGCTCCTCCTCCGGTTTCATGACAAGCTGCACGCCGAACCTCTCCTGCTCTGCTTCATTTTTTTCCGAAGCGGCTTCGTTCCTTTTCATGATCCCTTTCAGCACCGGATGCAGCGGTTCCTTATCGTTGGTGCCCGAAACGGCAGCTACGATTGCAATGCTGAAATCGTCATAACAGCTGCCTTTTCCGTCCATATCCAAGGGATTAAAACGAAAATAGGTTTCACCGTTTCCATAGCGATTTATGGTAAGGCTTCCCAGCACCGAGTGAATGGTCCTGTCCCCTTTTTTACCGAACAAAATCAGCTTGTATATATAATCGCCTCTGCTAAAATATTTCAGGTTTTGAACAACGCAGCGAAGGGCGCCTTTGTTGTTCCCCGTCTCAACTTTCAAATATCCTTTTATAGGCGCTTCACGAGCGGCAAACTCTGCCGTCTGCTCCTCCATCATTACAAAAGTCCTGGTGTATTTTATGTAGTTCATCTTCCATGACCTCCCAAAATACGCTTATAATCTTGTGTTAGCACCAATAAATTGGTAGTATAGATATATGCGTATGCTTGGCCGAATATGACGGCAAGGAGGTTGTCTGCAATGTGGATGGATATCGCCATCGGTCTTATTTTCGTCATTTCGACGGCCGCCGGATTCCGGCAAGGTTTTGTACATACATTGCTGCATACTGCGGGCTGGATCTTGGCCATCGTGCTCAGTTTTGCCTGGTATTCGCAGGCGGAGAGCTTCCTTAGAGCTAAAACGAATTTCTACGACAGCATCTATAACAAGATTTCCGGCCAGATAGTGGCAGAGGGTCCCTCCGCAGCAAATTCGCTTACGGCAGACATGCCGTTGATTCTTCAGGAATTCATCGATTCAATAAAAAACAGCGTGGCTGGAGCCATCGCTTCCGGAGTTGCGGATTTCGTATTTAAAATACTTTGTTTCCTTCTGGTGATGATAATCATTCGTATTGTGTTTTTGTTTCTCACTTCTCTGTTCAGCAAGAAACACAACGACGGTTTAATAGGCTTCCTGGACGGTGTTTTGGGACTGGCAGCCGGCGCAGTCAAAGGATTGCTGCTGATTTTCATATTATTGGCTCTTCTCGTCCCGGTCATAAGCCTCACTTCCGGAGACGGGATCGCCTCGGCGCTTGAAACTTCCAGAATCGCCGGCACTTTATACGACAACAACTACCTGCTTCTCATCGTAAAAACGCGCTTATAACCCGCGTTGCCCTCTTGGCGGCATTTCACGGACATACAACCTGGGATTGCATTCTTTTGCCAAGCGAATTACTCCTTTTGCATCGGAATCGGTAAACAGGCAGGGGGTGTTCATTCCATTCCGCACAAAGCCCACAATGGTTTCCGGAACGCCGGTCTTTTGAACCCGCAGCTCGGTAAATTCGGAAAAAGGATATGTTCGGCTCTTGTTATAGAAAATTGCGTGGTAGTGAGTAGTCACGCCGTTTTTATCGACGACTACATCTTTGCTGTAAATGACCACATAAATTATCACCGCCCCTATTGCTGCCATCCAAAAATCCATTCTATACAGCGAATAGACTATAATAAAAATGCCCATCACAATACTAAATTTCGTAAAATCCCTTTTATATTCCGATCTTCTTAATGCCGTATATCTTTCTTCCATAAATACCTCCGCCTTTATTCTTTGAAAGTTTCCCTAATACACTTAATTGCTTCCTCATTTGTTTTTTGTAGGTTCCACCGGCACACCGCAAGTCTTTATACCTCAATGAAAATGGGGATCGGATAGCCCGAGATAAACCAAATATGCTGCCAGAAGCATCATAATAACACCCATCATAATCTTAATAGACTTCACAACTGCATCATATTTTTTGTCGTGAGTCATTTTCTCCAGACCCGCCGTCCAAGTGCCGGCTGTGATTACAAAAACGCTGTGTCCCAAGGCAAAGAGCAGCAACAGAAGCCCGCCCCGCAATATATTGCCTCCTTCCGCTACCATGGCCAGAAGCACTACCAGCGCAGGCAACGCGCAGTGGGAAGCAAAGAGCCCGCCAAGCATTCCCGCGGCAAAAGCTCCCGCATAACCTTTTTTCGCGCTCTTTGAATGCGCCAAAGATCTGGGAATGATATCAATGATTTCAAACATCTGCAATGCCATAAGTACGGTAACCGCCGCCAAAAGAAGATACCACCAGACACCCAAATGATGGAGCAGTTCTCCCAACAAAGATGCAAATACTCCCAGCGTAGTGTACACTACAGCCATGCCCAGAGCGAAAAGCAGGGAAATGGCCAAAGCCTTTCGTTTATCCGAACTCTTGGTGCCGCTTATATAGCTTATCACCATGGGAAGGCTGGTGAGGGAGCAGGGCGTTAGGGAAGTAAGCAATCCGGCGACAAAAGCCAAAAGAGGCACAAACCACAAATTGCTTTCCAGCATGGAGACGATGGTCTCAATGGTTTCTTCTATCCAATATACCAACTTTTTTCTCCTCTAATCGATATATGCTGTTCCTATTGCTGTGATCTGAATATCTCCGGACAAGCGCACTTCCTTGATCCCATTTTCCCAATCCACGCTTACAAACAGGTCTCCGCCGGGCTGCCGTACTTGCATATGCTCAATGGAAGCCTGCTGTTTATCTGCCAGGGCGGATGCCAAAGCAACCGTCCCCGAACCGCAGCTGCTCTCCCACACGAGAGAATCTACGGCTTTAACACGGACCATGGGAATCATCTCCGAAGTCCGGCTGTCATAGAACATGATCCCGAAGCAATCCGTAGAGAACCCCTGCTTTTCAAGAAAATCCTCTACAATATTAACGTATACCTCCGCAGCAACCTTGCTCCAAAGGATCGTATGAATGATTCCCTCATAAGCCACGATGCTGTATTCGCTCAGCTGGTCGTTCCATCCGTGCAGGATCTGCAATGGAAGAGGCATATCAACTTCCGCGTTGCAGGTATGTTTCGACCATTGGTTGTATACCCTTGCCTTCAACGTGTCCGCATGGCCGGATATCTGGAAGAGGACTTGTTTTTCCACCTCACTAAACCCTTTCAATTCACCGCCTTCAAGTCCGCCGAGCGCTATCCAGGCGGCAAAACTTCTCGAAGCGTTTCCGCAAAACTCTCCTCCCATCATGTGCAGCCTTGCTGCGGCAGCGGGAGCGTCGGCCTCCTCCAAAAAACCCACCTGCTCTGCGCAGAGATATGTATCGGACATAACTTTGACGGCAATTTCCGGATATTTCTCCCTCGGTAAAGGATCCAATATCAGTACCGTTGTGTTTCCGCTGGGATTACATTTAACAAATCGAAGTTCCAATGGTATCACCTCCGCTACAAAGGGGGCCCCTAATGTCACAGAACCCTGCGGGAGCCGTCTCCCGCGGCCTGCACAGCCTGTTTAACCAATCTCAAATGTGTGTAATAATATATTATAGCACATTTATTTCACCGTTTTATGTTATAATGCTAAAACTACACTAATAAATGTATTACCGCGGTGTTGCCGCCGTATTTGCAAATCATAAACGGGATCCGGTCCCGTTTGTTGCTGTATACTCGGAGGTCCTAATGGGAAAACTACTCATTCGAATATTTGTAAAGGATTATGAAAATACAAAGGATCCCATTGTGCGCGATCGCTATGGAAGGCTGGCCGCAGCGGTGGGGATTCTATCAAACATTCTCTTGTCCGGAGCCAAAATAGCTACGGGACTTCTCTTCGGCAGCATCGCCATCCTTGCTGACGGCATCAACAATCTGGCAGACGCCTCCTCTGCCATTATTCTGCTCATAGGTATCCGCTTGGCTGCCAAACCGGCAGACGAAGGCCATCCATACGGCCACGCCCGCATTGAATACATCACCGGACTTCTCATTTCCTTTTTTATCATTCTATTGGGATTTCAGCTGCTCAGATCCTCCGTGGATAAAATACGCTTTCCCGAGCCTATAGAATTCAGCTGGCTTCTTGTTGCCGTACTTGGCGCATCCATTCTCGTTAAAGTATGGCAGGCCCTCTTTTATCTCCAAGTGGGTCGCATCATCAACTCTTCCACCATCAAAGCTACCGCCACCGACAGCCGCAACGACGTCATTTCCACCTGCGCCGTATTGCTGGCCCTTCTCATTGGCAAATATACAGACCTTCAACCGGACGGCATTATGGGCGGTCTTGTGGCCCTCTTCATAATTTACTCAGGCATCCGGCTCGTCCTGGAAACTTCATCTCCCCTGCTGGGCAATCCGCCGGACCAGGAACTGGTGGACGCTATCCGAGAAAGGATTCTGGCATATGAAGATGTGCTTGGAATCCACGATCTGATGGTGCACAATTATGGGCCGGGAAGGATCTTTGCCTCCGTGCATATTGAAGTGAGCGCCCACGGCGATCTCATTGCCGGCCACGATATGGTGGACGATATAGAAAGGGAAATCAGCAAAGAGCTTAAGATACACTTGGTGGCCCACATGGATCCCTTGGATACCGAGGATCCCCTCACCGCGAAGTTGAATACCTATCTCAACGAAGTCATTGATTCCCTCTGCGGAGTTACCGAAATCCATGACCTGCGGGTCGTGGCGGGATACAGTCATCAAAATATTATCTTCGACGTGGTGGTTGATTCCGATTGTCCCTATACGGACTCCCAATTGAAAAAGCTCCTGGATCAAAAGATCAAAGAGCTTTCACCGACGTATTTCAGCGTTATCACCGTGGACAGAAACTACGTCTGAAGTACGCTTCCGTACGCTTCGACTAACAATTACCCGTACATTTCGCTTAAAAATTATTGAAGACTATTTGCCGGACGCCTTTTTCGCGCCAACCAATGCTTTCACGATCTTGGCAAGCGTACCCGGCTTCTCCCATGTCCTTTCCTGCTTTCCCAATTTCTTTGCGATTTGCGCAATGCTCTCAATTTTCATTTGTCATTAAGCACCTCCTTCAGGCAACTTATGAACTTCTCCGTCTGGGCCATTGTGCCGCTGCTCACGCGAATCCAATTATCCCATCCCCAAAAATAGCCGGGACGCACGATGACGCCCTTTCTCATGAGGGCCTCGAAAACATCCTTTGAATGCTTCTTCACATCTACAAAAATAAAGTTTGCTCTGGATTCAAAGTAATCCAGCCCCTCCTCATCAAAGAACGCCTGCATGGCCGCGAGGGACTTGTAGTTCAGATCCACAGATTTGGCTATGTGTTCCTGATCCTTTAAAGCTCCTCTTGCCGCTTCCTGGGCCAGCCGGTTTACGTTGAAGGTGAGTTTGACCTTATTCATTTCTGCGGCGATGTGTTCTGCCGCAATCAGATAACCGACACGAAGCCCCGCAATGCCGCTGGCTTTAGAGAAAGTCCTGAGTATTACCGTGTTGGGTCTGCTCTTCAAATATTTCAAGCTATTGGGATAATCGGGATCCACCGCCGCGTATTCATAATAGGCTTCGTCAAGAATAACCACCACATCCTCGGGAAGCTTGGTGAAGAACGCATCCAAATCTCTTTCGGTAACAATATTGCCCGTAGGATTGTTGGGGTTGCAGATATACAGCAGTTTCGTATTCTCGTTGACCGCCTCAAGAAAACCCTCAAAATCATAGTTTTTGTTCCGGAAGGGAACGGTTTTGATCACAGCTCCCATCAGCCCCGTAGTGGTGTTGTAGATGCCAAAAGAAGGAGATGCTACGATGACTTCGTCTCCCTCGTTGATAAAGGTCTGCGCAATGAGGAAAAGCAGTTCCTCGCCGCCGTTTCCAACCACCAGGTTATCCGTCTTCACACCCAGATGGGCCGCCAGATCCGCCTTAAGATCCACCGCAGTAGATTCGGGATAAAGGTTTATATCGTTTAAGGCCTTTTGCACAGCTTCTATGGCTAAAGGAGAGGGACCCAGCTGGTTCTCGTTGGATGCCAGTTTCTCAATCTCGGTCAATCCATACTCCTTCTTAACCTCTTCAATGGGCTTTCCCGGTACATAAGGCCGAAATTGCGCTAATTCTCTTCGAAATAACTGCTTTCTCATTTCGCTTCCTTTCTCTTGCTTTGTAAGATTTTCTATAGGTTTCTGTAAAATATAGATACTTTATTATTTTCGGGAGCGCAGGGTTACTCTTAATCCTATTCCACATCCTCCAGAGTGGAAAGCACCGTATTGTATTTACCTACCTGACTGATACTGAAGTCCAAAGGATCTTTGCTCTTCACTCCGTCCGGTATCCTGAGAATGGTCGGGTTTACAAATACGGTATCCACAAAGCTGCCGTTGACGGCTACCTTGCTGTAGGGCGTAAAGTTTTCCCCCACTACATAGGTGCTCTTTCCGAAGTTGAATATCTTATCCACGCGGATCTCCCGCACGCCCATCTTCAGTTCCGTAGGCTCAAAGGGATTTTTGCCCCCGTAAATATATTTATTTCCGTACAACATATCATATTGGAGAATCTTTAAATTGTCCAGATAATTCCCGTAATCGCTCTTCGTTTGATGATACCAGGTGAGGATGCCGCTGTGGACGCCAAGCAGTTCAAAAACTCGGGCGGAGAGCTGATAGGAGTTCAGATCCTCATCGATCTTCGGCAAACCATAATTAGAAACGATCACATACTGCGTCTCATAGATGGAGCCGTTGGCCATATCCTTTTCAGAGATATCCAACACCGGCAAATGGTCACCGTAAAACACGATTACGGTTTCTTCATAGTCTTTCAGTTCCTCTGTGAGATCGCCGATGAACTGATCCATCTCGTGGATCTGATTGATATAGTACTCCATGGCATTGAGTTGATCTTCATCATCTATGCCGCTTAGGACCCGAATCTTCAAATCCTCATCGGCAATCACCTTCTCTTCCGGGTATTTGCCGTGGCCCTGGACGGATATGGTAAATACGAAATCTTTTCCTTCCGTAGATTCCATCGCCGCGCGGATCTCATCGATAAGGATATAATCCTTTGCCCAATTTTTCGGCGTCTTTTTTACATAGTTCATGTATTCAATAGAAGTAAAAGTATCAAACCCTAAGTTAGAAAACACCAGGTTTCTGCCGTAAAAAGCCCCTCTGTGATTGTGAATGGCATGTGAGGTGTAGCCCAGATTTTTAAGAACATAGCAGGCGCTCTCGCAGGTCCTGTCTTTCATGACAGTCTTGTAAGGGTACTCGCCGGGGCCGAAGAAACGGATTCGCATACCGGTAAGCACTTCAAACTCCGTATTGGCAGTGCCGGCGCCCACGGAGGGAACCCGCAAGAAACCCGTGGAGCCCTTTTTCTGCAGCTTGTGAAAGTTCGGTATGGGATCTTCGGAAAACTCGACACCCTCAATCAGATTGGGGTCAATAAAGGATTCAAGCTGGACAAATACGATATTTGGCCTTCTTTTCACCGATCCTTCTACGGTTTGCAGTACGGGAATGGCCGGATCCGCCTCACTTATTCCCATGGGAATACCGTCGTCGAAGATCTCTCTAACCATGGCTGCAGAATAGCCTGAGGGAGTGGGAATGCCGCGAATGAGCCAGGTATTGAGGAAACAATAAGGAACTCCGTAATCCTGGTAAGCGTAGCCCAGGTTGGGAAAGTATCTGGACAGCCACCTCTTCTCAAGGCCCATGTTGGTGGCGCTCGCGAAAATCAGGCAAACGGCTATGATCAACAGTAAATTCGTCTTATAGGGAATAACTTTTTTTGTTTTCGGTACAAAAATGAAGGTAATTACAAAGAGAGTGATGACGGCAAGAATCCCCAGCGCGAGTAGCACGATCTGCCACACCTTCATGTAATTTGTGAGTATGGAGAGCCCGTTTTCTAAAAGCGCCAGATCCGATACGGTAAACGGTGTCATGCGAAAACTCAGGATTACGCCGTTGGTAATCCCAAGAGCAAGCCATAGAACCGATGCGACAACATAATAGAAAATACGCCGTTTAAGCATCAGCGAAAAACTCAGGGTCACAAAAATCAACAGTGCATTATAAAAGAAGACCTTTGGGTCGCTGAACAGGAATTTAAGCCCCAAAAGCGGCGACTGCCTTCCCAGACTCTCAATAATAAAATTCAATATGAAAGCGAGTCCGGCCGCTTGAGCCAGCCCCGGATCTATATATTTGCGAATAAACTCCTTCATAATAAAATACCCCTGCGAAATACCCCTTATTGGCTAATCTTCCGACTTTTCTTACATAAGAAATCCGGGTCGCCGTTTAGCCTTTTTCTTCACTCTCCGCCTTAACGAGATTGGCAATGACAGCAAACTCATGCAATGTAAGGGTCTCCGCTCTTCTTGCGGGATCAATGCCCGCCCGGTTAAGCAGTGACTGAATCTGCTGCTTGTCCATCCCTGAAAGACCCGTCAGCGAGTTGAGCAGCGTCTTACGCCTCTGCCCAAAACCGGCCTTTACCACCGCGAAGAACATAGCCGGATCCAGCAGTTTTACCGGAGGCTCCTTTCTTATAGACAGGTGCAGCACCGCGGAATCCACCTTCGGCTTCGGCACGAACACTTCTTTTGAAACGACGGCTACCATCTCCACGGCGCAATAATACTGTACCGCTACGGAAAGGGCCCCGTAAGCCTTTGTTCCCGGCACCGCTCGAATCCGGTCCGCTACTTCTTTCTGAATCATTACGGTGAGGCTTTGAATATCATACATGCCCTTGGCATGCTCCTCCAAAACCTTCATAATGATGGGAGATGTAATATAATAGGGGAGGTTCCCGATAAATTTGACGTTTGCGAAGCTTTCTGGGTTTCCGGCTGCCGCGCCTTCTCTGGTCTCCCGAATCAATGCGCCCAGATCCATTTTAAGAAAATCCCCTCGGACGATCCGGACGTTGTCATATTCCTTTAAAGTTTCCCTGAGTATGGGTATCAGATTTTCGTCGATCTCTATCCCGATAACCCGTCGAGCTTTCTCAGCAGCAGCCGCTGTGAGCACGCCCATGCCGGGCCCCACTTCAATGACCAGATCTTCTTTCTCAATACCGGCGCCGCGGATGATATTATCCACGATGTTCCGATCCGTAAGGAAGTTCTGACCCAGACTCTTTGAGATACGAAAACCGTATTTATCTATTATCTTCTTTGTTGTCGTCGGTGAATAGAGCTTGTCCATGCCGGTAGAATTCCTCTCTTGTAATTCCGTATCCGTTGAGGCGGCTCAAAAATGTCTTCGCATTGCAGGAACCGATACCCAGCGATTTTCCCATCCGGCTTCTCCTCTCGGCTGCCTGCGTCCCACCTGCAAGGCCGAAAAAAAGAAGATCCTCCATGGATAACAAATCCTTTGGAGCGACAAAAGTACATTTTGCTTTTTTTAGTGCTTCTATTATGGTTTCCGGCGAAGCATTTTCGATACCGATGTCTTCGCCCTTTCTGGCATCTTCTCTTGCAAGATAGGCATGCCGGCTATTGGGGAAGCGCTGCTGAATGCGTTTGCGAATGTTTTCGCCGGCAAAGTCCGGATCCGTAAACAGAATGATACCCGGTCCCGCATAAGCCTTTTCGAGAAGGGTCCAGGTCTCTTCGCTTATACCGAAGCCGTTGGTTACAATGATTTGAGCATCCACCGCCGCTTTTACCGCGCTTTCATCATCCCGCCCTTCCACGACGATGACTTGCTCAATCCGCTGTCTCATCCTTTTCCTCTTCTCTCTCCTTTAATACATATAGGATTTCCCCGGGCATGATCATCCGCAGATGCTCTCTGGCTTGCTGCTCTATATATTCCTCGCTGTCAACAAGAGCCAGCTCCTCTTCCAATGCCTGCTTTTCCGCCATAAGCTTGTCCAACTTGGCTTGAGCCTCTGCTTCTTCTATCTTCAATTTGATTACATTGTAAGCAGAAGCGCCGATGATCAGTCCGATAACAATAAAAATCAAGCCATAGACTATTTTGCGGCGCATGCTTTTAATCACCTGCCGCTGCGAGGGCTCACGGCGGGGCTCCTTGGCTTTCTGAGCCTTTTCGGCAGCAGACAGCTTTCGTCGCTCTCGCCTTTCCCGTCGGGCAGCTTCGATGTCTATAACCTGATTGTTTTTTAATTCTCTGCTTCTGCGTCTCTTTACCATGACGCTCTCCCGCATCCCCTATGAACGGCCTTCTGAAAATCCAACCGGAGTCTGTGAAAGGATTTTTCTCATCTCCGGTTTTCTGCCGATCTACCTAATTGTGCTTGTGATTGTGTTTGCGTATATTGTACCACAAAAAAGCGCCGAGAGTAAAGCCGATCATCCCCCGTACCGTAACGGCGCCGTAGTCGGCATAATAAAGGCAGGCGGAAGTAATCAGCGCGGCAAATAGCCAGAAAAGCATTTCCTGCAGAATAAAAAAGCTCCTGCGCGGCCGATAGTCTTTTTGGTACGACTTAAACAGCTGCCGAAACATGGCAATTCCCGCGCCGCAAAAGAACATAACAAAAAAGCTAAAAATTTGTTCACGGATCAGCGAACTCATTTTCGTTCACAAGTCGGAAGGCTCATTTAAGCAGCTTTTTAAGCAGGCCGCCTTCGGACTTTTCACGCTTTGCCGTATATGCGGCGGAATTCACCGTCCCTGTTATTGTCGCCCTGCCTTCCTCAATATCCAACTTTTGGATGTGAAGATCCTGCCCTTTCAGCAACAGCCCTCCGCTGTGCAGCGACAACAGTATGGTCTCTTCGTCAAAGCTGTCCACATCGGCCACATCCGTTATGGTTATTTGCTTCCGATCCTCAATCATTAAACTATGCATGCTCATTCCTCCCCTCCCTAATCTCTATGCGGCAGGGGCGGCTTGTATGCGCTCAAAACCCTGCAAAACTATTCGATATTTCGCTGACCGCGGGTAGGAGATAAAGGCAGGCTGATGGTAACCCGGGAGCCTTCGCCCAGCTTGCTCTGAACCGTAATGGTTCCTCCGTGTTCCTCTATGATTTGCTTTGCAATGGATAGGCCGAGTCCGGTACCGCCCATCTCCCGGGAACGGGCTTTGTCCACCCGATAAAACCGTTCAAAGATCCTGGGTATTTCCTTTTCGGCGATACCGATGCCATTGTCGCTTATGACGACTTTTGCCATGTCGTCTTCGCTGAAGACATCTACCTGTATTTTTCCGCCTTCAGGCGTATACTTAATGGCATTGGACAGGACGTTGAGCAGAACCTGGTCGATCCTGTCCCTGTCAATAATGGTCATGATCCTTTCCTTTGGATCAAACAGGCTGATTAGCTGCTGCGATTTGTTTGCCGCCGTCATCTCAACCTTTGTTAATGCGGCCTTTACTACGTTGACCAGGTTCGTCTCTTTTTTAAACCATTTCTCCTGCTTGTAATCCAGCTTGGACAGCTGCAGAAGCTCCCGCACAAGCCGGCTCATCCGGTCCGCTTCCTCGTCTATAACCCCGAGGAAATTGCCGATGGTGGCGCAGTCGTTAATTTCGGTATTTAACAGCGTTTCCGTATAGCTTTTGATAGTTGTCAGAGGCGTCTTCAATTCGTGGGAAACGTTGGCCACGAAATCCCTCTGCATGTTTTCCAGCTTCTGCTGCTCCGTAATGTCCTGAAAGACCACGATCATGCCCGTTTCCTGGCCGCTTTCGTCTTTGAAGCGATCGTAACGCACGTCGTAGGCGCGTCCGGCCTTCTCAACAACCTCATGATAGCCGCCCTCTAAACTATGTTCACGGATGCATTCAAACAGAAGGTTATTGCTGAACTTGCCGATAATTTCATCGTATGTTTTCTCTTCGATTTCATGCTGTTTTAGGCCAAGCATCTGCATGGCTGCATGGTTCGCCAAAATAATCCGCCCTTCGTTGTCAATGGCGAGCAAACCATCGGCCATGTTTTTTAAGATGGTTTCCAGTTTGTTCTTTTCGCTGTTGATCTCCGCAAGGGTATAATCCAGCTTCTCCCTAAGCAAGTTGAACATTTCCGCCAGACGGCCGATCTCGTCATCGGACCTGACACTGACCTCCTGGCTGAAATCCCCTTGGGACATTTTCATTGCCTTTTCCGTAACGTCATTGATGGGAACCGTAATGCTTCGGGCGATAAAAAAGCCCAGCCCCACGGTAATCACCAGCGCTACTAACATAGCCTGCAAAAAAATCATCCGGGCTTGGCTCTGAGATTTATAAACGCTGGTAATATCTGCACGGAGGCAGACAAGACCTTTTACTGTTCCGTTTTTTTCAATGGGAAACACCATGTTCTTGACCGGGATTCCCGACGCCAAAATTCCGTCCTTTTCGGTAACTTCACCGGACATCCCGCGGACCAAAATACTCTGATCCAGTAAATCCAGGGCGCTCCTGTCGATGTAATTGGGGTTGCTGGAAGCGATGATTACGAAGTCGTCATCAACAACAAACATCTCTTCCCGCAGGCTTTCCGCCCAGGACTGAATATCAGCCTGGATTTCCTCCCTGTACCGGTCGAGATGTTCGTATTCCTGGAGAGAAATTACGCTCTCCTGGACAATTTTCGTAAAATTGCTGCGGATCAGATCCATCTGGTATGCTTCCAGCTGATCCGTTATAAAGACGCCGATAACTGTCATGGCAATGAACACTAACAGGAAGTAAATCAGCACGATCCGGAAACGGATGCTGCTCCATCTCTTCTTAGCGAACATTGCCTTATGGCCTCCTGAAATAATAGCCGATGCCCCGCTTGGTCATAATGTATTTCGGATTGCTGGAATCGTCCTCCAGCTTTTCCCGGAGCCTTCTGACAGTAACGTCTACTGTACGGATATCTCCATAATATTCGTAGCCCCACACCTCTTCGAGAAGCTGCTCTCTTGAAAATACCCGGTTTTCACGCTCCGCAAGATATTTGAGCAATTCAAATTCCCGAAGGGTCAACTCCAGAGGCACTCCGTCCTTCCGAACTTCATATCGGTTCATGTCGATGGCTAAATTTCCAAACTCCTGCACGTTGGCAGGCACATCCTGAAGGTTGCTCATCAGATCGGTCCGCCGAATATTGGCTTTAATCCTGGCAATCAGCTCCCGCATACCGAATGGCTTTGTGATATAATCGTCCGCCCCCAGTTCAAGACCCAATACCTTGTCCACTTCCTCTTCTTTTGCGGTGAGCATGACGATGGGTACCGTGCTGCACTCCCTGACCTTCTTGCACACCTGAAAACCGTCCATTACCGGCAGCATGACATCAAGCAGGATCAGATCCGGCTTTGTGGACAAAGCTTTCTCCAGCCCCGTCTTCCCGTCATGGGCAATTTCCGCCTCAAATCCTTCTTTGACCAGATTAAACCGAATGATATCGGCAATGGATTTCTCGTCTTCTATAATTAAAACTTTTTTACATTCCATACGTATTCACCCTATCCCTTGTTACGGCAGGTATTTAAGAGGGTTCTGCGGTACGCCGTTCACATGTACTTCAAAATGAAGATGCGGCCCCGTACTCCTGCCCGTATTGCCTACGTTGGCGATATGCTGATCCTTGTATACGCGATCTCCTTTTTTAACGAAAAGCTTGCTGCAGTGACCGTACACCGTTACCTTGTTCTGTCCGTGGTCGATGCGCACACAATAGCCCAGAGCGCCTTCCCAACCTGCGGATATTACCTTCCCGCCGTCGGCAGCTCGAATCTTAGTTCCCGCAGGAGCTGCCATATCGATGCCGTTGTGCATTCTGCCCCATCTATATCCGAATCTGGAGGTAAGAGTGTAACCTCTGACCGGATAAATGAATTTACCTGTACCGATCAACGGAGGCAGCTCCTTGGTACCTTTAAGAACTATCTGGGCCTTCGGCTCGCTAATGACTTTTGAACTGAGCTCTTCCCTGCTCACTTCTTCCCCGTTGTTGCGGACAATCCGAGCAACTACGGAGCGCTCTCCCTTTACGCCGGAAGATTTAACAGTCTGCTCTCCTTTATAAAGGGTGGCTGTTTCCTCATAAACAACCTCATAATCGATAGGAACCGTATACTCGGCAATTTCCGTGGTTTGTACCGTAAGTACAGGGCATGGCCTGGTAAGGGTCAGTTCCTGGCCAATCTGCAGCCTGGTGGGATCCACGTCCGGGTTTGCCGCTGTAAGCTCATCCACATGTAAGCCGAGTTTTTTCGCGATTCCCGACAAAGTATCCCCGCTTTGAACTGCGTAAGTTTTTTTCTCCACGGCTCCCGTGAGCATGTATTCAAGAACTTTCTCTTCATCTTGTATATTGCCGATCTTCGTATTGACTTCGACGATCTCAACTTTTTCTTCAAAGCCCACGGACTCGTATTCGATGGAATCGCTGCTCTTCACATATGTGTTCTGAATCTCATTCAATATTTTCTCTGCGCATTTCTTACTGTATAGGATGGCCTTCTGCTCTCCGTCCGCCAGAATGGCATAGGCGGTAGCGTTCATGTCGCGCAGATATGTAAAATTGTTCAGAATATCTTCCTTGCTGTCCGTCTCCAATCCAAAGCCCATGACCTTGCGGAAGCTTATATCTTTTTCTTTGTCTATAGTAATTTCCGCGCCATATGCATAGGTGAGCTTGTCCCCTATGATATCGATGGTCCTGTACACGTCATGCTGATCCTTGACAATACCTATGACCTTGCCGTTGTACGAGTATTCGTAGGCCGTAATGTGGCCGATTACCAGGGTGACGGAACCGGAAATAATCGCCAAGGCGGCAACGCTTCCAAGCAGCGGCCGCTTATGCGCCTCACACCAGTCTCTGACCTGTCTCTGCTTACGTATAAATACGTTGAGAGTACGAAGAGCCTTATTGAAAAGCTTGTCCACAAAACCGTCGTTTCTGTCTACCGCAGCCGCCATCTTGCCGGACAGACGGGCCTCTGCTATGCAAACCCGGTTGGCGAGGGGGCTCATTCTTTTAGCCAGCGCCCTTGTCACAGGAGCTGTTATGGCGCCTGCGACAAGGCAAATACGCTTACCTGTTGCCAAAATGAAAGATACAATAAACCGCAGGCATGTCTGCATGCGGGATAAAATCTGATCCATATATAGATCCAGTCTGTTGTCCGGTGTTTCAGCAATATCCGGGACTACAATGTCATCGGAAACTTCTATGGTCTTTGCGGTTTCGACCATGTTTGAAATCTCAATGGCCTCTGCCGTCTCCGTAGCATCCGGCGTTTCTTCGGATATTGCCGCCTCCACGGTATCCAAGGTTTCGACAGTCTCGACAGCCCTGATCGTATCCGAAACCTCGGCGATTTCATCGGCAACCTCCATGGTATCCGATACCTGGACGGAAAGCATCAGTCGCGGCGCATCAAAAGTATCTTTTTTGCGCTTCTTTTGCCGCTTACTCTTGTCCCTCGCATGAACGGATGCTCTGTACTGCTCACGCTCCAGCTGTCTTTCCATTGCAATGCGGGCAAGAGCCTCTTCAATGCTGTTTTCCTCTACAATCCTCGTATCAACCAGCTTGTCCTCAATGACGCGATCGATATAGTGCTTCGCTTGCTGTCTGATAAATCGGCGATGGGATCTGTCCGGATTATCTTGTATATCAAAAGCAGAGATACCGATTTCGGTGTCTCTTAAATTGCTGTTCTTAATAATTGATTTTTGGTCTTTTTTTGAAATGATTGGTTCGCCCGCAGAAAACTCTGCCATATGTGCCTCCCCAACGTTTACGGAACATCGTTGTATATATATGTACTAATTATACCGTCTGATATTTGATTTATCAAACCTTTTTTCCAAATCGGTCGAGCTTGACGGCAAAGCAGGGACATCTGGCCCCGCTGTCTAAAATCCCCATATCCTTGCATTGAGGACAAGTATACCATATTTCCATGTAATTAATTTGGAAGTTATTGTCGGTCAGAAGGTAAGACTTTTCATCGGCAAGCGTGTCGGCACGACGTTTTAATTCCTTGATCTTGGTTCTGGCTTCCGACCCCTGGGACAGCATGAGTTTTGAAATTTCCATGCTGATTTTGCGAGTCTCTTCTTCTATTTCACGAATCCGGGGTACCGCTTTATAAACCTCTTTTCGCCTCTCTTCCGCCGCAGCTTCGTTGGTGAGGCGGTCTTCTTCATAAGATCGCATCACCAAAGCAATCAGGCTGTCCCCCGTACTTTCTTTTTGCCCGCCGGCGGCAGGTTTGTTTTTTGAGGTCAACACGGTGTTCACGTAATTGATGTTGGGATTGGAAATACCGCTTGTTTTTTTGCAAGCTTCCAGAACTTGGTCGATATCCAGCGAATAATCGTCAAACCAGGTGTCCATAATGCGCTTTTCTTCCTCCGTAGGATTGCGCATAAAGCCCAACGCCTTCATCACTCTTTTATATAGATAATGGCGGTTGTCCGTCTCCTGAAGATGGAACTGGATGTCAGCTACGGTCTTTAGTCCTTTTCCTGCCCACTCTTTCACAACGGCGCCCACATAGTTCATCCTGCTGTTGTTTCGATTCTTCGTACAGTATTCATAGGCAAAAATAATGTATTCCGGGGATAATTCATAATCCCGAATCCAGTTCAGAATAGTTACCGGCTCCTTGCCTTGGAGAAGGCGACCCGTGATCTGCTCGATCCGGCTGTACATGTGCTTCAACTCTTTGTCGCTCATAACTCCTTGCAAATTGGCAGGTAACTGACTTTTGTTATTTTTTGCCTTTCCGTTGCCGTAAATCTGCTCCTTAAGATTGACAAACTCCACCTTGTAGTGAAGCTTGTCGGCGGGATCCTGATAGTGTTTCCGGATAACGCCCTTTCCCTCCCAAAAAGTCCACGCCTTCAAAACGTCCTCCACCGGCATGGACAGCTGTTTTGCTATGCTCTCATTGTTTATGGATACGCCAATTTCCGCATACATCAGGGCAAACAAAAATACCCTGACGAAATCCCCGGGAGCCACAGGAAGAAATTCGTTGATGAATACATTTTCCACTGCCGTATCGTGTAAATAATAGTTGTTGATTTTTTCCCGTTTAAAATTCATTTCCACCTGCTCCGCACTTCACAGTGTTTTTTCAGTCTTTCAGCGCTTCGTTGAGTTTTTCGATCAGATCGTCTAATACTACTCCGTGACCCTTTGCCGCCTCCTCCAATGTTTCGTTCTGGGCTCCGGAACAGTTCTGGCAATCCAGACCGTAGGATGCAAGAATATCGGCCATTCTGTCATCCAGATCCAAAATTTCGTCCATGCTCATACGCTTAGTAATCATAACAACACCTCCCCGCCCTTTAAAAACGACTCGGTTATATAACTTCTATCCACAAACCTCGTATACTTTCCTAACCACGTAACCTCAACGGTGCCGGTAGGTCCGCTACGGTGCTTGGCAATGTTTATCTCGCAGATGTTCGGCTTATCTGTTTCAGGATTATAGTATTCATCCCGATAGAGGAACATTACGATATCCGCATCCTGCTCGATGGAGCCGGATTCTCTAAGGTCGGAAAGCACGGGTCTGTGATCCGATCGCTGTTCGGGAGCGCGAGACAGCTGGGAAAGTACGATAACCGGACATTCCATCTCCCTGGCAAGCTGCTTCAAGTATCTGGACAGGGCGCTGATTTCCTGCTGTCTGCTCTCCACTTTGCCCTCGATAGACATGAGCTGAAGGTAGTCGATAACGATGAGATCCAGGCCCTTTTCCGCTTTTAGGCGGCGGCTTTTATTTTTAATCTCCAGAACGCTGATTCCGGGAGTATCGTCTATGTAAATCTTCGCTGCCGACAGTTTATCGATGGCCGAGTAGATTTGATCCCAGTCGGCGCGTTCCAGGCTGCCTGTTTTCAACTTCTGCATTTCAACTTTGGCTTCCATGGAAAGGAGCCGCTGGCCAAGCTGTTCTTTGGACATTTCCAAGCTGAAGATGAGTACGCTGGCATCTCCCTTCAACGCAGCCTGCTGAGCAATATTAAGCGCGAAAGCGGTTTTCCCCATACTGGGTCTTGCCGCAACAATAATCAGATCCGATTTTTGCAAGCCGGACGTCTGCTTATCGAGACTGCTAAAACCGGTGGTAAGGCCGGTAAGCCCTCCTTCCAGCTTGGCAACCTCATCAATACGGTTCAGGTTGGTATAAAGTATATCTTTCAGAGCTTCAAAGTCACGTTTCTGCCGGGTTTGGGCAATTTGAAACACAGCCTGCTCGGCCTGGTCCATTATCTGCTCCGGTGCCAATTTTTCCTGATAGGCCTGCTCCATGATTTCGGAGGAGGCGTTGATGAGACGCCTCAGCAGGGCTTTCTCGCCGACAATTTTGGCGTATTGAGCCGCGTTAGCAGTGGAGGGAACCATGGAGGACAGTTGGGCAATATAGCTTCTGCCGCCGACCATCTCCAGGCTATTCCTCTTTTTCAGCTCTTCGGAGACCGTGAGCATGTCTACGGACTCGCCCTTCCTGTATAGGGCTACGACCGCTTGATAGATCTCCCGGTGCATTTCGCTGTAGAAATCCTCTGCGCTGAGAATTTCCAGCACTTCAAAAAGAGCTTCCTTGTCTAATATGATAGACCCCAATACGGATTTTTCCGCGTCATCGCTATGAGGAGGGATCCGTTCCATCTGATTCATATCTCTTTACCTCAAGTGTTCTAGCCTTGGAGCAGGCAGGTTATTCAACGATTACTCTGAGCTTTGCTGTGACGTCTGTAAAGAGCTTGATTTCTACTGCATGTTCCCCCATCTGCTTTATCGGAGCTTCGAGGACAAATTTCTTTTTGTCGATTTCAATATCATGCTGCTCCTTCAGGCTGTCGGCAATATCCTTCGCCGTGATGGATCCAAAGAGCCTTCCGCTTTCGCCCCCCTTGCTTTTAATGGTGACCCGAAGCATTGCGATTCGTTTCGCCAGGGCCTGAGCCGCCTCAAAGCTTTCCGCCCTCCTGGCAGCGTTTTCTGCCTGTATTCGTTCCAATTCCCGCATGTTTGCAGGGGTTGCTTCTTTAACAAGGCCTTTCGGTATCAAAAAGTTTCTCGCATAGCCGTCGCTGACGTTGGCCACGGTGTTGGCCTTGCCGAGACCCTTTACATCCTGGAGCAATATCACTTTCATATTTATAGCCCTCCATTTCTATCAATTGTGCGAATCAGTTCCTTTAATTCTTCAACCGTCTCTTCAACAGGCTGGTTGGTCTGGGTCCCTGCGGTGGAATGATGCCCTCCGCCTCCCAATTTCTCCATAATGGTCTGCACGTTGATCTCTCCCAGGGAGCGGGCGCTAACTACGGTGACCCCAGCATCGCTGCTTCCTACTACGAAACTCGCCCGAATGCCCTGAATGTTCAAAAGCTCATCGGCAGCCTGAGAAACGAGGACCTGCACATTGGGATGCTGTCCTTCACATACGGAAAGAGCAATGCCGTCGGCTATGATTTCCGCATCGGCAATAATGGTGGCTTTCAACTTGAAAGAGTCCATATCCGTCTGGAAAAACTGCCTTACATTAGCTGTGTCCGCGCCGTTACGCCTGAGCCAGGAAGCCGCTTCAAAGGTACGGGCCCCCGTTTTGATGGAGAAGCTCTTGGTGTCTACCGTAATGCCCGCAAGCAGTGCCTCTGCCTCCAATTTTTCAATTGTTCTCTTTCCGTCCCCTATATATTGGAGAATCTCCGCTACCAGCTCGGAGGTGGATGATGCATAAGCTTCCATATAAGTGAGGGTAGCATTGTCGATGCTGTCCTCCGCTTTCCGATGGTGATCGATAACTACGATCTTATCCGTCATGGACAGAATCTCCGGAGCTTCAAGCAAAGAAGGACGATGGGCGTCTACAACTACAACCAGAGTATCCTTATCCACTATGGCTCTGGCCTCTTCCGGAGTGATGAACCGATGCTGCCCCGATTCCAGAACGCTCTTATACACCTTGCTGATGGCGTTGCTGTGTCCCCGAAGGACGATGGCGCCTTCCTTATTGCGGTTGATGACCATCCGGCTGATGCCGAGAGCGGCTCCGAAGCAGTCCATATCCGGATTCTTATGCCCCATGATAACCACTTTGCCCGCCTGGTCGATCATCTGGCGCAGGGCATGAGCCATGATTCTGGATTTCCCCTTATTGCGCTTCTCTACGGTCTGCAGTCTGCCGCCGTAATATTCGATGCGGCTCTTTCTCTTAACAACCGCCTGGTCACCTCCACGTCCGAGAGCCAGATCCAAGGCAGCCAATGCGTATTCGTCCAGCTCAACCAAGGTCTTGCCGCCCACGCCTACGCCGATAGAAAGCGAAGGCGGGAAATCCCCTTCCGTTTCCACGGCCCGGACCTCGTCCAGAATGACAAACTTGGAGCTTTCGATTTTTTCAAGGTATTTCTGTTCAAAGACGATGAAATATTTTCCGCTCTTGTAGCGCACCATGGTGGCGCACATCCTTGATGCCCATTGACGGATGATACTTTCAATCTGGGCGGTAATCATTCCCTTTTTCTCGTCGGAAGCGGCGGAAATCAATTCGTCGTAATTGTCGATGTTGATATAGGCGTAGCAAATCTTCTCTTCATTGTACAGAGTCTTCAGATTCTCCATGTTGGTAACATCAAGCCAGTAAAGCATGATGTTGCCGTTCTTTTTCCCGTCCATGGGAGAAGGAAGAATGCGGTAGATCTTATTCTTGTGATTGGATAAAACATGCCGCTCGCTGGCTTTTGGGCTGGCCAAATCCGCATACCGCAGTCCTGACAGCTCTGTAATGGAGGAATTCAACATCTCTGCGTCTTCGAAGATCTCCTGGAACTTGTCGTTAAACCACAGCAGGTTTTCCTGCGCGTCAATCATGCAGAGGGGAAACGGATTCTTATAGACGAAATGACGAATCGTATCCTCCAGATTGTCCGTCACCGCTTTGGCATATTCTTCAAAAATATCCGTTCTTTTGTCTGTTACTTTCCGGTAATAAAATACTAAAATTATTGTTATCGCCAGAGCGCTTATACCTACATAGGTATTAAAATATAAGAGACCCAGTGCGAAAAGGAACAAAGTTATGGTTCCGGCTTTCAGATAAGGGCCTACTAATTTTTTAATAAATTTACTTGCCATATGAATAAATCTCGCTTTCCTTGTACGAAGGTCAATCTGTGAGAGATTCAAAGCCTGCTTTTCGGGAGATTCGATTGATCCTCTCTTTTGGTCGCCCTGTTTGAGTGGGTGGCGATGAAAGCTATTAGAGACTAGATTATATCACAGTAGCATCGAATCATCAAGTTGCACTGCAATCTCAAAAATGTTAAAAAACCGAAACGCTTGCGCCTTTCGGTTTTTGCTGCTTTTTTATTGCAAACTGCGGTCTTCGCCACATCTTTTTTGTTTTGTTTGGTCTGTTGTTTTGTTTAGTCTGCTGTGTAGGGGAGCAAGGCAACAATTCTTGCTCTCTTGATAGCTGTAGTGACAGCTCTCTGGTGGACAGCGCAATTTCCTGTAATTCTCTTGGGCAGGATCTTACCTCTGTCTGTGACATATTTTCTCAGCTTGTCAACGTCTTTGTAATCGATAACTTCTGCTTTATCTGCACAAAACTGGCATACCTTTTTTCTTCTCATGCCGCGCTTTTTCTCAAACATTTTGTTCGTCCTCCTTTCTAGAACGGAATGTCGTCATCATCCTCATCCAGAGCCTGGAAGCCTTCCGGAATCTGGGGTGCCTGTCTATGATCGGAATCTTTCAATCCCGCTTTGTCGCCCCAGTCTAAAAACTCCACTCTTTCCGCGTAGACGTCTGTAGTATAACGGGTTTCCCCGCTCTGTGTCTTGTAGCTTCCGGTTTGAATCCTCCCCTGAATACCTACAAGGCGTCCTTTTGCCAAATACCTCTCACATAGTTCCGCCGTCTTTCCAAAAGCGACAATCCGGATAAAATCGGCTGTCTTTTCCTTGGCCATAGGCCGGTCAACTGCTAGAGTAAAGCTTGCAACGGCAGTTTCGCTTTGAGGGATGTATCTGAGTTCCGGATCCTTGGTCAGACGACCAATCAGTACTACATTGTTCATCCTGTTTCTCCTTGTTCATCATATACCAATACCAGCGGTATAACCTTTGCTTAATATTGGCTCCGGTGCGGGTTATGACGCTTGTGTAAACCTTGCGGTATTATTTTTGATCTTTGTTGATGATGATGTGTCTGATGATGTTATCAGAAATTTTGAGTCTTCTGTCGAGTTCTTTGGGGAGATCGGAATTTGCTTTAAACTCGATAACCACATAGTATCCTTCGCTCTTTTTCTCGATGGGATACGCGAGTTTTCTCATTCCCCAAACGTCTACTTTTCCGACTTCACCGCCGGCATAGATCACTTCTTTAACCATCTCTATAGCGGCTTCTTTTTCGCTGTCTTCCAAAGTAGCCTCGATTATGAACATGACTTCGTAGTTGGTCATTCTTTTCACCTCCTTATGGACTAAATGGCCTTGGTCTCCAAGGCAAGGAGCACGAGTTCATCTTATTGTGCTGAATTCAATGCCTATTTAGTATACCATATAAAACGTTTTTTGCAATAAAAACATTTTGTTTAACGATATCAAATTCAAATTAATGTATTAATGTGGCGTTTTTTAATGTGGCGTTTTTCTTTACAACTTCCTTATTCTTATATTGTCTATTGACAGGAATCAATTGCTATCTAATGACAGAAGTCACTCGTCGTCCATTGATACGGCATCAATTCGCTTATCCAATGATAAGAGTCAATCGTTGTCCATTGATAAGCCTCAATCATTATCCATTGATAGGCGCCATCGTTGTCCGATGACAGGAGTCACTCGTCGTCCATTGATAGGCATCAATCATTATCCATTAATACGCGTCAATCAATATTAATGTCACCGCCGGGATATAATTGACCTCAGATCGCCGGGGAAAAATTGACCCACACCAAACCAAACGGTTACCATAAGAGTATGAGCAATACTTTTATGGGAGGATAACCGCATGATAAGGAGTGGGCTAATAAACATGATACGCGAAAAAGCACAAAAAGGAAAGAGCGCATATGCCATTGGGAAAGAACTTGGCATATCGAAAAACACAGCAAAGAAGTATATGAACCAACCAAGAGCAGAGCATGGGCTCAAGGGAAGAAAAAAGCCATCCAAGCTGGACCCTTTCAAACCGGAGATTCATGAAATGCTGAAGAGTGGGATATTTAACTGCGTTGTAATTCATGAAAGGCTGCAGGATAAGGGCTATACCGGCGGCATCACCATTATCAAGGACTATGTAAAACCGTTCCGGCCTGCGAAGAGCGCCCCGGCGGTGCGAAGGTATGAAACGCTGCCCGGGAAGCAGGCGCAGATGGACTGGGGGATTAGCTGCTACATAGATGAGATGGGGCATGTCCATAAAACCCCGGTTTTCACAATGATCATGAGTCATTCAAGAGCCAAGTATGTTGAATTCACGAAACGCTGTGACTTGTACAGCCTTCTGAGATGCATGGTAAATGCCTTTGAATATTACGGTGGTGTTCCGGAAATCGTTCTGACTGACAGGATGAAGACGGTAATACACGGCATGGAAGCAGGAAAGCCGATATGGAACAGCCGGTTTGAAGACTTTGCTGCAGACATGGGGTTTGTCCCGAAGGTATGTCGGGCAAGAAGACCTCAGACAAAGGGGAAAGTGGAACGCCTGGTGGACTATGTGAAGGATAATTTTCTACCGGGAAGGCAGTTTAAGGATCTGCATGATTTAAACACACAAGCGCTTGAATGGTGCAAGAAGGTAGACAGCAAAACGCATGGAACTACCGGAAAAATCCCGCTTGAAGCCCTAAGCAGAGAACCCCTTCTGCCTTTGCCGGACAAATCGTTTCGCGATACATACAGGTGGGAAACAAGGAAAGTAACAAGGGAAGGATTTGTAAGTTATGATGGAGCAAAATACGGTGTCCCCTGGCAGTACAGCGGCCGGGAAGTGCGGGTGAGAATCTGCGGTGATTTCTTTGAAGCATATTATGGGGAGGTAAGAGTAGCACGACACAAAGTAGAGCATACATCAGGCAGGATCGTATGGCTGAAAGGCCAGTACCAGGGTCTTGCAGAAAAAGGCGGTATAGCAGTACCCCTTCCCTTTGCCAGGAAGAAGGAAACAGAAGCAGTAGAGATACGGCCTTTAAGCGTGTACGATGCTCTGGCAGGGGTGATATCCAATGGTTGAACTGGAGCATACCCGCAATATTCTGTCTGAGCTTGGGCTGAATACGGCTTGTGAACTTTTAGATGCGAAGATTGAAGATGCACTGCATAAAGATGCTACTTATCTGTCGTTCTTAAACGAACTTTTGGGAGCAGAGCTGCAGGAGAAAAAGCGGCGCAGCGAGGAAACGAGAATTAAGCTGTCACGGCTGCCGCATAGAAAAACGCTGGAGGAGTTTGATTTTGGCTTTCAACCCAGCATAGATGTGAGACAAATCAAAGAGTTATCGACGCTTGCCTTTGTGGCAAGGAAGGAAAATGTCATTTTTTTAGGCCCTCCCGGTGTTGGGAAAACCCATCTTGCGGTTGGACTCGCCATGCAGGCGCTAAGGTCCGGTATGACAGTATATTACGTCAGCTTAGCGTATCTCATAGCGGATCTGAAAAACGCAGAACAGCAAGGCAGGCTGGAACGCAGGTGGCGTATATATACCCGGCCGGACATACTGGTTATCGATGAAGCAGGATACATGCAGCTGGATCGTGACTCGGCGGAGTTATTCTTTCGCGTCATATGCGCGAGGTATGAAAACGGCAGCATAATACTTACCAGTAACAAATACTTCGGCGACTGGGGCGAACTGATGAACGATACAGTAATAGCTACAGCTATGCTGGACAGATTGCTTCATCATGCACATATCATAAACATAAGGGGTGAGAGCTATAGACTGAAAGACAGGTTAAAAAGCGGCATCAGGGTTGTGCCTCCGGCCGATATTCCGGCAGAGGATGATCCGGCGCAACGGAAAACCGGCCAAACAAATTCCGGCGATTGAAGACCGGCGATTGGGTCAATTATTAACCGGCGTTTCAGTCAAAAATATTCCGGCGTTGACATTAAATCCAATAATAAGGTACTTCCTCTTGTCATCCGCTTTCTTTTCATACTCTTGCATCCTCTTGTCATATGAAAAAAATTAACAGGCAGCTATTAAATGTTAACAACAATAATAGGGTTACCCGACGGCAAATACAACAATAATAAACCTAAAAACGGCAGAATATAGCTGGAATTTCGCTTTCAATCGTAGGAAATAGGTTTAAATCAGGCCAAGCCAAGTGCAATTAGGCCTATAAAATCAAGAAAAGTAGGGTTACATCACAGCCATCTAACTGATTTTAGACCTATCTATCGACCTTTGCAGCTTTAAATTCAGCCCCCGACAGAAGAAAATAGGCCCACTCAAAGCTAAATCCAGTGCAAGAAGGCCTATTTTTCTTTATTCTATTGTCCAGTCATAGTTTAATCATTGGTTAGCCATTGTTCAGTCCCTGTTTAGTCAACCATTGGTTGGCCATAGTTCAGTCATAGTTTAATCCTTGGTTGGCCATTGTTCAGTCCTTGTTCAGTCAACCATTGGTCAGCCATAGTTCATTCAGTCATTGTTCATTACATAGTTCAATCTTGATTGTTCAACCCTGCCCGGACGATATCCTCTACCTGCGCCGCCAGATCCGCAGCCTCCTTCCGCGACAATCCTTTTGTGTGGATTGGAGGATGGACGACGAAATCAACTCTCGCGGGAGAAACATATCCCTTCTCTTCAAAAGCGTGATACGTTCCGTTCAGGGTAACGGGAACGACCGGCACCTCGGCCTTCACGGCCAGCCTGAGGCTGCCTTTTTTAAATTCTTTCATTTCACCGCCTCTGCTTCTGGTTCCTTCGGGAAAGATAACAAGAGAATATCCCTGTTTCAAAAGCTCGACGCCTTCTTCAATGGCCCTGAGAGATGCCCTGGCATCGTCCCTTTTAATAAAAACGCTGCGTACGTCTGCAATCCAGGATCCAAATTTTGGCACCTTTCGCAGACTCTCCTTCGCTACGAAACCGATCTGCCTGTCCCGGACAGCGGCAAAAAACACCGGTATATCCCAGTAGCTCTGATGGTTGGATACAAAGACCACGGGACCTTCCGGCAGCGATTCTGAAAAGGACACCCTGAGATCAATACCGGCTTTTTTCACGAGAGCCTGACCCCAAGCATCTTCGGCCCTTCGGATTTCAGCCCGTTCCATTTCCCGATTGCCTTCTTCTCTGTATTTTTTTATGCTTTTCTTAATGGGCTCGATGCTGGCCAGGAACCCGTAAAACCATATAACAAACGGAATATTTCGAATTAGCTTCATAAACTCCTCCAAAAATGCGTAAAAGATGCGCAATAAACTCTTCCAAAAATTCACAAAAGATGCGTATATGTGTTCTTAATTATACCACAGCTAGCGCATTTGTTGTTGAGGAATCACAGGGGAACATGCAAATACAGCGCTTACTCGCTATAGTTTTCGCACCGGATGACGGATAATAGTTTTCAATTTGGAGGCATCTGTCTTACGGGGATCGCTCAAATAAATCTCATGATGATGGCGTTTATCATTAATATCGATGGCGTACCCGTTCTCCTTGGCATATTGCTCCATCATGTGAACGGTGGCGGGTTCATCGTCATAGGGTCCCAGATGCATGCATTGCACGCACGTCCCTTCGTCATAGGTGAAAAACTGCACCGGGGAAAAGTCCATTTTCTTTTTCCTTGCAGCCTCCGTAATAGCCCATTCAAAATCCTGCTTTTGCACAAAATCGGGCAAACGGATCATGGAAATCCAACTGAAACTGTCCTTTCGAGAGTAGTCAACGCCTTTAACTCCCTCCTGCCACCACAGTCCTTCTAATGGCGGCACCACATATTCGAAGAAGCCTTCGATTTTATAACTGCTCTTATGGCTCATTTTAATGGTGTACGCTACGCCATAAAGTAGTTGCACAGCTCTGTCGTATTCCCCGCCTTCCTCATTGGGGTCTCCTTTTCCGCAAACCGCGAGAAAATTCATCTCCGGTACCGTTACAATAACGGGAGTTTTAGGCGGGCTATAAAATTGGGAATACTCTTTCTTGTAATCAAACGCCATGACCTTACCTCCTTAATGTCAATATCAATATCAACATCAACCTCTGCATCAACCTTGCTCCCGCATCAACCTCTGCATCAACCTCTGCATCAACCTCTGCAAAATGCTTGACCGATTCTCACAACCTTGACAAGGGGATCTAAGTAAACTAATTTTAGTAAAACTAGGTTTTTTAGCTGACATTTTTACTATAAATGTAATTTCCCCCTGCTGAAAAAACAGAAAATCATCTATTTTTATAAAATTTCTTTATTTTAGTCGACTTTCTCATGAAAAAGTCAACTATTTATGAGATATTTTTATTTTTAGTTGATTTTCTTGTATTAGAAGTTATATTTTGGCCTTTCTGCCGGGCAAAAATCAACTAAAATAAATTCAGTCGGGCATTTTAGTTGATCTCGCATTTTGCCGCCGAGAACGTCAGTGCAAGCACATCGAAAGAGACCTGCCTGCTTCTAATGAAGCTTCTCTCTTCTTATTTCCTGCGGACAGGGATCCAAATTTCACTGTAGGCGTAATCCTTTTTACTCTCATCCATTTTGGTAAAAGAGAACGTGGGAGCGTTAATGACTTCGTAATCCGATGAAGGGAGCCATTCCGAATATACCTTGGCCATTGTTTCCTGCAGCGTTGAAGGAAAGGGTCCTTCATTGGGGAATACGGCCCAGGTGCAAGCTTCCACGGGTACTAGGTCCAGTTGGTCGCTCACTTGGCTTTCTGTGGTTAAAACACCGATCAGGTGAGTAAGTTCCCCTTCTTCTTTTAGGAAGTTTTCATCCGCATCGTACGATGCATTTACAATTTCACACGGCTCCATATTTTGAAGGGCATGCATCTCTTCTCTTTGTTCCTCTGTTATGCTTTGCGCCAGCTTTACGATTTCATTATTTATACCTTCAAATTGCATGGGCACACGTCTGCTTACTCCTGCTAAATAAAACGCCGGTTTCTCTTCTATTCTAAACTCCATAACATTTCCTCCTTTGATGCTTATTACAAATGAAAACTTTGGAAAGGATTTGCTCACGCCTTTTTTCATTACGTCTGATGGCAAGAAACCGCTCCATTTTTTAAATGCGCGCGTAAAACCATCCACGGATTCATAGCCATATTTATAAGCGACAACCGTTACTTTTTCGCCACGTAACAGATCTTTATTTGCTTCCGACAGCCTGCGATTCTTAATATACTCACTTAGCGTCATACCTGAAATGTAATAAAATATCTTTCGGAAGTGATAGTCGGAAACTTTAGCATATTGAGAGATGGCTTCCAGGGACAGATCCTCCGTTAAATTCTCTTCAATATAATCGATTACATGGTTCAATTCATATAGCATGATCTCTTTCCTTTCTCTTGTTCTCATAATAGCAAATACTTTTGATGATTACTCGACTTTTTTGATATAAAAAGTATCGGATTGCAATTAAAATAATCTGGCGCCTCGAGCATCGGCACTCCCGCGGGGAAGGAAGATTCCCTTGCGGGGGGCGGCGTACCCGCGTTATAATGAAACAAATGTAACGTTTTAAAGGAGAATTGTTATGAATCATAAGCCTGCGCTCGTCATCATGGCCGCCGGCATAGGCAGCCGTTTCGGCGGATTAAAACAGCTTGCCCCCGTCGGAAAGAACGGCGAGCCAATCATTAAATTTTCCCTTTACGATGCGATGGAAGCAGGATTCAAGAAGGTAGTCTTTATTATCAAGAAGGAAATAGATGCGGATTTTCGAGCTCTAATCGGAGATCCGGTCTCCCGCCACATGGAAGTTAAATATGTCTATCAGGAACTGGATAAACTTCCGCCGGGTTATACGGTTCCGGAAGGTAGAGTAAAACCCTGGGGAACGGGTCATGCCGTTCTTTGTGCAAAAGACGTTCTGAACGGGCCTTTCGCCGTTATCAACGCCGACGACTATTATGGCAAAGATGCTTTTCAGGTGATCTACCATCATCTGCTCACGCAGCAGGACGATGCGTTGTATCGATTTTCCATGGTCGGTTACCTTATTGAAAACACGCTGACTGAAAACGGTTATGTGACCAGAGGCGTATGCCAGACGGACGGCGGCTTTTTAACCACTGTTGACGAACGGCTTCGCATTGAAAAACATGGCGATTTAATCGAGTATACGGAAGACGACGGCAAAACCTGGTCAAGAATCGAGCCGGGCACCATGGTCTCCATGAACCTTTGGGGCTTTTCCAAAGGAATCCTTTTGGAGCTGGAAGCCGGTTTTCCCGCTTTTCTTGAACGGACTTTGAAGGAAAATCCCATGAAAGGAGAATATCTTTTACCACAGATCGTAAATGAATTGTTACGAAATAAAAAAGCTACCGTAAAGGTGCTGCATTCCAAGGACAAATGGTACGGCGTCACATACAAGGAAGATCTGCCTGCTGTTGCAGCTGCCATTCAATCTATGCAGAATGAGGGCAAATACCCTGAAATTCTTTTTTAACATTTTTTAAGAACGAAGGTGAACCTTATGAAATTAATCAGGACAAAAGATTACAAAGACATGAGTCGCAAAGCCGCCAATATCATCGCTGCCCAAGTGATTCAAAAGGAGGACAGCGTGCTTGGCTTGGCCACGGGATCAACTATGCTCGGATTGTACGAGGAACTGGTTTCCCGTTATCGCCAAGGAGATTTGGACTTTTCGAAAACTAGAACCGTTAACTTGGATGAGTACTTGGGGCTGCATCCTTCCAACTCCTATAGCTATCACTACTATATGAAAACCAATCTCTTTGATCACATCAACATCGCCGAAGAAAATACCCATCTGCCCAACGGCATGGCTGATGATCCGGATCAGGAGTGTCATAATTACGACCTCCTCATTGAATCCTTGGGGGGCATTGATCTCCAGCTATTAGGACTGGGCTTGGATGGCCATATCGGTTTCAATGAACCCAACGACGTTTTTAGAAAGGAAAGCCACTGTGTGCGGCTAGATGAAAGCACTATCAAAGCGAACTCTCGGTTCTTCGACCATGAGGACGATGTGCCAAGGCACGCACTTACCATGGGAATGGGCGCCATTATGAAAGCGAGAACCTTATTGTTCTGCGTCAACGGAAAGGCCAAAGCATCCATTCTTAAGCAGGTATTATACGGCCCCATCACGCCTAAGGTACCCGGCTCTATCCTGCAGCTTCACCCGAATCTTATCGTAGTAGCGGACGAGGAAGCCTTATCAGAAATCTAATCAAATGTTACGCGCTTAATTTTGCAAATAATGAACGAAAACAGACCCATCATGTACAGGGTCTGTTTTCTTGCTGTCAAGCCTTGTCACTATCACTTAATCGAGGAGAACTATTTATTAATAAGCACTCGGTGTTTTTCCTTCCAGCTTATTAATCATTTTCTCAACGTTCCTTGAAAAACGATCAATATAACTTTTTATATATGCCGTAACATCTCCTTCTTTTACAAGCGGGGTAAGATCTATTGCGTAGCAGGCAGCTGTCATTCTGTCTGTATCGTGAGATTCATAAAAAGTTGCATTGGCACAATACCTTCCCAAAGAAGCAAGATCATAGCGCTTCCCGCCCTCGATTTGAGAGTCAAAAACACCGAGCAATGCGGCCTTTAATGCTGGCCGGTCCGATATATCGAGTACAGTTTTTTCATCATCATTAACCCAATCAAGATTCCTCCACACCTCGCAGCCCAATACCCTTTCGGGAACGTATTCCGTCGAAATCTCCCTAAGGGCCGCCAACGTTCTTAAACTGGCAGCCACATGGGTTTCATGCTTGTCAGCCGGATTATGAGTGTAAACGATTTTAGGTCTGGTTTCCAATAATATCTCCTTTAGGTCATCGATCACTCTTCTTTCCTTTGCATCTTTAAGAACAGCGCTGGGATATTTTAAGAGAAAAAGAGCTGCATACTCGCCGATAATAGCCGCTTTTTTCTGCTCTCTCAGCCGTACGTTTTTCATTTCTTCATCATTATAGGCCTCATAAATTCCGGTTCTTGGACTCCCTGCTCCATCGGTTATCACAACCGCGGAGAAATGTGCATCTTTTTGTCCGAAACATTCCAATATACCATGTTGCGCCATAATCTCCACATCATCCTGATGCGCAGCAATTGCAAGATGTGTCGTCTTTTTTATTGCTTGTGTGACATCTCCATTGTCGGGAATAAAAATCCTGTCATTTGTGAATATACTCATGCTTATTTCTCCTTTACTTCCGGAAGACTGGCAGCAGCGATGCTCTGTCCTACTCTTCTGCTCTTTTCATCGGGAAGCGCCAGATTTACTTTCTCCAGCACATGGGGATACTCTTCTCTCAGAACCTTTTTTGCCTCCTCCACAAGAATCGTTCCCCCGACGCCGGAGGTTACGCGACCCATCAATAATATATGTTCCAGTTCATAAAACCTGCAATACATTACTAAAGAATGACGTAAATATGGCTGCATATGGTGAATTATGCTATGGCGCAGGAAGAAATTCTCAAAATATCCTTTATATCAGCTGCGGAACGGGAATCGGAGCAGGTCTCATCCTTGATTCGAAACTGTTTGAAGGCCGGTTTAATTCTGCCGGTGAGATTTTTAATAATGTGGATCCCGGGAAGCTTGTCAACGGAACTTCATTAGAAAAAAGTGTTTATATAGATTCCTTGTTAAAAAAAATGAAAGGAAATATCAAAAAAAAGAGCGTATCAATGCATGAAGACGAGATACCAGACTTCGAGGATATCAAGGAAGCCTATGGAGAAAAAAACCCTTATTTGATGAAGCATTTAGAGGATATCGCCGTCGAACTTGGTTGCACAATTTCTAACATTGCAAATCTGCTCTCCATCGATACTGTAATTATAGGCGGAGAATACGCAGCGTTTTATGATACATTCATCGAGACCATTCGTAAAATCATCAACACGTACAGCCTTTTCACACCCAAGATACTGAAATCAGAATTGGGTCGCTACGCAGGTATAATGGGGCTTTTTGCATTCTCCAGGGAACATTATTTCGATGTGTTAATCGAAAGCATAAAATAAGCTCTCTACACAGAAACAGAACCCCCGGGAGCTGTCTTCTTAAAATTCTCTCAAAATAGCGGCAATCCCGGCTCTGGTGTTGATTTCGAATGCGGCCGAAGGTTGTTCGTCTCTGCAATAGGGTATCCACCATCGTTTCTTTTGACGCTCCAGGATCTCTTCCTCGGAAGCTCCTTTCCTGTGAAGCTCCAAAGTGAGATCTCTAAACTCATCCACGGCAGACCTGCAGAGATCCCAATATCTCTCTGCGGCTATATCCTCCACCAAAAGGGAATGAGGGGAGAAAATGTACTTTGCCTGTACAGCTCTACAGATTTCAATTGAGTCTACAACATCCCGGTAACTGGTCAGCAGCGAAGGAATTACCTCACCGCCGCCTGCATAAACGCCAGTGCTCTCGCTTGCTAAAAGGATGCTGTCCTCTTCAATGAAAAAAGACAAGGAGCAGTTAGTGTGACCTTTTGTTTCATAAACTCGAATTGTTCGATCTCCCAGGGAAATCGTATCCCCGTTTCCCGCGGCCCGGTCAATTTTCAAATCTTCATCCCGGTAATCCGGATCCAGTTTGTCCACATTTGAATATTTCTTTGCCGCATTCGTTGCAAGATCTCGAATGGCCTTAAGCGCGCCGGAACGCTCCAGCACATTTTTACCGTGCTCGGCGCCGAAAACTGTCAACTCGGGCCATTGCTGCCTCAAATAGGGAACTCCTCCCAAATGATCATAATGGGTATGGGATAACAACACATAGTCCAGAGGCCTTCCCTTCAATTCACGTTGTATGTTTTCAACCAGCCCGGCGGCACAATAAGCCATGCCCGCATCATATGCGGCTGCCTTTTCGGAACCTATAATAAGAAGGACTTCTCCCCCCGGCCCGGCGGTAACTCTTCGTATATCTGTAACCATAAATTTGTCTCTCCTAAAAATAGGGAGAGGCACTGTGTACTTCTCCCGTCTAAAAGGGTCTGGCCCTCTTAATATCTTTTATTAAATCTATTATATATAAATCACGATTAGAATAGAATCGGGCTTGTTGCCTTCCCTGTCCTCTTAACGATTTTTAAGCCTTTCTACCGCAAGGACAATGTCCGCTGCCGTCAGATTGTATGCTTTCATCAACTCATCCGGCTTTCCCGACTGGCCGAAAACGTCCTGTATCCCTACGAACTCCATGGGAGCAGGATGCTTTTTCGCCAGAACCTCGGCAACGCAGCTTCCGAGGCCGCCAAGCACGGTATGTTCTTCTGCGGTGACAATGCCTTTTGTCTCTTGCGCCGCTTTTACGATGGCCTCCTCGTCAACGGGTTTAATAGTGTGCATATCGATAACCCGGATGGATAGCCCTTGCTTTTCTAGATCCTCCGCCGCTGTCAAGGCTTCATTGACCATGATGCCTGTGGCAATAATGGTATAATCGGAGCCTTCTCGAAGCGTTACGGCTTTTCCTATCTCAAAGTCCGAATCCTCTTCATAGAGAATGGGGACGGCCGCTCTTCCCAGCCTCACATAAACGGGACCGTGCATCGCCGCCGCCTTTTCGATCAATTTGCCGGCAGACACGCCGTCGGAAGGATTGAGCACAGTCATTCCGGGAATGGAACGCATCAAAGTAATATCCTCAATGGCCTGGTGGCTTCCTCCGTCCTCTCCCACGGTGATCCCTGCATGGGTGGCGCAAATTTTCACATTTGCATGGGTATAGCCGATGCTGTTCCGGATGATTTCAAAGGCTCTTCCCGCAGCAAAGATGGCAAATGTGCTGGCAAACACCGTTTTTCCGGAGAGGGCCATGCCCGCCGCGATGCCGTATAAGTTCTGCTCCGCAATGCCTACGTTAAAAAACCGTTCCGGAAACTCTTTAGCAAATACCTTTGTCATGGTAGAGCCGGAAAGATCCGCATCCAGGACGACTATATTTTTATCTTTTGCCCCAAGGGCCGCCAGCGCGTTCCCATAAGCCTGTCTCGTTGCCATTTTTTCTGCCATCACAGTTCACCTCCCAGTTTCTCCAGTTCCTCTAACGCCTGTTTGAACTGCTCTTCATTGGGCGCTTTGCCATGCCAACCGAATTCATTTTCCATAAAGGAAACGCCTTTCCCTTTTATGGTCCTTGCAATGATGGCAAAAGGTTTATCCTTGCACTCCCTGGCTTTTGCAAAGGCACCGCTGATCTCTTCCAAATCGTGGCCGTCAATGGTGACGACTTCCCACCCGAAACCTTTTAGCTTTTCATCGATGGGGGTGACGCTCATGACATCGTCATTTTTACCGTCAATCTGGAGCCCGTTCCAGTCGACAATGACAGTCAGGTTATCCAGCTTGAAATGCGCGGCTGCCATAAAAGCCTCCCACACGAGTCCTTCCTGAAGCTCTCCGTCGCCCACGAGCACATAAACTCGACCCGGATCCTTGTCCAACTTGTTTGTCAGCGCCATTCCCACTGCTGCGGAAAGGCCCTGGCCCAAAGATCCGGTGGACATTTCAATGCCGGGAACCTTATTTCTGTCCGGATGCCCCTGAAGCTTGCTTCCCATTTTCCGGAAGGTAACCAGATCTTCTTTCGGGAAAAATCCCCGCTCCGCCAATGTAGAATAGATCCCGGGAGACGCATGCCCTTTGGAAAGCACGAATTTATCCCTTCCCTTCATCCCGGGATTCTTCGGATCGATATTCATCTCGTTAAAGTACAGCACAGTGAAAATATCTGCAGCGGACAGAGACCCGCCAGGATGGCCGGAACCTGCACTATAAACGGATTTTATGATATCGATGCGAATGTCGTTGGCCTTTTTCCGTAAGGCCTCGTAATCCATTGCCATAATCTTTCCTCTCTTTTTCTATATATTTTGAGATCTGCCTCCGTTTCAAAAACCTTCTGGCAGATCCCTTGTGTAGTCATCGTTAAAGGCCCAGGCCAAACCGCTCCTTCACCCTGGCCATAGTTTTCTCTGCAATGGCCTCCGCCCTTTCGGCGCCGTCCCTTAAAATACTAAACAACTCCTCGGAATGGCGAATTTCGTTGTACCGCTTCTGAATAGGCTCCAAACTATTCCAGACCACTTCCACCAAATCCTTCTTCAGAGCGCCGTAACCCATTCCTTCGTACTGCTTTTCCAACCGGGGAATCGCAGTGCCGGAAAAGGCGCTGTAAATGTTTAGAAGATTGCTGACACCGGGTTTGTTTTCCGGATCGAAGCGGATGCTGCCCTCCGAATCGGTAGTGGCGCGCATTATGGCTTTTTTAACTTGACCGGGGCTGTCCAACAAGGAAATGCGGCTGGCCGCATTGGGCGCGCTCTTGCTCATTTTCGATGTGGGATCATCCAAGGACATGATTCTGGCCCCTTCTTTTAAGAACCGTCCGTCGGGAACCACGAAAGTCTCCCCGTAGGTATTGTTCACCCTTATGGCAATGTCACGTGTCAATTCAATATGCTGTTTCTGGTCGTTTCCCACGGGAACAATTTCCGTATCATACAAAAGAATATCCGCAGCCATAAGGATCGGATAGGTAAACAAACCCGCCGGAGCGGACTCCTTGTTTTTACTCTTCTGCTTGAATTGGGTCATACGAGAGAGTTCGCCTGTATAGGAATTGCACATGAGGATCCAGGCAAGCTCCGCATGGCCGGAAACCTCCGACTGGACGAAAATTGTGGATTTTTCGGGATTCAGACCAACGGCCAGATACAAGGCCGCCACGTCCAGGATGTGCTGCTTTAGCTCCCTGGGATCCTGCGGTACGGTAATGGAATGCATGTCTACAATACAATAAATGCAATCATTATCATCCTGAAGCTCTACAAACTGCTTCAGCGCACCCAGATAGTTTCCAATGTGAATATTGCCTGTAGGCTGTACGCCGGAAAAAACTCGACTCATGCTGTCCTCCTGATTTATCTGTAGTATTCCTCTTTAAACTTGTCCCGCAGCCTTTTTTCCAGGCGGGAAACCGTCATCTGGGAGACCCCGATTTCGTCAGCAATCTGCTGCTGCGTCTTTTCGTCGAAAAACCGCATGCGAAATACTTTTCGCTCTTGTTCGCTCAGTTTGCTCAATACGGCTTTTACAACTTCACTGTTTTCAAAGTTGGTGTATCCGACCTCGTCCCTTGCTGTATACTTCTCAAAAATAGAAGTCTCTCCCTCGTTACCGCCGTCATCATAGGTTTGCTGCAGAGAAAAGGTGCCGTATGCTTGTCCGCTCTCCATGGCCTCTAAAATATCTTCTTCCGAATACCCCAAATATTCAGCTATCTCCGATACCAGGGGAGCCCGACCATACTTCTGATGAAGCGCTTCCTTGGCCATGGGAAGTTTCGCCGAAATTTCTTTCCACTTCCTGGGGACCTTTACAGCCCATCCCTTATCCCTGAAATATCGCTTGATTTCGCCGATGATTGTAGGCGTTGCAAAGCTGGTAAACTCATAGCCTTTGCTTGGGTCAAACCGCTCAACAGCAAAAACCAAGGCCATGGATCCAATCTGGTATAAATCGTCGTAATCCACGCCCTTGTTAATATATTTTCTTGCAAGAATATCAACCATATAAAGGTATTTTTCAACTAACTGATTTCGTATATTCAGATCCTTGGTACGGCTGTATTCCTCAAAAAGTTTATTTGTGGTGTTCTTCTCCTCCAAGGCCATAGACAAACACCTTTCTTCACCAATCTTACTTTGTGTATTTCACCATCTGAATTCTCGTACCGATTCCCATCTCTGTGACTATATCAACTTCATCCATGAGCGCTTTTATGATATAGATGCCTAAGCCGCCTTCTTTTGGACATTCCAAACAAGGCTCCGAATAAGTGGCGGGGTCATAACCGCCTCCCTTATCAACGACGGATATCACAAGCCGGTCTTCGCCCAGTTCACAATAAACCTCATATTCTCCGTGTCCTGTTCTCCCATGGCACACCACGTTTGTACAGGCCTCAGATACGGCAACTTTAATGTCTTCGATTGCTTCCACATCAAAACCGAGCGAATTCGCCAAGCTGGATACAGCCATCCGTACGGTTGACACATATTCGGGTTTCCCCGGGACTGAGAACTTCATCATATCAGCCATTGATTCTCTCCTCACGATCATTCACAGAGTTCGGGACACAACAATCGGTCAAGATTGGTGATACGCAGAAGCTTCCGGATGTTTTCCCTTGGATTTCTAAGGGTGATATTGTTACCATTTTCCTTCATCCTTCCATATGCACCGATAATGACTCCCAAACCGGTGCTGTCCATGTAGGTCAGTTGGTCAAAATGAAGGATAATATTGGCTTTTGTCTCCCGGTAGGCTTCATCAAGGGCACTCCGGAGCATGGCGGCTGTGGATATATCTACATCTCCTTTCGGCGTAATATTCCACGCGCCTTTTTCTCGATCGAAACTTCTTTGTATTTGTAGCGTCATGTCAATGTCCTCCTAAAAACTATACCCTGACTGACTGTTTCTAAACAATTATGACTGTATTGAAGCGTTGAAAGCAAGTCCTTATCACATTACACTACACTTGGTTTACTGCTCTACATCAAGCTTAATCTGATCGTCGTTCTCATTGTTTTCTGACGTACCTTCAGGTTCTTTCTGCGTTTCCTCTTGCTTATCCTCATCCTCGTCATCGCGTACCACTTTCGCTAACGCAATGATGTTGCTGTCCTCCTCCACTCGCATGATCTTAACGCCCTGGGTAGCCCTGCTCAGCTTGGAAACTTCATCGGCGCGAATCCGGATAATGATTCCTTCTGAATTGATGAGCAGGATCTCATCCTGTTCATTTACTACTATAGCACCAATAAGAACTCCCGTCTTGTCGAATTTACTCTTATCGTAAGTCAGCAGTCCTTTTCCGCCTCTTGCCTGAACCTTGTATTCCTTAATTGCGGTTCGCTTGCCGTAGCCTGCCTGGGTAACCACCAGCAGCTCTTCCTTTTCTTCGGCCAGATCCATAGCCACCACTTCATCATCCTTTTCCAGTGTAATGGCGCGAACACCTCCGGCAAGACGTCCCATGGGCCTGACCTCGTTTTCATTGAAACAGATGCATTTTCCGTTTTTCGTAACGATGATAATGTTGCTGTTTCCCGTGGTTTCCTTTATTCCTATGAGTTCATCCCCGTCTTTCAATCGAATAGCTATCAGGCCGGTCTTTCGGTTGGTATCAAACTCGGAAATCTCCGTCTTCTTAATAATGCCTTTCTTGGTAACCCCGATGAGATATTTACCGGATTCGAAGTCCTCAATCGGGATCACGGCTGTAATTCGTTCTCTTGGCATCAAATTCAGGAAGTTGACGGCGGGGGTACCCTTGGCCGTTCTCTGAGCCTCCGGAATCTCATAGGCTTTAATCCGGTGAGCCTTTCCTGTATTCGTGATAAACATGAGGTAGTCATGGGTAGAAGTGATGATCAGGTCCTTAACAAAGTCGTTGTCCCTGGTGGTCAAACCGGTAATACCCCTTCCGCCCCTCCGCTGGGTCTTGTAAGTATCGGCGGAAACTCTTTTAATGTACCCTAAATGGGTGAGAGTTATGGCTACGCTTTCCTCTTGAATCAGATCTTCTTCTTCAATTTCCTCCGCGTCCGCCATGATTTTCGTCCGCCTTTTATCGGCATATTTGTTCTTAATCTCCAGAAGTTCTTCTTTAATTACGTTCATCAGCTCCGACTCATCCGAAAGCAATCGCTTGTACCAGGCGATCTTTTTCATCAGTTCGGCATATTCATTCTCGATTTTTTCCCGTTCCAGGCCCTGCAGCCTTGCAAGCCTCATATCCAAAATAGCCTGAGCCTGGATATCCGTGAGTCCAAAGGCATCCATCAGCCTCTGTTTTGCATCGTTGTAGCTCTCACGAATCAGCTTAATAATGGCATCTATATTGTCCAGCGCAATGCGCAGTCCTTCTAATATATGGGCTCTTGCCTCCGCTTTTCTGAGATCGAACTGAGTCCTGCGGGTAACCACATCCTTTTGGTGAAGCAGATATTGCTCCAGCATTTCCTTCAATGTCAGGATCTTAGGCTGGCCGTCCACCAACGCCAACATGATCATGCTGAAGGTTTCCTGAAGCTGCGTATGCTTATACAGCCGATTCAGGATGATCTGCGGGTTTGCATCACGTTTCAGTTCGATGACGATGCGGGTACCGTTACGGTTGGACTCGTCCCGGATATCCGAAATGCCTTCCAGCTTCTTTTCCTTAACTAAATCCGCGATCTTTTCAATGAGCCTGGATTTGTTCACCTGATAAGGGATTTCCGAAACGATGATCTGATGTCTGCCCTTGTTGGTTTCTTCGATCTCCGCCTTCGAACGGACAATGACCCTGCCCTGACCCGTCCGGTATGCCTGCCTGGCGCTGCTCTTCCCCATAATGATGGCGCCGGTGGGAAAATCGGGACCTTTGACAATTTTTATAAGGTCGTTTATATCCGCATCCTCATGGTCGATCATGTAGACCGCCGCATCGATGACTTCACCCAGGTTGTGAGGAGGAATGGATGTAGCCATACCCACGGCAATACCGTTGCTTCCGTTAACCAATAAGTTCGGAAAGCGTGACGGCAGTACCGTCGGTTCCTTCTCTTCCCCGTCGAAGTTGGGTGTAAAATCCACCGTTTCTTTATCTATATCCCGGAGCATCTCCAGGGCAAGGGGCGTCAACCTGGCCTCTGTGTATCGCATAGCCGCAGCCCCGTCCCCGTCTACGGATCCGAAGTTTCCGTGACCGTCCACTAACATATAGCGGATGGAGAAATCCTGAGCAAGCCGCACCATGGCATCGTACACGGAGCTGTCTCCGTGGGGATGATATTTACCGAGGACTTCACCCACAATACGGGCGGATTTTTTATGGGGCTTGTCCGGTGTCAATCCCAATCCGTACATGCCGTAGAGAATTCTTCTGTGCACCGGTTTTAAGCCGTCCCTTACATCGGGAAGGGCGCGTCCCACTATGACGCTCATGGCGTAATCAATATAGGACTTCTTCATCTCGTCATGGATTTCCGTCTGTATCAATTTTGAGTCTTCCAATAAACTTGTCATGCTTGTCTCCTTTTATTGCAAATTTGACGCCGTTCTTTGCAACCGTTAAATATCCAGGTTCTTTACGTATTTAGCATTCTCTTCGATAAATTTCTTTCGAGGAGGCACTTTATCACCCATGAGGATTGTAAATATATTATCCGCCATAGCCACGTCGTCAACGGTAACTTGGATCAGAGTCCGCTTGTTGTAATCCATAGTGGTCTCCCAGAGCTGCTCCGCATCCATTTCTCCGAGACCCTTATAGCGCTGCGGCGGTGAAATGCCCTGTCTGCCGATCTCATCCAGAAGCTTTTCCTGCTCTCTCTCTGAATACGTATAATAAACTTCCCTGCCTTTAACCGTTCGATAAAGGGGAGGCTGGGCGATATATACATATCCGCCTTCAATGAGAGGTTTCATATAGCGGTAGAAGAAAGTCAAAAGCAACGTTCGGATGTGGGCGCCGTCCACGTCGGCGTCGGTCATGATTATGATCTTGTGGTAACGAAGTTTTGATTCGTCGAAGTCTTCTCCTATGTTGCAGCCAAAGGCCGTAATCATATTTTTAATCTCTTCGGAGTTCAATATCTTGTCCAATCTGGCTTTCTCAACGTTGAGGATTTTACCGCGCAGAGGAAGGACGGCTTGTCTGGCTCGATCCCTGCCCATCTTTGCGGAACCGCCGGCAGAGTCTCCTTCTACAAGGAAAATTTCGGAAAGCGCCGGATCCTTTTCGGAACAATCCGCTAATTTTCCGGGCAGGGCGATATTGTCCAGTACGCCTTTTCTGCGGGTCAGTTCTCTGGCCTTCCTTGCAGCTTCTCTCGCCCTGGCTGCCCTGAGACATTTATCGATGATGATTCTGGCCTGCTGAGGATTTTCCTCCAGAAACGCCATGAGATATTCATTGGTAGTGGTTTCAACAAAGCCGCGCATCTCGCTGTTGCCGAGCTTTGTTTTTGTCTGTCCTTCAAACTGCGGGGTCATGAGCTTCACAGAGATAATGGCCGTAAGTCCTTCTCTTACATCTTCACCGGAAAGGCCTTCTTCATTGTCCTTGATATATTTGCTCCGCTTGGCATAATCATTCAACACTCTGGTGAGGGCAGCCTTAAACCCGATCATATGGGTACCTCCCTCAGTGGTGTTTATATTGTTGGCATAAGATAAGATCAGCTCATTGTAGCGATCCGTGTACTGCATCGCCACTTCTACTTCCATATCTTTTTTCGCCAACGCAAAATAGATGATATCCGGATGGATCACCTCTTTATTTTTATTCATGTATTTAACAAACTCTTTAATACCGCCTTCGTAATGGAAGGTTTCTTTTTTCTTTTGTCCCGGCCTTTCATCCTTCAGCTGGATTTTGATTCCTTTGTTTAAAAAGGCCATTTCCCGAAGCCTGTGTTCAAGGGTGTCGTAGCTGAATTCAATATCATCGAAAATCTCGGGGTCGGGCTTGAACATAGTCTTGGAGCCGGTCTTGTTTCCCGCTTCACCGACTATTTCCAAAGGAGTTACTGTTTTGCCCCTGGAGTAGACCTGCCGGTAGATTTTTCCGTTTCTCATGATCTCAACTTCCATGATTTCGGACAGAGCATTTACTACCGAAGCGCCTACGCCGTGAAGGCCTCCGGAAACCTTATATCCGCCACCTCCAAATTTTCCACCGGCGTGGAGAACTGTGTGTATAACTTCTACCGCCGGAATTTTCAGTTTCGGATGGAGGTCTACAGGCATTCCCCTTCCGTCGTCCTCAACGACGACGGAATTGTCCGCTTGAATGGTAACGTTAATATTCTTGCAGAAACCGGCTATCGCCTCATCAATACTGTTATCAACCACCTCGTAGACCAGATGATGCAGGCCTTTGGGTCCGGTGGTGCCTATATACATACCCGGACGTTTCCGAACGGGTTCTAATCCTTCTAATACTTGTATCTGCTCGGCATTATACTGTTGCTGTTTTACGTCTGCTGCCGTCATTTGCAACCCTCCTGTTTGCTCTTTCTCTACTTTTATTTTCCTAAATTACAGGACTACTTATTATATCGTAAATCTTTAATTTTTTCAACGAAATATATAGAAAGGTTTTTTAAATTGTTTCTGTTTTTTTACGTTCTTTATTCGGTCGATTTAAGGGGTTCTCGATAGGGAATTTTTCCGGACATATATCTCTGCAACCTTGCCTTTTGTGGACGAGTGTTTTTCACAACCTGTGGGCAAGCAGTCTAACCGTTGAATATAATCATTTCAAAGTTGGGTCTTGCCTGTGGATAACTTTTTCGATATGATTATAAAACACGGATCAAACAGATATTATAATATTCTGTAAATTTATCGTGTATCGGTGTTATAAAAAAGTGAAAAGGAAGAATTATGAATAATCTGGAAAAATCCTGGGAAAAAGCGCTGGAATATTTAAAACCTGAGATGACGGCAGTCAGCTATGATACTTGGATCGATCCTTTGACCCCTTACCGTTTGGATGAAGAGGAGGGTTGTCTTTATCTTATCCTCGGAGGAGGCATCGGAAAAAACATTTTGGAGGAACGTTACCGCAGCCTCATTGAATCGGCTATAAAGCAAGCTTTTGGAATCAAACTCCGGGCAGTTTTTATGGATCCGGAGGAGGTGGAGCTTGAAAATAAGAGGAAAGAGAACACGTTGACTCACACCTTCACGGACGAGCTTTATCTAAACCCGAAATACGTTTTCAGTACCTTTGTTGTTGGGAAAAACAGCCAGTTTGCATATGCCGCTTCCCTTGCTGTTGCCGAAATGCCCCTTTCTTCACAATACAACCCGCTCTTCCTCTATGGAGGCGCCGGTCTGGGGAAAACTCATTTGATGCATGCCATTGGACATCATATCGTCCGGAATACACCCAATTTGAAGGTGCTTTACGTTTCTTCAGAGATGTTTACCAATGAATTTATTAAAGCAATTCGTGATAACAATACCGCAGGATTTCGCAATAAGTACAGAAATATCGATGTATTGCTTATTGACGATATTCAATTTCTTGAAAAGAAAGAGAGTGTTCAGGAAGAGATTTTCCATACTTTCAACACTCTTTACGATGCCAACAAGCGCATTATCTTTTCCAGCGACCGGCCTCCCAAAGCCATCGCCACGTTGGAAGAGAGGCTTCGTTCCCGTTTTGAATGGGGTTTGATTGCGGATATCCAGCCACCCGATTTTGAAACCCGTGTCGCTATTTTATGCAAAAAAGCGGAGTTGGAAGAAATCCCGGTAAATAAAGATTTTATGGAAGTTATAAAAGTCATCGCTGAAAAGATACAGAACAACGTCCGCGAATTGGAAGGAGCTTTTATCCGGGTCGTTGCCTATGCTTCTTTGACCGGACAACCTATCAACAGGGATCTGGCTAAAGAAGTATTAAAGGATGTCTTTGCGGCTGACGACAGAAATATAACTCCGGAGCTTATTAAAAAGCATGTTTGTCGCCATTTCAACATCAAGGTTTCCGACATCGAATCGTCGAAGCGCTCCCGCAACCTGGCATTTCCTCGTCAAATCGCCATGTACATATGCAGAGATCTCACAGATCTTTCTCTTCCTAAAATAGGAGAAGCTTTTGGCAACCGAGACCACACAACGGTCTTGCATGCTTGCGAAAAGATAAGTTCTGAAATTCGATCCAACGAAGCATTAAAAGAAATCGTTCTTTCCTTGGAGGACAATATACGCAACGACTAACTAATATGCAATGATAAGAAGATAGTTTTTACAACTTATCCACAACTTTTACAAGATATCTTTTGTTGATTTTTCTTTATCCACAGAAGATATCCACAAATTCACAGGCCCTACTACTACTGATACTATGAAAAGATATAAAAAGAAGGAGGCCATTGCTATGAAATTTTCCTGCAACCAGCAAATTTTATCCAAAGCCCTCAATACAGTATCAAAAGCCGTCTCGTCTCGAACTACGATTCCCATATTAAAAGGAATCCTGCTGGAAACCTCTTCTGACGGCAGTTTAAAGCTAGCCGCTTCCGATCTGGATTTGAGTATAGAAAAAAACATTCCCGTTAATGTATTGGAAGAAGGTTCTATCGTTGTTTCCGCAAAGCTTTTTATAGACATTATACGAAAGCTTCCCAATGAAGAAGTTGAAATAGAAGAGACAGAAGGTTCGGTAACAATCCGATGCCTGGCTTCCGAGTTTACTATAGTTGGGCAGCCGGCGGATGAATTTCCTAATATAGGAGAGATAAAGGAAGAAAACGGCATAAGGATAGAAAAAGAAGTCTTGAAAGAAATGATCAAGAGAACTTCCTTTGCGGCCAGCATAGAAGAAGCAAAAGGGATTATAGTGGGCGTCCTTCTTGAAATGGATGAAGAAGGGATGACCATGGTTGCTCTTGACGGTTTCCGTATGGCGGTAACAAGAGAGAGCATGGAAAATGCGCAAAATGTTAAAATTATTATCGCTGCCAGGATACTCAATGAAGTAAACAAAGTCTTCAGTGAAGATGAAAACGTCAAAGAAGTAGATATGATCATCGATGAAAAGAAAGCTGTGTTTTTAATGGAAGATGCCCGCATCGTGCTTCGAATTATGGAAGGAGAATTTGTAAAATACCGAGACATCCTTCCGAAAGAACATCAGTGCAGATTGAAAGTAAACCGTGGCGAAATGATAGACTGCCTGGAGAGAGCCTCTTTGTTGGCAAAGGAAGGAAAGAACAATCTGGTTAAACTGTCGATTATAAGAGATAAGATTCTCATCTCTTCAAGATCGGAAGAAGGAAACGTGAAAGAAGAGGTTTTCGTAGAAAAGGAAGGAACGGATCTGGAAATCGGTTTTAATGCGAAATATATCCTAGATGTTCTTAAGGTAGTTACCGATGAAGAAGTGATTATGGAGTTCAACACCAATGTAAGCCCGTGCCTTGTCAAACCTTTAGAAGGAAACAGGTATGAGTATTTAATTTTGCCGGTGAGGATCTCTCCGAAAGCCTATTAGGTGAAATAATCATGTATTTTACCGAAATATCGCTAAAAAACTTCAGAAATTATAGAGAGCAGACTGTTTCTTTTCATCCAAACGTAAATATCATTGCGGGCAATAACGCGCAAGGAAAGACGAATCTTCTTGAAAGCCTGTATATCATGAGTCTCGGAAAGTCTTTTCGAACCAATAAAGATGCGGAGATGATTGGTTTCGGAGGAGACTTTTCCTGTGTAAAAAGCATCTATATGAAGGAGGGAAGGGAAAGAAGCATAGAAATCATTCTCTCAAAAGAAGGAAAAAGTATACAAATAGACGGATGCAGAGCAAGGAAGAGCAGCGACCTGCTGGAAAACGCATACATCGTTTCCTTTACGCCGGAGGATATGAAAATTGTAAAGGATGAACCGGAAAAGAGAAGAAGATTTATTGACAGAGAGCTCTGTCAGTTGAAACCGGTATATTTCAACACTCTTGGCAGGTATAAAAAAGTGCTTATGCAGAGGAATTCCCTGTTGAAAGAAGAGAGTCTCAATGATGAATTGATGGAGATTTGGGAAAACAGCCTTGCGGAGTACGGAAGCAGAATTATAATAGCAAGAATGCATTTTGTTGAAAATTTAAAAAGGATAAGCAGGGAACTTCATAGCAGCATAACCGATGGAAAAGAAGATCTGGACCTGTTTTATGAATCCTCTATTCCTTTTAATGAGAAAAAGGAAGAAATTCAAAAAGCTTTTCTAGAAAGACTTCAAAAAGAGAGAAAAAAGGATTTATACAGAGGAAGTACCGGGTCAGGGCCTCATAGAGATGATTTAAAAATAACCATTGACGGGAAGGATGTGCGCAATTATGGATCCCAGGGACAGCAGAGAACGGCGGCTCTCTCCCTGAAGCTGGCAGAAGTTCGCATCATCCAGGAGGAAAAAAAGGAAAATCCCGTACTTCTCCTTGACGATGTGCTTTCGGAACTGGACGAAAAGAGACAAAAATTTCTTTTAAAGAGTTTATCCGAGGTGCAGCTTTTTATAACGGCAGCGGAAATGAAAGGATCTTTATGGAACAGTTTGCCGGAGAGAAAGGTTTTTATTGTAGAAAATGGCAATGTAACCATTGATCCGCAAGTAGTTGGATAGGAAAAAAGGTTTGACAATACTGGTATCTAAATGTATAATCAACTGGCAATTGTATAGAGAAGAGTAGTGAAATTCAGCTACTCTCAAAAAATACCACAAGGGGAGGTGTAAGAGGGTTGAAACGGACATACCAGCCAAAGACAAAGCAGAGAAGCAAAGAACATGGCTTTCGTAAAAGAATGAGCACGAAGAGCGGTAGAAATGTATTAAAGAGAAGAAGATTGAAGGGAAGAAAATCGCTCACAGCATAGAGACCGCAGATGTGGTCTTTTTGTTTCATTTCATGCTGATTCGGGCATAGGTTCACCGCTCAATAGACATGTAAATAAGGTGAACAAATAAGGAGAAGGCATGTTAAAACCTGAAGTGCTGCGAAATAAAAAAGATTTCTCCGCACTGTATGATAAAGGGAAATCTGTAGGAGAGAGATGTTTGGTACTGATTTACAGGAAAAACGGCCTTTCTTATAACAGGAGGGCTTTTTTAGCGAGTAAAAAAGTGGGACGCAGCGTTCAGAGAAACCGGGCCAGGAGGTTGCTTCGAGAATCCTTTCGCAGTATTGAAAATCAACTAGAACCGGGATATGACTTGCTTTTTATAGCAAGGAACACAATTGTCAATTTGAAATATGCGGATGTGAAAAAATCTATGGAAGCCGCAATAAAAAAAGCAAAGCTTTTTAAAAGCAAAGTCAGGTGAGGGAAAGTGAAAAGGATTCTTATAATCTTGGTGAGAGGATATCAGAAATTTATTTCACCACTTTTCCCGCAAACCTGCAGATTTTATCCCAGCTGTTCTGCGTATTTTATTCAAGCAGTAGAAAAATACGGCGCACTGAAGGGCAGCTACCTCGGAATTAAAAGAATTTTGAAGTGCCATCCTTTCCATCCGGGAGGGTATGATCCTTTAAAATGATTGGAGGATATTGAATGACCACATATGAAAAAATTATGGCTATCTTCGCAGAACCGATGGGCGCGTTGTTATCGTTTCTCTATGACTTAATCAATAACTACGGAATTGCGCTGATTGTATTCACACTGCTGGTACGGGCCTGCCTGTTTCCTCTGTATGCATCGCAGATAAAGAGCTCAATAAAAATGAAGGAATTTCAGCCGAAGATCCAGGCTATTCAAAAAAAATACGCAAACGACAGAGAAATGATGAACATGAAGCTGATGGAGCTTTACAGGGAGGAAAAATTCAATCCTATGAGAGGATGCCTCCCCATGCTGATCCAGATGCCTATTATTTTGGCGCTCTTTGTATTGCTGAGAAATCCCATGGCGTTTATCGACGATCCACAGATGTTGATGGGCGTTCATGAAGCGTTCTTATGGATTCCGGATCTTTCGCAGCCGGATCCTTGGATTCTGCCTGTTCTGGCAGGTATCGCCACATTTATCTCTTTCTCTTTGACGCAGTCCATGTCGGCAACAGCAGATATGGGGAGCGCCAATGCCATGATGAAGATGATGAAATATTTCTTCCCCATTATGATCGTTTGGATGGGAAGATCTTTTCCGGCGGGACTTACATTATATTGGTTTATCGGCACCTTGTTTATGATTGTTCAAACTTTCGGAATGAACAAATGGAAGGCAAAGCAAATGTCCACGTCGAAGGCCGGAGCTTAATACACGGAGGTGTGAAATGGATTTTTCGGAAAAATGGGGCAAAGACGTTGAAGATGCCGTCAGATTAGCCCTTCAAGATTTAAAATTGGAAAGAGATCAAGTGGAGGTCATTGTTCTCGAAGAACCCTCAAGAGGCTTTTTCGGACTGGGATCAAAGCTTGCTAAAGTAAGAGTCGTAAAGAAAAAGGAACCGGAAGTTGAAAAAATAGAAGAACCTGTAGAAAAACCTGCAGAGAAAAGAGAAAAAGCCTTAGAAAAAAGCGGTTCAAAAAAGCAGAACCAAGGCGAGTCTCATAAGGAAAGAACCAAAAAGAAGAGAAGCAAACAACAGCATACAAAGGACGAGTCAAAGAACAAGGTTTCTATCAGTGAGCGACCGGCAGATCTTCAGGAAGTAGAAGACGCCCCGGCATTGGATTTTCTGAGAGACGTGGTCTCGCGCATGGGACTTGATCTCAATGTAAAAGCGTTTTCCAATGACGAATGCCTGTACTTTGAAATCTCAGGTCCGGATTCCGGAACGATTATAGGTAAAAGAGGACAAACTTTGGATTCTATCCAGTACTTGACCAGTCTGGTTGCAAATAAAGACAGAGATAAGTATTTGCGGGTAATAGTGGATGCGGAAAACTATCGTTCAAAGCGAGAAAAAACTCTGGAACAGCTTGCCAACCGGCTGGCGGATAAGGTACAAAGGACAGGGAAAAACGTACGGCTTGAGCCGATGAATCCCTACGAAAGAAAAGTAATTCATTCGGCTCTCCAGAAAAATACGGCGGTTACCACCCGAAGCGAAGGAGAAGAACCGTACAGAAGGGTTATAATAGAACGCAAATAGCCATGAAAACCAGCCACAGGATAATCCAGTGGCTGGTTTTTATCCCGCATTAAGTTCCTAAAAAGTATTAATCTTGTAATAGGTGTCTGATTAAAAGCAAACTCGGTGGCGAATTGGAGGAGAAAATGGAAGATACGATTGCTGCCATTGCAACCGCCTTTGGAGAAGGTGGCATAGGGATTGTGAGAATTAGCGGAACAAAAGCGGAGGAAATTTTACAAGAACTTTTTGTACCCGCGCATTTACAAGATGCAAAGCATATCGTAAATAGACAATTAACCTACGGTCACATCTTGGATCCGGAGACCAAAACCGTAGTGGATGAAGTAATGGCCGTATTTATGAAAGCTCCTCATACTTACACTAAGGAGGATGTGGCGGAGATTCAATGCCATGGCAGTATTGTTTCTTTACGCAAGATTCTTTCTCTTGTTCTTGCCCGAGGAGCCAGGTTGGCGGAGCCCGGTGAATTTACGAAAAGAGCTTTTCTAAACGGAAGAATTGATCTTTCGCAGGCGGAAGCCGTAATCGATCTGGTTCGCGCTAAAACGGAAAAGGGTTTTGAAACGGCAATGAGCCAGCTGGAAGGAAGTATTTCCCGCAAAGTGAAAGAGCTTCGCGGCCGGCTTATGGACGTTCTCGTAAATTTGGCTGTCAATATCGATTACCCCGACGAAGATATTGAAGAAATTACCTATGAAGAGTTGATAGACAGTTTATCGCTAATTGGCGATGATATTGATAAACTCATAGCTTCAGCAGATACGGGGCGTATTATTCAGGAGGGTTTGCGGATAACCATTGTGGGCAGACCTAACGTGGGAAAATCCTCTTTACTCAACGCGCTTTTGCGTGAACAGAGAGCCATTGTGACCGAAATCCCGGGAACCACCAGGGATACCATTGAAGAAGGTCTCAGCTTGCATGGGATCCCCGTTTATCTCACAGATACGGCGGGAATTCATTCTACGGATGATCCTATCGAACAGATGGGCATCGAACGGAGCAAGGCGGCTTTCGAAAAGGCCGATTTAATCGTGTTTATGGTGGATGGAAGCCAGCCGCTTAGGGAAGAGGATCTGGATATTGCAAACAGAATCGGAGATCGAAAGGTCATCGTTATGCTTAATAAAATGGATTTAGGCAAACAAGTTGCTGCGGATCAGCTAGCCCGGCTTTTACCCCAGGCTAAATTCATCGATGCGGCTGTCATAGAAGAAAAAGGAATAAAAGAACTGGAAGACAGCATAGTGGAACTTGTATACGGAGGACAGCTTTCCCAGGAGAAAAGCGATATTATTACAAATGCAAGGCACAAAGATCTTTTGGTTCGGGCGAGAAAGGATATTTATGATGCGACCATGATGGCATGTCAGTTTGAGGCGCTGGATTTTATTGAAGTGGATGTACGGCATGCCTGGGAGTTATTAGGAGATATTATCGGTGAAACCGTTACTGAGGATATTATTGATGCCGTATTTGAACGGTTTTGCCTTGGAAAGTAGGAAATGACTATGGGTTATCTCATGGGTGAATACGATGTTATTGTAGTAGGTGCCGGTCATGCGGGTTGTGAGGCAGCTTTGGCTTGCGCGCGGATGGGAAAGCGGACGTTGATCCTTTCCATAAATTTGGAAGCCATAGCCATGTTGGCGTGCAATCCTTCCATCGGAGGAAGCGGGAAAGGACATTTGGTACGTGAGATCGACGCTCTGGGCGGCCAGATGGGACTTGCCATTGACGAAGCGTTCATACAGAGCAAGATGCTCAATACCTCCAAAGGGCCGGCGGTTCATTCCCTTCGCGCTCAAGCTGACAAAACCTTGTACCATCAGGCTATGAAGCGGGCTCTGGAACAGCAGGAGGGACTGGATCTAAAGCAGGGAGAGGTTGTAGAGCTGTTTATCGAGGATCAGACAGTCAAGGGCGTTTTGCTGAATACAGGCGCCGTCTATCTGGCAAAAGCAGTAATACTGGCAACGGGAACTTTCCTGGGAGGAAGGATTTTTATCGGAGAATACAATTATACCAGCGGGCCCAACGGGCTTGCTCCTTCTCTAAGGCTGGCGGAGTATCTGAAAAAACAAGGCTTTGCAATGCGCAGGTTTAAGACGGGCACACCCGCCAGGGTAAAAGGCAGCTCCTTGAATTACCATGTAATGATCGAGCAGCCGGGAGACGAAGAAATCGTTCCCTTTTCATTTATGAATGAAAAGCTGGAACGTGACCAGGTTTCCTGCTGGCTCACATATACCAACGAGGAGACCCACGAGATAATTCGCAGGAATTTTGGGAGGTCTGCGCTTTTCGGAGGACAGATAGAAGGAGTTGGCCCCAGATACTGTCCGTCGATCGAGGATAAAGTGAATCGCTTTGCGGACAAAAAAAGACATCAGTTGTTTATTGAGCCGGAAGGCCTTGAAACGGAAGAGATGTATGTCCAGGGGATGTCATCCAGTCTTCCCGAGGATGTTCAGGAACAGTTTTATAAGACCATACCCGGGCTTGAAAATGTTAAGATTGTTCGCCCGGCCTATGCTATAGAATATGATTGCATCGATCCTTTGGAGTTGCAGATTAATCTGGAGCACAGGAAGGTGGCCAATCTCTTCTGCGCCGGTCAGTTCAACGGCAGCTCCGGTTACGAAGAAGCGGCAGCCCAAGGACTCATGGCAGGAATTAACGCCGTTTTGAAACTGGATGGAAAAGAGCCTTTTGTCCTGGATAGGTCGGAAGCATATATCGGAGTTCTCATCGACGATTTGATTACGAAGGGGACCAATGAGCCTTATAGGATCATGACCTCACGGGCCGAGTATCGGCTTGTTCTTCGCCAGGACAATGCGGAGGAGCGCCTTACGGAACGGGGATACCGGGTCGGGTCCGTATCGGAAAAACGCTATGCGGCTTATTTAAACCGAAAGAATGCAGTCGATAATGAATTGAAGCGCCTTGCAGCCACTATAGTGAACCCTGCAACGGCCAATTCGCTTCTTGAGTCCATAGGAAGTTCCCCGGTACAGAGCGGCATTTCCCTTGCCGAATTGTTGCGTCGTCCCGAATTGTCATACGAACTGTTAGCGATAATTGATCCTGAAAGGGAGCCTCTTTCGAAGCATATCATTACGTCGGTAGAGGTGCATATTAAATATGAGGGGTATATCGCCAAGCAACTCCAGCAGATTGAGCGCTTTAGAAAGCTGGAAAATCAGAAGCTGCCGGAGGATCTGGAGTATATGTCGCTGGACGGACTCCGTATTGAAGCCCGGCAAAAGCTTGACCAGCATCGCCCTCTGTCATTAGGACAGGCTTCTCGGATTTCCGGCGTTTCGCCCGCTGACATAAACGTGCTTATGATTCATCTGGAGCGGATGCGGCGCTCCGGCAATAAAGCATGAAAGATCAATTTGTCTTTCGTTTTTGGATTTTCTGAGTTGGGAACACACTCTCCCAACTCCGAAAATCCACATTGAGAAGTAATTATACAAAGGAGAAGCAGCATTTAACATGGAAGTTCTGCGAAGAGCGATGAAAATAATGAATATAGATGATAACTCAAAGCGGATGGAAGCCTTCTCAATATATAGGGATTTGGTGCTTTCATGGAACGAAAAGGTTAATCTGACCGCCATCAAGGATCCGGATGAGTTCGAAATCAAGCATTTTATCGATTCACTGGCTGCAGGCGCTTATCCGGAATTTCTAAAAGCGGAAAAGATCATTGATATAGGCACCGGCGCGGGCTTCCCCGGACTTCCTCTCGCCATCTGTTTTCCCGAGAAAGAGTTCGTATTGGTGGATTCCCTCAATAAACGAATTCGCATCCTTAACGATATAATTAAAGCTTTGGGAGTTGAAAACGCTGTGGCAATCCACGGCCGGGCGGAGGATTTAGCATTGCAGGATATCCATCGGGAGAAATATGACATTTGTATTTCGCGTGCGGTGGCGCATTTGTCCGTACTGGCGGAGTACTGTCTTCCTTTTGTACGGGTAGGCGGATACTTTGCGGCATATAAGTCGGAGGATATCGATGCCGAACTTTCGGAAAGCAGAAAGGCGTTGCATGTATTAGGAGGAAAGAAGAAGGATACTTCCGGAGTCCCTTTGGAGGATATCGGTTTAAATCACCAGATTCTTTGGATCGAAAAGATCGCTTCCACGCCTGCAAAATATCCAAGAAAAGCGGGAATTCCATCGAAACAGCCCATAAAATAAATTATTATGGCGCTATTTGTATTATGAAAAATCTGCACATAGGACATGCCTCCTGTAAAATGAAACAAAGGGGGTATTTTTATGTTGCTGAGAAATAAAAGCGGCTCTATGGAAATACCGATCGATTCCATAGTGATAAATCCGGACCAACCGAGAAAAACTTTTTCCGACCAGGAGTTGGAGGAGTTATGCAGTTCCATTCGGGAATTCGGAGTAATCCAGCCTGTAATTGTAAAGAAAGCCGGCTCCCGATATATGCTGATTGCCGGAGAACGGAGGATCCGCGCTTCGATGCTTGCAGGGCTTGAAAAAGTTCCCGCTATTATTCGCGATGCGGATGAAAAGGACATGGCTTTCATTGCGCTGATAGAGAACGTACAAAGAGAGAATTTAAATTACATAGAAGAAGCCGCCGCATACAAGAGACTTATGGATGAATACGGACTGACGCAAAGCGAAATTGCCAAGCGCGTGGGTAAACAACAATCTACCATTTCCAATAAGATTCGTCTTTTATCCCTTCCGGAGGAGATACAGATAGCATTGACGGAAAACCAGCTATCGGAGCGTCATGCCAGAGCTCTTCTGCGTCTTCCGGACAGCAAGCAGCGTAAATTAATATTGGATAGAATTATCGAGCATTCCCTCAATGTGAGGCAGAGCGAAAAGCTTATTGATGATTTCCTCAAAAAGACGGAGGAGGAGCGCCGTAGGGCCGAAAAACTTCGGTTTATTAATTACCGAATCTACATCAATACTATAAAAAAGGCTTTCAAAACGATTCAGGAAGTGGAAAGCGGTGCTCAATATTTTCAGGAGGATAAAGGAGATCATCTGGAACTGCGGATTCTCATTCCAAAGAAAGCCGTGTAAAATAATAGCTACAGCATTAAGATCATCAGGAAATACCCTTGCCGGATTAACAAGCGGACAGTATTGTTATAAACGAAATGTAATTATATTCATATAATGGGATTAACACACATATTGTGATTTAAAATAATGAATGTTTCACGTGAAACATTCATTATTTTTGTGTTTAGATTCTGTTCATTGTCTTCATATTGTTATATAATGAAAAAAAGATCCTAACCAATAGAGAGCAGTGATTAAAACACTTCTTTAATGCAGACGTTATGAAACAAAGCAATCGTGCGAACAATGACCGTATGAAAGATCTTGAGCGCGATCAAAACTAGACGGATAAAGAAAGGAAGAAGATTTTGGGAAAGGCAATTGCGATTTTTAATCAAAAGGGTGGAGTAGGAAAGACTACTACAAATATTAATCTGGCAGCTTGCTTGGCAATGAAAGGCAAAAAAATTCTTATTCTCGATATTGATCCCCAGGGAAACACCACAAGCGGAATGGGAATTCTGAAGAAAGGGCTAAAGAAAACGGCATATGAAGTCTTGATTGACGATAATGTTGAGCCGGAAGAAGCCATATTATCCACCGGATTAAAGAATTTAGATATTATTCCTGCCAGTGTGCAGCTGGCGGGCGCAGAGATTGAACTTGTCCAGTTGGAGGCCAGGGAAAGAAGACTTAAGAAAGCCATAGATAAGATTAAAGGAAAGTACGATTATATCTTTATCGACTGTCCTCCTTCTTTGGGATTGCTGACGATCAACTCTCTCACTGCCGTCGACAGCGTATTAATCCCCATACAGTGTGAATTCTATGCTCTTGAGGGTGTGAGCCAGCTTATGAGCACCATAGAATTAGTAAAAAAGAACCTCAACAAATCCCTGGAGGTTCAAGGGGTTATTTTAAGCATGTTTGACGGACGGACGAATTTATCCATTCAGGTGGTGGAGGAAGTAAAGAAATATTTTCGGGATAAGGTTTATACAACGGTCATCCCGAGGAATGTACGGTTGGCGGAAGCTCCAAGCTATGGAATGCCTATCACGGAGTATGATCCACGCTCTAAAGGGGCGCTGGCATATATGGAGTTTGCGGAAGAATTTCTGGAACAGGAAAGGAATAGAAAATGAGCGCATCGAAAAACAGAGGACTGGGTAAGGGCCTGGAAGCACTGTTCGGCGGTGTGGAAATTGCAGTGGGGGACAGGCAAAACGACGAAAGTCCGTCTCAGGACAGCGTGAGTTTTGTGGATATACATGAGATAAAGCCTAATAAAAATCAGCCGAGGAAGAGTTTTAGCGAGGAGAAAATAGAAGAACTTGCTAAATCCATCGAGGAGCATGGTATTATACAACCTATTGTCCTGCGCCGGAGCGGCAGCGGTTATGAAATTGTGGCTGGAGAGCGAAGGTGGCGCGCCGCCAGAAAGGCCGGCCTAAAAGAAGTGCCATGTTTGATCCGCGAGCTTACGGATGAACAAAATGCGCTGATGGCATTAATCGAAAATATGCAGCGGGAAGACCTAAATCCTATTGAAGAAGCAATGGGGCTTTCTACAATGATATCCGACTTCGGCCTCACCCAGGAAGAAGTTTCGAAAAGCATTGGAAAAAGCAGACCGTATATCGCAAACTGCTTGCGGCTGTTGAAGCTTCCCGAGCCGGTGCAGCAAATGGTCATAGACGGACGGCTGACCAGCGGTCACGCCAGAGCCATTGCGGGAATCAAAAACAGCAAGGAACAAGTCAGTCTTGCTGAAAAATGCATAGAGCAAAACTGGACCGTAAGAGACATAGAGGCCTATACCAAGGACAGCCAACCTTCTAAGAAAAAGAAAAAGGCAGAGAAACGACCGAAGAACAGAGACCTTCTGGCTCTGGAGGAGGAGCTGAGGAGTATACTGGGAACAAAAGTTAATATAGTTCTTGGATCAAAAAAGGGAAAAATTGAAATTGAGTATTTCAGCCGCGAGGAATTAGAACGGCTTTTGGAATTGCTGCTGAGTCTAAAATAAGACAGGTGACAGGAAAGAGATTGCAATCTTGTTTCCACTACGGGTATCATAATTAAAGTAAAATTAAAATAAATCGAGGGATTGTTTCACGTGAAACAATCCTTTTTTGATTTTTATGTTACTTGTCGGGAGTACTGCAAGGAATGATTTTAAACTACGCATGGAATTATATCTGATAAAATGGCACAAAATAGAATCATAAATCAAAAATAATCGCGCCAAGAGACTCCTAACTTGATGCATCCAAAAAAATTGATTCCAATTCTTTTACATTTGATTTGCGGAAAATGCCGCCGAAGATTCTTGCAATGGATTTCTCCTCCAGTTCGTTATCAATTTTATTGATGTATATTTCTAGTTCGTTACGCAAATTGATAAGATACCTTAATTCTTGTTCACTAATTCCCTCATCGCCTATATCTGCTATTTTACTAATTTCAAGCCGAATAGGACTGAGACGGGAATTTAAGGATAAATACCATTCATAAGTATTCATCTGATGAAAATACTCTCGTAAAATTAAATTGTTTTTAATCTCTTCCTCTTCCACAGCTTGATTATGATATTGTTTTTCGTATGCTTCTATTATGTCATCAAGAGTAATATAGATATTTCTTAATGTAACCCAATTAACATTATCCATAATTTCATTGCATGTAAATCGGTGATACCCGTAACCCAATGTAAGAATTATTGCTAAAAATATTATTAAGACAACCTTCTTCATTTCAAAAATAAATACCCCTAAAGTATTGTAATTGCAGTTAACAATAGAATTATAACATCATTTCAAAATAATGTACACATTCGAAATAATGTAAACATGTGTACATACATCTAACTACTACAAGTGCGCAACTCTACTTCGATGGGGCGGGCTGCACCCGGGGGAGGGGCGCTGCATAATATAAAACTGGTTTTAATTCGGGTTCAAGAAAGCAGGAAAAAGAAAGTAGAAAGAGGAGGAAGGAATCATGATCTATCTTGACAATGCGGCCACCAGTTTTCCAAAGCCGGGGTGCATGTTACGGGAAATGGAGCAATGCCTCAGAGATTACTGCGGAAATCCAGGTCGATCCGGTCATGGACTGTCTGTTAGAACGGGTCAGAAAATATATGAAGCAAGAAACGAGATTGCGTCGCTGCTTGGTGTGCGTGATCCTTCCAGGATTCTCTTCACGGCCAACACTACGGAAGGATTAAATATGGGAATAAAAGGGGTTCTCAGTCCGGGAGATCATGTAATTACTACATCCATGGAACACAACTCTGTGCTTAGACCATTAAAAGCGTTGGAATGGCAGGGTATTCAGGCCAGTATTATAAAATGCCGTGAATGTGGCAGTCTGGATCCTGCAGCTGTAGAAAATGCAATCACTCCTGCAACCAGGCTTATCATATGCACCCATGTTTCCAATGTAACAGGTACAAAAATGCCCATAGCAGAGATCGGGAAGATCGCCGGAAAAAGAGGAATTCTTTTCATGGTGGATGGGGCGCAAAGTGCAGGAACAATTGAAATAGATGTTGAAAAGTTGGGAATCGACCTGCTTGCGGTTCCCGGGCACAAAGGACTATTAGGCCCCCAGGGGACAGGCGTCCTATATGTAAAAGAAGGAGTTCCATTTCGTCACTTCAAAGAGGGAGGCACAGGAACCGACTCGAAAAACAGAAGGCAGCCTGAAGATTTTCCGGAAGGTTATGAATCCGGAACAGTAAACGGGCCGGGAATCATCGGCTTGGGCGCTTCCGTGAAGTGGATCAAAGCGGTAGGTGTGAAGGCAATACTTGCCCACGAGCAGGATTTACTAAAGTTAATGTACGAAGATCTACGAAATATGAGAGGAATAACAATCTACGGACCAAAGGATCTGAAAGACAGAAGCGGAATCATAACGATAAATATCGATAACATGGACTGTGAAGAAGCGGCAGCCGGTCTTTGGGATGAATTCCGCATAGCGGTTCGGGGAGGGTTTCATTGCGCCGGACTTGCGCACCGCACAATAGGCACATGGAACACAGGCGCCATAAGGCTCAGCGTGGGACCGTTCAATACCCGCAGCGAGATCAGGAGGACGACAGATGCTATTTACAAACTGGCAAAAAGGGCGTATCATTAAGACATTAAGGAGTATTGATCATGCCTATTTCGAAGCACAAAAACTTGATGTATCAGATAATAGAAAACATGACAGGTATGGTACGTGTCATGGACAGTGACAACAGCATCATCTACATGAATAAAAGCATGAAGGATGAATTTGGTGACAGCACAGGACAAAAATGCCATACCATGTTATGTCATGATGAAAAGTGCCAGCTGTGTATCAGTGAAAAGTCCATGATGACCGGAAATGCGCAGGTAAAAGAACTGCGGATGCACGGAAAGGTCTACCGGGTCATCGCCTCTCCTGCGATTGAAACGGGAAAAGGAAGATACTCCATCGAAATATTCCATGACATTACGGAACAGAAACTGTTGGAAGAGCAAAACCGGAAGCATTATGAAAAACTCAAGGGCGATATTGAGTTTGCCAAGCAGATACAGAGGAAGGCTCTGCCGGAAGACAAGGTCTATTGGAATGCGATACGAACCTATTCCGCATATCTGCCCAGCGAGGATCTCAGCGGGGATCTTTTCGATATTGTCAAAGTGGACGATGATAATTGCTTATTTTACATAGCCGATGTTTCGGGACACGGTGTTCGTTCCGCTCTTTTGACTATTTTTCTCCGCCAGGTGATACGCGGTATGAAAGCAGCTGCCGCAGATCATGTGGCAGTATTGAACGAGCTGATTAAGGGATACCGGGACCTGAATCTGGACAAAGAGCAGTTTACGTCCCTTCTCTATGGCATATATAACATAAAGACCAGGGGACTGTCCTTTGTAAATGCGGGGCATAACTGTATGCCCATTATTTTGGAAAATAAAAATGCGGACAACCCTAAGTTAACGGAAGTTGAAATAAAAGGAATGCCCATCTGCAGCCTGCTCACTTCAGCCAACCACGAGATCAAGACGCTGCAAATGGAAAAAGGTGACAAGATCTTACTCTACACAGACGGTGTCACGGAAGCCTTTAGCCGAGAGAAAAACAAGGAATTTGGAAAGGCCGGGCTGGAGAGCGTCATTCGCCAACTGGGTACAAAAGACGGAAAACGATTGGCAGATGGCATCATAGAAGAAGCGAAAAAACACGCAGGCAGGTCACTTACGGATGATATGGCGGTTCTGATTCTGGAGCTTCTGTAGAGGGAAGACTCTCTCTAATGGAGTCGATTCCTTTATTTGCCAAGGCGTCTGCGCGGTTGTTCTTTTCCGTAATGGATATAAAATCCTCCATCGAAAAATGAGGGCCGTTCCATTCTATGAACTTATTATACAGGGTCTCTTTATCGATACGCTCACTGTTCAGGTTCACATGGCCCTTAACCCGGTAGAAGGATACCTGATGCCGGTCAATCAGCTGAAGCAGTTCCTCCCAAAGATCACGGTTTTCAACCTCGGTCTTCTTGGAGGTCCTCCATCCGTTCTTCTGCCAGCTTTCGTACCATTTTTCACGAAAACAGTTCATCAAATAAGAGCTGTCGGAAAAAACGGAAATGATCTGGTCCGGTTTTTTAATCGCTTTCAGCGCATTGAGCAAGGCCAACATCTCCATGCGGTTGTTGGTGGTGTTTACTTCGCCGCCGAAGATTTCTTTCTGATGCTGGCCATACTCCAACAGAGCGCCCCAACCGCCTATATTCGTATCGTTCTGGTTTCCGGAACAGGCGCCGTCCGTGTAAATGCAAATGGTTTTCATAGCTGCCTCCTGAAAACATTATGCTTTAAGGTTTCGGAAATGTAAAGCGATCTTAAATCCTGCGTAACACGATTGTAATATTGGTAGTTTATACTGAAATCTGCATACGGTGAAAAAGATTTTCTGTTGCCTTTGGTGCAGTCGAGATCCTTCCGATGCGCCGGGCGTGGTACCATAGATTGGGAAACCAGAAAGAAAGGAGGAGAATTTGGCATGAAAAAGACAATGATGGCGTTGCTACTTGTGGTTGTATTGCTGTGCAGCACAGCATTTGCCGCTGCTTCTGATTCTGCCGTGACGATTATCAGTCCGACAGAAACCGTAAGCGGCAACAATCTCCTCGTTTCCGTCAAGCTGACAGCGCCAAAGACTATAAAGGTTTATGTATATGAAGAGAAAGAAAAAGTCGGCGATACTTTGATCTCCATTGATCCCGCCGCTATAACCGATGAAAGCTTCTCATCAAAGACTCTCTTCAGCGTATCCGTCATCACACCGGAAACATTTGAAGGCACCGGCAGTCTGCAGTTTTACAACAAACAGATCAATGATGTAACGCCGGGACTTTATCGTATCAAAGTAGAAGTTCTGGATAAGAACAATGCCGTTACGGCCACGTCTACAGTGCGAACCGTGGTGATGCCAAAGGACAGCCAAGCGGCTGCGGGCAATGAGATTTTCCAGTCGCAGCAATCAGGAGTTCTTCAATGGGTACAAAACCTGATTAAAAGCATCTTTAAGAACTAAGGCGGCGGATTGCCATGGGTAAGCCGAAGCAGCATATAGAGTTTATAAAAAATATATTGTTAGTAGTATTGTTCCTAACGACAATGCTACTTTTGTATTTTTTTTGGAGCAATCCTGTCACAGGTTTCCGCCTTGCAGATATTATCGGTGAAGAACCGCAAGAGATCCCATCCTATGAGCAAGTCATTCAACCGGGAAAGATTGTTGTGCATTTCGAAAGCGGCGGATATACGGTCCTTAAAGAGGAGGACTATAATGCTTGGGGGCAATGCCTGCGGCTGCTCCAAGATTTAGACAGACAAGAAATAAGGGCAGTTGAAGAGATTACAGGCGTACAGTTTGCTCAAATCATGGACTTTCGATCCATTCTTTATCAATTCTATTACGATTTGCCACTGGAAAGCTTTGTAAGATTATACGGAATACCGGAAATAGCGGGAGATGACCAGATCGGCGATTTCTCCGCCATCGGGTTTTCATCGGGAAGCCCCGAAAGCTTGTTCCTCTACAGCAACAGCAAGGATAAATACTACAGAATCGTTTATGGCCAACCCCATACTTCCATGGACGAGATGCTTTCTTCCGTAGAAGCTGCTACAAATGTGAATTATCATCGCATCGGGACTTTAGTAGGGACGGAAAATCAGACATTGGTTCCTCTTTCGCTGGACGTGCAGCTTGAGGAAATCCCCTTTACTCCCGAGTTCGAAGATTTAAACACGCCGGAGGTAAAAGATTTCGCAAAAACATTCTTTGGGGAGAGTTTTGACTTTGTCAGAAAGATCGAAGAGAGTAAGGGCACACATATTTACATGTACGGATACGGAGATAAAGTTCTGACCATCAGCGCCGGCGGAAGGGTAGAATATAAAAACAAAGAAACGCCTCAAGGCAGTCAGCAGAACTACTTTGAGGCCCTGGACACAGCCATTCAGTTTGTGGCATCTCATGGGGGCTGGAAGACGGAAGAAGGGATGGCAATGAATCCTTTCGTTCGGTATGTCCAACATGTTGAGAGCAATAAGAGGAAAGGATATCGTATCGTATTCGGGATGGAGCTTTCCGAAGATGAGCTCTATTTGGAAGGAAGCAGCTCCATTGCCGTTGAAGTGATACATGGACAGGTGACACAATATTTACGAGACATGGTGTGGGTTGATGAAGAGGATTATCTTGAAAACACCAACGGAACCAGACAAGAGACCTTTTCTACGATTAATATGATCGCCCAAAATTACCCCTATATTGCATCCATTCTGGCAGAAGAGGGTCATGACTTCGGCGGCCTTCAGGGGGATGAACTTTTCAATGTGGTTGCCGATTTGATTTATTCGGTGGATACAGGGTATATGAAGCCGGAATATGAGGGCCGGGAGGATGATGTCCTTATCCCTGCATGGATTGTAAAAGCGGGGACAGTCATGATTTATTTTGATTTGTACAATGCCCAGCCTCTAGGATATACAAATCTATCGAGATTTTGAGGTGTAATATGGACTGGACAAAAGCTAAGACAATATTAATCATAGCCTTATTGATTACAAATATATTTCTCTTTGTCACTTATACTGTGTCCAATGCGGACAATGGGCCTTCGGAGAAGGAACTCCTTAACGAGACAATAGCTTTGCTTGAAGAGAAAAAAATTTACGTGAAGGGTAATCTGCCCGGCGTACATCAGAAGATGCCGGTACTGATGGTGGAATACGACCGCTTGGATCCGGATTTGTTGCGTCAGAAACTGGCGGAGCAGATTCCAATGGATGGCGAACATGGTTCTCGTGAAGGGATTCTGAAAAAAGTAGAGACCTTTCTGAAAGATTGCGATATATGGAGTCCCAACGTCGTACTGCATAAAATGGAACAACAGGAAAATAAGACGCTGGTTCACTATCGCAATGAATACGAAGGGATTCTTGTGGAGGACAGTTATATAATCTGTACCGTAGAGAACGGCATTATCACAGAAGTTGATCGGTTTTGGCTCAAGCCGATAGGCTTTGGGCAAGGAAAAAAAGAAACCATTTCAGCCTCTGCCGCTCTCATCAATCTCATGAGAAGCAAGGACGAGCGTGATGCCATCCTGGTGGAGGACATGGAGTTGGTGTATTGGCTGAATCCTTCCGATTACGAAGGAGAAACGGCTATTTCTGATACGGCGCTGCCCGCATGGAAAATTACCTATAACGGTGGGCAGATAAAGCACATCCCGGCTTACAGCGATTAGCGAAAAACTTAGTATTACAAAAGGATTGCATTTTTTGTATAATAGTTTCTGTATACTAAAATATAGAAAGGTATTGGCATGGGGTTAAGTTTTTGTTCTTTTTCCAGCGGGAGCAGCGGTAATTGTTATTTAATAAAATCGGAAACGACAGCGGTCTTAGTGGATGCGGGAATAAGCGCAAGAAAGATTCTCGGCGGTCTTTCGCAGACCGGCACCACCGATGAACAGCTTGCGGCGCTTTTATTGACCCACGAACACAGCGATCACATAAAAAGTTTACCTGCGTTGATGAAAAAAAAAGACCGGCTTGTGGCCTTTGCAAACGAGCTGACCTGGCAGGCCATCGATAAGGACGTTGATCCGGATAGAAAACGTGTCTTTACGCCCGGGGAACCGTTTCAAATCGGAGACATTCGGGTAAATGCATTTCGGGTATGCCATGATGCGGCGGATCCGGTGGGATTTTCCTTTTACAACGGAGAAAAGCAGATCAGCATCGTGACGGACACGGGTTGCATCATGGAAGAGATGATGGAAGAGGTTCGGAATGCGGATTTACTTGTTTTGGAGGCCAACCACGACGTGGATATGCTGAAAATCGGCAGATATCCTTGGTTCCTAAAACAGCGGATTCTGGGTGATCGGGGCCATCTGTCCAATGAATCAGCGGCCAGGATGTTGGTAAAACTATTGTCTGAGCAGAAAAAACATCGCAAGATTCTGCTTGCGCATCTGAGCCGGGAGAACAATTTCCCGGAGATGGCGTATCAAACCGTAAAAAACATACTCGAAGAAGAGGATTATTATATCGGAAAACATGTGGAATTGAACACTATCGTCAGAGACGAGGTGAGTATTCTGTACCAGGTTTGATGACATAGCAAGGGGGACAGACAAATGGAAGAAGGAAAAAATATATATAGAACAGGGGAAAATCAGCCGAATTTCGTGCTGGTGGATGATGAACAAAAGGGAGCTGAAGCGGAAGGACAGGAGAAATTCGGTTATGGTTACGGACAAACGGCGGGAGTGACGCCGCAGCCCAGGAGAAAAAAAGGAAGGTTTAGGAGATTTGTTGCTGTGGTGCTTATTGTACTGTTATCCGGCACTACAGGCTTTATAGGGGGAATCGCCGCCGTTCAGTACGGCGCAACGAATTATATTTCGCCGGGAACGGCAGATCGGATAATCATCAATCCGGCAGATAATGTGAATACGGCAGAAGCTGTCGCAGCAAAGGTTATTCCTTCCGTTGTGGGCATCAGCACCACTACGGAGGTGGTCCGGCAGAACATTTTCGGCATGAAGTGGGGCGAGCTGGTTCCCGGAGTGGGGACCGGTTTCATCGTCCATGAAGACGGATATATTTTAACCAACTCCCACGTTGTAGATGACGGCAGCGCGAAAACCATTACCGTTCAGTTGACCGATGGAAGAGAACTGAAAGGTACGGTACTCTGGAGCGATGCATCTTTGGATCTGGCAGTGGTCAAAGTGGATGCAACCAATCTGACTGCAGCGGAGCTGGGGGATTCGGACAGCGTTAACATCGGCGCTTATGCGGTGGCCATCGGAAATCCCTTTGGGCTGGCCTTTGACCGAAGTGTGACCCAGGGTGTTATCAGCGGACTGAATCGTACCATCACCGTAGGAAACGGCTCTCAGTCCGTTACAATGGAGGGGTTGATTCAGACCGATGCTTCCATCAATGCGGGCAACAGCGGAGGACCGCTTCTGAACAGCAAGGGGGAGGTAATCGGTATAAATTCGGCTAAGGCTGCATCGGGGGAAGGTTTAGGTTTCGCTATTCCCATTAACACCGCCAAGCCCATTGTAGAAGAGGTTATAAAAACAGGGACATTCAAAAAAGCCTTTATCGGGATAGAAGGGAGCAACGTGGCCCTTTATCTTCAGTATTATCCCGACGAGAACCTGGGGACGAAGACGGGTGTTATTATAAGCCGCGTGTATGAAGGAGCGCCCGCCCATCTGGCCGGAATACAGGAGAGAGATGTAATCATAGGGCTGGATGACAAGAAGATAGAGTCCATGGAGCAGTTGACCAAGGTGTTGTTTTCTTACACACCGGGGGATGAAGTTACAGTTCGTCTGTTTAGGGACGGAAAAGAAATGGAGGTCAGGCTCAGACTGGGGACCGCGCCGGAATAATAGATTGAGGGAAGAATGAATATTCAAGTTGTCTGTATAGGAAAACTGAAAGAGAAATATTGGACGGAGGCGCTTTCGGAGTATCGAAAGCGCCTCGGCAAATACTGCATTCTTTCAATCGAAGAGTTGAAAGAAGAGCGACTTCCCGATAATGCTTCCCATGCGCAAGAAGAGTCAGTGATAGAAGAAGAAGGAAAGCGAATCTTAGGAAGGCTGAAGGCGGGGACTTACGTGATAGCGCTGGATATAAAAGGGAAGGCGCTGTCTTCCGAAGAACTGGCTGAAAAGATGAACGATCTGGCGATAAACGGCCGCAGCGATGTTGCTTTCATCATCGGCGGCTCCCTGGGGCTTTCAAAAGCCGTGCTTGAGCGCGCAGATATGCGTTTGTCCTTTTCCAAGATGACCTTTCCCCACCAGTTGATGCGGATCATTTTATTGGAACAACTCTACCGGAGTTTCAAAATCAATCGAAATGAAACCTATCACAAATAATGTAAGTTGTAACCTTTACAATATTTACGAGAATTTCTTTACAGCGTCAATGTATTTTCCCAGGATTCCGAGATTGACATAGTAATAAGAAAATTTATCCTCTTTCTTGACTTGAACAAGATCGGCATCTGCCAATTTCTTTATGTGCTGAGATATGGTGGCTTGAGAATAATCAAAAGCCGCAACAACGTCTTTGTTGCATACCTTCGTACGGTTACGATTGTTCAAGAAAATAAATCGAAAGATCTTGAGCCTGGCAGGATGGGCCAGCGCGTCGGATACACGGGCAGTCAACAAAATTTCTTCTTCGTGCATTTCATCGGGTTCTTTTCTAAGTCTCATGTGCAAATCCTTTCTAGTTTTCGTAAGTAGTACAAAGTAGTGCATTTTAGATACATATCGTATAATAGCAATGCGCTATCCATTATACGGGATGACCCTTATTAAGTCAACATAAAGGACAAAGGTGCCAAAAAATTTGCACCTGATGCATAATTATGGTACACTGGTTTCGAAAGAGAGGGCGGACAGAGACCATGATTAAGGGAAAGGATTATAAAAGAATTACCGAAGAAGTCTTTCGCCTCATGGAGGAAGGCATCCACGTTGTAGATGCCCATGGAAGAACCATCATTTACAATGATGCCATGGCCAAGATGGAGAAGATGAATCGAAGCGAAGTATTACGCAGACCTTTTCGGGAAGTATTCAGCCATATAGAAGAAGGTCAGAGCACCATACTTAAGGCCTTGAAATACGGCAAAACCACATCGGAAGTCAAACAGACGTATCAGAATATTGACGGCAAGGAAATCACCACCATAAACAGCACCTATCCCTTGATTCTTGACGGAAAGATCGTAGGGGCAGTAGAGATTGCGAAGAATATTACCGACGTGCAAAAGCTATCCCACACCATCCTTAAATTCCAGGAGGAGACACAGGAGCCGGAAGAAACCAGAAAAAAGAAGATCAAAGCCTACAGCTTTGATATGATCATCGGCGAGAGCAAGAACTTTGTTGAGGTGGTGGACAGGGCTAAAAAAGCTGCCCAAAGCGATGCTTCCGTCCTCATCTGCGGCGAAACTGGGACGGGAAAAGAGCTTTTTGCTCAGAGCATCCACTATCACAGCAACAGAAAAGCAAAGCCCCTGCTTGCCCAGAACTGCGCCGCGCTGCCGGAAAGCCTTCTTGAAGGCATATTGTTCGGTACCGCAAGAGGCGGATTTACCGGCGCTATGGACAGGGCAGGCCTCTTTGAGCAGGCGGATGGCGGCTCTCTTCTATTAGATGAGGTGAGCGCCATGCCCTATGAACTGCAAGGAAAGCTGCTTCGTGTACTTCAAGAGGACTATCTGCGCCGGGTGGGCGGAACCAGGGATATTCCGCTTAACGTCCGCATCATCGCTACCATTAACGAACCTGCGGAAAAACTCATAGAAAAAGGACTGCTGAGAAAGGACCTCTATTACCGGCTGGCTATTATCACCATCAATATTCCTCCTCTGAGGGAACGAAGAGATGACATTCTGCTGTTAGCAGAGAAGTTCATGGAAAAGCATAACAAGCGCTTTGGAAAGGAACTCTGGATGATTTCCGAGCCTGCAAAGAAAAAGCTTCTCGATCACGATTACCCGGGTAATGTGAGGGAGCTGGAAAACATCATAATTGAAGCCGTATCCATGGCCGACAACGAGCACGTGCTGACTGCAGAGCATCTCAATATTGAAAAGAACGTCAGCAGCAGCTTCGTAGAATATGGAAAAGCCGTAGAACTGGGGCTTCCGGAATATTTACAGCAGATAGAGGACCGTCTTATTCAACAGGCGCTTTTTTCAAACGGAAATAATATCAGCCGGGCGGCCAAGCAGCTTGGAATAAAACGTCAAACGCTGCAGCATAAGTTGAGAAAAAAGGAAAATCTGTAAGTTATATAAGGCAGGATCACAAAAGAGCAAATAAATTTGCACATAATGCAAATTTATTTGCTCTTTTTATTATTTTCATCATGCAAAACCCGAATAATTATTCAGAAATATTCTACAATTTGTCCAAGGAAAGAGCAGAGACGCATTTCACGAAGAAAAAAACCCTTAAAAAAGCTGTATGCAGCCGTCTCCAAGAGTAATGGCACAAAAATTGCTAATATTACTATGTAGAAATTCTTAGCATCAATGGCTTTCAGAGCAGCGGATAAGTGTCTTCCAAGCCATTGGTATATCCATTTACACAATAACAAAACATAACGGAGGGAAAAGATTATGGAAAATGTAAAAGTCATCATTTGGGGTCTCGGCGCAATGGGCTCGGGAATGGCGGATATGCTGCTGAAGAAAAAGGGTGTGGAGATTGTCGGCGTTGCCGGAAGAGCGGGCAAGGTAGGCAAAAGCATGTACGATTTTATTCAGACGCCCAGAGGAGACCGTCCCGATATCATTATCGGCAGCCCGGAGGATGTAATTAAGGAAAAGAGCGCAGACGTAGTTTTACTGTGTACCGACTCCTTTACGCGGAACGCCTTCGATCGTATCAAATTTATCCTCGAACGAAAGATCAACTGCATCACCAGCGCAGAGGAAATGGCGTACCCGCAAGCGCAGGAGCCTGAACTTGCAAAGCAATTGGATGAAATCGCCAAAGCCAATGGAGTATCCGTACTCGGCACCGGCATCAACCCGGGGCTCATCATGGACCTTTTGGTGGTTGTTATGACAGGCTGCTGCGAATCCGTGGACCATATTATCGCAAGAAGAGTAAACAGCCTCTCGCCCTTCGGTCCCGCTGTAATGGAGGAACAGGGGATAGGTCTTACCGTTGAAGAGTTCAAGAAGGGTGTGGAAACAGGCAAGCTGTCCGGACATGTGGGCTTCCCCGAGTCTATTCGTATGATAGCCGATGCCATCGGATGGAAAGTGGAAAAGGTAACCCAGACCATGGATCCCATCGTCACCGATGTAGACAGAAAATCTCCTCATGGATTTGCCAAAGCCGGAGACGTAGCAGGCTGCGCAATGAAGGGCTACGGGTATGTTGACGGCGAGATAAAAATTGAAATGGATCATCCACAACAGATCGAGCCGGAGCAGGTGGGTGTCCAGACCGGCGACTACGTTATTATCAAAGGAACGCCGAACATTAACATGGTCAACTCACCGGAGGTTCCCGGCGGCATCGGAACCATTGCTATGTGCGTTAACATGATTCCTCATATCATCAACGCAAGGCCCGGTCTTCACACCATGATTACCCTGCCGGTTCCCAGAGCCATCATGGGCGATATGAGAGACATGATCTGTGAGGAAGCGAAGATCGTTAAATAACGTTATGATTCCTAACGCAGTAAAAATGCGCAAATAAAAGGTTGCATGAACAATTGGACCGCAAGGTCGCTGGGAGGTAGAAAATGGTTAAAAAAGGTACATGGGTATTGATCCATAGAAACATCCTGGAGCCTTCGGAAAGAGCTCCCCAGGTACCGGAGGATACGAAAAAAGTACCTCTGGAGATGTGGGTAAAAGGCTATTTACAGAAGGATGCGGAAATAGGCGAGGAAGTGGAAGTTATCACCAGGACCGGAAGAAAAGAGACAGGGACATTATTAGAAGCGGAACCTTATTATAAGCACGATTACGGGAAGTATGTTCCTGAGCTCCAAGTGATCAGCGAGCAGGTAAGAGAGATCATGTTTGGAGGTGACAAGTAATGGCATTGGCAAACGATTATAATTCCGTAATGTCCCGTAAAGGCGAAATCATGAAAAAGTCCGTCGGCATCGATTACAGCAGATTCGAAAGCGGTTCCATCGCCTTCGATTATGAAAAAATGATGCGGGAGACAGGCTATACTCTCGAGGAAATGCAAAAAATCCAGCAAGAGGTTCATGTGGGGAATACGCCGATTATTGAGCTTCGGAATATTACCGCCCTGGCAAGGAAATGTGCAAAGCCCGGCTACGGAGCCAGAATCTTCATCAAAGACGAAGCCTGTAATCCGTCGGGAAGCTTTAAAGCAAGAAGAGCTGCCAATTCAGTCTATCATGCAAAGAAGCTTGGATTTAAGGGTGTTGTCACCGCCACCAGCGGTAACTACGGCGCTGCGGTGGCCTCTCAGGCCGCCATGGCGGGGCTTAAGTGCATTGTAGTGCAGGAGTGCTACGATTCAAAGGGCGTGGGCCAGCCGGAAATAATTGAAAAGGCTAGAAAATGCGAAGCTTTGGGCGCAGAAGTGGTTCAGTTGTCCGTCGGGCCGGAACTCTTCTACAAATTCCTGCTTCTTTTAGAGGAAACGGGCTATTTCAATGCTTCTCTCTATACACCTTTTGGCATCGCCGGCGTGGAGACGTTGGGTTATGAGATTTCCATGCAATTCAGAGAGAAATTCGGCAAGGATCCCGATGTGGTGGTTTGCACCAATGCGGGAGGCGGAAACCTTACGGGAACCGCCAGAGGCCTGCTCAAGGCCGGAGCGTCCACAAAAGTGATTGGGGCTTCCGTGAATTTGTCGGGACTGCATATGGCATCGGACACACATTTCAACAGAAAGTCCTTTACCACCGGTCACACAGGGTTTGGAATGCCCTTTAGCGTCTGGCCCGACCGGTCCGACGTTCCCAGATCCGCGGCAAGACCTCTGCGGTACATGGACAGGTATGTGACCATTACCCAGGGAAGCGTTTTCTATATGACGGAGGCTCTTGCAAGCTTGGAGGGATTGGAAAAAGGTCCTGCCGGCAATACCTCCCTGGCTGCGGCTTTCGCTTTGGCCCAGGAGATGCCTGAGGATCAAATGATTGTGGTGCAAGAAACAGAGTACACCGGCGCCGGCAAACACGTGCAGCCTCAGCTGACATTTGCGAAAAGTAACGGAATCGAAATAATCTTCGGAGATCCGAAGGATGAAGTACCCGGAAAGAACATTGTTCTGCCTTCGCATCCGTCACTGATTAAAGCCACGGATCAAGATCTGGATCACATGAGAAGATCTCTCATCCGGACCGCGGTGAACACCTACAAAGTAACGCCTACGGAAGAGGATATCGCTTTCTTGGCGGAGGAAACCAAATCCAGCGTTGAATTTGTAAAAGAAACATTAGCTAATCTGTAACATAATCGGATCCGAACACGGATTCGGGAAGGGAAGGGTTGATAAAAAGATGAAAAGAGCCGATGATTTTGAAGAAAGACGCAAGCATCTGGCTAACCTTACCGATGAAGAGCTCTATCAGCGGTTTTGGAAACTGACGGAGCAGGTAGTGGACCCGTTGCTTGAACTGGGAAGGAAAAATACGACCCCTTCCATAGAGCGGTCCGTGCTGCTTCGTATGGGCATTTCATCTCTTGATGCAAAACCCATCGTTGAAGGCTGCATCGACAGAGGACTGATGGGAAAAGGGGCCGGTCACGTCGTTTATAAACTTGCCAAAGCAAAGGGCATTTCTATCAAGGAAGCCGGCAAGATGCTGGCAGAGGGCAAGGGCTGGGATGAAGTCGTTGCCTTGTTCAAGGCGTAAGGGAGGTGTATGAGATGGAAGATAAGAAACTGGTTCATAACGAAAAACTTGACATTGAGTACATCCTGAAAGACCTTGACAAATATAGGCCCAAAAGAAGAGGCTGGACCTGGAGAACCCCGGAGCCCGGCCTGAAAATGGGTCCCTTTGCCTATAAGGAGGCTACGACTCCTTTAAAGAACGGAGTAGGATTGCCCTCGTCCAAATATTTTGACTGGATTGATCCACAACCTCAACCTGTCATCACTACGGAAATCGCTTCCGGGCGTTTTGAGGATGATATTCGCAGGATGAGGATGGCTGCCTGGCACGGAGCGGATCATATCATGGTCATCCGTACCGCAGGCCAATCTCATATGGACGGTCTTATAGAAGGAACACCTCAGGGAGTAGGCGGTGTGCCCATTACCCGTAAACAGGTTCGTGCCCAGAGAAAAGCTTTGGACATGATCGAAGAAGAAGTTGGAAGGCCAATTAATTACCATTCCTATGTATCCGGCGTTGCAGGGCCGGAAGTGGCCGTCATGTTTGCCGAAGAAGGCATCAACGGTGCGCACCAGGATCCGCAGTACAACGTGCTTTATCGGAACATCAATATGATCCGCTCCTTTGTGGACGCCTGTGAATCCAAGAAAGTGATGGCATGGGCGGATATAGCGCAGATTGACGGCGCTCACAATGCCAACGCTACCGCCAGAGAGGCCTGGAAAGTTATGCCGGAACTCATAGTTCAGCATGCCATTAACAGTCTTTTCTCGGAGAAGGTAGGAATAAAGCCCTCCAACATCTGTCTGTCAACGGTTCCGCCTACGGCGCCTCCGGCTCCTTGCGTATTCATGGACCTGCCCTATGCGGTGGCGCTTCGTGATCTCTGCGATAAGTACCGGATGAGGGCGCAGATGAACACCAAGTACATGGAGGCTTCCGCCAGAGAAGCTACCGTTACCCATGTACTCAATATGTTGATTTCCAAGCTGACCAGAGCAGATATTCAATCCACCATCACCCCCGATGAAGGAAGAAATGTTCCCTGGCATATATACAACATCGAGGCCTGCGATACGGCAAAACAGACATTGATTGGCCTTGACGGTCTCATGGAGATGGTGCAGCTGAAGGAAGACGGTCCTCTTCCGAAGATGGTAAGAGAGATTAAGGAAAGAGCTTGTCTCTTTATGGAAGAAATCGTAGAGATAGGCGGCTATTTCAAGGCTGTTGAAGAGGGATTCTTTGTAGACTCCGGGTATTATCCCGAGCGGAACGGTGACGGTATCGCCCGCAAAATCGACGGCGGCGTAGGAAACAACACCGTTTTCGAGAGGGACGAAGATTATTTTGCGCCGGTAACCGCTCACTTTGGCTACAACAATGTGGCCCAATACGATCCTGACGCGGTGGATGATCCGGCAAAGCTCATCGGCGGATGTACTTTTGAGGATCCGGATAAGATCGTTTTCATCGACGAGCTGGATGATGCGGACAACGTCAACGTACGCCTTGAGGAGACCAAGCAGTACAGGAACAGCGATTTGCTGAAGCCCGAGATGGAATGGGCTGCGGACGGCACGGTTATGGTCAATATGTTTATACCGGCCAACAGAAGAGTCGCAGAGGTTGCCGCCATAGAATTTGCAAAGAAGATGAATCTGGAGGAACCGGAGGTCATCAACCGTGAAGTAATGCAGGAGGCCGAAGGAACGCGTATCGAGCTTAAGGGCAAACTGCCTTTCCATGTGGATTTGAACGAGTTGGTCATTCCGCCGGAGCCTCACGTGCTCTCCGACGAGGAAATTCGCAAGGATGTGGAGAAATATCCGCTGAAGGTGGTCTGCGCAACCGTGGGAGAAGACGAGCACTCTGTGGGATTGCGGGAAATTATCGACATCAAGCACGGCGGCATCGAAAAGTATGGCATTGAAGTTCATTATCTGGGAACGTCAGTGCCTGTTGAAAAACTCGTAGACGCAGCCGTTGAGCTGAAAGCTGAAGCGATTCTGGCTTCCACCATCATCAGCCACGATGATATTCACTATAAGAATATGAAGCGCATCCATGAGCTGGCTGTGGAAAAAGGTATCCGCGACAATGTCATTATCGTCGCGGGAGGAACCCAGGTCATTCCCGAGAATGCGGTCAAGACCGGTATTGATGCCGGCTTTGGCAGAAACAGCCACGGCGTCGATGTGGCAACCTTCCTCATTGAAAAGAGAAGGGAAATGCGCGGCGAAAAATAAGGTTTAGCGTGTCAGAGGGATGGTTTTAGGCTAATGCATTTGGGAACCATCCCTCTGTATATACAAAGCAACGAAATGGCAATGATTGAGAGGCTCACTTAGGAGGAAAGGATGAAAATAGACGTTCTGGTTGCCGAAATCGGCTCCACCACCACATTGGTAAATGCATTTCATAATATCGATACAGATAAACCCGTATTTTTTGGACAGGGACAGGCGCCTACATCCGTATTGGATGGAGATGTGCGGATCGGGCTAAAGGGCGCTATCGAGGATCTGTGCAAAAATAAAGGCGTGTCTTCTATTGAATACGGAGAGATGCTGGCCACTTCCAGCGCGGCGGGAGGCTTGAAAATGACCGTCCACGGTCTTGTCTACGACATGACCGCCAAGGCGGCCAAGGAAGCCGCCTTGGGCGCAGGGGCCATCATCCACCTGGTCACGGCGGGCCGCCTGCGCCGGACGGACCTGCAAAAAATCAAAGAAACCCGCCCAAACCTGATCATGATTGCGGGCGGAGTAGATTACGGTGAAAGAGACACGGCCATTTATAACGCGGAGATGATCCGTTCTTTAGATCTTACCATTCCCGTCATCTACGCAGGAAATGTGGAAAACCAGGAGGAAATGCGTCTTATTTTCGAGGATGCCAAAGCGCCTCTTTATATTGTAGAAAACGTGTATCCCAAGATCGACGAGCTCAATGTAGAGCCGGCCAGAAGGGTCATCCAGGATGCCTTCGAGGATCATATTATTCAGGCTCCCGGAATGGAACACATACGGGATATGGTGAGAGGACCCATTATTCCCACTCCCGGGGCGGTAATGGAATGTGCCAGGCTGTTATACGAGCACTTAGGGGATTTAATGGTGCTGGATGTGGGCGGAGCCACTACAGACCTTCATTCCGTAACGGAGGGCTCCGAGGAAATCTCCAGAATTTTGGTCAGTCCGGAGCCAAAAGCCAAGCGCACGGTTGAGGGAGATCTGGGCGTCTATGTCAACATGAGAAATATCGTCGACAGCATTGGCCGGGACAAACTGGAAGAAGAGTTACAGCTCGATCTCGATAAGGTCATGGAAAACTATAAATTTGTGCCTCACACAGAGGAAGAAATTCGTTTTGTTGAGCGTCTGACTAAAGAAGCGGTAATCAAGGCTACGGAACGCCATGCGGGACGCATCCGCTATGTCTATGGGCCCACGGGAAGGTCTACTTTAGCGGAGGGCAAGGATCTGTCTCAAATAAAATACATTATAGGAACCGGCGGAGCCCTGACCCGCCTCCCGGAGCGAATTAATATCATGAAGTCCATTGCCGAGCATAATGAAACGGGATTGCTGCTTTTCCCCAATACGGAAGCAGAGATACTCGTGGACAACGACTATATCATGGCGTCCTTAGGAGTTCTCTCCAAACGTTATAGGGATGCGGCGATCTATTTCTTGGAAAAAAGCTTGGATCACAAGTTGATATAACCGGAAATTATGTGTGCGAGAAAGAAAATAAAATCTGTAGGCACTGTATTGTAACTGAGAGAAAGGAAAATGGACATGTATCCCAGATTAGTGTTCGATTTTAAAAAGGTGAGACAGAATCTGGATGCGGTGAGCAGTATAGTGAAAAAGGGCAACTGCTCCCTTATGATCGTGACAAAGTCCTTCTGCGCCGACCGGCGGATGGCGGAGCTCATAGCCAACCACCCCGGCGTGGATTATTTCGCCGATTCCCGGATACAGAATATTAAAAGCTATTGCGATTTGCCCAAAGAAACGGTACTGCTTCGCCTTCCCCAACATTGGGAAGCGGAAGAAGTGGTTCGCTACGCAGACATCAGTTTTAATTCCGAATTGTCCACAATTCGCCTTCTTAATGAAGAGGCTGTCAGGCAGGATAAAATCCATAGAATCGTGTTGATGATCGACTTGGGAGATCTGAGAGAGGGGCTTTTCTATCAAGACCGGAATACTATCGATAAAACGGTGGAGGGAATTCTCAAGCTGTCCAATATTCAACTGTTTGGTCTGGGAGTTAACCTGACCTGTTACGGCGCCATAATACCCAAGCATGACAATTTATCCATATTGACACAGCTTGCCCAGGACATCCGGGCAAAGTACAATCTCGAGCTGCCTATGGTTTCAGGCGGCAATTCCAGTTCCTTATACTTAATTGAAAATGAAGAACTTCCGAAAGGCATCAATAACCTGCGCTTAGGAGAAGCCTTTATTCTGGGAAATGAGACGGCATACGGCCAACGTATTCCCGGCACAAATGCGGATGCAGTGATTTTGGAGGCTCAAATTATCGAACTGAAAACAAAACCGTCTCTTCCCATCGGAGAGGTAGGCATGGATGCTTTCGGGCAACGGCCGGTTTATGAAGACAGAGGCAACATCAAAAGAGCCATTTTAGCCATCGGCAAGCAGGATGCGGATATAGAAAGCATGACACCCATGGATCGGGACATCGATATTCTGGGCGCAAGTTCCGATCATCTTATCATGGATGTGACCCGTTCGAAAAAGGAGTATAAGGTAGGAGACGTTATTTCCTTTACGCTGGGCTATGGCGGCCTGCTGAAAGCCGCTACCAGCGGTTACGTGGATCGGCTCTATGTTGACTGCCCCTCCCTACCCCATTTATTTGACTAAGTGCAGGTATTTTCCATATCCCTGCTTTTCCATATCCTTCATAGGAATAAACCGCAGGGCAGCGCTGTTGATGCAATAACGCAGTCCTCCCTTTTCTTTCGGGCCGTCAGGGAAGACATGGCCTAAATGACTGTCACCGACGCGGCTTCGCACCTCCTCCCGGACCATTCCGTGGGTCAAATCCAACCTTGTCTTGATCACAGAAGGATCAATGGGCCTTGAAAAGCTGGGCCATCCACAGGCTTCAAATTTATCCGATGAAGAGAAGAGGGGCTCGCCGGTAATAATGTCCACATAGATACCCGGAGCAAAATGATCGTGATACTCATTATGGTAAGGAGGTTCCGTACCGTTTTCGCGGGTTACATGGTATTGGAGATCCGTCAGTCTGCTCTTTAATTCGGCGTCATCTGGAACCACATATTCGGAGGGATCTACGAGAGCCCGGCCGGCTTTCTCAAAAGCATCCGCTCCGATATGGCAATAACCGCCGGGATTTTTCGTTAGATAGTCCTGGTGGTACTCCTCCGCCGGATAGTAGTTTTCTAAAGGCTTGATTTCGATAACTACGGGTTTGCTGTACCTCTTTTGCAGCTCGGAAACGGCAGCTCGAATAATTGCCTCATCCTCCGGACTTACATAATAGATGCCTGTTCGATATTGGCTTCCCACATCGTTGCCTTGCCGATTCAGAGATGTGGGATCGATTACATCGAAATACATGTGAAGGATATAGGAAAGACTGATTCGTTGAGGGTCATATTCAACCCGAACGGTTTCCGCATGCCCGGTATTTCTGTAGCAAACATCCTCATAACTGGGGTTTTCCGTTCTGCCGTTTGCGTAACCCACATCCGTTTTAATGACTCCCGGCAGGGACTTTAAATATTTCTCTGTCCCCCAGAAACAGCCTCCTGCAAGATAAATTTCTCTATTCATTTAATCTTCCACCAATCTCTTTTCTCCGGTGATTTCCTGAATGGGTTTGATGTCTTGGGAAACCTCCACGGTGCCCAGGTATTCCCCTTTGGCATTCCTCACGGCGAAGTACCGGATGTAAACGTACTTATCACCCATTTTGATCCAGAAATCTTCGTGGTCCTTTTTTCCCGACATAAGATCGGCAACAATGCCTTCTACTATATGGACGCTGGCGGGAGGATGGCAGTTGCTAACTTGTCTGCCGATAATGGTTTTGGGCCTTGCAAAAATCCTCTCTTTCCCCTGGGAAAAATATTTTACCGCGCCGTTTTTATCTACGAAGGTTATATCGATGGGCAGCGTGTTCAACATGGCATTCACTTCTTCGGGAAGCATATAACCGGCGTCAAAATGTACGTACTCCGTGCCTGCTTCTTTTTCAGGCTTTTGTTCCGCGGCTGCTTCGTCGCGCGCAATGGGAAGCCAACGGGTTGCCGGCTTATAGAAGCAATAACCGATCTCATCGCTTGCCTCTTCGATCTCTACCCATTCGTTCTGAGTAAGGGTTTCCAAAACCATGGGGAAGAGGATATTTTCTTCCTTAAAGATCATTTCGTTAACCCGGTCCACAGCGGCGGCAGCTTTTTCCAGGACAATCTCTTTTTCAGAGCCGCTATCCTGAAGCAAGGCCAGGACTTCTTTAATCTGAGCGCGGATTTCGTCATCTACACCCCACATGACCTTGGGCGGCGCTGTAATTCCGTACTTTTCCATGTAGGGAAAAAGCAGATTTTCTTTTCTGGAATAATGTTTGTCAATCTGCAAAAGCTCTTTGAAAAGAGCGGGCAAAGTGCCCGGGTATTCCCGGCTATCTTTAGATTTGGCCGCTTCGATCGCAGGTAAAACCCTTTCATTAATGAGCGCTTCAATCGCGCGGTTTTCCTCGCGGAAGGTGTGTACCGGATGCCCCGGGATGTCCGCTTCGTTCTCAGAACGGTGTATTTCTTCAATAGAACCTTTGAAAACAGCCGCGTGAACATCGCAGAGGCGCTGCACTTCTTCCACGGGCATTCCTTCCCGGATCAAAGCCTGCTCCATTTGGGAAATTTCTGTGGGAGAGACTCCTTCGATTAGGGTGGCGAACCTTGCTTTTACCTCCTCCACGCTCTTTCCTTCGTGAAGTTCCTTAATAAGCTCTTTTAGGACCTTCTGCCGATATTCGCGGTTGTTGATCATTTCACTCATAATATACCTCCTCCGTAAACAGCCAGAAACAACTCTTCTCTTAGGATATCCAAATCCTTCTCTTTCATTTCTACGATCATTATTCCTTGACTTCGAAACCTCTGCGCCGAAATTCTTCCTTTATCATTTCTAAATCCAGCTTTTTCATTTGCGCCCCTTTTGGGATAGTCATAAAGCGCCCCGCCGTAGCCAGCATGGCCGGCGAGAGGCTTTCAAAACCCAGTTCCCGCATAATATCTATTACTTCCGGGTATTCTTTGCATATATCGTTTACACTTTTTGAAAAATCGATGATCTTTTCCATTTTAGTGCCTCCTTAAGAATCGGAAAAACTGTACTAACTTTGTACTCATATACGCCAATATACCCAAAACCCGCGATTTCAAAATTATTCTTGCAATTTTACCGCAGCAGAGTGTTTGAATGAAGGGGTGACCGCAAACTAAACAGCGGATAGAAAAAAAATAGCTGATAGCAGATAAAAGTTTAAATATATCGAAATTATGATATTAATAAAGAAGGTGAGTGAAAGAGGACATCTTAGAAACAATGTATTGTGCAGAAAGGTTTAGCAATGAATAAAGAAACGATTCAGATAGGCGGAATGACTTGTGCGGCCTGCTCCAGCAGGGTGGAAAAGGCTCTAAACAAAACAGAAGGAGTTATTACTGCTTCCGTTAATCTGGCGACGGAAACGGCCACTGTCGAATACGACCCGGAAAGAATTCAGCTGCCGGAAATAGAAGAGGTTGTTGTCAAAACCGGTTACGAAGTAATTCGTCGGGAAAAAGAAGCACCTGTGGATGAACACAAACTGAGGAAAGACAAAGAAATTCGCACCCTTCGGATTAAATTCGTCGTGTCGGTTATTTTTGCCGTACCGCTTTTATATTTGGCCATGGCTCCCATGATTCCCGGCGTTTCACTGCCAATACCGGGGTTTTTAGAGCCGAATCGTTATCCCATGGCTTACGGATTGACGCAGTTGCTACTGGTGATCCCCATCGTAGCTGCGGGAAACCGGTTTTATTCCATAGGGTTTAAAGCGCTGGTTCAGCGAAGCCCCAATATGGACTCCCTTATTGCCATCGGTACTACGGCGGCCATCGGTTACAGCCTGTATTCCCTCTATGAAATTGCCTGGGGAAACTCTCATGCAGCCCATGGACTATATTTTGAAACCGCAGGCGTAATCATTACGTTGATAATGCTTGGAAAGTCTTTGGAGGCGCTGGCAAAAGGCAAGACTTCCGATGCGATTAAAAAGCTCATGGGGCTGACCCCAAAAACAGCGGTTGTGATAGCGGATGGGAAAGAAAAGGTTATTCCTATTGAAAATGTTCAGATCGGCCATATTATTTTAGTCAGGCCGGGGGAGAGCATTCCGGTGGATGGAGAGGTGGTAGAAGGGCATACCTCAATCGATGAATCCATGTTGACGGGAGAGAGCATCCCCGTCGATAAAAAAGTCGGCGACAGCGTGTATGCAGCTACCATCAATAAAAACGGCATGATAAAATTCCGCGCCACGAAAGTGGGCAGCGATACGGCTCTCGCGAAAATTATAAAACTGGTGGAGGAAGCCCAAGGATCCAAAGCTCCCATTGCCCAGATGGCGGACATCGTATCAGGATACTTTGTTCCTATTGTCGTAGCCATTGCGGCCCTTGCCTTTGCAGGCTGGCTCATTGCCGGGCAGAGCTTTGCCTTTGCATTGACCATGTTTATTTCCGTATTGGTGATTGCTTGTCCGTGCGCCCTGGGACTGGCTACTCCCACCGCCATTATGGTAGGTACGGGGAAAGGGGCGGAACACGGCATTTTGATAAAAAGCGGGGAAGCGCTTGAAAGTGCGCACAAGATAGACACCATTATTCTCGACAAAACGGGAACCATTACTGAAGGCAAGCCGGAGGTTACGGATGTGATCGCTGCGCAGGGCATTACAGAAGAGAGACTCCTTCAGATTGCCGCCTCCGGGGAAAAAGGTTCGGAACACCCTCTTGGGGAAGCAATCGTCAGAAAAGCTGAGAGCGAAGGTGTGAAGCTCCACGATGTAGAGAACTTCCTCGCTATTCCGGGGCATGGAATCGAAGGAACTATAGGCGGAGTGCATGTGTTGATCGGCAACCGGAAATTGATGGAGGATAGGAATATACAGCTGGGAGAGCTCGCTTCCCAGGCTGATCAATTGGCGGATGAAGGCAAAACGCCTATGTACATTGGGCTGGACGGAGCGTTAGCGGGTATCATCGCCGTAGCCGATGTGGTGAAGCCTAGCAGCGCAGAGGCGATCCGAAGACTGCAATCCATGGGTATTGAGGTTGTCATGATCACCGGCGACAATGGAAAAACAGCGGAGGCTATCGCCAAACAGGTGGGTATTGACGGGATTCTGGCGGAGGTTCTTCCTCAGGACAAAGCCGGTGAGGTGAAAAAGCTCCAGGAGGAGGGAAGAAGGGTGGCCATGGTGGGAGACGGCATCAATGACGCGCCTGCGTTGGTACAGGCTGACATCGGAATTGCCATCGGCTCCGGAACAGATGTGGCAATGGAGTCTGCCGATATTGTTCTGATGCGAAGCGATCTGATGGATGTTCCGGCAGCGATACAACTGAGCAAGAGCACGATACGAAATATTAAGCAGAACTTGTTCTGGGCCTTCGGTTACAATGTGGCGGGGATCCCTCTTGCGGCCGGTCTGCTGTATATCTTTGGAGGGCCTTTGCTTAATCCCATGTTTGCCGCGGCAGCCATGTCTTTAAGCTCCGTATCCGTAGTGACCAATGCCTTGCGGCTCCGGCGGTTCAAGCCCTACATTTAAGTTAATTTCGGTTCAAACAATATCAATAAGTTAATTTCGTCTCAAACCGCATCAATAAGTTAATTTCGGCTCAAACCGCATCATTAAGCTACTTTTACAAGTTTCCGCCCGGTTTTACAGGTTGTCACCCGGCGGCCTTTGTAAAAATTTAACCTGTACATGATACCAAAGTGATGGATTCAAATAGATACACAGTTGATGGACTCAATCTGTGCAAAAATTCAATTAGTGCATTGTTATTCGGGGAAAAAGGCGGTTTTTTACGCCGAATCTGTGCAAAATTTCAACTAATGCAATGGATTTTAGCTAAAACTAAATAGTAGCTAATGCACAACTTGAAAATTTGCACATTTATGTCTTACATGCCTCATAAAAACTTGCACTACTTGATTTTTTGCACGCCTGAGTCTGGTTAGGCTCGTCGGGCTAAGTATGGAACGGCTTGTACACGGAAAACGGATTTATTTTGTATGACTAGCCAAAAAATGTTATACTATGTCCGCATGATTTTTCACAGGGGCGTGACTACTTATTGCCGGCCAATTCGCAAAGCCCTATTCGAGCAATACGCGTGATTTTCAAGACGGCGTGACTACTCATTGGCAGACTTTATTATTTACTGAGGGAAACGGACAAATATACGAAATTAATCAAAAGCAGGAAGGAAAATCAATTATGTCAGAGCAGTTCGTGCGAACGGAGCTATTAATCGGGAAAGAGGGACTTGAGCGGCTAGCCAATGCTCGCGTGGCGGTATTCGGTGTAGGCGGTGTAGGCGGATTTGCAATTGAAGCTTTAGCAAGAAGCGGAGTAGGCGCGCTGGATATTTTTGATCACGACATTGTATGTCTCTCCAATTTAAACCGCCAAATCATTGCAACCCATAAAACCATTGGGCAATATAAAGTGGACGTGGCAAAGGATCGGATACTGGACATCAATCCGGATGCGGTTGTGAATGCTCATAGGCTTTTTTACTCAGAGGATACGGCTCATGAAGTGGATCTGTCCGTCTACGATTACGTGGTTGATGCCATTGACACTGTATCGGCCAAAATAGAGTTAGTGCTAAAAGCGAAAGCTGCCGGCGTGCCGATTATAAGCTCCATGGGGGCCGGAAATAAAATGGACCCGTCGAAATTTGTAGTTGACGATATTTATAATACCTCTGTCTGTCCTCTCGCAAAGGTCATGCGCAGGGAGTTGCGTGAACGAGGCGTGGACAGCCTAAAGGTGGTATATTCCAAGGAGCCTCCTGTCAAACTTCGGGAGGATGTGGTCTTGACAGAAAAGACCGCCAAGCGTCATGTGCCCGGAAGCAATTCATTTGTTCCCCCCGCTGCAGGTTTGGTCCTGGCCGGAGAGGTGATTCGCGACCTGATCGGCCTATAAAAAGATTCGCCGCCTAAGTTGGCCTTTAAAAGAGATTCGCTGCAGAGTCGCTGCCTAATTGGCCCTAAATTGCCTTAATTCGGGGGATTGACGTTTACAGATGCACATGATTGCATTAAAATAGAAATGATGGCAACCTTTGCACGGTAAAAAAGGAGCCGGTGGTCGTTTCCCTGTTTTGTGAAGAGACGAGAGGCAACCATGGCATAGCAAAAACGGTGGCAAGTTCAGTGCAGGTTGTCCGAAAACGAGTAGATAACGAGAAGCAGATAAAGAAAGGAACGATAAAATGGGTTACGTGCCGACAATGGAGCAAGCTCGCGAGATTTTACGTAAATACAACAAAGAAGAGTTTCATCTAAAGCATGCGGAAATTGTCTCCGGCGTTATGCGGTATTTTGCCAAGGAATACGATCCGGAAAGAGAAGAGTTTTGGGCGGTAGTAGGACTTCTTCACGATTTGGATTTTGAGGAATATCCCGAAGAGCATTGTGTAAAAGAGCAGCAAATTATGAAAGAGCTCGGCCTGGATGAGGATTTGATACGCGCTGCAGTGAGCCATGGTTGGGGCTGTACCGGTGTGGATGTAGAGCCGAAAGAGACCATGGAAAAGATCCTCTTTGCCACGGACGAACTTACGGGGCTTATCGGAGCCGTGGCCATTATGCGGCCGTCCAAGAGTGTGGACGACCTGGAGCTTAAGTCCGTCAAAAAGAAGTACAAGACCCCTTCCTTTGCGGCAGGATGCTCCCGTGAAATTATTCAAAAGGGCGCGGATATGCTGGGCTGGGAATTGGACGAGCTGATTACAAGAACTATTTTGGCAATGCGGAGCCTAAATCCGGAAGCCGGAATTTAAAAGGAGACATTCATGGGATATTTGACACTGCTTTTTATAGCGTTGGGGCTTGCCATGGATGCCTTCGCCGTTTCTGTGTCCAACGGCATCTGCTATAAAAATGCAGGTTTTAAGGAAACGTTTTATACTGCGCTGACCTTTGGGGTTTTTCAGGCATTGATGCCTTTAATCGGTTACTTTGCCGGCAAAACTGTCAGCGAAGCGGTGGAGTTTATCGACCATTGGATTGCGTTGGGTCTGCTCTGTTTCATCGGTGGCAGTATGATTGCCAGCGCCGTTAAAGAAATGCGAAATCCTGAGAAGGTTTGCTATAAAACGTACTGCACAGTAAAAGATCTGCTGGTGCAAGGTGTTGCAACCAGTATTGATGCCTTTGCGGTGGGAATCAGTTTGGCCGTGATTGATACTAATATCTTTATGGCCGTCGGTTTGATCGGAATTGTAACCTTTGTATGCTGTGTAATCGGTGTTCCGATGGGCAAACGTTTCGGTTACTTTATGAAGGATAAAGCTGAAATCTTGGGAGGTTGTATACTAATTATAATCGGAATCAAGATTTTTGTTGAGCATATGCTTGCAGGGTAAGGGTTGATCTTTGCAGAAAGGAGTGCGCCATGGGTATTTATGAATCGGGAGAAAACTATCTTGAAACGATTTTGCTTTTGGAGCGAAAGAACGGAACGGTGCGCTCCATAGATATTGCAACGGAGCTTGACTATTCAAAACCCAGTATCAGCAGGGCAATGAGCATCCTGAGAGAAAACGGTTATATAAGGATGGAAAAGAACGGTGATATCCATCTGACGGAAAAAGGACGGGATCGGGCAAACAGCATCTACGAGCGCCACCGCCTTATTGCAGATTATCTGATAAAGGCTCTGGGGGTTGATGAAAAAACAGCGGAAGAAGACGCTTGCCGCATCGAGCATGTGATCAGCGAAACTTCGTTTGAAAAAATCAAGAACAAAATCAAGGAGTTAGGCGAAAACTAATTGCGGAAATTTCCCTCATCGGCGCTATCGTCAACGGTGTTTGACACTTTCATATCGGCGCTATCGTCAACGGTGTTTGACACTTTCATATCGGCGCTATCACCAACAGCGCCTGGACTTTCCCCATCGGCGGTTTCCGTCGATTTACGAGAATAGTTATCCGGCAGGGTTTGAACCCTGCTTTTTCTTTCGGATATTACGAGCCCAAGTATGATCAAAACCGTTCCGGACAGGGATACCCACGTAAAAGGCTCGCGCAGCACGATGACGGAAGCGATGACCGTTACGATGGGGCTGAAATAAATATAGGTTGCGGTTTTAACGGAACCGAGAACGCTGACGGCAAAGTTCCATGTCATAAATGAGATGGCCGACGCTCCAAAGGCCAGGAACAAAAGATTGGCCAGATTGGCCGGTTCGGCAAATCGGCTCAGACCCAGGTGGAAATCTGTAAAAAGAATAACCGGAACCATGAATAAAAGGCCATAGAAGAAGACCTTGCGTGTCTGCTGAATCATGGACAGATCTTTGTTGTCGATGAGAACAAGCAGATTACAATAAAAGGCCCAAGACAAGGCGCCCAGGATCATCAAAATATCTCCCAAGGGGTTTAGTTTCAATACGAAATTTCCGTTAAAGCTTATTATAATAACACCGGCAATGGTGATAAAAAAGCCAATGACAAAATTACGATGCAGGCTTTCGCGGCTTATGAGAAAATAGGAGACGATGGCGGTAAACATGGGAGCAACTGCCACAATGACACCGGCATTGGAGGCAAGCGTATAGGTAAGTCCGATATTCTGAAACAGGAAATATAACGATACACCGCAAAGGCCGGCGGCAGCATAAAGCAGCTCCGTCTTATCCTTCTTTGGAAGGATGGGTTTTGGCGATAAGATGAACAGCATTAAATAGGCTAAAATAAAACGATAAAAAAGGATTTCGATGGGTGTGAAATCCTCAAGAAGTACTTTTGTGGAGATGAAGGTGAGTCCCCATATTAAAATACTGGAAGAAGCGGCAAAATGCCCTTTGATCTTTTGTTTTGTTTCCATTTCCATACTGGATAGACTATCACAGACATATTAAAATTGCAACAGCATGCAATTGGAAAGACGGTGTTGAGGTTATAGTTATAGAGTTACTGATTGACGATTACCTGATGCTGTCCATTAATGTTCAATAGGTCTAATCAATATTAAACATAACATTCTTAGACCTATAAACTGCCCGTTAAGGCTCTAATTCTCACTTCCAACCATAAGAAATAGGTTTAAATTAATTCAGATCAAGTGTAATTAGGTCTAGAAAACCAAGATTTATAGGGTCACATCGCTGCCTGCAAACCAAATATAGACCTATTTGCCACTCTTTGAAGCCTTAAATCCGGCTTCAACAGTAGAAAATAGGCTCAATCAAAGCCGAAACAAATATAACTAGACCTATTATCAATTGAAACCCATCAATTGGATTTATTGAAACCCATCAAACCCATCAATTGAATCCATTGAACCCGTCGAACCCATTAATTGGATCTATTAGAACCCGTCAATTGGAACCCCCGGTTAGAATATGCAGGTCAGAATGTTAGACATAAAAGCGTATCAGAAGCACGTTGTTTTTCATCCCCGGTACAGCGAAGATCCTGCAGATTGTACTATCTGCAGGATCCAAGGTTATTTCCGGTCAAACGAAATCCTTTATTGAACCATTTATCCTCGTATTCTAAAGCGAGATGTTCTACGTAGGGTTTTAAATCCTTTGAATAAACTACTTTGACCCCGTTGGATTCAACCAGCAGGTCATCTTCTCTCATTTGCTCATCCAGAGCCATCCCCAACCGGGGGCCTCCTCAACCATAGCCTGCAAATGAGATTCTAAGCATCTGGGCGTCAGGGTTTGACGTACTTGATGCCATCTCCTTCAGCTTTGCGGCTGCAGCATCCGTTACTCTAATCATTTGCTAACCTCCTGTTTAAATACAAACTGCATATTGTTTGTGAACCATAATATTTATTATCTGCTCCGATGGATAAATCCTATTCCAGCGCAATTGCCTTCATCGGGCAAAATCTTACGCACTTTCCGCATTTAATGCAAAGATCCATGTTAACGACGGGGGCGCGAAACCCCTTTTGTGTTAATGCCCCTACAGGACAGATCCGTACGGAAGGACAGGAATGATTTTGAGGGCAGCGACTCTTGTTTATTGACAGAGTTTGCCTGTTTTTATCTACAGGAATCGAATCTTTGCTTTTTATTAAACCAAATAATTTGTTATTCATCTCAAACCGCTCCCTAATATAATCGTTTTCTCTCAGGATGCTCATTTTTAATAAGATAGTTCTGTTGTTTTGCTCACCAGGAGTAGATTAATGCTAATATAACCCTTGCGAACCAACTTATCTGTGACATTGTCACACAGTCGAGGCGTAATGCAGAAAGTACGGCGGTATAAACCCTACGCAAACGGGGGAAATAATGTCGAAACCTGTTAAATAATGAGTTAAATTACAGTTTATAAAAAACTAACCGGCAAATAAGAAACATTGATTGACGGGAAACACTTTTAGTGATAGGATAGTAGCGCAAGTTAATAAGAGCGCATTATGTTCTGCAAAGGTTCGAATTCAAAACCGGAGCAGCTAAGAGGGAAGCAGGTGAAAATCCTGCACGGTCCCGCCGCTGTGAACATGGAGTTTTGTCTACGTTTATTAACGGCCACTGAAAAAGTTTTTTCGGGAAGGCAGACAAGACAAACAGAGTCGACTTGCTCAATTCTGTGCCATGTGAGTCAGAAGACCTGCATAAGAGCCATGATCATACCAACGGGGAATTGGTAGAAGGATCAGAATTATTTTTGACAGTAAATACGGACTGTGGCTATGCCACGGTCCTTTTTATATGTCTTATGTCCGGATCTTGATGGGAGGGTAACCGATGAAATCAAAAAGGAAAATACAGCAAAGTGCGGTCAGTTTATTAATCGTGGTGACACTGCTTATGAGTGCTCCGATGGTATCCTTCGGAAGCTCCGCCGACTCATATGATATAGAAGCTGTCAATCATAGCATTGAACAAACAGGCGCATATCTGATGAAGGCTATCGGAACGCCGAGTTTCGGAATGGTCGGAGGGGATTGGACTTTATTGGGTCTGGTTCGCTCGGGAATAAAGCTGCCTCAAGGCTACGTTGACAGTTACTATAAAAATGTAGAGGCCACGCTTAAAGAGCAGCAGGGAAATCTTACACGAAATAAGTATTCAGAGTATTCCAGGCTGATTCTCGCGCTGACAGCTATCGGCAAGGATCCCACAAAAGTCGCGGGATATGACTTGATTGCGAAATTGGCTGATCTGGAACTGGTTAAAAGACAGGGTATAAACGGACCTATTTATGCGCTTATTGCGCTGGACAGTCTGGATTATACCATTCCTCAAAACACAGAAGCTTCGATCCAGACCACCCGGGAGAATCTTATCGCGTCCATTCTTGAAAAAGAGTTGCCTGCAGGGGGTTTCGCTCTGAGCGGATCTGTGGCGGATCCGGATGTGACGGCGGCGGCTTTGCAGGCGTTGAGCAATTACAGCGACAGAGCTGACGTGAAAACGGTCATTGACCGGGCACTCGCCTTTTTATCCTCCGCCCAGACGAATAACGGAGGTTTCACCGGTTGGGCAGCAGAAGGCATAGAGAATACGGAAAGCATAGCGCAGGTCATACTGGCGCTGACTTCCTTGGGGATAGATCCGGTCAAAGACAACCGGTTCATTAAAACAGACGAAAAGGGCCAGAAGCGCAGTCCACTGGATGCGCTGGAAGCATTCCGGTTGAAGGACGGAAGTTACAGACACATTCCGGGAGGCGATTCGGATCTGATGCCTACGGAACAAGCTTTATTGGCACTGGTTTCCTATCAGAGATTGCTTGCAGGAGAATCCCCCATTTTCAGGATGAAGGATGTGGGAGCAAATGGTGGTTCCGGAGGGGCAAATGAAGGGGCAAATTATGAATACAAGGTGCTGCTCAACGGTAGATATTTGACCTTTGATCAGCCACCGATCAATAGAAACGGAAGAGTATTGGTGCCCATGAGGGCGATCTTCGAAGCTTTAGGAGCGGATGTAGATTGGGACAATAATCTGCGCAGGGCCATCGGCACCCTGGGGGCGCGGCAGGTACAGCTTACTATTGACAGCAAAACAGCCTATATCAACGGAGAACCGGTAGAGCTGGATGTGCCTGCAGTAATCGAGAACAGCAGAACTTTAGTTCCAGTGCGGGTGGTTTCGGAAGGTCTCGACGCGAAAGTGGACTGGGACGGAATCACCAACACGGTAATAATCGTGAAAGAATAAGGACGTGAAATCCATGAAGAAAACCATCGGTTTGATATTGATTTTGGTACTGATAGGACTTGCATGCTTCGGCTGCGCGGCCTCCGACTCGGGTGAATCTATACCGGAGCAGCCCGTCGTATCCGAAGGCGAAGGGGCGGGTGCGGAGGGTCAGGTCACAGAACAGAATGAAGACGGGAATTCCGTCGATCCCGATACGCCTGTCCAATCGCCGGATGCGCAGGGAAACAGCCAAAGTGGTGTGGGACAGAGCACTTCCGATGCAAATGGCGGCGGTACGAGCGGCAGCGCCGGCGGCGGAAGCCAAGGATCCAAAGGCAGCCAGGGCTCCGACGAAGGTAAGTTAAAATGCACCTTTTCTATTAACTGTAGTACAGTCTTTGACAATCTGGACAAGATCGATGCCGCGATAGTGGAGCAACTGCCCCAAGACGGCTGGATCTATCCGGCAAAGGAAGTGGAATTCACCGAAGGCGAGAGCGTTTTCGATATTCTGCAGCGAGTGACGCGCCAAGAAAAAATCCATATGGAATTCAACTCGAATCCTGCCCTCAAAAGCAAGTATGTGGAGGGAATCCACAATCTCTACGAATTCGATGCGGGAGAGCTGTCCGGCTGGACCTATAAGATCAACGGGAAGGGTATGGGCTACGGAAGCAGCAGCCACTACCCCAAGGACGGAGATGTCATAGAATGGGTCTACACTTGCGATCAGGGTAGAGATGTAGGCGTCGAGCCTTAGCAAACAATCGACCGGCGGCAGCCGTCGGCATTTCATACACTTTTCATCTTGCAGGGGCCGTGAGGCCGGCAACCGGGCACTGCCGCCCCTGCCCTTCCATTAAAACCAAAGATTTAACGATAGATAACCTATAGACACAAGGAGGAATTATAAATGGCAGGAAACTACTTACCACGTAAAGAATCCCGGAGGGCTTTAGCATTAATACTAACACTAGCATTGCTAGTGAGCTGTTTGGGATTTTTTGGCATATCAGCAGAACCGGTTTATGCTGAGGGAACGGAAGGGTATGTGACTGTCCGCATCGAGGGAAACGGACATGGAACGGATGGCACGATAACGGGGATAGATACAATTTTAGACGAAACACAGGTTCTCATGGCTGATCTTCCTTCAGAACCGAAAGCAATTGATGCTATCAATAAAGCATTTGAATTAAATGGACTTGAAAATGCAGTCCTAGATGAACAAAACTGGTACGCACCGGTTTCCTTCGGAGGAGTAACTTACCAGGAAGGCTATGGCTGGCACTTCATATATAATGATGCGGAAGCATGGAATGGTTTATTAGACCAGCCTGTAAAAAAGGACGATAGTATTGTGATGTATTTGACTGCTGACTGGACCTCTGGGAATTATCGAAAAGATCCCTATTATTCTTATTTTACAAAGAAGGACTGCTTTTTCAGCAATGAATATGGCCCATATGCAGAGATAAGCCTAATATTAAAACGCATAATTCCTGCAGATTATGAAACTACTTTCTCAGATAGTGTAGAAGTTGTAACCGATGCGACAGTCAGCGTTACGCCTTCTGCCGGGAATGAAGATAAATACAGTTGCAGTGCGGCCACAGATCCGGAAAACGGAATCCTTAATTTCTCATGCTGGGGTGTTGGCGAGTATATTATATCCGCAACGAAAATTGTAGACGGGAAGAATACGATTTCCAGACCTTACTGCAAGATTATCCTTTCTGAGGGCGGTGTTGAAGTAAGCGCATATTCTACGGCTCAGGATACGAATCTGTCCACCTTATCGCTCGAATTTAAATTTATGGATCCATCCGAAAATGAATGGTCACAAACTATAAACGGCATAGGTTATTTAAACGGGGATGGAATAACTGTCAATAATAAAGTTAAAAAAGTGGCAGTTAACGCAACAGCAAACGATAGTGCTGCAGCGGTAGCGGCATCATATAAAGCAGCGGATGACGGTGACTTTTCTTCCTACGATCTGGGAAATGACGCAGATTTAAATGCGGGCGATAATATTTTCAAGTTTACCGTCACAAACGATACAGATACTCAAATTCATACGCTTATCATTACCCGCGAAAGTGAAGATGAGAGAGATATTCCTGCGGAGATATCGGCTGTTATAGACGGAGTAAAGACTGTAAAAGGGTCTCAACCTATAACGGATTGGATTCTTGCCATGAATGCTATCGGAGAAGAGATATCTGAGGAGGACAAAGAAGAATATTTGGCAGCGGCTCTGTCGGAGATATATAAATTCGCTTACCGTGGCGAAGGAAACGCAGGGGGCATGGCTAAAATGGCCATTGCACTGGCTGCTTTAGGAATCGATGTTACCAATATACAGGATTCACAAGGCATTGATGCCCCGGTCAATTTATTTGATCTGATTGCGAATTATAAGGGCTCCATTGATAAATACAGCGCTCCGTACATTTTATTACTTTACGACTTAGAAAAAGCAAACGGAGAAAAAGTGTATCCGCTCCCGGCAAATCCGAAAGTAAAGAGAGAAGCGCTGATAGATACAATTCTCAACACACAAAAGGAGTCCGGATTGTTCGATGAGAGTATAGATTATACAGGTATGGCCATGTCTGCATTGGCACCCTATTACCTTTCTGCATCGGACAGCTTAAACGGTATAGATACTGCTCGAATTAAAACTGCAATTGACAAAGCAATTAACGCCTTGTCTACAAGGCAATCTATAGACGGAGGTTTTGGCTCAAGAAATTCCAACACCACTTCTACAGTAATTCTTGGACTTGCTGCTTTAGGAATCGATGCTCATAATGACTCTCGATTTATAAAAGGCGGCTCTACCTTAATTACAGATTTGCTGTCTTTCAGAACAGGTGATAACAAGCTCGGTTTTGATAACAATACACTGGCAAACGTGTATGCGAGCATTCAGGGATTTCAGGCGCTGGCGGCTTACGAAAATCTGCATGGATCCGGCAGCAGCAATCTGTATCATTTCGACGCCTATGTCAGTGAGTATACAAACTGGCCCGACGCCAAACTGCTTACGAGTATTGCAGTGACGAAAATGCCGGATATACTCACATACGACCTTAATGAACCCTTCGATCCTACCGGTATGGAAGTAACTGCATATTTCAATGCAAACCCTGATAATTTTGAGATATTAACCGCTGGCGATTATACAATATCTCCAATCGACACCTCTAGCGCAGGAACAAAGATGGTTACCGTTTCTTATCAGGGACAAACAGCAACCTTCAATGTTACTGTATTGGGCAGCGGCGGTTCTGCCCCTGAGGCAAAAACGGTCAAAATTACCATAAAAAGCAGCGGAAAGGGTACTATTGCCTCGGATTCCGCATATGTGATTGAACCGGGAAAGACTACAGTAATGGATGTTCTAAAAGCCGTGCTGTCAAAAGCAAAAATATCTTTCCAGATTGCTTATGGCGGAAAATATGTTGCGGAAATAGATGGTCTTGGTGAATTTACAGGCGGAGAAAATTCAGGTTGGCTTTATTACGTTGATGGAGAGGACCCCAAGAAATCTGCAGCCGACTGCAAACTCTATGGCGGTGAAGTAATTGAATGGATCTACACTTTGGATTTTACAAAAGAAAAGGGTTCTGAACAGTGGAATCAACTTGTACTTACGGAAGAAACAACGGGCACCATTGCGAAAGACGCTCTGGATGCCGTCCTGAAAGACATCAATGCAGGTAAAGCGGACAATTGGACCGTCAGCCTGGCCTTGGGTGATATTGCCTTTGATAAGGAGGCGTTGGCCGGATTGGTGGATCAGATGAGCGGCGATTCGGTGGAGATCACTATTGAGCAGGCTTCGAACAAGGACTTGAGTGTGAAGCAGCGCGAAGCGGCGGGCGACAGACCGGTATATAATATAAATGTTACCAGTGGCAAAAAGAACATTTCAGAATTTGGCGGCAAACTCACCATTTCGTTGCCATACAAATTGAAAGAAGGGGAAAGCCCCTTAGGCATAGTGGTTTACTATCTGGACAATGAGGGCAATCTCATTCCGTTAGAAGGAGCTTATGATCCGGTTGCCGGCAAGGTTGTGTTTACGGTAGACCATTTGTCTTATTTCGTGATAGGATATGATGAAACTCTGGCCAAATGGCCTTTTACAGATGTGACCGAAAATGACTGGTTCTACACTCCGGTGAAATACGCCTACGAACGAGGGATTTTCAGCGGAACCGGCGCTGCCACTTTTGCGCCGAACAGCCCCCTGACCCGCTCCATGCTGGTAGCGGTTCTTGCCCGGATGAGCGGAGCAGATCTTTCTGCCTACAAAGAAGTATCTTTTAATGACGTGGATATAAATAGTTGGTATGGGCCTTCCGTAGCTTGGGCCAAGGAGATGGGCGTTGTCAGCGGTTATGCCAACAAAGGCGGCAGCTTTAGCTTTAAACCCGATGACAGGATCAGCAGGCAGGACATCGCGGTAATGCTCAACAATTATAATGAAAAGATAGCAAAGAAGGCCTACGGGCAAAAGGCGCCAAAATTGACATTTGCCGATCATCCGCAGATAGCAGGATATGCAAAGGCTGCCGTTGAATCCATGCAGCAGGCAGGGATCATTAGCGGGATGAAAAATCAGGACGGAAGCTTCCGCTTCCAACCGTTGAGCAATGCGACAAGGGCAGAAGCAGCAACCATGATTTACAACATGCTGGTTGATAAAAATTGAAACTGGAACAAGGAAAATCAAAAGCAACGATAGAGTGTAATCGAGACTTGCATTTCGCTGCCTTGGCCGGGAAAAAGCGGCGGTAGGGCGGACACGAGAGACGCGCGGTGAGGGCCGGAGAGGACGGACGGGAGTGTTCGCTGCTCTGACGGGAAAAAAGCAGCGACAATTCGGCTGAATGAACGGCTTTCGTTGCCAGGATAAAGAAAAGGCAACGGTAGGCTGGACAAAAGTCCCAATTTCGTTGCTTCGACGAGAAAAAAGCAACGGTATTCGGGCAAAATCGAAAGTGTCCGTTGCCTCCAGCCCAGAAAAGTAACGGTACATCGTTCAAAAACTCGATTACCGTTGCCTGCAAGAGCAGAACGTCAACGGTATCCGGTCCAAAATCAAAATCTCCGTTGCTTCGTAGGCAAAAAAGCAACGAGTTTGAACGCTAAATGAGGGGGACCGTTGCTTCTGGAGATCCAAATTGCTTTCCGTGCCCGGTGCTGAGAAAAATAAAGCCGAGGGCGGAAAGTTAGTTAAAATAAAAATGAAACGAAGGAGCCAAAGTTTGAAAGATACATTTTCCACGTACCATCCCATTGTAAATGCCGTTTTTTTCTGTGCTGTCATAAGCTTCAGCATGGTTTTCCTGCATCCTGTTTTTTTGGCCATATCCATGAGCGGATCCTTTATCTATGCAGTGAGCCTTTCCGGGAAAAGGACGTTGAAATTTGCCTTGATTTTCCTGATTCCCATGATGCTGGTTGCCGGCGCGGTAAACCCCTTGTTCAACCATAGAGGGGTGACGATACTGCGATACATGGGAGACAACCCCCTGACTTTAGAGTCCATACTGTACGGCGTGGCTATTGCAGTCATGTTCGGTACTGTAATCCTGTGGTTTTCTTGCGTGAATGTGGTCATGACTTCGGATAAGCTTATGTATCTTTTCGGGCGGATAATTCCTTCGCTGTCCATGATGTTCTCCATGGTTCTCCGGTTCGTGCCTAAATTTAAGAATCAAATTCGGCTGATCTCAAACAGCCAAAAGTGCATCGGCAGGGATATTTCAGACGGAACCTTGCGGCAAAGGGCAAGACACGGGATAAAAATTTTGTCTATCATGGTGAGCTGGGCGCTGGAAAATGCCATTGATACGGCAGATTCCATGCGATCAAGGGGTTATGGTCTGCCGGGCAGGAGCAGCTTTGCAATTTATCGATTTGACAGCCGGGACCGCCGGGCTCTGATTTGCTTTGTGATCCTGATTCTCTTAGTCATAGCCGGTGGGCTTATGGGGGAGAACAACATTCAATACTTTCCTTCTATTAAGGTAGAAACCGTTACGATAATCAGTTTGTTTATATATGCGGGCTACGCTTTACTCTGTTATGCGCCTGTAATCATCAATGTCTGGGAGGCTATTAAGTGGCAACGTTTACAATCAAGGATCTGAGTTTTACATATCCGGAAAGAGAACAGCCGGCTATATCCGATATCAACTTTAAGGTGGAGTATGGCGAATTTGTAGTAGTCTGCGGTCAAACCGGCTGCGGGAAGAGCACTTTGCTGCGCAACTTAAAGAGCGTGCTCACACCTCACGGCCAGCGAAAGGGTGAAATCCTTTTTTACGGTCGTCCCATTGAAACCATAAGCGATCGGGAGCAGGCATCCCGCATCGGATACGTGCTTCAAAATCCGGACAATCAGATCGTTACGGATAAAGTATGGCATGAGCTTGCCTTCGGACTGGAAAGCCTGGGCTACGATACAAGGGTGATCCGTCTTCGGGTGGCGGAAATGGCAAATTTTTTCGGCATTCAAAGCTGGTTTATGCGGGATGTGTCCCAGCTTTCCGGAGGTCAGAAACAGACATTGAACCTTGCGTCCGTCATGGCCATGCAGCCGGATGTATTGATATTGGATGAGCCCACTGCCCAGCTGGATCCCATCGCAGCTACGGATTTTCTGGAAACGGTTAAAAAGATAAATCGGGAGATCGGTACCACCATCATCATGACGGAGCACCGGCTCGAAGATGTTTTTCCCATGGCCGACCGGGTGATTCTCATGGACAAGGGCCGCATCCTGGCAGAGGATGCGCCGGAAAAGGTGGGTAAAATCCTTGCGCAGAAAAACCATCCTCTGCTTGTGGCTATGCCCGCTCCCATGCAAATTTTTGAGAGCCTGACAAATCATAAGATGTCCGCGAAACAGGCCCCCGGCCCGAAACAGGTGCCCGGCCCGGAGCCGGCAGAGGCCAGTCCCATTACGGTTCGTCAGGGAAGGACGTGGCTGACCGATCTGTTTGCAGGAAAGCAGCTGGTGAAGCTGCGAATTGATGATCCCAGAGAATCCCGGCCTCAGGGTGAGCCCCTTATTGAACTGAAAGACGTCTGGTTCCGTTACAGCAGGGATGATGTGGATGTGATAAAAGGCCTCTCCCTGAAGGTGGAGAAAGGACAGTTGTATTGCATTGTCGGCGGAAACGGATCCGGCAAGACCACGGCCCTTTCCATTATAGGCGGCATCAACAAACCCTATCGGGGAAAGGTGATTGTAAAGGGAGAAGATATCGCCAAGCAACGGAACAGGAAAATCACGGAAAATATAGTTATTCTGCCGCAAAATCCTCAAACCCTCTTTGTGGAAAAGACGGTTGCTCTCGATCTGATGGAGGTACTGGACGAGAAAACTCTTTCAGCCCGGGAAAAGGAGCAAAGAGTAAGGGAAATAGCAGACCGCATTGAAATTACCCATCTGCTGGAATCCCATCCATATGATCTTTCCGGAGGGGAACAGCAGCGCGTCGCATTGGCAAAAGTTATGTTGACGGAGCCGGAAGTGCTGCTTTTGGATGAGCCGACAAAAGGGCTGGACAACCACTTTAAGCAGAAACTGGCTAAAATACTGAAGCAACTGGTGGATGAAGGAGTTACCATAATCATGGTCTCCCATGATATTGAGTTCTGCGGAAACTATGGAGATCTCTGCGCTATGTTCTTCGACGGAAATGTAATCACTACAAACACGCCCAATCAATTCTTTTCCGGCAACAGCTTTTATACCACGGCGGCAAACCGCATGTCCCGCCATCTGTTTGAGAACGCGGTCACAGTGCAGGATGTGGTCACATTATGCCGCGAAAACCTGTGGCAGAAAAAAGTCTTGCAGCGAGAAACCCCGGTACAGGAGGAAGTATGAAAAAACGAACCATCTTCACGGCCTTATTGTTTTTGATTATAGTGCCTGCAACCATAATCGGAGGCGTGGTATTTTTAAACGATCGAAAATACTATTTTATAAGCCTGCTGTTAGTCATATACACGATGATTCCCTTCTTCCTCAGCTTTGAGGGAAGTAAACCAAAGGCGCGGGAGATCATAATCATAGCGGTTCTCACAGCCATTGCGGTGGCAGGTCGAGCGGCCTTTTTCATGGTGCCTCAGTTCAAACCCGTTATCGCATTGATCATCATTGCGGGTGTGTGTTTCGGCGGTGAATCCGGCTTTCTGGTGGGGGCTATGACGGCCTTGGTTTCCAACTTCTTTTTTGGAATGGGCCCCTTTACCCCCTGGCAGATGTTCTGCCTGGGGATTATAGGCTATCTGGCAGGCATACTGACGCAAAAAGGAGTGCTGAAAAAAACGAAACCCTCGCTTTGCATTTTCGGAGGGTTTGCTACATTTTTTATATACGGCGGCATTATGGACCTAAGTTCCGTTCTTGCCTGGGCGGGCAGCCTTTCCTGGGAGCTTGTGGCCGTTACCTATACGGCGGGATTGCCTTTTAATCTGGTCCATTCCGCTTCAACAGTTATCTTTCTGTTACTTTTAGCAAGGCCCATGCTGGATAAGTTGGAACGGATCAAAACAAAATACGGTCTCATTCAGCGTTGATGTAAACTCGTGGAACACGTTTTCCGATCCGGCACACGATTTCGTAATTGATGGTGCCGGTTTTTTCTGCAATTTCATCGGCTAAAATGGTTTTGTCGCCTTGCGTTCCTATCAGCACCACTTCATCATATTTCTTAACATTCGGTATGTCCGTGACATCCACCATACACTGGTCCATGCAGATGTTCCCTACAACGGGGGCGTACTGGCCGCGAATCAGCACTCTGCCTTTTCCTGACAGCAGACGGGGATAGCCGTCAGCATAGCCGATGGGAATGGTAGCAATGACGCTTTCCCTTTCCGTTACGAACTTTCTGCCGTAGCTGATGGAGGTTCCGGCGGGAACTCTTTTTAGAAACACGATGGAGGCTTTGAGGGTCATGGCAGGTTTGAGGCTTAACAGGCTTTTGTCTACCTCGTTGGAAGGATAGCAACCGTAGAGAATAATTCCGGGACGTACCGCATCAAACCAAGCTTCCGGTACTTCCATAGTGGCGGCGCTGTTTGCGTGAGTTCTAAACTTTATAGAAATGCCTGCCGCCTCCAAGTCCTGATAGAAGCGGTTAAAATTTTCGATCTGTTGAAATGTATAACTTTTGTCCTTTTCATCGGCAGAGGAAAAGTGGGAAAAAATGCCTTTTATTCTGATGTTGGGCAAGTTGTTGATGCCAATAATTTCGTTGACGCTTTCCTTGCTCGGCATAAGACCGATTCTTCCCATACCCGTTTCAACAGCAACTAGGACATCTACAGTCGTTCCGGCTTCCACTGCAAGGGCGGAAAGAGCCCGGGTATCCGAATAGGATGCAACAACGGGAGTAATGTCGTATTCGATAAGAGTTTTCTGGTAGTGCCAAGGAGTGAGTCCCAGCATTATAATAGGTACATCGATGCCGGCATCCCTAAGCTGGACGGCCTCGCTGAGGGTTGCCACCGCTAAAGAGGAAACGCCATTATTCAGCAATATCCTTGAAACTTCCACAGCGCCGTGGCCGTATCCGTCTGCTTTGACTACGCCGATGATCGGTGTGTCTCCCACCCTGCGCTTAATCTCCATGATGTTATGCTTGATGCAACCAAGGTCAATCTCTGCCCAGGCGGGTCTCAGTGTTTCTTTATGCATTTGTTGAACTCCTCGTGTTGTAATAATTGTTGTATACTTTCGTCTGCTCCGGATTTGCGAAGAGGCGGTTCGAAAAGCAGAAAGCAGGCGGTTGAAAGATGTTGGGATAAACTGCAATTTACAGAATATAGTATATAAAAATAATCAGAATTATTCAACTGACCGCAGCCAAGATTATTTGCAAATAAAGGTGTTCCATAATCAGGAAGCCGCCAAATGCAGCCAGATAGTGTAAAATAGTTGTGGAGTTTTTAAAGGAAAGAAACAGAGATCAACTCTCCTGTGTTAAAATAGTTTCAGCAACAAAACACAAACAAGGAGGGAAGATCTCTGTGGAAACTATTGTACAACAAATCATTGCGGAATTGGGAAGAAATATTTGCAAACGGATTGAAGAAGGAGGCATATCCGATATAGATCAGTTTGCATCTGATGCCCTGGGTCTTTGCAAAGAAAGCGTTCGAGCCCTGATATCGGGAATCGTGAAGCAATTGAATGAAGAACTTAGAGCGGACAAGGCATTTCGAAAAGAGCAGGGGCTTATTCTAAAAGAAAAAGACCGGCAAAGGAGTCTTCTGACGGAGGTAGGTCGAATCGACATAGAACGAGACTACTATTACGAAAAGGCAAAAGGTGCCTATGTATATCCGTTGGATTTCATAATTGGTATATACGCCTATGAACGAGTGAGTGCCAATGTGAGCGCCCGCCTAGTGGAACAATCGGCAGAGGTTTCCTATGAAAAGAGTACGAAGATAGTAACCAACGGTGAAGTGAGCCGCCAGACGGTAAAGAATAAGTTGAGAGCAGTGGGAAAACTGGAAAAGGCAGCCCCTAAAGAAAAGCGAGTCGCATCGGAACTACATATTTTTGCCGATGAAGACCACGTTCATCTACAGGAAGGTAAAAACCGCATGGTTCCATTGATTACGTTAAGTGAAGGAATCCAAGCCGTCCATAAAGGGCGAAATGTCCTGATGAATCCGGTACACTTTACCTCCACCATTCATCAAACAAAAGAGGCTTGGGAAACGGTAGGCGGGTACATCTCACAAGCTTATGAAGAAAATCAAATCGAGAGAATCTATCTTCATGGTGATGGGGCTCCATGGATCAAGCAAGGAATGGAGGAGCTTGCCGACTGTCACTATGTTATGGATGGATTTCACTTTGAGAAGCACTTAAAACAAGCGACAGCGGCCTTTCCGAAACAAAATTACCGACACCGTATAAGGCAGGCGGTTCAAGAGAAGAGCCTGGAAAAAGTGACAAGCCTCATTCGAGAAATGCTGTCTCTTTGCAAGGGACCAAAGCAAGAGAAGCGGGTTCGAAACTTCCTCCGTTATGTTGTAAACAATTGGGACGGAATTGTGCGAAGATATACAAAAGATATCATAGGTAGCTGCACAGAAGGTTTAGTAAGTCATGTGTATTCGGAAAGATTAAGCAGAAATCCTATGGGTTGGAGCGAAGCTGGCCTAAGCAAGATGGCAGAACTTAGAGTCTATACAAGAAACGGTTGCAGCGTTTCAGGAAAGGATTTCAGACGACCTGAAGACGAAAAAAACAGGAGTATTCTAAAGGAGTATGGGAAAAAAACGGCTACAAAATGCAATTCATGGTTGTTGGGACTGGAGTATATTCGAAAAAGAACAATACAATCCGGCGGTCAATACTGCAACACAGATCCTGATCCGGTCTTATGGTCGGCAACGGAGTTTGGTTGCATAACATCGGGAGAGTTGTCAAGCAAAAACTCCACAACAACTTGACACCGTCTGCAGCCAATAAGCCTTTGACAATTAGACGGACTCATAGTATATTCTATATAACAACAAAAGAGCCGAAATATTGCGATAACTCCGATTTTCGCATGGCAAGTAAAGGAGCTTGTCGGCGAAAACGATAGGGTTGGAGGAGTGATTCTCCAGCCTGCCATTGTGCAAAGGAGAGATGTGTGTTTTGCATGCTCTGCTTTGTTTTTTTAAATATTGGAAAGGATGGAGGAACAACATGAAGAGGCTGAAGTTTTCAAAGAAAAAGTGCATCGGTTGTCAGTTGTGCGGACAGGTCTGCTCAGCAACTCATGAAGGAGCATTCGCACCTTCAAAGGCTCGCGTTTTTATTGAGACCTACTATGATAAGGGCGGCGTATTGAAATACAAGGATTCCTATTGCACATTATGCGGAATCTGTTTTAAAAATTGTCCCACCGGAGCCATCTCCATGGATGACAAAATTCTGGTGGATCACGAGGTTTGCATCGGCTGCGGTACCTGCGCAAAAAAATGCCCCAAAGGCGTCGTACGGATCCGGGAAAAGAAATCTTACATATGCGATACCTGCAACGGTGATCCTATGTGCATAAAAGTTTGTCCGCAAAATGCGTTGACCTTTGAGTAGGAAGGGAGGCAAAAGCATGTTAGGTTATCAAAACAACGTACTTAGAGTAGATTTAAGTAAAAAAACAGCAAAATCAGAACCCCTCCGCATGGATTGGGCAGAAAAATACATAGGCTCCAAGGGATTGGCAATTAAATATCTTTATGAAGAATTGAAGCCGGGAATCGATCCTCTGTCGCCGGAAAACAAACTGATATTTATGACAGGCCCCATGACTGGGACGACGGTGCCCTGTTCAGGTAAGCTGGGCGTTGCCGGAAAATCTCCCGCAACGGGAACCATCTGCGATTGCTCCATCGGCGGACATGCGGCGCTTCGTATAAAATATGCGGGCTACGATGCCATTATTATCGAGGGAGCCTTGGAGAAGCCCGGGTATCTCTTGATCGAAGATGACAAGATCAGTTTTGAGGACGCCTCGGAACTTTGGGGGAAGGGCTGCCACGAGACAGAAGCCATTCTCGTCGATAAATACGATCACGAATACAGTGTGCTGACCATCGGTCCTGCCGGTGAGAACCTCTGCGGTATGGCCTGCATCACGTCGGACTATTACAGGCAGGCGGGAAGAGGCGGCATGGGAGCCGTTATGGGTAGCAAAAATCTGAAAGCCGTTGTGGTGAAGGGAACAGGCAGTGTAAAGATCCCCAACATTGTTGAAGCGGTCAAGCGGATCGCAGAAATTGAAAAAGAAGATGTATTGTTGGAAGACAATACCTTTGTCTACGATTGGGGTACAACTGCATTTTTGGAGGCCTGCCAGGACGGAGGCATTCTGCCGTATAAGAACTTCTCCGATACCACGGATCCCAACTGGACCGAATATAACGGTGAAGTATTTATGGAAAAGCTAGAAGGCAAACGGGGCTGCGGAAGCTGCGGTCTGGGATGCGGTAACTTCATGAAGATCGGGGATGCCATTTGTGAAGGGCCCGAGTATGAAACCATTGCCGCATTCGGCCCCAACGCCGGAAATCGTGATCCCGAGGCCATTTTAAAGGCCAACCAAGTGGCGGACGACATGGGCCTTGATACCATCAGCGCCGGCGATGTGCTGAACTGGGCTATGGAAATGACGGAAAAAGGTATTCATGATTTCGGAATCCGCTTTGGGGAAATGGATAAATACATAAAGTACCTGGAGATGATGGCAAAAGGCGAGGGCATCGGAAAAGAACTTGCTATGGGAGTCAAGAAGTTGGCGCAGAAATACGGCGGAACCGATTTTGCCATGGAGGTCAAGGGCTTGGAGTATCCGCAATACGAGCCGCGCGGATCCTGGGGTATGTCGTTGGCCTATGCGGTTTCCGATAGAGGAGCCTGCCATATGAGAGCTTATGCGCCCAATGAAGAGGTATTTGCAGCTTCCATTCCTCCATATACAGCTGAGGGTAAGGGAGAGATGGTATTCAAGCTGGCTCAGCACAATGCCGTGAAATTCTGTCTCTGCATCTGTGACTTCTGGGGAACTATCTCCATGGAGCGGATGGCGGAACTGATGACATTGGTAACGGGGAAAGAATGGACCGTTGAGGAAATAGCTGATGTGGGCACCCGTGTTATCAATATCGCGAGAGCCTTTAACCAGAGAGAAGGTTTCTCGGCAAAGGATGATACGGCGCCGAAGCGTATCTTCAAAGAGGCGCTGGAGAACGGCCCTGCAGCAGGACAAAAAATTCCGGAGGAAGCCTTTGAGGATATGAAACAGCAGTACTATGCAGTAATGGGCTGGGATAAAAACGGAATGGTACCGGATAGCTTGATTGCAACGCTATAGGGAATGTGAAGGTAGCTCATTAGCAGTCCATTAGATAATGCTCACCGGGAGGTTGATAGAAATAAAATGAAGGTTAAAATCGTATTAAGAGGGGCATTGGCCAAATACTTTAACGGCGAAAAAGAACGAGTTGTAGAAGTTCCTGATGGCTGCTCAGCGGAAGAAGCTCTAAAGCTTTCCGGCATCGACTGGACGAAGATCGATAATTTCGGATTTGTCGCTATAAATGGCATGCGAGTGATGATTTCTGACAAACTTAAAGATGGCGATGAGCTGAAGGCCTATTCAAAGATTTCAGGCGGTTGATAAACCTGCCGATGCGGAATGCCCCCATACCGAATGGAGGCATTCCGTTTATAAAAGGTTTTAAAAGCGTAGTTGTATTTGGGTTGTTTCAAAAAGTCAGACTTTTTTTCAACAACACTTCGTACAACAACTTTTAGAGAAAACAAGAGAGGATAATATGATTGGAAATGCAAAGCTGTTATATGTAAATCTAAGCGACAAAACCATACGTACCGAGGAGCTTCCTGCGGAGATCTACCGCAAGTATCCCGGCGGGTCTGCGTTGGGAATGTATTTGTTGTTCCATAACATCCGTCCGGGGGTAGATCCCCTGTCGCCGGAAAATCCGCTGATTTTTAGCGTTTCTCCGTTAACGGGAATCCCCATCAGCGGACAGAGCCGAATGTGCGTTACCACTAAGAGTCCGTTGACGGGAACCGCCGGAGACTCTCAGGTGGGAGGCTATATCCCCGCCCAGTTGAAAGCCAACGGGTATGATGCGGTGATCTTTACCGGAAAAGCGGAAACGCCGGTTTACCTGTACATCGATAAGGACAATGTGGAGTTGCGTGACGCTTCACACCTCTGGGGCAAGATTACCGGGGACGTGGAGCGGCAGATTGAGAAGGATTTAGGTACGGACAAGATCGAGTGCTCTATCATCGGTCCTGCCGGGGAAAACGGCGTACTCTTTGCAAATATTATGCACAGGAGAAGCCGTGCAAACGGCAGAAACGGCACCGGCGCCGTCATGGGATCTAAAAATCTAAAAGGTTTAGTGGTTAAGAGGCAGCCTCCCATCCGGCCGGCAGACCCCGAAGGAATGAAAAAACTGACTCTAAACGTAAAGGAGCGCATGGATGCCAATCCCACTATTATCGATACGTGGGAAAACGGTTCCGCAGGTTGTGTGGACGCCCATGACGCAGAGGGTTTTCTGCCTTCCTTCAACTGGAATTCCGGTGTACTGGAGGGAGCAGAAAAGATATACGGCTCAACTATGAGAGAGACGATTCTCACGGGAAGAGAAACCTGTTTTGCCTGTGCCGTACGTTGCAAGCGGGAAGTCACCATTCCCGACAGGGTAGACCCCTATTACGGAGGGCCCGAATACGAAACAATAGCAACTTTTGGATCTTATTGCGGATGCAACAATCTGGAGGATATCTGCGAAGCCAATCAGTATTGCAACATGTATGGTTTGGATACCATTTCCTGCGGCGCCACCATAGCTTGGGCCATGGATTGTTATGAGAACGGCATTCTTACCAAGGAAGATACAGACGGTCTCGAGCTTCGCTTCGGAAATAGTTCCATTTATCCGGAACTGCTGAGAAAGATTGCCTATCGAGAAGAGGGCATCGGAGCCCTGTTGTCTTTGGGCAGTGCCCGGGCGGCAAAGATCGTCGGAAAGGGTGCAGAAGATCTGGTGGTAGCCACCAAGAATCAGGAATGGCCGGCTCACATGGTGCAGTTTAAACCGAACCTTGCCATTAACTATGCGGTGAACAATTTCGGGGCAGATCACCAGTCATCGGAACATGATCCGGCACTGATGGCTCCGGACGATGACCAGAACTGGATTTGGCCAAATATGCTGGCTTCCTTCGAAAAGTGCGATGCGTACGGCGTATTGGACGAGAACAAGGCCAAATTCGCCTACGAGACTCAGAAATATTATTCCATGATGGACACCTTGTGTCTGTGCCAATTCGTATGGGGGCCGGCCTGGCAATTGTACGGGCCCCAGGACCTGGTGGATTACTGCAAGTATGGAATCGGTTGGGAGACCAGCATCGAAGAGCATCAGGAAATCGGCGAGCGCAGGCTCACTATGATGCGGATGTTCAACGTGCGGGAAGGTTTTGGCCGGAAAGACGACACGGTGCCGCCAAAAGCATTTCTGCCTATGCCTAGCGGACCCAACAAGGGCGCTCATATTACGAAGGAAGACTTTGAGAAGGCTTTGGATGCCTATTACGATCTTGCCGGATGGGACCGGGAAACTGCCGCTCCCAAGCCGGAGACCGTTAAAAGGTTGGGATTGGAATGGATATACGAATTACATTAAATAATAAAGATATGGTGGTGCCTTCGGGCACCACCGTCAACGGCCTGCTTGAAATGGCAGGTTATAGCAGCCGTGTTGCCGTATGGATAAACGGGAGACAGCTTCTCAGCGCAGAATATCCGAGCCGCGTTATTGAGGAAGGAGACGCAGTAAAGATCCTGCGGCTTGCAGCTGGAGGTTGAGGGTTTTCCTGCAATACGGACGCAATGTTTATGACGAAAAATTAACGATTTGATTGCATTTTATTTTGTTTTAAGCTAGAATTATAGCGATAACAACTGAATACTAAAAAATGATGTAGCGATTTCCGAGTCGTCGTATCCTAAAGCACAGCTATGGGACGCGACCGATGGGTATTCGGAGAAATTCGTATGCCTCCCGTGTTTGGAAAGGAAAATCAGCCAGCGAATCAACCTGAGGTTGAAACCCTTTCCTTTGCGCGGAAAGGGTTTTTTAGGTTGTTTACTCGTATAGTTTCATTATAGGCGGACTGTACGAGCACTATATATGTTTATACATGAGAGGAGGAATACCATGTTAAAAGGTAAAAAATGGTTGGCACTGTTTATCGCTGTGATGATGCTGCTTGCAGCATTGGCGGGCTGCGCGCAGGAAGGTGAAGCTCCTGAGGAGCCGGGTGAGGCCGAAGGTCCCGCAGAGATTAAAGGAAGCATTCTACTTGCCACAACTACCAGCACCCAGGACAGCGGACTTTTGGATGTTTTACTTCCCGAATTTACCAAGGATACCGGTTGGGAGGTTGATGTGGTTGCCGTAGGTTCCGGCGCGGCGATGGCAATGGGTGAAAATGGTGAAGCCGACGTGCTGTTGGTTCATTCCCCGGCAGCTGAGAGAGAATTTATTGCAGCGGGACACGGACCGGAGCGCTACGATGTCATGTATAATGATTATGTAATTTTAGGACCTGCCGATGATCCTGCAGGGCTTTCAAAGGATGCGGCAAATGATGCGGTGGCAGCCTTTACCATTCTCTTCGATACAAAAACGCCTTTTGTATCAAGAGCTGACGATTCCGGAACTCACAAAAAGGAATTGAGCTTGTGGAGCGCAGCAGGGCTGGAGCCTGCCGGTGACTGGTATATTGAGGCCGGTCAGGGAATGGGCGCCGTTATTACCATGGCCAACGATATGCAAGCTTATACTCTGTCCGACAGAGCTACATGGCTCAATTATTCCGCGGATACGGATATGATGATCGTTACGGAAGGCGACAGCAAAATGTTCAACCAATATGGCGTTATCGTCGTGGATCCCTCAAAGAATGACCAAATTAATGCAGAGGGAGCCTTGGACTTCCAGAACTGGATCATCGGAGAGAAAGCGCAGAAACTTATTAGTGAGTATGGTGTAGAGCAGTACGGAGCTCCTCTGTTTACGCCTAACGCAACGGGAGAACCCAACAACGACTAACCGCGCCTACGTGTATTTGGCGTCAGACACTTTTTGCAAATATTATTCAAATAATTTTTGGGCATAGGATCGCTCTCCCGCTCGACGGCTACGCCCTGCGTGCCGTACGATCCAGACGGCCCGCCATGCCCGGTTGGCACTTGCTTGTACTCGCCGGAGCGCAATCCTATGCGCCAAAAAATAGTACTTGTTTTGATGGCAGACACCCAATACTTGTCCTTTGCCACCAAAGCTATACTAAATACAAGTAGACAGTAAACACCACATTAAATACAATAATAGCGACAGATATAGTACAAAATGCATGCCTGGGAAGCGCCCTATGCCCCAGGCAGAATGTTATAAGGATGAAATATGCAGGAAATTGCCAGAGGATTACAAGAAGCTATAAAGATGCTCTTTACGTTCGATCCGGAAATCTATGAGATTGTAGGCCTCTCTCTGAGGGTATCTCTTACTTCCGTGATCATTGCCACCTGCCTGGGTGTTCCCATAGGCGTTCTTATCGGGCTTTACAATTTCCCGGGAAAGCGCATTCTGATCCGATTGATTTACACTTTGATGAGCCTGCCGCCGGTTATCGCCGGATTGGTGGTATTTCTTTTTATCATGCGGAAAGGACCTTTGGGCTTTATGGGTCTCAGTTTCACGCCCACTGCCATGATTATCGCCCAAGTCTGCTTAGTGACGCCCATTATTATCGGATTAACTTACAATATTGTAAAGGAGAAAGCGGATAAAGTACGTCGCCTTGCGCTGACACTGGGAGCCGGGAGAGGGGAGTCCGTCAAGCTCTTAATATTTGAACTTCGGGTGGGAATATTGGCCGCCATCGTCACAGGCTTGGGACGAGCTATTTCGGAAGTGGGAGCCGTGATGCTTGTAGGTGGAAATATCGTGGGGAAGACTCGGGTCATGACCACATATATTGCCCAGTTACAGCGCATGGGCAATTACGACCGAGCCATTGCAGTGGGACTCGTTTTATTGTTTATTGCCTTTGTAATCAATGCTATACTATACAATATACAGGAGAAAAATGCCTGACAATGCAGATTAAACTTGAAAGGATAAAGAAAATATACGGTGCCCGGACGGTGCTGGACTTTGATGGGTTGCTTGTGGAGGAAGGCACGCTCTTAGGCATTATCGGCCCTAACGGGGCGGGAAAGAGCACGCTGCTGAACATTATTGCCGGTATAGATAACCAGACGGAAGGGAAAGTTTACTACGGAACAGGACAAACGGAGACCATCCCGTATCGAGACATCACCTTGGTATTTCAAGCCCCCTATTTGCTTCACACCACAGTGGGAGAAGAACATTGCCTATCCGCTGAAGCTGAGAGGATGGCAGGAAAGCGCGCAGAGACAACGTGTGGAAGAGTTGATGGAAGACCTGGGACTTACTCGTCTGCGGAAGCAAAAAGCTTGGACTTTGTCCTCCGGGGAGATGCAAAAAGTAGCTTTGGCAAGAGCCCTGTCCTTCCGTCCAAAGCTATTGCTTTTAGATGAACCTACGGCGAATATTGACCCGGCAACCACGGGGGAGCTGGAGCGGATGCTGAAAAAGATCAATGAGCAGGAAGGTACCACGATTATCATCATTACCCATAATCTGAGCCAGGCAAAACGGCTCTGCAAGAATACGGTCATGTTACATAAGGGAAAAACTCGTTGAGACCGGTCCCGCTTCCGCTATGCTGAAG
>JBMNMN010000005.1:0-30373 GCA_050953365.1 Anaerovoracaceae bacterium | reverse complement strand
ATGTGGTTAACTTGTGATAATGTCACCATGTAATTCACTTGAGATAATGTCCCTTTTTGAAATAGAATATTATGCATGAAAGAAGGAAGAATTACATTGAGTCAAAAACAACTAAAACGATTGAAGGTGATGAATGCCTATCTGGATGGCACCATCGACCGAAAGAGAGCATCTGAGCTACTTTCCCTTTCAGAACGTCAGATTTCACGCTTAAAGAAAGGACTGATTACACAAGGCGAGGCGTTCCTAATCCACAAGAATACAAACCGAAAGCCTGCTCATGCCATTCCCAGCGAGCTGAAGGAAACGATACTTCAAATCCATACCCAAGAAGAATTTGAAAACGTCAATTTCCTTCACTTCAATGAAATACTCGCTGAGCAGTATGATATACAAATATCATACACCGCACTTTCCAGTATACTGAAATCCGAAGGAAATAAAAGTCCTAAAACAAAAAAAGCAAAACGCCGTAAAAGTCGACGTAAGCGTCGGCCCTGTCCGGGAGAACTGATCCAGATTGATGCGACACCTTTTGACTGGTTCCGGGATGGCAGAATGCTTGCTTTACACGGTGGCATCGATGATGCCACAGGAGACGTTGTAGGTCTATACCTTTGTGAAAATGAATGCTTAAACGGCTATTTTGAGACCATGCGCCAATGCATTTTGACCCATGGTGTCCCCCAATCCGCTTATTCGGATAAGCATACCATTTTTCGCTCGCCTAAAGCAGACCGGCTAACTGTGGAAGAGATCATTGCCGGTAAGGTTGTACATCTAACCCAATTCGGACGTGCCATGTACGAGTTAGGAATCGATATGATCTTTGCGAAAACCCCTTGGGCAAAGGGGCGGATCGAAAGGCTGTGGGACACACTGCAAAGCAGGCTCCCGGTGGAATTTGCACGTAGGGGAATCAAAACCATCGAAGAGGCAAATCGATTTCTTAGGGAGGAATATCTTCAAAGGTATAACAGGAAGTTTGCAGTAAAGCCGGAAGGAGAATCTATCTTTGTGCCTCTTCGGGCAGATGTGGATGTGGATACTATTCTCTGCATCAAAAAGAAGCGGAAAACAGATGCCTCAAGCTGCTTCTCCTTCAAAGGTAGGCTGTTTCGAATTGACACGCAAGGATACCCCCTGGTGCCTGCAAGGAAAGAAATTGACGTGTTGCTTAGCCCAAGGATTGGAATGAAAATCCGATACAAGGACCAGGTTTATGAAGCGATCCACTACATAAAACCAGAGCGCAAGGATGCGAATCTGACGGTTCGCCCCAAGGTAAAAAGAGCGGTGCAACCTCACCTGATTCATGGGTCGGAAAAGTGGAGAGAAATTTGGCATAGTGAGCCTTACGAACTGTCATTGAAATTCCTGTATGAACTTTTCTTTGAGAAAGCAGCAGGGTAGCATAAAATTTTATCGCGGTTGACATGGAGGTATGTTGTGATAGGCCAATGGCCGGCGGTACCGGTACCGCCTTACCGCCCTAAGTCACAACATAGAGGCTCCATGTCAACCGAGGAAGATAAAATTTTTGCGTGGTTGAATGGGACATTTTCTCAAGTTAATTTCATACACAAAAAGGGACATTTTCTCAAGTTATTGACACAGCAAGGACAGAGCAATGGAGGCCCACAGCGCCGCTTTATTGGCCCGTTTCCAGAAGAGCCCGTACAGGAACGGTCCGAGGAACGCGCCGGCCAGCGTGCCCCAGGACAACCCCATCAGCGTGGTGATCAGGTTGTTCGGGTTGATCGCAATGACCACCGACAGCACCACAAAGAGCACGCACAGCCCTTTGATGATCGCCACCTGTGTCCGGTTGCTCATGTCCTTAATAATCGTACCCTTGAAGGAAGTCCAGCGTAAAGGTGGAGCTGCTGGTGATGACCAGGGAGGAAAGGGTGGACATGGATGCGGAAAGGACCATGATGATGACCAGGCCGATGAGAATGTCGGGCAAAACGCTTCCCAAGCATCTGGCGGAACGATGTCGTCATAGGCCACGCGCCCGTCCGCGCCCGGGAGTGTAGAACAGGCGTCCGAAAGCGAACCGAGGAAGTAGGATCCTCCCGCAATGATCAGCGCAAACAATGGTGGATATAACGGTCCCCGCCTGAATCGCTTTTTCGTTCTTGATGGTGTAGAATTTGTGGACCATCTGCGGCAATCCCCAGGTTCCCATGCTGGTCAGTATCATCACTGCAAGCATTGCCAGAGGCACCGGTCCCAGGAAGGAAACGTAGGCTCCTTGGAGCTCCGGCACCGTCTCTGACGGAATCTGAGAAAGCTCAGCTATGGCCGCCATAAGCCCTCCCTCTGGAGCGGAGAACCACAAAGATGACGGAAATGATGCTGATAACCATAACGATTCCCTGCAAGCACGTCATTGAGGGCCACCGCCACATAGCCGCCAAGGACAACATAAATCCCCGTGAGCACGGCCATGCCTATGACCGCAGTAGATAAAATCTATTCCGAAGGCCATGACGAAAAGCTGGGACAGCCCTTTATACACCGACGCGGAATAGGGCACCAGAAATACGAAGATGAGGATGGAAACGACGACCTTTAGCGCGTGGCTGCCGTATCGTTTGCCGAAGAAAGTCCGGCATGGTGGCAGAGTCCAGGTGTTTGGTCATGACTCTGGTGCGCCTCCCGAGGACGACCCAGGCCAACAAGCTGCCGATAATCGCGTTTCCGACACCGATCCAGGTAACGGAAAGTCCGATAGTTCCACCCGAATTGGCCGGCATACCCGACGAATACAACTACTCCGAAAAATAGGTGGTGCCGTATGCAAACGCGCTCAACCAGGGCCCCATGTTGCGTCCGCCGAGCACGAAAGTCATTGACATTTGTGGCATGCCGCCTGCAGTATACACCGATTGAGACTGTAACTGCAAAGAAAAGAACCATCATCAACACTTTTTCAAACATCTTCTTCCTCCCGTCTTTATACTAAAAATCTTGCCATGTTGTATTTGGTGTCAGGCAGCAAATACAACTTCCTTGTGTCAAGGAATAAAAAAACCCGTCCTCTGATTTCTCAGAGGACGGGATTGCTTCCCGTGGTACCACCTCAGTTTGCGGAGGTCTCGCGATCCTTCCGCCTCCTCGAGTACGGCGCAATATCTGTATATCTGCCATCTGCGCTTATACTCCAGCACTGTAACGGGTGCGCCCGTACCAGCCTACCGAGGCATTGCGCCTGTTCGGTGGTCAAGCTCGCGGAATGTATTCGGAAATCCATTATCACTTGCGCCTCTCACCAGCCGGCAACTCTCTGTAGCTTCCTGGTTTCTTACTTCTTTCCGGTCATCGCTTTTTTAATATTGGAGCTAATGTACCATTCATTTTGCGAATCTTGTCAACAATTTTTTTGTTCGTCTTTACTGGTCTCTTCCGGCAACCAATTAATATTTTTTGCGAATCTGGGGAAATTAATTGCTCGAAAGGAAGTGATGACATGAAAAAGCTTGTACTGTTATTGGTCATTATAGGCGCCATCAACTGGGGTCTCATAGGATTCTTCCAATACGACCTGGTTGCGGCAATTTTCGGCGGGCAGGCTGCCATAGCCAGCCGTGTTATTTTCGCTATCGTAGGATTGGCAGGAATTTACGCAATTACTTTCTTGTTCAGAAACAACCAGGATAAAGTCGTTACAGGCGCATAACCAATAACAAGCCATGTCGCAGCGAGAATTCGGCCAAGCAGAAAAAACCGCGCCGGAGCAAGTCCCGTGCGCGGTTTTTCATGCTTATTCAACACTTGTCAGCGTGTTATTAATACTCCATCTTCTTCAGGCTGGGGCTGATGATCAGTTTGCACTGAGTCGCTTCCTGCAACCTGCTCTACAGTGTAATCTTCATTGATCTCAGTCAGCATGAGGCCTTCGGGAGTTACCTCCATAACGCCCATTTCCGTAACGATCATGTCGACTACATTGATGGCCGTATAAGGCAGCGTACATTCAGTCAAAATCTTATGCTTGCCCTTCTGGGTATGAAGCATGGCTATGATAACCTTCCTCGCTCCTACCACCAGGTCCATAGCGCCGCCCATTCCGGGAACCATCTTACCGGGGATGATCCAGTTGGCCAGGTTACCCTTCTCATCCACTTCCAATGCCCCTAACACCGTCGCATCCACGTGTCCTCCACGTATAATTCCAAAGGAAGTAGCACTGTCAAAGAACATGGCATCGGGGTTTACTGTTACATACTGGCCGCCGGCGTTGACGATATCTACATCTTCTTTGCCCGGCTCCGGTGCCGGTCCCATGCCCATAATACCGTTCTCGGACTGAAGCACAATGGTGACCCCTTCCGGAAGGTAATTCGCTACCATAGTAGGAAGGCCGATTCCGAGATTTACGACGTCACCGTCTTTCAATTCCCTCGCAACTCTTCTTGCGATAATTTCCTTTAAATCTGCCACGGTTTCTCACCTCCTACAATAGCATCTACAAAGATGCCGGACGTTACTACGTTATTCGGATCGATCTCACCGACTTCAACAATCTCGCATGCGCCGACGATCACATGATCTGCCGCCATTGCCATAAGAGGATTAAAGTTTCTCGTGGTTCCGTTGTACGTCGTGTTTCCGAACTTGTCCGTCACCGATCCGCGAATGAAGGCAAAGTCAGCGCGGAGAGGCAACTCGAGAAGATAGTCTTTTCCTCCTATGTTGATAACCTGCTTACCTTCCGCTACTATGGTTCCTACACCCGTGGGAGTCAGGATACCGCCAAGTCCGGTGCCGCCTGCACGGATTCTCTCAGCCAATGTGCCCTGGGGAACCAAAATACATTCGAGCTTCTCTTCCTCTACGTCAGTGTTCATCCTTCTAGCTACCTCCGGATTGAGGCCTACATGGGAAGCAATCAGGGTTTTGATTTGGCCGTTTGCAAGGAGTTTGCCCACTCCTCTGTCCGGATAGCCTGCATCGTTGCAAATGATTGTCAGATTCTTAACATTTCTTCTCACAAGAGCATCGATGAGAATCTCCGGAGTCCCGCAAGCCATGAAGCCACCGACCATAATGCTGGCGCCGTCCGGAATAACGGCAACGGCTTCGTCAGCTGTCTTGATTTTGTCGATCATGCTATCACTTCCTTTCTACCTAAATTCTATTACGCCTTACAATTTCCGTCAATACAAATGATGCTACATGTTCCGCATAGGTATTCGGCCCGAACCCGGCATCATAACCCAGTTCCTGGGCCAGCTCGTGGGAAATCCTCGGGCCCCCGCAGCAGAGAATGACCTTGTCCCGAAGCCCTTCAGCTTCCAACAGTTCCACCAATTCGGTGAGGTTCTTTATATGCACATCTTTTTGAGTGACAACCTGGGATACCAGGATAGCATCTGCCTTCAGCTCGATAGCCTTGGCTACCAGCTCTTCGTTGGGAACCTGGCTTCCCATATTATGGGCTTCGATACCCTTGTAGCGTTCCAATCCGAAGTGCCCGTGGAAGCCTTTCATATTCATGATGGCATCGATGCCCACGGTATGCGCATCTGTACCTGTACAAGCTCCGACGATCACTACGTCACGCTTGATGTTCTCCTCGATATATTTTTCACACTCAAGCCGATCCATCACTTCCCCTTCCACCTTGGGAACCTTGATGGAAGTGTAATCCACTGTGTGCTGGCATTTCCCGTATACGATGAAATACGTAAAGTCAACCCCCAGATCCTTGAAGTAGACCACGTTGGGCTCGTCCAAACCCATCTTTTTCGCCAGTTGCTTGGCAGCTTCATTTGCCTCATCGCCTGCCGGCACAGGAAGTGTGAAGGACATTTGGACCATGCCGTCGTTCATGGTGTCGCCATAAGGCTTGACCTTTGTCAGATCAACCGTGGCCGTTGCAGTCGTATTGTTGCTACCCATTATTTTGCACCTCCTAACATCAAGGGGATAAAGGGATTGAAGTATTGGTCATCTTTCGCGCAGACACCGTCCAGTCCTTTTCCTCCGTCTCTTGCTCTCTTCACGCCGCCAAATTTACCCTGCTCAATGGTGGCGAAAAGGCCTTCTTTTTCAATATTACGGAGCAGTTTTTCCGCTTCAGCCAATACGCTTTGCGCTCTCGTCTGGATGATGCCGCCTTCCTTGAATTCAATTTCCTCTCCCAGATCTCTCGCGTTGTTGAAAATGTAAGAAGCGTTCTCGATGGAAAGCATTCTGTCATGGAGATGGGGTGTGTGGATGGCCTCTGTCAGCATACCCAGCAGCTGCAGGGACTGACCGGACCACACGGCGATCAAGTTGAACAGCGCATCCTGAATGTGTCCCTTGAAGATGTTGCCCGTCATGAATTTTGTCGGAGGCATGTATTTGAGCGGTGCCTCTGGGAAGATCTCCCTGGCCATGATGGCCTGTGCCAATTCATAAAGGAAACCGTTTTTCATATCCGGGTCCATCTCAAAGGCATGGCCAAGACCCATCTGATTTGCAGGGATATTGGCCAATACGGCGAATTGCTCGTTGATCAGCTGAGAGGCCAGCACAGTGTGAGCCTCTTCATAGGCATCGGCGGTGGTGAGATAGTTGTCTTCTCCGGAGTTGAAAATGATTCCCGAATAGCCGATGATGACTCTGGAGAAATATTGATCGACCAGAGTTCTCTGCATGTTGATATCCCGGAACAAAATGCCGTAGAGCGCATCGTTGAGCATGACATCGAGACGCTCAATGGCGCCCATAGCCGCAATCTCGGGCATGCACATGCCGGAGCTGTAGTTGCAGAGCCTGATGTATCTTCCCACTTCCTCCCCTACTTCATCGAGAGCCTTTCTCATGAGACGGAAGTTTTCCTGGGTAGCATAGGTCCCTCCAAAACCCTCCGTTGTTGGCCCGTAAGGTACATAGTCAAGAAGGCTTTGAGCAGTGGTACGGATGACAGCAATGATATCCGCCCCTTGCTTTGCTGCCGCTTTGGCCTGCACAATATCTTCGTAGATATTGCCCGTTGCTACGATTACATAGAGATAGGGCTGCTTGCCTTCTCCGATGGTATCCAGGTAGTGCTTTCTTTTTTCAGTCTGTTCCTTTATTTTTTTCAAAGTCTCCTTTGCCACGGGAAGCAGCTTTTCTTGGGTTTCTTCCACTGTGGCCAACGGCAGTTTCATCAGATCGAGTTCGCCTGCCGCAACTTTTTCCGCAATCTCCTGGGGAGAAAGCCCGGTCTGGATCATGGCATTCCCGATCCAGTAGGCAGCCCCTCTGGGCAGCCCGCCGCCATCCTTGATGGCATCCACTACCACGTTGGGCAGCGGTGTATCCACATCATCCACGCCATCGATTCCAAGCAGTCTTACCACGGTCCTCTCTGTGCTGACAGTGGTATGCCGGTCAATGAATTTTTGCATGTCGGCAGCAATACCCGCCGCACACGATCTGGCACTGTCGATGATTTTGGGATCTAAGTTCAGTTTACTTTTCATCTTTTGGATCCTCCATATATTTCCTTGCCTGTTCTATAATATCACGGTCAATGCCGAGCATCTGCGCTATGTTCAGCGCATCTTTTGGAATTTCTTTATTGTCTGCCACCTCGTAGAGCCTGTAGTCCATGTACTTTCCAATGATCTCAATCCGCTCCCGCCGGTTGGCATAACGAATCTCTCTGGACAGAAGTTCAAAATCAACGTCCGCCAAGCCTCTTACCTGCATGTTCCGGGTCTTGCCTCCCACGAACACATTGTCAAAATGGGTGGTGATCACGCTGATATACGCTTTCTGACTCAGGTAATTTACAATACTCTTTGTCAGGGCCAAGCCCTCCACCGGATTTGTACCGCTGGCAATTTCATCGATAAGAAGAAGCGCTCTGTCCTTGCTGCGATCCAGAATTTCCTTCAGCTCTTCCATTTCGCTTCCGAAGCTGGATAAGCCTCTCTGCACGTTTTGGCTGTCGCCGATAAGAATATGAACGTAGCTCGACAAACCTATTTTGGCCCGGGTACAGGGCACATAAAACCCGTGCTGCGCCAAAATCGCGCACTGGCCTACCATTTTCAAGGAAATGGTCTTGCCTCCCATGTTGGCTCCGGTAATGCAGGTCACCCCATCCTTAAGGACGATGGTAACGGGGCAAAATTCCTTACCTTTCTTCTGCAGTATCTCTTCCACCACCAGCTGGCGTCCGTCAACCAGCTCCAGCACATGCTCCTCTACAATCTCGGGTTTTACACAGTTGCGGTTCAATGCAAAGGAGGCCTTCGCCAAATTGAAATCCAACTCTCCGATGGCGGCGCAGTTTTCTAAAAGCAACGACCGGAATTGGCCCACTTTCTTTGAAAGCTCCTCCTGAACCTGAAGTTCTTCCTCTTCAATGGCTTCGTTCAGAACCTCCATATCCCGCTTGAGCCGATCCACTTCATCGTTGCCGGCAAGGGTAAAGATGGCCGTCATGTAATCCTCATCCTGCAAGCTGAGTTCCGGTATGCCTCGCGCCTTATCCATAAGCTGCTTATCGGTTTTCGGCACCATGTACTCAAACTTGGGAGTCATGATAATACCGTAGGCCGCTTCCACTTTGCGCTTTAATTCTCTTTGAACTTTCCGAATGTCCAGTTCGATCTTTCTTCTATCCGCCCGAAGGGCAGCCAGCTTTTCAGAAAAAACATCATAGATATAAAAGGTGTTGATCCGTTCTTTACCCGGATCTAAAACGTCAAGCAGTTCCGTCACGTCCTGCAGCAAAAACTCCGCCGGAATCTCTCCCTCCGCTTTAGCAAGCAGATTGCGAATTCTGTCCATCTGCAGGAGGAGCGTCTTTATCTCATAGAGTTCCACAACACTGAGCACGTTGTTTGCGCTGCGCTTTATCGTAAGCGTGTTGTCCTTTATCTCATGCAGCACTTCGTACAGCCGCTCCGTTAAATCCGGCTGCCGACGGATCAGATCTACGGTTTTTTCCAGCCGCAACAACTCCTGACGAAGATCGCCCTCCCTGCCCGGTTCAAAAGCAGAGATTTCTTTTACCCGCTTTTTCCCATAGGGCGTACGGATAAAAAGGCTGTTCACTACATAATCAAACCCTGTTTCAGTTTTTGTCTTGGGATTGCAAAGCCGCATATCTTCTCCTCTTCAGTCCTGCTCGCCGTATCTGACATCAATGACCGGGATGCCGCCGACGGCTTCCCTCATAGCCGTCAGCAGCTCCCTATGGTCAAAGGAATACCCCGAAGGGGAATAAGGATTCACCGTCAACGCAGCAATTTGGATATTTTCAAGCACATTGGCCTGAAAACCCCGCTTCCGTAGCTGCTGCCATGGGGTGGCTCCGATAAAAACTTTTGTAGGGTCCTTTAGCACAAAGGTTACATCCTTCAGTTTGGAAGGATGAATGTCTCCGATGACGCTCTGTGTCAGCGCTCCCGGAATAAAAACCCAGTCCGTTTCCTCATCGATGGCATCGTTTAAGATCCTGCCTGCTGCCAGAGTTGTTTCCAGATCTAAAAACTCTGCCCGTTCTCCTTTGATGAGCATGATCTTGTCTTGTGCGGCGCAGGCTACCATTTTCTCTCTGACGGTTCCTTCCGGAACCTCAGGCAACTGATATAAATTCAGGATATGAAGGGTCTCCTCCACCACCTTCTTCATACTCCTTGAAAGAACCGCGCCGGTAGCCAATATAATGGCATCGGACGTAGCGGGCGCGGCAATGGATCTGCGATCCACCGCCCCGTCAATGAGGATCAGTTCCGCGCCCAGCTCCATCATCTCGTCGCACATGCTCTTATGGTCTGCTGTATTCACGGGCCCGGCTATCTGAACATAACCGCTCTCCGCTACTCTGCACAGCATCAGCTGGCCCAAGGCCGTGGAATATCGAGTCATCCTCAGTATTTCAAGCCCCGCATCCGCCAGCTCATAAAGCTGCACCGGCACGGATACGATGGTGCCTGCATCTAAATACACTCTGGGTTTTTCCGTTTCGGTGACCAAATCCGTACTCTCTCCGTCCCTACCCGTGGAGGTGACGCCGATAATCATACCCTCATCCATGGCTTCCTCGATAAGGTAGTTTAGAGTCGTGGTTTTTCCCGCATTTTTAGCCATCCCTACGATTGCGATCCTTTTATACTTTTGTGCGAGCCGATTCAGAATCCCCATAAAAACTCCTTGCACTGTAATCTCGATTTGCCGAATTTATCGTCTGTTACTTCTTGTTGCGTTGGTGACGGAGAAGGTTCTGGGGCTCCAGAGCCAGTCTCTCACCCTGCATCAGGCCGGCAACGCCTTCATAATGATATTCTTTCTTGCCTGTGCAATAATCGCAGGTGCATTCAAGAGGCGGCAGATCCGTGGGTTCGGTGTAAGTGGTGATGACGCCTTCGTAGTTTCTCAGAATTACCTTGTCCTGCGACTGAGAAATCAGGTACTGAGGCATTACCGGAATCTTTCCGCCGCCGCCCGGAGCGTCTACAACGAAGGTGGGCACCGCATAGCCGGAAGTATGACCTCTCAGGCTTTCAATGATTTCGATGCCTTTTGCTACAGGTGTCCGGAAGTGCTCGATTCCAAGAGAGAGGTCGCACTGATAGATATAGTACGGACGAACTCTGTTCTTCACAAGGTTGTGTACCAGATCTCTCATGATATGCGGACAGTCGTTGACACCGCGAAGCAATACGGACTGATTGCCCAAAGGAATACCGGCATCCGCCAGCTTCCGGCAGGCTTCCATAGCATCCGGCGTCATTTCCTTGGAGTGGTTGAAGTGGGTATTCAGCCATACGGGATGATACTTCTTCAGCATGTTCACCAGATTGTCCGTAATCCTCATAGGCATAACTACAGGAGTTCTTGAACCCAGTCTTACGATTTCTACGTGGGGGATCTTGCGCAGTTCTTTGAAGATGTATTCCAATACGTCATCGTCAACCAACAGGCAGTCGCCGCCGGACAGCAGAACGTCTCTTACTTCCGGGCTCTTTCTGATGTATTCGATGCATGCATTGATATCTTCTATGCTTCTTGCCGCGTCATGCTCACCGGCCAATCTTCTGCGGGTGCAATGCCTGCAGTACATGGAACATTGGTCGGTGATCAGGAAGAGGACTCTGTCCGGATATCTGTGAGTCAAGCCGGGGGCCGGAGAGTCTTCATCCTCGTGGAGAGGATCCAGCATGTCGGCTTCGCTCCTGTGGGTCTCGTTGATAACGGGTACAGCCTGCATTCTGACCGGGCACCTGGGATCGTCGGGATCCATCAGAGACGCGTAGTAAGGAGTAATTCCCAGTCTGAAGTTCTTAACGACTTCGTTGATATCCTTTTCTTCCGGTTCTGTCAGGTTTATGATTTTTTTCAGCTGTTCCAAGGTGGTGATTCGATTCGCTACCTGCCATTTCCAGTCATACCATTGTTCTTCTGTCACATCCTTGTAGGCTTCGATCTCTTTCCAGTTCCTTGCCATTCTAAATTACCTCCTATCAGTATTTCCGTGGCAACTTCTATCAGGAAACAACTTTAACAACTTCTATGAGATACAATTTATTGTTAAACATCTTTTGTGTTTTCGGAGCGTGTAGAGTGTGCTCCGGCGAGTACAAGCAAGTGGCAACCGGGCAGGACGGGCCGACTGAATCGTACGGCACGCAGCGCGTCGCTGTCGAGCGGGAGAACACTCTACCGTCCGAAGACACATCAATTCGCTCCGAAAACAGAATTTCGATTGTTTCCTTATATTATGCGTACATCTCTGTGAACAGCTCACGCAGCGGCGGGCACTCTCTCAGCACCTGCAATGCGATGGCGGCATGTCCTTTTGTATATCCGTTGCCGACGATCATGTTGACGTCTTTTCCGACGCCTTCCGCTCCTAAAGCGGCCTTTGTAAAGCTGGTTGCCATGCTGAAGAAATAAACCATTCCGCCGTCTTTGGTGGCAAGGATGCTGGCCATTTCCGTGTTGGGAATGTTTACGCAGTTGATGACGATGTCAGCAAGCTTTCCGTTTGTGAGCTCCATGATCTTGTTGTATACAAAGATTGCATCCGTTGCGTCAGCAGCGAAATATTCATCGGCAAGACCCAGTTTTCTGGCTCTGTTGGTGCTCTTTTCACTTCCGCCGATGCAGATGACCTTACCGGTAACGCCGGCTCTCTTCTTGGCTTCGTAGAGGCAAAGAAGTCCGGATTTTCCGCCGCCGCCGATTACGACTACCGTGTCGCCGGGCTTTACTAATTTGGCGGTCTGCGCGGGAGCGCCTGCAACGTCCAGTACGGACAGAGCAAGGTTTTCGGGCATATCATCGGGAAGAACTGCATAGATACCGCTTTCAAAGAGGATAGCCTGACCCTTGATGTCTACTTGGTCTACGTCAGGTCTTACTTCGAGAATCTCTTCGATTACGAGCGGGGTCAAGGAAAGGGATACCAGAGTAGCAATCTTGTCGCCCACTTTCAGATCTGTTTTGCCTTCCAGCGCGGGACCGATCTCTTTTACGGTTCCGATGAGCATTCCGCCTGAACCGGTGACGGGATTCTTGTGCTTACCTTGCTTCTCAACGAGTCCCATCATGATCTTTTTGATCTCTTCTACATCGCCGTTTGCCTGCTTCTCAATTTGTGTAAAGCTGGCGGAGTCGATATTGAGGGTTTGAACGTCGATGAGAACTTCATTGTCGTAGATCTCCATGGTGTTGTCGATCTTTTCGGCGGGCTGAGGCAGTACGCCTTTCGGTTCGATAACACGGTGTGTTCCATAAGGGCATCCTTTTTTCATTGTTGTTTCCTCCTATAAAGTAGAATCTTTGTAAGTTTGATCTTTTGCGCATTTCGGCTTTCCATAAATTACTTTGACGCAGCAGCATATTTTGGCGTACTTATCTGGCCATTCTGCTTTGCTTACTGTTTGCCGAAACGGCCTTTGCCATACTATAAAGAGCAATTTTTATGCCAAACAAGTTTTTCTTTTGGCCTCTTCATGTCCTGCGCTAATTCTCCGACCTGCATAGAGGGTAAAACCCCTAAACTTGGCGGATTTATCCGCCTGATAACTCTTCGCTCTTTCCCGAAAACTTTCTGCACCTCCTTCAAGCATAGTAGATTTTTGCGCCATATGATGCAAAAACGGTTCAGGTCTGCAAAAAACCCGAACCGTTTTGTGTTCATATTTTGTATTTGTTCTTTTTGCGAATCAATTGGGTCTGGCTAATCCCTATGGCTTTCGCGGCTTTTCGAGAAGAACCGTACTTTTCATAGGCGCTCTTTATGATGTTCTTTTCAAAATTGGCTACCATCAGATTCAGATCAAAGGCGCCGATCTCCCTTTCTTCTTCCGTTTCGTCCATTCCCAAATGACCGACATTTTCAAAGAGATCTATGTGCAGTTCCTTCATTACGTCAAATACCGTAATAGTTTCTCCTTTGGTGGAAATCAGCAGCCGCTGAACCATGTTCTCCAGCTCCCGGATGTTTCCGGGCCAATCGCAGCTTTTTAAGTATTCTACCGCATCCTCGGTGATGCCTCGATCGATGCCGAATTTATCGTTGTACTTCTTTATGAAATGCTGCACCAAGGCCGGTATTTCCGCCCTCCTTTCAGAAAGGTTGGGAACGCGAATAGGGAACACATTAAGTCTGTAATAAAGGTCTCTTCTGAACCGCTTAGCATCGATGGCATCCTCCAGGTCCCGGTTGGTTGCAGAAATGATGCGAACGTTGGTCTTTACCGGTCTGGTGCCTCCCACCCGGTAGAATTCTCCGTCCTGAATGACACGCAACAGCTTGGCCTGCACGTCCAAGGGCAGTTCTCCCACCTCGTCCAAGAAAATGGTCCCGTTGTCCGCAAGCTCAAAATACCCCTTTTTCCCCGAAGGATTCGCTCCTGTAAAAGAGCCTTTTTCATAACCGAACAACTCCGATTCAATCAGGTTTTTCGAAATGGAAGCGCAGTTGATCTTTACAAAGGGCTGCATTTTCCGGGTGCTGTTCTTTTGAATCATGGTAGCGATCTTTTCCTTGCCCACTCCCGTCTCTCCGGTGATCAGCACATTGCAATCGTACTTTGCCACGCTGAGAATTTCATCCAGCACGTTGGCCATGGCCCGGCTTTCGCAGATGAAGTCCTCCACCAGGCTCTTACGGTAATGGGGCATTTCAAGGCCTCGACCGGACCGGCCCAGAGGATAGTCCACATTGTCTTCCACTTTGGATTCCACCACCGACGCCGTCTGTAAATAGGAAGCGAGTTTCTTTACAAGGCCAATGTCGAATTCATCATACTCCTCCAGGAAACCTTCCGCACAGCGGATTGTCAGCTGCCTGGAAATGGATTCGGTGATGTACACAGCTATATTATAGTTGTTTATCAGGTTGGCGAAAAAGACAGTTCCGCCGTACCTTGTGGCTAAAATATTAACCGTCTCCGCGCCCGGAATATCGGCGCAGTTGACGCTCATATCGTAAAGTCCTTCCGCATGCAGGCGTTGCAGACATTCCATGGGCCGCAGGATATTAACATAATGAATTTCGCTGAAAACTTCATTTAGCAGTTCGTCCAAGCGGTCTCCTTTGAAAACCACATCGGATTTCTTGTCCAAGAGGCAAACTACCTGCGCATCGGAACCCGCTGTGCTGCGGATAGCGCACCCAAAAAGCAGGTTTGTGAGCAGATTGTTTCCCACCACGAGAAAGTTTTTCTTTCCCTTGGCCTCTTGGCTTACCGCGTAGAGGTTGCCGGACTCATCGTAAGCAAAAAGCAACAAATCGATAGGAACGTCCTCCGGCGGTTTTACTACGGGGAATTCGTTGAACAGAATCGCATAGCCTTCCGCTTCTATCTGGGAATAGGCCATATCGATTTTCGTAATGCGGCTTATGTAAAGAGGGATGGCTGCCAGCGAGGCATTGCAGATGACTTCATCGCCCGGCTTGAGACCTTTTTTGTTGTTGTAGTCGTTTCCGATCTCTTCCACGATGCCGTAAACGACGCCCCCCGTGTCCGTTACCGGATTATGAAGCTTTCCCCTCCGTATCACGATATCCATGATTTTTTCTTTGATTTTCCGCGGATCATTGTTGGCTTCGATGCAGATCTGCTTAAAGCTTGTGCTTTCTATGTGCAGCCTGCGAATGGATATTCGAAGCTCGTTAGGGCGGATTTCCCGGTTGTTATCGACTCTCCAGGCAGAGGTGGAAAGAACGTGTTTCGGCTCAAGCACCCGGTTTAATCCAAAACGGTTGAACATATATTACCTCCTGTGTTTTTGGAGTGATGCAAAATCGGTTCGTTTTATGGCTACTATAAGCATAACGCATTGGTATAGAAATTGCAAATTTATTCTGTTATGATCGATATATCGGATATAATGAATATATCGAATCGATCTCGCTCTCCGGCAGCGGAGCAACAGAGCATATAGCTGTTTCGTTCTCCTGCCGCGGAGAAACAGAGCATATGGCCGTTTCGCTCTCCGGCAGCGGAACAACAGTGCATATGGCTGTTTTGTTCTCCTGCCGCGGAGTAACAACCGCATGGCCGCTTCCCTTTCCCGCTGTAGTAAACAAATGAAAGCGGAATCGGAAAACAGCGGCGGCAATACAAAAAAACGAGGAGGAAAGACAATGGAAAAAATTACTTCAACACTCAGAGTGAGGATGTCTTACAAGGATGCTCACTATGGTGGAAACTTAGTGGATGGCGCCCATATGGTCCATCTTTTCGGTGACGTAGCAACGGAACTTCTTATTAAAATGGACGGAGACGAAGGTCTGTTCCTGAAATACACCGATGTTGAATTCCTGGCTCCCGTATATGCCGGTGATTATATCGAAGCCTACGGCGAAATCTATGAGGTAGGCAACACCTCCAGAAAAATGCGCTTCACGGCACACAAAGTCATCGCAGCCAGAACCGACATATCCCCCTCCGCAGCCGATTTCCTGGACGAGCCCATTCTGGTCTGCAGAGCGGAAGGCATTTGCGTTACACCAAAAGATGTAAAAAGAAAATAAAAATAAGGCCTGTAGCATTCAAGAAGTGAACAAAGATTACAAACAAGATCATACTTGTAACCACAAACGGGGCTAATCCCGTTTGTGGTTTTTGCAATTTAATTGATTTAGGAGAATACCATGTTTTCACCCTTTTTCGTCCTTTTCGGCCTGATGGCAGTGGGATATTTGTGCAGAAAGTTTGACTGGTTAGACGATGCAAAAAACGAAGGACTTGGCAACATCCTCGTCTACATTGCCTTACCATCTCTTTTGCTTTCCTCCATGATCGCAACGGAAATAAAAGGCAAGGTCCTGGTTGAGTTTCTAACCATGACCTTGTTATCGGTAGCCTTCTATTTTCTGTATGCGCTGTTCGCCGCGCTCTACATCAAGCTTGCCAAAGTTCCCCGGAGGCTGGACGGTATGGTACAGCTGTCCATGCTCACTTCCAACAACGGCTTTATGGGTTTCCCCATTACTCTCGCATTTTTCGGTCAGCCGGGTCTCATCCTCATGGTAGCCAACAATCTGGCCATGGGTATTGTAGTCTGGAGCTACGGCCTCTTCATATTGAAGCGAACAAAACGAATCTTTGAAGGCGCGGAGCATATAGAAAAAAGCTCCGTTTCCGAGTCCTTAAAGCAGATCTTCAACAACAATGTGGTGGCAATTCTCATCGGACTGGCAATAGGTATCGCCGGAATCAACTCCTATATCCCCGATCCCCTCTTCCAGCTGATATCCATCATGGGAAGCCTGGCTACGCCTTTATCCATGCTTTACATCGGCGCCACCTTGTACAACTCCTCCTTTTCCTCCCTGTTCCGGAATCGGTTGGTTCTCGGTGTCAGCATCACAAGACTTACCCTCTTTGCGGCAGCCTCCTTTGCAATTCTATGGTTCTTACCCATACCTTCTCTTATGAAGCAAATCAGCCTTCTGGTAATCACCCTGCCATCCGCAGCCGTCGTTCCGGTCATGACGGGAAAATACGGCATCGGAGCGGAGGAATCCACTAAGATCGTAGTTCTATCCACTTTGCTCTCATTGGCCATTACACCCCTGGGAGTTTACATCGCCCTTACCTTCTTATAGTTGTTTACATTATAATTTTAATTGTTTACATTATAATTTGGCCTCAGACGCTCTCCAAGGTTGTATTAGAGACGGACATAACTAACATTTTTTATAACTACTCTTCACAATTGCAACCATGCAGACAAATCAACTAAAATTTCATTAAACCCTAAAATTAGTTGATTTTCCTTCGGAAAATGTCATCAATACAAGTAAAAATAGGGGTTAATCAGCTAAAAAACCGTTGCAATGAAAATTTAGTTGATTTTCCTTCGGAAAATGTCATCAATGCAAGTAAAAAGAGGGGTTAATCAGCTAAAAAATCGCCACAATGAAAATTTAGTTGACTTTTTAGTAAAAAAATCAACTAAAAAAACTAACTCTTGGAAAAGTAGTTGATCCGCAGGCCGTAAAAGATAGTTATTTGAAATAAATGTAAAATATATCAGCTAAAATTGGCTTTTTTAAATTATTTAGCTGCTTTTAAAGTTTGTAATAATAATTGACCGATTCCTTAAAGTTGACCGATAATCATTAATCTGTTTCCTAAAGTTCGGTAATAATAATTGACCGACTCCTTAAAGTTGACCGATAATCATTAGTCTGTTTCCTAAAGTTCGGTAATAATAATTGACCGACTCCTTAAAGTTGACCAATAATCATTACTCTGCTTCCTAAAGTGTTGACCAATAATCATTACTCCGTTTCCTAAAGTTCGGCAATAATAACTGACCGACTCCTTAAAGTTGACCGATAATCATTAATCTGTTTCCTGAAGTTCGGCAATAATAACTGACCCAATTCCCATAAATGCAATGCAAAATCAAACTTAAATCAAAGGCTTTTTAGATACTCCACTTCCTGTCGGGTCAGCTTTCTGTAGTGCCCAACTTTCAAATGACCCAGATGCAACTGGCCGATTGCCACACGTTCCAACTCGATAACTTTGTTGCCTACGGCGGCAAACATCTTTCGGATCTGACGATTTTTCCCTTCATGTATTTTGATTTCCACCAGAGCGGAACGTTCCAACTGCTTCAGTACCGTAACACGGGCAGGCGACGTGACAAATCCGCCGATATCTACTCCTTTTTTCAGCTTGGCAATGCGCTCCGGAGACAGCACTCCCGCCACCCTTGCCCGGTAGGTTTTCTCCACCTCATGTTTGGGATGGGTCAAGTGGTGGGCAAAATCTCCGTCATTGGTCAATAGCAGCAGCCCGGAGGTGTTGTAATCCAATCTTCCCACAGGAAACAACCGCGCATCCACCTCTGCCACAAGATCCATGACCGTGGGCCTGTCCCTGTCGTCCGATACGCTGGTGATATACCCTTTAGGCTTATTCAGCATGATGTATACATATCGTTTGGCCGGCTCAATCACGCTGCCGTTTACCTCCACCACATCACCGGCGGCTACATCGTAACCCGGCTCGTCCAAAACCGCTCCGTTAACCTTCACTTTTCCCGCCTTAATTAGTTCGTCCGCCTTTCTGCGGGAAGTAATTCCCGCAACGGCAATGTATTTGTTCAATCTCATTTTTTCACCCGTATCCATAACACCGTCCAATCGCATCTGCAGGCAACGTTTCGCATAAAACCGCTCCCGTCATCTGCTCCGATTGGGCGTTGGCGCATCCTTTTATCTATGGTATTTAGAATATCACAATATTTTTTCCTTGTATATATTCTCCAATCCATACTTTCGTATGCGATTGCGGACGGTCTCCCGATCCGTGGTATAGAGGCCTTTTTCCTTCATACGTTCAAAATACTCGGCTCCCGCCAGCGTATAACGGGTCATGAGCCCTTCCTTGGTTTTTACCATGCGGTTGGCATAAGATATCAAATCCCCGATGGCAAGCTGATTGGGTAGTATCAATGGCCGAAGTCCTTTTAAGTATCTTGCGCAGTTATGGCCCGCCAAGGTACCTGTAGAGATAGCTTCCGTATGTCCGATAAACAATCCGGACTTTTCTCCTCCGCAAAAGAGATTTTCAATCCCTTTCACTCTCATGTCATCGTCCCGTTCCGCAACGGAAAGGTAACGAATGGAGTTTCCTTTTCCTCCCGCATAAGGATCCGCATACCGAGCATTTTCCAATCCCGGTATCCGGCGCAGTTTCTCCAATGGAACGAAGGGAGTCATTATTTTCGCATATCCCGTATCCAGCAAAATGATGTTCTCTGCGTATTCGGTTAAAGCGTACTGCAAGCAGACCTTTAACTCAAGTTTTTCTTCGGCTACATCCTCCTTTGGAATGGGAATGATAACCACGCCTTTTTCGTTTAACTCCCGTTGAATATCATCGGAAAGCGAGCCTTTTTCCAGCTTGCCCGATCCGCTGAAAGCGCCGAAAGCCCCGTCCCTTCTCTGTCCCATGATATCCATTTTTCCCGCCTTCTGCGTAATGCTGACCCTGGGGCCAAAGGCGGGACAGCGGAGAATGCACATGCAGCAGCCGTTGCCGTAAGTAAGGCAATTCCCCATAGGGCCCGTCGACCCGGTAGTTTCGATAAAAGCATCCCCCTCTATTACCGTATCGTCGGCCAGGACAATGCCTTTTATCTGTTCCGGGTTTTCCATGACCACATCAACCGCCCGGGCAACGGTACGAACCTCTACTCCCTTCTCCTCAAGAAGCTTTCTAACCTTTGGCTCCACCTTCATCACATCATACAGACTGGCATGGCTGTGTCCCGGAAAATCCACGTTTACGTGCCGTGAACAGCTGTCCGTTATATTAAAAAGTTCATCGGCGCCCAGGGCTATGTTCTCTTCCGCTCCCGTATATCTGCCATTGTTGCGCATAATGCCGCCCACATTGCCCAGCCCCAGGAGCAGATCGGTTTTTTCCAGGAGAACTACCTCAGCCCCCGCTTTTTTCGCCGCGAGAGCAGCAGCGCAGCCGGACCAGCCTCCGCCGATTACCACTATTTTATACATACTAAAAATCACCCGCCTCATTTATTTAACTATCTTAGTGTATTCCGGCGGGGTGACAGGCGACACTGGCAGAAAAGAATCTTACCCTGCGACTCCGGATTTTTCTGCAGAAGCACCAGAATAAGCGCCACTAAGCAAGTGGAGGCGGCAAGGAGGAATGATGCGGTATATTCGCCGCTTTTGACCAGCATATTGGAGATAACAGGAAATATTAAGGCAGAAGTACCGAAGCCTACCATGACACATCCATAGTTTAATCCCATATGCTTTGTTCCGAAATTATCGGCGGTAATGGCCGGATATACGCCGGCAGCTCCGCCAAAGCTGAAGGCAATGGCTGCGATGCATACGAGAAACAGTACGCCCTGCGCTACAATCATCGTCAGGATGGACACCATGGTTATTAGAATAATTCCGCACACCGCACGTTTGCGTCCCACCAGATCGGAAACCCAGGAGGTAACCAGCCTGCCGGAAGCGCTGGCAATTCCCGTAACCATAACTCCCAATAACGCCAATTCATGGGACAGCCCCCGATCCGTGCCCAAGGTTATAAAGATAGGATTGAGTATGAAATAGGCGGGTAAAATGCAGAACAAGGAAAGGGCAATCAGGTAGAACTGTCTGCTTTTCAACATTTCCGATGTGGTATATTGCTTTTTTGCGGACTGGGCTTTTGCCGCAACAAACCCGGCAGGGGTATAGTTTTCCGGAGGATTCTCAATATGCAAGGAACTGGGTAAGCAAACCAATAAAAAGATGATACCGAAGGCAACAAAGGTTGTGGGAACGCCGAACCGAGACAGCAGGTAGCTGGTAATCGGGGCAAAGATAACGAGGGAAAAACCGAAGGCGGCCACCATAAATCCCGTTGCAAATCCGCGTTTGTCAGGGAACCATTTTTGAATTACGGAAACCGTTGCCGTATAAACGGTTCCCACACCAAAACCGCCGATTATACCGTATGTAATGTAAACGAGCCACGGAATTTCTTTCGTAACCATAGCGGTGAGTATTATACCCAGGCTCAGCATTATACTTCCCGCAGTTGTAACAATCTTCGGGCCGATTTTATCCTGAGCCCTTCCTCCCAATATTATGCCTAAAACAAATACCGCCAGCATAATGGAGGATGTGAGAGCCGCTTTGGCCGGATCCCATTCGAGATGCTGAGATACAGGACCTTTAAAGACGCTCCACATATATATGATACCGGCGCAAAGCTGAACCAGCATGCCGGCCGCAAGCATCCCATAGCGATTCTTAACTTTAATATCCATACTGTTTGTCTTCTCCATACTTTTGTCCCTCTCTTCCGAATTAGATATAAATTTCTGCAAGGTTTTACAAGATTGCCTCGCCGTGTGTCCGATCCATCCCGGCTGAGGCAAATTATAAGCAAAGCCGCGTCCCTTTCCGGCGCGACATTTTAATGATGATTATACCGATTTTTCAGAATATTAAAAGAGGATTTTTGATTAAATGGTCGGTTATTCAGTTTATCTTTCGGAAACCATGATTACGCTCCAAGCATCTATGAGCTTTTCCAGGCTCCAAGAAGCGTTGGCGGGGCTTGTGGAAGGGAGTTTTGTAATAGGCCTTTCCGTTTCGGGAAAGATGTATTTCATATAAAGCCGATACGCTTTCTCACCGTTTGCAAAGATTCTTTCAATGGGCGCATTATCGAGTATAATGCTCAGATCAGCCGGCACCACATCCCGGATGCTGCTATCGCTGGCTCCGGTGACTCTGCAGCTCTTGATCACATCCCAAACAGCGAAACCGTTGCTGAGAATAAGTTCTTTCTTCTGCTCAATGGTCTCGGGAACGGGAGAATCGGTCAATGCCGCCATCACCTTCCAGAAACGATTTTGCGGGTGATGATAGAAAAATCTGCCTTCTCTGGATTTGGGAGAGGGGAAAGTTCCCAGGATTAAAACGCGGGAGTTTTCATCATAAAGAGGCTCCACCGGATGGACGAAACGCTCCGGTGTGCCGTCGGAACCTTTTGGTAAAGCAATTTTGTCTTTATGGAGAATTGATTTTTTCATTTGTTTATTGATTTTTATACATTTTTTGAATACTAATATAATTAAAGGGTATAAGAGTATTATCTACCCCATTTGCAATACTACGCAAGAAGTTTTTTCCCCGGTCCAACGAGCTTGGACTATGAAGGCACGGGAGGTGAAGGGCATGCAGTTTCAGTTAACGGATGAATTAAAAAATCACATGACTTCAAAAAAACTGGATAATATCGTGTTGGAAACAAAGATCCGGAGCTGTTGATCGGGCTCCTATGCTGAAGTTTCAGCAAAGTTTAGTGATACGCCTGTGAACAGCGGATTTGAGGTATATGAAACAGATGGTTTCCGCGTCTTTGTCCAGCCCGGAATTCAGGCTGAAAGGGAGACCGTTACTCTTGGCCTTGAAAAGATGCTGTTTCTGGAAAGAATCACCATCGAAGGTTTGAAAATGATTTAATCAGAAAACTCGTATTAACGGTTTAGTACAGTATCAGCAATACGGCGCCGAGCATCGGAAAACGGCGCCGCATTCTTTTTGCATTAATTCCTCCGTCTTTGCTCAATCCGGATCCTACTGCCTGTTCACACAGGTGATATGTAGCAATATTTTGTAATTTTGTTTGGTTTTATTTGGGGATAATTTTATCTGCTTCATATTTCACTGTTGCATCAGAGAAAATTAATAATAAAAATACGTTTGACAACAAACCTCATATTTTATATTCTTTTATTGATGCTTGAAGAGGGTATCAAAGTTTTTGAGTGCTAAACGTAACATCATGCAAATATAGAAAGGAAAAACGGTTGGGACCTTTTGAAAAGATAATTACAGCGTTTTATTCTTTGGTCATATTTAGAAATTTACAAAACGATAAAGTTCTTATTAAATTTTTTCAATTACTGGAAAGTTTGACTGGAGACTCGCTTGAACAGGTAAAAAAGTATTCATCATTTGTTTCTGAACTTTTTAACTCAGGCTATAATTTTAACCGATTTCCGTAATCATCAGGCCTTTTCTGCTGTTGCCCAGCATTTCAAGAATCCAGATTACCCGATCTATCGATTGCATTGTTTTCCACCTTTGCTTTGTCCATATGTCAATTCCATCTCTTTATGCCTTCGGGGCTTTGCCTGGGCCGGTCGTTCTCCGCCTCTGTCCCGGCTTATCTTTATCCTTTTCCGCCTCGTTCTTCCTCGTCTCCGTCCTATTCCAGGCCAATAATCTAATTACTTTTTTCTCATCCCCGCCACTTTTTCGGCTCATTCCCAGAACAATTATCTTCTATTTTTTCTTATCCCTGTCTTACTTCCACCAGTTTTCTTCTATCGTTACTCATCTTTGTATGGGTATTTCCGCTCACCGAAAAACCGTTTCCGATTTTGGCATATATTTATAACCTTTGCTTTTACTGAAAATTGGGATAATTGATTTTTAAAGCCATTTTACACGCTACCAATCCATTTGTCTATGCTTTTCTTCAAAAAATCAAAAGGGACAGTCCCTTTTGATTCAGACTGTAGACAAAGCGTCTCAGAAAACAAGAACTTCTGAGACGCTTTTCATTTTCAGAAATCGAATCAAATCCCCGAGGAGATTTAATAAAAAAGAAGTGTCAACAGGGTCTAATAGACCTTTCCTTCTTTTCATCTTGGCTAGTTTCTTAAGATTCATACATGCAAAGGTAAGCCCGACTTTCATCTCCATCAGGGCTTTGCCATTGTACCTGGTGTACCGCATTCCATGAAACTCCTTGGCCGTTCCAAAGATTCGTTCAATGCTCTCTTTGCGTTTCTCATACCATTCCTTCATCCCGACGGTATGTCGAATCTCTTCGCAGATTTCAAGGTACGGTTCCCAAATATGTCTCGTGACTGTTTTTTGGTGGTTTTTACTCTCTGTGCATTGGGATAGATAAGGACAGTTTGCACAAATGGCAGGATTGCTTTTGTATTCTCGGTATCCTTCCCGGTTCGTGGTGGAATAACGAAGGACTTGATGGTTGGGGCACAGATAACAGTCGAAGTATTCATCATAGACGTATTCATATTTCTTGAAGAACCCTTTTTTCGTCATAGGCCTGCGATATGGATAAATCGGCTTGATTCCATTATCGAGTAGTGTCTTGGCAATGGCAGGTGTCTTGTAGCCTGCATCCAACACCATTAATGTCGGATCATACTTTTTCAGTCTTTCGTAGATTGCAGAAAAGGTTCTGCTATCATGCTCATTCCCGGGATGAATCGTGTATCCTAGCACCCAGCCATTCTGATCACAAGCTGTCTGGGTGACATAAGCAAAATCCTTCTTGTGCTCTCCTTTGTGAAACAAACCACTTTCAGGGTCTGAAGTGCTCTGCTGCACTTCCTTGGTTGGGGGATCCTCGTCATTATCCCGATCCTTAAATGGCTTTTTTCCATGCGCCTGCCTATCCTCATTAATTTCTCTAAGAAGTTTCGATTCATAATCCATTGGCTTGAACCTTTACCATTGTCTTAATGGATTTTTTCTTATTGGCATTTGCCTTGATATGCGTCGCATCCACGAAAATCACAGAAGGATCGATCATGTCATGCAGAAAGCATTCCTCCAGAATCTTCTCGAAGATTTGCTCAAACAAATCTGTTCCCTTAAAGCGACGGGTGTAGTTCTTTCCGAAGGTACTGAAGTGAGGTACGGAAGATGTGAGGTCTAACCCTAAAAACCAACGGTAAGCAACATTTACTTCGATTTCCCGAATCGTCTGTCTCATGCTGGGTATGCCATAGAGATATTGAAGAAGGGGGATTTTGATCAGCATGACAGGATCCAGACTTGGCCTTCCCTGATCTTGGGAATACTTGTCCTGTACGAGTTCGTAGATAAAGGAAAAATCAATCGCCCTATCAATGTCACGCAGGAGATGATTTTCAGGAACAAGACTGTCTGCTGAAACAAACTGGATCTGATTTCTTTGATTTCCGGCATTTTTTATCATCATTCGTCGTCACCTCGCTATGATTTAATTATATCATAAAAATGCCTTTAGATGTTCAAATTCCAATATCTTTGAGGATTGTTTACATAAGAAAAGCCGCAGAAGAATCTGTTGTCTTTCTGCGACTTTGTCTACAGTCTGAAGCCCTCCTGAAGGGAAGGCTTTTCAATAGTTTATGCACAGATTCATTACTCTACATATTCATCTACGCTTATGTACAGGTTTCAGTCATCTTTCATAATATCATCCAAAATTTTCAACGCCTCCAAAACATATCCGGGGCATCTCTCAAATATAACACCGCTCTCGAATGCTTTTTCCGCATCACCGGGCTTTCCAAAATCGTATCCTATGAGATCCCGACAAATAGTAGAGCCCTTGGCTTCGGTAAACCGACGGTTATATTCAGCCACCTTTTCTCTCATTTTCTCATCGCCCTCAATATCGCCGGGCTCGCTATGTCCGTACTTCATACCGATTGCAAGCATGGCGCCGGCTACTGCGCCGCAGGTATCTCCATTGAACATACCGCCTCCGAAAGGTGCTGCGATTCGAGCCGCTTCCTCCTTTGTGTATCCTAAAGCCTCAGCCCACTCCATTAAAACAATTTGAGAGCAATGGATATGATCCATGAAATATTCATTAATCTGTTGTTCCGTTAAACTCATACTCACTTCCTCCCTATTTTTATCCAGCGTTTTTCCGGTACATTTTGCGTCTTTAACTTCGCTTCCGATACGTATTATTGTTTATTTTAATAACGATAGAATATTTTGTCAATTTGGTTCATTTATTTTTTGCCAGCTTCCCCTATAAGCTTTGCCGGCTCTTCCTCCCCAGCTTTCAGACGTAATGTTTTACACATATTTCCTTGCGCCGAGTATGTGCAGATATCGGGCAACGTCATACTTATAGGAATCAAGCGGCCGCATCCAAGCATCAAAGCTGTGGGCCGCCACAAAAATACGGCCATCAATGATTCCGCACACGATGGGGGAGTGGTAGAAATGCCCGTTGGCATGGCCAAGCTGTACGATATCACCGATAGCCACCTGAGAGGGGGAGGTTACAACGGCATAAGGACCTTCCTTCTGGTTGTTAACGAGAAAATTGTATAGATACTGAACACCGGTCCATGCAGGAGCCCGGTCGTTGGCGGAATTATAATACCAACCGAAGGTGGGCGTGTAATTCATAACGCCGCAGCCGGCATAAATACACTGAGAAACATAGTTGGTACAGTCTCCGCCCAGTTTCTCGAAATCCAAATACCTGGGATTGCGGTCGAAGGCCCACCGCTCCGCATATTCAATGGCTTTGTTTCGGTTATACTCTGTATTAATAAGCATGTGATCCACCCGTAAGATGCATTTAAGCGAGATGACAGAGGGGCGTTTTATTTGCCCATTGAAAAGTGGCAAACGAACGTCCCTCTTTATACCTTTTATATTTCTTTACAGCCGGCGGAAGATTTCATTAAGTAAAAGGATTTGTATGAAATCCCTGAATAGCCCGCGACGCCGAAATCTACGCCTTAAAAAGGGTACTGTCGCAGGTTTCGCATGATCCGGCTCATCGTTTCGTTCTGCCGCCAAAGTCTCGGCGCTGCCGCCGCCGGCGTATTCCGCCAAGTCGGGATACATGGTAAGTACATCTGTGTAAATATTGTCGGCGATTCGTTCGATTACCTCCAGGGAAGGCATCATCCCGCCGAAAGCTTCCATCTGATCACAGACTCCCATAATAAAGGGTTGCACTTTGTAATAGATTTCCGGGTATACCAGTTCATATGCCATGATTTCATCCATTGTGGCGTTCATGTTGGAACCATTCATTACACTGCTGTCTCCTTTCGAGTTTTGAGAAAAATTAACAGCACCCTGCCTAAAATGTGAAGGGTTGCCCTATAGCCAAGCAGAATTAATATTGAGATTTCCAGTCTATGATTAAATGGAATCTCACATATTATTTAATATATGAATGAACAAAGGAAATGTGATTATTGTTGCATTTGCACATCTTAATCGCATCGCCTCCCGGGCCAACCGCCGTACAGGCGCCGCATATACCCTCTCCGCAACATATGTGGAAGTTGTTGCTGACGGCCAATTTAGCATGTGGCAATCGTTCCCTCACCATACTCCCGATCAGTTCAAGATAGTAGTCCGAAGTCAGCAGAACCACCAAATCGTATTGCTCTTTTCCTAAAATATCGCCTATATCCTGGCGATAACCTTCCTCGTTCAAGTGCATAAAACGAATGGTACCCTTGCCTTCGCCCAAATAGTCACCGATAAGATCTTCGCTGATTTTTTCCATGTCTATGATCAGATCTACACGGTTTTTCCTCCAGAGATAATTCGCCGTCAAAATTGCGGGCGCAAGGCCGATACCCTTTGCTACTACCAGGATTTTCTTGTCCTTTACAGATTTCGATGTAATAGAGTCGATCCCCAGAATTCCGTTTCTGTAAATGCCTCTGACCATAAGATGGCCTTCTGCTTTTGCAAGAGTTTTGGTCTTGGCGGATATGATCTTTATGGCAACGGCAATAATGCCGGCTTCAATATCCGCCTCCATTACACAAAGGGGAGTGGAATAATAGGACTCGCTGTTTTTCTCACGCAAAAAAACATAGGACCCGGGGCGGCTGGCCTTTATGGCCAATCCCTTTCCTACTTTGAGCCCTAAGACGATTAAGTCGTCCAAATAATTCTTTTTATACACGATCTCTGCGGCAAAATCTGTCCTGAGATTGTTAACTCTCTTATTTCCCTGGATGAATTCATTGTAGACGCATACGCCTTTCCAATTGCAGTCGCAGTCTTCCCTGCCCTTAAGGCGGCTGCACACAAGGCAATCTCCCGTTAACGCCAAATAGCACGGGCAGTTTTCACTCCCCACATCTATACAATCAAAGCTGTGATCACTCACTACTTGCACCTTCTCTCAATACTAGGCTCCAATTAATGTGTTGTATTCGGTATCTGACACTTTTGCAACCAGTTGTATTTGGTGTGAGACACTAACTGACACCAAATACAGCCAATTGGCGCCAATTACTATAAAAGTATGCATAAAAAGTGCAATGAGTGACGGAGGGAAGGTGTCCGCTTTATTTCTTTAATTGCTAACGCAGCGCTACCGAATCGATGTCCTCAAGAAAATATAAAGGATAGGAACATAAATACTCTCCGCTCACATAGAGTTCCAAAGCGCCTGCTTCCTGCCAACGACGGATAGGAGCCCGCACGTTTGCCGGCAAACGATACACCACTTCCAGGCTTTCTGTTTCCCCTTTTCGAACCGGCAGCATGACGGGGTCCTTAGGACCTACAAAGACGTGATCTTTGTTCCCGGCATTGACAGGAATGGCTTTTAGCGTTCTTTGCCCTTCAATAATTTTACTCATTTCAAAGCTTTCGAACGCGTAATCCATTAGCCTGTAGCTGTCGTTGAACCAATTGAGGGCATTCATTACAACGCAGATCAGTTCCATTCCGTTTCTTTCTGACGAGGCTACTAAAGTCCGTCCTGACCTCTTTGTATAGCCGATCTTGATCCCTGTCCCGCCGGGGTACTCAAAGACTACCTTATTTTTATTATAAAAATGGTTATATTTCCCTTCGCCTCGATTGGCAACCCAGGATTTTGCCCCTGCAATGGCTTTAAACTCGCTGTTCTTCATGGCTTCCCGGGCAATAATGGCCATATCGTAAGCCGTTGTGTAGTGATTTTCATCAAACAGGCCGCTGGGGTTCATAAAATGGGTATCCATAGCCCCCATGGCCTGAACGCGCTCGTTCATTCTTTGGACAAAGGCCTCCGTTGAGCGATCGATAAGACAGGAAATTGCCACTGCCGCATCGTTGCCGGACCGAAGCATCAGGCCGTATACCAAGTCCCGGAGAGAGATTTTCTCCCCCGCCGCCAGATAGATGGAGGAGCCCTCCACGCCTGCCGCAGCTCCCGGCACCCGGAAAGTCCTGTCCAAATCCCCCGCTTCGATGGCAAGCAGCGCCGTGACTATTTTCGTAGTGCTGGCAGGGTACGCCAACTGCCTGCTGTTCTTTTCATAGAGGACTTTCCCCGTGGTCTGTTCGATGACAATGGCGCTCTGGGCCGAAACGTCCGGAGGCGTAACCGCAGCCGGGCCGTTCAAAGCCTGGAATTCAGTCGATTCGGCAAAGCTCTCCGCCGGAATCGGACAACACGTCGCTATTATAATAAACGTAAACGCTGCTACAAGAGCAGTGAACAATCGGGCATATCGATTTCCCATAGACTCTCCTTTTCTAAAGTTTGCTTGCAGTCTGCCATTTTTTATTATTTGTCCTATTCGGCGCCCGGCATTTTATTGCAATTTTTATTTAGCAGATGATACCAAATACAGGCGCCTCACCGGTTCTCAGTATATACAGCTTTTTATTATAATATATACAACTCTCTATTATGATTTGTAGCAGGGCAGGAGTTTTATACTTGCAAAAAGTGCCTGGTATCCAATGAAGCACCGAATGCATATAATAGAGGCGCAGTTTTATTAGCCAGCAAAGGCGCCGCTTTATTAGCCAGCCAAAAGACAGCAAATAATTGCGAAAAGCTTTATTTTAGCTGATTTATTTTCCATATAATTCCATGTATTGCTCTTAATGGATTCTGAATCAGCTAATTTTCTATGCTTTGGCATTTTTAGCTGATTTTTTCATTGAGAAATACACTAAATAAATACATTAATTCTTTTTTAGCTGACTTCCCATGCAAATACTTCCGTTTTCGGCTTTTCTCAGAGTAAAAATCAGCTAATATTCCACACTTCCTTGATTTTAGTTGATTTCTTCTGTGGGGGTTGGAGGTTGTGACTGCAAAGATCGACAGTTGCTTTTAACTAAAAAAACTGAAAAGTGGAATTATATGAGAGCAAAAGTACCGGAAAAAAATATTTTTAAAAATCGGTTGTTTCTTACGTTGAAAATGATTTAATATTGGGGGTTTTATGCGAAAAAGCAACCGTATCCGAATCTTTTTTTAAATCGGTTGCTTCTTACGTTGAAAATGATCTAATATTGGGGGTTTTAGGTGAAAAATCAACTGCATCCGAATCTTATTAAAATCGGTTGCCTTTTTTGCTTAAAAAGCAACCGATTCTGAGGTTTCCAAGATTAACGGTTGCTTTTGACCTGAAAAAGACTAAGAAAAGTAATTATATAGAAGCAAAAGCAACCGGGAAAAATATTTTTAAAAATCGGTTGCCTTTTTGCTTAAAAAGCAACCGATCTGAGGTTTCCAAGATTAACGGTTGCTTTTGACCTGAAAAAGACTAAGAAAAGTAATTATATAGAGGCAAAAGCAACCGGGAAAAATATTATTAAAAATCA
>JBMNMN010000004.1:0-139909 GCA_050953365.1 Anaerovoracaceae bacterium | reverse complement strand
ACTGCCGCTCGGAGGCCGATCTTATTAAAAGCTTTGCAGGCACTACTCCGCGGACGCGGAAACGCTTATGGCCAAAATTCAGGCTGCGGGAACAAAAAAACGGCGAGGTGCGACAGGAACTGTATGAACTGAAACAGGCGTACCTGACGGAAAAGGCCCAAGAGATTAGGGAAAAGCTGGCCGAGTTCAACGGTGTATTGATAGAGAAATACGAGCTTTTGAAGACGGACGATTTGCTGGCGCTGAGCAAGCTGCTGCCGGAATTGTCCGGCAAGTTGCTTTCCCTGGTTTCCGTAAAGGAAAATACCCTGCTCCTGCTCTCCGGCGGAATGCCGGATTGCAACAAGATCATAAAGGACAACGCCGCTGTCTGGCGCGGTAAAGGCGGAGGCAGGGCAAACAGCGCCAGGGTCATGTTCCCCACGGCAGAGGATATGGGCTGTTTTCTGGATTATATTAAAAAAGCCTATTCGTAGCACAGGAGAGCAGCCATGAGAAAAGAAATAAAGCTCTATAACATCATATTGCCTTTATGGAGCTTTTACGTAATTCCATCATTATTGTGGATCATCATATTGCCTGCCAATTTTATTATTGACAGCATTGTCTTTCTTGCCGCGCTGGCTGTTTATAAAATACCTGAAAAAAAGATAAAATATACAAAGTGTATTTTGCGGATATGGGCATATGGATTCCTGGCCGACATCATCGGCGCAGGATTTCTTCTTTTATTGCTTTTTTTGGGCTATGTTTCAGACATTGCCTACAATCCTCTGAGCAGCCCTGCAGCCTTTGCAGTTACTACAATAGGTGTAATGCTGGCCGGAATATGCATTTAACCTTTTTAATTATAAAAAGGTTATGCCCCTGATTGAGTTAGATGACAATAGAAGAAAAAAAGTTTCGCTGATAATAGCAATCTTTACAACACCTTATACAATGTATATCCCCTCAGAATTATTTTTTTAATTAAAATTGCGGTTATCAAAAGACCCGTAAATCAAAAATCGCAACCTTTTTATTAAGGCTGCGATTTCTGTTATTGTGCTTTTATTTATTCTATTTCTTCTCAGTTCTGTTACTCTCCCAATCCGTAGCCGTTTTTGACCAGGAAATTGGTAATTGAATTCTCTGCCCCTGCAATCTTATTCGCATATCTGGTGCTGTAGCTTCCCCTGCTGACAGCCAGCGGACCCTGGTTATATGCCGCTAGCGCCACAGTTTTGTTTTCGTATTGGGCTATCTTATCTCCGATATACTTTGCACCAAACTCGATATTCACATGGGGATCAAAGAGCTCACTGCGTGAAATCCCATAACCTGCTGCGGTCTTAGGCATAATTTGCATGATTCCCACCGTCCCGCTCCTCCGCCTACTGCATCGCAACGGAAGGTGCTTTCCTTCTCGGCCATAGCCATCAGCAGAATTTCGTCCACGCCGTTGACGTCCGCTTCATGTTTGAACAGGAAGACCAGCATGGTAGCCCATCCGGTAGAAAGGTTTTTGTTTTTGGATAGGATGTAGTTGACCAGCCCTCTGTTGTAATCCGACTCTTCCTTATCAAAGAAGGTCGTAGCGGCCACTCCTGCCTTTGTACTGATATACAAGCCGGAATAGTCGTCGTAGAAGGCATCCCAACGGAAACAATTCTCACCCGTAAAGGCTCGAACAGGAAGATAGAACACGTCTCCCGCCCGGAGCAACGGATACTCTTCAAGATCCAGCTTATCCACCACTAACTCCGGTACTTCAATAAACTCCGATTCGGCTTTTTCTTTTATCTGCCGGAGTTGTCCGCCGATATCCAGGTCGGCAGCCGTGAGCATGACTCCATGCAAGACCAGGTCCACATTAATATCCTTTTCTTCCTCCGCCATTGTAAGGACGGTAATATCCTTTAATACGGCGGCTGCAACATTTTCAAGGTTGCTCTTCAGGACCTTTTCCTGCAGTCCGGTCCTCGTCGGTTCTTTCTTTAAGATTTTTAATGTGCGGCTTTCCCAATCCATTTCAACTGAAAAGCCTAGGATTTCACCTATCTCCTCCGTTAACGGGACGTAGGCGGAACCCTGGTACAGAAAAAATGGATGTTCTAAATAATAATTTGCAAGTCTATTGCCATTGATGTCAATATTTCTATTTAGAAATTGTCCTTCAACGTTCTCTTCTGCATAGATGGTAATGGTGGAAAAAAGTACAATGGTCACTGAAAGCCACACAGATAATAGCTTCTTTACCATATCTTTTTTCTCCTTTCTGCATACCAACATTGTGGTATGCAGGTATTATACCATATTATAGTAATTTGTATACCCTTTTGGTGAAAGTTCTAATTTTCTGACTGGCAGGAACGTTGAAATTTCAACAAAAACCCCCGCATTAGGTGCGGGGGTTTTGAACCGGCAAATCGCCTGTTTGCAGAATATTCTTATAGTTAAATTCTGCCTTCACATCGATGATGGCTTCCTCTAATTTCTGTATAACCACGTCAATGGTCTCATATTTGATGACCCCGGGAGGCTCGATCCGGACAGTCTTGGCATTGACGAGAGTACCTGCCGTCATGACATGTCTGTCAAAGAGTCCCTTAACAACTGCATATCCTACTTCTGCAGCGGGGAATTCCATGCAGATCAACAAGCCTGCGCCTCTGACTTCCTTAAGCACGGTAGGATATTTTTCCATCAGCCCGTTCAGCTTCTCCATGAAGTAGTCGCCTTTTTCTTTGCACTGCTTCGGAATGTCGTTCTCAAGCATGTACTTGATGGTAGCGATGGCTGCCGCGCAAGCGAGCGGGTTGCCGCCGAAGGTGGGAGAACCAAGAATCCAGGGGTTCTCTACCAGTTTTTCAACCCACATATTGGGTCTTGCGATGATTCCTGTAATGGGCATTACGCCGCCACCGAAGGCTTTTCCGAAGGTCATGATATCCGGAGTAACATCCTCGTACTCGCATCTCCACATGTTCCGGTACGTCCCATGCGGTCTGGATTTCGTCTGCGATCATAGCAACGCCGTACTTGTCGCAAATCTCTCTGACTCTCTCAAATAGCCCTTGGGCGGGATCTGAACGCCTGCTTCACCCTGAATCGGTTCAATGATGACGCCGGCAACCTTTTCACCCACCGTAACCAGGTTATCGATAGCTGTTTCAATCGCATCCGCATCGCCGTATTTCACGTGCTGTACATGCTGGATCATGGCAGGTAATCCTCTCTGTAAGCAGCTTTTCCGCCCATGGAGATAGCGCCGTAGGACTTGCCGTGGAATGCGCCGACTGTGGATATGTAGTATCTGCCGCCTGTGGCCAGTCTGGCCAGTTTCAAAGCCATTTCCACCGCCTCGGCACCGCCGTTGGTGAAGAAGCAATACTGCAGATCGCCGGGGGTAATCATGGATACTAACTTCGCCAGATATCCTCTGAGAGGATCTACAAGTTCCTGGCTGTGTAAAGCATATTTATCAAGCTGAGCTTTCACATACTTTACGATCTCAGGATTTCTGTGTCCGCAAGTGTAAATACCGAATCCGCCAAGGCAGTCAATGAAGTCATTTCCATATAAGTCCGTGAAATGCTCTTCCGTATCTGTCCACTCTACGCAAGCAGCATCGGTGGATACGGATTTTCTGTACACCAACCAACCGGGGTTTACGTGGTTGTTGAAGTTTTCGATTGAGTCTTGGTAATTTGAGCCTTTTCGTCATCGGTAAGTTCTGTGCTCTCAATATAGCTCAATATTCTTTTCGCTTCTTGGAGAGCAGCTTCTTTTGTTGCAGCCATAAATGATACCTCCTTAAATAATTATAGTAATCTTGCCTGCGGTTATTATTAATCCAAAATTCATGCCAACTACATTGAAAGGCGCGAATTTATGCAAAATATTCTGAAATATTTGGCGGTTTAAAGGGTTTTGTCCACTTTGGACGGGAGACAGCAAGAAATTGTTGTCAGACAATTCTTCTCATTTTTAATTTAAAAAAACAGGGATTTTCTCATTAATGAGAAAATCCCTGTTTCAAAAGCATTTCGTTATACCGTTACCACACTTCTACTTGGTATAGTTATCAAAATATCCTTGAATGTATACAAAAGGAGTTTCCCTTATCCCCGCTTCCCGATGTAAGGTCGCACAGAGAACCGATCAGGTCTGTCAATCGGCGGGGAGTCGTTCCCTGAGCCGCCATGCTGCTGCCCAGATTCTCTTCCTTTGTCGCAATACACTTTGAGATGGCTTCTTTTAATTCGTCACCGCAAAGATGCGCAAATTCGTTATCTGCAAGATATTTTAGCTTCAATTCATTGGGCGTTCCCTCAAGGCCCTTTGTGTAGCAAGGAGATACTACCGGATCGGCAAGCTCCCAGATCTTGCCCACCGGATCTTTGAAAGCGCCGTCTCCGTAGACCATGACCTCAATTTCTTTTCCCGTAATGGTAAAGAGTTTCTTTTGAATGTTGTTTACCAAATCAAAGCAATCCTCGGGAAACAACTTGATGCTTTCCTCTGTGGCTTTATTGGATCCCAAAATTCCGTATTTGCTATTGAAGCCGCTTCCGTCCACGGAGGAGGTAAGTAAATCATCCATTCCAAGTACCTGTTCCGCGCCGGCCTGTCGCAGCAGCCGTTTGGTCCTTTCCCTGCTATGGATGTCGCAGGCCAACACCGTCTTTGTATAAGGGAGAATCGCTCTGGGGTCATTGGCGAAGATGACTTCCACTTCCGCTCCTTCTTTTTCAATGATCTCCCTGTAATATGAAACATAATCCATGCCGGTAAAGGTATGTTTCGATTTACCGAACATGCTTTCGAATTGCTCCTGCGTCAAAACATCGCTATAGGGATTTACACCCTTTTCATCCAGCAGGTCCAGGTCCACCAGCTGATTGCCCACTTCATCCCCCGGATAGCTGAGCATGAGATAAATTTTATCGACGCCTCTAGCGATTCCTTTTAGACAAACAGCAAACCGATTCCTGCTGAGGATGGGAAATATCACGCCGATGGTTTTTGTTTTGAATTTCTGCTTTACATCCGCCGCCAACTGATCTACAGTAGCGTAATTGCCGAATGCCCGCGCAACAACTGCCTCCGTTATACAGAGAACATCCTTGTCTCTTGGCTCGAAACCTTCCGTTTCGAAGGTCTTCATCAACGTATCTATCACAATTTTTTCCAGGTCGTCGCCTTGACGGACAATGGGAGCTCTAAGTCCTCTTACAACCGTTCCAACCATTCTTTCCATTTCGCTTTTCCTTTCATATACAAATAAAAGATGGGCAAACAGACCACCGATGCTTATTCGTTTTGCATCGGCCGATTGTCCTCCAGTTTTATATGTAGGATCCGCTCGGGACTTAGAAAAGCATGGCTTTTCGCTACCGCAAGCCTTTTCTATATACAAAATGGATAGCTGCCGTGTGGTTTATTACAAAAATATTATATAGGCTCTGTCTCCAGGCGTCAACTTTATGGTATTATGTACTTAATCCTGCATTTGGGATGGTTTGGGGTGCTTAATGCGCCAGTTTCGAAACCTTTAAACAGGGAGCGTATGATGATAAACCCCATCGAGAAAAACGTTTTGATGCTTGCCTTGCGGGCAGGAGAGATTATGCTGATGAGCGGTTCGGAGATCTACCGTGTCGAAGACACGGTTACTCGAATTTGCAAGGCGTACGGCATCCCTTATATAGAGGTTTTCGCCACCACCACAGGAATTTTTATTTCCTTGGATTCCGGAGGCGACGGAAAGCCTTACACCATTATTAAGCGCATACGCAGAGTCTCCGTGGACCTGGACAGGATTTCCATGGTCAATGATTTTTCTCGAAATCTTGCGGCAAACCCCACTTCTATCAGCGAAGCGAAGGAGCGCCTGGAGCGCATTTCCGGAGAAGCAAAATACACCTTCCCTCTTCAGGTTCTGGGCGGCGCCCTTGTGGCCTCATTTTTCACCCTGATGCTGGGAGCCGGGTATCGGGAGTTCGGCTGTTCCCTGGCTATCGGAGCCATTGCTTTCGCCTTCGGACATTTGTTGGACAAATACCGCTTCAACCTCTTTCTCCGCAACTTTACAGTTTGCGCCCTGATTGCATTAGCAGCGCTTTTATTTACCGCCGGCGGGCTGGCTTACAATACGGACGCCATGATCGTCGGTTCTCTGATGATTTTTCTACCCGGTTTAGCCTTCACCAATGCCATGCGCGACTCTCTTGCAGGGGATCTTCTTGCCGGAAGCGCCAGGGCTATGGAAGCCGCATTAACCGCCATCTCCATAGCCTCGGGTGTTGGAGTTGTGCTGTTTATTTGGGTTTCTGCAGGAGGTGCCATATGAGTCTGTTTCTGCAGTTTCTTTTTGCCTTTGGAGCAACGGCAGGATTCACCCTGATCTTCAACATACCCCATCGCCACATCTTCTTTGCCGGATTTACCGGCGCCTGCGGCTGGCTGCTCTTTCAATACTTGTTGCAGGCAGGACAGTCCGTAGTTATTTCCGGTTTTATCGCTTCCTGCCTTGTTGCCGCATTCGGCGAGCTTTTTGCCAGAGTTTTCAAGGAGGCCTCCCTTATTTTTACCATTCCCGGAATCCTTCCGCTGGTGCCCGGAGCCGGTATGTATAAAACCATGCTGTCTCTGCTTAAAGAAGATTTGCTGGCCACGGCACAAATCGGCACCGAAACGCTAATGCTCACCGGCGCCATTGCCATAGCCATTCTAATGGTTTCCTCATTTGTCCGGGCCATTACCGCATTGTTTTCTTCCAATTAACTATTCCTTCGAGGATGCTCCATACCGTGATAGTATTGACAGTTCAGGCAAAAAGGTGTATCGTTTCGTTAGCGTAGGCTAACTCGTTTTTATACCGGTCCCATTTGGATTAGCTACATCGACAGCAAAAATCAATATCAAAGGAGTCGCGGATGAATCTCGTCAGACGTTATACAAAAGACAACAACAGAGATGGTCGAAAAGGGCACGGACAAGCTTTCAGACACCGTCACGGACAAACAATAAGCAGCTGCACAACACTGGACCTTCTCAAACCGGGGGAAAAAGGGCGGATCGTTGCAGTGGGCGGAGAACGGGCCCTGCGCCGCCATCTCCTGGATATGGGACTTACCCCGAATACGATCGTAATGGTAAGAAAGGTAGCCCCTTTGGGCGACCCCATTGAATTATATCTGCGTAATTTTGAACTCACTCTGCGAAAAGAAGACGCGAAGAAAATCTGTATCGAGGCGGTGGCAGAATGAACCTAAGCATTGTATTGGCAGGCAATCCCAACAGCGGTAAAACCACCCTTTTTAATCAAATGACGGGCAGCATCCAAAAGGTAGGCAATCTTCCGGGCGTAACTGTAGAGAGCAAAGAAGGCTGGGTCAAGGGGCATAAAGGTGTAAAGGTTGTGGACCTTCCCGGCATCTATTCCCTGTCTCCCTATAGCTCAGAAGAAGTGGTGGCCCGGGATTATATCATTAAGCAAAGGCCCGATGTAATCATTAACATTGTAGACGCTACCAACATCGAAAGGAACCTCTATCTATCTCTGCAGCTGATGGAACTGGAAACGCCCATGGTCATCGCCCTCAACATGATGGACGAAGTGAGAAACAGCGGCGTCTTCATCGATTTGCAGCAGCTGAAGGAATCCCTGGGTATTCCTGTTATCCCCATTTCCGCCAGCAAAAACGAAGGCGTTCACGACCTGATCCACAGCGCCATCGAGACGGCGGAAAAGCGCTTGCTGCCTAAGAGGATTGATTTTTGCTCGGGTCCTGTTCACAATGCAATTCACTCCATTTCCCACCTCATCGAGGAGGAAGCGAAGACGGCAGGACTCCCTCTTCGTTACTCCGCCACGAAAATCGTGGAAGGCGACGATCTGGTTATGGAAACCCTCAAACTGGAGGAGCCGGAAAAAGACATCATTCAGCACATCGTAGACGACATGGAATTTCACCTGGATACGGACAGGGAGGCGGCCATGGCGGATATGCGTTACTGCTTTATCGAAGAATTATGCAGCCGCGTTTTGAAGAAAACGGGAGAGAGCAAGGCACATCTTCGTTCCGTTAAAATCGACGAGATTCTGACCCATAAATACTTTGCGCTACCCATCTTTTTAGGCATCATGCTCTTCATTTTTTGGCTCACCTTCGGCCCGCTGGGCACCTGGCTCAGCGATCTGCTCGGCGCGGGAATCGACCACCTGGCATCCGTTACCGACGCAGCTTTGAGCCGCACCAACATCAACCCGGCTCTCCACTCCCTGATTATTGACGGTGTCTTTGTGGGAGTAGGCAGTGTATTGTCCTTTTTGCCGCTGATAACGATTCTTTTCTTCCTGCTCTCCATCATGGAAGACAGCGGTTATATACCGAGGGTGGCATTTTTTATGGATAAACTGCTCCGGAGGCTGGGACTTTCCGGCAGGTCTATCGTTCCACTGCTTCTGGGCTTCGGATGCTCTGTCCCCGCCATTATGTCCGCGCGAACCCTACCCAGCAAGCGGGATCGCTATATGACCATCATACTGGTTCCCTTTATGTCCTGCAGCGCCAAGATTCCCATTTACGCCATGTTCACCGCGGCATTTTTTGAGAATCATAAGGCCTTGGTCATGTTTGCCCTCTATGTAATGGGCATTGTGGTGGCTGTTTGCTGCGCCCTTCTTTTAAAGGGTACAATTTTCAGCGGAAACCCCGTGCCTTTCGTCATGGTGCTTCCCAATTACCGAATGCCCGTTTTAAAAAGTGTATGGCTTCGCATGTGGGAAAATATCGTAGGCTTCATCCGCAGGGCGTTCACCGTTATATTTATTGCCACCATTGTGATCTGGCTTTTGCAAAGCTTTGATACAGGCTTTAACATGGTTGAAAACAGCCAACAGAGCATGCTTGCCGGCATCGGAACTCTTGCGGTGCCCATCTTTGCCCCGCTGGGCTTTGGAGACTGGCGCGCCGCTACCGCTCTTATAACCGGTCTTTCTGCCAAGGAAGCGGTAGTAAGCACTTTCGCCATACTCCTGGATGCTCCGGATGCAACGGCGCTTCCGGCCATGATGGCAGAGATTTTCACGCCTTTAACGGCCTTTGTCTTCCTGGTCTTCTGCCTGCTTTACATGCCCTGCGTCGCCACGTTGGCCACTGTAAGAAAGGAAATGGAAAGCCTCTGGAAGGCTGCTGCCGTCGTGCTGTTCCAGACGAGCGTAGCCTGGATTGTGGCCTTTATCGTTTACAATATCGGGCAGTTGATCCTGTGAACTCGTCCCATAATCGGACATGATTGAACGAACAACGGAATGGTTCAGCAACGAACCATTCCGTTATAATTAACTGCCGATATAAAGTAGGTTATTTGTGACCGATTGTTATATTAGTCCCAAAACAGCATTTCGATTGGTCCTTTTTATTGTCTGTGGTTGAAGCCTAAAGGAAAATTTCGCCCTTTGCCAGAATGGCTCCCGATCCCCCTATGCGAATCTTCACATCTGCATCCACATCTGCATCCACATCCACATCCGCTTCCGCTTCGCCCGCACTGATTGTACTCAGGATGACCGATGGCCGTCCCATGGCCTCCCCTTGCAGGAATTTACAGCTTGAACCCTCATCGATCAGTGCATTTTTGTAAAGATAATAAGTCAGAGCGCCATTAGCGGTTCCCGTGGCAGCTTCTTCATCTATTCCCACTGCCGGCGCAAAGTTCCGGCAATAGGCAGTGACTTGGCCCATCTCGCAAGCGCCTTCACAGCAGTTCTCGCCAATCAATCCTTCCCCTAACGCAAAGGCATGAACACCGACCACATTATAAGCGTTGGAAAGCTTGGCCAATGCGGAAAAATCCGGGTTAATTCGCTCAAGATCTTTTACGTCCGATACAGGAAGTATGATATCCGGAAGGCCGGTGGATATAATCTCGGGATAAAGATCCCATTCTCCCTCCAAAGATACCTTTCCAGCGCTTTCAGACAGCCCCATTACGCCATACAGCTCTCTCAGCGCATTTTCTTCCCGGATAGCGCCCAGGACTCTCGGTGTAGCCATATCCATCAGAACAAATCCGTCTTCAACACCGATTTCCAACTCACCGGCTAATGTTTCCGCCAAATAGCTTGTGGACGCCGACACTAAGCCTTCCTGCTGCAGCGCATAAAAAGACCCTATCGTAGCATGTCCACATAGATCTACTTCTTCCGTAGGTGTGAAATAACGCAGTTGAAAACGGCCTCCGGCCTTCGGAAGAATGAAAGCCGTCTCAGAATAACGGAGCTCCGCTGCCGTTTTTCGCATCACTTCATCGGTCGGGTATTTCTCCCCTGCGGACAAGATCACCACTCCCGCAGGATTTCCGCCGAATATCCGCTCTGCAAAGGCATCCACGATATAGAACCGCATAATAACCCCCCTTTCTATTTCCCAAAACCAACAAGATAATTATAGCAAAAGATCTGCATGAGGGACAGCCCCTAAAAAGCTACGTACAACCGTTGAATTTACACGTCTCATCAACAGAATCAGAAAGTGTAAATACGGTTAAGGCAAAAGCAGCCACGGGAACAGATCCCGTGGCTGCATGCTTGCATCACACCGTGCCAATAGCGCCATACTGTGGCCGTATGGCTTCATTGCACCGTTTCAATGGCGCCATACCGTGGTCGCATCACACTATTTGTGCCGATATGACCACACCGGCGCAGCAGTCATTATTTGGCTGCAGGGCTCATGACAACAAATGCCGCCCAGTCTACATCTTCATCATAGCTGTTGCCCCAGTCGTAGATCAGTCTCTCGAAGGACTCGATGACGTATCCGTTCTGATTATGGTCCGTTGTATCATAAGGATCCATCAGCAGAACTACATCATCGCAGGTACCCTCCGTACCCATGTTGTCATAGCCGATGACCACCTGGTAATGGCCGTCCCACTCATGCCACATGACCATGACGGGAATGCCCTTCGAAAGGAAGTACGGAATCATTTCACCGAGATCGATGTACTCTCCGTCCACTACAATTCCGCACTCGAAATCGGAATCGCCCTCAACGATATCATAGGAAGACTTCACATCCCACTCGCCGGGGAGCTGCTCGATGACATTCAGCATCTCCTGAATCGTTGTGCCCGGCAGACCGTCCGTCTTGTTGCGCAGCTTCGCCAGATCGATTTCGTTCATGTCTCCCCGCATGCCGAACCACTCAAGCACCGAAAGCATGGAGGTTACACCACAAGTGTATTCCGTAGCCTGCTGAATGCTCTTGTAATTTTCCAGCACGATTCTCGTAGCGGTAGATTTCAGATTATAAACGTCCACATTTTTGTAGTAAGGCGAATATTTATAGTCTGCCATACGGAAAGCATCCGCGGAAGCCGGTCCCGACAGTCCGTCAGATCCGAACCAGTTGGGATAATCCGTCGAATAGGGCTCCATCGCATCAAGCTCCTTAAGTGCAGCAGCCAGACCATCACCGTATGGAATCATATGGGTATCTGTAAATCTTCCAGTGTTCTTCATGTCGTCTTTAATTCCGGCACCCATGACCAGCTCTTTACCGTCGACTCCTTCCGGTGTGGCAACCAAGAAAATTCCGTAATCAAAATCAGGATCCCAACCGGCGCTCCAATCCCAGATCAGCCTCTCTGCCGATTGAATCAGATAACCGTCCTGATGATGGTCCGTGGTATCGTAAGGATCTGCAAGGATGAGAACGTCGTCAGCTGTGATTTCCGTTCCCATAGTGTCGTAACCGATAATTACCTGATAGTGGCCGCCCCAATCGTTCCATCCGACGATAATGGGCTTGCCTTCCTTCAGGATCTGAGGTACCAGGTCAAAAAGATTTACACGCTCGCCCTTATAGGTTGCATAGGGATAGGCGCCGTCGTCCCAGTCGATCTCCGCATCATAAGTGGAATAGAGATCCCATTTCTGGCCCATGTGCTTTTCCAGGCCCTCAAAGATATTTATCATCTGCCGCAGGGAGGTGGCTCCCGGTTGATCTTTCTGGCGCAGCGCTACCAAGTCCATTTCGTTGAGATCCCCACGCATGTCATACCACTCGAGAACCATCAGCGCTGAAGCGGGACCGCAAGTCCACCCGTTGGTCTGCTGTGTCGTTTTGAAGTTGGTGAGTATGGTCAGATTTTCACTGGATGTCGCATTATAGAAGTCAGGAATCTGCCAGTATTGCGAATTCAGGATGGAAGGTGTGCTGTCGGTAACAGCTCCCTCAAGGCCGTACTCGTTGATAAGGCGCTCGCCATAAGGAATCTGCCATTCTTCATAGGAATAAGGCGGCGTCGTGTGTCTCAGAAGCATGGTGTCATCTTCATCGCCGTCAATAGGCAGGTCCATTGCTCTATAAAGCATAAGGGCCACATCGCCTCTGGTTGCGCCTTCAGCTCCTCCCGTTATGCCTTCAAGGATTCCCAATTCCTTTCCTTTGTTAACGTAATTTGCCGGCCAGTTGTCTCCCACATCTTCGTTGGTATAACCGAGGGCCCGCACGATCATTGTAATCGCTTCATTGTAAGATACGGGTTTCTGAGGCTTAAAGGACTTATCCGGATAGCCCACTACAATATCCAGTTTGTCAGCGTATCCTACATAGCCCTTTGCCCAATGTGAACCCACATCCGAGAGGCCGCTGGCATACATGCGGATCGCATCATCGTCCAGTTCCAAAGCCGTAATGAGTAACTTCGCCAATTCCGCCCGGGTGATGGTATCGTCGGGGCGGAATGTGCCGTCGGGATACCCGTGGATAATTCCAAGGTCTGTCAATGCAGCAACCGCTTCTTCATATTCCGTATCCACCACATCGGCGGGTACTGCACCGAAAGCCATGCCAAAACTGCCTAGCACCAGAGACAGTGCCAGAAATACTTATAGTAATCGCCTCATGAACTTACCCTCCTTTTTTCTGCTTTAATGCGTTAGTGCTCTTTTTCAGTTAAATTCATTATAGCAGAAGTAATCGCTATATCAAGAATTTTCAGGCAATTCAATGCATTTTAAATAGCATGCTGCCACGGTCCATTCACGACATCCCTTTCCCCCCTGTCCCTTGGAACAATAATTGAACAACAATAACCTTATCACCGAAAGCTTTCTTGCCTTCTGCCCCTCCGGGCAGCGAAAAACTTAGGCCTAATCCGAATTTCGTTGCCTTCTCACCTCTTTAGGCAACGAGATACCGCATTACCATCGGCGCATAGTTGCCTTCTGCCCCTCTGAGCAGCGAAAAACTTAGGCCTAACCCGAATTTCGTTGCCTTCTCACCTCTTTAAGCAACGAGATACCGCATTACCATTTGTTCCTAGTTGCCTTCTGCCCCTCCGGGCAACGAAGAATTTATGTTTAACCCGAATTTCGTTGCCTTCTCACCTCTTTAAGCAACGAGATACCGCATTACCATTTGTTCCTAGTTGCCTTCTGCCCCTCTGAGCAGCGAAAAACTTAGGCCTAACCCGAATTTCGTTGCCTTCTCACCTCTTTAAGCAACGAGATACCGCATTACCATTTGTTCCTAGTTGCCTTCTGCCCCTCCGGGCAACGAAGAATTTATGTTTAACCCGAATTTCGTTGCCTTCTCACCTCTTTAAGCAACGAGGGCTTAAATCGATGCAACGTGACGTTTATAAATCAATTACCGGGGTAAACATTATAATAATATTTAAAAAATTGGCGAATTGTAAAATGAAGTTGAACTAATAAAAAATCCATAGTGACGATTTCTGTTGTAAAATAGTTTTACCACAAAACATACACAGAAAGGCGAATCACTATGGATCACTCACAGTTTACACCTAATCCGCGAAAAAATAAACATCTTTCTTTTAAAGAGCGCGTAAAAATCGAGTTATTGGCTGGTGAAGGCAAAACTGCTTATGCCATCGCAAAACTGCTAAATCGGCCCATAAACACCATTACAAACGAACTAAGGCGTGGCACAGTGGAACAGATAAAGCAGGGCAAATTAGTAAAAATCTACTACGCTGATGCCGGCCAGGCTAAATATGAGGCAAATCGCCGGAACACTGGTCGCAGGTACAAGCTGCTACAGTGCAGTGAGTTCGTAGGCTATGTTGAGAAGATGATGTTAGAGGAAGATTGGTCCGTGGACTCTGCCGTAGGTAGGGCTGCAGCAACGGGTAAATTCGATAAGATGCTTTGTACCAAAACCATTTACAACTACATAGATCTAGGGCTTATGAAAGTTAAAAACACGGATTTACCACTTAAGCTAAAGCGTAGCAAGAAAGGAATCCGAGTCCGGGCCAACAAGCGAAACCTCGGTGACAGTATTGAAAACCGGCCTTGTCATGTGGAAGATCGAGAAGAGTTTGGGCACTGGGAAATTGATACGGTAATAGGCTCAAAATCCAAGGAGGATGAAAGCTTATTGACCATTGTCGAACGAAAAACCAGAAACACATTGATTCGAAAGATTCCTGCCAAAACAGCAGAAGCGGTTATGCAGGAATTTGACCAGATCAAAGACGAATTTGGCAGTCGGTTTCAAAAGGTCTTCAAAAGCCTTACTGCAGATAATGGATCTGAGTTCGCTGCTCTGTCAACCTTGAAGGAACAGGGTGTAGGGGTATATTTTACACATCCTTACTCCGCATTCGAACGTGGTACCAATGAAAACCATAACGGCCTGATTAGGCGCTTCATACCCAAAGGTAAGAAGATTTCCGAATACAGCCAAGAGGCCATTGCACGAGTTGAAGAATGGATAAACGGCCTTCCAAGAAAGATCTTAGGCTATAAAACCCCAGAAGAACTCTTCGATGAGGAACTCGATTTAATCTATGCTCTTTAACAACAGAGATTTGTCAAGGTACGGAGATTAGTTCAACTTGTTATTGCAATTCAGGTATTTAAAAAATTTTATAAAATCGTGTTGCAGGGACAAGGCTTTCAGCTCCTGAATAATAGCCCCATCCCTGTGATGCACGTTCCATACACAGAAAAAAACGGAAAACTGGAAACGCTTAATATATCCATACACAAGTAACAAATGGAAAACTAGAAGCGTTTAATAGATAAATAGAAATTGCAAATTTGCTTATTTCCAACTCGATACTACAAGGAGGATAAAGATGAACGATATTATAAAAGTAGGCGACATAGCTCCGGATTTTAAGCTGGTAGATCAAAACGGAAGAGAGATTGCTTTGGGCGAATTTAAAGGAAAAAAGGTATTGCTCTCGTGGCATCCCCTGGCATGGACGTCCGTCTGCACGGACCAAATGCGGGCGCTTGACAGAAATTATGACAAATTTGCCGAAAAGAACACAGTAGTACTGGGCCTCAGCGTGGATCCCCAACCGAGCAAATCCGCATGGGCAAAGGCGATCTGCCTCAGCAAGCTGCCCGTCCTTGCGGACTTCCATCCATTAGGCGAAGTAGCCAAAGCTTACGGCATTTTCAGCGAAGCCTATGGCGCCTCAAAACGGGCCAACATATTAATCGGCGAGGACGGTAAGGTCATTTGGGTAAAGAAGTATGAAATTCCGCAACTGCCGGATCTGGATGAGGTATTTGCTCAACTTTAGTAAGTTACAAAGATATTTATCAAGCAGACCAATGAAATTTGCCAGATTAGACAGTGAGATTATCAAAATATTTAAAAGTAAAACCTTTGGAATCCCGTCGATATTTGGTCTATAAAAACAGATGAGCCTTCTTGATCTTTTTCGGATAAGAAGGCTCCTTTTTTATCTGTTAGACTTAGTGCAGTCAGTTATCAATCTTTCTACTATTGAGTCTGAATTGGGTCTGACCAAAATGTTAGCCATTTCAGCAGAAATTCAGAAAAATGGTTTATCTCTACTGCATTTCCTAGTTTCAACGCTAACCATTTCCCTTAAAATCCAGAAAAAAGGTTACCCCATACTCCCTTCATGGCTGAAATTATAACTATTTTGACAGGAACTAAAGAAAATAGTTAGCCTTTACACCCCACTCCGCCTTAATTTATAACCATTTTGGCAAGGATCCAGAGAAACAGTTAGTCTTTGTTACTTATCAGGCTGAAAGTATAACCATTTTGAAAGGAACTATAGAAAATAGTTAAACTCTACGCTCCACCCTGACTCAAATTATAACCATTTCGGAAAGAACGAGGGCCAAGTCCTTTTTTGTGTGTAAATTCGTTCGGTCACAATATAGTTAACGTTTAATACTTTGTTGCAATAACGGATAGCTTTTCGCATTTATTCCACGGTCCTGTTGACATGGGGGGCCCTGACCCTCTGGACTCCCTTTTTTAGGCAGAAGAAGACCACTCTCTTGGGCGTCATCTCTGCCGCCGAGAGTTTACCAGAGGGTCAGCCCCATGTAAACAGGCTTTCGCGGCATAAATGCTTCTATGTTAAGCTGCTTTCAGCAGTTTTACCTGTTCCTGGGCAATCTTGATAAGCTTCGGTTTTGCTTCTTCGATTGCATTCATGCATTTTTCTTTTGTGAACAAGGCATTTCTTGTACTCATTATGTCATTTCGATCGATTAAGACCGCTCCCATTAAGCGGGTCAAGGACGCTGCATTTGGAAAGATCCGAATCACATCAGAACGGCGCCCTAACTCGCCATTTTCACGCTCTAAATAGTTCGTAGTCCGAAGGGGAGTCCGCATGCTTTCTGGTAGCAGCATCACTGTCATGGCTTCCTCAAATCCCTCATCAAGGATTTCCATAGCTTTTGGTGCTACATCCTTGTAATCCTGAATGATTTCATTCCTTCGCTCTCTAGCTTCTTTCATGGTTTTGGCATTAAACATTTCACGGAGCTCGGTCTTTAATCCTTTCTGCTCTTTTTTCGGAGTCTCCTTAAGGATGTTTTCCTGAAAATGATATTGACATCTTTGCCAAGGAACCTCCGGGTAAACCTCTTTCAAGCCTGCAAGTAAACCTTGATGGGCATCCGATGTGATCATATCGGGATTTACTCCTCGTTTTTTTAAACTTGTCAAAAACTCCTTCCAGGTTCTCTCTGATTCATTATCATAGGTGCCAAAATCAATGATTTCTCTACGGCCATCCTCTGTAATCCCCATGGCAACCATGAAGGCTTTCGATACGATGCTGTGGTTTTCTCTTACCTTAAAGTATTTCGCATCGGTAATTACGAACGGGTACGGATCTTTCAATGGACGGTTTTTAAACTGCTTAATGCTTTCATCTAGGCGCCTACAAAGCTCGGATACGGTTGATTTCGAGAAGCTAGCCCCGCAGAGCTCTTCCACAACATTGGTTACTTTTCTTGTGGATACACCTTGGACAACCATCTCCATCATAGTCGTCAGCAAAGCCGCTTCATTTCTTTGATATTGATCAAAGATCATCGTTACAAACGGAACATTTCTGTGGCGTGGAACCTTTAGCGTGAGTTTCCCGATCCTTGTAACAAGAGGGCGATCCCTGGTACCATTTCGGTAGTCGTTTCTGTCCTCGCTTCGTTCATGCTTCGAGGCCCCTATCTGATCTTCTGATTCTGCCAAAAGGAAGGCATTTAGGATCTTCTCCATCAGGTACGCAAACGCTTCATTTCGCTCTTTTGAAAAAAGAGCTACCACTTCGTCATAGTCTATTGTAATATTGACTTGAGACATGTTTCTTCACCTCCGGTTTTGTTGTTGTGGTAACTACATTGTAACCGAACGAAGAGACATGTTCTCTTTTTATTTTTTAATTTACACCATTATACGGACGTAACTAGAACGAGGTAAAATGGTTAGTTTCTACTTTCTTCCCCAACTCAAATCCTAACCATTTCAGCGAGAATCCTGAGAAATGGTTAGTCTTTGTTTCCTATCACGGCTGAAAGTATAACCATTTTGAAAGGAACTATAGAAAATAGTTAAACTCTACGCTCCACCCTGACTCAAATTATAACCATTTCGGAAAGAACGAGGTAAAATGGTTAGTTTCTACCTCTAATCCTTGTTCGGATTCTAACTATTCCAGCAGAAACTAAAGAAAATAGTTAGTCTCTACCCCCATCCCGACTTAATTTATAACCATTTCCGCAGGAATCAAAAGAAATGGTTAGTCTCTATTTCCTTCCCTGACTCAAATTATAACCATTTCGGAAAGAATGAGGTGAAATGGTTAGCTTCTACTTTGTTCCCCAGCTCAAATACTAACCATTTCAGCGAGAATCCAGAGAAATGGTTAGTTTCTACTCCCTGTCCTTGCTTGAATACTAATCTTTTCCGCATAGATCAGGCGAATTGGTTAGTTGTCAACTAGTCTTTGATATTAATATACAAACTATTTATGGAGAAAGCAGAATAATTGATCAGGAGAAATAACTATTGACATAAGTTATATGGAATATTATAATTTTATTACCATATTATGTAATTTCCCAAGCCTAAGGAGATATTCATGTTCAATGAAACTATTTTCAAACTTCGAGAAGAAAATGAATATGAAAAGGAGTTGCTGAATAAGTTCCTTGAAGATATTAAGACTCTCCCGATTGGAGGAGTCCACGTTAAAATAATTAATGGTTATGAATGCTATTATCATTATATTCCTTCAAATTCTGTTGGAGTGGCCGACAAGTGCGTCTACATACGCAAAGGAGATACCCAGCTTTTATCAGCACTTTGTCGAAGGGGATTTTTAGAAAAGAGCATAAAAAGCCTTAAATATAGTATTAAGCATAGAGAGAAATATTTGAAATACGGTCGTCCATATGATCCAAATTCCATTATGAGCAAACTGCCTAAACCCTGTTTTAATCTATGTTATCTGCCGATATTGAAGTCTGGTAGCAAAAATGTAAGCGACTGGATTAGTGAGTCTTTTGAAAAATCTGCTTTATATCCTGAGCAGTTGATCTACACTACACCTAACGGGATAAAAGTTCGCTCAAAATCAGAGTTATTCATCGCAAGTGAATTAGAGTTATCCGGCGTTCCATATCGTTATGAGGCGGCGTTGGCTCTGGAGGGTCGGCGTTTTTATCCAGACTTTACTATACTCAGCCTGAAGGACGGCCGTGTTATCTACTGGGAGCATTTTGGAAAACCCGACGATCCGGTATATGCAGAATCAATGAACGAAAAGTTATCGGTATACAGAAGAAACAAAATTGTACCTTTTCATAATTTGATTGAAACTTATGAAATGCCAGGCTTCCCCTTTGACTCACATCTAGTCAGAAGAATTATTAAAAGCTTTTTGATTCCCTAATAAGTTTGAAAAGGTCAGATAAACTATTAATTGTAAAAACAGGCAGCCACATATGTAAGAATCCGTTTGTCATCTTTATTTAGGGGCTGCTGAATAACCGCGTTATGCGCCAATCAGCGCCCTATTCTTTATGATCTTAAGCATGGAAATCATGTTTTCCAACACTTCTAAAATTGGCAACAAAAGAGAGCGTAGTCTCTTTTCCATGTTCATCACAAGAAATACCAGATGGATGCTGGTCTCGCTTGTATCCTGTCTCCTGGTGAAGATCCTGTTCAGGCCATAGGCCCGTTTCCCTTCCCCAAACTTGCCTTCCACGGCATTTCGCTCTCCTGCTTCTGATTTCTCCAGAAGACATTGCAACCTGTAGGCCTTCTTGTCCTTCGGCGGTCTCCCCAGCTTTGGTCCGTTCATTCGGATGCCATGCTTGCTGCAGAATGAGAGGTTTTCCCTCGTTCGATAGATCTTGTCCGCAAGGATCCGCTCGGGATAGTACCCTCGCTCCTCCCGGTAGCGTTCTACGCTTTCCTGCAGGGTGGAAGTCTCGTTAAAAGCGTTCCAGTCCAATCTTTCCACAGAGGCATAACCATCTACCATGCTGATTGCAATCTTTGCTCCGAACTCTGTCGGTGCATTGGTTTTCCCTCTAACAATCGGTCTCACCCAAGGCTGATGAATACTGACAATCCTGTCATCGACCTGATGCTTCTTCTCCCGATACATCTCTTCCTGCTGCGAGTACAGCGTTCTGACGATCCGCAAGGTCTCCTTGCTCTTCTCAGTCAAATTCAGACCACTCTGAAGTAGTGTTTCTATGATGGCAAGATCCCGTCTTACGTAGCCTAGCTGCTGCCGTATTGCTTTTCGAATCGTCTTGATGGTTGGCTTCCTGTTCCGCGCAAATCTGAGATAATCCTTTCTGGCAATTCTCTTGTATGTCCTGGGTTTCTTTTTCTGACTGGTCTGCCCGTGAAGCTCTGTTATCATTCTCTCCAGCTTTTCACGTGCCGTATTGAGGAGTGCCACGTCTGTTGGATACTTGATGTCAGCCGGGGCGCAGGTTGCGTCGAGAATTAGTGTCCCTTTGTTTTTTCCTTCTTCTGATTCACTGTCTCCACCTCCGTCGCTTGAATCTGAGCCATTCATCGGATCTTCGTCGTCATCCTTTTTCTTGCTTCCAATGACGTATGCGTTCACTTCTGCAAGCATCTCCGGTGTCAATCTCTTCCGGAACCAAGTCATCGTACTTGCGTCGAATGGCGCTTTGTCTGTGAATGCAGGCAATCCGATGAACCATTGGAGGTATGGGCTCTCTTTAATATGTTCCACGGTCTCCTCGTCAGAGAGTCTGAACTTCTCCTTGATGATGTGAGAGCCGAGAGCCATCCTGGCTGCTTTCGCTGGATACCCGGTCTTGCTACCAAACTGCTCGCTATATTTCCGGTCCAACAGATCCCAAGGAATCAATGAAGCCATCTTGACCCAGCGATTGTCTGGGCTCAGTTTAGCGCCTGCAAATGCGATCGGTTGATCAAAGAGTGTCATCTGTCCTCTGGTGGGTTTATACATCGTTTTCTCCCATTTCTTCATGTCTAAAGTGCAAGGTTTTCTGACGTTTTCGTGCGATTTGCTTGCATTTATTCTATCATAAAATGGTTGAAATTGCAATGGTTTCAAGGGGTTTCAAGTTGTTCAGTAGCCCCTATTTATGCTTTTCATCATTCATGAGTGTCATCTTCATTTATTTGTACAAAAAAACCCGCCACCAGTTGAGTGCTCATATTCTGCTGCCCAAAGATGACGGGTAAATGTGTTGTTTCTATTAAATGATGAAGGTAAATTTATGATTTATCACCGAATTCTTTGAATTCACCTACCAATACGATTTCCGCCACGCCGGGGTCGTCGCCGGTAACGGAATAGAGCCGCACGAGTTTACCCGCCTTGATATCCCGGAAGGTTCCCGGCTTATAGCCGGTAATTTTATTTTTTTCTATCTCGGCTACGTAGATGGATGCATCTTCCAGTATGGAGCAGAAAACAGTATTTTCGGCATCAGGTTCTCTAATCTCGACCCCATAATTTGAGGCACTCTCTACTACCCACCAGCTCCCGCCGGTAAAGTTCTCAAACCCCGCAGGAGTAGAGCCCAGACCAGAAAAGTCATCATCAGAAGTCCCAAATCTGATAACTACGCCGTCGCGCATCTGCAGCCCATAAATATTTCCCTTATTAAGGTTTTCTTCAATGTCGCCCTGTAACGGTGCATCGAACTTCCCGTTGGTCTTAAGATACAAAGTTTTGCTTCCGATAAGGAATTCAAATTCGTCGACTGCATCTCCTTTCTCATTCAAAACTTTTGCAACGCTCAGCAGGATGCCGTAAGCCCTTCCGCTAAAGTCCGACAGATAGCCTGCAGGATCTTCCGAGTCGCCCGGTTCGCCGTCACCGGGGTCCGTGGTTTCACCGGGTTTATTTGCATTGGCGATGTCGTCTGCCACTCTATAAGTCATAAACGCCACATGGCCCCTTACAGCCGGAACATTGACATCGTTGACCTTATGATCTATGTCCGTAAAGATCCCCAGCGTTGCAGCCTTCGTAATAAAATTATCCGGCCAGTTCCCCGTCAAGTCCCCGGCGCTGTAACCCAAAGCGCGAACCAGCATCGAAGCCATCTCCGCATAAGTCACTTGGTTGGCCGGGCGGAAGGTGCCATCGGGATACCCGGAAATAATGCCTTTCGCCGCAGCATAATTGATGTATTTCGCTGCCCAGTCAAAGCCCGCCAGATCGGAGAAACTGCTCGCCGACACAGCTTCCAATGCATCTTCGCCGGGGGCCATAGCCTTTACGACCACGACGCAGGCTTCCGCTCTGGTGATGGTTCCATCTGGCCGGAAGGTACCGTCGGTGTAACCTGAAATGATGCCTTTTTCAATCAGAGCAGTAACAGCCGCTTCGTATTCTGTATCTTTCACATCAGCCGGTGTTTGCGAATCGGCTGCAAACACAGCAGCAAAAGAAGCAAAGACCAGAGCTAATACTAATAGAAACGAAATCCCTTTTCTCATGTCAAATTCCCCCTTTTTGTATTTGATGGCGTTGTATGCTCTCTTCGGGCAACGCCTTTCCTGAAATTGTATCGTTTATTTGCGATAAGCGCTTGAACATATGCCGCTCTAATCACTTAATTTGCTTTATTGTATCATAAAGAACCCCGGCTTCGCAACGAACGCAAAAAACTGAGACGGTGTCAAGTTGTTGTGGAGTTTTTGCTTGACAACTCTCCCGATGTTATGCAACCAAACCCCGTTGCCGACCATAAGACCGGATCAGGATCTGTGTTGCAGTATTGACTGCCGGATTGTATTGTTCTTTTTCGAATATACTCCAGTCCCAACAACCATGAATTGCATTTTGTAGCCGTTTTTTCCCATACTCCTTTAGAATGCTCCTGTTTTTTTCGTCTTCAGGTCGTCTGAAATCCTTTCCTGAAACGCTGCAACCGTTTCTTGTGTAGACTCTAAGTTCTGCCATCTTGTTTAGACCAGCTTCGCTCCAACCCATAGGATTTCTGCTTAATCTCTCCGAATACACATGACTTACTAAACCTTCTGTGCAGCTACCTATGATATCTTTTGTATATCTTCGCACAATTCCGTCCCAATTGTTTACAACATAACGGAGGAAGTTTCGAACCCGCTTCTCTTGCTTTGGTCCCTTGCAAAGAGACAGCATTTCTCGAATGAGGCTTGTCACTTTTTCCAGGCTCTTCTCTTGAACCGCCTGCCTTATACGGTGTCGGTAATTTTGTTTCGGAAAGGCCGCTGTCGCTTGTTTTAAGTGCTTCTCAAAGTGAAATCCATCCATAACATAGTGACAGTCGGCAAGCTCCTCCATTCCTTGCTTGATCCATGGAGCCCCATCACCATGAAGATAGATTCTCTCGATTTGATTTTCTTCATAAGCTTGTGAGATGTACCCGCCTACCGTTTCCCAAGCCTCTTTTGTTTGATGAATGGTGGAGGTAAAGTGTACCGGATTCATCAGGACATTTCGCCCTTTATGGACGGCTTGGATTCCTTCACTTAACGTAATCAATGGAACCATGCGGTTTTTACCTTCCTGTAGATGAACGTGGTCTTCATCGGCAAAAATATGTAGTTCCGATGCGACTCGCTTTTCTTTAGGGGCTGCCTTTTCCAGTTTTCCCACTGCTCTCAACTTATTCTTTACCGTCTGGCGGCTCACTTCACCGTTGGTTACTATCTTCGTACTCTTTTCATAGGAAACCTCTGCCGATTGTTCCACTAGGCGGGCGCTCACATTGGCACTCACTCGTTCATAGGCGTATATACCAATTATGAAATCCAACGGATATACATAGGCACCTTTTGCCTTTTCGTAATAGTAGTCTCGTTCTATGTCGATTCGACCTACCTCCGTCAGAAGACTCCTTTGCCGGTCTTTTTCTTTTAGAATAAGCCCCTGCTCTTTTCGAAATGCCTTGTCCGCTCTAAGTTCTTCATTCAATTGCTTCACGATTCCCGATATCAGGGCTCGAACGCTTTCTTTGCAAAGACCCAGGGCATCAGATGCAAACTGATCTATATCGGATATGCCTCCTTCTTCAATCCGTTTGCAAATATTTCTTCCCAATTCCGCAATGATTTGTTGTACAATAGTTTCCACAGAGATCTTCCCTCCTTGTTTGTGTTTTGTTGCTGAAACTATTTTAACACAGGAGAGTTGATCTCTGTTTCTTTCCTTTAAAAACTCCACAACTATTTTACACTATCTTGGCCAAGTTACCGGGTCATTTCTGTCCGGGTCCAAAACGGAAAGTAACCGCGGTAATACTACTGATAAATTTTATTTCTGCACGGAATTGTCCTTCGGTCAGCGCCGGACTGTCAATAACTTGAGAAAATGTCCCTTTTTGAGTATCAAATTAACTTGAGAAAATGTCCCATTCAACCACGCAAAAATTTTATCTTCCTCGGTTGACATGGAGCCTCTATGTTGTGACTTAGGGCGGTAAGGCGGTACCGGTACCGCCGGCCATTGGCCTATCACAACATACCTCCATGTCAACCGCGATAAAATTTTATGCTACCCTGCTGCTTTCTCAAAGAAAAGTTCATACAGGAATTTCAATGACAGTTCGTAAGGCTCACTATGCCAAATTTCTCTCCACTTTTCCGACCCATGAATCAGGTGAGGTTGCACCGCTCTTTTTACCTTGGGGCGAACCGTCAGATTCGCATCCTTGCGCTCTGGTTTTATGTAGTGGATCGCTTCATAAACCTGGTCCTTGTATCGGATTTTCATTCCAATCCTTGGGCTAAGCAACACGTCAATTTCTTTCCTTGCAGGCACCAGGGGGTATCCTTGCGTGTCAATTCGAAACAGCCTACCTTTGAAGGAGAAGCAGCTTGAGGCATCTGTTTTCCGCTTCTTTTTGATGCAGAGAATAGTATCCACATCCACATCTGCCCGAAGAGGCACAAAGATAGATTCTCCTTCCGGCTTTACTGCAAACTTCCTGTTATACCTTTGAAGATATTCCTCCCTAAGAAATCGATTTGCCTCTTCGATGGTTTTGATTCCCCTACGTGCAAATTCCACCGGGAGCCTGCTTTGCAGTGTGTCCCACAGCCTTTCGATCCGCCCCTTTGCCCAAGGGGTTTTCGCAAAGATCATATCGATTCCTAACTCGTACATGGCACGTCCGAATTGGGTTAGATGTACAACCTTACCGGCAATGATCTCTTCCACAGTTAGCCGGTCTGCTTTAGGCGAGCGAAAAATGGTATGCTTATCCGAATAAGCGGATTGGGGGACACCATGGGTCAAAATGCATTGGCGCATGGTCTCAAAATAGCCGTTTAAGCATTCATTTTCACAAAGGTATAGACCTACAACGTCTCCTGTGGCATCATCGATGCCACCGTGTAAAGCAAGCATTCTGCCATCCCGGAACCAGTCAAAAGGTGTCGCATCAATCTGGATCAGTTCTCCCGGACAGGGCCGACGCTTACGTCGACTTTTACGGCGTTTTGCTTTTTTTGTTTTAGGACTTTTATTTCCTTCGGATTTCAGTATACTGGAAAGTGCGGTGTATGATATTTGTATATCATACTGCTCAGCGAGTATTTCATTGAAGTGAAGGAAATTGACGTTTTCAAATTCTTCTTGGGTATGGATTTGAAGTATCGTTTCCTTCAGCTCGCTGGGAATGGCATGAGCAGGCTTTCGGTTTGTATTCTTGTGGATTAGGAACGCCTCGCCTTGTGTAATCAGTCCTTTCTTTAAGCGTGAAATCTGACGTTCTGAAAGGGAAAGTAGCTCAGATGCTCTCTTTCGGTCGATGGTGCCATCCAGATAGGCATTCATCACCTTCAATCGTTTTAGTTGTTTTTGACTCAATGTAATTCTTCCTTCTTTCATGCATAATATTCTATTTCAAAAAGGGACATTATCTCAAGTGAATTACATGGTGACATTATCACAAGTTAACCACAGCTATCACGGCGGTAAGATCCACGGCCGCTCATAATGCGATACAATATGATTCCTACGCCCACCAGCAGGAACAGATCTCCCAAGCTTGCAAAGCCCACAATACCTCCATAAAAAGAAAATCCGATTACATCAGCGAGAAAAGGAAGATGAGTGCTTTCCTCTACAAGGGTATAGCCAAAGACCTCGCCCCGGTGCAAAGCATCTATAAGTTCTCCTTTGCCGGATTCACCAAAGAAGGAGGACCAGACGGGCATACGAAAACCATTGGCCGAAATGACGGCAAAATTCAAGAGCGTTCCTAATCCGATCAAATATGGCCAGGTTCCATTCCCTCTAACATTAGACAGCACAAACCAGAATAAAAGCCCATATTCAATAGAAAAAACAAACCATTCGGGAAAAAATGCCCGCGAAAATACTATCTCCACCGCAAATGCCAGCACGGGGAGATAAAGTTTCTCAGGCAAGATGTTTTTATTGTTGGCGGGAGCATGTTTTCTGAGATATCTCATGGCGTTACCGGGTCGCTTGTGGCTTTTATGTTATCAACCACTTTGCAAAAAGCATCTACAACATACGGGTCGAATTGGGTGCCGGACTTTTCCTTCAACTCACGGATGGCTTTCTCATGAGTGAGTTTTTGGCGATATGGCCGGTCGGAGGTCATGGCGTCATAGGCATCCGCAATTGCAAGAATTGCTGCCGGCAAAGGCTGCATCACAGGCGCGTCCTCTACGCAGGGGTAGCCGGAACCATCATAATGGCAATGATGATAGAGCACCGCATCCGTAATCGTCTTTGAGAATTGAATTTCATCGATAATCTCCCTACCGATGGCGGGATGCTTTTTAATCTGTTCGAATTCTTCACCGGTAAGCGCACCGGGCTTATTCAGAATGTAGTCTTCAATCCCGATTTTTCCGATATCGTGAATCAGCGCGGCTATTTGAATATCCGCCACCATCTTTTTGGGCAGCCTCAGTTGGAGGGCGATCTGCTTTGCAAAGTGAGCAACTCGTTCGGAATGACCTCTCGTGTAAGGATCTTTTGCATCGATTGCCCGGGTCAACGCGGCGATGGTGCGCATATGCATGGAATGGCTGTCCCAATAGAGTTTAAACGAATACCGGGCCAGGAGCAAAGGCAATATAAATAGAAGAACGAAAAAGCTTCCGTTGTCCAAGTTGAGAAGTACGGCTATAAAGATCCCAAAGGGAATTGTCGACATTACATTGGGCATGATACCGATTATGGTATTGGAAAGCATATGGAAAAACTTTTCTTGACCGCTTGAAACGAAATATATGATAAACAGTACCAGATTTACCGCAATGGTTGTCACTGCGAAGAGAGTCGCCGGCAAAATGGAATAAGGGAAAGAGAAATGTTCGCCGTAGCCTCCCAGCCACAGCAAAGTCTGCCCCCCGAGAAAAATCGATACGGTTATATTCGCGCTATTAAAAAGTTCCTTTTTGGGTTGCCGGGAAAGCTGATAATAAACTTTCCCCGAAGATTTATCAAAAGCAAACAAGAAAAAAGTAGACAGGAAGAACAGCACAACGGTTTGGTAAAGACCGTAAACCATGGCGCTTGCAACAACGGGCACAAATGATATTTCAATGGATTTGTCCCTGGCGATGTAAACAGGAAGTGCCCGGCAGAGCACTAACAGAATCAGCATGATGATCCAATCGATGATGCGCATGGCGGATATCGGTTGCGCTGATGCTGAAATTTGCTGCCATACTTCTACCAGGCTATAGATCAGGGCTGCAATGCCGGCTAAAACTACAAGTGAGATATACGTTTTTTGTTTTGCCATATTGTGCTGCTCCTTGTCGGGGATGTGTTTCTTTTCAGCACCTTTAAGGTTTATCCTTTGCTTATAAAAAACAGATTCGGAACGTTATAATCACGTATCCACTAGCTTATTTTACGCAGAAAAATGCGCCGCTGGACAGCAGCAGAGCGCAAAGGCTCGATAATGCCAGGATAACTCTACTCACGATATAGCCCTCCTTCTTTGGTACTCTGCCATACCGCTAAAATAGGCAGGCTATATCCGCTCCGCTAAAATGTACTTTATTCAGTTCTCGGTTCCGAATCTGCTTTTACCTTTTTTGTGTGCTGCGATCATGTGATGTATCTTGATATCCGGCGATTCAACGCATCCAAAACCGCGCAGACCATTGCATCGTCATGGTTTTCCCGAACAAATGCGCTCCCCACAAATTGGCGTCCGTCCTCATCACACAGGACTGCAAGCACGACCGGATTTCCTCCGACTTCCATTAATTCCGTTGTTACCAAATCGTAATGGCCGCCGCCATTTATAGACATACTCTTTGAGATCGCATCAAGAGTGGCATAGGCCACTCCGCGCAAATGAGAAATCATATTTCGAGTGGTATAGAAAGCCTTACCTTCTACACGATTGCTTCCATGAGACAGAAAGACGGTCACTTCGCCTTCGCCGTCGATGAATTTCGAATCAATACCCGAATAACACAGCCTGCCGTCCTTTTCCTGCAGATTGGAGTCGATTTGAGCAATACTGATAATACGATAGTCTACCTCCACTCCAAAAACAGCCATCAAGGCAGACTGCACGTCGCGGGTTATGGCTTTAGGCGATTTGGTTGTGCTGGCAAGTATGTGGATCTCTTCGGGCACGTTCTCATCAGAAAGAACAACTTTTGCCGCACAAACACCATCTAACCGGCAGATCAAATCCTGCCAGGATGAAACGGAAGACTTAGTTTCTGGCTGCAACACAAACCGCACCTCCAGCATAACTCGGGATTCAAAGGCAATTTATCCCTTATATGTTAGATTCATTTTAACACTCCGCCAAGAATTTTGAAACTAAAATATTTTTAATTTTCGAATTTTGAACAAAAGAGCAGAAAAAAGTCAAAAAAGATGCGAATTATTGAACAACCATTACTGGCCTTTCTGTAGTATACAATACTTTCGTGGTCACACTTCCGAGATACAACCTGCGACGCAAAGACCCCATACCATTGGATCCCATGACGATAAGATCCGCACCTTTCTCATCGGCAACATCAACTATAACATCGGCAATTCTACCCGACGGCTCTTCAATCAGCATCGTCTCCACTTCTAAATTGCCTAATTCCTTTTTCGATTTTTCCAATAGATCCCGGGATTTTTTCTTAGCTTTCGCTAAAAGACCGGTCCAATCAAATTTTGCCTGAATATGGCCGGCTCCGTTGGGATAGTAATTAATTACGGACACCAAGCTTAAAACGTTAAGTAAAATAATTTTGCTGCCTAAACAATCGGCCAACGCTTTTGCCTGTAATAAAGCTCTCTCCGAATATTCAGAGCCGTCGATAGGTACAAGTATGGTTTTCATTTTCTCTTCCCCCTAGTTATTCAGCTCTCAAGGTGCTTTCTTTGTTTTTTCATAGCTTAGTAGACACTATCTTCATAAGTATTGCCTTTGGGTCTGACACCTTTTCAGCCTTGCTCATACAAAAATGCAGAGACGGTTTTCTCCTTTCGTCAAGCGAAACTCGAAAACCGTTTCCGTTAAAAACCTCTGCATCCCAAAGCCTATTGAATAACCATTACGGCTTTTTTCGTCATATGTAACACTTTATTCGTAACGCTTCCGATATACAGTCTTCGGCTCAACGAACCTATTCCATTGGATCCCATGACGATTAGATCAACGTCCTTCTCGTCGGCCACCTCAACGATAGCGTCGGCAATTCTGCCCGTGGGCTCATCTATCATGATGGTTTCCACTTCCAAATCGCCCAATAACTTTTTCGATTCCTCCATCAGCTCTTCGGAATTTTTCCTTGCTTTTTCCAGAAGTCCCTCCCAATCGATGGAGGCCTGCGCATGGGCAAACCGATTTGGATAATAATTAAACGTCGATAATACGCTTAAAACGTTAAGTAAAATGATTTTGCTGCCTAGGCAATTGGCCAGCTCTTTCGCCTGCAACAAGGCCCTCTGTGAAAACTCAGAGCCGTCTACGGGTACAAGTATCGTTTTCATTCTCTTCCCCTCCTTTTTTATATGCAAAAGTATTATTTCCGGTGTGTTTGCTCAGTATATACCCGAAGACGGAACAAATAATCAGAAATATTCGAATTCTTTACTCCACCAGCAACCTGCTGAAATAAGGCACAAACTTTCTCATGCCTGCCTCATTCAGGTGGCGCTGATCATAAAAATCTTCTCGAATGTTCAAACCTATGGCATCATAGTGCTCACTGCTGTTGAAATCAATAAACTCAACACCCCGTTTGGCGGCCAGCTCCGCCACGCCGTTGTAGAACATCTTTTCTTCCACCGTTGCATTGGACGGAGATTTGAACAGCACCAGCCGGATATTCTCCTGTTCCGCAAGGTCGATGATCCTGTTCAGGTACTCGATGTTCTTTTGGGTGCCGACCCTGCTCTCGGTAACCCCGGAAACATCCTCCCACACCACATCTTTAGAAACATCCACCAATCGAACATAACCTTTATCCGGATCCCTAGTCCTTTCAAAGGTACGAACGAAATCCTCCTTCTCCAGCAGCTCCCACCTGTTATGATATTTCATAATATTGAAGATATAGAAGCGGCGCTCTCCCTCGGGAACAGAAGCATAAATCATTTCCAACTTGTTTTTCGACATCGGAATAGGATCGATAGCCGTGTGGTTGGTGCCTTCGTCAAGATAGTCTTCCTCCTGGATGGCCATATGCGTTTCCACCACTAAAAGCTCCGGTCTCTGGGTCTTCAGCGCTTCCACCATATAATGATACGTAATCCAAAGCGGCTGCTGCTGTGTGGCAAACACATAAGAATTTAGGCCGGTTTCCTCGTAAAACACCGCCGGATCCACAGAACAATACATGTGGCTTGACCCGAAAAACAGCACGTCAAAGCTGTCCGGCTCCTCGTTGTAGAAGCCGACAACCTTCGCCGTCATGTTCCATCTTCCCTCAATCTGTTTGTGCATTACAAGATCGCTTACTTCCGACAGAATCAGAAGAAAGATCAATACAAATCCTATGGATCCTGCAATGCGTTTTATAGTCTGCATCATCCACCTCAGAATTGGAAATAGATGAATTCATTCGCGTTATAGCCCGGACCGTAAATACCGAAAAGGATGATGGAAAAAATCAGGCCTAAAGTCACGGTCCAGCGGAAAATCAAACCCTGTTTCGCAAACCTCTCCCGTATGCGAATCCCCCGGTACTGGGCCACGCTCACGCCCATCAGTATAAGGATGGAGATGATTCCGACCCAAAAGCTGCCCACGGAAAGTCCCAGATTGTAAAAGCTGCCGTCGGTGAAAACCCAGGGATTCCAAACGGAAAACATATTTTTAATAATGCCCTTTGCGGCCGTGAAGTCGGGGGCACGGAAAAATATCCACGCAAAATTGGCCAACAAATAAGTTATAATCATTTGGCCGAGCTTGTAGCTGGTCTTCTCCCGATCGATCCCGAGAAGATCGGTAATGCGTACCTTCAACGGCCTGGTAATCTGCCCGATGACCTGGAATGAACCGTGGAGAAAACCCCAGATGATAAAAGTCCAATTTGCGCCGTGCCAAAGCCCGCTGACGAGAAACACGATCATGATGTTGAGGTATTTCCGGAGAGTGCCTTTGCGATTGCCTCCCAAGGGGATGTATAAATAATCGCGGAACCAGGTTGAGAGCGAAATGTGCCAGCGGTGCCAGAATTCGCCGATGCTCCTTGAGAAATAGGGTTGCTTGAAATTATCCATGAGCCTGAAGCCCATCACTTGAGCGCTTCCTTTGGCAATCAGCGAATAGGCGTAAAAATCACAGTAAATCTGTATGCCGAAAAAGAGAGTTGCCACAGCCAGAATAAGGCCATGGTAATTGGTGTAACCGTTATAAACAGTGTTTACGATTACAGCCACGCGATCCGCAATGACCAGTTTCAGGAAAAACCCCCAAAGCATGAGCAGCAACCCGTTCTTCACCCGTTCATAATCAAAGGTATGGCGGCGGTTGATTTGAACCAGCAGGTTTTTAGACCGCTCGATGGGTCCTGCCACCAGCTGGGGAAACAGCGATACGAACAACGCATATTTAAACAGGTTTTTCTCCACATAAATCTCGCCCCGATATACGTCCATGGTATAAGAAAGGGCCTGGAAAGTGTAGAAGGAAATTCCCACAGGAAGGATCACATCAAAAGTAGGGTTCAGCAATTCCATCCCCAGATGGCCGAGTACCCTGTTCACGTTGTCGATGAAGAAATCGAAATACTTGAACAGGAAAAGGATGGACAGGTTGGAAACCATGGACAAAAACACCCACAGTTTCTTGCGAAAAACCGCATATCTATAAGTGCGGCTGTCGGCTTCAATGGTTGAAGTCAGCCGGGTTTCCCTTCCGATTAAAAGGCCGCTCATATAAGTGATAACCGTGGATAGCGCCATGAGCAGAGCGTATTTAGGGTTCCAGGCCATATAAAAATAGTAGCTAGCCGCCAAAAGCCACAGGTATCTGGCCTTATAGGGGATAGCAAAATACATCAAGACAACAATTGGGAAAAAAATTAAATAACTGAACGAATTAAATAGCATAGATTTTCCTATAACCTTTGCTGTTTATTTGTTGTTTTGTAATAGACGCCGTCACCGAAAAGATGTCAGACACCAAGTACAACTACTTGTAAAAAGTGTCTGACACCTTTTACATACTTTATTATTATGCCTGTTTATAGCTGGATATATTATACCCAACCGGGGTCGAAATCGCAAGAGCAGTGAATTTTTAACGGTTTGACACTTTGACTGTCACTCGGCTCATATGTTTGTGGCTGCCTCATGCCTCAAGCCAGTTTGAATCGATGATTATCACAAAGGGGACTATTTGCTTTAAGGGATCTTGGGGAATGCGAAAGAATCAAAATTTTGTGCAAAAAATGGACTTATGTGTGGATCAAAAGCTGTAAAACGGTCTTTTCTGTGAAAAAATTTGAGTTATGTGTGGAATTTCAAGGTTATTGTCACAATAATCCACACATAACTTCGTTTTTTGCTCATCTTGTTACAAATTAAGTATGGCATCAATTTCAGCTTCATTAAGGGTTTCTTTTTCCATCAGCGCCTGGGCAAGCCGATCCAGCTTTTCCTTATGCGCTTCAAGAAACTCCTTCGTCTCCTGATACAGCGAAATAGCCAGGCCGGAGGCTTCTTCGATGATATTAAACTGGTTTGTAAGCTGGGTCAAATCAATCATGCCGTTGTTTCCCATACCGTAAATACCGATGTATTCCTTTATGATTTGCGTGGCCTGCTTAATATCCTGCGATGCGCCGGTAGTTATATCGTCGGCGTCGCCCAAATACAATTCCTCCGCAGCCCGCCCCGCATACATCACCTTGATTAAATCTCGCAATTCCTTTTTGCTTCTTAGGGAGGTATCCTCCTGAGAACGAAAGGTGACACCTCCTGCGCCGGAGGTACTCTGCATAATCGTAACCGCAGATACGCTGTCGTTGCTTATCAGCTTCGCCGCCAAGGTATGTCCTGCCTCATGGTAAGCGATGAGCCTTACATGCTTATCCCCTTCCACTCGCTCTTTTTTATAGCCGTTCATTAAAATCTTATAAAACGCATCCTCAACATCCTCATTTGTAATGCATTCCCGGTCCTTGCCCGCCGCAATTAAAGCCGCCTCGTTTAACAGATTTTCCAGTTCCGCGCCGGAAAAGCCGTTTGTTTTCTTCACCAATTCGTGTATATCAACCTCTTTCGACAGCACTTTATTTGCGCTATGCAATCGCAAAATTTGGTACCTGGCTTTTTTGTCCGGTAAATTCACTGCCACCTTCAGGTCGAACCTTCCCGGCCTCGTTAAAGCGGGATCCAACATGTCCAGCCTGTTGGTAGCGCAGATCGTCAGCACCCCCTCGGAAGGCAAAAACCCATCCAGTTCCGTCAGCAATGCGTTAATGGTTTGATCCTTTTCGCTGTTGTTGCTGTCCCCTCTACCCCCGCCTATGGCATCAATTTCATCGATAAACACGATGGACGGGGCTTCTTTTCTTGCTTTATTGAAAAGTTCCCGGATTCGCGAGGCTCCGACGCCCACATATTTTTCCATAAAATCGCTGCCGGAAGCAGCGAAAAACGGAACGCCTGCTTCCCCGGAGATGGCCTTAGCGATCAGTGTCTTTCCTGTACCAGGTGGCCCGTAAAGGATCAGCCCTTTGGTCGGTCTTGCGCCCAGCCTTTTGTACTTTTCAGGATTTTTCAATGCATCCACCAATCGCATCAGGTCCGGTTTTAGCTCATCAATCCCCTGCACATGATCAAAAGTAATCTTTTGCGTATTTTCTGAGGGATCTTCTTTTTCTTTTTCCTTTTGGCGACCGCCGGGAATCAGGCCCTTTTCCATGGCCTTATACCTTCTCTTTATCGCCAGAATACTAAAAGTAAAAACGGTAATTACAACTAACATAAAATAAATAGTAAAAAGATGTGAAGTAGTAATAGGTTGGCCTGGCGGATCTTCCGCAGCTTTCAGATTGCTTCCCTCTTCCAAGAGCCCCGTCAGTTCCAATGCGCCAATCAGATCCGGCGCGAAAGGAAGCATATGATAGGTGTTCTCTTCCGTTCTGATAAGAATATAGTCGTTTTCCGTCAACGCAATGGCAGCTATTTTCATGCCAAAGTTCAGTTTATAAAATTCCTCTTTAGAGATTTCTTCTATTTTTATATATTCCTCTAAATCTGAAATAGCAATTTTATTGAGTTTCAACTCATCATAGGAGATCTTGTCCTCGTCATCGTCAAAAAAAAAGTTTTCAGCGCAAACAAAGGATGTCTGCCCCCCGACAAAGACGAGCAAAATCAGGAGAATAGCAATCGCTCGCATATACAAACTATTCTTGTATAGGCTAAATAGGCTAAACATTTTTCCAAAATCTCCTATTTGGAATTAACGATCAATGCTACTACTATCTTTTGCAATTTATAAAAAAGTATTATATGGACAGCTTCATTTGGTGTCTGACACTTTTTGCATCCTGGCTCGGTACCACAGTTGCTTATTTCAAATAAGAGCCACGGCATTTTCATTCAGATGAAAAATTACCTTTTTGAATTAAGTTGTAATTAGTGTCCGAGTTGGAATTGTATCTGATATTTGACTAAGAACCAGGGAAGCAACACATACTATGCAAAAAAGGAGTGTGCTCAAATGAACGAAAACGCAGAGCTTCTAAACTATATTTACCAGAATTCCCAGATGGGAATAGAAACCTTGGATCAACTGATGAACATTACGGAAGATGCAGAATTCAGGCAACATTTGCAATCCCAGTACAATGAATACAAAACAATTAACGACAACGCCAAGCGCATGGCAGACAAATTCGGATACGAAGAAAAAGGATTGGGAGCCTTCGAAAAGATGCGAACGGGATTGATGATCGATATGCAGACCATGATGGATAAATCAACGTCCCATATATCAGAAATGCTCATGATCGGCAGCAATATGGGTATCATCAACGCCGTTAAGAATCTGAAAAAATATCAAAACGCTGAACCGGAAATCCGCGGCCTTATGGAAAAACTGCTTCAGTTGGAGGAAAACAACATCCAAGAACTGAAACAATACCTTTCATGAAGCTGTATTTAAGCTATTCAATTTTACCTCAGGCGTGAATAATTATGGGTTATTCATCCATGACATTACGCTCTTCATTTATATGGATGGTCACTTCCGTTGTTCCATTACCATTAGTATAATTTGGGACTATAGACCGAAGCCATTCCTTTATTTCTTCTATTGAGCGCTGACTAATATTGTATACCTCTTCCTCAAGAGCATTTTCGCCACGGTTTAAAATCTCCGCAAGTGCCGGCGTGGGCGGCACAGGCTTCCCGATGAAAATGCTCCCGTGAGACGTCTCCTTCAAACCCTCCTCTCCCATCAGAAGCTCCTCATACAACTTTTCCCCAGGCCGAAGCCGTAGTGTCTACTAATTTCTTAGCGTTCACCACTAATTTGTTGATATTTCAATGGGTTCACGTGCCTTTAAAGAAAAAAGACAATGACCCCCCTTTTTGCGGTACAATAGTTTCACTACAAACATTCCCCGCAAAGAGAAAGGAGTCATTGTGAAAACCATTGTAACATTTTTGTTTGAACTTATTCAATCGCTATTAACGAAGATTGAGGAACTCAATTCCATCATCGAAGGCTTGACTCCCAAGAAACCGCCTTACGACTCACGAAGCCCAAAGTACAAGCATCTTTCTGTAGACAAGCCGTCGGTGATCCGCACCTTCGAGAAGCAGGATTACAGGAAGCTGCTTCGGGAGCACGAGCGCCTTTTCGGCAAGCCTCTCAAGCCCGTATCAAGACGCAGTTCCGCTGGTCCGCAGACAGGTACAGTATGCCCCTACTGCGGAGCTCCTCATACGTATCTCTACGACAACAATGGTGGCCGTGGCCAGCTTTTATGCAAGGTTTGCAGCAACAGCTTCTTCCAAGGAAAGCCAGCTACTACATTCTTTCTTCAGTGCCCTTACTGCGGCAACACGCTCACAAGGGTGAAGGACCGCAAAGGATTTTTCGTCCACAAGTGTGTCAGCAAACACTGTAAATTCTACAAAAACTCTCTTGCCGCGCTTTCTCCTGAGGATCGTGCTGAATACAGTATGCATCCTTACCGGTTCAAACTCCATTACATCTACCGTGAATTTGCGACTGATTTTTTCAAAATGGATCTCTCCTCGATTCCCGGTAAAGGCGTGAATTTCAAGTTCCGCAAGTTTTCCCCTCATATTCTGGGCCTTTGTCTGACCTACGTGGTGAACTGCAGCCTGTCTTTCCGGCAGACACAGAGAGTCATGTTTGACGTACATGGTGTTGCCATATCCCATGGCATGATTGCACGGTATGTTCACACCGCCTCCGCCATCGTCTCCCAATTCACTCTCGACTACGACTACAAACCCACGAGTTCCCTTGCTGCTGATGAGACTTATGTTAAGGTCAAGGGCGTCAATCATTATGTCTGGCTTGTCATGGATGCCATCAAGCGTTCCATCATCGGCCATGCGGTAAGCAGTACCAGGACACTTGAGCCCTGCATGCTCGCTTTGCGTAGAGCATTCTCCCATTTCACACCCTTTCCCGGCAAGGCTCTGAAGTTCATCGCTGACGGATACTCCGTTTACAACCTCGCGGGTCTTCAGTTTCAGATGCAGGGAATGGATTTTGATGTAACACAGGTGATTGGTCTCACCAACAAGGATCCTGTTTCAACGGAGCACCGCTGGCTTAAGCAGACCATTGAGCGTCTTAACCGCACGTTCAAGCACTCCTATCGTGTAACCAATGGATACGGCTCCTTTTCTGGCGCAGACTCCCACGTCGCCGTGTTCGTCGCTTACTACAATTTCCTAAGGCCGCATGCCTACAGTTATTGGAAGCCTCTCAACCAGATTCCGGAGCTTGAATCGCTGCCGAATATGCCGGCCAAATGGCAGAAGCTTATTGAACTCTCTCAGCGTCACCTTCTCAACATTCAGTCCGCATAAAAGACACTGTCGCTCTGTCAAGGGTATAAGGGTGGAGATTTTCTGCGCTCGCGCAGGAAATACTACCCGCCCCTTGACAGCAGTAACTGGATTATACTGCTCTGATGGGCTTCGGCATACCTGTCCGAAGCCCTTAATTGCGTCTAATCCTGCTCATCTAAACACTCTTCTTATGTTCAATCTTCGTTATTCAGCTCTCAAGGTGCTTTCTTTGTTTTTTCATAGCTTAGTAGACACTATCGCCGAAGCCCCGTATACACGATATCGATGTCCGTATATGGAGTGTAACCGGTGAGCCGAATCAAACTTTCCGCCAAATCTTTGATCTTCACCGGCTCACCCATATCCAACACGAAAATCTCTCCTCCCGCCGCCATGGCGCCGGTCTGAATCACAAGCTGCACCGCTTCGGGAATCGTCATGAAATAGCGCGTAACCTCGGGATGGGTCACCGTTACAGGCCCCCCCTGCTCTATCTGCTTCTGGAACAGGGGCACCACGCTGCCGTTGCTGCCCAGCACATTGCCGAACCGGACCGCCGAGTAATTAGTTTTGGACTTATGGCTCTTATCCTGCATCAACATCTCCGCCACGCGCTTTGTGGCACCCATTACGTTTGTGGGATTTACGGCCTTATCTGTTGAAATGAGGATAAACTTTTCCACGCCCCATTCGTCTGAAAGATCGATCACATTCTTCGTGCCCACAATGTTGTTAAGCAACGCTTCTTGGGGGTTGCTTTCCATCAGAGGTACATGCTTATGAGCCGCAGCGTGAAATACTACATCAGGCCGGTACTCCTCAAAGACCCGGCTCAGGCTCTCTCGGTCTCGTATAGAAACGATGACCGGCACGAACTCCAGCTCCGGATGTGTGCTTTGTATCTCTATGGTCAACTCGTAGAGGTTGTTTTCGTAAATATCCATCCCTACCAGCTTTTCCGGGATCAAATCCGCCAACTGCCTGCAGAGCTCCGAACCGATGGAGCCCCCGCCACCCGTCACCAAAACAACCTTACCCTTTATGTAGCGGCTCACACCCTCTATATCCAAGGTGACCGGCTCCCGCCCCAAAAGGTCCTCAACGTTGATTTCTCTCAGCTTGGCAATACTCACCTTTCCGTCGATCAAATCTATATATCCCGGAAGAATGCTGGTCTTGCATCCGGTCTTTTCGCAGATGCTGGCGATGGTCTGAATTTCCTTCCGGCTGGCAGAAGGAATCGCTATTATGATCTCATTGATATCTCGCTTTCTCACGATCCGAGGAATTGAATCACGGTTCCCCAGGACTTTTTTCCCCATAATCCTCGTTCCGATTTTCGACGGATCATCATCGATAACTCCGACAACCTGCTTGTCAAACCGGGGATTATCCCGAAGTTCCCTGATAATGGCAGCTCCCGCCTGCCCGGCGCCGATGACAAGCACTCTTGAATACTTTTCCGTAGGTGCGATAAGAGTTTTGAGATTTATCCTTTCGGCCAGCGCTCTGCCGTTTTCCGAACTGCGCAGCCTGCGCAATATCCGGTAAAAGATCCTCGCGCCGCCAAGCAACAGAACATCCAAAATGAAAACTATAAGATATGCGCTCCTGGGAAGCATCTGCTGCATGTAGTACATCAACAGAATTATGGCAGCAAAATTAAAAGCAGCTGCGATGCTGACCCGGAAGACTTCGTCTATGCTGGCATATTCCCAGAGGCTGTTATACAGACCCATAAAAACATTGACCGCAATCTTAATAATGGTGATAAAAAATGCCCAGTTCTGATAGATAAGCAAATAGCGGCCAAATTCCTGAGAGTCTACATTAAAGTCAAACCGTAGCAACAGTGCTATAACGAAAGCCAGATTGATCAGAATAATATCTGTTATAATAAGAAGGCTGACCTTAAGGTATTTCTTCATTTATATCTCCAAGGCGTGATATTCCGTAAACAAGGCAAAATGCCTAATATGCGGAATTAAGTACATAATACTCTTTTTTGTCGAATTTTGCACGGCGGTTCGCCTCGCCGCCCGCCCTAGCTGCATTCTTTCTATTCACAACGCTCGAAAAAAGAGATATAATTGTGACAATGTTAGAAGGTTTTCCCTCTTTTTGTTTTTCCTGAATTGCAATAACAAGTTGAACTATTCTCCGTACCTTGACCAATCTCTGTTGTTAAAGAGCATAGATTAAATCGAGTTCCTCTTCGAAGAGCTCCTCCGGGGTTTTGTAGCCTAGGATCTTTCTAGGGAGGCCATTCATCCATTCCTCTATTCGCTCGATGGCCTCTAAGCTGTAATCGGAAATCTTCTTCCCTTTCGGGATGAAGCGTCGTATCATGCCATTATGGTTTTCATTGGTGCCTCGTTCAAATGAGGAGAAGGGGTGGGTAAAGTATACTCCTACATTCTGTTCTTTCAGTCTGGACAGGGAGGCGAACTCAGATCCGTTGTCGGAAGTGATAGTCTTGAAAGCTTCATGGAACTGACTGCCAAATTCCTCCTTGATCGTATCAATTTCCTTCATTACTGCTTCTGCTGTTCTTGCTGAAATTTTACGAATCAGTGCGTTTCTGGTCTTCCGTTCGACGATAGTCAACAAGCTTTCGTCCTCCTTGGATTTTGAACCGATGACTGTATCGATCTCCCAGTGGCCGAATTCTTCTCCTTCCTCCACATGGGAAGGACGGCTTTCAATACTGTCACCGAGGTTTCGCTTGTTTGCCCTGATACGAACCCCTTTAGGGCTGCGCCTCAGTTTTAGTGGCAGGTCAGTATTCTTAACCTTTAGGAGCCCCAAGTCGATGTAGTTATAGATGGTCTTGGTGCAAAGCATCTTATCAAATTTACCAGTTGCTGCGGCCCTACCCACGGCAGAGTCCACGGACCAATCTTCCTCTAACATCATCTTCTCAATATAGCCTACGAACTCACTGCACTGTAGCAGCTCGTACCTGCGACCAGTGTTGCGGCGATTTGCCTCATATTTAGCCTGACCGGCATCAGCATAGTAGATTTTTACAAATTTGCCCTGCTTTATCTGATCCACTGTGCCACGCCTAAGTTCGTTTGTAATGGTGTTTATGGGACGATTTAGCAGCTTTGCGATGGCATAAGCAGTTTTGCCTTCACCAGCCAATAACTCGATTTTTACCCGCTCTTTAAAAGATAGATGTTTATTCTTTCGTAAACTGTGAGTGATCCATAGTGATTCGCCTTTCTGTGTATGTTTTGTGGTAAAACTATTTTACAACAGAAATCGTCACTATGGATTCCTTATTAGTTCAACTTCATTTTACAATTCGCCTAAAAATTAATATAGATATAATTAAAAATTGGCTTAATAGGTGCGGCTGTCTCCCGGTCATGGGAGGCAGCCGTTTTTTTGGTTTTATTTGGACTTGTATTTGGTGTCTGACACCAAATACAAAGTTCTACGGTACATGCCGCTTTCTTCCATCTCGCGGACAAGAAGCCGCCACAATTGCCTTTCTTCTTCGCTTGCTCTTGCCATAGGAATGCCCCCTCGTTATTTATTTGGGAGCATTATCTCACATTATTTCTCCATTGCATACGCGCCTATGATTTGACGCTTACTATTTAAAAGCATTAACTGCCTGTTCTTTTCATTTGTGACTGCTTGCATTGCTGTCTTTTTTAACCTCCAAAAAACGATTGACTTTCATCGGCAGGTTTAACTTCGAGCCTTAAGAAAAATCTTTACAGGAATCCAGCCTCAATAAACAGACATTACTTATAAAAGAACGTAGGGCAGATTGCTCTGCCCTACGAAAAGTTGTTACTTTATTTGGTTTATCTCAGTGCTCTAAATTCTTAGATTCCACCCAGCTCAGGTCCGCCGAAGAGGACTACATCAACAACTCCGTCTTCGTCCAGATCATAAAGCACCACATATACACCCATATCTAAATTGCTCTTGGATACAGTGGATACAACAAACTGATCCTCATCCCACTCATAAGCGACAGCATCCGGATCAACCGTTCTTGAGGTCTTAGTGTCGCCGGTGACTTTGAGTACACTACCCGAATACTTTTCAGCGAGCGCACCATCAACCAAGAGGTCAGCTTCGGTGTCTTCATCATCAGCATCTTCGTCTACTTCGACCAGATCAACAATCTGACCCTTGGCGTTGAACTTCAGCATGTAAAGAACTTCTGAAGCGTCAAGCACAAATGCTGAACCTGCTCCAAAGTTGGTATTATTAACGATTTCATACTCGACCTCTTCACCGTCAACTAAAACAGTTGCAATGTAGTCGGTATCGCTGGCGGATGACTTGAACCAACCGGTTACAAGACCGTACACTTCATCGTCGCTGCTACCTTCTCCGTTAATCACCATAAGCTCAATTTTGTTGCTGGATAAGAGATAATCCACATCATCATACTCATTGCCTTTAATCTTGGCAAGAGTCGTAACTCCGTAGGAATCCTCATCAGCTGGGTCGACGCCGTCATAGGTGAAGATGATAACGTCGGAAGCGATTGCATAACCATCAAAGTAGCCTTTGGTAGTTACTTTACTGTCAGCACCTTCAGCGCCGTCTTCGTCAAAATCTACTGCTGTGATTACATCGATAACACCGTCACTGTCAACGCCATACTCTACAACGATACCAGATACGGAAGTTTCTGACGGTACCCAATCACCATCATTCAACAGCGCTCCGGATTCGTCTGCGTCTTTAGCTACATCAAAGACCTTAACGGTTCCATCGGCCAAGAACAGCTCAACTAACGCTTTTTTGCCAGTTATAGGATTACCTGTAGCATCTTCGGCATTCAGGATGATCGCATATTGGTCAGCTTCTGATTCAACGAGTTCAACCTCAAATACATATCCTTCATAGTCAAGGTAGAATTCTACTTCGTCGCCAATGTCAAGAGCATCCCAGTCAGTATCATCTGCGTAATCGTTGTCAGCAAGCTCGTAAACAACTCCATCAACGGTAACCTTGCTGCCGGAAGAATTGATCTTTGTTACTTCACCTGTTACAACTTCAGTACCAACCTCTATTCTTGTGATTACATCATCAGAGGTACCTGAATAAACATAGACAACATTATCTTCGTCGATGTCACCAAGGCTGTCTACACCAAGAAGCGCAAAGGAGCCTAGGTCGATTTCATCGTTGTCGTCCAACGCGAAATCTTCGCCAAGAAGACTTTCATCATCTAAATCGTCTTCTTCAAACAAATCAGCGGCGGTGACTTCCCACAGAGAGACAGAATAAATTTCGTCAATCTTTTTACCGGAAACCTTAGCTGCGATCTTGAATGTTTCAGTTTCGTTGCCAGTGTACACGGTAGCTTTATTGGAATCGCCACCATTATAGAAATACTCTACATCGGCATCAGTGAAATCTCTTATGTCATAATCCTTATCTGCTGCAAAGATTTCATCTACTGCAAGTGCATCTTCAAATTCGCCTGTCAGGAAAGTGGATTTGACATCTTTGATTGCGATGATTTCGTCATCATCATTTACGTATGCAGTTACATAAGCACCCAGCAAATCTCTGACATTAACGACTGCATTCTCGGCCCATGTCTCGTCCAGTACAAAAGCTGTTTCGTCCTTGCCATCATCTGCATCTGCTTCTGATACATATACTTTTGCGCCCAGTCTTTCAAGCATGGTGTCGGCCGGATCATTTGCAGTCCACTTGCCGTCCTTGTCTGTGCTTCCGATTTTTGCGCCCAGAGTCTGGAATGCCATAATTGCGATGTCGCCTCTGTTGGCTCCGGCAGGACCTGCTTTAATTCCATCGAGGATGCCAAGGCTCTTTGCTTTTACAACAAAGTTTGCCGGCCATGTGCCTGTCAGGCTGTCTGCGTTGTAGCCCAGAGCTGCAACCAGCATGGTAGCTGCTTCGTCATAGGATACGGTCTTGTCCGGTCTGAATGTGCCATCGGGATAACCCGCGATGATGCCCAGGCTTGTTGCATAAGCTACATAGGGGTTGGACCAGTGGCCAGCCATGTCAGAGAAGCTGGCTGTGCCCATTGCATAATCTGCAAGGCCCAGGGCTCTGACTACGATGACTGCCATCTCGGCTCTGGTTACAACTGTGGTCCGGCTTGTAGGTGCCATCGGGATAACCGCTGACTACTCCAAGCTTGGTCAGCACGTTAACGGCGTCTTCGCATTTCTCGCCTGCAACGTCAGACAGAGGAGCTGCGAAAGCCATTCCAAAGCTTCCCAGAACCAGAGACAGTACCAGTACGAAAGATAGTACTTTTCTCATTTAATATTCCTCCTTTAGGATTTTGTCTTCGAAGGGGAGTATGTATTAATGATTTAGTTCAAATTATCCTCCCCTTCTGAAGATAATTTGACATTTTATATAGATACGCACACGGGAAAACCCGTCTGCATGATCTATCACCCTCGATTATACCCCCCGCTCCTCTCTCACAGTCAACAACTTGTTTCAATTGTAATATTACTGTAATAAAGGTTTTTGAAGGGCTTTCGATCGTTTTTTGGGCACTTTCACCCTATGGATTTATTATAGCAAGGTATCATTTTTTGTCCATTACAGAGGTGTTACATTATGATTATGGTTCCAATACAGATGCACTTTTTCGCAAGTTTTACGGTCATATCTACGCCTTTGATCGTCCTGCCCCACTATATCCAATTGTATTCTAATTGCACACAAGCGAACACTATATATAATGATGAAAGTATCTTGGTGTAAATTCTTTCCGAAAGCAGCGAAAGAATTTTATTGCTTTATTATATCATAAATGTAAAGTGTTGCTGAAAGAAATTATTTCTTATCCGGATTTACTACAATACATTGTCAAAGTTCCTCCAGGTAAATACTTTAATTCCCCTCGTTTGGTGCATTAAAACACGACTTTATCAAGGCGATAATATCTGACGCAACAAGACTGTTAAAAGTTCCTCTTTTCTCGGTAATTGTTCTGTCTTTCCCGGAATAAAGAATGGAAATAATTGCTTAATTGCTAATTAACTTTTTACCCCGAAACATGACCCGACTCGCACGACGGCTTCCATCAACGGGTTGACTCTTCTGAGTTTCACCGCCTTATACTGACACAGTTCATGACAGCACATACATTCGATGCATATACTGTAATCTATTTTCTTGGTGTTCCTGTCGATCGCCTGCACAGGGCAGCTTTCGACACACATATTGCAGTGCTTGCAGATTTTCTTGTTGATTTTCGGTCTTGTCTTCAAAAAAAGGACAACCGCGCCTATAATCCACTGGTTGCGCCTTCTTGCGCTGCGTAAAATGGGGAGTTTGAAATTTGCAAGCCTCGGGGGTGAATCGTAATCTCCTAAGATTTCAATTTCTTTCAGGTCCGAACATCCCAGTTGTCTCTCCCGAGCGCTCACCAGAATGGGAACGTCTTTTGCTTTCAACCCCAGCATGGCCACAGCCACCGTATCCAGAGCCAAGGGATCCCTGCTCATCAGAATTTTCCCCGCATGATACCTTTGGCCGGCAGTAGGCCCCTCGCCCTCCATGGCATATATTCCGTCCATGATGTGGAGATCCACTTTGGTTGCTTTGTGAATATCGGCTATGATCATGCCGAAGTCTTTCGGGTCGGGGGCTATGCGATGATATTCCGCTTTTTTCAATCCCGGAATACATCCGAAAAGATTTTTAATCGCACCGGTGTAAATGTGAGCCATATGGGTTTTCAGTTTGGGAAGGTTGATGACCACATCCGCCTCAAACATGGGTTTTGCTAAATACATTTTCTCCTCATGGCCGCCTTCAATGGCCACTTCCACAGCGCCTTCCCTGTCGAAGTTTTTTATAATGGCTCCCTCTTCATTTGCCACTTTTTCAATTCCCGAAACGGAAAAAGCCCGGCCAGTAGGCGCAATTCCGGCAATGGCGCCGCCGGAACTGTCGCCGATCCAAACAGTGCATCCCAGATTCTTTAAAATTCTTGTCAATGCCCGAACAAACATGGGATTCGTAACTGCTGCCGAATCGGCAGGCTTCGGTCCGATTAGATTCACTTTAAGAAGCACTGTCATTCCCGGCGATACAATGGTTTCCCATCCGCCCAATAGCGCCACGCCGGCGTTGATCTTATCTATCAATAAATCGATATCGTACTCGTGGCAATCCTGCAAAACCACTTTGGTCATTTCTGTTGCCTCTCCCTTTTTAATAATGTGTTTACCATATGGCGACCCGACTTTTCTATTTTCAATTCAATCGCATTACTTTAATTTTATATACTTTCTGTTCTTTCCGTTCCCTACCGGCTTGATATGGCCTTTATCCGTCAGCTGCTTAAGCAAGCGAATCGACATGGATTGTGACAAGGAAAGAGTTTCCTGTACTTTTGCCCGTGTAACGCTGTATTCTTTATCCAACAACTCCATAATAGCATTTTCATTGTCATTTAATCCAAGTCTACCTGCTGCAATTTCATTGACATTAGGCAGAACTACCTTAAACGCATTATTTGTGCTTTTTATTTGCGGTTTAATAGTCTTTCCTTCATAAGAACCAAAGATTTTCTGCATTCCGAAACCATATGCCTCGATCAGCTTTAATCTATAAAAAATATTTGCCAATCGTTCATTCCTCGGCAAGGATATTCCCAACATGATATCATCAACCGTTAATCCTTTGATTAATCCCCCAATCGAAACAATTTCAATGCGATCGTCAAAAATACTGACAAAGGTACTTCCTCCCATCGCATAATCACGATGTATGATTGCGTTTAATAGTGCCTCCCGCAAAGCAGCCTCCGGATAATCACGTATGTCAATGCGATGCAGTCCGGAAAACTCTGCTCTGGTTCGATTATAGCGATCAATGAATTGATACGTTTCATTCAACTGTTTAAGCAGTGACCCAGTAAATTCAAACCTGTCTTTCACAGTTGTTTTTGACGTTCCTTCAAACGCTGCCGCTTTTATTGTATAAGGATTTTGATCGGAAAGCAGTAAACCCAAGTTGGTAAAAAGACCATCCGTATTGACAAGTCCAAGCGTTCTCATCTGTTCTTTGCCAAAATTCATACCGTGTTTTTTAAATTCTTCTGACGTAGTTTCAAAATCTAAATTTTGGTTGAAAGAACGCATCTCTTCATATTTATCCCCGTCCGTATCTTTAATCACTTGTTTCAGTCCCTTCCTTCACCAATCTGATATTATTCTAACACTTTCTAATCATTCTAGTCAATAAAAGTGTTAGAATAAAAAAGCTATTAAATGCAAATAGATCTAATATCCAAGAATAATATGTCTCAACATTTCCAATATATTCCTCGCGATATTAGATCTATTTGAAACTTTCAATCAGCTAACCAAAGATTCTTACGGGCCGTTCACTATCTGCTACCACAACCTGTGCAGCAGCCAATAATCTGTGGTACTGTCAACGATAACGGTTTCTTCAAAAGTTTTCTCTACTCCGCCTTCATACTCAGCAATGAAACGGAAAGTTACCTGCTGAGGCTTGTTTTTTCCCCACCGGTTGAGCATGGTTCTATCCCAAAGTTCTCCTTGGTATACGGTCTCCCCTTGTGAATTTTTCGTACCCGTAGACGTTAATAGAGTCTGATATCCTGTCCCCGGGATTTCAACCGAAACCCTTTTCGGAGCGCCCCCTACTTCGGCAGAAAGCAGGAAGCGCTCTCCGGACCAAAATACATTGGTGCCGCGTTTTCTTGGCGCTTTCATGGCAATGTACTCTTCATAGGAAACTTTCTGATTAAATTCTTCCCCGAATAGGGATATATTATATTTCTTGCGGTTTTTATCCCATTCGTCGGTGTGGTAAACCCGGCCGGTGATCTTTCCGTCCGAAACAACGACGAAGCTATAGCTTGCCATACCGACTCCCGTCTGGTCTCTCACAGTGCAGACCACCTCATACCTGCCAATCTCAGCCGGAACAGGCACCAAATCTGTCAGTACCGGAGGATAGATTCCCGTAGCATCGACGCGGATCCCTGCATGATTTTGCGAAAAGATCAATGCCCGGTCCTTGTACAGCTCTGTGGTAAGCCGCAGTTCATCTTTTTCCGCATCGTTCACGCAGATCCGCAAGCGGTAATTGTCACCCTCCTTTACCACCTTCGGAACAGTAGCGACGGACTCGATCCAAGGTCCGCTGCCGCCTCCCTCCACATAAAATGTCAGCGTTTCCACATTGGATGGTTTGTCGTAATGCGGATTGCCTTCCGGCACCGCAGGTCTCGTTGTATTGTCTTCCTGCCAGTGTTCCACCGTATATTTCCCGTCCACGGAAAAGCGCTGAATCGGTTCATTCAAGACGGTTCCCGTTATCGACACAACTTCGCCTGCATCATCCAAAATAACCGCCGCATCCGGATGCGGGCCCATGCTAAACGGCGTGTGAGTGTAGCGCCAATACTGCTTTTTGGAAGGATCCTCTTCATAGTCGTAATAGTCAATTCCATACCCTACCAGTTCGTTGAGTTTATAGACCAAGCCTTTTTCTTCCTTATCCGCCGGCAATTCCTGTATAATGGCGGCATTTGCGTTGTGGGCCGTCCATTTGGCCAGAGCGGAGGAATCGGAAAACGCCTCGGCTTCCGCATAAACCTTGATCCCGTCACGTATGGTATACAGCTTTAGATTTCGAATAAGGTGATCTCCCTCCGGCAGTCGGAATGTCAGCTTTGCGCCGGTGTACGCCTGCTTTTGGAGGAAGTATTTTATATTGCCGCCGGCTCCGGTGAGAAAATAATCCTGCTTACCCCAATTTTTATGACCGGAGTCCACAATGACGGAGGTAATGTTTGTGAAATCTCCCGAGGTGTTATTGTAGGAAGAGGCGGTCAAAGAAAAGGTTTTCGTTCCCTCCAGTTCGCCCGGATTCAGCTTGTAATCGTCAGGGCAATTGCGCATCGCATCCTCGCTGTACTTATTTTTCGCAAGGCAATTCCATCGATGGTAAATCCATCCGTCCTCTTTATTTGCATAATAGAGAGGGAGCTGGTAGGACACGGCATAGTTTCGGTCGTTTTTCCATCTGGGTTTGGATAGGGTAGAAACTAGAGTAAATATAGCAGTTTTCCCGTCGGGGATCCGGAAATCGAAAGCCTTTCGGTCCGGATTGGTGTTAGTCCAAACTGTATGCGCTACAGATCCGATCTCTCCATCGATTACCGTTGCATTGTCTACGTGCCCGTAGGAAACCACCCGGGGCAGCGTCCTGAAACTGCCTTCCACAGATATATAGCCTCCCGAAAGGGGTTCTATGAGAACATTTTCCGACTCCGCCGTCAAAGACAAGTCTCCTTCCGCCTGCTCTAAAAGATCCACCCTTATGTTATCAAGCCACATCTTCGCCCAGATCTGGCTCCCGTATTCGCTGGCAAAAAAGGTCAGAACATGCTCACCCGGCTGCAGCAGCTCAGGGTGGCTGTAATGTCCCGTTCCGGAATTTGGAGCGCAGGCCTTCCACAATTCCCCGTCAATCTTTACGTAGCTTTGGGTCCAATTGGATGCGCCGCCGCCGTATTCATATTGTTTCTGAAGAAGATAGTCAAAGGACAAAAACCCTTTTTTCCCTTCCGGGACGGTGAAAGTCAGCTTGGTGGAATCTGCCGAATGAGGGTGGTAACCATAGGTATTTTTGCTGCTCTTCTTATAAAGGTTAGCTCCCTTATAATAACCCTCGTCAATACAATCCGGGACCAAAGTGAAGAAAGGATTCGTATCCTTATCCTCGAAATCTTCATAATATGATTCTATAGTCCGGTATCCGTCGGATGCAAACTGCGCCCCCCGCTGGGCTTCGGTCAGGTGGAATATTTCCAACGAATCTTCTGCAACGCCGTCGGCTCGTTTGATTTCATACTCGTAATAGTAGGTTTGGTTCGGCTCTAATCTATAGGTTTTCGCAATGCTGCCCGCCTGCCCCCCTTCCACTGAAACCCCAAGCAGGTTCTTTTCCTTATCCCCGACGGCAAGTATAGTGTCTCCCAGCCCTTCCCCTTCTACCAAATCCCGATCCGCCAAAATCAGCCTGCCGTTTTGTCCTTCTACCCGGGAACGCAGGGAATCGAAAAGAGGCAGAGATTCGTCATATCCTGCTACGTCATTCGTCTCATCATAGAGGATCAGGGCGTTGATGTCCTTTCCTCCTTTGAAATGTTTTGAAACATAACGGTTAAGGATCCGGGGAAGAGACTGATCCCACTTCAATACATAAGTCCGGCTCTCGCCGGCGCCCGGCGTGTTATATCCCGCCTGAACGGCGGTAAGCACATCGGAGGAGAACCCGTTTTCAATGGTGCTGAGCGGAATCCCCAACTCGCCGTAATAGTTTCCGCTTCGCACCGTATCCTGTTCCGGATCGAATACGAATACCTTGGTCCTCTGAGGGTAGATGCCGTATCCCATATTATAAACCCACACCCAATACGCGCCGTTGCATACATAAACCCGGCCGTCAATTTCCCTTGCAAAAGGCACGCGATTGGAGACAGTGAGTTCCTCAGAACCGCTCATGCCGGCCTGTTTAACGTAACCGTTCCGTACGCCGTACAGGTAGGCGTAATTGCTGTAACTGCTCTTGCTGCTTTTGTCCCACGTGTAGACAATATAATTGCAACGCCCTCCTTCATCGTAGACGGGGGTCACGGTACATTTAGGCGACGGGTTGGAGCTAAACCCCGGCGCTGCAAAAAGCAACCGGTTGTCCCTCCCGTAGACCCGGGCACAGGTGATATAGGTATTCTCCAGATCTCCGTAGCTGGTCCTTTTCCGAGTGACCGTATTGATGATCAGGTTTCCTTCAACGTCCACACCCAACAGCGTGTGTACGGGCAGACCGAATTCTTGAGACTCAAAGGCCAGAGGTTCAAGGTCCACGCTTCCGTTCTCGGGATCAAAAAGACCGCGAAACATGGATTCGCTTTGACTCGTTACGAAATGTACCCTTCCCTCCAATCGTCTGCATACTCCCTCCAGAATAGCGCCGTTGAAGATCTTGTCCACCCGGCCGGACAATGCAGATATCCTGTATATTCCATCCTTTTTAATGGTGTAGATGAAATCCTTCTCTACAAAGCAGTTTTTCCCCACTTCCATGTTTAGAAGCGTAAGGAATGAACCCGTATCCTTTGTCAGGATTAACGTCTTCCCGCTCGCCACAAAATACAGGTACATCCCCGTATCGTCCTGCGTGAAGCAGGGGCCGCTTTTCGGTACGGGCAGCAGCTGCTCAGTAAAGGTAAAAGTCCATTTCTTTTCTCCGGAAACCGCATCCCAATTCCAACAGCTTATGGTATATGGAGATTCCGGGTAGCCGCCGCTGTCCGTGCTTGGCCAGCTTGCATCGATTTTATAGAGCCTCTCATCGTCTACTATATAATTTTCGTCATCGTAAAATGTCCACTCTCCTTCATATCCGAATGGAGTGCTTACCGTCATGGTCCTCGTTGCGGCTTGGCCGCCGGGTTCGGAAGCTGCAGGCGTCATTTTCTCAAGAATGATATGGGCGTCTACTCTTTGTCTTAATAGTTCTTGCTCCAAACGCGACAGGTTAGCTTTTATCCGATTGAATTCGGTTTCACCTCCCGCCAAAATGGTTATATTCGCCGTCTTCGCCGAAATGGGACTCAGACTGACCACCGGCGCTACATTGATCACTTCAGATGAGCAGACAGTTTCCCCAGTCAGATAGTCACTTTCTGAAATGTATTCGGGAAGGGTTTCCTCCACCCATACGTCTTTTGCAGCCAGTTTCATTTCAAAAGGTCCCACTCCCTCTTTTAAGAAGCTGATCTTTTTCCCGCTTCCGAAAGAGTAATCCGTGTAGCCTTCCATAGAAGCAACGGGAATCCATTCCGCATCATCTGTTTCCCGATAAAACCATGCCCGCTCAACCTGATCACCGTCGGTAACCGTACCGTCCTCTGCAATTATCTGCGCTTTGTTAGATGCTTCGTTGCGAATATAGCAGGATTCCAAAAAGATATTTGCTTCAGGAGGTTTGTCCTGAGCCACTGAAAAATCGTAGGTTGCCTGATCGCTTTTCCCGTTTTTCTCCTGCGCATAAATAGTGAGGCTGTAGTCGGTGTTTTCCGTGTTTTTTGTTAGGAAATCCACGCGGCAGTTGATGAAATAGGAATCGGATGCCAGCGCTTCAATAGGCCTTGTTTTAATGGTCGGGCCTTCTGCTGCGTTGTTCTCGCCTGCGCCCATCCTATGATGCAAAGTTACCGATTCTCCGGTAGCAGGGTGTTCCAGCTTGACCCAAAGGGCAGTTAAATCTACGCCGGGATTTTTCGCAACCGAAATATGAAGGGTATTTTTTCGGTTCTGCTTTAGCGGGCCGGTAAGGTTGTAGATAATGGCAGGCGTATCCAATACTTGAATGGACTTTGTATCGTAAACCGCGCTGCCGCCTTCCGGTGTTACTCTAAGGGTCACATCGTAATCGCCCGGCGCCGAATATGTGACGGTGGCACGTGTACTTGAAATGCGCTTCACCGAACCGCCACCGGATGTAAACCGGTTGTCAGCCTTGCCCTCCGAATAGGCTCTGGCCGCCGACCAGGCTTCTCCCTCCACCCAGAAAACGGAATTGTCTTCCGCAAGGGCGGGATGCCCCACATAGGTAACGGGCGGAAGGAAAAGCTCCGCATCCGCATGGATATCCGATCCGGGCTCAGGAGGAATTGGTTCCGGTTCTTCCGGCTCCTGAGGCACAGGGTTTTCCGGCGGAACTTCAAAGAGCATCACTTCCCCTTTCACGGAAAAAGTCTGATAATAGAGTTTATTGTCATAACGGCTTCTATGTACCCCGATGAACTGTCCCCGGGTCAATCCGCTGTCGGAAAGCACCGAGTTAAAATAAAAGTGCTCCAAAATATAGTCTTCATCTATGCCGGCGCCACGCCATGCCGGGTTTTCATCGAGAAAAGCAGATGCGGTGTCATATTTTTCCCCGTGAGAAAACCCCGCCTCCATGGCAAATTTCCCGATGTAGTTTATGGCTGTTTGATTTACCCGGATCTGCGCGATTGTCAGCCAATCTTTGTTATACGCCGCCGTACCCGAGTCGGAATCCCTGGGGAAATTGTCGTTGCCGTAGAGACCTCCGTTCACATCGTAACCCCAATATCGGTATTGCCCGTTTTTATAGTTGGGAGAACCGGTGGTCTGATTGGCGGCATTCACATTGGCCGTAATCCCGTAGGCGATGATCCCTTCCGAATACCAGAGGGATTCATTGAGAGAATAGGTGCCTCCGCCCACTTTGATCCGGTCCGGCACGATGCCCTTTTCCATGAGCGATTCCAAAACCCGTTGCTTCTCGCCTTCCGTCAGCTGTTCGAAGGTTTTCAGCGCCGGTTTCTCTCCGGCAAAAACGGCAACGGGATCGATGCCCTGCACAATCAGAAGGACAACCAAAAGAAATAAAAGAATTACGCAATTCACGCGCCCTCTTTTGTACATATTCATTTTATTGCTCCTCTTCCTTATGGCTGGGTGGCAAACGAAACATTCTTCCAGCCTCCCACATTTTATAAGCCTCCCACTCTTTTATATGAAGAAAACATTTACCTGTCCGGGCTCCGTCTCCCAATACTCGTCCTGAAAATCTTTCGGGAAAACCATGATGTCGTAGCCGTCTCCGACCAGATTGAATAAAACCGGGTACTCCATCACATATTGCTTGCAGATTCCAAGATCTTTACCCCCGGAGTCCATTTTGGAAAAGCTTATAAATGCATTAAAGATGGCTTCACCTTCCTCCGGGAACTGCCGACAGAGTATCTGCTTTAGCGCATCTGTTTTTTCTGATTGATCTATGTGGAAGTTTCGCACTCGCGCCATAAAAGTTCCTTTGGGAACCGAGGTATCAAAAGGTTCCGTATCTATGAGCGGTACGCGAGTATCTCGCTCACTTTCGGAAAGTTCTTCTTCCGATATAATTTCAGACCCGGAATCGGTTTCCGCAGCTTTCTGCCCTCTGTTTTCAAGCAGGAAATCCTGCAGTCTTTGAATCACCGCCGCCGCCTCTGCGCGGTTCAATGTTTCAAAGGGACGAAACGTTCCGTCAGGATAACCGGCAAGAATGCCCGCGCTGTATGCCCGGACAATATGGTGCTCATATTGAGTCCGGTAGTCCACATCCTCGATTCGTTCCAGTACTTCAGAATAATTATCCCATTGACTTTTATCCTTTATTATTTCACTGGAGATCAGCGCCATATGGCCTCGCTTTATGGGTTTGTCCAGGTGCTTTTCCGAAATGTCATATCGGGTGAACAGAAAGTTGTTCAGACCGGTGTTATAATACGGAAGACCCCAGTGTTCACCCTGCTTGGCCGGCAGAGAAGAAAGGCCGGCTGCGATCGTTGCCATCCGGATAAACTCCCCGTGGGTAACGGGAGCATCGGGACGGAAGCTACCGTCGGGATAACCGGCAATCAAGCCCGTCTGTGTCATTTTCATGATGTTTTCGTAAGCCCAATGGCTTTTGTCCAGATCGCTAAAAATCTTTTGTTGTCCTTGACCGAAGGCAACTGAACTGTTCAACACCAAAATCACGGACAAAAGGACCGCCGCCAACGCTGATACGGTTCTTATCACGGAAATGCTTTTATTCATTTGTACCTCCTTTTCAATTTCAAGTAATATTAGATATCAGAGGCGCCCTCTTCGCGCCCTTATGGCCCTTGATATTGCTGTGCAAAAAACCAGCCGCGCCTGTACGGTTATGGTAAACTGCAGTAAAACATGACCTCTGATGTTCAAAAAATCAATTAATGCATGTCAAAATTCTATATTTATTGAATAAATTTACAAATAATCATGCACTACTTGAAATTTTGCACAGTTTTCAACATCAAACTGTAGTATTCCGTAAAACGGCAATGCATTAATTGAAATTTTGCACAGTGTAGTTCCCCATAAAGCTAACCAGCGCAGTTCCCATAAAGCTAACCAGCGCAGTTCCCCATAAAGCTAACCAGCGCAGTTCCCATAAAACTACAACAGCGCAACAGCGCAGTTCCCCATAAAACTAAGTTGTAAAATGCATACCATCAAGTAAGGAACTTGGCTGCCCTCTGTGTATAATTGTAAAAGTGCGTAATTATTTCCATTTATTAACATTCTATCACGCAAAGGCTCCCTGTCAAGAGCAATTTCCAAATTATGTTATTTTGTTTCCTCGGGGATTTTTCATTGTATTAAGACAGGCAATTTGTTATAATATTTAATGTTGTTTTTAAGAGGATACGGGCCGCAGTAGGGTGGAAAGAGGTGATAATGATGAGGATAGGTTTTGATGCAGACAAGTATATTGAAGAACAATCTAAATACATTTTAGAACGTATCAACTCAAACAAAGCAGAACGTCTTTATCTGGAATTCGGGGGCAAGCTGGTTCATGACAAGCATGCCGCGCGCGTCCTTCCGGGTTTCGATGAAAACGCGAAGATTAAACTGTTGCAGAAGATGAAGGACCAGACCGAAATCATCATCTGCGTATATGCAGGCGACATTTCCACCAATAAGACACGGGCGGATTTTGGAATAACCTATGACCTGGAAGTACTGCGCCTTATCGATATTTTCCGCAAATACGACCTGCTCATCAATAGCGTTGTGATCACCCGCTACGAAGATCACCCTGCTGTAAATGTATTTATCAACAAATTGAACCGCAGAGGAATTAAAACATACAAGCACTATTTTACAAAAGGTTATCCGACGGATGTGGACACCATCGTCAGCGACGAAGGCTACGGAGTCAATCCCTATATCGAAGTGACGAAGCCACTGGTAGTTGTTAACGGTCCGGGTCCGGGCAGCGGCAAGCTGGCCACCTGTCTGTCTCAGCTTTACCATGAGTACAAGCATGGCAGAAAAGTGCGCTACGCGAAATTTGAGACTTTCCCTATTTGGAATCTTCCTTTAAAGCACCCCGTAAATATGGCTTACGAAGCGGCTACCATCGACTTAAAAGATGTGAATATGATAGACTTTTTCCATCTGGAAGCCCACGGGCAGACGGCCGTAAACTACAACCGGGACATGGAGATTTTCCCCGTTGTCAAACGTATTATCGAACGAATTACCGGCCGCGAATCCGAATACCAATCACCCACGGATATGGGTGTAAATCGCGTAGGCTTCAGCATTACAGACGATGAGATTTGCCGCGAGGCAGCCTGTCAGGAGATCATACGTCGTTACCTGATCGCCCTCTGCGATTACAAGAAGGGGATCATCGACGAAGATGCAGTAGCAAGATCAAAGCTTCTCATGGATGAACTGAATCTTAAGATAACGGACCGGGAAGTGGTGCTCCCTGCCAGAGAATATGCTGAATATAAGCGCTCCCTAGATTCCAAATATGAGAATGTGGTTGTAATGGCTCTCCAGCTGCCCGACGGCAGAATCATAACCGGACGCAGCTCCAGAAGAATGGTTGCGGCTGCAGCGGCGGTGCTTAACGCCATCAAGGCGCTTTCCAGACTTTCCGACGACATACACTTGATCTCTCCCGCCGTGTTGGAAACCATACAGCATCTGAAGACAAACATTCTTAAACATGAAAAAACCTCGCTGAACTGCGAGGAGGTGCTGTCTGCCCTCACCATATCGGCTACCACCAATCCTTCTGCTCAAGTGGCTGTTGAAAAGCTGCTTTTGCTGAACGGCTGCAAAGCCCATTGCACGGCAATCCTCAGCGACAGAGACACCCAGACACTGAAGGATCTCGGCATCGATGCAACAAGCGATCCGGAGTATCTAACAAACAACCTATATTTCAACTAATCACGAAAATAAGAACATAGGAATTGTACAAGGCCGCGGGAAACCTCCGCGGCCTTGTTTTCCATTAAACCATGCCTTGTTTCATTATTTCTTCAACAGCTCGATTGCTTTCTCGAGCTGCAGGTCTTTCTGTTCCGCAGCGCCGGTGATATAGGCTAACGCGGCTTTATCCAATGCATTCATTGTAGAATAGTCAAGCACACCGTAAGGGAAAAGCCCCTTCTCTGCTTGGAAAGCCTTTACGGCAGCTACGGTTTCAGTATCCATCGTTCCGGAGATTTTCAGTCCATAGCCTAATAGCGATAGACGTTGTTGAGCTCCAAACACGTTCAAACCCGTATCTCCCAATTTGGGTTTGCTCTTTTCCGCCATTGGCGCAAAGGCTTTGTACTCGTTATATAGCTGTTCTGCCAAGCTCACATCGGATTCCGAATAATTTCTTACTACATAATCAGGCTTGACGCCAACCTTGTCAATGGGATGCTTGTTGGGGCTGAGGAAATAGTACATGGAAAGCTTCAGTTTCCCGTCGCCTGCCGTATCGATCATCTGCTGGGCAACGCCTTTACCGTAAGTCTTCATCCCCACCAATGTTGCCGTATTGCTGTCCTGCCAAGCGGCAGCCAATATTTCCGAAGCGCTTGCGCTGCCTTCATTGATCAGCAATACCACCGGCAGGCCCAAATTGCCGGTTCCGTTGGCCGAAAAGGTTTCGACGATTTTACCTTGCTTCTCAAAATGAACGATAGGACCCGCAGGCATGAGTTGCTCTGCAATGTCCAACGCCCCGCCCACGTATCCGCCGGGGTTATTCCTCACGTCAACAATGAAAGATTTAGCTCCGGCGGCCAGAAGCTTCAATTTTGCATTCTTAAACTCCAAGTGTACGTCGCTGTCGAACTGCGCGATCTTTATGTACCCGATATCGTCCTCAAGAAGTCTGTAGTCTACGGAGGCGAGCTTTATCTTTTCCCGGATCATTGAAAAAGTCAGAATCCTGTTGTCCCGCTGCACCGTCATTGTGACTTTGGTGCCTTCCTCTCCCCTGAGACGGCTTGCGATTTGCTCCAGGGTCATGCCGGTGACATCCTGTCCGTCCACCTGTGTCACCACATCTCCGGAAAGAACTCCCGCCCTGTCCGCCGGCGTTCCCGAAATGGGTGCGACCACCTTGCATATACCGCCCACCTGTTCCAGGCTGACACCTACTCCAAAAAATTCTCCGCTGACGGATTCCTCAAATTGCTTGCTTTCATTTTCGGAACTGTAATATACGCTGTAGGGATCGCCCAACGAGTCGATAATCCCCTGGTAAGCTCCATCGATGAGCATTTTGAAGGAGACATCATCCTTGTAAGCGCCTTTCGTCTGGATCATGAAATCCCGAAGTCGCAAAAGCTCCCGGTTCCAGTCCGGCTCTTCCGAAGAAGCTGCGTAGACCACAGCCGGGGTCCCCGCCCAGAAGAATACAAAGGAAAAAGAAGTGACCACGAGGGCCACAACTAAAAGAATCGCAATAAACTTTGCTACCGCTCTGGTGGTTTTCGGATTCATTGGAATTGCTGCCTCCCTTCACCTTGTCCCAAAAATGCTTATATTATTTCAATATCCAGACGGCTTCTGCCCTCGGACAGACCGCGCAGACTGATATGGTAATCGATGTTCAACGACCCTTTCGGTCCTTCGGGGTTGATGTTGTTCACCACATCGTTAGTGAGAACCTCCATCTCCACGGCGCCGAAAGGTGTCCCGTAATACCCCGTAAAACGCTTTCCTTTTTCAAAGCGAATTTCCGTGTCCAAAGGAACCGCTTCACCGGAACGCTTCATCAAAATCTCATTTCCCGAAATAGCCAGGCTGGTAGTACATCCCGTCATTCCCGAGAAGTCACTCTCATCGTATGTCAGATAAACAACGCCGTCCTTCTCAAAGTATTTCCCTTCCGTAACCAGCTCCAGCTGTTCCGTTTCTTCCGCCATTTCACCGGTAATCTGTTTACCGACTATTTTTAGCATTATATTTTTCATATCCCAATCTCACTATCCTTTCTATCAGTTCCGGGTAAGAAATACCCTCTTTTTCCCAAAGCAGCGGAAACATGCTGAATTTCGTAAAGCCCGGTATGGAGTTAATCTCATTTAATAGAATTCTCCCTGTATCCTTCTCCATGAAAAAGTCTGCTCTGGCATAGCCGCAACAATCCAGTAAACTGTATGCTTTGGCTGCAATCTCACGAATTTCCTCCGCTTTTTCCGCAGGTATGTCTGCGGGTATGCACAACTTCGACTGCCCGCCGTCAAAATATTTCGCTTTGTAATCGTAAAACTCTGCCGAGGGGATAATCTCTCCCACACAACTGACCTGTGGCCTTTCGTTGCCCAGGACTGCCGTCTCCAGCTCCCTGCAGTCAATACCCTCTTCAACGAGGATGCGGCGATCGTATTTGGATGCGTTGACAATGGCTTCTTTCAACGCTTCTCTTGTCCTTACCTTTGTAATACCCACGCTGGACCCCATATTGCTCGGTTTTACAAACATGGGATAACGGAGCTCTTTTTCGATTTGCTGCAAAAGCTGCAGCTCTCTCTCCTCAAAGTCCTGGATTGTTAACGCTACATAGGGTCCCACAGGCAGTCCTGCTTTTTCACAGACAGCCTTTGCCAGAATCTTATCCATGGTCAGCGCGGCGCCGGTAACACCGCTCCCTCCGTAAGGGATGTCTATCATTTCAAAAAGCCCCTGTATGGTTCCGTCCTCACCGTAAGGCCCATGCAAAATAGGCAGTGCAAAATCAATCCGTTGCTTCAGAGATCTTCCACCACCCCCAAGTACCTGAAGATCATATTTTTCCGGGTCAGCAGCAAGAGCCGCTTTGGCTGCCTGCTCCCAACTGCCGTCCTCGATCCCTTCCGTGGGTCCTTCATAGAGGTACCAGTCCCCTTCTCGGGTTATCCCGATTTGAACCACTTCATATTTGCTCTTGTCAATTGCATTGATCACGGAAGCAGCGGACATGAGTGAAATCTCATGCTCTCCGGAACGGCCTCCGAACAGTACGCCCAATTTTATCATTCCCGGTCTCCAATCTCAACAGTCTAATTATGGGAGGTCTCTTTCCCATTAAAGATCATAAAAGATACGTAGGAAATATCCCCCCCAATCGACCCGATCGAATGGTGGGGAAAAATTCTCCTCGTTATATTTATTAATATTTAGACGATCCTATTCCCATCCGGTTCCATGTTATGTATGCTATTGCTTATTTTTAAGCAAGTCCCGGATTTCCGTCAGCAGATCCGCCTCCGTAGGCGCGGCAGGCGCCGCTTCCTCTTCGATGACTTCCTGTTTTCTTCTGAGCTTGTTGATGGCCTTGATGGCAATGAATATAGATGCGGCGATAATAATGAAGTCAATGGTGGTCTGGATAAAGTTTCCGTACATTATAGCGGCTTCCGCCACCTCTTCTCCCGCCTCGTTTACGCCTGCCGGAGAAAGTACGATCTTAAGATCCGTAAAATCCACTCCCGCAGTGAGGAAACCGAGAATCGGCATCATGATATCCTGCACCAGCGAAGTGACGATCTTGCCAAAAGCGCCGCCGATCACAACGCCCACAGCCATGTCCATCACATTGCCCTTCAGCGCAAATTCTTTAAATTCCTTCAGCATTGGGTCTCCTCCTTCTCTTTTTGGCGTTCACGCCTTCTTTCCAATATCTCTTTTGATTTGGTGGCAACGCGCAGGAGCATTTCAAGGTGCTCCTTGTCAAAGTGGTACTTTTCTGTACAGAATTGACAGGTCAGCTCGGCTTCGCCGTCTTCCTCCACCAGTTTCCTGAGTTCCTCTTCTCCCATGCTCAAGAGAACCTGCTCCAGCCTCTCAACGGAACAATCGCAATCCCAACCAATATCTCTATATTCCAAAACTTCCACGGTGTATTTTTCAGGCAAGCCTTCAAATATCTTGTGGAAAGTTTCTTCCGCCAAAGCTTCCGCGGTCTTAGGCACGCCCTCTTTCATCTGATTTTCTATAATGCCGGTAAGAGGAGGCATGTCCGCAATGAGGGCTTCAAGCGCATCCACAGAGCCCGGATCTGCATCAGGCAACATTTGTATGATCATCCCGCCGGATACCATTACACTGCCGTCTACATCTACCTTTACCCCCAGAGCCACAGAGGAGGGCTGCTGCTCGGAAAGGAAGAAATAGGCGGTGAGATCTTCGGCAATCTCGCCGCTGACCAGATCGATGCGGCCTAAATAGGGCTCTTTCAGACCCTGGTCCTTGATCACCGTAAGGGTGCCCTTGCCCACTATGCCGCCCACATCCAGCTTGCCGTCTTCCCGGGAAGGAAGGTGCGCATCCGGATTTGAGATATATCCTTTCACTTTTCCGCTGCCTGCGGCTGTGGTGAGGATTTCTCCCGCCGGCCCGTCTCCTTTAAACTGTATCGTAAGCTTATCTTTGGGGTTTTTCAGCATCAATCCCATAAGACCCGCGCCCGTCAGAACCCTGCCCAGGGCAGCTGTAGCCGTGGGAGCGGTATTGTGTGTTTTTCTGGCTTCTTCGACCATCCCTGTGGTTATGGCAAAATAGACCCGGAAGGATCGGCTATTGTCGATTCCGATAATTGCTTTGTTCATTTTATATTACCCATTCTTTTACTGCCTGTCGCAGTTTTTCGATTGTATTTTTTGAGTTCTCTAAATCTGTACCCTTCGCCGAAAGATAGATCTTCAGTTTCGGTTCGGTACCGGAAGGCCGCACAATGACGCTGCTTCCGTCTTCCAATATGTATTCCAACACATTCACCGATGGAAGGTCGATGGGTCGGTATCCGGAGGCCATATCGCAACTGCCTGCAAGAATCCGGCGCTTGCCGATGCTGTAATCTGCCTGTTCCGTTACTCGCAAGCCGGTTATTTCCTGCGGCGGGTCCTGCCGGAGTTTGGATAAGATAGAATTCATTTTATTTATACCCGAAACTCCATCAAACCCGAAATCAATCACATCGTTTCGGTACCACCCGTAAGTATTGTAAAGCTCTTCCATTCTGTCCACAAGAGTCTTTCCCTGCCTCTTATAGTAGGCTGCGGCTTCACAGATCAGCATCGCCGCATTTACCCCATCCTTGTCCCGGACGTAATGGCCTCCTAAATAGCCGTAGCTTTCCTCAAAGGCAAATACGAACCGGTCTGCCTGGCCTTTGGCCTCAAGCATCCCTATCTGCTCGCCGATGTACTTGAATCCTGTAGGCAGGGTGATCATTTCAACGCCGTATGCGGAGACAACCGCTTCCGCCATCTTGGTGGAAACGATCGTCTTCATGGCCACCGGCGCTTCGGGCAGCTTTTTGTTGGAACAGAGAAAATCCAATAACAGCACCCCGATTTCGTTGCCGCTGAGCCGCCTAAAGACCGAAGTCTCCTTCTCCTCATCCCGATGCCTTACCGCAATTCCCAGCCGATCGCAGTCCGGATCGGTAGCCAGCAGCAGATCGGGCGTTTCCAACTCCCTGCACAAGGCCAGGCCCCGTAACAGAGCCTCCTCCTTCTCCGGGTTGGGATAAGGGCAGGTAGGGAAGTTTCCGTCCGGGGTTTCCTGCTCCGGCACCACATGGATCTTCCCCACGCCGATTTGCTCTAAGATTCTCCGGACCGGCTTATTGCCCGTACCGTTCAGGGGCGTGAAAACCACTTCTAAGTCGCTGCAGTCTACTCCCGCCCGCGTGGCTTTTACCGCTTCTATATAGGCGTCTATGGTATCCTGGGGAATAATGCTGATCAATTCATGGCGCTTGCCGTCCCAGAAGGTGCTCTCAATAAAGCTGTCCAGCTCCATATCCGCGGTTCTTATACCGTCAAAGAAATCGACTTTATCGATGCAGCTAAGTATTTGATCGGCAGCTTCCTTTGTCACCTGGCAGCCTTCTTCATTATATATCTTATAGCCGTTATAATTTGCCGGATTGTGGCTGGCAGTGATCATGATTCCCCCGGCACAGCCGTAATGGCGTACGGCAAAGGACAGAGCCGGTGTGGGCATGAGCTCAGGATATATGTAAACTTCGATACCGTTGCCGGCTAAAACGCCGCTTGCTTCCAGGGCAAACCGAACGGATCGGTTGCGGCTGTCGTAAGCAACAGCAACGGATGGCCGTTTGCCCGTTCCCGCGTAACGGCTGTTCAGGTAATCGGCAAAGCCCTGGGTTACGCGCCGTACGGTGAAAATGTTCATCCGGTTTGTTCCGGCGCCGAGAATACCGCGAATCCCTCCGGTACCAAAATCCAAGTCTCTATAAAAACGATCCAGAATCTCTTCTTTCGTTTCCTTATCGCCGGAGTCCTTTACCAACCGGTCTTCCAGCGCTGCCAATTCTCTATGTAATTTCGGCTCCATACCCGGATGAGAAAGCCATTTTTCCATCTTATTTAGAGCATTCGCAAAATCTATTGCTTGTTCCATGCTGTCGTTTCCCTTTCTCAAGTTAGAGTCTCTGCTCTTTTTCACTAATACCCAATTTTATCACATTTCACTCTGGGTGAAAATAACCTTAAATACCCAAATAATCTGGCCGAAAATCTATCAGCAGATTGCGGATACTGCCTGCCAAAAGATCTGAATTTGCAACCATTTCGGCGACTCGAGGCAATCGCTTGCCAGCGGAAAGGCGTAGTCCATCTCTCCTCGACCGATCCTTTTTCTAAAGGACGGCGCCCGGATGTGCAAAATTTCAAGTTGTGCACGGATATTGAGACGTTTTGCGCCGAATCTGTGCAAAATTTCAATTAATGCAATGGACTTCAGCTAACATCAGATAATAACTAATGCACAAGTTGAAAATTTGCACATTTATGACTTACATACCATATAAAATCTTGCACAACTTGAATTTTTGCACATTTACCTTTTAGATTTTCAGAAACCCGCGCAAGCCGTAATTTTCATATCCCTTTTAGCGCAGAAGCTGTAGTATTTCTTTACATTCTTAAACAGACCAGAACTTTATTACATGTAACTTACATTCTGAACAGAGCTTCATTACATATAATTACATATAACATTACATATAATTTCATATACGAATAGAAAATTGATTACATATAACTAAATAAAAAAGTCCCCGGACCGATGAGGCGGCCGGGGGGGCGGACTTGTCATCTACAAATAAAACTGCACTGCAAACGATCCTCATTCAATTCTAATGGTATTAATCATTTAACAGTTCCGATACTTTGAATTTAAGCTTAAGGGTTTTTGGCTTGTCCGATTCTTCAAGCAGTTCCTTATATTTTTCATCCAAGATCGCCTCTTTGTATAATTCCTCCATTTCGGCCTGATCCTCCGGTGTCACTCCGATGAGGCATAGAGGAGGGAAAAGCACACACCACCAATTCTCACCTCGGCCTTCACCGATTGTAACCGTTAAAGCATTATAGTTGCCGGCAGGAAAGGTAATATTACCATATGTTTTCTGTGGGACCCATGCCACGGCTAACTCTGCCTTAACGGGATAATTACATCCTTCCCTGGAAAGAATCTTTCTGGCCTCATATTCCAGTTCCGTCAAATTCCTCTGAATAAATTCTTTTGTACGGTCAATATCCAAAATAACCTTGTTCTGCTTGTGATCGGCCGCTGCCATGGCTTCTGCCGTCAATCCTTCGTTGATGCGCCGAAGCAATCCGTCTCTTACAATATGCTTCAGCGCCTGATCTGTCTCTGTATTGCTGTTGGCCACCACGTGAAAGCGGATAAAATCTTCGTTGGAAAGCGTATTGGCGCTGCTTGCAGTCATCCAGCAGCTATAAGCAAAAAGAGACAGCAATATCAGAAATATCAATCCAATCTGTTTCCTTTTCAGCCCCATAAGATAACCCCTTTCATGGGAGGACAGAGTCCTGATTTTCCATTTTTATGGAAGGAAAGGGATCTAAATTCGCTTTCATTTTCACACAGTCCCCATTGTTCCTTCCATTTCCACAGGAAGATAGAGTCCTCATTATTCTTTCCATGAAGGGGTCATCTTATACTTTCGCTATATTTCCGCTACGCTTTCTCTTTATTTTCGGCTCTTTCGGCCTTTTTCCATTCCAGTCTTTTCATTTGTTTTTTGCCTCTTCCGGCTGCGGATTTTTTCCTCTTGATTTTTCTACCGGACGATTAAGATCTTTGTCCCCGGTCGTATTTCTTCGTGCTCCGCCAGATCATTCATGCTCCGGACACGGGCAAGCGGCGTATGGTACTTTTTCGCCACCTTCCAGACCGTATCGCCTTCTTTCGCCGCATAAACGATGATATCCGGATCGGCTGCTTTTTCCTCACCTTTTTCCAAGAAGCGAACGGTATGTATCAATTCAGGATCCGTTTTCTTAAAAGCATATCCGGAAACGGCAATTTCCGCATTTACGGCAATTTGCTTGTTGTTGATCAGATCAAACGAAAGCTCTTTTAAGACTGCATAGTCGTCAAGTTCCATTCCCTCGTTGCAGTCCGGCACATCCAGCATAGCCCGAAAATCCAGTTCCCGATCAATTGTGAAAGGAAGTTTACCGCTCTCGCCGCCGATGCAGACCAACCGGACCGGGAGAACGCCTTCCACCATAATTTTACCCGGAAGACCTTGACGGTTTTTAATCTTAGGCGATCCGGAAACGTAGATGACCTGCTCGGCCTTGCCGTACCGTTCCGGAACGTCAACGATTTCCCTTATCGGAATATCTGCCGCCCCGCTTCCGCAGAAGCAGTTCAGTTCTCTGCGAACCGTGTCGTATTCCACGTCCTTGGAATAATGATATAAATCCACGATGCAAGGTTCATGTACCTGACGATAATACTCGAGTGTCGTCTCCACATCCATGTTCAGGCACAGAATGGCGCAGTGGCCGTCTTCATCTCTCTTTGCGGTGAGCGAGCAATCCAAAATGTCGAAGAAGGCTCTTCCTGCGATAAGTGGATAATCAAATCCTTCATCCACCCGAATAAACTGGGTAAACTCCGTATTGCACTTGTAAAATACAGGGCAGCCGTCGCTTTTATAAAGTACGTTCAGATATGCCGTCACATTCACCATGGCTTTCTCGTTGCTGATCTGCTTGTGGTTTTCTACCAGATTTATATTGTAGCAGAGGATTTTATCAATCTCAGGAGCCCCTTCGCGGAGTCTGATTTCTTCCGCAACTTCCATGATTTCGGTTTTTCGCATTGCGATATCGGTAAACTCAATTTCATCCTGCAGGAACTGCATTTGATCTTTTTTAATGTCGTCAAAGAGCCTCAATTCCTTGTCACAATACTCCCGCATATTTACTTCTATTGCCGCGCGTACCCTGAACTTTCTCTCGTTGATCCGCTCCCACTCAATGGAGCGAAGGTCTGGGCAAAGCGTGATGACAGAATTCGGTTCGCCCTTTACCATGCAGTCTTCCCGGAACAGGATTTTCGTATCCAGCGAAACCACAGCCGGCTCATCCGCATCATCTTCCGCCGTATACAGCGCTTGAATTTTTAAATCCCCCGTTATGCGCATGGATTGAATGCCATGAGCGCCGGTTGGCACGTTTCGCTCCGCCAGCTGGCAGCTTCCTTCAACACTGAGCATGCGTGACATATCCGGCTTTGCATCCGTAATCAGCACATCCTCTTCCACATAAATGACAACAGGACTGAGCTTACGGAAATCCGTGTATTTGACTTTTTTCATATGATCATCGTCTGATGCCGCTTCCGTCTCAACGGGCAAAGGTTTTTTAGGCATATGGACCGGCATGGCTTTAGCAACGGAAACTGCCGATTCTTCAGGCTCTGCCGGTATTTCGGCCGATACCGGTTCGGTGGCAGGCTCATCGACTGTGGATGGCTCCGTCGACACAGGTACAGCCTCCAGCTCAGCAGCTATCGGCTGTTCCGTCGTTACCGGTATAGTTTCCGGCTCATCCGCCGCCAATTGCTCAGATAATACCGTTACATCCTTCGATTCAAGAGCTGCCGATTGCTCCTCGGATACTTCCACGGCTTCCGGTTCGAAAGTTGTCGGTTGTTCCGCTGACGCCGTCACTGACTCCGGTTCAACCTCCGGCGGTTGCTCCGCAGATGTGGATGCGACCTCCGGCTGCTCTGTTGTGACATCTGCAGCAACAAGTTTCTCCCCTTCGGGGGACTCTTCCTTGGCGGCTGCCGACTGTCTCATGTTTTCAAACAGTTTGTCATATATGGTTGGATCAAATGTAGATGCCGGTTTTGCAGGCTGCAGGGCAAAATCCGGTATATTTTCCTCGTCAAGGAAATCCTTCTTGTATTCCATGGTTCTCTCCCCCTTTAAATCACCGTCAAGAGGCTTTGGACAGTCCCGCCTCCGCTGTAATAGTCTATTCAGGTGGAAGTTTCATTATGACAAGGAAGTACCGGCTTTGGCCGATTATGAATGGATCAATAAGAAGTTTCCGTAAGAAATGCGTTCCCTTCCTTTTTTCCCTCATCTTCTTGTATTTTTTTAAAGATAGCATTCGCTAAATTCTTGTCCTGAGTAAGGGCAAAGAGAGTGGGGCCGCTGCCGCTCATCATGGTTTTGGCAGGAGATGAGATGGACTGAAGCCAGGCTCTGTTTTCCCCGATCACGGGATATTTCTCTACGCTGACTTCCTCAAGAACATTATACATGGACGCCTTAATCTTCTCAAAATCCTGTTCCCGAAGACCCAGAATCAGGGAATGGGTATCCGGTCGCGTTCTAACCTTATTTAAATCGAGACTTTTATAGATTTCTGCTGTAGAAACGAAAACGGGGGGTGTAAAAAGCACCGCAAAGGCCTTCAGAGGAGGAAGAGGTGTCAATTTTTCTCCGATCCCCTCTGCAAAAGCGCAAGTGGATATACTGCCTTTATCAAAGTTTAATACTGCATTTTTTACCGCCTGGCCCATGATGCAAAAAGGTACATCTGCGCCCAGCTTGACTCCTATTTCCATCAGTTCAGCCACGGACAAATTGCATTGCCAGAGGGCATTTAGCGCATGAAGCACCGCTGCGGCATCGGCGCTGCCTCCCGCGAGTCCCGCAGCCATGGGGATTCTTTTTTCAATATGAATTCTTATGGTCTCACGGCTTTTATGCGGAAACAGCTGCTTCATAAGACCGGAAGCTTTCCAGGCAATATTATCCTGCCCCATGGGTACAGTCTGTATATTTGCGCTTAGCTCGATTGCGCCCTCGCTTGGATCTTCACAGCAACTCACCGTCACTGCATCATGCAAATCGATCTGCTGCAACACCATGGCCACATCGTGGTAACCGTCATCTCTCCCGCGGAGTACATCGATGGATAAATTGATTTTTGCGTAGGCATTGATTTGAATTTGCTTCATGCTTTTCCCCCTGTTGTATAGCCGGTTCATGATTTTGTGAAAGATCCGTACGCGGCCTTGCAAATGTCAACCGGCATGGCTTTAGTATAACAAAAACAAGCGGCCATTACCGCTTGTTTTTTGTTCGTTATTATATTGTCGTCGCCCTGCATGTTCTGCAAAACGCATTGTGGCTAATCAAGTTTCTATGGCTACATTTCCACCACAACTGCTGTACCCTGGCCGCCGCCGATGCAGAGAGTCGCAAGACCATACTTGGAACCCCTTCTCTTCATTTCATAAAGCAGCGTAATGAGGATCCTGGCGCCGGACGCTCCGATGGGATGGCCAAGAGCAATGGCTCCGCCGTTTACGTTTAGTTTGTCGGGGTCAAATCCAAGGTCTTTCCCTACGGCTACGGACTGTGCGGCAAAGGCCTCGTTGGCTTCGATCAAATCCAAATCCGCAACTGTAAGCCCGGCTTTTTCCAACGCCTTCTGCGAGGAGGGAACCGGTCCGATTCCCATGATAACAGGATCAACACCTGCGGAAGCATAGGATTTAATGGTTGCCATAGGCTTAATGCCCAGCTCATCTGCCTTATCCTTTGACATAACGATGAGAGCCGCTCCTCCGTCATTGATGCCGGAAGCGTTGCCTGCTGTTACCACTCCATCCTTCTTGAATGCGGGCTTTAACTTGCCGAGGCTTTCGGCAGTAACTCCCGCTCTGGGGAATTCGTCTGTATCAAAGATAACGGGATCTCCCTTCCTCTGGGGAATTTCAACAGGAACGATCTCTTCCTTGAATTTTCCGGCCTTAATGGCGGCCTCTGCCTTTTGCTGGGATCTGGCAGCAAACTCATCCAACTCTTCTCTGGTAAGTCCCCATTTTTCTACGATGTTTTCTGCGGTGATTCCCATATGATATTTATTGAAAATATCTGTTAATCCGTCATGTACCATCATGTCGATCAGCTTGACATCGCCCATTCTGGCTCCCCATCTTACATTGGGGGCAACGTAAGGCGCCGCGCTCATGTTTTCGCATCCGCCGGCAACGATGATGTCAGCGTCGCCCGCTTTAATGATTTGAGCGGCAAGAGAAACGGTTCGCAGTCCGGATCCGCAAACCTTGTTCAATGTCATGGAAGGAACTTCGATCGGAATACCTGCCGCAATAGACACCTGTCTCGCAACATTTTGTCCCAAACCGCCCTGCAATACGGTACCGAATATTACTTCATCTACCATGTCCGGCGTAATCCCGGCTCTTTTAATGGCTTCAACAACGGCAATCCTTCCCAGTTCAACAGCAGGAACATCTTTCAACGATCCGCCATAGCTTCCAATGGGAGTTCTGGCCGCGCTTACAATAACAACTTCCCTCATTTGTTTTCCCTCCTAACGCATAAGGTATATATTAAAATTAACTTAGTATTTAACATCCTTTATCTTATCACTTCATGTATAATAATTCAAGGCCGCCGGGCTATATTATTCGGTTACTTACGCTACCGAAAAACGGCGATATGGTTTTCGATAAGCTTGACCGGTTTATAAGATAATTTTGCTTTTCTGAGACCGGGAATCCCCATATCTTCCTCTCTGTTTATGTACTTTACATGAGAGGCCATATGCTTGCAGAACTCGTTGTTGATGGCTTGATACGCGCCACGGTATGCAACGTTTGCCTTTTCCACATGAACGGTAACGGTATTTCGGCCAAGAGGACCGCCTATGCTTAACGCTTGGATGGCGCCGTCAAGGATGATGGCGCCCGTCAAATAACCTACACGCTCCAGATTGTAAAACACATCTTCCATAGCGATTTCTTCCATGCGCAACAGATCCATCTCATGCTCCGGCAGCTGCTTGCGCAAATTAAATTCACGGATGAATTTCATGGCATCCTCCGCCATGGATGAAGATAACTCCACATACTTATAGTTGTAGTTCTCTTTAAAGTAATTGAGATGGTTTTTTTTGGCATGATACTTCCTGCCGGCAAGTTCAATAAGGTCCTTGGTCAAATAGACATAATCGTAATTTGGCCTGTCCTCAATGAAACGAAACTCACCGGGAAATGCAGCTTCAATGATTTCAATCATATGAAAAGGCAGTAGCCTTATGTTGAACTCCTGGCCGCTTTCTTCAAATATCTTCTTTGCTTCAAGTATGGTCTTGCGAAGCTGGGAAGGCTTGTAGTATCCCGTTTTTGTCAGAGGTGGAAATAAGAAAGCTCGTTTTTTATCCAGCTCCAGATGACTTAGACCGGAAATACAAAGATAGTCGCCGATAATCTGCCAGCTAAAAAAATTGATGTTCCTCCACATATATAAAGATGTGAAAGAAAGTCCCGAAGTTTTATATTCAAAGCTGTTGAGATACTCCTCAAGTACAGCTCTCGATCCGACGGTTATCTGGTTATCAAAAATAAACATAATTGTTGTTATCGCGCCTCACTTTACTAATGCCGATATGTCCTTGAACCCCTCCTGTCTTGCGCCTCCCAGGAGTTCAAAGAGAACGGATTCATATGTGGTACCCACGGCGCCAGACTCGGCAATCCTGCGCTGCGCATATTTTTTGTCGCTGTTGCTTCTGGAGGCTACGCAATCATTGACAAGAAACACCGTATATCCTTCCTCAATGAGGTCCAGCGCTGTCTGTAACACGCATACGTGCGATTCGATTCCCGCTAAGATAACGGTCTTCCTTTTGGACTCTTTTAATTTCTCAACAAACACGGGCTCTCCCATGGCGCTGAAAGCCGTTTTCTCTATAGGCTCATACTCGCCTATGGCGTCGTGAATGCTGGGAATCGTAGGTCCCAAGCCTTTGGTGTATTGCTGGGTTACTAGAATGGGCACTCCAAGAATGCGGCATCCTTTCACCAGTTTTACTGTAGCTTCTTCAAGCTCTTCGCTGCCTTTCATGGCCGGCATGAGCCGCTCCTGAAAATCAATAAGAACAAGTATGGCCTCTTCTTTTCTTATTCTCAACGGTTTCATAAATTATACCTCCTGAAATCTATCTATATTGTTTTGTAAGTTGTTAAAAACCCCAGGACCTGACCTCCTCCACCAATTGGTGATTGGTCAAGTCGTAATGCAACGGCGTGATGGACGCATACCCATCCTGGACAGCGATGACGTCAATATCATCCGGCAGGCCGGAGTAGACCACCGGCTCCCCCGAGTATAGATAAGAAGCGCTGCCCTTTTGCTTTTCGTGTATCCGAAAATCTTCATCGTACTCTCTGGCTCCGAGTCTGGTGACCCGAACGCCTTTCAATTCATCCATAGAAACGTCCGGAAGATTTATGTTGAGGACTGTTTTTCCATCCAGTTTTCCGGCGGCTGTCTTAAACGCCCTGAGCGCAATCTCGCAAGCGGTTTGGAAATGGGCCGGATTGCGGGAATTCACGGAAACGGCAAAGGATGGAATTCCGTTGATGACGCCTTCGATGGCGCCGGACACGGTACCCGAATACAAAGTGTCGGTACCTAAATTCGAGCCGTGATTGATACCCGAAAACACGTAATCCACATAAATATCCATATCCTTAAGGATTCGCAGACCCAGCTTGACGCAATCAGCCGGCGTTCCGGATACGGACCATGCTCTGGTTGCGCCGGGTAAATCATATTCGCTGACTGTAATAGGAACAGTAACCGTAATGCCGTGGCCGCAGGCGCTCCGCTGGCTGTCGGGGGCAAAAACAAAGACCTCTGAAACAGAGGCCAAGGCCGATGTTAAATGCCGAATGCCTTCAGCCTGAATACCGTCGTCGTTCGTCACTAAAATTCTCATAAATACCTCCATAATAACTACAGTATTATACCACCAAATTATACTTCTTAAAAGCTTAAAACCGTTATTGGCAGTCAGAAAAAAACAATTGACATTTAAAAGGAATAATGATGAAATATTTTTGCGACCAGTCCGTTTTTTCATCCACAGATTCGAAAACGACATTATAATATCGGTTTTGGAAGGGGAGATCACTTGGAAAAACTATGGGGCAAAATCAAGGAATCCATCATGTCTGTTGCGCCTATTGCTGTAATTGTAGCTGTGCTTCAGTTTACGGTCGTTCCCATGCCGTTGGGAACGATTATGCTTTTTTGGGCGGGAGCGGTTGTTCTGATTTTCGGTATGGGTCTATTCAGCCTGGGAGCCGATGTGGCAATGATGCCTATGGGAGAAATGATCGGCTCGAATTTAACGAAAACAAATAAATTATGGATATTGCTTCCTATTTGTTTTTTACTTGGCACGATGATTACCGCTGCTGAGCCGGACCTTCAGGTCCTGGCAGAGCAAGTCCCTTCCGTTCCTAATCTGGTCTTAATCGTTTCTGTTGCAACAGGCGTAGGTCTTTTTCTGGCATTAGCATTTCTTCGCATACTTTATCAAATACCTTTGAATATTTTATTCATAGTTTTTTATACTTTAATTTTCCTTATGACTGCCTTCACATCAGAATCTTATCTGGCGGTGGCTTTTGACTCGGGAGGCGTTACCACCGGGCCTATTACCGTGCCCTTTATTTTAGCCCTGGGCGTAGGCTTATCTTCTGTTTTGGGAGGCAAGAGTTCCCATGACGACAGTTTCGGCCTTGTGGCGCTTTGCTCAATCGGCCCAATTATAGCCGTCATGATTATGGGTTTGTTTTTTGATTCCGCTTCTATTTCCCACGGTTCCGGGGCCGACATGGATATTTCCGGTTTTTCGGAACTGGTATCCATCTTTGCTCACGGATTTTATGAATTTGCAAATCATGTGGCCATAGCCCTAAGTCCTATTATCATCTTTTTCGTCATATTTCAGTTTACGGTTCTAAAGCTTTCCAAGCCGCAGCTGATTAAGATAACCGTAGGGCTTATCTACACATTTGTGGGGCTGGTTCTGTTTCTGGCAGGAGCAAATGTAGCATTTATACCCGTAGGCAAGTTCATCGGAGAAACCGTGGGCAGCTTCCCCAGTAATTGGGTTTTGATTCCTCTGGGAGCGTTGATGGGCTTTTTCGTAGTTGCGGCGGAACCGGCTGTTCACATTCTGACCAATCAGGTTTGGGATATGACGGCAGGAGCCATATCAAAAAAAGCGCTGATGGGCAGCCTTTCCATCGGGGTAGCCATTTCTATAGCAATAGCCATGGCGCGCATCCTGTTTCATATCAGCATTTGGTATGCCATTCTCCCCGGTTACGCCCTGGCCTTGATTTTGACCTTCTTTTCACCAAAGGTCTTTACCGCCATTGCATTTGACTCCGGAGGCGTAGCTTCGGGGCCAATGACTGCCACCTTCGTGTTGGCCTTTTCAATGGGAGCCTGCGATGCCGTGGGAGGCAACCTTCTCACCGACGCTTTCGGCATCGTGGCCATGGTAGCCATGACTCCGCTGATTACCATTCAAATCTTAGGCGTCATTTACAAATTGAAGTTGAGATATACGGAAGAAGAAGAAGATGAAGCTCTGGATCTTAACGCGGAGGAAATGGAAGAATATATTGAGCTGGAAAGTGAAGGTCCGGAAGCTGAAGCCCATGCTCAGAAGCAGAATTTGGCCGGCATAGACACCACGCTGGAAGAACTGTTGGAAAAAGATAATTACTATATTAACTTAGAATTTGAAGACTAATTAAAACCGAAATCCTATAATCATTAAGCAGATACATAAATATTGCCGTATCTTAGCGGCTGAATGGAGGTTGCTATGGAACACACAACTTGCCCCGTTCCTAAAAAAATGAAACTGCTTATTACCATCCTTAACATGGACGACGGCGAAGAAATAGCTGCTTTCTATCGAGACCACGGGATAACCTTTAATATGATTGCGCCGGCCTACGGCGCTGCCGGCTTGGAGATAAAGGATTATCTTGGTTTGACAAACACTGAAAAGGACTTAGTAATAAGCATTGCGGACGAAGATAAGATACAGGAGATTCTTCCAAAAATCAGAGAGTTCAAAGATTTGGATAAGCCCAATACCGGAATTGCTTTTACAATTCCCCTAGTTGGAATAAGCGGGCCGAAAGCGCTTCGCTATGTAAGCGGATATGATGAGAGGAGCGATAAAAATGAACCGTGAGCGAGAGTATGATTTAATAATAACCGTAGTAAACCGGGGATTTGCCGACGCCGCCGTTGAAGCGGCCAAAAGAGCAGGAGCCCAGGGCGGTACGATTTTTTATGCAAGAGGCACCGGTATTCATGAAGTAGAAAAATTCTTTGGAATTACCATACAGCCGGAGAAAGAAGTGGTGCTGAATTTAGTTAAGCATCCGCTTACCAAACAAATCATGCATGCCATCGTTGAAGAGGCGGGACTGGCTACCCCCGGCAGGGGTCTGTCATTTGCTCTGCCTGTAGAAGATGTTGTGGGAATACTCCATCATGTAGATGTAGAAGAACTATTAAAGCAAAACCCCGATTCGGAATAAATGATCTTGAAGTACCTGCCCGGAAGAATATATATTATTATGGAAGCGTGAATCTTTGTGCCGAAAAGGCACAAAGCGAAAAGGACAGGGAAGAAAGGACCAGTGCAAAGTATGATTTATGCGACCATATTCCATGATGAAAAAGAACAGCTCTGCTGTATTGACGGCGTGGGAGCAAGGGTTTTTCTTTTGAAGGATTTTTTTGACCACGCCCTATCTCCCGGAGAAGCTCCTTCCTCTATGATCGACTTCATTCGTTCCTACGAAGCCGAATGGACGGATAAGATTGCTCTTTTTTTTGGGCAGCGTCCCGAGTATGCTATTCCCCTTGAGGATGTCGAGCTGCTGGCCCCCATACCGGCTCCGGCAAGAAATATCGTATGCTTGGGCAAAAACTACCAAGCCCATGCAGAGGAGTTGAAAGGGCAAATCTTTTCAGACAGGCTCCCCGAACATCCGATTTACTTTACTAAACCCGACCACACCGTTATCGGAACAGAAAAAACCATTCATCTCCACAGCCATATCACCTCAAAGGTGGATTACGAAGTGGAATTGGCAATTATCATCGGAAAAAAAGGAATGAATATCCCAAGGGAAAAAGCGCAGGACTATATTTTTGGCTATACGGTGGCTAACGATGTTTCCGCCAGGGATTTGCAGCACGATCACACCCAATGGTATAAAGGCAAGAGCCTTACCAGCCATTGTCCCATGGGGCCATGGATCGTCCACAAAAGCGCGCTGCCTTTCCCTCTGTGCCTGGATCTGAAATGCTATGTGAACGGAGAATTGAGACAACAGGGAAACACGCGTGATTTGATCTTCGACATTCCTACGATTATCAGCGATCTATCCCGCGGTTACGAGCTGCGCCCGGGAGATATAATTCTTACCGGAACGCCCTCCGGCGTAGGCATGGGCTTCGATCCGCCCAAGTACCTCAAAGCAGGCGACAGGGTAACCTGCCAGATCGAGAAGATAGGGATTCTAACCAATCCCATTGGAGAATAAAATTTAGTTTTCAAATAAGTTTTAGGATTTGGGAGAGCGATCTCCCAAATCCTAAAACAAAATTTCAGTTGCCGGAATAAGCTCCCAAAATATTGTATATGGTACGTTTAACAACTTAAAAAAAAAACGGGGATTTACTCCCCATAAAACACGCAGGCGCCCAAGACTTCGCCGATGGGTTCATGGATAACCAGGGTGGCTTTTCTGTCATACGGGGTGGACGACTTATTGATCAGAACCAGGTCGTTGCCGCGAAAATAATTGATTAACCCGGCGGCGGGATAGACCACCAGGGAAGTTCCCCCCACGATGAGAGTGTCCGCCTGAGAAATGGCATCCACCGCGTTATTTATTACGTCCTGATCCAAGGCTTCCCCATAGAGAACCACATCGGGTTTGACAATGCCGCCGCATTTATCGCAATACGGAATGTGAGACGGCTGGCCGTCGGCGCCCTTACAGTTTTCCGGATCCATGATATAGTCCAGGTCGTAGAACGCACCGCACTTTATACAGTAATTGCGCTGTACGGAGCCGTGGAGTTCCCAGACTTTTTTACTCCCTGCCATTTGATGGAGCCCGTCGATGTTCTGTGTCACCACGGCCAGAAGCTTTCCGCGCTTCTCAAGTTCTGCCAGTGCCAAGTGGGCCGGATTCGGCTTAACCTCCCGGTAGATGAGATTATTTTTATAATAGTCAAAAAAAGTATTTGTTTCGGTGAGGAAAAAGCCGTATGAAATCATCTCCTCCGGCGAGCGTCCGTAGTTTTGCCGGGCCTGATACAAGCCGTTTTCAGATCGAAAATCCGGTACGCCGCTTTCCGTAGATACGCCTGCGCCGCCGAAAAAAACCATCCGGTTGCTCTTATCAATAATCTTTTTTAACTCTTCATAAATGTACTTCATCTCAAACCTCCCCATGCGCGGGCCATCCCGTTTACCCTCCACCATACTCTTCACCATTCTATTACATTTCATGTGTCGAAACAAGGCCGTAAGGCTCCTACACGCCCCGGAACAAGCACTTGTGGTCTTGCTATGTTCCCAAATCATGGTTGAAGGTTCGCATCTCCGTGAGGTTTTTCCAATACCGGACCGGCATCATTCTCTTCTGGCAGGCCGGGTTGATTCTTTCTTCGATGGCAATGGTATCAAAATATGCCTTCCACATCCGGCGATAGAGTTTTTCCTGATCGGACTGATGGGGAAGGGCCTTCTCATCAAGGGGCGCAATATACCACTGCCCGGCTGCGCTGTAAAGCGCTTTGCCCCTTCTGCCGTCATGAATGAGGAAAGGGTCTCCTTTGAAACGATCGGAGAAATGCTCGCCCAACAGCTCAAGTACATCGTGATCCGGCTCGATCTTCGCATACAGCAATTCCCTTTCCGTTCTTCCCGAATCGACGCTGAGAACGGAAAAACGCACTAATCCGGTAAGGAGATGGGCTTCTTTTGCAACCTTTTGCGCAATCTGCTGGGCTTCGTATACTACAGGATCACTGTGAAGAGAATCCACCTTTGGCCCCAGCCGAAAACCCAGTCGGAGATAACGGAGGGCGATGTTTTCCTTTTCTTCATTGTTGGAAAGGAAAAGATAATAGACTCGTTTCAGGGCATGAGATGATATTTTCGATTCAATGGCTTCGTACACCTTTTGCGCTCGGTCTAAGTCCGTCTCCACCACCTTGCAGGGTTGAAGCAGCTTACCCTGGTAACGGTTCTGGAGATAGATTCCCGATGCCTTTTCCTCATAATAATGCAGATATACGCAGCATAAAAACCCTTCAAAGCTGCCGTCATACAGATAATCCATGACCTTCTCCGAATCAAATACGTTACGCTTATCCGCCACAGCTATAGTTCTGTGGCCGGTTGAGATTTCCCTAATAAAACATTGAAATTTGAACCTCATCGTTTATTGGCAATAGGTTGTTTGATTTTTCCTCATCGTTTATCAGGCGATTCCGAAGCCGAACGGGCTCCAGTTCGGAATCCCCATAATAGCGCCCGCAGCAGGTAATAAAGTATTTTGCCCGTTTGAGCACCACACCTATTTTTTTCAGATCCTCATATTTAACGGCCGCCACACGCCTCTGGCGCAAAATTCGACCTACGGAAACGGTACCGATGCCCGGAACTCTCAGGAGCTCTTCTTTAGAGGCCTTATTGATTTCTATCGGGAACAAATCCAGATGCCTCAGCGCCCAGGCGACTTTCGGGTCCAAATCCAAATCGAGAAACGGATTGTCGGCATCCAGAATCTCATCTGCCTGAAATCCATAAAAGCGCATGAGCCAATCCGATTGATAGAGCCTATGCTCCCGCACCAGAGGCGGCGCCGTCATGAGGGAAGGCAGCTTTGGCGAGTCGATAACGGGAATATATGCCGAATAATAGACCCGCTTCATTCTGAAGCCCCGATAAAGGCTCTCCGATGTTTTGATAATCTCTCGATCCGACTCTCCCGCCGCGCCGATGATCATCTGACTGCTCTGCCCTGCAGGCGCAAATCTTTCTTTATATTTCTTCCGCGTGGCCGGCAAAAAACCTTCCTCATCCGCCGGCTGGAGATATTGGAGATCGGTGCTCTTCACAGCAGGACCTCCCGGATAACTTTGGAAGGTCGTGCCCAACTGCTTTCTTTCAGCAATGGTTTCTGTGATCTGCTTCATAGGCCTAAAGATGGCCGCGGGCTTCTTTTGGGGCGCCAATCTTTTTAAGCCCTCTTCCGTAGGAAACTCAATATTGACGCTGATGCGATCCGCCACCATGCCAATGGAATGGATCAATTCCGGTGAAACCCCGGGTATAATCTTGGCATGAATGTAGCCGGCAAATCCATGTACCTCCCGGAGCAGCACCAAAGTGCGGAGCATTCTTTCCGCAGTCTGATCCGGAGAGCCTTCCACGGCGGAACTCAGAAAGAGACCCTCAATATAGTTTCTCCGATAAAACTCCATGACGAGACCTGCCAACTCTTCAGGCTCGAAGGAAGCCCTGGCTACATCGGAAGTCCTGCGGTTGATGCAGTATTCACAGTCGTATACGCAGCGATTTGTCTGCAACACTTTCATCAAAGAAATGCATCGCCCGTCTGCGGACCAGGAGTGGCAGATCCCCATGCAGGAAGCGTTACCCATCCTTCCTACGTTCTTTCGCTCCACACCGCTTGTGGCGCAGGAAGCGTCATATTTTGCGCCGTCCGCCAAAATCCTAAGCTTTTCGTAAAGCTCCATGGCCGTCCCTCACTCATTGTAGAACATTTGTTCTTTTATTATACTCCTCCGGAAACAGATGTTCAAGAACAAAAATCCTTTTATCGGCTTTAGAGACTTGTCTAGGAAATAACTGGCGGTTTGCTCCCGAATGGATTGATAGTTCACTTGTATGGAATTATTTCTTTGATCTGCTCCTCTCTGATTTCCCATATATTTGCCTGAACCCGCATGGGATGCCATTCATCAATCTCGAAAATCCGCATCCAGCTGTCCATGACTTTCTTCCGTTCCAAGGGATAGGCGGCTGCATACTTTCCGTCGATGAAGGAGAAAGAATCCTTAAAACCCTTTTTCTTCAGCTCTTCTCGATACCGTTTCAGATCCTCTTCATCCCTCGGAATATAAAGATGATTTAAGACCCAGTCCCATTTTGTACTGTCAAAATACACAATCTCGTTTCTCCTTACTTCCAATACATATACCACAGTACCCTCTGCCGGTCTGAGCATATATTCTTCGCTGACGGAACACCATATGGGAAACTGCACGCCGGCAGGTTTTGGAACTATTCTTGAGGCCTGTTCCGTAAACCAGGAATAAAGCATTAGATAATAAGAGGCTATATCTTCAAAATATTCTTCGATATATTCTTTTTTTGCGCGGTAGACCCCATTCTTTTTTAACTGATTTAAACTGCTCATATGCTGTCTGGTCCAAAGGGTAACTCTCTCAATTTCCAATTGCTTATTTTCGAATCTTCCAACGCTCATTTCACCCATGTGCCACTCGCCTTTCTCTCATATTGCAGTTCCATCAATTATCCTCTCCAGTTCCGCCTATTCTCTTTTACAGTTCCAACCATTCTTTTCTCTGATTCCATCTATTCTCTCTTCTTTGCGATTATACTCATTCTCTTCTCTAATGTATCACTTTTGTGCTTTATAAAATATAATTTCTCAATTTATTCTTTGAGTATTTATTAGGGGCGAAAAAATGAACCGCCCAAGTTTCTGAATATCTCTAAAACAGTCTGTTTGGCCGGAACGTAAAGGTTGGAATTTAACTACCTCATCATTATTTTTATAATATTGTTAGTCATGCCACGGGCAGAAACGTGAGAAGCAAACCATATTGTTTGATTTTCTTTAAAATGGTTAGCTTCAGTTAAAGCATTGAACCGAAAAACTAACCACTTTATTACCTTTTCTTCAAAATGGTTAGTTTCGCCACAAGCGCAATCACGAAAAGCTAACTATATTATAGGGTTCTCTCTAATATGGTTAACTTCAACAAAAGCATCGGGCTGAAATTCTAACCATTTCATTGATTTTTCCTTTAATGGTTAGAATTAACACGGAATGACAGCATGAAAGACTAACCATCCTGCCGATTATTGTCTCAAACGGTTAATTCCTCCAGTAGACGGTGTATTCCATGTCAAACACCGGAACAGTTGCTCCATTATAAATCAACGGTTTGATACCGGCTCACTTACAAACTCCCGTATTCATACGGTTGCATAACGGTTGCATATTTGTAAGCAATGAATATAATCAAAGGCGAACGGGTAACAATGAGTAGAACGAATCAAGCAGAGTCAGATTTGCTTAATCTTCATCGTTCCAAAGTTGGAATGTTACTACATTATTGTAAAGTTATTAAGTTAGCATGCTTTGAACTGTTTGACGCATTTGGGAGATTTTACTACATTGAAAAGTTATAAAGTGTTATAAAGTTATAATGTTACTATGTCGCTAAGCTGCAATCGTTGCAGGAGAAGTAACAGGAGGCTTCTATGTCGGAAAACAGAAAAATTGCCTTGGTCTTAGGTGGTGGCGGAGCGCGGGGCGCTTATGAAATCGGCGTTTGGCAGGCCTTGCGGGAAATGGATGTAAAAATCGACATTATCACCGGCACCTCCGTGGGCGCCATAAACGGGGCATTAGTGGCCCAGGATGAATTCGATCTGGCCTGCAAGGTATGGAAGGAAATCCAAACCCACATGGTGGTGGACAAAGGATTGCTGCGAAAAAAGAACAGCCCTTTGAAGAATCTGCTAAGCCGCTATATCGATGAAACTCGGGTGCGGAGCTCTGAAACGGATTTTGGTCTCGTCACCGTAGAATTGCCCGGCCTTGTTCCCCGTTATTTCTTTACAGAGGATATCCCAAAAGGCAAGCTCATCGACTATATTGTGGCCAGCGCTTCCCTGTTTCCTGCTTTTAAAATAGCGGATATCGACAATACAAAGTATGTGGACGGAGGATATTTGGACAACCTTCCCGTAGGGATGGCTCTCAAAAAAGGGGCCACTCATGTGGTGGCAGTAGATCTCTCCACAATAGGGCTTGTGCAGAAGAAGCCTTTGGAACAAACGGAAAATTTGATTATTGTCCACTGCAAGTGGGATCTTGGCGATATCATGGTATTTGACGGGAAAAATTCCGCAAAGAATATCAGACTGGGTTATTTGGATACACTCAAAGCATTCGGATTTTTCGACGGATCGTATTACGCCTTCGCTAAAGGAGAAATGAATAAAAGGTCTATGAAATCCGCCGAAACCGCTGCGCGTGTTTTCGAACTGGATCCCCAAACCTTATATACCAAAGATTCCTTCCGCAGAAAGCTGACCGAGGCGGTACTTTCATATCAAAAGGAAACGGAAGCGGAAGTCCAAAGTTTCCAGGATCGGATGAAGAAACATTTCCTTGATAAAGAACTGCTTTTATCTCTACTGAAAAAAATAAACCAGAAGTCTCTGACTCTGGTCATTGCGGACTACCTCAAAGCCAACCCGGATGCGCCGGATAGTTTGTTGGCCAAGCCGGTGTCCCTGCTTTTTAAAGATGAAAGCCGGGCGGCAAATTATCTGGTGAAGGAAGGAATTCTCTGATCTCTGATCTCTGATCTCTGATCTCTGATGCCGACATGGCGAAGGCCCCGAAACTTTTTACTGTCGTATGCGGAAGGTAAAGAACTTTGCCGCCGGGGTTTTTGACAGCGCCGCCGTAATCAGGGCGGCAACCAAAAAGCCCAGGATGAACTGAAGCACGTTCATGGGAATGCTGAAAGCGGAAACAGCAAAATTGCCATAAAGAATTCCCCCGGCGATGTAATATCCGAAAACCATCCAGAGTCCGGCCAGCGTCATCCCCAAGATCTCCCAAATGGGAATAGTGTAATTCTCTTTCTTTTTTAATACCAGCGCGATAACGATTAAAAAAACAGGAATCAGCAGAGCAACCAACATGAGCTGACTCTGCATCGATTGCAGAAATGCTCCCAACGCCGACACATCTACAATTTCATCGCTTAGGAGGTTGGCAGGATTATGGGTTGCCTCGTAGCGAATAATCCAATTAACGGCAAAGTGAAAGGCCACCCAAAATGCGCTGATGGCCGCTATAGAGACAACAACGTTCCTGCGGTTTTTCATTGATTTTTCAATCATCAACCCCATCAGAAGAGCCATGATCCCTTTAACGCAAAGGGTCCAAGGCGCCCAATGGACGTATCCCAAGAAAAGATCTGCCAAGGCGGAGCCCACTCCCGCCGCAATAGCGCCGTAACGCCAGCCCAAAATCAGCACCGACAGGAAAATCATACTGTCTCCCAGGTGAATGTATCCGTTGGTAAAAGGCACCGGAATGGCAATGATCATAGTCGATATTGCTATAATAGCCATCATGACGCCTGTCATAATTATTTTATTGTTTTTCTCCGATACAGCCATTTCATGCTCCGTTAATCAAGTTGCATATACGTCTTTACTTTAAAGTTTTATGTTATTATAATACCCTTATACTGTATTTAATAAAATGGCCAGTTGTGAGTATTTTTATATATACAGGTTTCGAATTCTTCGCCATTTTTATAGGTTTTGCTTTTGTTTGTGTACAGTTAATGCACGTTTTGTGCGTACAGTTCGGAGGAAGCCATGATTTCATTGACACCAATACTGAACGAAGAAACGGCTGTGCCTTTGTACCAACAGCTATTTGGTTATATTCGGGACGCAATTTTGAATCGGGATATACTGCCCGGCGAGAAGCTGCCTTCCCTGCGATCTCTATCCAGATCTCTCAACATAAGTATCACAACGGTAGAGTTGGCATATAACCAATTATTGGTGGAAGGTTATATCAGCAGCAGGCCAAGATCGGGCTATTTTGTAAGCGAGATTTCCCCGGGAAGCGAAAGAGGCCCCCTTACCCCCGTCTTTCCCGGCTCTGATTCTCGGCCGGCTTCTCCTTATTCTCTGCCGGAAGCGTATCGAGACAGTCGGACTTACGTAGATCCGGAATGTTTTGACTTTGCTAAATGGAAGAAGTGTAACAATAAGATTCTTAACGATTATTCCTCCCTGCTTCTCGTAGAAGGCGATATCCAGGGAGAAGCCCCTCTTCGGGACGAGATATCACGTTATATTTACCAGGCGCGAGGTGTCCGGTGCAATCGGGAGCAGGTTGTCATCGCGGCGGGAACCCAACAGCTGGTTAATATCCTTTGCATTATTCTGCAGAGGATGGGGATCGATCATGCATCCTTTGAAGATCCCGGTTATCTGCCCGTACGCAGCATTTTCAAAGACAGGAATTTTAAAATGACTCTTGTCCCCATCGACAAAGATGGAATTCAAATAGAAAAGCTTCCTGAAAACATTCCCACTACCGTTTATGTGAGCCCTTCCAATCAGTTCCCCACAGGCTCTATCATGCCTGCCGGAAGAAGGTATGCATTGCTGGACTGGGCATACAGAAACAAAAGCATCATAATTGAAGACGATTACAACAGCGAGTTGCGCTATGACAGCCGCCCCGTTCCTTCTCTCCAGGGGCTGGATACCGGCGAGCAAGTGGTATATCTGGGCTCCTTTTCTTCAACGCTGTTTCCGTCGGCCAAAATCAGCTACATGGTTCTTCCCAAGCCTTTGCTGCAACTGTTTCGAGAATCCCTCAGCGGCTACACCCAGACCTGCTCCAAGGCGGAACAGCTTACCTTAGCCCTTTACATGAGCAGCGGCTATTATCAAACCAACCTGCGGAGACAGCGGAAACGAAACGCGCAGAAAATTCACCTGGCAACGGCGGCGCTCAATGGATACGGCGGGGATACGGTTCAAATATTAAACAACAGCTCGGGTCTTCATATGCTGCTTAAGGTTGTCAACAACGGAAAAACCACAGAAGAGATCTGTGCCGCCGCCGCTGAATTCGGGCTGACTCTCATGCCCGTTTCCAATTTCGAAAGCGACAAGGGCTATTCTGTGGTGATGCTTTACTATACTCGAATCCCTATAGAAAATATGGACGAAGCCATCCGCCGCCTGCTTCAAATTCTGCGTTGAATTACGATTTGGTGTTAGACGACAGGAAAAATCAAAATTCTGAGCAAAAAATGGAGTTATGTGTGGATTAGAAGCTGTAAAACAGTCCTTTTTGTGCAAAAAATGAAGTTATGTGTGGAATCTCCAGATTTACTCCCCTATAATCCACACATAACTCGGTTTTTTGCACATTTTCTTTTAAACAGTGTTCTGGTCAATCAAAGTTGTAATGGCTATGTGTTGTTTCAACGACTTTTGCCGGTGGCAATCCACAATTGTAAGAGTGAGGCCGTTGATTGTTGTACCAACCGTAAGCATAGGCAGTGACTTCTTCGTACAGTTTGGCTTCGGTTTCAAAGGATCTCAGGTTGATCAGCTCTGCCTTCAATGTATTAAAGTATCGTTCTATGGGAGCGTTGTCATAGGGACAACCGGGTTTGCTCATGCTTTGGACCACGCCGTGCGCCTGGCAGAATTCAATGAATTCTTTGGATGTAAACTGGCTTCCACGGTCCGAGTGGAGAACAATCCCGGTTTTACCTCCGCAGTTGGCTATGGCTTTGGTCAGCGTATCGATTGCAAGCTTTGTATTGATGCGATTGCTGTTTACGCTTGCCACGATACGACGGTCAAACAGATCCATGATGCTGCAATTGTATCGTTTGCTGTGATTGGCCAGGAACAGATATGTAAAGTCGATACACCAGCGCATATTCCGTTTTTCTGCATGAAAACCCTGGTTTAGAAGGTTTCCAAATATGGCATAAGCCTTTGGCCCTTTGCTGTAACGGTATTTTGGTTTTCGTGTCACAGATTTGAGCCCAAGCTCTACATTCATGTATTTGCGGACAGTCTGCACACTAAGGCAAATACCTTTGTTGGCAAGAAGTTGTTTCATCATGCGGTAGCCGGGCTTGCCTCCCGCCTCGTGGTAGAGCTTTTCTATGGTTTTCAGAACAGAAGCCTTTTGCTTTTTGTCGGCGCTCTTGCGATGCTTCTTGTAATTGTAATACCCATTCGGACAGACTCCAAGGCGCTGTAATAGCCAATTCGTTCCGTAGCGCCCGGCGTACTTGTCGAGAAAACGGTATCGAGCTATTTGCTCTCCTTGGCAAAGAACGCCGCCGCTTTTTTTAAGAAATCGTTTTCCTTCCGGAGTTCTTCCACTTCCTTTTGAAGGCTCCGAAGCTCTTCCATGTTTGCCAATTGCTTTGCCTTCTCGGTATCAGCGGCAGCGTTTTCACGATACTTTTTGACCCACCGGGTGATGACCTCTCGAGAAAAACCATATTCATCTGCAAGGCTTTGATAGGTTCGGCCATCTTGGATATATAACTTGATGATCCTCTCCTTGAGTTCAGGTTCTACGTAATGCATAAGATGTGCTCCTTTCGAATTGATAATATTTTACATAACGCACATCACTATTACAACTTTAGTGTAGCACCTCATCCCTCTCTGAAATCCACACATAAGTCGGTTTTTTGCACAGTTTCACTTGTTATTATTGAGGAGGCAGGTTAAAGCCACAGCCCTGTCATAATTTTGGTAAAAATGCTGACTTGCCTTAAACAGTCAATGCAGCTGCAAACAGCTGTAAATAGTCTATACATACGTACAGATCTCGTTAAACTCTTTCCTTCCGGGACTCTTGGCCCCTTCCCGAGTTACGTCCGTATAATGGTGTAAATTAAAAAATAAAAAGAGAACATGTCTCTTCGTTCGGTTACAATGTAGTTACCACAACAACAAAACCGGAGGTGAAGAAACATGTCTCAAGTCAATATTACAATAGACTATGACGAAGTGGTAGCTCTTTTTTCAAAAGAGCGAAATGAAGCGTTTGCGTACCTGATGGAGAAGATCCTAAATGCCTTCCTTTTGGCAGAATCAGAAGATCAGATAGGGGCCTCGAAGCATGAACGAAGCGAGGACAGAAACGACTACCGAAATGGTACCAGGGATCGCCCTCTTGTTACAAGGATCGGGAAACTCACGCTAAAGGTTCCACGCCACAGAAATGTTCCGTTTGTAACGATGATCTTTGATCAATATCAAAGAAATGAAGCGGCTTTGCTGACGACTATGATGGAGATGGTTGTCCAAGGTGTATCCACAAGAAAAGTAACCAATGTTGTGGAAGAGCTCTGCGGGGCTAGCTTCTCGAAATCAACCGTATCCGAGCTTTGTAGGCGCCTAGATGAAAGCATTAAGCAGTTTAAAAACCGTCCATTGAAAGATCCGTACCCGTTCGTAATTACCGATGCGAAATACTTTAAGGTAAGAGAAAACCACAGCATCGTATCGAAAGCCTTCATGGTTGCCATGGGGATTACAGAGGATGGCCGTAGAGAAATCATTGATTTTGGCACCTATGATAATGAATCAGAGAGAACCTGGAAGGAGTTTTTGACAAGTTTAAAAAAACGAGGAGTAAATCCCGATATGATCACATCGGATGCCCATCAAGGTTTACTTGCAGGCTTGAAAGAGGTTTACCCGGAGGTTCCTTGGCAAAGATGTCAATATCATTTTCAGGAAAACATCCTTAAGGAGACTCCGAAAAAAGAGCAGAAAGGATTAAAGACCGAGCTCCGTGAAATGTTTAATGCCAAAACCATGAAAGAAGCTAGAGAGCGAAGGAATGAAATCATTCAGGATTACAAGGATGTAGCACCAAAAGCTATGGAAATCCTTGATGAGGGATTTGAGGAAGCCATGACAGTGATGCTGCTACCAGAAAGCATGCGGACTCCCCTTCGGACTACGAACTATTTAGAGCGTGAAAATGGCGAGTTAGGGCGCCGTTCTGATGTGATTCGGATCTTTCCAAATGCAGCGTCCTTGACCCGCTTAATGGGAGCGGTCTTAATCGATCGAAATGACATAATGAGTACAAGAAATGCCTTGTTCACAAAAGAAAAATGCATGAATGCAATCGAAGAAGCAAAACCGAAGCTTATCAAGATTGCCCAGGAACAGGTAAAACTGCTGAAAGCAGCTTAACATAGAAGCATTTATGCCGCGAAAGCCTGTTTACATGGGGCTGACCCTCTGGTAAACTCTCGGCGGCAGAGATGACGCCCAAGAGAGTGGTCTTCTTCTGCCTAAAAAAGGGAGTCCAGAGGGTCAGGGCCCCCCATGTCAACAGGACCGTGGAATAAATGCGAAAAGCTATCCGTTATTGCAACAAAGTATTAAACGTTAACTATATTGTGACCGAACGAATTTACACACAAAAAAGGACTTGGCCCCTTCCCGGGGAACACCGATGGGCAGCATGCATGCAAGGAAGTAGCCTTCCTTCTCAAAACCGGTCTCCTCTTTAATTACGGCTTCAATCTCTTCCGCCGCATAATTCTGGCCTGTCATCCAGCAGGATCCGTACCCTAAATCCACTGCGGCGAGCGCCATGCTCTGAACCGCCGCTCCAATGTTTTGCATTCCCGGATTCCGAAGGCAGCAGCTTTATCAATGTACTCCTGCGGAAACTCGGCAAATTTATACTCATTATAGCCGGTACAATAATACACCGTTGCATAGACTAAGATCAGAACCGGCGCATCAAGGAAAAACAGCGAGAAAGTTCTTTGCAAATTTCCGAAAACGCAGTCCCTTTTCCGGATCCTTCTCATCCAGTTTCTTTGCAATCACTTCATTTTTATCCAGGATAGCCTGTGCGATTTTTTCCTTGAGCTCTTTGTCACGGACCACAACAAAGTGCCAGTTTTGGCTGTTCTTACCGGAAGGCGCCATTCTTCCCGCATCTAAAATCTTTTCCAGATCCTCTTGGCGAACATCCTGTTCCGTATATTTCCGAATGCTCTGCCGTTTATAAATAGCATCCCTTAACTCCATGATAAACCTCCCGACCTGCTACCTCATTATCATTATCCTTCGTATTTTTTCCTTCAATAGCCCTGCGATCTTCATACTTTTATTACAGTCTATCACCGGTTGCCGGCCGCTTGGCAAGAAGCAGCCCAGCGTCGTTCTCGCATTGTTAAGTTATTATTTACACAAAGTTTGTCAGGCAGAAATATTGCATCTTCTTTATTCATATGTTATTATCAAGATGATTGTAGAAAAAATATCAATTTCATAATAATTTAATCTCGTTTATAATCCCGACATATATTGATTTTGCTTACACACAAGCAATTTTAGGAGGTGATACCGCCAGTACAATTCCTTCGACATCTTAGGTTCGGCTTGACACAATTATCACAATTAAATTATTAATTATCACTATTAATTAAGGAGAATTAGAAAATGCAAAATGACTGCGGGTGCAATTGCAACAGAACAAGTGACAAAAGATACGCTGAATTGAAAGCGTACATCGATTCTGTCAAAGATTCACAAGGAATCTCAATGGGAGTGCTTCAGGAGGCGCAGCGCATTTTCGGCTACCTGCCCCTGGATGTACTGAAATTTATTTCCGAGAATATTGGCGTTCCCATCGCCGAACTATACGGAGTCGCAACATTCTACAGCCAATTTTCCATAACGCCGCAAGGCAAACACCATATCGGCGTTTGTCTCGGTACAGCCTGCTACGTGAGAGGGGCTCAAAAAGTTCTGGATAAGATCGTCGAGGAATTGAATATCGGCGTTGGAGAGACCACGCCTGATGGTTTGTTTACCATCGACGCCACCCGTTGCCTCGGTTGCTGCGGTTTGGCACCGGTTATGATGATAGACGATGACGTCTACGGCAAACTGGATAACGTGGATGTAATTCCTGCGATTCTTGATAAGTATAGAGGTGAGGTGGCGCAGAATGAATAGTATCAATCAATTGAACCAGCTGAAAGCTGACGCTGTGAAGAATTTTGAAGTTACCGACGGCTACCGCATAGTTGTCGGAATGGCCACTTGCGGAATTTCCGCCGGAGCCAAGCCGGTTTTGGAAAAGCTTAAGGAAGAAACAGCCGCCAAAGGCTTGGGCGATGTGCAAATCGTCCCCACAGGCTGTGTCGGCATGTGCATATATGAGCCCATTGTCGAGGTATACGAGCCCGGCAAAGAGAAGGTTACATATATTCATATGGATCCGGATCGGGTCACAAGAGTTGTTTCCGAACACTTGGTAAAAGGCAAACCGGTTGTTGAATTTACTCTCGGAGAAACGGAAGACGGCAAGCTCAAGAGTTTGGACGACGTACAGTTCTACAAAAAGCAAAAGCGTGTCGTTCTCAAAAACTGCGGGTTGATCAACCCGGAAAACATCGACGATTATATAGCAATTGACGGCTATCAGGCGCTGGCAAAAGTAGTCACTGCCATGAAGCCAAACGAAGTCATTGACCTGATCAAAGCCTCCGGACTCAGAGGCAGAGGCGGTGCAGGATTCCCCACAGGAACAAAGTGGAGCTTCGCCGCGGCTAATGAAGCGGATCAGAAGTATATCATCTGCAACGCCGACGAAGGAGACCCGGGTGCTTTCATGGACAGAAGCATTTTGGAGGGGGATCCTCACTCTGTATTGGAAGCCATGGCCATCGGCGGATATGCTATCGGCGCCACAAAGGGTTTCATATATGTAAGAGCTGAATATCCTGTGGCCGTTCGCAGATTGGAGATAGCCATCCAACAGGCAAAAGAAAAGGGCTTTCTCGGCAAGAACATTTTCGGCAGCGGTTTCGATTTTGACATCGAAATCAGACTGGGAGCAGGCGCTTTCGTATGCGGAGAGGAAACAGCATTGATAGCTTCTATCGAAGGCAAGCGCGGCATGTCGAGAAACAAGCCTCCTTTCCCCGCCAACAAAGGACTTTGGGGCAAACCCACTATCATCAATAACGTAGAAACCTTGGCCAACGTACCCAAGATCGTTCTCAACGGACCCGAATGGTTCAAATCTATGGGCACGGAAAAATCCCCGGGCACTAAGGTCTTCGCTCTTGGCGGAAAAATCAATAACACAGGTTTGGTAGAGGTTCCCATGGGAATCACTCTCCGCGAGGTCATTTATGACATCGGTGAGGGTTGTCCCAACGGAAAAGCCTTTAAGGCAGTTCAGACCGGCGGACCTTCCGGTGGATGCATAACAACGGCAGATCTGGACACACCCATCGATTTCGATACCTTGGTCGCCATCGGCTCCATGATGGGATCCGGCGGAATGATCGTAATCGACGAGGACAACTGCATGGTCGACATTGCCCGCTTCTTCCTGGATTTCACCGTTGACGAATCCTGCGGCAAGTGTACGCCCTGCCGTGAAGGAACAAAGAGAATGCTGGAAATCCTGGATAAGATTACACAGGGCAAGGGCACCATGGAGGACCTGATTAACCTGGAAGAACTGGCCGAAAACATCAAGAACACATCACTTTGCGCATTGGGTCAGACAGCCCCGAATCCTGTCCTCTCCACAATGAAACACTTCAGAGATGAGTATGAAGCACACGTAGTGGACAAGAGATGTCCTGCAAGCATTTGCAGAGCCTTGTTGAGCTATTTCATCACGGAAGACTGCACAGGCTGCACCCGGTGCGTGAGAGTATGTCCTACCAAGGCAATCACCGGTACAGTCAAACAAAGGCACACCATCGATCAAGAAAAATGTATCAAATGCGGTGCCTGCATGGATGCCTGCACGTTCAAGGCCATCATTAGAAAATAGGAGGACAGGTTAGCATGAGTAATGTTGAAAAAGTCAATGTAACTATAAACGGGATCGCCGTCAGCGTTCCCAAAGATTACACCGTATTATTGGCAGCAAAAGCCGCCGGTATTGATATCCCCACCCTTTGCTACTTGAAGGATATCAACGAAATCGCAGCTTGCAGGGTCTGCGTAGTGGAAGTAGATATTAACGGGGTTCCCATGAGAAACCTGCCTGCATCCTGCGTACTTCAGGTTCAGGAAGGAATGAATGTGAGAACCAATACGGAAAAGGTGAGAAAAGCGGTTCGCAAAAATGTGGAACTGATCCTGGCAAACCACAACCGTGAATGTCTTACCTGCCGTAGAAACGGCACCTGCGAGCTCCAGAAACTCTGTGAAGAACTGAGTATTGATGATGTGCCCTACGACGGTGCCAAGAGAACACCGGTTTTGGACGATTTGTCCCACTCCATCGTTCGCGATTCTTCCAAGTGCATTCTCTGCGGCAGATGCATAAGCGTATGTAAAAATGTACAGGGCATCGGTGTTCTGGACTTCACAAAGAGAGGCTTCAACACTGAAGTGGCCCCGGCCTATGACTTCAGCATGAGAGATGTAAACTGCGTGTACTGCGGTCAGTGCATCAATGCTTGCCCCGTTGCAGCATTGAGAGAAAAGACCAGCATTGAAAAGGTCTGGGAAGCTCTGGACGATCCCGAAAAATTTGTGGTCGTTCAGACGGCTCCTGCAGTGCGGGCTGCACTCGGTGAAGCCTTCGGCCTGCCGGTAGGAACACCCGTTACCGGAAAAATGGTAGCCGCTCTCAGAAGATTGGGATTTGATAAGGTCTTCGACACCAACTTCAGCGCGGACCTGACCATATTGGAGGAAGGAACCGAGCTCCTGACCCGGCTCAAGGAAGGAGGAACTCTCCCCTTGATTACTTCCTGCTCACCGGGCTGGATCCGGTTCTGCGAGATCAATTACCCAGACTTTCTGGATAATCTGTCTACATGCAAATCACCGCAGCAGATGTTCGGAGCATTGGTCAAATCCTACTATGCCAACAAAGCCGGCATCGATCCGAAGAAGATGGTTTGCGTATCTGTAATGCCTTGTACTGCAAAGAAGACTGAGGCGCAGAGACCTGAAATGGAAGTGGACGGCATCCGTGATGTGGATATCGTCTTAACTACCAGAGAGTTGGCAGATATGATCAAGCAGGCAAGGATCAACTTCCTGGCCCTTGAGGACGAGGATGACGACAGCATCCTGGGCGAATACACCGGAGCCGGCGTCATTTTCGGAACCACAGGCGGCGTTACGGAAGCGGCCCTTCGGACTATCGCTGATATCGTCACCGGTGAGGACCTGCAGGAGATCGAATATTACGATGTGAGAGGAATGGAAGGCATCAAGGAAGCTACCGTCACTCTGCCCATCGACGGCAAACCGACGGAGATCAAAGTGGCTGTGGCACACACAACTGCCAATGCGGCAAAAGTGCTCGATGCCATCCGCAGGGGAGAAAAGAACTACCACTTCATCGAAGTCATGGCATGCCCCGGCGGGTGCGTCCACGGCGGAGGTCAGCCTCACGTTTCAGCCAAGGCCAGACTGGAAGTGAATCCAAAGGCTGACAGGGCCAACGCGCTGTATTCTGAGGATGAAAGACAAGTCCTCAGAAAGGCTCACGAAAATACTGAGGTCAAGGCCCTCTACGAAGAGTTCCTGAAGGAGCCCAACAGCGAAGTAGCGCACAAGTATCTCCATACGCATTATCATAAGAGAGAAGTCTATTGCCCGCAGGAATAGGCTCAATATAAGCAAAAGAGGGCGAATCCCGTACATTGGGGTTCGCCCTCTTTTGCATCCCATTTGAAAAAGAAGTGGTCCGTTAAAACGGAAAGATCTCACAGACAGGTCCGGGAATCGTTCCGATATAATCTCCTTCGAAAAACTTTCGTTCCTCTACATCATGAGTGATGAGTAAAACAGTCTTTCCTTCTACACTCCTTTTTACATATTCCATGACTTTTTTCTTGGTTTGTGTATCCAATCCTTTAAATGGTTCGTCCAGGCAGATAAAGTCGCTCTTTGCCATCATGGCCCTGACGATGGCTACCCTGCGTTTCTGCCCGCCGGACAATTGAGCCGTTGGCTTTTCCACCAAGGCATCCTCAAGTCCAACCTCTGCCAGCTGTCTCCGAATTTCTTCTTCATCGGGCTTTCCGTCAATAACCAATTTGATGTTCTCTATTGCAGAGAGGTGTTCGATAAGCCGGTCCTCTTGAAATACGGCGGAAATGCGCTTGCCTTGAAGCCCCTCGATGGTTCCGCTGTCAGGCTTCAAAAGACCCAGCAGCATCATTGCAAAGGTGGTTTTGCCGCAGCCGCTGGTCCCCATTATCGTGGTTATGCGGCCTTCCTGCAACACCAAATTCAGATTGTCTATTACTTTTTTATCATCGAAATGCTTCGTAAGGTTTTTTACTGTGATCATAACAACACCTCAATTCCCAATCACAGCGGAAATACGGCCGCAGCTATTTTCGTCTATTAGAGTCGGAGGCCGTAAACACCATACGCCTTTCAATATAGCGGAGCAACCGGAAAAATATACGTTCAAACAAGAAACTGATCAGTATGATGACGATGGTCCAGCTAAGGAGTTCTCCGGTGCTGAGAAATATTTTCGCCTGATAAAGCCTTTCGCCGATGCTGCCGTTGGGCAATCCGATGACCTCGGCGGCAATGCCGCTCTTCCAGCAAAGGCCCAGGCCCAGTTTACATCCCGCAGAAAAATACGGCAGCACTCCGGGGATGTAGATGGCATAGAGCTTTTTCCGCAAGCCTATATGAAATACCTTTGCCATTTCCAGAAGCTTCCGGTCCGTCTGCATGAACCCCTGCAGCACATTGGTATAGAGGATCGGCAGAACCATTAAAAAACTTATTACTACGGAAAGCTTGCTGCTTCCGGCCCAAATAAGCACCAGAATGATAAAACTGGCCACCGGAATGCTCTTTATTACGCTGAAAAAAGGCGCCAACAAAGCCCTGATAACGCCGTTCCCCGCGCTGATGACAGCAAGAAACACTCCCGTGACAATAGCAAGCATGAATCCGCAGACAATGCGCACAAAGGAGTAAGATACCGTTGCCCAGAAGGCAGCCTCCTGCACTTGATTGAACAGAATTCGGATCACCTTTACCGGTGATACCAGGAAAAGATCCTGTCCGATTGCCGAAGCAGCAAGCTGCCAGACGATCAGCCAAAAAATCAGGGCAAGCACGGTTTGGGCATTTTTTTTACCTCTTGAAATAGAAGTCATCTTCTGGCAGAGCTCCTCCTACCGATTGGGGGTTGGCATCAAACAACACCTGAAGGTAGCCGCCGACTTTGGTTTTCATTTCATCACCTTCAATATAGGTGATATTGCAGGCAGGAATTGCTTTCACCGCAATAGGCGCTTTCGCAACAATGCCATACTTTTCCACCCATGCGGCCGCCTCTTCCACATTGGCATTCACATATTCTGTGGACGCTTCATATTCATCCAAAAACTCGCTGAAAGCAAGGGGGTTTTCTTCGACAAAGGCTTTTCTTACAAGTACTACACCGGTTATGAGGCTGCTGTCCGGGCTCACTTTATCCCATTCTTCCGTAAAGCTCAATGCAACTCTTACTTTGTCGTTCTGCATCTGCACAGCAGTTACATAAGGCTGCGGAAGAACTGCAATGGTATTTTCACTGCTCTCAAGCATCGCAGCGATTTCCGTCGACTCGCTCTTGTACTCAATGGTCACGTCTTTACCGGGCTCAATACCATTCTGCGTAAGAATGTAGTTCAGAGCAAACTCGGGAGTCGTTCCTTTCCCGGTGCTGTAAATAGTCTTCCCAACCAAGTCTTGAATGGACTGAACTGTGTTTCCGCTCTCTACCACGTAGAGTACGCCCAAGGTATTGACAGCCGCTATTTGTACAGCTCCTTGTGTCTTATTATACAACACACTGGCCAGATTGCACGGAATTAGCGCGATGTCAAGTTCGCCGTTTACCAGCTTAGGAACTATTTCATCGGCAGTTCCGAATATTTCAAACTGATAATCGTGCTTTGCCATGCCTTCCTCCGCATCGTTCATCAGTTTTACCATCCCCATGGTGGTGGGGCCTTTCAATGATGCAATGCGAAATGTAGTAACCTCCGCTACTTCCGGCTCTTCTTCCGGCTCCTGCGATTCTATAGCTCCGCAGCCTGCCAGCAGGCCAAAGCATAGCGTAAGTACCAATAAGAACGTAAACCACTTCTTCATTTCAAATCCCTTCTTTCTGCTTATTCACCGAAATACTCCATTCGGTTAAAAAAATCCTTATGCAAGAGCATAAGGATCCTGTGATTGATTGCTACAAGAAACTCCATATTCGTCTCTCGCCTTCTCACTCGGGACGGACCCTTGTGCATTCAGAACGAAGAATTTATTTTGTTAATATTATAACAAAATTCTTCCTTGTTGGCAAGAGATTTTTTGTTAATTTATTGGTAAATTCATTCTATCCGGTTTAAATAGCCGCCGCGATTCTGTCCCCGGCTTCCCGGGTACCCGTCAATTTCATCCCTTCCGTCATGATATCCTGAGTGCGGTAGCCTTCCTGAAGAAATTCCTTAACGGCGGCTTCTACCGCATCCGCCTCCTCCGAAAGTCCGAAGCTGTAACGCAGCATCATTGCCGCAGATAAAATGGTGGCGATGGGATTTGCAATATCTTTTCCCGCCAGATCGGGAGCACTGCCGTGTATTGGCTCATACATGCCGAAGGATCCCTCCCCTATGCTGGCAGAAGGCAGCAATCCGATGGAGCCCACAACCATGCTGGCCTCATCGGAGAGGATGTCTCCAAACATATTGCTTGTCACAATTACGTCAAACTGCTTGGGATCGCGAATCAACTGCATGGCCGCATTATCTACATACATGTGCGACAGTTCCACTTTTGGAAAGTCCTGTGAAACGGCATTGACAATTCTTCTCCAAAGACGCGAGCTTTCCAGCACATTGGCTTTGTCAACACTGGTCAGCTTCCCGTTCCTCTTCATTGCCATGCTAAATGCAAAGCGGGCAATGCGCTCCACTTCTTTTTCCGTATATAACTCCACATCGTAGGCGCCCGGTCCCTGCTCCGTGTCGCATTGTCCCTTTTCTCCAAAGTATATGCCGCCGGTGAGCTCCCTTACCACCAACAAATCCAGCCCGCCCTCTACAAGTTCAGGCTTTAAGGGGCAGGCATCGGAAAGTTCCGAGAACAACAGCGCCGGCCGTAAGTTGGCGTACAGCCCCAATTCCTGTCTCAGCCCAAGAAGCGCCTTCTCCGGTCGTTTTTCTCCCGGCAGGCCGTCCCATTTGGGGCCGCCCACAGCTCCTAACAAAACGCTGTCGCTGTTGCGGCAATCCGAAACGGTCTCCCGGGGCAGGCATTCTCCCACCGCATCGATGGCGCAGCCTCCCGCCAGTACATGATTGAATTCAAAGTGATGCCCGAACCTCCTGCCCACCTGAATCAAAACTTTCTTCGCCTCTTCAATTATTTCGGGTCCGATTCCGTCACCGGAAACCACAGCTATTTTATACTCCATTTGTTTTGCTCTCCTCATAGACCATTTTGTTCACTGCATTGATATAAGCGTGAATACTGGCTTCGATTACGTCGGTAGAAAGGCCTCTTCCGGCATAAGTCTTGCCGTTGCTGCTGATTTTCACCAAGGCGTCCCCCAGAGCGTCCATCCCTTCCGTTACGGAATGAAGCTGGTAGTCCTCCAGTTTCATTTGCTTGCCCACAATTTTTCCTATGGCTTGGAAAGCCGCATCGATGGGGCCGTCTCCTCTGGCTACCTTTTCGATGGTTTTTTCGTCTTTTATGACTTCCACCACCGCTGTAGAAGTGATATTGTTGCCGCTGTTAATGACAAAGCTTTTCATCTGATAAGCCTTTGGTACCTGCAAGGCTTCCTTGCTCAGCAGAGCTTCTATATCACCGTCATAAATCCGTTTCTTTTTGTCCGCAAGTTCTTTGAATCTGGTAAATGCCCTCTCTAAGGCTTCCTCGGTAAGTTCAAAGCCAAGCTCTTCCGCCTTGCTCCTCAGAGCATGCTTGCCTGAATGCTTGCCAAGCACCATGTTGCTCGTTGTGAGACCCACCGACTCGGGAGTCATAATCTCATAGGTTTCTTTGTTCCGTAAAACCCCATGCTGATGGATGCCCGCCTCGTGAGCGAAAGCATTTTCGCCGACGATGGCTTTATTGGGCTGCACTTTCACGCCTGTAATGCTTGTAAGCATCTTTGAAGCTCTCATGATTTCGGTAGTCACGATTCTCGTATCTGCCTTTAAGACATCGTTTCGTGTCTTTAAGGCCATGACCAATTCTTCCATTGCCGCATTACCGGCTCTTTCCCCGATTCCGTTAATGGTAGTCTCCACCTGAACTGCGCCCGCTTTAATAGCGGCCAGGGAGTTAGCCACGCCCAAACCCAGGTCGTTATGGCAGTGAACGGAAATATCCGCCTTATCTAAAGCCGGACAGAACTCTTGAAGCCGGATTAAAAAATCGTAGAATTCATCGGGTACCGTGTAGCCAACCGTGTCCGGAATGTTTATGGTTGTGGCGCCGGCTTTAATTACTTCCGTAAAGATCCTTGCCAAGAAATCCAGATCGCTTCTTGTGGCATCCTCTGCGGAAAACTCGATGTCGCTGCAGTAGCTTTTCGCGTACTTTACCATCGCTGCGGCTTGCTCCACCACTTGATCGGGAGTCATGTTCAGCTTGTATTTCATGTGTATGGGCGAGGTGGCTATAAAGGTATGAATCCTGGGCTGCTCCGCCACGGATACGGCCTCCCAGGCGCGGTCTATGTCTTCCTTCGCGGCCCTGGCCAGACTGGCCACTACCGATTCCTTAACCGTTTCCGCCACTGCCCGGACCGACCGGAAATCGCCCGGGGAGGAGATGGCAAAACCCGCTTCAATAATATCCACCTTCATCCTTTCCAACTGTTTTGCCATTTGGATTTTTTCTTTTATGTTCATGCTGCAGCCCGGTGACTGCTCACCATCTCTGAGGGTAGTATCAAAGATCTTGATCAGCTTGCTCATTTTAAAATCCTCCGTTTCTAGTTGATGCATGTTTTCCGGGAATTAAAAAGTCCCCGGAGTTTGACTCCAGGGACGATAATACTACCGCGGTACCACCCTGTTTACCGGAAAATCCGGTCTCTCTGCAGGTTCCAACAAACCTTTGGCTATGATAACGGTGCCTGCCGTAACCCCTTAATTGCTTGAACAAGCTTTCGGGGATTCTGCTCGGGAGCGAGGATGAATGACACTATGGTACCGGCTTCCCAGCTGCCGCCGGCTCTCTGTAACCTATTCTGTATCAATCAAAACTCCGTCATGGCATTTTTTGTGTATAGGAAACAGTATATGAGAAGTTTTTTTGTTTGTCAACCACTTTTTCTCAGGTTGCGATTGCTTGTAAAATTATTAAATAAAAAGAGGAGCCGTTTATGCTTGCTCCCCTTCTTCTTTCGCTGCAGGCGTAATTTTTCTCACTCTTTTCTCAAGATTCGGCCTTGTAAGCCAAACCTGCGTCCCGCAGGTTAAGCACTTCAATCGAAAATCCATCCCTGCCCGCATAACCTCGAAGGTTTTTCCTCCGCAGGGATGCTGTTTTTTCAATTCTAAAATATCGCCCACATATATCTTTAATGCCATTTCAGCCTCCTTCGGCAGCCGCAAGGCAAAGGGCCTTCCGGGTGTGACTGGTGTGGTATTCTGCGCCTTATTTTTTTAATGATATCGATACCCATATACGGACGAAGCGCTTCCGGCACCACTACGGAACCGTCCGCCTGCTGATAATTTTCCAGAATGGCCGCCGTGGTTCTGCCTACAGCCAGTCCGGATCCGTTTAAAGTATGCACATACTCGGCTTTGCTTCCCGCTTCGCGACGAAAACGGATGTTGGCTCTCCTGGCTTGAAAACTTTCAAAATTGCTGCAGGAGGAGATCTCCACATATTTACCGTAGCTTGGCATCCACACTTCGATGTCATAGGTCATGGCCGAGCTGAAACCTAAGTCACCGGTGCACAGCCGAACTACACGATATGGAATTTCCAACCGCTTCAACACCTCTTCCGCCGCAGCGGTGAGGGATTCCAGTTCCTCGTAGGAATCCTCCGGTTTACAGAACTTCACCAACTCCACCTTATTAAACTGATGCTGACGAATCAGCCCCCGGGTATCTCTGCCGGCAGAGCCTGCCTCTTTCCGGAAGCAGGGAGTATAAGCCGTATAGTAAATGGGAAGCTTGTCCCCGTCCAGAATCTCGTTCATCAGCAAGTTCGTGACGGGTACTTCCGCCGTCGGGATCAGGAAGAAGTCCTTTGCGGGCACATGGAACATGTCCTCCTCAAACTTAGGAAGCTGCCCGGTGCCTGTCATGGCATCCCGGTTGACCATAAAGGGAGGCAAAATCTCCGTAAAGCCGTGTTCCTTCGTATGCAAATCCAGCATAAAGTTGATTACGGCACGCTCCAACCTGGCTCCCAGCCCTTTGTACACGGTAAACCTGGTACCGGCGATTTTGGTGGCTCTTTCAAAATCCAAAATATCTAGATCCGCTCCCACATCCCAGTGGGCTTTTAGCTCGAAATCCACGGATCTGGGCTCGCCCCACTTGCGAACTTCTTCATTGTCCTCATCGTTTGCTCCGACGGGAACTTTATCGCTGGGGGTATTGGGGATGTTCAGAAGGGCTTTTTGCAATTCTTCTTCGATCATCGCCACCTGGGCATCCATCTGCTTGATCTCTTCCGAGAGCGCTTTCATCTCCGCCATCAGGTCCGTTACGTCCTTCCCTTCTTTTTTTAGCTTGGGAATCTGTTTCGAATCCAAGTTCTGACGATTTTTCTTCGCTTCCACCTCCGCCAGCAGCCCTCTCCTCTTTGCATCCAGATCCATGACCCGGTCGAGGCCAAAATCCCCTTGTCCTCTGGATTCCACCTTCTGCTTGACTGCTTCAAAATCTTCGCGGAGTCTCTTAATGTCTAACATTTGCCTTCCTCTTTTCCTCTTTTCTTTCTCACACCTTTAAGTTGTTTTAAAACAGGTTCTTCTTATATTCTACGTAGGTTTCGATCAAGTCTTCTATCTTCATCTGCATTTCCTTCTGCAGATCCGAAGCAAGCTGGTAATCGCCTTCATCCAAAGCTATCTTAATTCGAGTCAGGAGAGATTTTTTCCCGATCCTGTCCTGACCGAGATATACGCGCAATTCCTGTATTTTACTCCAATGAAGCAGATCCAAATCTGTGCAATCGTTGTCTTGATGGCACTTACGGCATTCCCGAACTCGTTCCATTACGTTGGGGATGATGCGGTGATGAAGCTCCATGGCCCATTGAGCAATTACCGCCTCTTTATAGGAGTCTATGGTGATATCATCAAAAACACCTTCCCTTTTAAGTATGGCCAGCTTTTCGGGATGCTCGTCAAAACTGCGTACGTTTTCCCATACCGTTTCCGGTGGTTTTCCAAAGTATAGATCCCGTTCTTCCTGGGTATAGGCTTTATACACATCCTCTTCGCTGCGATAGGCTCTGTTTTTTTCCAGATAAAAGGCCTCCTCACCGTACTTTTTCGATAAGGCCCTCTCCAGCTCCTCGGGAGTCTTTTGATTCTTTAAGCAAGCTTCAATACCGTCCAACATGGCCAGGTAGGATGTTGCCATGACTAAGTATTTATTGCTCTTCGGATTGGGGGAACGAAGCTCGAACCGGGTGCTCAGCGGGTTCTTCTCATCTCTTATCAGGCCGATGAGGACAGTCCGGTTCCTGGACGGGTTTTCCTTCTTGTGCCCCAGAGAGGTCACGATACATACCGGAGCTTCAAAGCCTACCTTCAACCGGTTGAGCGCATCGTTTGTGGAGGAAATAAAGGGGTTCATAACCTCGTAGTTTTTAAGGATTCCCATTAAGGCCCCGTAGCCGATAGGAGTCAGGAAATCTTCCCTCATGTTTTTGGGAGCAAAGAGATTCACTTTCCTTCCGTCCTTCAGCTTGGCGGCTACGCCCATATGTGTATGGGCTCCGTTTCCGGAAACGCCTTCTATGGGCTTTGCCATAAAAGTTACGTCTAAGCCGTGGGCGCGGAAAATATCCTTTATCACATAGCGAATATGCAGCTCATTGTCGGCGGATTGCAGCAAGGTGCTGAACCTCCAATCGATTTCAAGCTGCTCCATAATGTGATCGTAACGGCCGGAATGGCCAAGCTTGGCCTTAATTCCACCCACCTCTTTGTGTCCCATTTCAATGCCGAATCCATACTGATCCAGAAAATGAAGCGTTCGCTCAAGAGCGGTTCGTACCGGTCCTCTCGTCCTTTGCCAATACTGCTCCTTCAGTTCCTGGGAGGTGGAAAGCTGCTCCCTGTCCGCTTTGTCTTCCGGCGTCTTGACCCAGAACTCCAGCTCTGTGGCTCCCGTCAGTTCAAATTCCTCGATGTCGTCCACCGAATCAATGTTCAAATAATTGAAAACATACGGATGCTCTCTGAGAAGCCTGAAAAGCTCCTTTTCAAACAGCTTTGCGGTGCGTCTCAGTATGGACCTGGAACCCACCTCCGCCGTATCGTTGTGAAACAGCGTAGAAGGGATTCTGAGAGTCCCCACAGGCAATCCGGTTTCTTCATCTATATTGAGAAAGTTATAGTCCACGTACCAATTAACATCCAGATCGGGAATGATATCGACCTTGGCGTTATTTAATGCGGCAATTTTAGGCAGAACAACACTGGAGCCGTCCGTTTGCACACCTTGCGAGAAAAACTGATCCATCTCCTTTATGAACAGTCCCACCGGGATCTTTTCATCCGTGTCATGGCCCCCAATGTCCACGCCCATAAAAGAAACGAACATGACTTCCGGATGATCCATTAGCAACGCAGTAATCTCTTCCTTTGTATGAGATTCTGCAGGTATGGTAAATAGCATTCGTTTAAAATCCACTGGTCATGCTCCTTTCATATTATAATGTCTAATGCCTTGAATTTATTCTGATTGAATATTATACCACCGCTCGCAGGGCTTTGTCGAGCCTTTGTAAGTTGTAAAGGGTGTTGTATTTGGTGTTTGACACAAAATACAGGCCTCAAGTATAAAGGAGACGGCGATTGCCGTCTCCTTGGATTTCTATCGGTTCGATCTTATTATAAGATTCGTTAATCCGGAATAATATCTGTTTCGTCAAGCTCCATATCCGCCTCGTTTACAGAGGATTCCGGGCTCAGCCTGTTCAGGTAGTCTTCCAGCTCTTTCAGATACCGTCCGTACGCAGCCCAATCCCCGCTCTGCTGGGCGGAAATTGCGTTGTTGTAAGCGTCTACGGCTCTGCGAATCAATGCATCCGTATCCAGGATGCCTTCGCCCGGCGTCTCGGAAGGAGTCCCTCCCGGCTGCTCTGTATCATCCCCGTTGAGAGGCGATCCGGAACCGGCCCCAAACATGGCATCCAATGCCTCGGCCAGCGACGGCTCGTAGGCGATCCGGTCATTGTAGTAGATAATGACCCTCTTAACCTCGGGCAGGCTGCTGTTGGTAGCCTCCAGGTAGATCGGCTCAACGTAGACCAGGGAATCTTCGATGGGAATTACGAACATATTGCCCCTGTTATAGCTGGAGCCCGCAGAGTTCCACAGCGAGAATTCTTTGGAAATCTCCGTCTGCTGATCGATAAAGCCTTCGATCTGCATAGGCCCGTAAACGATTTTAGACTTCGGAAGCCTGTAAAGTATAAGCTCTCCGTAATGCTCTCCGTCGTTTCGAGCAACCAGAAGGCCGGTCATATTCTTTTTCCCATAAGGCGTGTAGGGTATGGAGTTAATAAACTCTTCCTTTTCCTCTCCCGGCAGCTTCATGATGTAATAGTTGGGTTGCATCTGCTGCGGTTCTGTTCCATAGATTTCCTGAGAAATCTCCCATCTGTCTTCGGACAGATAGAATACTTTCACATCTTTCATATGGTATTTGGTGTAAATGCTCGCCTGAATAGAGAAGAGCATGTTGGGGTAACGAATATGTTTCTGCAGCGACTCCGGCATCTCGTCGAAATCCTTAAAGAGTTTCGGATAAATCTGCTTCAAAGTATTGGCAATGGGATCCTTATCATCAACTAAGTAATAATTCGTTTGCCCATTGTATGCATCGATAACTACTTTGATGGAGTTCCGAATGTAATTCACCCGGGTGTCTGGGCTGAAAGGCTCGGAATAAGGATAATAGCTGCTATAGGTATATGCATCCATCATCCAGTAGAGCTTTCCGTCCACGGTTACGATATAAGGATCCGCATCGTAGCTTAAGAACGGAGCAATCTTTTGCACTCTATCCCGGATGTTTCTGTAGATATGAATCCTGGAATCGCTGTCAATGTTGCTGGAAACCAGAATCTTTAAGCTGCGTTCCCTGATGGAGAAAAGCACGCGATTAATCAGATTCAAGCGGATTCCCGCATCGCCCTCATAAGTAGTGTATACGTTGGCGTCACCGCTGGGATAGTCAAATTCCGGCTCATCCGTATTGGTAATGACATAGTTGTTTGTCAGTTCGCCGAAATAAATCTCCGGACGATCGATGGTAATTTCTTCAACGGCGGATTCGGGCGGAATACTCTTGATAAGCATATCCGGCTGACCGCTTTCCGTTACTTTATCAACTCTGGAAAGGGTGATGCCGTATCCGTGGGTATATTTCAAATGTTTGGAAAGCCAGGGCTGATTCATAATCAGGGGGTTCGTTTCGTCAATTTCACGAGCGGATAGGAACGTCTGGGTATATTCCCCGTTGATCATATAACGGTCCACGTCCACATCGTTGAACTGATAATAGCTTCGCAGGTTCTGCGCCTGATTGTAGAACTTCTCCGCAGGCTCAAAGTCGTTGATGCGGATATTGGAAATGGTGCCCATGTTGTTGAGGATGTCATCTTTAGTGAGCATATTCGACGCGGCAAATTCCTTGGTGACGATATCCTGTAAATCATAGGCGTATTGTGTATAGGTAATGTTGTTCTGCAAATATGGGTATTCCTTATTAATTTCATCCGGTGAGACAATGAAGTTCTGCACCATAATTGCAGCCCCGCTTCCGGCGGCGGAAAGAATGATCATTATGAGGGGCACCGCCAGCATCATCTTGGGCTTTTTCTTTTGGAATCCCACAACAAAAGTAACGGCTGCCACAAGAGATAATCCAATGAGTATTCTGTATACCCAGAGGGTAACGTTGATGTCTGTAAAGCCCGCTCCGTACACAACGCCGGTACCCGAGTACAACAGCTGGTACTGCTTGAGCCAGAAATTCACACCTACCATCAGGAAGAAAACCACACCCAGCACTTTGATCTGTTTGGAGGCGATGGCTAACAGCTGCTTCAGATTATCCTTGTCCAGCTGCGTCGAACCTCTGCGTCTCGGCGGAGTATTGAAGCCTTTAAACATGCCTCCGAACATATCGTTTATGCTTTGCCCGAAAGCGCCGAAACCTTGTGAATAGTTTCCTGTATAGCGCTGCTCGCCGTCGGCATCGTACTCGAACTCGCTGCCTTCCTGCTGTTCAAAGATTCTGGGCCTTCTCATGGAGAGCAGGATAGAGTAGAACAGCAACGTAAGAATCATAAAGGCTACGATGACCCCAATCAAAATCTGGTTGGCATGGGTGATCAACTCAAGCCGAAAAACGTAGAAGGAAATGTCCATATTAAAAATCGGATCGGCTATTCCAAATTCCGTACTGTTGGTGAACTTGAGAATCTCAAACCAAAGCCGGGTCACCGTTGTCAGTGTGATTACAAGGCCGAATACCGCACTGATTCCCAATGCAATGGAATTTAGGGTTTTCTCCTTCATTCCCGGATTGGGAGCGATCTCCACCCGCTTGTAATATCCTTTTTTAAGCCCCATCAAATATATATAAGACAACGCCGTAAGGATAAGGAAAGTGGGAATTCCCAGCTTTAATTGTGTGAAAAGCTGTTTGAAGAATACGCTGGTGTATCCCAGTTCTCTAAACCAGAGATAATCGGTAATGAAACCGATCAGCGCCCCAAAGAGTCCCAGGATGACCAGCAAAATGATAATGAGCGCGGTAAGTCCGATTCGTTTCTTGTTCAAAAAATCACCTCTCTCTTATTTTGCCGCTTATTTCAGCAGACCTTCGAGTGCAGCTAAAGCTTCCTCAGGAAGCTGATCCCGTCCGCCCTTGAATTCTTTCAGCGAGTTCAGGTAATTAATCCTGTTTTCTATACTATTTTGTAGCAGCTCCAAGTAGTCCTTGTCATTGAAATCGGGTACAAAACCTTCCACATCCATAGTCTTCATGCCCTTAAAGCTGCCAAAATCCTTAAACTGAGCCCTTTCATCCACGATCTGTTCAATGATGTTGATGGTTACCTCTTTGGGAATCTTGCGATCGAGGAAGTGTCCGGTATTGATAATGTAGCATGCGACGCCCCTTTCTTCAAAAAGCGCCTTAAACTTATGGTAATCCTGCTCCAGCGCATACGTCCGGAAGGGGTTTGCATAGGGCTCAAAGACCAGTGCATCTTTATCTACACCCTTTAGAAGCTTTTCCGCCGTAGTACGCTTAGTGGCAAGGCAAGCTCCCATAACGGATGCCAGCACGGGATCCTCTATTTTTACCACCGGAGGCAGCGAGTGGTCCTTCATGAGCCATACGATAGTGTTAATGGGTTCCTCCAGCTTATCTACACGGTTGGCAGCCCAAAGCTTTGACTTTATCGCGCGGCCGTTTCCGTTGCGGATGTCTTCCGTCACCGGAACCAGTTTGCCGTCTGCGTCAACGGTGGCTCCGCAGTTTTGCATGGTGATCAGGTATTTATTATCCCCGGAAACGAGAGGATAATCCTGGGTTTTATCGAAATAAGAGGGTTCAAGCGCCACGGAAGAACCGTTTTCCGTAGAAATGATGTACGCATCGTCGTGAAGCACCGTTACATCGTATTTACCCTCGTGCTTTGCATGGGTAAGGGTGGATTTCCCGGAACCGGAAAGGCCAAAGACACCCATAACGTGCTTCTTTCCGTCCTTGCGAACCATGCGTTTCAGGCCGCCGTGGCAGGAGGCATAACCGTTGCGATTAGCCACTCCCCAAGCAATTGTAAGAGTGCCCTTCTTATGCTCGCCAAAATAGCGCAGACCCAAAAGCGCCGCGCAATTGTGCTCCGGATCAAAATAGGCGATTCCGTTGGGATATCTTTCATCCGTCCAATCGGGATCCGACAGGATATAAATGTCCGGTTCGTTGCCAATGGGCTTTGATTCCGCGTACATTTTGTTGTAATAATCGTTGATGTACTGGAAATTTAAGAGCCAATTATACAGGGTATTCTCGTATGTTTCCGGCACCAGCAGGTTCGCCTTTATGATAAAGTCTTTATCAAGACCGATGTACGCCTGTGTATGAAGCATTTTCTTGTATCTGGTCTTATAGACGGCTTCTCTGAGAATTGCTGCATAATCGGCCTCCACAACGCCCTTTTCACCCAGAATGACCCGGGCCCCTGCAAATCTTCCGACGGTCTCACCGTCGTTAAACAGCAAAATTTTCGCATCTTCGGGCAGACCAATCTCTTCCGGCTTGTAGACGGGCATGTCAAGAGTAATGGTTCCCGGGGCTTGTTGAGCCATACGATATGCTTCTTTTAAATCCAAAACCTTTCTGACATTGTTGCCGTAAAAGGCGGTTTCAATGGTTGTGCGTGAAGGAGAAAATGCGATGTTGCCTTGGCCGATTTCTTCTCTTTTGAACATTGATTTTGTTGACATAATGACCTCCAGGTTATTGTTATTCTGCGATTCCGCCGAATTACGGCAGATTCTATTCTTTTAATGTTAATGCCGAAATAAAATAAATATAGCTATTCTGTTCTGGTAAAATTTCTGATTTGGTTTATTGGTGTGATACGGTCAATATCTGCCCTTAGTATCTATAGTAGTCGGTAATCTTCATTTTTCCGTCTACCGGCTCGAGCCGATATATCCAGTTGTATTTCTTAACTGAGGTTTTTCCTCCCTGGACTTCTTTTATCTCTTCATAGGTCCAGACGTAAAAAGCCTCTTGGCCTTGGCGTATCTCGCCGATTTGCAGCAGCAGGAAAGTCTGTTCCACTTTGCCAACTTTGGAGAAAGTCGTAACGTTTTTGTGCGCCCTGCTTCCTTCCTTTGTCAGATTGATTACGTCGCTACCGCCTCCGTTAACGTACTCCACCCATTTTGAATCGAAATCTATGAGGGTTGCAACGATTTCCTGATCGTAATAAACGTGCTTCCCGTCCGGGTCGGTAAACCAATAGTTGTTTTCTATAGGCTTGGAATCCGTAATATCAGCAATGGCGTAACCCTTGCCCGGCTGCCATGTCAGGCTATCGTTTGCTTCCACTGTGCCGATATTTTTATTCACATCTGCTGCAGCGGATATGAGAGCTTGTTTGTCTGCCGAAGGAGCCGTTTCAGGCTGCTTGTCCGCATCTTCTCCTTCCTGCCCCTCCGATCCCGTTTGGTCATTTCCCTCATCTTCCGGAAGAATCGGCGCTCCCGTTTCTTCCTTTCCGCCGACTCCTTTGAAGAAATTCAAGGCGCCCTCTTTCCATTCTGTAAGAGTTTCGATTACGACTCCGTTGATTTCTCCGGCTTTTTTCGCAGCGTTGCTTTCCGGCAGAAAATATTGAATTCCCAATATGGCTGCTTCCGCCAACAATAGGGCGATAATTATTATGAGGACGGCTCTGCCTATGTAACTGCCCTTCTTTACTTCTACCTCTTCTTCTTTACTTTCAAACCAAAGCGGGACCGGTTCCATTTCTTTCTCTGTCACGCCCTCGCTTTTTTCCGTTTCTTTTATGTCTCCCGGCGCTTGTTCGGCATGCTCGGAAGTTTTTTCGGCATGAGCCGGCATTTCTTCATTTTGATCCGGTGCCTTCTCACTATGAGGAGGTGTTTCTTCATCCTGATTCAGTGTTTTGTCACTAGGATCCGGCGTTTCTTCGACGCGGGCCGACTCTTCTTCCTTTTGGCCAGACACTGTTTCGTCCGGGTTCGGCTCTTCCTCCTCCTGACCAGGTACTGTTTCGCTCCGGTTCGGCTCTTCCTCCTCCTGACCAGGTACTGTTTCGCCCCGGTTCGGCTCTTCCTCCTCCTGACCAGGTACTGTTTCGCCCCGGTTCGGTATGCCTTCAGGCTGTGAGGGTTCGTCTTTGGGAGAACCGATTTCGATATCCTTTGTTTCGCTGATCCAAATTACTTCGGGCTCGTCTTCTTCGTCGTTTTCATGTACATCCTCCGTTTGAACCTCATGCACAGATTCGGCCAGAGACCGGGCCTGAAGCAGCGGCTCGGCTTCCGGTTCAGGCTCTTTTTCGTCATCAAATGACGGATAAACATCGTCCAAATGAATCCGGTCTATTAAATTCATTCGCTCTATGTGGGGACGGCCCTCAACAGGTTGAGAATCCTTTATTTTTTCGTATTTCCGATCGAGAAGTTTCTGAAAATCTTCCATGCTTTTATCAAAAGAAAAGTACCGATCCAACTCGCCTGTCAGGTCCGGCACCGACTCTCCGGAAGCTACCGTTGATCCGGTATCTCGATCCTTTTCATTGTCAACATTCCAACTGAAATTCACTTCTTCCGTTTTCCTCGGTCTGGGGAAGCCGCTCAAATCCCATTTAAACGGCATGTCATCGGTTTCTTTATTATTCGGTTCTGATGATATGGCATTATTCGGCTCTGATGGTATGGCCAAATCTCCTGCCTGGGTTCGCAGGTCGGATTTCTCCGGCGCATTTTTTTCTTCAACCGACGCCACATAGTTAGAAACTGCCTCATGTTTTATTAACTGCGGCTCATTATTATCCTCATTGGCGCCGATGCTGTCCCCAGTTCTTTCGTTATCCTCATGCATACGGATGTTGCCCGCAGCTTCTTCGGTCGCCGCCTCGGCTCCGGGGATTTCAAATCCACATACATGACAAGATTTGGCCCCTTCTTTCAGCGGGCTGCCGCATTCTTCACAGAACATAGTACCTCCCCTGCCATTTATCATGAAAAAACTGCTTGATTTATACCCTTGACTTATACCCTGAACATTATTCTATTATTATAATACAGCCCCCAATATATAGCAATTATTTGTTTCCCTCGAAATGGCTCCTGTCGTGTTTTTACAACCTGTTTCCGCTTTGGATTGGTGGGATATTTTGCCTTTTCGCGGGGTTCTCGGAGACTGCGTCAAGTTTATCGGGACCATAGCCATCGGAGACTGCGTCAAGTTTATTGGGCCATAGCCATCGGAGACTGCGTCAAGTTTATCGGGGCCATAGCCATATGAAAGTTACTTGTTTGCGCTAGCATTAAACCTAAACGCGAATACGCGAACATTAAACCTATACACGAATACGCGAACATTAAACCTATAAACAAAGAGTGGACGGGCTTTGACCCGTCCATATAGTAATGGAGAGATTTGGTGCGGAAGGCGCTGCGCCTTACGTTAGGCGCAGCTGCTCATCCACTTTTGCAACTGTTTTGTCGAACCGTGGACAGAGTTAGTAATCTCTTCTATCTGTGCACTGATCGACTCTGTTAGTTTGTCTGGCCTGATCGCCCTGATTTCTCTGCTCGGAGCGTGTCTGCTGCCTTTGGTTTGGATTTCTCATTTTTTCATTCCGAGCTTTGTTGCTTTGTTCGTTGGTAAGATCGGACCAATCGTTGCGGTTATTTGCCATTTTTCAATCCCTCCTCGAGCATTATTTTGCGTCAAAGGAATTTTATTATTAGCGGAAATTTGAGGAACGAAAATTTTTTTACGATTGTCGGTGAGTCGTTCAAATGCGCAAAATTTAAATTCCGCGCATTGCGCATTAATTGAGCATTAATTGAGCATTATGTAATTTGAGTAATTTGGGAAAAGAAACCGATCAGGTCACTAATCTATGCAAAGAGACTTCGCATCCGGTTTGCTTGAAAGATTTGCACCAAGAACCAAAAATTTGCACCAATATGTGCAAATTTTCAATTAGTGCATGGATATTCAGGCAAAAAACCGGCTTTTAGCCCAAATCTGTGCAAAATTTCAATTAATGCATTACTTTTATGGAATAAACTTGCAAATTGGATTGCATTACTTGATTTTTTGCACAACTCTCAATATTCGTCCGTCTTAATGCCATCTATGCGGTTATTGCAGTTATTAGGAATATTCCTTCCAGATTTTTCTCATAAAATCTTTTTGTTGACAAGCCATAACGTCGGTGCTAAAATTTAATATGCGTCAAATGCCTATAGCAATAATATGCTTCGTTAGCTCAGCTGGTAGAGCACCTGACTCTTAATCAGGGTGTCCGGGGTTCGAGCCCCCGACGGAGTACCAAAAACAAAAATCCGCTGTTAGGCGGGTTTTTCGTTTGCCAAAATTTCTTCACTCTTTGCGGCGCAAAGCAGTGAAAATATTAACGCTTGCGGGCATCTTGTCAAGCGAAAAAAGGAGGAATAGCTTGAAGAAAATCTGTGCTGCACGTATTACACTGCTAATCTCATTGCTTATATTGAGCGGCAGCATTCAGGCCTTTGCAGATGGGGCCGGAGAAAGTCATAATCTAGGTGAGTTGCTCCCGTTTTGGAGCGTATTACCCTTTGTAGGAATGCTGCTTTCCATCGCTATTTTCCCGCTTGTAAAACCGGAGTGGTGGGAGCGAAACATGATCCTGGTCGCAGTTTTCTGGTCAGCGATCTTTCTGATTCCTTTCGGAATCGGATTCGGCGGAAATGCACTTATCTTTAATCTATTGGAAACCGTACTTCTTGATTATCTGCCCTTTATCGTACTACTTTTCGGGCTGTTTACTGTTTCCGGAGGAATCATTCTCAGGGGAACTCTGATGGGAACGCCTAAGGTAAACCTCTTACTTTTGCTCGTAGGTACCGCTCTCGCCAGCTGGGTGGGAACCACCGGGCAAGCATGCTTCTGATCCGGCCGGTGATCCGGGCAAATCAGTGGAGAAGAAGGAAAGCTCACGTAATCATATTTTTTATATTCTTGGTATCCAATCTGGGAGGATGCCTGACCCCCTTAGGAGATCCGCCTCTGTTCCTTGGATTTTTAAGAGGTGTGCCATTTTTCTGGACAATCAACCTGCTGCCGATAATGTTATTAAATGCGGCTATCCTATTTTTCGTGTTTTATTTATTGGATAATCATTATTATAAAAAAGAGTTGTCTGAGGGAAGAAATCCTAAGGATCTCACCGGGAAGGCTCCCAAAGAACCGCTGAAACTGGGCGGCGCTCATAACCTGTTCTTTATTGCCATGATCGTAGGGGCTGTGATTCTTAGCGGATTCCTGCCTAATCTGGAAACTTTTGCGAACCAAGCTACGGGAGAATTGTACGGACTGCGCGTTTACGAGGGTGTCGTACTTTCGTACAACAGCATCATCCAGATGGGCATTATCCTGGCTGCCGCTTTCCTGTCCTATAAAACCACACATAAGTCCGTACGGGAGGACAACTGCTTTTCTTGGTACTGCATTAAAGAAGTCGCGATCCTGTTCATCGGAATCTTTATTACCATGATTCCGGCCCTTGCTTTGCTCAGAACCCATGGAACCGAACTGGGATTTTCCAGTCCCTATCAGTACTTCTGGGCAACCGGAGGACTTTCCTCCTTCCTTGACAACGCCCCACCTACCTTGCCTTCTTGACGACGGCCGGTTCTCTTGGGGCTGCGGAAGGTCTGTCCACCGCTGTGGGCATAGTTGCGCCGGAAATATTGATGGCGGTTTCCGCCGGCGCGGTGTTTATGGGTGCCAATACATACATCGGAAATGCGCCGAACATGTTGGTCCGCTGTATCGCAGAAGAGAACAAAGTCACAATGCCCAGCTTCTTCGGATATATGGGATGGTCTGTGTGCTTCCTGATTCCGCTTTTCATCTTGGACACGCTGATCTTTTTCCTTTAAGCTATAGCGTCAGTTCTTGATGTTTAACCGGCGTAACCAAATACATTGGGCTACACATATTACAAGGGTTTCCGTAATTACCGGAAACCCTTGTTTATTTTAGCTGTTTCTCAGTTGTTAGGCACATGACTCTTAGCATTTCTGTTCTTTCACTTTCAGAAAATATGGCAGAAAATTTCTTGTTCGATGGTTCGGCCTTTTTGAATTTCCATAAAAAAGCGCCTACATTTTCAGTTCTCCATCCTTTCTCCGCCATAGAAGCTAGGTTATCCTCTATACTTCTATAATCATAAATTGTAGGGTATGGAGATAGTATGGAGATATTAGCAGCCGATATTTTGTGTCAGAGTTCTTCATTTAATCATCCTCCCGACTCAGTGCGGATACATTTTCATAATCATCTATCTGTTTTTTTAATCTATCGCATTCTTCCGATAGGGCTTCCTCCCCTTTTTTCGTGAGGATATAGTTTATGCGACGTCCTTCTGCACCTACTTTACGAATCAATCCCGCATCCAAAAACTGATCAATTAAATTGTAAAGTGTTCCTGGGCCAATACTTACTCTACCTTGAGTTATTTCTTTTGTTTTCTCCATTACATCAACGCCACAGCATTCATTTCGAAAACACAGCAGTGTATAAAACATTTGCTCGGTTAATGTCTGAAATTTTTCTCTAGCCACCTATTTTCACCATACTTTATATTTTACATGTATTATATTATCGATAATCGATATTTTCAAATTAAATTCACTCCAACAAAAAAGCCACTTTGAAGTGGTCTTTTTGTATTCTCTTACAAGTTGTAAAAAGTGTCAGTTGTAAAAAGTGTCAGACACCGAATGCAACTACAGCTATTAATAAGGGCGCGATACCAAGTATACATACGTAACAAAATCTTTGGTTTCATCGCCAAACTATAAAATCAACTAATAATTGGCCAAAACATAATTTTTAGCTGATTTGTTTTCCATATAATGTAAATAACTGCCCTTTATGACTCTTATATCAACTAATTTTCATGTAATCAGGTATTTTTAGTTGATTTTTTCGTGGAAAAGTCAACTAAATTTTTTTACAACGCAGTTTTTTAGTTGATTAACCCTTATTATATTTCAGTTGCACGGGTTTTTAAGGGTGAAAATCAACTAATTTGGACATTTTCTGATGATTTTAGTTGATCTTGTTCCGGTCAATCAAAGTTGTAATGGCAATGTGCGGTTTCAAGTTGTAAAAAGTGTCAGACACCAAATACAACTTGACACCTAATCTAACTTATTTGCAAGGGGCAACATTTTTTTGGATATTGAAGGAAATATACGCTGCTCTAATTTGAAATAAGCAGCGATGATTTGGATTCAAAGCTATTTGTCGCTGCTTTCAAAGCTGTAGAAAATTGAAAAGCAACGATAAAATGTACAACGTTAATGTTAACGCTGCTTTTTCTGAAAAAAGACAGCGACAATTTCACTCAGAGAAAAAATATCGATGCCTCCACCGGGAAAAAGCAGCGATGATCTCGCTTCGGGTAAAGATTTCGTTGACTCTGTCAAGAAAAAGCAGCGATGATTTGACTGCGATTAAAGATATCGTTGACTTCATTAGGCAAAGGCATCGATAGTATCGCTTTGGGTGAAGATATCGTTGATTCTGTTCAAAATGAGCAACGTTAATTCTGCTTGAGAATACGCCATCGATGATTCCGGCCTGAAAGTTGTAAAAAGTGTCTGACACCAAATACAACTAGTTTTATGTTTTGGAGCGTAGGATTGCGCTCCGGCGAGTACAAGCAAGTGCCAACAGGGCAAGACGGGCCGTCTAGATAGTGCGGCACGCAGCGCGTAGCTTCTTCGAACGGGAGCGCGACCCTGCGCCAAAACATGTTTAAATAGTCGTAAAAAGTATCAGTTGTGAAAAGTGTCAGACACCAAATGCAAGTACGGCAAAATGCCAAAACAAAAAGCCCGCTGAAAAGCGGGTTTTTTGTTACATCTATATTAATTATGCTGCGAGTGCAAATCCTGCAACCAGGAAGACCACCGTACTTATTGCAACTTGAATTATGATGTACGGTAACTGTGCAATGCAGTAATCTACATTGTTTACCTTGCATGCGGACGATGACAGCAGGACTACGTCTGAATAGAAGCAAGCCTGCGCTCCGAAGACCGCCGCAGATATAATTGCGCCCAGTGTCAAAGGCAAGTGGGCTCCTACTGCGACAGCTAAAGGTACTACGATGGGAGTGGTTACCGCAGGTATGCTCCAAATGTTACCTGTAGCGAAGCAGATGAGTCCTACTACTATGATCCTGCCAATCCGGAGATCACGATAGAAGTGATGGTTTTTCGGGTAACAAGCGCCAGCACAAGAAACCCGAAAGCCGGTATTAAGGTCAATACACCGTAATGATCCATGTCTTTTTATCTCCTTTTCAATAGTAAATATTGTTGTTTTGTATAAACCGGCATGATCTGTCCGATTCGTTAACTGCTCTCCCCCAAAATCCCTTTTGCCTTACACTTTAACCTGTTAAATTTCTACGCTCTTCCTAAAACCTCCACTTCTAAATCCATGCCTTTAAAAAATTTTTCTATTTCCGTCAGGCGTTCTTCCGTCGGTTGCTGGAATTTGTCCTGCTCATCACCGTCTACGTTTCTTTTTTTGCTTACTCCAAGACTATGATAGGGTAGAATGCTGACTCTTTTAACGCCGATTTCTTTATAAAGTTCGCCTGTACGCTTGATTATGTCGTCGCTGTCGTTGACTTCCCTGATAAGGGGCATTCTCATGACCAGCTTGTCCGCCGTCCTCACATCTGCCGCCAGCATCCTCAGATTTTCAATTATCAGCTGGTTGCTGACGCCCGTGTACTCTCTGTGTACTTCATCGTCAATTGACTTCATATCGTAGAGAATATGGGTCACGTTATCCTTGAGCGCCATTTCCATGAGGGACTGTGAATCTCCGAAACCACATGTATCTAAACACACGTTGACCCCTCGCTTGCCCGCTTCGTCGATGAGCTTGCTGACGAGCTCTGCGTGGATGAGAATTTCTCCTCCGCTGACCGTTATACCCCCGCCTGTGTTGTCATAAAATCCCTTATCCTGCTCAGCTACATCAAGTATTTCATCTATGGTCATGGGCATGGCCACGGGTCTCAAGGCTTGTGCATAGCATTCGCCGGCGCATGCAAGGCACACATCGCATTTCTCTCTGTCAATGGCTATACCCTCTTCAGGATTCATTGACAACGCACCCCTCGGGCATATTTTTATACAGTATCCGCATCCGATGCAGTTGTTTGGAGATCGCATAAGTTGCTGGCGCGGGTCGATGAGTTCAGGATTGTGGCACCACTTGCAATTGAGGGGGCAGCCCTTCAAAAATATCGTGGTCCTGATTCCCGGTCCGTCTTCTGTTGAGAATTTCTGGAGACTTCCTACAAGGAGGCGTTCTGTTGTGGTTTCCATCAATATCTTTCTCTCCGTTTACACCAGTGCAACATTTTCCATATTTATGCCGGTCCTGGCGAGTTTTATGATAAGTGGGCGGTTCTGTAGATGATCGCATCCTGGGCGCTCTTATCCAGTTCCGTAAAGTATGCCATGTAACCCGCTACGCGAACCATGAGCCCTTTATATTTCTCAGGATTTTTCTGTGCATCCTTGAGAGTTTCATTATCTACTACGTTTATCTGTATATGATGTCCGCCGGAATCGAAGAATGTTTTAATAACGCCATCGATAATATTTAAGCCTTTTTCTCCCTGAACTCCTCTGGGGTCAAAGCGCAGGTTGAACAATGCGCCTTCCTCCAGCTTTGCAGGCTCAACGTTTGCAACGGATTTCACAGTAGCTGTCGGTCCGTTAATGTCTCTGCCCATCATCGGTGAAGCCGCATCGCAAAGGGGCTCGCCCGCAAGCCTTCCGTCGGGAAGCGCCCCGGTAACGGCGCCGTGGGGGATGTTCATCGTCTGGGAATCGATGCCGAAGCTGTAATGTCCGCCTCTGGCGTCCTTCCACTCCTGAACTGTGTCGGCAATGTAATGCATCATTTCCTTGTATATGTTGTCCGCACGCTCCTGGTTGTTCCCATATTTTTCAGGCCTGTTCAAAAGGAGCTGGCGAATTCTTTCATAACCCTCAAAGTTGGCATCGCAGCTTTGATGAGTTCATCCATCGTTATATCTTTATCTTCAAACACGCATTTTTCTATTGCCGCGATGCAATCTGCCAGATTAGCCGCGCCGGTAACATACATGCCGGCTGTCGAATATTTCGCTCCTCCGTGCTGGACTGATTTACCGCTTTCAACGCATCCCTTGGTTACCATGGACGCGAAGATTACCGGGTACCTGTTCATATGGATGCTCTGCATCATGTTATAGCCGGTTCGGATCAAATCGTAATGATGAATAATCTGCTTTTTGAGAGCATCTTTGAACTCTTCTATATTCTTAAACTCTCTCGGATCTCCCGTTTTAAGTCCCACCTGCTTGCCGGTGCGGGGATCAACGCCGTTGTGCAAAACCAACTCGATCATCTTGCCCATATTGACGTATCCGGCGTCCGGGGAGCCGTCCGCGCTGCCGCCGCCAGGAGCCGGCTGAACACAACCGACGATTGCCCAATCTCTTGCTTCTTCCATGGTTCCGCCTTTTTTCAGGGCTATTTTTATTCCCACATCGTCGTTGAAGAATCCCGGATTTGCCTGTCCTTCCTGGATCATCCTGCAGCCGAACTTGATCAGCTCTTCTGGTGTTCCTTCCCAAACCCTTACCGCCATTACAGGCTGGGTAGTCTGAAGTTCATCCGCCGCTTCAAGACAGAGATATGACAAGTCGTTTGTCGCATCTTTACCGTCGGAAGTCTGTCCGCCTACCATGAGAATTTGCCACATAGGATAACCGGCAAAGGAAGTTGCATACCAGCTGTCCCTTACTTCATATACTTCGCATGTCTTGAGATAAAAACACTGCAACAATTCAAGAGCTTCTTTTCTGGTGATATTTTTCTCGTCGATTACGTCTTTTTTATAGAAAGGCCACATGTACTGATCAAATCTGCCGAATCCGCATGCCGTGGTGCAGACTTCTATGTAGAAATAAACGTGTACAAACCATATTGCCTGAAGTGCCTGGTGAAAGTTTTGAGGTGGATGCTCCGGAACAACTCTGCAGTTTTCTGCAATAGTCAAGAGCTCCTGCTTTCTTTTGTCATCGGCGCATTCTGCCGCCTGTCTCTCGGCCTCATCCGCCATCCTGTTTGCATAAGTGATAAGTCCTTCAGCTTGAATGATACATGCCTTCCAAAAATCTATCTTCGCCTGGTCCTCCATGCTCTGAGGCACCAGGTTATCGATGTTTCTCCGGCACTCTTCAATGTATCCCCTGATTCCTACAGTCAGGATCTTCTCATGATCGCATAATGTTTCACCCGAAACACCGTTCTGGAGGCCTACGCAGATGATGTCGTCTTTCTCCAGTTCCTGAATGTGCTTTGGAAGCACCTGATCTGCCAGGTCTTCCATGGACTTGCCTTCCCAATACTTAAGCGTTTCAAGAATGGTCTCCTTGTCTTCCGGTGAAATGTAATATGGGTCCTTGCTTCTTGTTGAAAACTCGTCAATATCGCTAATGTACCACGAGCTGGACTGGAAATCCGGGTGCAGGTTGGCACCTCTATATGCATTCGTTGCCGTTCCCACGATGAGCTCGTCATCAAAAATGAGAGTTGTCATGTTTTCCATTATGTGATTGACAACTTTGGCTCTGAAAATAGGAACCGCATCGCCGGCAAACTTCTTATATGCTTCCGTTGCCAGCACCAGTCTCTCTGCCGTGATTCTCGGAGTGGTATTGAAAAGCTTTTCCCTCATCCTCTTGATTCTCGGCGTCAACGTTTTTCCTCCTTCCGTTCTCTAAACCCGCTTTTAGAGTATCTTTTGCGGAAATGGAACACAATATCTGGCTTGTCGTTTTTTCTTATTAAGTTGAGGATGAAAAGAATGCCTGGAAAATCGCCAAAACCCCCTTGAAGCTCCCATATTTCCTGAAAAAGCGGCTTATTTTTGTTATATTGTTAACAATCATTTCCTTCAATTAGATTGCTGTAAACTTTAATTGAGTTGCTATAACGGTAAATAAAACATTTTTTTGCGATCCATAATCTTTGGTATAATAAATATGTATCCATGTAGGAATTATAAGGGGGACGTCCGCCATGTTACTTGAACAAACAGCATATCCTGATGATTTTCCACTGAATATTCGGATTGCAAGAGTTAAAGAGTATCCTTTTCATTATCATCAGGATGTTGACATTATTTTTGTTCTTAAAGGTGAAATCCGAATTAAAAACGTATGCCATAATTATCTTCTGAAAGAAGGAGATATTTTCACCAACAGCGGTCATGAAATCCACGGTTTGACTGCAACGGAAAAAGACAACGTCGTGGCATTCATACAGGTCAGCAACCGCTTTTTTACCCAATACTTCCCCACACTGCCCAGGGCGTGTTTCATGACCTATGTGAGAGATAACAAGCATCTCAAGCTGGATATACTCCAAAAAATGCTTCTCCGCATCCTGCTGGAATACAAAAAAAGGAGTTTCAATTACAAAAATATCTGCGTTGATCAGATGATCGATGTGATAAATTACCTGAACCGGTACTATAACTTGTTCGCTTTCGACGGCCAGGTTGTAACAAATTTCAGAAATGATAATCCGGTGATAGTGGAGCGGATCAGCCGGATAATAAACTATATATACGCAAATCATCCAAACAAGATCACTCTGGAGGATCTGGCGGAAAGGAAACATTTAAGCACCTACTATCTTTCCCACCTTATCCGCGATCACATAGGCCTGAACTTCCGGGAGTTTCTCTGTTTCGCCAGAGTGGAGATGTCGGAAATCCCCCTTTTAGGAACCGATCGTAAAATTAGCGAGATAGCAAAAGATGTGGGCTTTTCAAACACCTCTTATTATATTAAGTTTTTCAAAAAATGGTTCGGTCAAACGCCCGAGGAATACCGCAAACGCTATAAATCCCATGTTCTGAGTGAAAAAAGACCTCTGCAGATTGAACTGCTTTCCGACGGCGAAGCTATCGGCCTTATTAGGAGATGTATTTCAGCCGTAAGCGATCAGGAAAAAAGTCCTTCTGTGGTGGAGCGTCTCCACTTCACCGTTGATGTAGACCCCGCGACGCCGGCCATTATGGATAAGCGGCACTCTCTTGAAGTTGTAATAACCCAGGAGGATTATCAGGTAATGGGCGAGCGGCTTTTCAATCTGCTCTATGATCTCAACGTCTCCAAGGTTGTCATTGCCTCTCGTGCCGGCGACAACGAAACAACAACCGCTCTGATTGCAAATCGGCTGAATTTCGCCGGATACGAAGTATCTACGGCGCGTGAAAACAGTTTGAGCAGCGATTCTTCAGCGGGTTTCGACTCAATTGCCGCAGCGGTACACATATTCCGGGAGTATTTTACCTCAAGCGAAAGCTCGCTCCACTGCAGGTTGAGAGACCAGGGGGATCCGTTAAGGGTATTGAAGGGAGCTCCTTCATGCATAACCTCCGGTTTTGTGCCCAAGCCTTCCTTCTACGCCTACCGGCTGCTTAAGAACATCAAAGGAAAGCTTCTCAATTGGGGGAAATATCACTATGTAATAAAAAATGATATACCTGATAAGGACTCTTATACTCTGGTAGTTATAAATTATAACGACGATATACAGCACCTCTGCCTGCGCAATGCCGGCGTCTACGAAGCAAATGACATAATCAATTCATTCAATAACGAACTCCACGTTGACTTCAATATTCCTGTTGAGCCGGGCCAATACGTTATAGCGAAATACGCCCTTTCAAATCACAACTCCATTTTTGCCCATATGGCCCATTTGGGTTTTCCGGAAACATCACCCCTGCCGGAGACTTGGGTTCACATGTTGAATACCGAACCTCAGGCCCAAGTAGGTGTGGAAAATGCCAATGATTTGCTTATTATAAATTCTTCCATAAAGGGCGCCGGAATTCATGTTATCGTAGTCGAGAAGACGGAACGGACCGGTTAATTGGTAACCGGAAGGGCTTGGCGGCTTTTATCTTCTAATTATTCTAATATTTACTGGTCCGTTCATTCAGTTTCCTGCTATAATGAAAATGTTGGTTGTTATTTTATTATTTAACGGAAGATTATTTCATAGAAGAGTTCAATAGGAGACTTGTGTATGAGCATTCTAAAAAGACAAACCGTAAAAATACCCGTCGCCGAGGTCAGCGGAATCGACGAACTCTTTGGCCGCATGATGAACATCGATATGGAAAACATCCCGGCCAAATTTCAGAAACCTTTCAACCAGACCAGAGAGCTCGCCTATCGGCATTTTACGATGGAATGCCTCTTTGAGTCCTATGAGATTGAAAGCATGGACAAGGGGAGCATTCGGCTGAAAAATGGAATTCTCTTAGAATCGGAACTGTTGCCCGATGTGTTTGCGCGCTCTTTTGAGCTCGGTTTCATCGTTGCGACACTTTCAGGTTATGATGAACTGGATGCCGCCGAGGACAATATGCTGACCAAACTGTTCCTCGATAACTGGGGTACCGCTTTTATCGAATGCGCGGATAAATGGGCGATACAATTTATTGCCAAAAATTTAGAAAATCAAAATCTGTTTGTTACGCATTCTTTCAGCCCCGGGCAGAACAACATCCCCATCGAAATGCAAACGCTTATCTTTGATACGCTTGATCCCGGAGCCATCGGCGTCACATTAAGCGACAGATTCATGATGCACCCCAAGAAAAGCGTGTCCGGCATATTCGGCATACAAAGAGAAAAGGATGAGCGAAGCATAAGGCCCTGCGATCTGTGCGAGCGCAGAGACAATTGCCCCACGGCTTACGCATAAACCTTTAGCGGATGACAATTACTGAATCGATTTCGGGTCCGCGTCAGGTTCCTGTACGGGGATGGCAAAATCCTTGCGTTCCAAGGTTTTCAAAGTGAACAGGTGAATGCTTACGCAGATTCCCACCAGCAGCAGGAAGGCGCGGACATGCCAGTTACCGATGAGAAACATAGAAATTGACAGAGTGAGCCATAGAAATACTATGGCTCCTATTTTTGTTTTTCTGAGAACGGCTCTATGTTCCAGGTAATTATAGATATAACTCCCCAGAACTTTATGATGAATGAGCCAGTTATACATTCGCTTTGAGCTTCGCAAATAGCAATACGCCGAAATCAGCAGAAACGGAGTCGTGGGCAACACGGGAATGAATATTCCGATGAGCCCGAGTACAAGAGTTATGGAACCTGCGATTAATAGTGCATATCTTATGACGGCTCGTGACATATGTAGTGTTACCCTCTCCGCGTTTGCATATTAAATCATTTTGTATCGTTTATTTGCGATTGGTAATTAATTTCACAAAAAGCTATTGTATGGTGTCTGAATTTGGGTCTGACACTATATTACCCAGTTTTTCAACTGTTATCGCAATATCTTTTTCTCGGCCTTTGGAGGACCAGTTTACAATTGCGGTAGCTGAAACCTCCCCGCCCTTTGCCTCACATAATGCCTTAAACTGTTTAATGGCGCTGTTTCCGCCCATCCAGGCAAAAGGAAACATATGAGTCACAAAACAGCCAATCTTTTTACCTTTTAACGACGGCAACTGTTCAAGATATGCCTGCATTATCGTAGAAAGGCTAAAGCCCCATACCGGCGCCCCAAACAGCAATACCTCATAGTCCTCGATGACGGGAGCAGATTTGAACTCCATCGGAGGCTTTACCTTAGTATCATCGCTTGCCGGAATCACTCTCATAAGTTCTGCGCTATGTCCTTTCGCGCTCAATTCTTCCTTGAGTTTTTCCGCTGCGCTAAGCGTGTTGCCGGTACGTGAATGAACAATAATTCCAATTTTCATTGACATCCCTCCGTTTCGTAAAACAGGGTCCTTGGAACCTCTATTTATTTTTATTTTTAAAATGCTTCATGGCCTGTTTCATTTGGCCTTTACTGCCAAACATCCGGTTGATCTTCTCCTGTTCCAATTGACGGGAATTCAGCCCCTCATAGCCCATTTCCTTTTGCAGCTTTACATAGTTGTCAAAACGCTTTTGCGACAATTCCCCATTGGCAATAGCCTGCTGTACGGCGCAGCCCGGCTCTTTTGTATGAGAACAGTCTTTGAATTTACACATTGCAGCCAAATCCTCAATATCTTCGAAAGAGCGGGAAAGATCTGCAGAATCGAGCTGCAGCTCACGCATCCCCGGAGTATCAATAACGATGCCTCCTCGGGGTAGTAGCAATAGCTGGCGGCGGGTCGTAGTATGCCTCCCCTTATCCGCATCGCCAATCTCCCGGGTAGTCAGAATCTCCTCACCCATCAGCCGATTGATCAGGGTGGACTTCCCCACCCCGGAGGAACCGACGAAAGCGATGGTCTTTCCCTCCGAAATATATGGCAACAGTTCCTGATAACCGTCTTCCGCCATGGCAGAACAAACTAGGATATCAACCCCAATGGCTGCCTCCGCTGCCTCTGCCAGTCGCATTTCAATTTCGTCGCTCAGATCCGCCTTGGTGAGAACAACCACCGGCGTTGCCATACTATCCCACGCAACGGACAGATATCGTTCCAGCCGGCGCAAATTGAAGTTCGCATTTAGCGACATGCAAATAAAAAGGGTATCGATGTTTGCCGCAACAACTTGGCCCTCATGGGAAGTGCCGGCCGACTTCCGTCCAAAAGCGCTTTTCCGAGGCAATATGTGGTGGATAATCGCATCGCCCGTTGAGCTGTCGGGGCGGTCGATCATAACCCAGTCTCCCACCACGGGAAAATCCACGTTACCTGCGGCGCTATATGCCAGCTTCCCCGACACGCGCGCTTGCATCGTCTCCCATTCTCCCATGACTTCGTAGATATTATGATGCTGTCCCGAAACCCTTGCCGGATAGAGATCCGGCAAGAGCTCCGCCTCCTGACGGAATTCTTGCGTGAACCCCAGTCCAGTCAATCTGTCGTGTTCCATATCTTTTATTCTCCTGGCTAATTCCTACTATATGTGAAATTATTACGGCTGTCTATTGAAATCAATCACCTTCATGAACTTGATCAGTCTCGTCAATCATTACAAGAAAAATGTGCAAAAAACCGAGTTGTGTGTGGATTATAGGCATGATAACTTTGAAATTCCACACATAACTCAAGATTTTGCACAGAAAAGACCGATTTACAGCTTCCGATCCACACATAACTCCATTTTTTGCTCATAATTTTAGTTCTTTCACACACCCAAGATCACTCAAAACAAATTACGGTTGCCTGAGAGTAGTCACCACATGAGTTTTATTGAAAGCGGCGGATTGCGCACATGGATTATAATATGGTATTATTTGTATTAAGTTTTGCCACTTCAATACAAGGAAGGTGGGCTTGGTGGAAAAACCGAACGGAGAAAAGCAGATCGACCCGCGATACAAAATAGGAATGCGAAATATAAAAACAGCTTTGGCTGTAGGTATTTGTATTGCCTTTTTCCAGTTAATCGGAATCAGCGACGGAATCCAGGCTGCTATCGCTTCAATTATCTGCATGAAATCTTCGTTGCAAAACTCTTTGCAGACCGGTATAGAAAGAGTTACAGGTACAGTCATCGGCGCCGTTCTGGGCATCCTGTCCCTTCTTCTCATCGAACAAATGACTTTTCAAATATCCACTTTGCTGGCCATAACCGGTGTGGTCCTGATTATTTATCTGTGCAACATTCTAAAGGTACAGGCGAGCACCGTTATTGGCCTGGTGGTTTTCTTGATAATATTGATTGGGGAAAAAGATGTTCCGCCGGTGTATTACGGTATATTGCGACTCATAGAGACAGTTTTCGGCATTGCCGCCGCCTATTTAATCAACCGTTTTTTTGATCCGCGGCATATTCGAAAACTGAGGAAAAAGCAGGAAGCATCCGCGCCGGAAATCAGAGTTTCCACTTTTAACGATCTTTCACAAATAATGTCCATCTGGCTCCGGTCCAATCTCACATCCCACCCCTTTATTGATGCGCTTCATTGGCACAATCTCTACGATTCGGTTCGAACTCGCTATCGGGATACCGCAAAAATTTATGTCTATGAAACCGGCGGTGAGATAGCCGGATTTATCAGTATTTTGGATGACATGGTAATAGACGGCTTGCACGTAAGCGAAAAGAAGCAAAATCTACAAATTGAAGAGCGTCTGTTGAATTACTGCCAAGAGCAGTTCCCCTGTTTAGTCGCTAAGGTGTATTCAGGCAATGAAAAGCTTGTGGAGGTTTTATTGAAATCGGGTTTCAACATTGTGGATGAAACGATCAATGAAAATACTGACGCAGAGCAGTATAGCATGGAGTGGTCTAACAAGGCCTGACCAAAGAAATCCTTGAAACAAAGGCGCAGCTATGTTAAAATAACTACTGCTGAATCGCTGAACATGTCGATTCAATTTATGCGATACTGCGATTTCAAAAATATATGCTCCCGTAGCTCAGGGGATAGAGCGTCGGTTTCCTAAACCGTGCGTCGGACGTTCGAATCGTCTCGGGAGTGCCACAAAAAACCCTGCAAATTCAATGCTTGCAGGGTTTTGTTTGTTTTATCATTTAACATTATTTCCTTAATTGACGCCAATTTTGACGCCAGACATCGCTTAATTTTATTTTTATCTACTTACTTTTGCCACTTTCTGGGTTTTAGCTAAACTATCATCCCGCAACTCCCTGTACTTGTCATCGAGTTTTACAGCAGCGACTTTGTCTGGTCTTCTCAAGAAATGGGCATAGATATCCATAGTTGTCGTGGGCCGGGCATGCCCTAATCTGCCAGATACAGTACGAACATCAATACCTTCACCTATCAGCAGAGAAGCATTCGTATGGCGTAGGCCGTGAAAAGGAACATCGGGGATCCCGTGCTTCCTGCGGAATTTAGTAAACCATTGACTCGGAGTGTATTCATACATAAGCTTCCCGTTGTTCTGGGTAAATACCATCCCCGTTTCAGTCCATAAATCCCCCATAATTTCCTTTTGTTTGTCCTGCCACTCCTTATATTCCTGCAATACATCCATAGCTATTTGAGGCATCGCCACTATGCGTGCACTGGTTTCGTTTTTTGTGTCTTTTATAAATGTGCCATACCCCGGCAAACTCTGTAATGCCTCCCTTATTGTGATCGTGTTGTTCTCGAAATCGACATCTTTCCACTCCAACCCCCCAAGTTCCCCCAAACGGCAGCCGCAGAATATAGCAACATATATCCAAGCTTGGTGTTTGATTGACTCTCTATCAAGCAAAGAAAACAATCTTGGCAGATCTTCCTCAGTAAAATGAGGGGTATCCTTTTTCTCTTTAACTTTTGGGGCTTCTACTTTCCTGGCTGGATTGTCAGGCAGGATCTGCCATTTCACGGCCTTTTCCAAAATTGAATTTATCAACCTGTGATGATGGAGAATTGTCCTGTCTCCCAAAGCGCTTTGGTTTTTTTGTATGAAGCTATTTGAAATATCCAATTCCATTGCTTTACATATTTCAACGGCTTTGTTGGTCGGAGCGCCTTTCATTATTGTCCTTGCGGTCTTGATATTGATTTTTGCCTGGTCTGCAAAATCCTTCGCTTTCATTTGGGAAATGTAGTGTATGAACGCCTCTGTAGGGTAGTACCTCGCATCATTCTTTATCCCCAACTCCCTTAAATTATTGTAAAACCGATGGAGGTGAATGGGCCTGATGTCACATAATTTCAAGTGGCCCAAAGCAGGGAGTATCCTAGCTAATAACCCTTCATATCGGAGCAACGTTTTGGGAGCCAGATATTTCCCCGCGTAATCTTTTCTCCATATCTCCACAAATTGATTCAAAGTCATTTTGCTGCTGTCATAGTACATACCATCCCGGACGCTTTTTTCGAACGAGGCTGCCATATAACTTAATTCTTTTTCCCATTCCTTATCGGTTAATCCCGGATCCCGCCTCACTGTTTTGCAAAATCTTTTCTATTTATTGCATAATAAAAACGGACGAAGTTGCAAAAAAATTTCCCCAGTTTTGCAACGATGATTTCCTCATAATTGCAAAAGGCCATTGAAGGCACCACACCAACATAATATCCTTGTGATTGATGACAAAATCAGTTACAAGGAGGATTGGAGGATGCTATCAATGACCCAAATCAAGGATATCAGAAAAATGTATTTTGAGGAAGGGAAAAATATCAGCGAGATAGCCAGAGAAACCGGCCATGACCGCAAAACGGTAAGGGCATATCTTGACAAAGAGGACTGGAATCAGGAACTGCCGAAAGTGAAGAAGGAAAATGCCTTTCCGAAACTTGATCCATACAAGCATGACATTGATGCATGGCTAAACGAGGATAAAAAGGCCAGGCGCAAGCAAAGACACACAGCAAAACGAATATACGACCGGCTGGTGGAAAAGTACGGAGAAGGCTTCAACTGTTCCTACAGGACTGTAGCGGGATATGTAGCTGTAAAGAAAAAAGAGATATTCAGCGCAAAAGAAGGATTTCTGCCATTAGAGCATACACCTGGTGAGGCTCAGGCAGACTTTGGCGATGCTGACTTTTATGAAAATGGCAGGCACTACAGAGGGAAAAGTCTGACTTTATCATTTCCACACAGCAACAAGGGATATACTCAGCTATTCAAAGGAGAGAACCAAGAATGCCTGTTCGAGGGTTTGAAGGCAATATTTGAGCACATAGGAGGAGTGCCGCCAAGGATATGGTTTGATAATGCCAGCACCATAGTAGCTAAGGTAATAAAAGGCGGAGGCAGGAATCTGACAGATGACTTCATGCGTTTCATGGAACATTACCGTTTCGAAGCGGCCTTCTGTAATGTAGATGCCGGACATGAAAAAGGCAATGTGGAGAACAAGGTTGGCTATCATAGGAGAAACATGCTGGTACCGGTACCACGTTTTGAAGACATCAGTGAATTCAATGAAGAACTCCTGAGAAGGTGTGAAGAAGATGCCAAAAGGACGCATTACCGAAAGAACGGGACGATCGAAGAGCTATACAGAGACGATAAAACAGCCCTTCTGGAACTGCCCAAAACAGCTTTTGATACAAGCAAATACATAACAGTGAAGACAAACGGATATGGCAAATTTTTGCTCAACAAAGGCCTGCACGAATATTCCTCAGCGCCTAAATTCGCAAACAAATATGTACTGGTCAGGCTGACTGCCTTTCATGTAACAGTGCTTGATGAAAGCTATCGGGAGATAGTGCGTCATGAAAGGCTCTACGGTAACTATAAGCAACAAAGCATGCAGTGGTTGCCGTATCTTAATCTGTTGGCACGAAGGCCGGGCGCGTTGAAATACACAGGTGTTTATCATATGTTGCCGCAGCCCATAAAAGAGTATATGGAGGATTTAAGCAAGCAAGAAAAAGGGAAAGTGTTAAGAACAATTGCCGACCTGACACAAAGGAGCAGCTTTGAAAAAGCGGTTGAGACCATTCGTGCTGCACTATCCTATGGAGTTACTGATGTAGATAGTTTAATAAATCTACACAGCCGGCTGCATGAAAAAGCACTGCAGCTTGAACCAGTGCGTCTGCCTGAACATATACCAAATCTAAAAAGGTACGAGCCTAACTTTATAGCCTATGACAAATGTCTTGGGAAGGCAGGTGTAAAGGGATGTTAGAGTATGATATTGCTTCTTGCTGTAAGAGGCTTCGTTTAAGCAAAAACATCGTGGAAATGTCGGTGAAGATCCAGGCAGACAGCCATCAGGAGTATCTGCTTAAACTTCTTCAAGCGGAGATAACACACCGTGAAAAAGCAAGGAGGGATAAGTTGCTAAAAAAGGCTGGTTTTTATACCATAAAGACCTTTGAAAGCTTTAGGTTTGATGAAGTAACTCTTCCCAGCGGTGTTACTCCGGAATACCTTAAAGAATGTGAATTTATCGCAAACAAGACCAACATTGTCATGTATGGCAACGTTGGAACCGGGAAGACGCATCTTTCCATAGCCTTAGGAGTGGAAGCGTGTAAGAAGGGTTTAGAGGTTAGGTTTTTCAGGACATCAGCCCTTGTGAACAAGTTGGCGGAGCAAAAGAAAGCCGGGAGTTTATCTGCTTTTCTAAAAACACTTAATAAGGCCGATCTATTGATCTGTGATGAGTGGGGTTATGTCCCTCTTGACCGTGTAGGTGCGCAGCTTTTGTTTGAAGTAATATCAGAGTGTTATGAGCGTAAATCGGTAATTATCAATACCAATATAGAGTTTTCAAGATGGGTAAATGTGTTCTATGACGAGCAGATGACTGGAGCTATCATCGACCGGCTACTCCACCACTGCCACCTGCTGCTGTTTCCCGGTCAAAGCAACAGGCTACGGGAATCAGCACTAAACATATGAGATTTTGCTGCTAAAGTTGCTGGGGTTGACATAAAATTTCCCCACCGGTGCCTGGGGAAAAATTTTTGCAAAAGTGAGGAAATTTCTCTTGCAAAAAACATCTTTTCCTATTTCCAAGTTCGTCTACTCCAACAGATACAGTAATTTGATAGGAATCTTTACCACGTTTTCTTATACTGGCTATTTCCCTCACCTCTTTCAATAGTTAATCATTTTAACTTAATCTAACCCTCTACCTCTATTATGTCACCGCCGGGATATAATTGACCTCAGATCGCCGGGGAAAAATTGACCCACACCAAACCAAACGGTTACCATAAGAGTATGAACAATACTTTTATGGGAGGATAACCGCATGATAAGGAGTGGGCTAATAAACATGATACGCGAAAAAGCACAAAAAGGAAAGAGCGCATATGCCATTGGGAAAGAACTTGGCATATCGAAAAACACAGCAAAGAAGTATATGAACCAACCAAGAGCAGAGCATGGGCTCAAGGGAAGAAAAAAGCCATCCAAGCTGGACCCTTTCAAACCGGAGATTCATGAAATGCTGAAGAGTGGGATATTTAACTGCGTTGTAATTCATGAAAGGCTGCAGGATAAGGGCTATACCGGCGGCATCACCATTATCAAGGACTATGTAAAACCGTTCCGGCCTGCGAAGAGCGCCCCGGCGGTGCGAAGGTATGAAACGCTGCCCGGGAAGCAGGCGCAGATGGACTGGGGGATTAGCTGCTACATAGATGAGATGGGGCATGTCCATAAAACCCCGGTTTTCACAATGATCATGAGTCATTCAAGAGCCAAGTATGTTGAATTCACGAAACGCTGTGACTTGTACAGCCTTCTGAGATGCATGGTAAATGCCTTTGAATATTACGGTGGTGTTCCGGAAATCGTTCTGACTGACAGGATGAAGACGGTAATACACGGCATGGAAGCAGGAAAGCCGATATGGAACAGCCGGTTTGAAGACTTTGCTGCAGACATGGGGTTTGTCCCGAAGGTATGTCGGGCAAGAAGACCTCAGACAAAGGGGAAAGTGGAACGCCTGGTGGACTATGTGAAGGATAATTTTCTACCGGGAAGGCAGTTTAAGGATCTGCATGATTTAAACACACAAGCGCTTGAATGGTGCAAGAAGGTAGACAGCAAAACGCATGGAACTACCGGAAAAATCCCGCTTGAAGCCCTAAGCAGAGAACCCCTTCTGCCTTTGCCGGACAAATCGTTTCGCGATACATACAGGTGGGAAACAAGGAAAGTAACAAGGGAAGGATTTGTAAGTTATGATGGAGCAAAATACGGTGTCCCCTGGCAGTACAGCGGCCGGGAAGTGCGGGTGAGAATCTGCGGTGATTTCTTTGAAGCATATTATGGGGAGGTAAGAGTAGCACGACACAAAGTAGAGCATACATCAGGCAGGATCGTATGGCTGAAAGGCCAGTACCAGGGTCTTGCAGAAAAAGGCGGTATAGCAGTACCCCTTCCCTTTGCCAGGAAGAAGGAAACAGAAGCAGTAGAGATACGGCCTTTAAGCGTGTACGATGCTCTGGCAGGGGTGATATCCAATGGTTGAACTGGAGCATACCCGCAATATTCTGTCTGAGCTTGGGCTGAATACGGCTTGTGAACTTTTAGATGCGAAGATTGAAGATGCACTGCATAAAGATGCTACTTATCTGTCGTTCTTAAACGAACTTTTGGGAGCAGAGCTGCAGGAGAAAAAGCGGCGCAGCGAGGAAACGAGAATTAAGCTGTCACGGCTGCCGCATAGAAAAACGCTGGAGGAGTTTGATTTTGGCTTTCAACCCAGCATAGATGTGAGACAAATCAAAGAGTTATCGACGCTTGCCTTTGTGGCAAGGAAGGAAAATGTCATTTTTTTAGGCCCTCCCGGTGTTGGGAAAACCCATCTTGCGGTTGGACTCGCCATGCAGGCGCTAAGGTCCGGTATGACAGTATATTACGTCAGCTTAGCGTATCTCATAGCGGATCTGAAAAACGCAGAACAGCAAGGCAGGCTGGAACGCAGGTGGCGTATATATACCCGGCCGGACATACTGGTTATCGATGAAGCAGGATACATGCAGCTGGATCGTGACTCGGCGGAGTTATTCTTTCGCGTCATATGCGCGAGGTATGAAAACGGCAGCATAATACTTACCAGTAACAAATACTTCGGCGACTGGGGCGAACTGATGAACGATACAGTAATAGCTACAGCTATGCTGGACAGATTGCTTCATCATGCACATATCATAAACATAAGGGGTGAGAGCTATAGACTGAAAGACAGGTTAAAAAGCGGCATCAGGGTTGTGCCTCCGGCCGATATTCCGGCAGAGGATGATCCGGCGCAACGGAAAACCGGCCAAACAAATTCCGGCGATTGAAGACCGGCGATTGGGTCAATTATTAACCGGCGTTTCAGTCAAAAATATTCCGGCGTTGACAATTATGACAGAAATTCGACAGACCTCCAAAAATTTAAGCATTAATCTATAAAATTTGCCTTTGTACTTAGATTTCCACCTCGGAATAAATCTCGCAAAAAAAGTATAGTATATAAAAAAGTAGTATTCGACATAATTCCCACTAAAGTCGAAAAACGTCAGAGGAGTGCTTCTTAGGGGCACACGAAACCAAGGTAAGGCAAAGTAAAATCAAATGGTTCAAATCCTTGGTTGTCCAGCAGTAGATGTCGTAAATTGTCCGTATATTGACGGAATCGGTGTCCATATGTGACCGAAATACCCTTCCCCCCGTCCGAGGGGGGGAGAATTAAGATAATTCTCCCTGTATGACCAACTTCACCATATGATCGTCAATAATACGCCTGCCATTCTGAGCTCCATAAATCAAGCAATGAGTACAAACCTTGTTGACTAATCGGGCTGCCCCGCCGGAAAATCTGAATATCTCGTCGATCGCCTGATCGGAAAAAATATCATGTTCTGCTCCTGCATAGGAAAGGTGCGTTTTGACGTATTCCCCGGTCTGCGCTCTGTCATAATGGTTTAGCTTACACTGAATGTCAATTCGCTGCCGAATCGCCGTATAGGATTGCATGTGCAGCTTATTCCAAAGTTCACTCTGCCCGACCAGTATCAGAGCCATAGGACTTTGCGAGTCCATCTTGAAGTTGAGAAGAAACCTCACTTCCTCCAGCATCTCACGATCCAGCAGATGAGCCTCATCAACAATGACGACCGGCTGCAGATGCTGAATACCACGCATCAGCTCGATTTCGTGATGAAGCTGTCGTTTAGCATCGCCGCGGTAGAACATCGCCTCTACGCCAAGTTGCGCCAGGAGTCCCTTGTAGAAATGTCTCGGTGTCAGCTTGGAATCTGCAAGATACAACACCATGTATTTGGCCGGATCCAGAGAGTCCTTAAGCATACGGATCGTTGTTGTCTTACCCGTTCCGCAATCGCCGGTGACCACAGCAAACAACCTGCCGTTGAGCGGCATAGTTCAGTCGTCCCAGTATCTCCTCCAACATTACTGGCTGATAAATACGGGTGCTCGGAATATCCCTTGAAAAAGGTATGTTGGAAAGGCCATAGAATTCTTCAAACATCACTGCGTCCCTCCTTGTACACTGTTCTGTAGGAGATCGCAGGAGCTATCCGCTGCTCACGTTCAAGGTTCTTCTGCATCGCTGCATCCAGCAGTCTTGAAGATTCAGCCGGCAACGGCTGCATAGAGGCGGGCAGTTTCGGGCGACGGCCGACCCTGTCCCCGATCACAAGCTGTTTCACTTTCCAGGGAGCATATCCATCATATTCGATAGTCAGTTCCTCTATATCAGCAGGATCATAAACTACATCAACAGTACAGCCAATAAGGTTGAGTCCTACTTCGTACTTCCTGCCCTCAAAGCTGATACAGCCTGACTTGTCTACCTTCCGTTCTTCACAGTGCAGGAATGCATTCGCGACAGTTTCCTGATCAAGGAACTTCAATGCCTTTCGATCCCTCTGGTAGGCAGCAGTCGGACTCAGCTTGTTCTCCAGAGCGGAGTGGGGCTTGTTCTGATAGCATTCCTCCAGCCATACATTGAACAGCTGATTGAAGTGATCCAGCGTCTGCGGCTTGCTCAATGCCGCCTCCCTTAGGAAAGAGTCAACTGTCTGGTTGAACTTTTCAACCTTCCCGGTTGCTTCAGGCGAGTATGGCTTCGCGTAAAGCAGCCTGATGCCAAGCTTGGAGCAGGTCCTCGCCATCCATTTGGTCCGGTATTGTTTTCCCATTGTCAAAGTACACCGAATCTGGAACACCATACTTCAGAATCGCTTTCCGAAAGCAATCCTCCACTATCACCTGATCCAAAGCGGGGTAGAACTCGCCGTGCAGTACAAAGCGTGTCGCGTCATCGATAAAAGTAACAAGATATACCTGCTTTTTTGCTCCGTCCGGACCAATCGGCAGATATGGACCATACTTGATATCACTATGCCACAGCATATTGCGGCTCTTTTGCTGAAACCGTCTGGCTGCGACGCCCGATTGAGAATACATCCTCATATGCCGTGCGCTGTAGCCACGCTCAGATAGCTTCTCCTGAAGCGTGCTGCGCTTTATCTGTCCGGGGGCGACTTTCCCTTCCCACTCGAGAATCTGGATAATTTGGGCGACACTCCTGCCTGGTATCTCACGGCGAAGCAGAATGGGCCTGATCAAGTATATTCTGCGGTATTGCATCCTCAGTTCTTCGTTGTCCTCTGCCCCTGGGCTTCAATCCGGCAAACCCGTCCTTCGAAAACTTTGCCAGATACCTTCTCAATGTACGTTCTGACAAACCCATCTGCTCACAAATCCCAGCCCGCAGTTCTCTGGCCTTTGCCGGATCCAACCCCTCCGCCAGTAATGGTGACAGCAGTTGAAACCTTTGTGCCGCCACTTCTTCCGCTTTCTTTTGATCCCTCATGTTGATCTCCTCCTTTTTTAGGTTTTCAACATGAGTCTACGCTCTGCTATTCAGGACAAAAATGCATAACGGGTATGTATCCAATTATTTGTATTAGCTACCGGGCGGACAATCCTTGCCAGCCAACCTGGCGCATCTCCCACAAAATCTATGACCCTCTGGAGTCTGGACTTGGAAGAATGGGTCATCTTCTTCGCAGTTCTCCTGCCAAGCCTTATGGCGATCGATTCAAGACAGCCTAAGAAGTGATCCATACATCCTCTGAACATTTGTGTGCTCATTTTTTTGAACTGCGCAAATACTTGCTGGAAGCATCAGGGTTAAATCTATGACCATAAGGAGGTAATATAGAGTATGATACTGAAAATAACTGAAGCAGGGAATCTGGGAGCTATTTCTATTTTCGAAACAGAGTTAAGGCCCCCTAAATACCGAAATCCGAAACAAAATTCCTCAACGCTTGCGCAACAAAGAAAAAATGATTGGCAAGGCTACAAAAACAAATGGCGAATTGTAAAATGAAGTTGAACTAATAAAAAATCCATAGTGACGATTTCTGTTGTAAAATAGTTTTTACGAGAAACAATTTCACAGAAAGGCGAATCACTATGGATCACTCACAGTTTACACCTAATCCGCGAAAAAATAAACATCTTTCTTTTAAAGAGCGCGTAAAAATCGAGTTATTGGCTGGTGAAGGCAAAACTGCTTATGCCATCGCAAAACTGCTAAATCGGCCCATAAACACCATTACAAACGAACTAAGGCGTGGCACAGTGGAACAGATAAAGCAGGGCAAATTAGTAAAAATCTACTACGCTGATGCCGGCCAGGCTAAATATGAGGCAAATCGCCGGAACACTGGTCGCAGGTACAAGCTGCTACAGTGCAGTGAGTTCGTAGGCTATGTTGAGAAGATGATGTTAGAGGAAGATTGGTCCGTGGACTCTGCCGTAGGTAGGGCTGCAGCAACGGGTAAATTCGATAAGATGCTTTGTACCAAAACCATTTACAACTACATAGATCTAGGGCTTATGAAAGTTAAAAACACGGATTTACCACTTAAGCTAAAGCGTAGCAAGAAAGGAATCCGAGTCCGGGCCAACAAGCGAAACCTCGGTGACAGTATTGAAAACCGGCCTTGTCATGTGGAAGATCGAGAAGAGTTTGGGCACTGGGAAATTGATACGGTAATAGGCTCAAAATCCAAGGAGGATGAAAGCTTATTGACCATTGTCGAACGAAAAACCAGAAACACATTGATTCGAAAGATTCCTGCCAAAACAGCAGAAGCGGTTATGCAGGAATTTGACCAGATCAAAGACGAATTTGGCAGTCGGTTTCAAAAGGTCTTCAAAAGCCTTACTGCAGATAATGGATCTGAGTTCGCTGCTCTGTCAACCTTGAAGGAACAGGGTGTAGGGGTATATTTTACACATCCTTACTCCGCATTCGAACGTGGTACCAATGAAAACCATAACGGCCTGATTAGGCGCTTCATACCCAAAGGTAAGAAGATTTCCGAATACAGCCAAGAGGCCATTGCACGAGTTGAAGAATGGATAAACGGCCTTCCAAGAAAGATCTTAGGCTATAAAACCCCAGAAGAACTCTTCGATGAGGAACTCGATTTAATCTATGCTCTTTAACAACAGAGATTTGTCAAGGTACGGAGATTAGTTCAACTTGTTATTGCAATTCAGGAAAAAGAATTTTGGATTTTATTTTGTTTTATTTCTTTATTCAAATAATCATTTAAGTTCTTAATCGGATTGGTATTCTTTAAGTATTGATAATTAAAATCTTCCATCAAACGGTCGAATCTTGTAGTATTGAAATTTCCAGATCTCGTTTGATATAGTCTATTTTTATCTAATAAAAGCACATCATTTTCATTAAAACGGTTTCCTGAAAATGGATTATAAACTCTTACTCTAAGATCTGGACTATTTTCTTTCGGTTTATCAGGATCCGTACTAATAAATAACTGATCTGTCACTATAAGTGATGACAAATATGCTTTACTACTTCTTGCTCTACAACGTGCTTTAAAAACAAACCCTTTCGCCATAAAATCTGATTTAGGCATTGTCCCTAATACTTTAAAAGGCTTATCTGAATAAATGCTAATTTCTACATCTTTGCTTGGATCATTCATATCGTCTACAGAAAAACTATCAACTTTATATTCAAGCATAGGTAACGCCAAAGCCTCAAGCAATGATGTTTTACCACAACCATTTTCTCCAACAAAAACATTAAGGCCTGATCCTTCCTCGGTTCCGTTCGGGACATTAAAATTATCAATTGTAAATAACCTATCGGGAGTAAACAATCTATAATTTCTTATTGCAATTTGCGAAATAAACATAATGATCGTTCCCCCAATCAATATATCAAAATAAATATAAGATATAAAAATTTGTTTTGTAACCGTTTCCGCAGAATTATGCCCTTTGTTTGTTATACATCAATATCAATTCAACACAGTTAGAGCCCGCACCATAAGCTTTACTCTTGCACTTTCATTACAAATAATTATATTAAAAGTTAAAATAAATCGAGTATCTTCTGATTCTCTTCAAGCCACTTACGCTGCTTTTCAAAATCAGGCATAATCGTGCGCACTCTTATCCAAAAATCTTTTGAGTGATCAGCAAATTCTATATGCGACAGTTCATGTGCAACAACATAATCTATCACGCTTAAAGGAGCCATTACCAATCTCCAAGTGAAATTCAATGTACCTTTTGGGCCACACGAACCCCATCGTCTTTTTGCATCTGTAATTCTTAATGAATTATATTTGAGCCCGGTTAATTGAGAATAGTATTCGACCCGTTCCTGAATAACTTTTTTAGCTTCGTGTTTGTACCACTGTATGATCTTTTCTCCTGCAATACTCAATTCTGTTTCAGGTAATATTAATTTTCCATTCTTTAAGACTACTTGCTGTTCCTCTTTTGAAATCTCCAACTTATAATTGTTACCAAGGAACATAAAACCCTCGCCGTTTGTAAATTGTTTTTCTTTATGAACCTCATTGCGGCGTGCAATTGCCTGTTTTTTTTCTGTTATCCATTTCCCCTTTTTTTCTACCAAGTCTTTTATATAATCAGTTGATGTGTTATAAGGGGCCCTAACAATCAGTTTTGCATCAGCAGTCACTACAAGAGCAATGGTCCTTCTATTAGAACGGATAATTTCATCAATTTCAATACTCATATCTTTGTCCTCCCGTAAATATGATAAGAGAGTTCTAAGAGCTTTTGGGAAAGTTCTTTTCTTTTCGGCATTGCCTTTTGTCTAAAAACAGTAAGTAAATGAGATGCGATAAATGTTCTCAGTTGCTTTTGCTTGGTGTGGTTATTCCAAAAATCAACAATTTTTGTGTCTGTTTTTATCCTTTCTATTATATCTCTTGTTACGTTTATTAGATTATCTATATCTTCATTATCAATTTCAAAAATATCCTTCACACCAAAGATTTCTTTTTTCAATAACGCCATAAATGGAAACTCGGTTTTTGAATCAAATCCAAAGGTTTCCTCTCCCTCACGACCTCTACGAATTTCCTCCAGCAGCTTTTCCAGTTCCTCAGCGAGAACGTCCCAATTATTCTTATATTCATCGAGCAGTTTCTGTAACTTTTCTGCCAATCTCTCATATAGTTCCGGATCTTCCTCCGCATGGTTATTGATATACTCTCTAATACCATGAGTCAGTTCCTCCGCTTTCGCTCTGGGTGATTTCTTGCTTTTAATTTGTTCTTTAAATTCTTCTGATAAAATTGGCAAAGGCGGAATTTTGGGATCAACGCCATTCGTAATTAGGTGTTCTTCAATGATTGTACGCACTTTCTTGCTAACGTCTTTCAAGCTGAGCTTTGAATCGCGGTAGCGGTTGGCAGCTGTCTGGCTGATAAAACCCATTGTCTTCAGATCTTTTAAATACTTAAGGGCTTCTGTTTTCGGCAGCACCCTATCGATCACCTTCGTCAACTTTTTAAAAAGGGCTATAAAATCATTGCGGGTCTCTTCATCCGCCAGCTCATCAACAATTTCATCAATATAGTCAAGACTTTTTATTTCTAGCTTTTTTAAAAATTCCCTTATTTCAAGCAGGGTGTATTTTAATTCATCTATATCTTTCCCATCATCTTTCACAACTTCAAGAATTTCAGCAATATCCTTATCCTCATAGGCAGATAAAGCTTCTCTGAGATGTTTGGCAACGCCAACATAGTCTATAACAAAACCACAATTCTTATTTTTGGCTTTGCGATTAACACGGGCAATGGCCTGAAGGAGATTGTGGTTTTTTATAACGGTATCAAGATACATTACCTGCTCGATGGGGGCATCAAAGCCTGTTAAAAGCATGCTCTGGACTACAATGATACCGACATCTCCGGTTATCCCATTTTCATCTACAGCATCAAAGGGCAATTTGAAGCTTTTAATAATTTTCTCGTGCTCGGTTTCATCGGTATATTGTTTCAGATGAGGGGGATCATTTTCACCACCAGACATAATCGCCTCAACTCTCATCTTTTCAAGAGTTACAATATCTACTTCCTGAGTGTTTTTTTGCTTCAATTCAGAAATCTTTTCCTGTAGCAACTTATCGAAAGCGACCTTGTAGCGGTGGGCTGCTTCTCTGGATACGGCTACTACCTGAGCTTTGAATCCGTTAGGGAATATATGTTTTATATAGTGTTCCAGCATATCTTTTGCTTTATCCCAAATGGTTTCCTCCGCTTCTAGGTATCCCTTCCATGTATATTTCCCGAGAATCATCCTGCGCTGCTCTTCATCAGCATCGGCAAAGACATCCTCAAATTTCTGGTTCATTCCTTCGGCATCGGCAATAGCACTGTTATGGGTTCTACCCTCATATACAATTTCTACTGTAACCCCATCCATAACTCCTTGCTTTATGGAGTAAACATCTATGTATCTGCCAAAAGTTTTTTCTGTCTTGTCGATGGGCGTACCTGTAAAAGCTATTTTAACCGCATTAGGCATAGCTTTGATAAGATTAGCTCCAAGCAGTTTGTATTGTGTCCGGTGAGCCTCGTCAATCATCACCAAAATTTTACTGGATTCGTTTAAGAGCGGAAATTCGTGTGCAAATTCTCTTTCCTGAAATTTGTGAATCATACCCATCACAAGTTCAGGAGTGTCAGTCCTAAGCAGTGCCTTTAGCGCCTCGATTTTTCTGGCAATTTTGATGGTATATCCTACACTTCTGGCAGTCTCAGAAAGCTGCTTTTCCAGGTCCGTCCGGTCTGTTATGAATACAACCTTGTAGCTGGCAAGCTCCGGATCCCTGTACATTTTACGAACAACAAACATCATCGTCAGGGATTTCCCGCTACCCTGGGTGTGCCATACGGTGCCGCCTTTAAGGAATGAAGTCTCTCCCGACTTTAAGCCATCAATTATTTTCCTTACCGCTCTGAATTGTTGATATCTCGGAACTACCTTGACGAGTTTACCTTTATCGTCTTCACGGAAAATTGTGAAAGATTGGATAATATCCAGGAGGTTTTGCGGCTGCAGCATCCCTTGGACAAGTACATGCTGGCTGGTCACTGATTCCCCTGCGGTTTCAATCTCAGAGAGGGCAAAGGGATAAGGATCTTTCCATTCGATAAAGTGTTCAAACTCACCGGTAATGGTTGAGTATGTAGCCATTTGACGATTGGTAGCAACCATGAACTGGTTATAATAAAAAAGCTTGGGGTTTCCTTCCGCTGTTTCTCCTCTTCTGTTTTGATACCTTAATAACTGAATTATAGCCTCTCCCATAGAATCGGCAATAGATGGAGATTTACACTCGATAACTACCACCGGTATGCCATTGATAAAAAGAACAATGTCAGGAATAATATGCTTTTCTGTACCGGGAATTTTAACCTTAAACTGCGAGATGGCAAGATACCGGTTCTTACGCCTATGCTTATCTTTTTCTTTTATATCGGAGAAATCAATAAATCGGACAGTATCGCTCTTTTGTCCTGTTTTTCTGTTATCAGCAGAACTGTTTTCCAACAACCGTGCGAGTATCTCCTGATTGGCTTCCAGTAGGGAATTGGCAGATGGGGTGGTGATTTCGCGCACCAGTTCGGGCAATTGGTCTTCTTCAAGCCAAGGGTTTATAGAAAGCAGAGCTGCCTTTAACTCCTTTTCTAATACCACATCACTAAAGGATTCCCGCAGAGTGTTTGTTGTAGATTAAAAATGTAGAAAGTTGCAGGACAAAAATCCATAATATTGCAAGTTGGATTTTGCATAATATTGCAGAAGATCCATTGCAGGCAAAATCCCCATCACTTATCCTTGTATCTGACCAAAGAATGCAAGGAGGAAAAAGGAGAATGCTCACAATGGATCAAATACATGATATCAGACGCAGGTATTATGAAAAAGGGGGAAATATTTCACAAATAGCATCCGCCCTACAGCTGGATTGGAGGACTGTACGCAAGTACATAGACATGAAAGATTTTAACGAGCCTGTAGCCAAACCGGCTTCTCAACAGCGATTTTGCCCTAAATTGGACGCCTTCAAGCCTGTCATTGACGAGTGGCTTGAAAATGACAAGTCTGCTCCGAGAAGTCAAAGACATACAGCCAAACGGGTCTACAAGCGCCTAACAAAGGAAGTAGAAGGGTTTAACTGTTCCTATCGCCTGGTAGCCCAGTACGTATCCTATCGAAAGAAACAGATCTATGCCGGTGAAAATGCAGGTTACCTGCCCTTGGAACATAAACCCGGTGAAGCTCAAGTAGATTTTGGTACCGCTGAGTTTTATGAAAATGGCAGGCGTGTTACCGGAAAGTACCTGGAAGTATCCTTCCCCTACAGTAACAAAGGTTTTCTGCAGCTGTTCTATGGCGAAAACATGGAGTGTCTGCTGGAAGGCCTGGACACAATCTTTCGCCATATCGGAGGGGTTCCCCATGAACTGTGGTTTGATAACACCAAGACGATTGTCACCAACATAATCCGTGATGGAGGAAGAAACTTGACCGATAAGTTTCAACGCTTTCGGGAGCATTACGGATTTAAGGCTGTATTCACGAACCCGGGAGAAGGCCATGAAAAAGGCAATGTGGAAAGCAAGGTGGGTTATCAGCGCAGAAACTTCTTAGTCCCGGTCCCTCGCTTTCTCTCTCTTTCCGATTTCAATAGGCAACTCCTAACCATGTGCGAGGAGGACGCAGACCGGGAACATTACAGGCACAACCAAACAATTGAGGAACTGTTTCAAGCCGATCGGAAAGCCTTAAAACCGCTACCTTCTATTCCATTTGA
>JBMNMN010000003.1:0-89344 GCA_050953365.1 Anaerovoracaceae bacterium | reverse complement strand
GAAGGTGTACTGAAGGTCTCCCGGCGTGACGTCTGCAAGAATCCTTGCCAACAGGCTGCGGTTGGCATCAACAAGTTCCGCACTGGACAGCGGCTGCTTAGCCAACTGATTCATGACAGCGGTTACCACCGTATCGTGACGGTGGCCGCAGTTGAAGGCGCCGAAACCACCCAGGCAGTCTATGTACTCATTCCCATGGAGATCGGTAAAGGTGTCACCCTTTGACATCCATTCCATAGCCATATCATCGCTACCAGCAGATTTCCGATACTCCAGGAATCCAGGATTGATGTGGTTATTGAAATTATGCCGTGTTTCTTCGATGAACTGATCTTTTTCCACATCGCCCATAGTTTTCTTGGATATGATATCCAACGCATACTCGGTGTACTTCAACACCTCATCAAAACTTTTTCTTGGCATGACACTCTCTCCTTTATCAATTCATTATCAATAACTTGAAAGAAGTCGGGCTTCGGAAATTACATGACCGATTCCACAGCTTCCTTTAATATACCGATACACTTATTGCAATCCTCCTTGGTTGCAATAAGCGGCGGCACCATACGAATAATTTTTGTGCCGATGGCGGTCACCATCAGCCGCCTATCCAGGCAGGCATGCTTGATGTCTGTTGCTTTATCTTCATCAAAGACTACTCCCACCAAAAGCCCCATATGCCGAACCTCGGTCACATGAGGCAGCTTGCGAAGCTCCCCGGCGAAATAGTCCCCAACCTTTTTGGCATTATCGGCCAGATTCCGATCAAGCAATTCTCGGATTTGCGCATAGGCTGCCGCGCAGCACAGCGGGCTTCCCGCATATGTGGAGCCGTGGGTCCCTACTCCGAAGGTAGCTGCCACTTCACTGGTGCAAGCCATGGCACCGATAGGAACACCGCCGCCCATACCTTTCGCCATAGATACACAATCCGGCTTGATGTCATAATGCATATATGCCATTACCTCGCCGGTCCTGCACCATCCGGTCTGCACTTCATCAAGCAATAGAAGCAATCCCTTTTCATCGCAGAGTTTTCGAAGACCCACTAAAAATTCCTTGGTAGCCGGAACAACGCCTCCCTCTCCCTGGCATGGCTCTACCATGATGGCAATAGTGTTTTCCGTTATTGCATCTTCGAAAGCCTTAAGGTTATTAAATTCTGCATAGGTAAAGCCATCCAGCATAGGCTTAAATCCCATCTGCAAGGCATTATTTGTTTGTCCCGTAGCTGACAGGGCGCCATAAGTTCTACCATGAAAACCGTTGATAGCCGTAATAATATGATATTTCTCCGGACCATAATGATCCGTTCCATACTTTCGGGCAATCTTGATCATGGCCTCATTAGCCTCTGTCCCGGATTGTTGATACAGGATCTTATCCATGCCGATAGTTTCACATATTAGCTGGGATAGCACCGCCTGAGGAATGCTGTAGGGATAATTGAAGGTGTGCATGATTTCACCCACCTGGTTTTTTACAGCTTCTACCACCTTCGGATTGCAATTTCCCGCATTGTTTACTGCAATCCCCCCGTAGAAATCCAGGTAGGCGTTGTCGTTTTCATCATAAAGATACATTCCTTCTGCACGACAAGCCACAAAAGGAAAGCGTTCATAGGTCTCGATCATGTATTTGGTACATAAATCTTTAACCTGTTCCGCTGTAAGATTTACATCCTTTAATTGCATGGCAACGCCTCCTCCTAAAAATTGTAAATGATCAGGATAATAAAAATAGTGTTAGATTGTTTAGCTCATCTTCAGTGTAAACCTTGTAGTTGGAACAAAGTCAATCTGAATATTTAAAATTTTCTGTTATTGGTGCGTTTCTTACTTTTTTATCATAACCTGTAGCTTAAAGAAGGCTTTCCGATCGTAATTGCTTTTAGTGGGAAGTTCAACAAGAATCTCACTGATACAATCTCCCACTACCTTATATCCGTGATCAAATATGTAGTCCATCAGCTTCACTAACCCTTGTTCCTCTCGGTTAAAACCATCGCAGTAGAGGCACACATACATTCCCTCGGGAATCACCTCCACTCCCTCGGAAGATTCAAATTCCCCATCAATAAAAACAAAGACCTCCGTTGCCATAAGCTCTCGTTTCATAAAGTGTTCATGACGGATAATGCTTCCCACATTGCAGAAATAGCTCATGGGAAAACGATGAAGAGCATAGTTCTTTTTAAGAGCTCTCAGCACCTGCTCGTAATACTCCATACCGTAGCTGTAAGCATTGATTTTCGTGTCGTAGCAGAAAATTCTCCGGTCCTTTTGATACTCCAGCACAGGTATCTCCTCCCGGGGGGCCACCTGGTATCGTCGATATCCTTCAATGGCCCGATCAATGGATTTTTCCGCATGCTTTAGCGTTTCAATCTGCTTACGAATGTTTTGCTTTTGAAGGCGTAAGACTTCTTCAAACTGTTTGATATCCTGGTTTTCAAAACACTCTTTGATCTGGGCTAGGTTCATTCCTAAGGCCTTCATGTATTGAATCATGTCAAGCTGGGCGCATTGTTTAATATGGTAGTACCTGTATCCTGTTTCGGGATTAGTCTCGCAGGGTTCAAGTAATTTGATACGGTCATACAGCCTCAGAGTCTGCGGAGAAACTCCATTGAGTTTAGCCATTTTTCCTATGGTTAATTTATCCATACCGCCCTCCTATTGGAAATATTTTTGTGTTTTGTATGTAAATTTTAACATAAAACTTTATTGCATGTGTAGAGTTTTTTTTAAATTCAGATAACTTTTGTTCTCAGTTTTATTTACAGCAGATTTTTCCTTGCTATAATAAATACGAAGATTATGAAAATTCAAAATTATCTTTTTTGTTATGCGACCTTTAGGAAGAGAGATTCCTAATTTAAGGTTTTGCACTCATCACCAGGGTGCTTATCAGTTATTTTTCTATGCATAATTTAAGGAGGATTGTTATGGATGTGGGATTTTTATCTGTCGTGCCTCCTTTGCTTACGATTGCTTTAGCGATCATAACAAAGGAAGTCCTTTTGTCACTTTGCATCGGCGTGTACACCGGATGTATGATCATAGCCGAATGGAACCCCCTGAGAGCTTTAGAAACTCTGGTTAATATCTTGGTAGGCGGCTATGATGAAACAGGAGAATATGTTATTTCCGGATGTCTGACAGACCCTTGGAATGTAGAGGTGCTGCTGATTTGCATTATGCTGGGTGGGCTCATCGGTCTTCTGATACGATCCGGTGCATCCCAGGCCTTTGGTAACCTGATAAGCTCCAAGGTAAAAACTCAAAAAGGTGCTCAGGTAACCACTTGGTTGATCGGGATCTTGATTTTCTTCGATGACTATTTCAATGCTCTGACCAACGGTGCCATCATGAGACCGGTTACTGACCGTTATGGAATCTCCAGGGAGAAGCTTTCATATATCGTTGACTCTACCTCAGTAGGCATATGCCTGATTGTCCCCCTTTCTTCCTGGGTCGCTTTCATCGCCTCCCTCATAGCAGGAGCCTATTCCGACGTTGGGATTGAAGAGGATGCCTTTATGGCCTTCTTAAAAGTCATTCCCTATAATTACTATGCTTGGCTTTCCATCATCATGGTCCTGGTGGTTGCCCTTCTTAAACTGGACTTCGGCCCCATGGCCAAAGCAGAAAAGCGTACCCGGGAGACCGGTCTTCTTTGCGACAAGACTTTCTCCGGCGGGGATGCAGATGAGGACGATTTCTCCTCCATTCCTGTCTCCGATAAAGGAAAGTCCCTGGACCTTCTAGCTCCTATTATTTTATTAATCATTCTGGCAATGATCTTTATGCTCTATACGGGCGGCTTCTTTGCAACCTTCGATCTGATGGAAACCCTAAACAACTTGGACGGAATGCTGGCGCTGGTCTATGCCATTTCAATCTCTGTGGTTTTTTCTATCATCTTCTATAAGATTCGGGGGCTTTCTAAGATTACCGAATCCATTGCAGCCTTTGTGACCGGAACAAAGTCCATGCTCTTCGTCGTTATTCTGTTAGCCTTTGCCTGGGGAATCGGCTCCGTATGCGGCGAGCTGGGAACAGCCGAATATGTGGCCACACTCTTCGTCGGCAGTGTACCCGGATGGATCGTTCCGTTTATCTTATTCGTATTCGCTTGCGTCATGACCTTCTCTACGGGGGCCTCTTGGGGGACCTTTGCTATCATGATTCCCATCGCTGTTCCTTTGGCTGTGGCTATGGATATCAATATCTATGCCTGTATTGCTACCGTCATCGGCGGAGGAGGCTTCGGTAATCATTGCTCACCTTTGGCCGATACTGCGATCCTTTCCTCTGCATCCTCTAACATAAGACATACCGACCATATTAAAACCCAGATTCCTTACTCTCTCACCTGTGCTGCAGCTGCTTCAGTAGGATACATAGTATCGGGCTTTATAGACGGTTGGATTCTGCCCATGCTGGTTACCCTCGGTGTATTCTTCGCAGCAGTTGTCGTGCTTGCGAGAACCTTCGGTGAAAAGCGGTACTCCAGCGAAGAGATCGCAAAAGAAGCAGAGGCTTCCGGAGAATGTTAAATTGCCGGACTTCCTGTCCTCAGGAATACTGCCTACTAAAATCGGAGGATGATGTTCATCCTCCGATCAGACTGTAGACAAAGCGTCTCAGAAAACAAGAACTTCTGAGACGCTTTTCATTTTCAGAAATCGAATCAAATCCCCGAGGAGATTTAATAAAAAAGAAGTGTCAACAGGGTCTAATAGACCTTTCCTTCTTTTCATCTTGGCTAGTTTCTTAAGATTCATACATGCAAAGGTAAGCCCGACTTTCATCTCCATCAGGGCTTTGCCATTGTACCTGGTGTACCGCATTCCATGAAACTCCTTGGCCGTTCCAAAGATTCGTTCAATGCTCTCTTTGCGTTTCTCATACCATTCCTTCATCCCGACGGTATGTCGAATCTCTTCGCAGATTTCAAGGTACGGTTCCCAAATATGTCTCGTGACTGTTTTTTGGTGGTTTTTACTCTCTGTGCATTGGGATAGATAAGGACAGTTTGCACAAATGGCAGGATTGCTTTTGTATTCTCGGTATCCTTCCCGGTTCGTGGTGGAATAACGAAGGACTTGATGGTTGGGGCACAGATAACAGTCGAAGTATTCATCATAGACGTATTCATATTTCTTGAAGAACCCTTTTTTCGTCATAGGCCTGCGATATGGATAAATCGGCTTGATTCCATTATCGAGTAGTGTCTTGGCAATGGCAGGTGTCTTGTAGCCTGCATCCAACACCATTAATGTCGGATCATACTTTTTCAGTCTTTCGTAGATTGCAGAAAAGGTTCTGCTATCATGCTCATTCCCGGGATGAATCGTGTATCCTAGCACCCAGCCATTCTGATCACAAGCTGTCTGGGTGACATAAGCAAAATCCTTCTTGTGCTCTCCTTTGTGAAACAAACCACTTTCAGGGTCTGAAGTGCTCTGCTGCACTTCCTTGGTTGGGGGATCCTCGTCATTATCCCGATCCTTAAATGGCTTTTTTCCATGCGCCTGCCTATCCTCATTAATTTCTCTAAGAAGTTTCGATTCATAATCCATTGCTTGAACCTTTACCATTGTCTTAATGGATTTTTTCTTATTGGCATTTGCCTTGATATGCGTCGCATCCACGAAAATCACAGAAGGATCGATCATGTCATGCAGAAAGCATTCCTCCAGAATCTTCTCGAAGATTTGCTCAAACAAATCTGTTCCCTTAAAGCGACGGGTGTAGTTCTTTCCGAAGGTACTGAAGTGAGGTACGGAAGATGTGAGGTCTAACCCTAAAAACCAACGGTAAGCAACATTTACTTCGATTTCCCGAATCGTCTGTCTCATGCTGGGTATGCCATAGAGATATTGAAGAAGGGGGATTTTGATCAGCATGACAGGATCCAGACTTGGCCTTCCCTGATCTTGGGAATACTTGTCCTGTACGAGTTCGTAGATAAAGGAAAAATCAATCGCCCTATCAATGTCACGCAGGAGATGATTTTCAGGAACAAGACTGTCTGCTGAAACAAACTGGATCTGATTTCTTTGATTTCCGGCATTTTTTATCATCATTCGTCGTCACCTCGCTATGATTTAATTATATCATAAAAATGCCTTTAGATGTTCAAATTCCAATATCTTTGAGGATTGTTTACATAAGAAAAGCCGCAGAAGAATCTGTTGTCTTTCTGCGACTTTGTCTACAGTCTGATCGGAGGATGATGTTCATCCTCCGATTTGTTTCTTCTAGAAGTCAGCTATTATAGAGTCTTCAGAATCTCCTCCGGTACCATTCCGTTATTATCCCATCCCAGTACTTCATAATATTGATCCAGCATATCATTGAAGGCTTCCTCAGGGATCCTCTGCCCTGCGGCAGGGCCGGAGGCCAAAGCTTCCTTCACTATCCTGGCCGGTACCGTATCATCCTTTCGGTCGAATCCTTCTCTCTGATTAAAGGCTCTGGCAATGTTGATAACTCTTCTTCCCACGGCTCCCATGTCCTCTGAGCTCCAGGTTTTACCTGTCACCTCTGTCATGAGATCAGCCATAATTTCATAAGAGCAAGTGGCCCAGAAGTCGCATATACAGAGGGAAAATTTCACTGCATTGAACTCTGCCAGTCCATACACCATTTCACCCTTTCCTTCCGATGTATAGGGAGGAATGGAAGCAGCAAACACCTCTTCATTAGGGGCATAAGCTCTCATGTGGCAAGCGCCCCGGTCCGACACTGCGTAGGCCATGGCCATTCCCCAGGAGCCGCGGGGCTCGTATTGAGGATACTCCAACCCCTTTACCTGCATGGCAAACTCGGTACCTCCAAATTTTTCAGATGCCTTTTTCACTCCATCCGCCAAATCTGCTCCAACACCTTCCCGACGTGCCATGAGAGCCAGATATTCTCTCATTTTTCCGCCTTCTCCGAATCGGATACCAAAGTCGTGAATACCTTTTTCCGTCATCTCCATAGCCCAAATGAGAGTATCTCCCGCACTTATTGTGTCAAGACCCATATCGTCGGCCACTTCATTAAATTTTAAAATATCATAAGGATCGGACACATCTGCATTAGGACCTGCTACGGCAATGGATTCGTATTCCGGTCCCTCAACAATGGCGTCATCCCATTTAATGAAGTTGCCGCACCCAAGTCCGCAGCTGCCGCAACCTCTCTTACCCTCCAGCTTTTCCAGAAGAATGTCTCCGCTGTACTTTGCCCAATTTTCATCGGTGGTATCGCTGAAGTTTCTCTTTGGCAGAATGCCTCCATCCTGGCAGGCTTCCAGAAAAGCCGTAGTTCCACAGTCGAATACAAAGTTGTTATCGTCTTGATGAACGTCCTCCTGTTGATACTTGATGATCTTCTCCACCAAGGTCTTAACATTGGCAACTTCTACCTTGCCGGTTCCTCGAACACATATCGCCTTCACGTTCTTAGATCCCATAACAGCGCCCATACCGCCTCTTCCCGCCTGACGATAGTAGTCCGAGTTAATACAGGCCATAGGAACCAGGTTTTCTCCCGCCGGTCCGATGAGCAGATGCTCAAATTCTCCTCCCAGCCGCTCATGAAGGATCCGTTCAGTTTCATGGGAGCCTTTTCCCCATAATTCTCCGGCTTTTTCCAGGGTCACTTTATCGTTGTCAATGGCAATAATGGTCGGGTTGGGCGCCCTGCCTTCCAGAATGACCATGTCGTAGCCGGCGTACTTTATGGAGTTAGCGGAATGGCCTCCGATAGAACAGTCACAGATGGTACCCGTTGCGGGCGATTTGGAAGCAATAGACAGTTTACCGGAGCAGGGAACACCCGTACCGGTGAGAGGGCCGGTAGTAAACAGCAGCTTATTCTCCGGACCCAGTGGATCTATACCGGGCTTTAACTCCTCGTAAAGATAGCGTATGGCCAATCCCTTTTGGCCCACATAGTTTTCTGCAAAATCCATCCTAAGAGGCTCCGTTGACACTTTGCCATCCGACAGATTTATCCTCAATACTTTGTTTTGATATCCTTTCATGGTCATAACGGTACCTCCTTTCTATTCGTATGTAAGGGCGTTTTGCGGACAAACTTGAACACAAACAGGGTTTTTTTCGCAAGTGTCACACATAATGGCCAAATCTTCCCTGATCCGAATCACCTTCTTCGGGCATTTCTCCGCACAAATACCACATCCGGTGCATAGATCCGGGTCCACCCGAAGGTATTCATCCAGGGTGATGGCCTTCTCGGGACAGCTCTTGACACAAATTCCGCACAAGTTGCAGTAGTGATCGTGATACTTCAGCCTTCCGTCTTCATAGGACGTATGAATGAAGATTCGGGCTCTTTCCGGCCACACCGCCTCTTCTTTGTTGGCAGAACACAGTTGTGCACATAGCCGACAACCGATACACTTTGCTTTTGCAAGTTTCAATCTTTTCATTCCCGCATATCTCCTCCTATTCTACACCATGATTAGCCCGATAAAAAAAGCAAAGTTAAGATAACGCCTTGTGTGAGGCGTGTATCCCCCCTTTGCATGCTGGCAGGTAATCGGGTCTCCGACCACCACATTTGCTCCATCTACTGACTTGCGTCCTGTGGAACACGGAGTCTTTTCATACTCTCAATGCCATTATATGGGTGTAGCAGGGCTATGTCAACAAATTATCTGAAAATTTCATTCATTTTATTCACGATTCACTTACTTCAATATTTTCTCCAACAAAGAAACCAGCTCTTGAGGATATTTTTCCTTATCATCTCTTAGCATCTTTATCGCAGCGTCCATATTCTGCGCTCCCCTATACGGCCGATAGGAGGTGATCGCATCAACAGCGTCGGCAACCATTGCGATCTTGGCGTTGAGGCCTATTTCATCTTCCTTTAACCCCTTTGGGTATCCGCTCCCGTCTAGCCTCTCATGGTGTTGCATAACCATATCCATAAATTCTTTCGGAATATTGAATCCTTCAAGAGAGCTCACGCCCAGTTCGCAATGCTGCCTAATACAGAATCTTTCCATATCTGTTAAGCTTTCAGGTTTTTCTAATATGGATTTCGGTACCAGCAATTTGCCCACATCATGAAGTAGAGCGCCAAATCCTATATTATAAAGTTCTTCATCACCATACCCAAGTCTTTCTGCCATCATCATAGAAATTATGGCAACATCAATGGAATGTGTATATAGCCAGTCCACGTAATTACCCAAAGCGTTGACATAAATCCACCAAGGTTCGGTCTTAGACTCAAATATAATAGTATTTAATACTTTATTGGGTTTCTCTAGAATATGATAATCACTGATATTCATTTTTGCTCCGAATTCCTTTGTAGTCGGAGTAAGAATATCTCTTTGCTTGTTATCCGGATCAAAAACAGCACCTTGGATATCATGCCTGTCGTCCAAGATCTCGGGGTCGTGGTTTTTCAACCTCATCAGTTTACTCATTACTTTTGAAGATACCTTTTGACCCTTTCTTATTAGGAGCATCCCTCTTTTATTGTAGATATCTTTTGTTATATAGTATCCGGATTTATCTTTAGTAAAATATTTATAGTGTTTTTCAGCACTATATTTCGCCATTAATTTTCTCCCCAAACCTTTCAGTTTTTAATAGATAGGTTCCTTAATTAGTAGACAACCAGTATTTAAGATATAACATGTTTTGAGCAAAATCAAACAAAAAATATACAATTAAATATATCTCATCATCTGTTCTGATAAAGTTATTAATAAAAAGCCGGAATTACCGGCTTTTCCTCTCCAATATTATTGTATAACTTGTAATCACCCGATAAACTTCCTCACACGCAGCGCCCGGAAGGAATTTAATACCGCAAGGAAGGTCACACCCACATCTGCAAAGACCGCTGCCCACATGGAAGCCAGTCCAACCGCACTTAGAATCAAAACAAGGGCTTTGACGCCAATGGCAAAGACCGTATTCTCCCGAGCGATCCTCAAGGTATTTTTAGCGATGCCGATGGCAACGGCCACTTTCGACGGCTCATCGGTCATGATGACGATATCCGCCGCTTCGATGGCCGCATCGGAACCCAATCCGCCCATGGCGACGCCGATATCTGCTCGAGCCAGCACAGGTGCATCATTAATACCGTCGCCTACAAAGACAAGCTTCCCTGTTTTCGTTTTCTGGCTGAGGAATGCCTCCACCTTCTCCACTTTATCTGCCGGGAGCAATTCGGCGTAAACCTCATCCATTGCCAGTGCCTCTGCAACCCCTGTTCCTATGGCCTTGGTATCGCCGGTGAGCATAATGTTCTTCCTGATATGTAAGTCTTTAAGCCGGCTGATTGCCAGACCGGCATCCTCCTTTAATTCATCAGCGATCAGGATGTATCCGGCATATTCACCATCTACGGCAATGTGGACCGTGGTGCCGTCCCACTGATTGGCAGAGTAATCTATGCCCATGCTTTCCATCAGTCTGAAGTTACCTGCCGCTATCAGTTGACCGTCAACCCTTGCCTGAACACCCTGACCGGAAATTTCCTTCAGGTCGGAAATCCGGTTATTGTCAATGCTTTTCCCATAGGCTCGTTTCAGAGACTGGGAAATCGGGTGATTCGAGTAGTGTTCCGCATAGGCCGTCAGTTCTAGCAACTGTTCCTCGGAAATCCCCCTTGAATGGATCTCTTGCACCTCAAAAACACCTTTTGTAAGAGTTCCCGTTTTGTCGAAAACAATGGTTTCTGCCTGGGCGAGGGCCTCCAGATAATTGCTGCCCTTCACCAGAATCCCAGCCCTGGACGCACCGCCGATACCTCCGAAAAAGCTCAGGGGAATGGACACCACCAAAGCGCAGGGGCATGATACTACCAGAAAGGTCAAGGCCCGATAGACCCACTGGCTGAAGGTGGCTCCTTCCAATACAATGGGTGGAACAACGGCCAGAAACACAGCGATAATCACAACCACCGGGGTATAATACCTGGCAAACCTGGTAATGAACTGCTCTGAATTGGATTTTCTGCTGCTGGCGTTTTCAACCAGATCAAGAATTTTATTGACTGTGGATTCTCCAAATTCCTTTGTAACCTCCGCAACAATAACCCCATCCAGATTGATGCACCCGCTGATCAATTCATGGCCTGCCCCCACTTCCCGGGGCACAGACTCTCCCGTCAGGGCAGATGTATCGATCAGGGACCTGCCTTCCAGCACTTTTCCGTCCAGAGGGACTCTCTCCCCCGGCTTGATGACAATGATATCTCCGACCTGAACCTCTTCCGGATCTACCGTCACGATTTCATCAGCCTTTCTTACATTCGCATAATCGGGCCGGATATCCATAAGGTCCGCTATGGATTTTCTGGATCGATCCACCGCATAATCCTGGAAATATTCGCCGATTTGGTAAAACAACATCACGGCCACACCTTCCGGGTATTCGCCGATTAGGAATGCTCCCATGGTGGCGATGCTCATCAGAAGGTTCTCATCAAAAACTTGCCCCCTGACCATATTGCGCATTGCACGGATCAAGATATCTCCGCCGACAATGAGATAGTTTACCAAAAAAATAGCCGGCTTAAGCCATAGTATTTCGGAATTTATAAAAAAGGCTATGGTAAAAATAGCGCCGCCCAATAAGATTCTCACTAAATGCTTGTCCATTTTACTCCTTCTGTCATGTCATGCTTTTTTCACCACTACATCGGGTTCGATTTTTCTTATGATTTTTTCTGTGGCCTCTATGATCCCTTTCAGTTTCTCCGCCTCGCCTTCGATGATCAGCTTGGTGGTCATGAAGTTTACGGAAGCGCTTCTTACGCCATCCAAGGCGCCGATGGCTCTCTCCATCTTCGCAGCGCAGTTCGCACAGTCCAGGCCTTGCAATCGAAATGTCTTTTTAACGAATTGAAATGTCTTGCTCATCAAATGTCCTCCTCAGTAGTATGAATCAGCCCCTGATCCAAAATAAGTTTAACGTGTTCGTCTGCCAGTGAGTAGTATACAACCTTCCCATCTCTTCGGTTTTTTACCAGCTGAGCCTGCTTCAAAACCCTGAGCTGATGGAAAATAGCAGACTGGGTCATATTCAGCAAATAAGCGATATCGCAGACACACATTTCGTCCTCGTCCAATGCCCACAGGATCTTAATTCTCGTGGTATCGCCGAAGACCTTGAATAATTCCGCTAAGTCATAAAGGATTTCTTCTTCCGGCATTTTCCCTCTGACTTTAGCCACAACGTCTTCATGGATGACGTTACAGTCGCATCTTTCAACCGGTTGCAGACTCTTTGCCATGAATATCCTCCTCTGTCTTTATGCTCATAGATCTATGTTATTTTCTTTGCATCCGTTACTTTTTGTATTCTGAAGCAGTTTACACAAATGAACAATTGAACAACTGTTCATTCTTCAGCCTAATTTTATGTCCGTTCTTCTGTTTTGTCAACAACAAAAACAGGTTTCAAACAAACAAAGACTCTTTAAAAACAGAGTCAACATGGGTTTGAGTGAAAACCAATAGAAAGTCCACTTTTCCTGTCATTATCTCAGGAATTTGATTTGTGCTTGCCTAAATCAACTGCCGCATAGGTACCGATCGCTGTGTTTGTAAGCAGGCCATTGCTTTTCAAACGGCACTCGGCAGAAACTGTCAGCAGCCTCTTCCCAACGGATGTAGCCTTTGCCGTGATCAGGATGAAGTCGTCTTTCGGAATCGGCCTCATGTAGTTTAAAGATAGATTCACGGATGCCACCGGTTTCTGATGATTGAAATGAATAGCCAAAAGCCCCATGGCTAGGTCAAAGGCAGCTGCAATCATACCTCCGTGCATAACATCCTTCGCATTCAGCTGCCATTCCTGCACGGGATATCCTATGGTGATGGTTTTTTCCTTTTCCGAACATGAAACAAGGCTTGGACGCAGTAATTGATTGACTCACGCAGGCCCATTTTGCATCTGTTCGATGCTCTCTTCAATATTATTCTTTAATTCCTTCTGTAACATTTGCTCATTCGGTTTGCTCACTTTATCTGCTCTCTTTCTGTGTCTTTTGTCATTATTATTCTAAGTTTCAACATCTATTATATAAGATCTTTACGACTTATAGCCTCCCATCATGATATAGTCCCCATCGTGAGTGCCGCCTTGAATGGGCTTGCAGTCGGAATTGGTAAAAACGCCCCTGGTAATGGCTTCTTCCCCAAAACGTTCTCGTATCTTGTCCACTGCTTCATCCAGCTTTTGATTCTTCTCCGTGACTCCGCTGTCAAAGAGTGAAAGCTGGACGCTTTCCTCCTGTCTGGACAAGTTGGAAACGGATACACCAAGCTGACGCAATGGCTCTCCTCTCCAGCATTCATCAAAGAGCCGACAGACGTGGTCGTAAATTTCGCTGGTGGTATCGATGGGATTCTGCAGCTGCAGCTGGTGGCTGTAACGGATAAATCCGTCGGTCTTTAGGGAAACGGATATAAGAGAAGCCGTACAGCCTGCCTTTCGAAGCCGCATTGCAACCTTTTCCGTCAACGCCAAAAGTACCTTGCAGGCGTCCTTCCGGTTCACGATATCGTATTTGGTAGTCGTGCTGTTCCCAATTCCCTTTTGAAGCACCTCGCTGTTCGGGATCACTTCTGAGTTGTCGATGCCGTTTGCATAACTCCAGACTAAGAGACCGTGGCTTTTCAGCAGAGATTTTATGTGGTGCGGATCGGAACGGGCAAGATCCCCGATGGTGTTAATGTTAATTTTTCTAAGTTTGCCGGCGGTAGCTCTTCCTACCATGAAGAGCTCACTCACGGGCAGGGGCCACATCTTTTTCTCCATCTCTTCGGGATAAAGAGTGTGGATCTGATCCGGTTTCTTTAGCTCTGACCCCATTTTGGCCAAAAGCTTGTTGCACGACAGACCGATATTTACGGTAAATCCCAGCTCTTTTTTCATCCGTTCTTTTATTTCATGGGCAATTTTCAAAGGGGGGCCGAATTTCTTTTCAGACAGAGTATAGTCCATAAAGCATTCATCCACGCTGTACCGCTGGATTTGCGGAGAGTATTGGTAAAGTAACTCGTACATGGCATCGCTACACTTCATATAGAGATCGTAATCCGGCGGAAACACACGGAGATCCGGGCACTTTTTCCTGGCCTCCATGAGGCTCTCTGCCGTGCGGATTCCATACGCTTTCGCCGGAACCGACTTGGCCAATATAATGCCGTGGCGGTTTTCCGGATCTCCCGCAATCACTGCAGGTATCTCTCGAATGTCCGTCGGATAGCCCTTTTCCAGCATGGATACGGCCGTCCAACTCAAGTAAGCGCTATTCGCATCTATGTGAAAAATGCTTCTCATGACTCTGTGTCCTTTCCCTGTATGCACATAATATCAGAACGCATGTTCTGATTCAAGACCGAGTTGTCTTGTTGTATTTGGCGGAGTTGTATTTGGTGTCAGACACCAAATACAACCCACACCAAACATAGCACTAGCAGATACAATCTGACAAAAATATAATATAGCTTTGACGGTGTCAAGTTGTTGTGGAGTTTTTGCTTGACAACTCTCCCGATGTTATGCAACCAAACCCCGTTGCCGACCATAAGACCGGATCAGGATCTGTGTTGCAGTATTGACTGCCGGATTGTATTGTTCTTTTTCGAATATACTCCAGTCCCAACAACCATGAATTGCATTTTGTAGCCGTTTTTCCCCATACTCCTTTAGAATGCTCCTGTTTTTTTCGTCTTCAGGTCGTCTGAAATCCTTTCCTGAAACGCTGCAACCGTTTCTTGTGTAGACTCTAAGTTCTGCCATCTTGTTTAGACCGGCTTCGCTCCAACCCATAGGATTTCTGCTTAATCTCTCCGAATACACATGACTTACTAAACCTTCTGTGCAGCTACCTATGATATCTTTTGTATATCTTCGCACAATTCCGTCCCAATTGTTTACAACATAACGGAGGAAGTTTCGAACCCGCTTCTCTTGCTTTGGTCCCTTGCAAAGAGACAGCATTTCTCGAATGAGGCTTGTCACTTTTTCCAGGCTCTTCTCTTGAACCGCCTGCCTTATACGGTGTCGGTAATTTTGTTTCGGAAAGGCCGCTGTCGCTTGTTTTAAGTGCTTCTCAAAGTGAAATCCATCCATAACATAGTGACAGTCGGCAAGCTCCTCCATTCCTTGCTTGATCCATGGAGCCCCATCACCATGAAGATAGATTCTCTCGATTTGATTTTCTTCATAAGCTTGTGAGATGTACCCGCCTACCGTTTCCCAAGCCTCTTTTGTTTGATGAATGGTGGAGGTAAAGTGTACCGGATTCATCAGGACATTTCGCCCTTTATGGACGGCTTGGATTCCTTCACTTAACGTAATCAATGGAACCATGCGGTTTTTACCTTCCTGTAGATGAACGTGGTCTTCATCGGCAAAAATATGTAGTTCCGATGCGACTCGCTTTTCTTTAGGGGCTGCCTTTTCCAGTTTTCCCACTGCTCTCAACTTATTCTTTACCGTCTGGCGGCTCACTTCACCGTTGGTTACTATCTTCGTACTCTTTTCATAGGAAACCTCTGCCGATTGTTCCACTAGGCGGGCGCTCACATTGGCACTCACTCGTTCATAGGCGTATATACCAATTATGAAATCCAACGGATATACATAGGCACCTTTTGCCTTTTCGTAATAGTAGTCTCGTTCTATGTCGATTCGACCTACCTCCGTCAGAAGACTCCTTTGCCGGTCTTTTTCTTTTAGAATAAGCCCCTGCTCTTTTCGAAATGCCTTGTCCGCTCTAAGTTCTTCATTCAATTGCTTCACGATTCCCGATATCAGGGCTCGAACGCTTTCTTTGCAAAGACCCAGGGCATCAGATGCAAACTGATCTATATCGGATATGCCTCCTTCTTCAATCCGTTTGCAAATATTTCTTCCCAATTCCGCAATGATTTGTTGTACAATAGTTTCCACAGAGATCTTCCCTCCTTGTTTGTGTTTTGTTGCTGAAACTATTTTAACACAGGAGAGTTGATCTCTGTTTCTTTCCTTTAAAAACTCCACAACTATTTTACACTATCGGTTTCGTCTATAATATTTTCTTTTTCGGCGCGCTTGTCATCTTTGTAAACTACTCTTGCCACTCCCTCCGAAAAGGAGTCTATCCCTTCAAAATCCGTCTCAAAAAGAACATCGCCATTCCTGTTTATTACGGACCACTTGTTCCCGATTATTACAGGGGCAAGACCGCCATTAAAAGCCCTAGCCTCTTCATATACAAAGGGGAGGACTTCATTGCCGGCTTTATCTATGTAGCCCCATTTATCTTTATACTTTACCGCCGCTACACCCTCGCTGAAATTTTTAGCAGCCTGATACCGGAAAGGAATAACCATTTTACCTTCTTTATCAATAAATCCTATTTTGCCCCATTCCTCCACCGGAGCCAAACCTTCGCTAAAGACAGGCCATACCCCGCCGTAATCGGGTTCAATGGTCCAGACAACACTATCCTTGACCCAATCCGGGTCCGTATCATAAACATTAGCGAATACCACGCTGATAATGGGTATAAGAATGGCCAACATTAGAGCAAACTGAGCAAGTTGAGACTTCAGATATCTTTTCTTATTATTTGCTTGACTGAAAAAATCTTTGTTTGCCTTTATCATAAGCAGGATATCAAAAAATATCATAAGCGCGGCAAAGATTACCAATGAAATAATCGTAACCTCTAATTCGAAATCGCTATAAGAATTCCTCACCTTAGCCAGAAAGAAATTGAGAGAGAGTATTAAAACAAAGAAAGGGATTGCCACATAAAATGGCCGATGTAAATTCAGTTTTGGAAATAGCAACTCCTTAAGCCGCCAAAATAAATTATGGTTCTCTTTTTGCTTCATATCTTCTTCTGGAACCGTCATCACTGTTCCCTCCGAATATACACCATATGTATGCAGTATATCATAGAATACAAAACGTAAGGCAGTAGCGCCAATTCAAAAGCGCTAAATAAAATTATACAAACCACTCCGGCTCGGCTCTTCGAGTCAAGCCCTCTTCCAATTCACGTTTATGATAGAGATACCCCTCGTCTTCATAGTATTTCGCCTGTACCGGGCATTTTTTTATGCACGCTCCGCATTTGATGCAGATGCCGGTAAATTCCTTCACATTGTCACGACTTATTGAGCCCATAGGACATAGATCTGCACAAATTAGACACTTGATGCAGTCATCGTTGGTCAAAGGCTTTACCTTTCTTATATCGACAGGGGTTCCTTTGCGATCCCTAGGCTGGTAATAGCCTCGATAGGGATGAGGTATTCCTTTCACATCGATAGGCTGTAAAGCGGTTATATCGGAGATGTCTTTTATCTTTTCGGCTATTTTTGCCGCAAACTCCTTCGCCTTTTTAAGATCCTCTTCATCCGGCCTGCCCTCCGCCAGAATATATGAAAAGGAATGTTCACCGATGAAGGCGGCCGCCCCAATCGTATGTAATCCGCCTTTTTCGAGAATATCCCTCAATTCTATCAACCCGTCATCATAATCCCGGTTCCCGTACAACACAACCGGCACTGCGATCGCATCGTTTCCTTGGATGGTGTCCAGATATTTCAACAAAACATTCGGTACCCGTCCCGCATACACAGGAGTCCCGAAAACTACGATATTGTCTTTGTGAAATCTTAACGCCTTTTCCCTTCCCCGAGGTAAAGTAAAATCATAAATCTCATACTCGGTACCCAGTGTGTCGGCAATGGATTCTGCAATATTCTCCACTATTTTTTTCGTAGTTCCCGTGGCGCTAAAATAAACGGCCCATACTTTTTTCATGTTCATGATAACTCTTTCCTTTTGTATCTTTTCCATGCGCCCTGTTTATCACATTTAAAGACTGCAAAGTTTTTTAATGCAACCACATTATAACACTATTTGTTCGCAAAAGGCGTGAGCCTGACAGGTCCGGTTCTTCTTTATTGTTTTAGTATGCTTTCTAACAACGATACCAGCTCTTGAGGGTATTTTTCCTTGTTATCCCTAAGTATCTTTATGGCAGCATCCATATTCTGCGCTTCCCTGTAAGGCCGATAAGAAGTGACCGCATCAACAGTGTCGGCCACCATTGTGATCCTGGCGTTTATGCTTATTTCATTTTCCTTTAACCCCTTTGGATATCCGCTTCCGTCCAGCCTTTCATGATGCTGCATGACGATATCCATAAACTCTTGCGGGATATCGAATCTTTCAAGAGAACTGGCGCCCAACTCACAATGCTGCCGAATGAAAGATCGTTCCATGTCTGTCAACCCTTCGGGTTTTTGCAATATGGGCTTCGGAACCAACAATTTTCCCACATCATGAAGCAGGGCGGTAAAACCTATGTCATAAAGTTCCTCGTCCCCGTACCCCAGTTTTTCTGCCATCATAATGGCCATTATGGCAACATCAATGGAATGTGTATATATCCAGTCAACGTAATTGGCCAAAGCGTTGACATAGATCCACCAAGGCTTGCTCTTTGACTCAAATATGATATTACTTAATACCTTGTTGGGCTTTTCTAGAATATAATAGTCTTTTATATTCATCTTTTCCCCGAATTTCTTTGTGGCCGGAGTAAGAATATCTCTTTTTCGACTCCTGGGGGTAAAAATAGCTTCCGGCTGGCTATTCAGGGTACAAGTATCTCTTTGTTGGATATTAGATGTAAAAATATCTTCTGGAAGGTTACTCGAAGTGAAAATATTCTTTTGCTGACTATCCGAATTCAAAATATCACTTGGCTGATCATCGGGGAAAAAAGTGGGGTTATTGATATCATATCTGTCATTTAATATCTCGGGATTTTGGAACTTAAGCCTTATCAGCTTACTCATAGTTTTCGGCGATACTTTTTGACCCTTTCTTATTAAAAGCAGCCCTCTTTTGCTGTAGATACCCTTTGTTATGTAATAAAATCCAGCTTTATCCTTAATAAAATAACTATGTTTTTCCGCGCTATTTCTAGGCATTTACTCTATCAAACCTTTCTTTATAAACTAATAAATAAGTCTCTGATTCGCAGGCACCAGTATTTAAGAATATAACAAGTTTGTTATAAAATCAACCAAGTAGTACGCTAAGTTTGCATTAAATTTATATCATCTGCTTCGGTAAAGTAACGCTTTTTCTTGCTGATATTTCCCCACACGCAGCGTCCGGAAAGAATTTAGCACGGCTAGGACGGTCACGCCCACATCCGCAAAGACCGCTGCCCACATGGTAGCCAGTCCAACAGCGCTCAGAATCAAAACGAGGACTTTAACACTGATGGCAAAAGCCGTATTCTGCCGGGCGATCTTCAACGTATTTTTTGCGATGCTGATGGCCACGGCCACCTTCGACGGCTCATCGGTCATAATAACGATATCTGCCGCTTCGATAGCTGCATCGGAACCCAAACCACCCATGGCAATACCAATGTCCGCCCGAGCCAGCACGGGCGCATCATTGATTCCGTCTCCTACAAATACGAGTTTGCCGGTTTTCGATTTCTGACTGAGAAACACTTCTACCTTCTCCACTTTATCCGCCGGGAGCAATTCCGCGTAAACCTCGTCCATTCCCAGAGCCTTCGCGACTCCTTCTCCAATGGCCTGAGTATCGCCGGTGAGCATAATTTTTTTACCGATATGTAAGTCTTTAAGCCGGTTAATTGCCAAGCCTGCGTCTTCCTTCAATTCATCAGCAATCAGGATGTAACCGGCATATTGGCCATCTACGGCAATGTGGACCGTGGTGCCGTCCCACTGCTCCTCAGAATAATCTACGCCGATGCTTTCCATCAGCCTGAAGTTGCCGGCTGCCACCAACCTGCCGTCTACTCGCGCCTGAACACCCTTTCCGGAAATTTCCTTCAGTTCAGAGATCCGGCTATTGTCGATGCTTTTCCCATATGCCCGTTTCAGAGACTGGGAAATGGGGTGATTTGAATAGTGTTCCGCATAAGCCGTCAGTTCCAGCAGCTGTTCCTCGGAGATTCCCTTTGAATGGATCTGCTGCACCTCAAAGACGCCTTTTGTAAGAGTTCCCGTTTTGTCAAAAACAATGGTTTCTGCCTGGGCGAGGGCCTCCAGATAATTGCTGCCCTTCACCAGAATCCCAGCCCTGGACGCACCGCCGATACCTCCGAAAAAGCTCAGGGGAATAGACACCACAAGCGCGCAGGGGCAGGATACTACCAGGAACGTCAATGCTCGATAAACCCACTGATTGAAGGTGGCGCCTTCCAGCAAAAGAGGAGGCAAAACGGCAAGAAACACGGCAATGATAACAACCACCGGTGTATAATACCTGGCAAATTTGGTGATAAACTGCTCTGACTTGGATTTTCGGCTGCTGGCGTTTTCAACCAGATCGAGAATTTTATTGACTGTGGATTCTCCGAATTCCTTTGTGACCTCCGCAACAATAACCCCATCCAGATTGATGCACCCGCTGATCAATTCATGACCTGCCCCCACTTCCCGGGGCACAGACTCTCCCGTCAGGGCAGATGTATCGATCAGGGACCTGCCTTCCAGCACTTTTCCGTCCAGAGGGACTCTCTCCCCCGGCTTGATGACAATGATATCTCCGACCTGAACCTCTTCCGGATCTACCGTCACGATTTCATCAGCCTTTCTTACATTCGCATAATCGGGCCGGATATCCATAAGGTCCGCTATGGATTTTCTGGATCGATCCACCGCATAATCCTGGAAGTATTCGCCGATTTGATAGAACAGCATAACGGCCACACCTTCCGGGTATTCGCCGATTACAAATGCGCCGATGGTGGCAACGCTCATCAGAAGGTTTTCATCAAAAATTTGTCCTTTGACCATATTGCGGACAGCCCGGATAACGATATCTCCGCCGACAATAATGTAATTGACCAAAAAAACCGCCGGTTTAAGCCATAGAATTTCCGATTTTATTAAAAGGGCTATGATAAAAATAACTATGCCCGATAAGATTTTTACTAAGTGTTTGTCCATTTTCACTTCTTTGCGACTCCTTCTGTCATGTCATGCTTTTTTCATTACTACATCAGGCTCGATCTTTTTAATAATCTTTTCGGCAGCTTCAATGATTCCCTGCAATTTTTCCTCTTCACCTTCGATGACCAGTTTTGTGGTAATGAAATTTACGGAAGCGCTTCTTACTCCATCCAAGGCGCTGATGGCCCTTTCCATTTTTGCGGCGCAGTTTGCGCAGCCCAGACCTTGCAATCGAAATGTCCCGCTCATGAAATGTCCTCCTCGGTGATGTGAATCAGTCCCTGATCCAAAATAAGCTTAACGTGTTCATCTGCCAGTGAATAGTATACGACCTTTCCTTCTCTTCGACTTTTTACCAGATGAGCCTGCTTCAAAACTCTGAGCTGGTGTGAAATGGCGGACTGGGTCATGTTCAGCAAATAAGCGATGTCGCAGACACACATTTCGTCCTGGTCCAGCGCCCACAGGATCTTTATTCTCGTGGAGTCGCCGAAAACTTTGAATAATTCCGCCAAGTCATATAGGATTTCCTCCTCCGGCATTTGTTCTCTGACCTTAGCTACAACGTCTTCATGTATAACGTTGCAGTCGCATCTTTCAACCGGCTGCAGATCCCTTGCCATAAACATCCTCCTTTGTACTATTGAACAATTGAACAATCATTCATTTGTTGCTTTAATTTTATTCTGCCACTTCTTCTTTGTCAATAATAAACAACCGGATTTTTATAAAAAAACTCTGCCCAAAGCAGAGTCAACAGTATGAAGCAGAATCATTATTTAAAGCAGTATTATTTAAAAATATAGCGAACTTTACGACTTGTATCCGCCCATCATGATATAGTCCCCATCGTAGGTGCCGCCCTGGATGGGCCTGCAGTCGGAGTTGGTGAAAACGCCCCTGGTGATGGCGTCTTCGCCAAAACGTTCCCGTATCTTGTCCACCGCCTCATCCAGCTTTTGATTCTTCTCTGAAATTTCATTGTCAAAGAGTGAAAGCTGGACATCTTCCTCCTGTCTGGACAGGTTGGAAACAGATACACCCAACTGGCGCAAAGGCTCCCCTCTCCAGCATTCGTCGAAGAGCCGGCAGACATGGTCATAAATTTCGCTGGTGGCATCGATGGGGTTCTGCAGCTGGAGCTGGTGGCTGTAACGGATGAATCTGTCGGTTTTCACGGAAACGGATATGAGAGAAGCGGTACACTTCGCCTTGCGAAGCCGCATTGCAACCTTTTCCGTCAATGCCAAAAGCACCTTGCAGGCTTCCTCTCGATTGTCAATATCGTACTTTGTCGTCGTGCTGTTCCCGATTCCCTTTTGAAGTATCTGGCTGTTGGGAATCACTTCGGAGTTGTCAATGCCGTTGGCATAACCCCAGACTAAGAGTCCGTGACTCTTCAGCAGAGATTTTATGTGATGAGGATCCGAACGGGCAAGATCCCCGATGGTGTTGATGTTAATTTTTCTAAGCTTTTCGGCGGTGGCTCTTCCCACCATGAAAAGTTCACTTACGGGCAAAGGCCACATTTTTTCTTCCATCTCTTCGGGATAAAGCGTGTGGATCTGATCCGGTTTCTTTAGTTCCGACCCCATTTTTGCCAGGAGCTTGTTGCAAGAAAGACCGATGTTTACGGTAAAGCCCAGTTCCTTTTTCATCCGTTCTTTTATTTCATAAGCAATTTGCAAGGGAGGCCCAAACTTCTTTTCGGACTGCGTATAGTCCATAAAGCACTCATCCACACTGTACCGCTGGATTTGCGGAGAGTATTGATAAAGTAACTCGTACATGGCATCGCTGCATTTCATATAAAGATCGTAATCCGGGGGAAAGACCTGAAGCTCCGGACACTTTTTCCTGGCCTCCATGAGACTCTCCGCCGTGCGAATTCCATAAGCTTTTGCCGGAACCGACTTGGCCAATATAATACCATGACGGTTTTCCGGGTCTCCCGCAATCACGGCAGGGATTTCCCGGATGTCCGTAGGATACCCTTTCTCCAGCATGGCTACAGCCGTCCAGCTCAAATAAGCGCTATTCGCATCGATATGGAAAATGCTTCTCATGGCTCTGTCCCTTCCCTCTATATTCACATAATATCAGAACGCTTGTTCTGATTCAAGTTGCGCTCACAAAAAGTCGGAAGTTTCCGGGAAACACATTTATTGAATTTGGCGGAATAACTTATTTACTGAGCTTTTGGATTCAAGTATACTTAAACTATTGACAAAAATTGTCGAAATATAGGAGGCCATCTCACTGCACTTCCTGCAGTTTAAAATACAACAAGGGAGGAAACCATGCATACTGAGGACAAGACGAATAGGAAAGACTTGGACTATTTACAGCCCATAGAAATCGCCGAAGGCGTATTCTGGGTAGGCTTTGCTGACACCACCCTGGGCCTGCGCTGCAACCCTTATCTCATCATAGACGGAGACGAAGCCGTACTCATTGACGGAGGCAGCCGGGGCGATTTCAGCACGGTGATGATGAAAATCCTGCGGACAGGCCTTAACCCCAGCAAGATAAAACGCCTCATCTACCAACACTACGATCCGGATTTATGTGGAAACCTGCCTCACTTAGAGGCAGTTATTGACAACAAGGACTTGAAGATCATCTCTCAAAGAGAAAACAATATATTCATTCACTTTTTTTCTACTGCGTCAAAAAAACTATGTATTGAAACCATGAACTACTCCTATACCTTTGGAAATGGTCGACGGTTGGAATTTATAATGATTCCCTACGCTCATTCTCCGGGGAGTTTTATGACCTACGACTGCAAAACTAAAACTCTATTCTCCAGCGATCTCTTTGGAAGCTATGATAATATTTGGGATCTTTACCTTCGGGATACGGATGAATGCCGCAATTGCATCCCCCGAAGAAATTGCCAAGTACATAGCCGAAGATGCCCGATAAACGGGATTCTTGCTTTCCATCAGCGAGTCATGAACTCTGCAGCATCCCTTCGATATGCCCTGGAACAGGTCGAATCCAGAGAGGTTGCTTTGCTGGCGCCGCAACACGGAAGCCTCATCGATTCGCCGGAGCAAATGAAAACTGTTATACAGCATCTGAAAAAACTAGAGCATGTGGGTTTCGATTACTATATGCATAAGAAGCTGCAGGAGGAAACTAAATGAACAAAGCGATAAAAACCTTATGTTCCCAATTAGAATGTGAAATTGTCACACCGGAACTGGTGAATGCCACACAACTCCTGCTCAACGATTTTGCAGACAAAGTGGACCTTCAGCTTCAAAATAATTTGATGTCCGACATGATGTACAAATATACAGAGCTTTCCCGCAACCTTGAGGAAAGCAATCGCATCATTGCGCAGCGAGAACTGGAACTCAAAAAGTACAACGAGCAGTTAGAGGAACTGGTGGATGCAAAGGTTCGTGAGATCTCCGACTCTCAAATAGCCACCATCTACGCTCTCGTCAAATTGGCGGAATCTCGTGACGGTGACACGGGAGCTCATATCGAGCGAACCGCGCAGTTTTGTCGGCTCCTCGCCCAGAAACTCAGGCAACTCCCGGAATATGCAGATGTCATCGATGATGAATACATTGAAAATATCTATCGTTCCAGTCCTCTCCATGATATCGGGAAAGTAGGCATTCCCGATGCCATTTTACAGAAGCCGGGGAAATTAACCCCTGAAGAATATCAGATCATGAAGAACCATGCAGAGATCGGTGCGAAGACTTTGGAGGATGTTGCCTACCAGTATGAGGGCAATTCTTTTTTAAAAATGGGACTTGAAATTGCCAAAGGACACCATGAAAAATGGGATGGTACCGGGTACCCAAAGGGTTTATCGGGTACGGACATCCCACTTTCTGCAAGGATTATGGCTATCGTTGATGTCTACGATGCGCTCCGAAGCAAGCGAAGCTACAAAGACAGCTTTTCCCACGAAAAAAGCATTGCTATCATTCAAGAAGGCAGAGGAACGCATTTCGATCCACTGCTCGTAGACATCTTTGTAAAATACCAGGATGAGTTTAGAGCTCTTTATGATGCTACCACATAACGCTACGACGTATGCTTATCCTTATTTCTCTCATAAAGGATCTGCAAACCCCACAGCATCAGATGCTTGTCATAGATAAGCTTTCTCTTGCAATGGGGAACGATCTCGCCTATCAGTCCACCGGTAGCGATTACGGTAGGCATTTTCCCAAGTTCTTCAGCCACCCGGTCAATCAGACCGTCCAGCATTCCTGCATGTCCGAAAATCGCTCCCGCTTTTATGCAATCCACCGTATTTTTTCCGATAAGCTGCTCCGGCGCCTCCAGACTGACTCGCGGCAGCTTGGATGTGCGGGCGGCAAGAGCATCCACACCAAGGCGAAGCCCGGGCATTATCATGCCGCCGATATAGGTTCCGTTTTCATCGATGACGGAAAGGGTAGTTGCCGTCCCCATATCGAAGATCATGATAGGTTTCGGGTATTTGGCTATGGCAGCCACCGCGTCTACTACTAAGTCGGCGCCAAGGCTGTTAGGCGTGTCCATTTCAATTTTCAATCCCGTATCAAGATCCAGCGAGACCAGCATCGGTATCTTCCCTATTACCATTTTTACAGCTAATTGAAGTACTTGGTTTAACTCCGGAACCACAGAGGCAATAATTCCTCCCTCCACTTCTTTAGGGGAAATTCCGTTAATCTGGAACAAATTCATGAGCGTAACAGCATACTCATCTTCTGTCTTTACCCGATCCGTGCTGATACGTGCAGTAAAGAAAATCTGATCCTTTTCCAGGCAACCTATAACGATATTGGTGTTTCCTGCGTCAATTGCAATGATCATAATTTATCTCCTTTTATTAAGGTAAGATGCATTCCGGTATTCTTTCCAGTCCCTAATACTTACTTATTCCCCTTATTCTGTCCGGTCAATTATAAAAAAAATGACTCCAAATTGCAAACAAAAATATTAAAATTCCTTTGTCGCGCATGCAGTGTCTTTTGTAAGTAAACCATTTACTGGATTTTGTGGGTTTGATATAATTAACAATGTAAGCTAACATAATAGTATTAAACATACCCAAAACCGCGGCTAAGCGGATGACTATTCCGATACATCTCACCCGATGTACCCGGGCGGGCATAATGATTTGTATGGGTACATCAATAAAACAAAAGAGGAAACAACGAAATGCTTAAAGGAAAAACCGTACTCTTAGGCGTTACCGGCAGCATTGCCGCGTACAAAGCCGCTGCCCTCGCATCCTTACTGGTGAAGCAGCATTGTGACGTGCACGTTCTCATGACCCCCAATGCGACGGAGTTTATATCCCCTCTCACCTTTGAAACCCTTACTAACAACAAAGTGCCTGTAGATACCTTTGACCGGAATTTTCAATACAACACAGAACATATTGCTCTGGCGAAGCGGGCCGATCTGGTGGTTGTTGCTCCTGCCACGGCCAATGCGGCCGCCAAGCTGGCCAACGGTATTGCCGACGACATGCTCACCACCACGGTTCTGGCCTGCCGCTGCAAAAAGATCCTTGCTCCTGCAATGAACACGGCTATGTACGAAAACCCCGTGACACAAGAAAACCTCAACAAGTTAAGGGATTTCGGCTGGGAAGTCGTTTCCCCTGCCTCCGGCTGGCTCGCTTGCGGTGACATTGGAGTAGGCAAAATGCCCGAACCGGAGCTGCTGCTGGAAGTCATTCTCATGGAGTTGGCTCACGAAAAGGACATGAAAGGCTTAAACGTTCTGGTTACGGCGGGGCCGACCATCGAAGCCATCGACCCGGTGCGCTACATTACGAACCATTCCTCGGGGAAAATGGGATACGCCATTGCGAAAGCCGCCTCGCAGCGTGGAGCGCGAGTCACCTTGGTCAGCGGTAAAACGTCCCTGACTCCGCCGCTCTATATGGATGTAATAAACGTAATGTCTGCTCAGGATATGTTTGAAGCGGTAACTTCCCGGAGCGACGATCAGGACATAATAATCAAAGCGGCTGCCGTAGCAGACTACCGTCCCGTGGAAATTGCCACCGAAAAAATAAAAAAAGGCGGGGAAGATCCTGCGATTTCCTTAGCGCCTACGGTGGACATCCTCAAGTATCTCGGCGAACATCGCCGGGAAGGACAGTTTCTCTGCGGTTTTTCCATGGAGACCCAGAACCTTGTTGAAAACTCCAGAAAGAAGTTGATGGCCAAAAAGGTGGATATGATTGCCTGCAATAACCTTAAAGAGGAAGGCGCAGGATTTGCCGTGGACACAAATAGGATAACCCTGATTACTGCCGACGATGAAATCCAACTCCCTCTGCTCACAAAAGAAGAGGCAGCCAATCGAATTCTCGACGCCATTATGACGCATCGAGGAAAATGATCCTATCAGTTCCGAACAATGAAAAGGTGGTGTTACTTTCAACACCACCTTTATTAATACTTAAGTATGCAATTTCCAGCGTGTGTACTACGAATACACCACTACACTATACAAAACTTGAAGATTTTTTCCCCGTCATGTGCTCGATGTTTATTTCTACCAGCGCCACCCGGTTCCAATCTTTCTCGATCTCCCGCTGTCCTTCCTCTTCATAGCCGGCGGAATACTTGTCAATCAATTTTTCCAGTACCACCCGCCGTTCATTGTCTTCGGTGATTACCCTGGCTCTCCCGAACACGACAACGCTGCGATAATCGGTGGAAAAGGTCTGCGGAACCACTTTGTCCATTTCGATCACGCAGAAGGACACCTTGTCGTCTCTTTTGATCGCGTCCATTTTGTGCCCCTCTACAGCACAATGAAAAGACAATTTTCCGTCCTCATAGGTATAGTTAAGTGGGACCGTATAGGGGTAGCCGTCGTCGCCGTTCACAGCCAGAATTCCCGTAGAGCAGGATTTCAGAATCTCAACGCACTCCTCATTTGACAATAATTGTTTTTTTCTTCTCATCTCTCTGAACATGATTTCCACCTCACATTCTGTCTGCAATAACGAAAAACCGCTGACTAATTTTAACACAACAAACACGCATTTGTAACAAGCATCTTGTAAAAAGTGTCAGACAACGGATACGACTTGACTCATTGTAATTCTCCCTAAGGTCACATATAATGATGAAAACGGCATATTCCCACAGAAACGGAGGCTGGCAAATGAAAAAAGATCTACGTATTACGGAGTTTTTGCTGCGGCATGCGGACAGTGGCGCTGTGTCCTTTCATATGCCCGGACATAAGGGATCTGGAATTTATAAAAGACTGGGCTACGGCGAATTCTTGAACAAAATCATGGATTGCGACATTACCGAGATTCCCGGAGCCGACAACCTCTTTCAGGCTGAAGGAATCATAAAAGCCGTTCAGGATAAATACAGAGAATTATATGATGTTTCGCATTCTTACCTGCTGATCAACGGCACCAGCGGCGGCATTATCGCATCCATTCTGGCTGCCGTTCCTGTGGGCGGTCAGTTGATTCTCGCAAGAAACTGCCATAAGTCCGTGTTCAACGCGCTGACATTGGGAGGCATCCGGCCTGTCTATGCCTATCCGGATCTGATCCCCGAATACGGAATTTCAGGAGAAATAACCAGTGAAGAAATCGAGAAATGCCTTCGGGAAAACCCCGACGCCGCAGCCGTTATACTGCCCAGTCCCAACTATTACGGAGTGTGCAGCGATATTGCCGCCATTGCGGAAGTGGTACACAGATACGATAAAGTGCTTATTGTAGACCAGGCGCACGGCGCCCACCTTAAATTCTTTGAAAAAGACATGCCTCTTGCGGCGGAGGAGGCCGGCGCGGATATTACAATCAACAGCATACATAAAACATTGGCCTCTTTTACCCAAAGTGCCGTGCTGAACTTAAATTCTGACCGGGTAGACCGGTACGTATTGGAAGACAAACTGCAGGCCATTCAGAGCACAAGCCCTTCTTATCTGCTGATGGCATCGCTGGATATAAACGCGTCTATCTTAGATTTTCACGGGCCAACCCTTATGAAAGAATGGGCTGAAAATCTGGATTATTTCTATGAAGAAACCGCCAAGCTCAGCATTCCGTACGATTCTTCGGAGTCGCGTCGGTGCGGTTTAAATTTTCTCACAGATTTGAAGAATTTCGACCGAAGCAAAATCAACATCGATTCAAGCGGCCTTGCCATGACAGCAGCCCAATTGGAAGAAGCCCTTATGGCCCGCGGTATTTTTCCGGAACTCACCACGGGAAATATTTTGATGCTGATGACGGGAATAGGAAATACAAGAAAGGATTATGAAAGGCTTCTCGACGCATTGAAACAGATCACACAAGAGAGGCTGCAACAGCTTGAGACCTCCTCTGCATCCGCCTCCGGCGGAAAGGATGCATTTATTTCCGGTTCCTCATCTTCCCTGCCCCATTCCCTCGCTTCGCTTCCGCCGACCCCAAAAAAGGCGCAGCTCTTCGATATACCGAAAAACCGAAAGCGCATACCTCTGGCCGAAGCGGAGGGAAAAATCTGCGCATCGTCGATTATCCCCTATCCACCGGGGATCCCCCTTGTCTGCCCCGGGGAAATACTGGAGGCGGATACGATAGCCTATGTTAAAGCCCTGCGCGATGCGGGCGAAAAAGTCATCGGCGTCAACGAAAAGGGAGAAGTTGCAGTAGGTGATGACAAATAGCGGACGGTTCTATTTCAACTCATCTTTATCATCGGGCAAAGCAAAAGCGATAACGATTCCTGCCGCAGGCAGCAGACAGAGGATGTTCATGACAAGAGGCAGGCCGAAATGGTCGGCGATCATTCCCAGGACAGAAACGCCGATGGATCCCATTCCTACGGCGAATCCCAACACAAGCCCTGAGGCAAGGCCGATATTATCGGGTAACAGTCTTTGCCCGATAACCACGGTGACAGAAAATGTAGATACCAGCGCGGTTCCGGCTATAAAAGCAAAAACCGGCACCCAGAAACCACCTAAATGGATAAAGGGATAGACTGCCAATACGGATACGATCATAGAAATCAACAGCCCTTTGCGCCCTCCGAAACGGTCCGCAAAAGGTCCTCCCAGCAAAGTGCCTACCACCCCTGCAATCAGGAAAATACTGACTAAATATTCCGGTTCGGCGACACCTTTAAACACGGGAAAATAAAACGGAATAAAATATACCAGGCCGGAATGGACCCAGGATCTCACCGCAACGTACAGCAGTAGAAAAAACAAATTGGATTTCTTGGTTTTTACTTTCTTCTTGTCTACTGTGTGAATTTTCTCCTCTTCCTCTATCCTCTCTATCTTTTCTTTATGTAAATGGGTCTTCAGGATTTTGTTAAACCTGGGCAACAGATAAAGAAAAATGAATGACGCAATAAGTCCGGGGAAGAGAACGCCGTAAATCGAATCCAGTCCGGAAAATCCCAGCAAAAAAGTAGCCAGCACCGGTCCAACGCCTAAACCCACGTTGCCTCCTACCGAGAAAATGGACATGGAAGTTCCTGCCTTGTCCTCCTCACTTACCAGATAAGTCAGCTTTGATCCTTCCGGATGGTATCCCGCCACACCGATCCCGCTCAGCATTACTACAAACAGCAATAGTCCATAGGAATTTATCATTCCGGTCAGGGCTAAACCAAATCCGGAAAGAAAGAGCCCCAACGGCATCAACCAGGACATATTGTAACGGTCGCTCAATACGCCGAGAATCGGTTGAATGATGGCGGAACTAAAGGTGGATGCCAAGGCGATTATTCCCACCTGAAAAAATGAAAGATTTAGTTTTTCCGCAAGTAACGGCGTGATTATAGGCAGAACCCCCTGGGTCGTATCCACAACCATATGACCAAAACCCATGAGCCAAATATATGGATTAAACAAACTACTCCTCTTTTCTGTTTATTACTTTTTGCTGACAACAATCTATATCTTATCCATTAATTCATATAATAGCAAGCCGAAAACAGATATGTAAATGCTAATTAGACAGTAAAAAAGCTGAAAAACTGAATTTCAGGAGATCAACAGAAGAGCAGCATCAACTATATCATTTACAATATGATATTATGGATATCGGCACACTCATAGCATCCTAAGCCTCTGCAGTATTTCCTCATCTGCCGGACAAAACTCGTATTCTTCGATCTCATCAGGCCGGATCCATCGAATATCATTATGTTCCTTCATGTGGAGTTTTCCTCCAATAATGTTAGCATTGAATAGGGTCAAGTGTACCATAAGGTCCGGATACTCGTGTGCAACCTCCATGAATTTACTGCCAACGGACAGGGTGACACCTAACTCCTCTTGGCACTCCCGAATGAGTGCCTCCTCTTTCGTCTCTCCGGGCTCTACTTTTCCGCCCACGAACTCCCACAGAAGTCCTCGGGCCTTGTGGGCAGGGCGCTGGCATATCATAAATTTATCCTTGTCCCAAATCAGGGCGGCTACCACTTCGGTCATTTATCCCTCCATCAATTTGTTGGTTTTTTTCAAATACTTCGCCGGGATAGGCCGTTCCAGATGCCATAAAATATTCATGGGTTTTGACCCGCTGTGCTGCACATAGTTTGCCAGCCCCAGGAATGTAAAAGGTGCCGTGCCGGCAAGATCAGTTTCGTATTCACGGACGAACAGCAGGATTTTGCTCCCCCGCTCCTTATGGTGAATATATCGCTGCCCGGTAGGTGAATTTTCCCCTGTAGTGCTCTGGCTCTGCCAGTGAAACAGATGCTCATTAATGGAATAGTCTTTGTACATTGTAGTGGGTGAGTAGCGGCTTTCCACCTTGTTCAATGTATTTATGAAAACATCCAGGTTCTTTTCCGGTAACCATTTGACACCTTGACGAATGGCCCCTGTATTCAAGTAATCCAACGCACCAAAGATCTGATCGCGGGTATAATTACAATGCAAGTCCAGCGGACAATCAAAACCTACATCTACCTGCTCGTCAATAAAATCAATGTGGCTGTAGTTATACTTCAGCAATTCGATAAGCTCAGCAAGCATCACCGGACTGCGGGAAAGAGAACAAAGGTTATCGCACACCTGTGCATCATTCCAGTCTTCAGCAGCTTTCTGCCAAACCGTTATATAGAACATCTGCAACATTCTTTTCTCCAATTCCGGCAGTTCAGCGAACTTGATATCTTCCAACCGCGGTAAGATATCGAGTAAAAAGCGGATCCATCGGCGGGAATCAATAGCCACAATGCGCCTGAAGGCTTTCGTCAATGTTTCTTCCGCTTCTTCATTGAAATCCTCCTTAACGCCTGCCTCCACGCAAAGACGAGAAAAGCTGTATTTTGAGTAGATGATTCTGGGATCCAGATGGTAATACTCTATAAAATTGTGTAAACTCAAAGTGAGTCCGCTGTCTTCTTCAAATGTCCCGATACGACTAACAATGCCTGTTCTTGCTCCGAATGAGCTTTTTATATTTTCAAGAACGTATTCTGCGGCTATCTTCTCCAACTGAATATAACACCCTTTTGGCACGGAAACAAAGCCTTCCCTAATCTCACGCTGTACACTCCGGTTCGTATTATCCAGCAGTGCTGCAAATTTATCCTCGAAACTGTATCTCTTATTGGCTTGTCCTATGAAATCCAGCACCGTAAGGCAATCCTTATTTTCAGCCAGACGCAGTCCGCGTCCCAACTGCTGTAGGAAAATTGTCAGGCTCTCGGTTGGCCGGAGAAACAAAACGGTGTTAATCTCCGGAATATCTACGCCTTCGTTATAAATATCCACCACAAAAATGAATCGAACGTCTCCTGAGACTAACCGTTTCTTGGCATTGTTTCGTTCTTCATCTGATGATTCTCCTATTAAGAACATAGACGGGATCCCACATCGGTTGAAATATTCGGCCATAAATTTAGCATGGGCTCTCGATACGCAGAAACCAAGCCCTTTCACATCGTTGATGTCAGCGGTATACTTCAACAATGCTTCGATGATCAAATTGCATCGCCGCTCTGCAACTTCCCTGCTTAAGACATATACATTGGATAGTTCCGTTTTATCGTAGCCTCCTCGGCTCCATTTGAGACCCGAGAGATCGACGATATCGGTAACACCGAAATACTGAAACGGACAAAGCAGCTTGCGATTAATAGCCTCAGGAAGGCGAATTTCCGCCGCGATGCGGTTATCAAAATAGTCGGCTATGCTCTTGCCGTCCATTCGCTCCGGAGTAGCGGTGAGACCCAACAAAATCTTTGGTCTATAATATGTGAGGGGTTTTTGATAAGTTAAGGCAGGAGCATGATGAGACTCATCCAATACAATGAAATCGTAGAAGTCCGGCGGTGTTTTTTTCCACCAATCCTGTGAATTGAAGGTTTGAATAGACATAAAGAGGTGATCTGCGCTTTCCGGTTTATTATAATTACCTACAAACAGATCTCCAAAATTGGCGTCTTTCAGCACTCCTCTGAAGCAGCTGATGCTCTGCTTCAGAATCTCTTCGCGATGTGCCAAGAACAACAGCCGGTTAGGCTTCCCCTTGTTTTCATTACAGAACCTCTTGTAATCAAAAGCGGCTATCACTGTCTTTCCGGTACCGGTAGCTGCCACAATCAGATTGCGATAAAATCCACGAACTTTGCGCTCAGCCTCCAGTTTATCCAGAATCTGCTGCTGATAGGGATAAGGTGAAATATCAAAAAGATAAGGGATGTCATATTCTGCTTGAAAATACTTCTCCGCTTTGATGGCCCTCTCAAGACGCTCTCTCTGTTCACCAGTATAGATTTCAAAATCATTTGAATGCCAGTAGCTCTCAAAGGTTGCGCTGATTTTTTGAATTGTATCGGGAAGATCTTTTGCCGTCACCTTCACGTTCCATTCAAGTCCGCTGGAAATAGCTGCCCCGGAAAGGTTGGATGATCCTATATAAGCCGTAGTGAATCCAGTATTACGATAGAACACATAAGTCTTTGCGTGCAGGCGGGTGCGCTTGGTATCATAAGAGACTTTGATCTCAGTGTTAGTTAACTGCCGTAATTCTTCCACAGCCTTCACATCTGTTGCACCCATGTAGGAAGTTGTGATGACCCGCAGCCTACCGCCTCTTTGAGTGAAAGACCGAAGTTCATCAATAATCCTCACCACGCCGCTCCATTTGATGAAGGATACCAGCATATCAATTTGATCACTGGACAGAATTTCCTTTTTTAGCTCTGTAGCCATGCTGGGTTCATGAATAGCTCCAGTAAAAAGGCTGCTCTGGGCGATGGAGGTTTCCGGCCGAACAATGTCATTAGCCGTCCCTCCAAGAATCAGAAGTGGATCATTATCCTTCAATATCGCTAAAAGCTGCTCTGCTTTTGCTTTTACAGACAGATTGGCAAATTCATTTTCTTTGGTTATTTGCTGAATGGTTTCGACGATTTTGTTAGTGAAAGCAATTTGTCCGGAGATGTCTCCACCGTTATCGAGGATATTATCCAGTCCTTTCTGAACGATATCTGCAAGGTACTGTGATAATACTTTCGAGGCCTCTGCTCTTTCAATTAGCATAACAGCCTTGCGAACTTGCGGAATCAATGAAAGTTCCTTGTCTAACTGCTCATTTATCACTTGTTCATATAAACCGGGCTGTAACATAAAGGGGACTCCTTCTCAAACATTACTCTGTATTCGGATCTTTCTACGAGGTAAGCTTTCCAAGAATTATGCTTCTTCCCAGTCCTTGTAAGATTAATGGCCGTATTCAATATTGTCCCATTTTGTTTGATTATACTATATTTTCCCTACATCCTCCACCCCTTTAATACTTAACTGACGGGGTCAAGTTGTTGTGGAGTTTTTCTTGGCAGCTTTTCTTATGCAGCCAATTAATAGGGGTAATCCTTGGCAAAAACAACAATTTTAGACCTATAAACTACGATTTAAGCCTTCGAATCCCGCTTTCAACCGCAGGAGATAGGTATAAATCAGGTCAAGCCAAGTGAAATTAGGCCTATAAAATCAAGAAAAGTAGGGTTACAACACAGCCAGAAAATTGGTATTAGACCTATATACCGACCTTTGAGGCTTCGAATTCCGCTTCCGACGGCAAGAAATAGGTTTAATTCAAGTCAAATCAAGGGCGGTTATACCTATAAAATCAAAAATAGTAGGGTTACAACACAGCCCACAAAACGATTTTAAACCTATATACCGACCTTTGAGGCTTCGAATTCCGCTTCCGACGGCAAGAAATAGGTTTAATTCAAGTCAAATCAAGGGCGGTTATACCTATAAAATCAAAAATAGTAGGGTTACAACACAGCCAGAAAATTGGTATTAGACCTATATGCCACCCTTTCTACTCCAAATTCGGTTTCTAACAGCAGAAAATAGGCCCAATCAGGTCTAAATCAAGCGCATGAGGACCTATTTCCCTTCCGGTCACCAAGACACAAGAGGAGTCCGCATATCCTTGCCCCCGGCGTCATATACATAATTTGACGAGATGATTCCGACGCCGAAGAATGTGACAATGAAATAAAGGGGGCAATGCAAATTGAAAGATTACATAGAAGAACGTGTCATTGAGTTGGCGCGCTATATTTTAGAGACCAATGCCACCGTTCGTGCCACCGCAAAAAAATTTCGGGTTAGTAAGTCTACAGTCCACAAGGACGTGACCGAGCGCCTGTTGGAAATCAATCCTGCCATGGCAGCACAAGTGAAAACCGTCCTTGAAAACAACAAGGCAGAACGCCATATTCGAGGCGGTCTTGCAACACAACAGAAATACAGAAGTCTACAAAATTAAAATGAAGTGTACGGCAATAATGTTTATTCTTTATGCGCTAAATGGATAAAATCGCCCGGAGCATTTCAGCCGCCGGGCGACTTCTTTTTTATGTCATCTTTAATACCGCCCTTTCCGCTATTGAAAGTCGACAAACTCCGCGGGATCAATGGGAATTCCATCCTTTAATACTTCAAGGTGAAGATGAGGCGGATCATTGCTCTCAAAGAGAGCGGTTATGCCCACTCCGCTGATCACATCTCCGGCCTCGACTACATCTCCTTCCTCTACCATTCTGTCCGTAGAAAGGTTGCAGTAGCGGGTCACATAGCCGTTTCCATGACTTATTTCAATGGTGATCCCAAGCTTATCATCGTTATAAACTTTCGTCACCGTACCGCCTTTCACCGCGGTGACGGGCGTGTCAGGTGTCGCCTCGATATCAATTCCCTGGTGCACCATATATTGATCCAAAGTAGTGTTGTATACTAATTCATTGCCGGAATAGCCCTTGGCAATCACTCCGCCTTCCACAGGGTTTACCATTCCCCCTCGAGATCCTTGACTGTCCTGTGGTTTCGGAGCCGGTTTATCCCGACTGTCCACCGTCGGCACCGGTTGCACTACCTTCAATCCTCCTTCACCGATGAGATAGTCTTCCCGCTCCTGGTCAATCTGTGTATTTCCCCCCTGCTCCTCTTCGGCCACCCATGTACGATTATTATCCCAAACCACCATGGCCGCCGCGACAACAAGAAGAATTGCTATGATGGTAACCATAGTATAGCGGTAATTCCATTTGCGTCTTTCGTCTTCGCCTCTATCGTATGCGCTGTTGCCGTCGATCCGCATTATTTCACACCTCCGTCATAATAAGAATTGCGTTTCTTAAAAAATTGCGTTTCTTGTAGTATCTCCTTTTCTTTTGCATATCATACGAAGGAAGTGTTTTAAAAAATCTTGCGGGATTAGTAATTATGCATTATAATAATGCAATTATACGAGGCGCCATTTCGTTCCCTTTGTGAAAACTTCCCCGCTGAAACAAAAGCAGCCGGAAAACAAGCAAAGCGTGTCGGCGCCACGGCCTGAAAGGAGAGATGACAATGAGTAAGTTTATCATGGCTGAAGAAAACTCCAGAACCATAACGGGAGAAGATAAAATCTTCGGTATCAATAAATTGGCTCAGGAAATGATTCAAAAAGTCGGCAAGGAAAAGGTGATAAATGCAACGATCGGTACACTTTTGGACGACGATGGAAATCTGGTGGTTCTGTCTTCTGTGGTAGACGTTCTGAAGCAGTTGTCTCCCAATGATTTTGCCGAATATGCGCCCATTGCCGGTATTCCCGCTTATCTGGATGCGGTGAAAAAAGCCGTATTCATGGACCACGAACCCAGCTGTTATATGGAAGCCGTGGCCACTCCCGGAGGAACGGGAGCAATCCATAATGCAATTCAAAATTACACACAGCGCGGCGATATCGTCCTGACTTCCGATTGGCATTGGGGACCCTACAATACCATTACTCAGGAATTGGAGCGCAAACTGAATATTTATTCACTCTTTAATGAAGAAGGCGGCTACAACATTGATGCCTTGAAAGAGAAGTTGGAACAGATTCTGGCCCTGCAGGACAGAGTTCTAATTATCCTCAACACTCCGTCTCACAATCCGACGGGCTATTCCCTCACATCGGAGGACTGGGACCGGCTGTTGAACGTGTTGAAGCATTTTACTGCGGATCCGTCAAAGAAAATCGTTCTCTTGGTGGATATTGCTTATTTGGACTTTGCCGGAGATGCAAAGGAAGCGCGCGCTTTCTTTCCGAAACTGGAAAACCTGCCTGACAATCTGCTTCCTTTGATTGCTTTTAGCATGTCAAAAAGCTATACTATGTACGGTATGCGGTGCGGCGCGTTGTTATGCCTGTCACCGAACAAAGCCATTGCTGATGAATTTAAATTGGTAAACAGCTTTTCCAACCGGGGGACCTGGTCCAACGGAACCAGATCCGCTATGGTGGTTCTCAGCCGAATCTTTTCGGATCCCATGCTGTTGGAAAAGGTGGTAAAGGAGAGGGAGACTGCACTTTCCGTGCTGCTCACCCGCGGCAAGATTTTTACGGAGGCAATTGAGAAGGCCGGCTTGACCATGTGTCCGTACCATTGCGGATTCTTTGCCATCGTTCTTTGCGACGATCCGGAAGCTGTGGCTTCCGAAGCTATGAAGGAAGGTGTTTTCGCCGTTCCCATGGGCAAGGGGCTTCGCGTCTCCATAGCGTCGCTTTCGGAAGAAAATTGCAGAAGGGTCCCTGAAAAGCTTGCGCTGGCTATTAGCAGAACCGCTCAGTAACAGGTCGCCTGCTTTGAAGGGCCTGCGTATGAAGTGTCAGGAGCAATAATAATGGATCCAAAAGAAACCCATATCAAAAACACAGAAACTTCCTATATCCATCAACTGGATGTGGAAGTTTTCTATTTAAATGAAAACCGTATTATGAAGCCCTCTGCGTATCAGGCGCTTTTTGCCCAACTGGCTGAAAGACATTTGGATATCTTTCATGCCGGAGCCAGTGAAACCATGAAGCACGGACTCGCTTGGGCCTTGATATCTATGTCCATTGAGATAAATCGACCCATTGACAGCTGCATAAAACTCTTTGGACATACATGGTATTCTCAGAGACGTGGACCTTATTTCCGCCGTGAGCTGGTATTTCGCAACGAAGACGGCGATATCATGTTTCAGGGAAGTACCTTTTCCATCTTGCTTGAAGTAGCTACGCGCAAAGTGTTTCGAGGCAAGGAGGCGCCGTTTATACTCACCGAGCCAACCGGCGTTTTCTGCACGCAGGCGGATCATCATTTTAGAGAAAATGTAGAGTTCACTCCTTGCTCAACCCGCGAGATCTACAGCAGTGATATTGATTTGCTCGGTCATGTAAACAATCGCCGTTACGGGGATTTCGCCTACGATGCGCTGACGGAAGAAGAAAGGCTCCGCCTCAGAGACATGCGTCGGATGGAGTTGTACTTTATGTCGGAAATGCGGCGGGAAGATAATTTTACGATATTTAAGCGCGCGGAAGAGAATCGGATTCTGCTCCGTGGTCATAATAATACAAAGGAAGATACTTCTTTTGATATAGTTTTCTCTTTTTAACGGGACCGGTTGCCTGACAGGAGTCTAACATACAGGAACTGCCCGAAATGGGCCGTGGGGCCGTCTAAACAGGAGGATGCCATGCGATCCGGCAGTCAAAACATTATTACCGTTTCTGAAGAACTGATAAATAAGACGGCGCGGAAGAAGGTTCTTTCTTCTCCCGCCGGAGACTATATCAGAGACTACAAAGTTATGTTCTCCGGTGGATACATTTATCTGGAGTTGGATATTCAGGTTAAAACCCTTGGGAACATCACCGCAAAATACCGGTTGGAAATCGTAGACCTTATTTTCAAACCCGGAAGCCACAGGATCATCGCCGATTATGTGGAAGACGTGAGTTCCGCAGGCAGCCTCGTCCAGAACATGATGCTGAAAGCCGTCGGTCTTAAAGGAGGTACCTTTCTCCAAACTGTGGTGGGTATGACAAACCCTCCCGGCATTCGGCTGGATTCAAAAAGCTGCTCCATTGATTTGGAACAGCTTCTGGATTTCAATAATGACTTCTTTTCAATGCTTACGTTGGAATACCTCGACTGCAGGGACGGTATGCTGCAGCTGACCTATCAGCTCACCCTGTAACCTGCAGTATGTTTCATGGTTATCTTATTTTCGCTTCAGTAAAATAAACACCCCGACAACCACAAGAATGGCTGCAAATATCAGTTCTCTTGGCACCCATGGGACAAAATACCTAAACGCTATCAGCCCTCCGACACCTATAAGGATAAGCCCTAATACCACTATAGTATTTCTGTTGTCGTTTCCAGAGGCTTCGGGAGAGTATCTTTCGTAATTGCCTTCCTGTCCCTCTCCGTTTCCGTAGGTTTGCTGATACGCTCCTGACATGTTATCAGCGCCTCTTGTAGGAATAATGATGGCTGCGATTATGTAAGCAATGAGTCCGGCGCCTCCCATAAGGGTAAAAACAACCACCAGCAGACGGACGATGACGGGATCTACTCCGAAATATTCCCCCAGACCGCCGCACACGCCGGCAAGTACTTTGTTTTGTGATGATCTGTAAAGTCTCTTCTCCATGATAAAAACCTATATCCCTTCATAATTTCTATTTCAAACTTGATTTCTATTGGCAGCTTGGTGACTTGTATCTCCTTCCATCTGCAAGCTCAGTTATAATGTGATAACCTTATCCACAGCCTGCATTGCGCCTGCTATATCGTACATATTGCTGACGGTGCCCACCGCAAGTTCGTCGGCAAGATTATAGAAATTTAGGCACGTGCCGCAAACCAGGATTTCCGCGCTCCTTTCCTTTAAAGTTTTCAGGTGCTCAATCGCCTGATGATTGCGTGTGGGAACTTTGACCCCATTGTTCATAAACAGTATATAGTCAGGAATGTCATCGCCTTGGGCCAATGTAAAGAAATACATCTGCAGCAGAGAGCTCCCCAATTCCGAATCTCCGTCACCGATTCCTTCTCTTCCTATAAATACGGCCCAGGAACCTCTTTTATTCTGTGGAATCCCAATATTATCGTTAAGTGCATCAGCCGCTCCGGTTTCAGTCCCTTCGCCTTTGCCGGATTCCGCCTTCCCCGCGGCCGATTCGGAGTTCGACCCTTCGGATTTTATAAAGCGTACAGAATAATCATCTGCGCCGCTCTCTAACACAGCGATATCAAATCCTCCGCTTTTACCGAACCGCGTAAGGTTTTCCACAGCCGTCCGATTATCCACCAGCACGGTAAAATCCGTGCCGCCCCCGTCCGCCTCCTTTTTGGCCATAATGACCGGTATCGGACAAGCTTTCCCCCTGGCGTCAATTTTCTTCTCCATGTTCGCTCCCCCTTTTGGTCCCTCATTCATTCTCGCCGAGCAGCAAATAATTATCCCCCTCAACCTGATAGAGCCGCTCAACATCCGGCGTAAGCATCTCCTCCAAAGGAAATTCCTTAGCGGAGGAGAAAACAACGCAGCTTCCGCACGATGAGCTGAGTTTACGAGGCACTGGCTTTAACTGCGCTATAGCGCCCATTTTACGAATGTATCTATGGTATTTCGTCGCATCAAAATGCGTATGAAAAGTCGCTAAATACTTCATTCTTTATTCCTATCCATTTATCTCCGTTTGTCAATATTTATTGTAAAATGAATAGGGGACGGTATTGTGATAACCGTCCCCTTTATTATATGGATTTATTTTGTCAGTTTCAACAAGTAATCTTCATCCTGCTCCACCACGGTCACCTGATAGCCCAGGTTGCCGGCAAAGCGTTTGATATTTTCTCTTGCAGTGACATTGTCCACCAGGACTTCAACCCCTTCCGGATTGGCGCTCAAAGCCTTTTTTGTCATAAGAACCGGTTCGGGGCAGGCGCGACCTCTTGCATCGATTGACATATTAAGCATCTCCTTTCAAAGATCTTCCCTGCAGGTTCATAAAGCCGATGGCGGCAACGACAATAAAGCCGATAACCACAGCAATCTGACCGTTCAGCGTGGGCCCCGCAGCAGAGGAGGCAAGACCGAAGTTATGGGCAAATGCAGCGCCGATCAGCATGCCCACAGCGGTAATCGCCGAGTCTACATTTCCTTCGCCGGACAGTATGAGCTGGCGCAGAGGACATCCGCCAAGAAGAACAGCGGCAAATCCTACCAACGCCATTCCCAGGAAGTTCCAGAGTCCGTCACTGTGGGCAATGGGCTGCCCCTCAAAGCCTAAGTTGAAGTTGCCGAGAGCAATGTTTCCGATAAGAACAACCGCGATAATCGTAACGAAACCGATCAGCAAAGTGAAATCCTTTAACAAAATGGCGTCTCTGATGCCGCCCGCTGTGCATAGACGGGATTTCTGAGCGATGGCTCCTACGACGAGGCCCGCTACAAGCGATAAGGCGATAGGCGCGTGCATGGAACCGGGGCCCTCCGCGCTAAACACCAGCAGCGCCGGCAAGCCTAAAAGGAGCATCAGCATTGCCACTTGAATGGCAGGAAATATGTAACTGTCTACCTTGCTGACTTTATAAGCGCGCTTTAAGGAGAATCCTTTATTCAAGAAGACGATTCCGATCAAAATACCCGCAACAAATCCGACAAGTCCGACGATAGCGTTCAAGTCTCCTCCTGCGATGCGAAGCATCATACGCAAGGGACATCCCAGGAACATGAGGGCGCCGATCATCATGAAAAACCCAAGGATAAAGCGTGAAGCCGGCGCAGAACCCGCTCTGGGCGAAAATTCCTTGCTCGCCAGGGACACGATAAAAGCGCCGAGAACCAGACCTATAATTTCCGGCCTCACATACTGAACCACTCCTGCGCTGTGCAGTTTCAGGCCACCGGCTGTATCTCTTATAAAGCAAGCGATACAAAAGCCCATATTTGCCGGGTTACCAAAAAAGGTAAGTATAAGTGCGAATGCGCCTACAATTACACCGGCGATGATTACAAGGGTCTTTGCTTTCATTTAATTTGACTCCTTTTCAAAAATGATGATAAATAAAAATTTGACGGTATTTATTTAAATTTTATCAAAGCAATATGACAGTGTTAAATTGTTAGTTTCCATATATCTCTAACAACATATTGAGAATATCAATGCATGCAGATCAGTATTTGGATTTGGTGTCAAGGTGGCAGAGGAGCGCTTTGCTTGATACCTTCATATTTGATTCCGGACACTTTTTATAATCCTCTTCTACACCGGAAATTGCATTTGATGCCCCGACACCAGTTGCTACTTTTTTAAAACTAAAACAAAAAACGGACATGCCTTATGCAGGTGGTTTTAACCGTGCAAGAGGTTTGCCCGTTTCATTTACCTTGAGGTTATCGCCGGTGCATACGCTGTCGGCCGGCATCGGCAAAATCAATCCTCCGAGGAATCGGTTGCCTTTTCAATATACGCGATACCTGAAGTTTCGATATGCTCACTCTCTATGATCGCTTTGATTGCAGCTACATCCTCTTCCCGAATCAATAGAGAGATCCCGCAACTGGCACTCAGCTCCCTGGGAGTGGGAGCAATCGTTACCTTGTAGTTCCTGCGGGTCAGGATTTCTTTCAGCCTGACGCCGTTCGTATGATTCGGAAACAATACATAATACGTCTTCATAATGTGCTCAGTACGAAGTTTTTAAAAGCTTCCGCGGTAGGTGAGAGGGTTACGTTCTTGTTCCATACTAAGAAGAATTCCCTGTCCAATTTAATTCCCGCTATGGGAAATGAAAGGAACTGCTTGCTATCTGCATCGCGCTCAATGGCTATCTTCGAGACCACCGAAACGCCCAACCCATTACCCACAGCCTGCTTGATGGCCTCTACGCTGTTGACCCTGGCTACCACGTTCAATTGCTTCGGATCATAGCCGATAGCGCCGATGGCTGTTTCAAACTCTTTTCGAGTAGCAGAGCCCTGCTCTCTCCATACAAAGGGCTCATTGATAAAGGCTTCCGGCATAATCTCTTTTCCCACAAACTGCCTAAATTTTTCATTGTTGGGCGTAATCAGCATTGCAGGATCGGTCAGGATCTTTTCATAATGCAGGTTTGCCGTTCCACGATATCCCAAAAATCCGATTTCACCTTTTTGCTCCAACAGATTGTCTTCCACTTTACTGCTGTCGGATTGCTCGAGATAGAACTTTACCAGCGGATATTTTTCTCTGAACTTTGCCATCAGTTCAGGGACTATGTACTCGCCCGGAATGGAGGATGCCTGAATTTCCAAAACTCCCTCAATTTCATTGGCATAGCTTTCCAGGGCAAAGACCGCCTTTTCCCTTGTGTTCAACAAGTTGATAGCATATTTATAGAGAATTTGCCCCTGCTTTGTGGGCAAAGCCTCTTTTCCCCGGCGGTCGATGAGCTTGGTTCCCAGCTCCTTTTCTAATGTGGCTACATGTGTACTGATGGTAGGCTGGGTAAGAAATGAGGCGTCCGCTGCCTTTGAAAAGCTCTTATACTTTACTACGTTTACAAAAGCTTCGATTTGTCTGAAATCCATTTTTCCGTTTCCTTTCTGAAAGGGATGCAACTGTGCAAAATTTCAAGTAATGCAGGGATTTTCACCCTTTTTGAGGTGAATGGTGTGCAATTTTTCAATTTATGCAGGATTTTTGGAAAATATATGAAATTATACCATGCATTAATTGTAATTTTGCACATTATTATTTTTATGCGCTCACTTAATCAGAATCCTGGCGTCATCCACCATTGTGGTAATTTTCTCACGATCCAGATACTCTAAAACAAGTACCGCATATTTTCTCGAAGTATTTAAGAGATCCCGATATTCTGCCAGCGTGATTTTCCCATGCTTCTCCATGTGATCCCGGAATCGCTTCATCGCCTCGTCCCAGTGGCTGCTGTGCATATAGTATTGGTATGTGAGTTTTTTCAGCATACCGGTTTCGCTCATGGATTCCACCATCTGCCTGGCCAGTTCTTTGTCCTTTTCATCGCGGATGCATTCCTCCAATTCCGGAATCTCAAAGCCTGCATCCAAATACCGCTTTTCCAGGCGATTGCGTAACGCTAAATGCTCCGGTGTATACTCTACCCGGCGGCTAGGCAGCGCCACGGAGTCTCCCAAGTCTTTCAGATGTTCTTTGTCAATGAGATAACGCATAAGAGGATCTATCGTTTTCACATCGGTAAAGTACAGTTTGTCTGCCAGCTTCTTTCGAAACTCTCCTTTCTGCATGCCCGGTGAAATGGGATTTTTATTGTAGTATTCGTCAAGAATGCCCTCTGCGGTTCTCCGGATTCCTTCCATAAATTCAACGTGGACGTAGATGCCCTCCGACAGATTTATAGCTTTCCCTTCAGAGGCCAGCCGCAGAAAACCGGATGAGATCTCTTCTGTCGTTCTGCCTAACCGGACAGCAATGTCTTTTACGGACGGCAACATTCTGCCGGTCTCACGAAGGGTCTGTTCCAGGACGGCATCCTCGTCGCCGGCTTCCTTTACTTTTAAAGCGTCTATCACATCTTGCCGGAATCGCTTGTGTTTTACCGGATTTGCATCCAATATAATGCCGCCTCCGATGGTCTCCACAGGCGAATAGAAACGAATTATAAAACGGTCACCCTTTCGAACCGCCACTTCTTCTTCCATTCGAAGCTGCGCATAGCCGGATGCTCCGCTTTCCAGAGCCTCTGCGTCCAGAAGGATCGCTTTGCATAAGGTTTCGGCAGAACCGTAATACAGATGTAACCTGCTGCCGTTTACCAGGGTCCTGGGCGCGTCATCAAACATGCGGATCTTCACGTCAAGCATCCTTGTCTGCTCCAAAGAGCCTTTCGCCGCAAGCACATCCCCTCTTTTAACCTCGTCCTTTTTAACATTAACCAAATTTACGGCAGTACGCTGGCCCGCATAGGCAACCTCAACCATATTTCCGTGCACTTGAAGATTGCGGACTTTGGCAATGCGTTCTCCCGGATAGATCTGAACTTCATCTCCCACACGGACAGAACCCTCAATGAGAGTGCCGGTGATTACCGTGCCGAAACCTTCCATTGTAAATACACGATCTATAGGGATTCGGAGCAAGGAAGGGTCTTCCCTTCGATTCGATACATCTTTTACTTTTTCCAAGATCAGGGCCCGCAGCTCGTCGATATTTTCTCCCGTATGGGAAGAAACCGCTATGACAGGAGCATCCTCCAGGAAAGTGCCTTTTACCGCAGCTTTCACATCTTCCTTAACAAGCTCAAGCCAGTCCGCATCCACCAGATCCACTTTGGTGATGACTACGATGCCCTTTTTGATTTCAAGCATTTTTATAATTTCGAAGTGCTCGACGGTTTGGGGCATCACCCCTTCGTCGGCAGCCACCACCAACAGCACAAGGTCGATGCCGCCGATACCGGCCAGCATGTTGCGAACAAAGCGCTCGTGGCCCGGCACATCAATGATGCCGATCTGCTGGCCGGAGGAGTTGGGCATTTCCGCGAAGCCCAACTCGATGGTGATGCCCCGCTTCTTCTCCTCTTTCAGCCGATCCGTATCCATTCCAGTGAGAGCCTTGATCAAACAAGTCTTTCCATGGTCCACGTGTCCCGCTGTTCCCACAATCACATTACGCATTTTTCGCCCTCACCTCCTGCTGTATTTCTCACCGCAGGCAATGAGTCCTCTTGCCACGGTCTCCACTTCGTCCCTTGTAACGGTCCTCATGTCAATCAGCACCCGGTCCTGATTGATGCGTACAATTATAGGGACTTCATAGGCTCGCAAATCCCGTTCGATGCGGTCTAATGAAACTCCCTTTCCCACGACGGAAACCGCGTACCCGGGAAGGAACTGGTTGGGTGTTGAACCGCCGCCGATCTGGCCCTCCGACTTTATTACTTCTATTTCAAAAACATCTGTTGCCCTGCGAACCTGCTCCGCCAATAGAATAGCTTTCGTTCTCATTTCATCCATGGAAACGGTGATCATGGATAACACGGGAACCGTTTCCTTAGCTCTTTCCATGTCGAGATACTCACGAAAAGTGGTTTCTAAAGCAGCCAAGGTCATCTTGTCCACCCGCACTGCTCTGGCCAGGGGGTGCTTTTTCATGCAATCGATGTATTGCATTTTGCCGATGATGATTCCAGCCTGGGGTCCTCCTAATAGCTTATCACCGCTAAATGTGACAATATCCGCGCCGCTTCTGACACTCTCCGGCACCGTCGGTTCATCAATGCCATATTGCCGAAGATCTGCCATGAGACCGCTCCCGAGATCATATACCACCGGGATTCCGAATTCTCTGCCAAGCGTCGACAGTTCAGCCAAGCTCACTTCTGCGGTAAATCCCATAATTTTATAATTGCTGGTGTGAACTTTTAGAAGCGCGCCTGTCTTCTCCCTGTCAATGGCATTGCGATAGTCATCTGGTTTGGTCTTGTTGGTAGTGCCAACCTCCCTTAACTGCGCTCCGCCCAGCTCCATGATCTCAGGAATGCGGAAAGAACCGCCGATCTCAACCAGTTCGCCGCGGGATACGATGACTTCTTTATCCTTTGCCAAGGCGGAAAGACACAAAAGCACCGCAGAAGCGTTGTTATTTACCACCATAGCTCCTTCAGTGCCCACGATTTTTGCGATGAGTTTCTCTATATGGTCGTGACGGGAACCTCTGGCTCCCCGTTTCAAATCATATTCCAATGTGGAATAATTCATGGCTGCTTCCAGCACATTCCTCCCGGCTTCATCTGACAGCCTTGCCCGCCCCAGATTTGTGTGAAGGATTGTGCCGGTTGCATTAATCAGACGACGCAGACTTTTTTGCTTCTTCGCCCGAATCTTTTTTACCGCATCGTCAATAAGGCTGTCCACATCGATTGCCGACGGATCTCCTTTGTCCCAACCGAGGATATTCGCTCGCAGTTCGTCGATAACTTCCCGAACGGATTCAACTACCAGTTCCCTCGGAGTGTCCCCAAAAAACACAAATAGGCGCTGATCTTTCAACACCTCATCAATCTTAGGAATCCGCTTTAACAATTCCTTCTTATCCATTTGTATTCCTCCTGCTCGGATAAAAAAATGGCGGGAATATGTGGGAATCGAACCCACCCAAGAGGCTACTAACCCCTCGAACTGGTTTTGAAGACCAGAGGGCACACCAGCACCCATCTATTCCCTTATCGTACGCACTTGAGTGGCTTTAGTATAACATTCATTATCTGACTTTTCAATACCGCAGTCATCCTCCTGCAACCGCTCGTCTGCAAGCGGGTGTATTTGGTCCTAGTTGTGTTTAGAGTGGGTGTTACAGCTAGTGCGGACACTTTAAACGACTAACGACGATTAAAATAAGCAAAATTAACAATGGCAAAAAATGAGCAAAAAACCGAGTTATGTGTGGATTTTAAGGATGATAACCTTGAGATTCCACACATAACTCAACTTTTTGCACAGAAAGGGCCGTTTTACAACTTTTGACCCACACATAACTCCATATTTTGCTCAATATCTGATCCTCTCCCGGTCCCAACACACCCAAGTCAATTTCTAAGCACAACAATACCTTGTAGATGGGGACAAGGTTTATCGGGTTGAAATCCATCTCCCCATGTCAATTTCTAAGCACAACAATACCTTGTAGAGGTTATAGGTTATTGTGCATTTGGAAAAAAAGAGATATACTGACAGGGATAGAGGCGGCGAGGATGCCGTCTGACAAAAACGCCACATTTGCTTGGAAAGGAGGGCAGCGCCATGAGTGAGAAAGAATTTAAATTGACCCAATTGACTCAAAATGCCGGTTGAGCGGCAAAGATTGGGCCTGATGCCCTGGCACAAGTCTTGTGTCACTTACCCAAATTTGACGATCCAAACTTGATGGTGGGCTTTGAGAGCAGCGACGATGCGGCGGTATACCGGATTGACGACAACACAGTCCTTATTCAGACTGTGGATCTGTTCCCTCCCATGGTAGATAATCCCTACCGTTTCGGGCAAATTGCAGCTGCCAATGCGTTAAGCGATGTCTACGCTATGGGCGGAACGCCCAAGCTTGCCATGAATATTCTCTGTTATCCCGAGGACCTGCCAAAAGAAATTGTCAAAGATATTTTGCAGGGAGGGTATGAAAAGGTTATGGAAGCCGGAGCTGTCGTTGCCGGCGGCCACAGCCTCAAGGATCACGAGCCGAAATACGGACTATGTGTTACCGGTTTCGCAAAGCCACATGAAGTATTAACCAACAGCAACGCCAAAGAGGGAGATCTCCTGATTCTGACAAAACCATTGGGAACCGGGATTCTGAATACCGCCGCAAAGGCGGAGCTTGTTTCCAAGGAAACGGAGGAAACGGTAGCGGCTTCTATGGCAATGCTGAACAAGAGAGCTTGCGAAATCATGAAGCGCTATCCGATTGACAGCTGTACGGATGTAACGGGCTTTGGACTGTTAGGACACGCGTATGAGATGGGCGCCGGCAGCGGCGTCACCATCCAGCTTGACGCCGCCGCCATGCCCCTGCTCCCCGAAGCCAGGGACATGGCTCGGATGGGAATCATCCCTGCCGGCGCCTACGCCAACCGGGCTTTCCTGGAAGGCAAGCTTAAAATCGAACCGAATGTTCCGCTGGATCTGCTGGATATTCTGTTCGATCCACAGACCTCCGGCGGTCTGCTTATTGCCGTTCCGGAAACACATGCGGAAAAGCTGCTTTCTGATTTGCAAAGCGAGATCCCTGCGGCGGCCATCGTGGGCAGGGTTATTCCTCCCGAAAACCACACCATCCATATTAAATAGCCGGGGAATCGTGCAATCACATTAAATAAACGAGCCGGGGGAGCGATGAAGGCGCTCCCCTATTTCAGACACCAGATGCAGATCAAACTTAATCCTCATAAAGTAATTAAACCTATTAATTCTTCGTATCTAAGAAGGAGGTTTACATTTGGACAGAAAATCACTAGTTGCTTTATGTTCATCAATTGTTTTAGGATTTACTATTCTAGGCGCATTTATTTTTTGTGGCATGCAGGCAATAAACATGCAGAAAGAAGAGTTGATTGATAGATATCAAATAATCTCTCACGGTGACAACATTTTAGTTTTTGATAAGCAAACAGCAGATTACTGGCAAAAGTATTTGCCTCAATTTGAAGGACCAACGGAATGGGAAAAATACGAATTTCCATACGAAGTTCCAAAAAATTAACGTAGACTTTGCTTGGCGCGTAGTAAATAATAATTTAGTATAGGGGAAATTGGTATTTCATTATGTTCCGATCCAAAAGAGTTTCAAGTGTTATTTTTCGATCCTTCAAGTATTATGGTCCAATTCAAAAGGGTTTCAAGTATTATGGTCCGATTCAAAAAGGTTTCAAGTAATGGTCCGTTTCAAAAGGGTTAGAAAAAACTTATAAACATAGAATTTTCGAAATGTAAAAACCAATATAAGGAGGTAAGCTATGTGGGAATAACCGAAACGTTTAATTCAGTCCTTGACAACAAAAGATCCTTAAAGGAGAAGTGCGACGCAATTCTTAAAAAATACTCTGACGAGGGTTGGGAACTTGTAAACTTCCAATGTATCGGCGCTTTGGGCTCAATTATGATTCTAATTTTCAAAAGAGCCAAATAAACTACGCTACCTATTAATAGCGTTCCTAACTCTTTAAATTCATAAATTCATGCCCTAGGTAACGCCAAGCAGATTTGGGATTTCCCATGTGACACAATGCCTTGGAATAAAGATTGATATGGATATAAAGCTTGAAAAAGTACCGTTAGTGGAGATTAACAGGATACAATAGCACTTGAACCAGATATGGATAAAAATATGCAGACCTTGATTCCGTTGATAAAACTTGCACGGGTCTGTCGCTTTGGAAACATGAAAATAGGTTCTCATTGCTGTTACAAAGCCTGGTATGGGCCTATTTCAGAGCATCACCCATGTAAAAATCTTGTTTTCGATCCATTTATAGGTCTAAATCGCCAAATTTCATTTAAGGTTGAACCTACAAAGTGACAAATAATAGCCCCTCTTTCCATTTCTATAAATGAAATTATACCTACAAATCCATTTTCAGAGCCGTTTTTAACCGTAAATCGACTCAAAATAGGTCTAATAATAAAACCAAACCATTGCTTTCACCCTATAGTGGGTATCGAGCATAGTGGCGTGTCCACCGTGGCCATGCTGATGGCGAGCTGCCGATCTGTACGCCTAAAGAGTTAGGTGTCAAGCATAGTGGCGTGCCCCACCTTGACCACGCTGATGGCGAGCTGCCGATCTGCACGCCTTAAGTGTTGGGTATCGAGCATAGTGGCGTGTCCACCGTGGCCATGCTGATGGCGAGCTGCCGTTCTGTACGCCTAAAGAGTTAGGTGTCAAGCATAGTGGCGTGCCCCACCTTGACCACGCTGATGGCGAGCTGCCGATCTGCACGCCTTAAGTGTTGGGTATCGAGCATAGTGGAGTGCCCCACCGTGGCCACGCTGGTGGCGGGCTGCCGATCTGTACGCCTAAAGAGTTAGGTGTCAAGCATAGTGGCGTGCCCCACCTTGACCACGCTGATGGCGAGCTGCCGATCTGCACGCCTAAAGAGTTGGGTGTCAAGCATAGTGTCGTACACACATCACGACATCGTGAGTCTGGCCGACGAGGATATAAGTTGAGTGCCTAATACAGTGACATACTACGCCGGTCAACAGATGTAATATAGGCCAAATATACAGTCCATAAAAATATTATCATGAGGAGGGAAGAAGCTTGACAAAACAGTTGCTGTAATATAATATATTTAATGTAATTATTTGTTATTTTCCGATTGAAAGGTGTGCGTACTATGTTCTACGATGACATTATATCAATTCTCTCCTTTGACAAAGAATATCAAGAAAAACTTGCAGCCAAACTTGAAACTGAATTAAAAGCTTTACCTGCGGGAAGTCTTTATCGTAAGGTTGTCGCAGGCAAGCCGAGGTACTATCATCGCATCCCATCTGAATGTGCTGATAAATCGGTAAAATATCAATACATCTCAAATAAGAGATATGCTCTCAAAGCTGCTTTGAAACGCAAGGAGATCATTAAAAGGTGCTTACCCATATTGTACCATAATATCAAATTGGAAGAGCTTTTCATTAGTAAATACAAGCGGTGTGACCCAAAGGAAATTGAGAACAGTTTACCCCGCACATATGCGGACGTAACCTGCGATTATCTATATGATGACGTTGCCAAAATGCAATCCGTTATTTCATGGGAACAAGAACCTTATCTCAAGAATGAAAGCTACCCGGAAAAACTAAAACATAATACTATTAGTGGCATTAAAGTGAGATCCAAGTCTGAGGGAATAATAGCTGATCTCCTGACAATTCATAACATCCCGTTTCGTTATGAGGCTCAATTAATATTAAATAAGCAAACTATTTATCCGGACTTCACGATTCTCAGACCAAGGGATGGAAAAATCTTGTACTGGGAGCATTTTGGAATGGTGGACAGCAATAGATACAGTTTATCTATGCATAGAAAAATTGACACATACATCGAAAATGAAATCATCCCCGGAACCGGTTTGATAATGAGCTTTGAAACGGAAAATGAAGCAATAGATCCCATTGCAATAACGGCAATGATCAAAGCTTATATTATAGGATAAACTCCAGCCATCTTTAACAATGGCAATAGCCTTGCGGCTTTCGCTGTCAAAAGACCATTTCTTACATTATCTCTATACTTGTAGAAACAACGATAGGTTTAGATCGCTGTAATAAATCTGTTATAGGCCTATTTCAGAGCATTATAGATGTCAAAATTCCGTTTTTGAGCCATTTATAGGTCTAAAGCATCAAAACTCATCAAAGGTTAGACCTACAAAACGACAAATAATAGCCCTATTTCCCGTCTCATTAAATAAAATTCGACCTACAACCCCGATATTAGAGCCGTTAATCCAATGAAAACCGGCCAAAATAGGGTTACAAAAGCAAAAAACAATAACAATTATACCTATGAAACTCAAAGGCATCTCCTGCCTCTACAGTGCAAAGAGGAAGCTTAAACGATTAATGGCTTAAGATCTGATTTATGGCGTCAATGGCGTACTCCACTTCTTCCTCCGTATTCTTATGGCCGAAGGCAAACCGCACGGTTCCCCGGGGGAAGGTTTTCAGAGTTTGGTGGGCCAGAGGCGCGCAGTGCAGTCCGCACCGGGTCATAATTCCAAACTCTTCGTCAAGACGAAACGCCACTTCTGCATTGTCCTTTCTTAAGAAATCCAAAGAGACAATAGGGCATCGTTCCTCCGTCGCCGAAGGACCTACCACACGCAAATCGTCCCTGCCCTCAAAGGCTGACATAAACAATCCGGCCAACCTCAACTCTTCGGCTCTGATAGCATCGACGCCCTTTTCCGTAACATAATCCAAAGCGGCGGACAATCCCAAAATTCCAGGCAAGTTCAACGTTCCCGGTTCCAGCTTATCCGGAAGGAAATCAGGCATGACAACTGAATCCGAACGGCTGCCTGTGCCGCCGTCTATTATCGGCCGGATCGCCTCGGCCAGCTGCTCATCCAGCAGCAAACCGCCGATCCCCTGAGGTCCGAGCAGCCCCTTATGTCCCGTAAAAGCAAGCCCGTTTATATTCATCTCTTTCATATGAATGGGAAAAACACCCGCCGTCTGTGCCGCATCGACAATAAAAAAGACGCCTCGCTCCCTGCAGATCTTTCCCGCCTCCGCAATCGGCATCAAAGAGCCGCAGACATTGGAGCCATGGAGCATAACCACGGCCTTGGTACCCGCCGTGATCTGCTGCTCAAAGTGATCAAGATCAAGACGGCCATTCTCATCGCATTGGGCGATCCTTAAATTCACGCCTTTCCGCCTTACCGATTCCGCAGGTCTTGCCACCGCATTGTGCTCCATGGAGGTGATGACAAGCCCGTCGCCTTCACGAAGCAGCCCATGAATGACATAGTTCAAGCTAAAGGTTACGTTGGGCGTAAATATGACATTGCTTTCCCGATCAAATCCAAAGAAATCCCGCAACTTTTCCCTTGTGTCCAATATTTTTTCCGAAAGACCGTAAGAAGAGCGATAGCCGCCCCGGCTCACATTACAGCCCACGTTTTCAATATAATCGCACATGGCCTGCCCCACACCCGGAGCTTTCGGAAAAGAGGTACTGCCGTTATCCAAGTATATGCTTCTCATATTTGTGTCTCCTCTACGGCAATCGTAGCAGATCTATAACATGAACTCAAACGATATTGATTTCTATAATGAACACTATGCGCGCTATATAAATTTTTTATAGTTTAAAGATCTTGACCGCAAACGCAACCCATTGTCCGCACAGCCCCTCCGCTATAAACTTCTGCTGAATTCCACCGCTTCTTCCGCTGCCCGCTGAGGGAAAAATTCGTGAAATATTTTATAATATAAAAACTCCTCCTTACTCCTGAGCTTATGGCCCGCCTCAGTTACACGATTCTTTTCAAACTCCTCATCGCTGATCTTCTCCTCGGCCACCTGAGCTATCAAGTTGAAGGACCCTGCTCCTATGCTGAATTTCTTCTTCTTCCTCGAAACAATCTCCTGAGGCAGCAAATGGCTGAAAGCCTTTCTCAGAATCCATTTTTCCTGGCCCGAAGGTCCGTATTTCATGGAATCGGGTATCCTCAGAGCAAAATCTACCAGGTTCAGATCCAGGAAAGGAACCCTGGCCTCCATCCCGAAAGCAGCCGCCATCCGATCCCCTCTTTGCAGTCCGGTGCTGTGCAACGTCTCAAGCAAATAATACGCTTCCGACTCCCTTTCCTCTTCCGACAGGTTTTTCATATAGGGGTAACCGCAGAAGAGTTCGTCGGCGCCTTCCCCGGAAAGCACCACCTTGCCGGGCTCCGATGCCATCCTGGCAAGAAAATAGTTGGGAATGGAGCTCCGCACCAGCGCGACATCATAGGATTCAAGGTGGTAGATGACCGTAGGCAACACTTCCAACATTTCTTCCAAATTGTAAACGTATTCATGATGCTTCGTTCCGAGGTATTTCGCGCACATCCGGGCATGAAGCAGATCTTCGCTCCCCTCCATGCCTACGGCAAAGGAATCCACCCCGTCCCACTCCTGCGCAGTCAGCGCGGCTATGATGCTGCTGTCCAGTCCGCCGCTCAGATAGACGCCGAAGGGGTGGCCGCGCTCGATTCTTTTGTTTACCGCATCCTCTAACAGCTCCTGCAATCCCGATTTGGCCTCTTTAAGATCTTCGATAGGTTCCACATTGACGAGCAGCTTATCCGGTTCTTCATGTTCTGCCGGATTCACCGGCTCGGAAAAACTGTGATATCTAACAAATTTTTCTCTCCGATCTGCGCGTTTGCCTGCGTAATAATAACTTCCGATAGGAAATTCCACGAAATCCGGAGTAATGTTTGTCAGCGCTTTAAACTCTGAAGCAATACACACTCTTTCTTCATTTTCACTGATGTATAAAGGTTTCACGCCCAAGGGATCACGGGCGATGAATATTTCACCTCCCTTCTCCGAATTGACGCTCAAACCGGCACCTTCTTCCGGTCCACCCAGGTTTAACTCGCTTCCCGTCTCATGATTTGTGCTGTAAACCGCAAATGCATAAGCGCCTTCTAATTTATGTATGCATTCCTCACCCAACTCCTCGAATAAATGGAGCACTACCTCTCCGTCCTGGTTCGATGAGAAACGATGCTTTCGCTTAAGCATTTTTCGAATCTTCGGTGCATCATGAATCCATCCGTTGAACAGAATCTGCAAGGAACCGTTTTCATTTGAAATCGGTTTTGTCGGCCTTCTATGCCTGATGTTTTCCTTCATCCTGCTCAGATCTCTGTTTGTTTGTTTGCCGTGTCGCCTGCTAACTCCCGACAAGCTTCGATTCAACTGGCGCTTTGGCCCGCTGAAACCACTAAATTCATTCGGCCCTTTTGGTCCGTTTGATGCCTTTAACGTGTAGATGTGAGCAATTCCTCCCATAAAGGTACCTCCTTATATATGTGATTTCTTTAGTAAACAGAGTCATGAGGCAAGGAACCCTCCAAAAAAGCAAACAGGGGGCTATCCCCCTGTCGCCGTCCCGTTTATAATGCACTTAAGATGTTTGCCAGTCGCTCCTCTTCAGACAGCTTGCGTTCCTCTTCCCTGCTCCATGCATCGATGCCGCCTCCGATGCAACGGGTCTCCAGCCGTCCGGCAGCATAGGGATTTCCTTTTAGATGAGGAGCATCCAGAATTCCGATACGAATGGCCTCAGCCAACACGGCCGGATTGGTAAGGGGATCTGTTTCAACGTCGCTGTCAGTGCCCCCATTGGCCGGATCCTTCCGCCGATCCTTATCTATTTTTTTGCCCAACTGCGTAATGGCTTCCAAAAGCGCCGAAGCCTCCTCCAACAGTTCGTCTCTTCGCGCGATGACTGCGGGATCTGCCATGGAATCCGCATTGCCCGTAAAGCAATTGCGAATGACTCCCTGGACGATTTCACAGCTTTCGATCACATCCGATGCCTCTGCAGCATGGTCGCCTTCACAGTATCCCACCACGTGGATGATATGGGGCTGGATCTGAAGGGCATGCACCGTCGAAGCTGCCAACTGCCCTTTGGCTACGTTTTCCCTCGGGGACAGATGCAACAAACCGGCCCGCGCCTGTCTATATGAAGTAAAATCTTTATCATGAAGCGATTCAATAAGCAAAATTTTCGCCAACATCTTGGCCAGATCCATGGCTGGGGTTATCATGGGCGGCGAATTGAACATATATTGCGCCACATAATGTTTGACCCCCATAGCTTTGGCATTGTAGGCAGCCAGATAGGCCATGACCACGGCTACCGCATCGTGGGCATCCCGGAGACTCCAATGGTGCGCCTCGTTCACCTCCAGCGGAATACCGTTTCGGCCGTACCAGCGCATAGCTTCCTGATTTTCCCGTATAGCTTCCTCCGGCGTTCGTTTAGACCGGCCGTCAAGGGCGCTGTACCAACAGAGAGGCACCGCCCCCCAAGCGTTATTAATGGTTTCCCGCGAAAGCTCAGCCCAGGCCACCAAATCTCTGGTGCCGCTGTAGATGCGAAGCAAGGGATAATTGCCGGCTCGACTGGCCTCCTTAAATCGAATCAAATCTTCCTTACTGCGAATAGGCGCTCCGCCGGCTCCGCTCTGCATGAGATCCATCTCTTCAGGTCTGAAAAATGACTCCTGAGCGTTTTGATCCGGAGCTATGGAAATAACATCCAGCACACCCGCTTCCGCAATGGTCCGAATGCCCTGTCTGGTTCTTTCCAAGTCGGGTAAGCCGAAATGATGGCGGAGAATGGGCGCCGGCTTTGCGGCCTCTATCCTTTCCAACAGATTGTCGCTGTTTTGCTTTGCTTTGCAGTTCCCTTCACTGCATCCCAAAAACTCCATGGTATCCGAGGTGTTTTCCAATCCGGTAAAGCAGCGTTCAAAAATTCCCGCTTCTTCCGCAACACGGCAAACCGGCGGTGTGCCACCGAAAACAAAGCGATATTTATTAAGGGCATCCTCCCCCATCTTTGTCTTAAAGTCCTGCAGAAGCTTTTCCGCTACCTCCGGTGTCAGCCGAAAACTCAATCCGACAATATCCGGATCGTAAGCTTTAATCTCGCGTATAAACTCGTCTACGGGAACAGCGGCTCCGAGGAACCGGGTCTCATACCCCAAGTCTTCGGCCAGCTTCAGGAATCGCACCACGCCTGCCACGTGTACACAATTTCCCATGGCCCCTGCAATAATTTTTCCTTTCATGGCGGTTCTCCTTCCGTTGTTTCCTGTTCTGTTAACTTAATAATAAAAATGAGACCTGAAACGCCTCTGGTATAATGGAATCGCAAAACACACATTACCTCCCAGAAAGGAGCGTTCAAGTCTCATGACTATTATACCATCAAACGTAGTATGTCCAAGGTGTTTTTCGAAAGATCTTTACCGTTTTGGTAAGGACAAGGACGGTTTTCAAAAATATCAGTGTCAGCGCTGCAGACGGCAGTTTACACCTGATAAACCATGTTCACAAAGAAATAGAAAATATCCCGATTGTCCTGTTTGCGGTAAAGTAACCTTTCTTCACCATGACTATACTTATTACTCAAACTTCCGATGCGGTGATAAAAAATGCAATCATTCTTTTCGAGTTCCGAAATTAATTAATATTGAACCGCCTTCTTCTGAATTAAAGCCCGAACCCTTTTCTTTTAAAGGTATGCGCCATCCGCTTTATATTGTTCTTCATGCACTGACTTACTACTTCTGCGGAAATTCAACAACCCGGAAAGTCGCTCAAACTTTGTACATGGTTCACCAAGTCAAGGTTTCTCATGTGACTGTTTCTAAGTGGATTAAACGCTTTGCCCCTGTATTCAAGAAAATTGCTGATGACAGGCTTTTGGGGATTAACCTTTGCGATTCAGATGAATGGCATTTCGATGAAACTTATATTAAAATTGCTGGTAAAGATTATTATCTCTGGCTCGCTTTTGATGCGGAGACCAGGTTGGTTCTTGATTTCCATCTTTCTCCCAAGCGTGACTCAAGTTCTGCACATACCCTTTTAGCTAATTGCAGAAGAAAGTTTGGGCAACCCCGGTATGCTGTCATTTCCGACAGATATTATGCCTATCAGCAGCCTGCTTCTTTGTTCTTTCCACAAGCAGAACATATACGTGTTGAAGACTTTGATGACTTAATCAATAACAACGTTCTTGAGGCTTTTAATGGGCAATTTAAAGCATGGTACAAGCCTAAAAGAGGCTTTAATTCATTTGATTCTGCCAACAGACTCATTTCTACATACATCTTCTTTTACAACTTCATACGCCCACATTCAAGTCTCAATGGATTAACACCTGCTCAAGTTGCTGGGGCAAAATGTTCGGAAAAAGAACAGCTTTTTTGGTTTTTGGTAGCTTGAGTAATATTCAGATTTCAAGGTTCATTCCGTCCTGTTCTGAGCCAGGACTATTTGCGTTGCCTTAATTATTTCGTTAAGGCTTGCACATCACTTTTTTTCATGTTACTTTGTTCTTAGTCGTTTCCATTAGTAGGCTTTTTTCTTTTTAGAGCTCTACCAAAGGTCTTTCAGGTCTCATTTCTTCATACTTAGTTAACAGAGCCTTGTTTCCTTGATCAAAGGATGGCCTCCTTCTGTCATTCACTAGTCGTGTCTTTTTCCTTCTATGATAAAGCTGCGAAGTTCTTTCAAAGTCATACCCGTAAGGCCCATTCGCTCCAGCGTCCGCCCGCATGCCCAGTAATCTTTCTGATGAAGGATGGATCCCAAGAGAATAATGGCATCGATGGTGGGTGTAGGCACATTACAGAACCTTCCCAGGGATGCTATGGGGACGAGACTCATAGGAACGTCTTCTGTTATATACCTGTGCAAAATAGTCTTTGGCGCCATGATGCCGTCATAGCCCCGGTTGTTGAGCATTGCTTCAAGGAGCGTGCGTCCTGCCGCATCATAAGCTATATACAGCCATTCTCTCGCAGTCATTGCACGAAATCCCAGAGCTTCCGCCACGGCGATCCGCTCTTTATCTATATTTTCCAGTATCAATGAAACCGATGCGGTTATGCCTTCAGTATAGTACTCAAAATCGCCGTTAGTGCTCTCGATTCTGGCTGCGTTCAGCACGGTGACCGCCGGATGGAAAATGGAACCGATGTTATCCAAGCTGGTCTTCATTACATTGTCGCCAGGAATAAACTGGGGCAATGCGGTGCGAAGCACTCTCACCACATCGGGAGTACTATGAGCTGGGATGGCGGCTACCGGAACACTATTTTTGATACGAAAGATCTGCGTTTGAGCCGGGTTTATGGACCGGCTGGCATAAAGCAGGGTCTGGGCCTCACAGACCACAACGTCTGCCGTGCAGTTTCTTTCCCGTAAAACGTTATCCACTTCAAGGGCTCCGCCCGTTCTCCCCGGATTCAGCACGATGATCTGCCCGTCCTCAAGGTGAGGCGCCAGCTGTTCCGCAATGTATCCGTGTCCCGTGGCCGGGAGCACTACCATTATAACATCTCTTCCCTCAATTGCCTCCTTAATATTAGAGGTCACTATTTTCAATTCGGCAAATCCGCGAGGTAGATTTTCACCGTTAGACAGGATTTCGATGCCTCCTCCTTCTTTGATTGCCCGGATCCTATCCTCTCCGCGGTTGTAAAGGCTTACATCAATCCCGGACAGGGAAAGATGGCCGGCCATGGCCGTCCCTCCGTGGCCGCCGCCCAATACAGCAAATTTGTACTCCTTTTTTTCGGCTAGTGTTTCCATAGATGTCCCCCTTTATATCTTAAGTCGCTCCGCATTATTTTCTCTTTTATGCCTTCGTTTCCATTTAAAGGATCTAACTGCGGCCGTAAAAGAGTTGATTATATTGGAGTATAAAAAAATCAAAGCTTCAACAAATCAAAATATGTTACTCTATAAGGTACTCTCAATAACGGGAAAAATTAGAACGTATCTTTAAACGTATCTGTAATGATAAATTATATCATTGCTGTTCAGAAAATTCAATAAATAAAGGTAAGTTAGCAGAGCAGTAAGTGAAACGTCTCCCTAAGGCCTTTACCGGCAGGTTAACGAGGGTCATGCGAACAACCTCTCTTCCACTTATTTCAGCACTTTGCTGTAATAGTCGTACTCCAATATCTCGTTTCTTTTACAGCAATTTTCAAAATAGAAAATCCAAAACCCTTGTGGCTAAAAGCTTCAAGGGTATATTTTTTTTAAAATTTTTTCATTTTTATGTATAGTAATGTATAGATTGTTATGGTATAATATAAATATATATCCATTATTTTCGGAGGTGCTTTTTTTGAACCTTAAACAATCCCGCAGAAAAAACGGAAGGATATACCTTTCCATCGAAAAGGCTTATCGGGATGCTGACGGCAAACCAAGAGCCAAAACTATTAAATCCCTTGGTTACCTGGATGAATTGGAAAAAATCTACGATGACCCTATCGCCCATTTCAAAGAGGTTGCTCGGAAAATGACTGAAGAGGAAAATGCCAAGAGAAAGTTAACTTTGTCAATTAATATGGATGAAAAGCTTCCTGTTGATACTGACAACAGAAAAAACTTTGGCTATGCGGCAATTCTAAAGATTTATCATGAGTTGGGTTTGGATGTGTTTTTCAAGAATAAGTCCAGGCATGAGCATTTCAAATACAATACGAATTCCATTATGATGCTTTTGGTAATCTCAAGGCTCCTCTCTCCTGGCTCTAAGAAGAAGGCTTTCGAGGAAAAGGAGCGCTATTTTGAACGGTTTAACTTCTCTTTGGCGGATGTTTACCGGTCTCTTTCTCACTTTTCGAAGATTGCCAAGGAGTTTCAAAGGTATTTGAATGCTCAGATCATGGAGAAGTATGGACGTAATACTAAGACTATCTATTATGATGTGACAAACTTCTATTTTGAGATTGATGAGGGGGATGAATTCCGTAAGTTCGGATTGTCAAAGGAAAACCGCCGGAATCCGATTGTGCAGATGGGTTTGGCAATGGATGCTGATGGTATTCCTCTTCATTATGACTTGTTTCCCGGTAACACGGTGGACAAGGAGACCTTTCGGCCGGTTATCGGTGAAGTGAGGCGAAATTATGATACGGGCCGGATTATCGTTGTGGCTGATATGGGGATTATCACGGGGGATAATATCTTTTATCTTCAGGGAAAAGAGAAGGGAAAGAATTTTAACGGTTATGTGTTTAGTTTTTCGGTCAGGGGTGGCACTCAAGAGTTTAAGGAGTATGTCCTCTCTGATGAGAGTTATGTAGATCAAAACGGCAAACCTGCTGATAAGAATACTAACTTTAAGATGAAAAGCAGGGTCATTGCCCGGGAGATCAATGTTACACTGCCCAGTGGTAAAAAGACTAAGAAAACGGTATATGAAAAACAAGTGGTTTTCTGGGGAAAAAAATATGCCTTAAAGGCTAAGGCAGAGAGAGAAGAAGTTTTAAAAAAGGCTTTTGACTTGGCGGCTAATCCCCGAAAGTACAATAAGGCCACATCATATGGTGCAGCCAAATATGTTAAGAACCTGAAGTTTGATGAAAAAACCGGGGAAATTCTTGAGGTTAAAGAACGCCCTGTTGTTGATCTAGAAAGGGTCCATGAAGAGGTAAAGTATGATGGTTACTATGCTATTGTCACCAGTGAGTTGGATATGTCCGATGCTGAGGTAATTAATACTTACCGGGGTTTATGGAAAATTGAGGAGACTTTCCGTATTACCAAAGGAGTACTGGAAACAAGACCGGTATATGTCTCTCTTCAGGATCACATTAATGCTCACTTTTTGATTTGCTTCATAGCGCTTACGGTCATGAGGATCATTCAGAAGAAAACGGGCTATGTTTATTCTGCAGAACAGATTGTTGAGTGTCTGAGTAGGATTGCTTGCTCTCAAGAGCATGAAAATGTCTACTTGTTTGATTATAGAAATAGGGTTTCTGATGCTATCGGTGAGGCTTTGGGGATTGATTTTACCAACAAAAGGCTTCGTCTTGGGGATATAAAAAATATTTTGGGACAGGTCAAAAAATGAGGTTGTTCTCTACATATTTATGACAAAAGGGAAAAGCCGCTGTCCCTTTGGTATCAAGGGTTTGCGGCACTCTTTTGTGATTTTTGCTGTAAAAGTCGGGATTATATCATTGCTGTTCAGAAAATTCAATAAATAAAGGTAAGTTAGCAGAGCAGTAAGTGAAACGTCTCCCTAAGGCCTTTACCGGCAGGTTAACGAGGGTCATGCGAACAACCTCTCTTCCACTTATTTCAGCACTTTGCTGTAATAGTCGTACTCCAATATCTTAGCTGAATACTCAAAGGCCTTATTCACACGCCTGAGAGTGTTTCTGGCATATTCATCTCCCACATTGACGCCCGGATTCGGCGTGAAAATATTTTCGGATGCATCATATCTGCCCAAATCGGAAATCCAACTGCGATCATTAAATTCTACCAACCCCGGAGACGGAGAAAGGATGTCCTGCCCCGCCAGCAGCCGGGAGTCATAGGTGAGACCCATGAGATTGGCAATAGTGGGCATCACATCCAAACTGGAACAGACCTTATTCACCTGAACCGGTTCCTCCATGGCAGCGCTCCAAATAATCAGCGTACTCTTAAATTTCTCAAACTTCTTTTCAAGCTCATAACCGGCCAGTTCGTCCATTTCCGCATCGGTAAGACCATAGGGGTAATGGTCGCCGGAAAGCACGATAACCGTATTTTCCAGCTGGCCTGCTGCCGTAAGTTGCTCAATAAGGTATGCAACCGCCAAATCAAGTTCCACATTGCATGCAAGATACGCCTTGGCCGCATCCGAATAAGGAAGATGCTCTACTTTGGATTTATGCCTCAGTGCCATGGAGTTGCCATAGAAATTATAGTTCAAATGCCCGCTTACAGTCATGTAGTAAGTGTGGAAAGGCACGTTGCTCAAATCTCCCGGCAAGGTGACCTTGAGCATTTCCAGGTCGGATTCCGGCCAAATCTCCGTTACCTTTAGCCCATTCCCCAACCCCTTATACTCATAACCCAGATTGGGATGGGACTTGTGCCGGTCATAATAACTGTAATAATGATTATGATAAGCTTTGCAAGTATAGCCCAAAGGAGTGAGCAGGTTGCCGAAGCCGTAGGGCATGTAGTTTTCACCGGAGCGCTTGAAGCTCCATACGCCGGATTTTGGCAGAAGGCCTGTCAGGGTTACATATTCACCGTCGCTGGTTGACACGCTCCAAACCGGGTTGTAGAAGTTATTAAAAACGAAGCCTTCTTTTGCCAGACGGCTCAAGGTGGGCGTGACGGTTTCATCCAAAGCCAAAGTGGAAAATGCCTCCCCGACAAACCAGACCAGGTTTTTGCCTTCAAACAGACCCGTGTAGTCGTTCTTTCTGGTCGGCGCTAAGCGACTGAAATATTCATGCATATCTCGTATCGTTTCGTTGGTCTCTTGGGCAATGAGCGCGTCGAAATCAATCTCCGTTACGTTGTATCCGTATTCGATCTCCTCCGGTTCCTCAGGCTCTGCGGGCGTCTCCGGCAACGGAATCCCGTCTCCATCCTCCCTCTGCCCGAAAATCAAATATTTGGCATCAAGCCGCAGAGTCGTTACCACACCAAAATTGGATACGGAAAGATTGGGAACAAAGGCTTCCCTATAGAGGTAGCGCACAGGCATAATACCGGAGCTATTGTTATAAATCAAAATGAAGGCGACCAAATAGCATAAAGCCATTCCGAAACCCAAGCTAAAGAGAACGTCTCTGGATTGACGACCTCTTGGCATTAAACGATCTGCCAGTAAAAGAAAAATTAAAATAGGAACAAGCAAAAGGGCGATATAAAGCATGCTGTTCTTTATACCGTCAAAAGTAGCGGACCAAAATTTCGTTATTGCATCCGTACCGACAAAGAGCGAATAGAGGGTGCCAAAGTTTTGAAACACTTGAAAATATACGGTTTGCGCAATGAATAGCAGAGTGAGCAGCGTCAGCAGAACCACCGTCAGGACCTCATTGGTCTTCGGTTTCCAGAGGCTGGCCAATAAACAGCAACCCAAGCCGACGGATACAGAAAAAAGACCTGTGTAAAGGAGCGCTTCCCCGGGAGTCTCATCAAAACAAGCCATTTTCACGATAAGTTCCATATATAAAATTGAAACAGGAAAAAACACGTATAACGGGCTCAGATTCTTGCGAATCGCCTCCTTTATTCTATCCGTTCTCCTGCGATTATACTGCATTATGGGCATAGCCTTTTTCCCCTGCCAATTATATAATTCCGTCTAGCGATCAAAAGGATTTTTCCCAATCGTACCAAAATCAATCCCCCTGTTCAATACTCCACATTTTGTCTTTCATTTTGGTGGCGTATCTGCGCGGTAAACGCAACAGGGGGAAAGTATACAAATACTCGGTCCCCCTGCAGCACTCACCTATTATATCAGGTTAGATCAGGTTTTTGTCTATGTATTTTGTCAGTCTTCCCAAACAATTTACATAGCAACCAAACTCGTTGTCATACCAGCCAAATATCTTTGCATGAGTAACAGGCAGGTTAAGATCCTGCGCCGTTTCAATGCCATAGCTTCTAAGAGTCTGTGAATCCAATGATAGGAAGCCGGTCCGCGTATGGTTTTCATGTCCTTCGATGATAACGGCCGCCTCTTTCCCCATCAGATCCGTTGAAACGTTTTGATCTTCACTATATAACAGCAGTCCCTTCTGCGCTCCGGCCGCCGCTTTGCGGTAGAGATCATTGATGAAGCCCCGGTGGATAATGGGATCGCCGCTGTCCGTAAGCCCCGTACGGAAAGTCAGATTGAGCGAAATTAAAGAAACCGTACTGGTAGGCACCCGAATGGAATCCGCCATAAAGCCCACTCTTTTGATTTCCGGCAGGATCTCCTCAAGAGCGATGGCTGCTCCCGTAGAAGTAGGAATTATGTTATTGAAGACGGATCGATTTCTGCGCAGATCCTTACTGCCCGCTCCCGGAGGCGCATCCAAAATGTTTTGATTGTTCGTAGCCGCATGAACCGTTGTCATGGAAGCGGTAATGATCCTTGACGTCTCTTCGGTATCCAGCAGCGGTTTCATCATATGAGCAAGAGCCGTGGTGGTACAGCTTGCCGCGGAGAGAATATGATGTTTCATAGGATCATATATGAAATGGTTAACGCCATAAACCAGCATCACGCTGTCTTCGGGCATTTTCTGAGAAGAATTGGCCAGCTTGAAAGGAGCGCTGGCTATGACTTTCTCTGCTCCGGCCTCCAAATGCCCCCGCAGACTCCCTTTGGGATGATCTGCAGGCAGAGTGGGATCGAGGAACTTCCCCGTACAATCTACCACAACGCGCACGCCGTTCTTTGCCCAATCTATATCTCTGGGATTTCTGGCCTTCTTCAAGACCTTTACCGGAATGCCGTCTATCTGAATGACGCATTCGGACTGGTCAAGAACCTTTACGTCACAGCTTTTCCCCGAAAATCCGTAAAGGAAACGATCCAGCGTCCCATAAGTGGAATCCGTGGTGAGGTATTGCACGATATCGTCAATTTTCTTTCCGATCTCTCTGCCGGCATTGATGACGATACCGTCATAGTACTTCCGATTGATATGATTCCATAAAGTTAATTTTCCGATCCGGCCGACGCCGTTGATCCCCAATATTCGCTTATTGGGTAAATGCATATTCATTTTTTATCCCTCCTGTAACGCATAGTACTGCATTTATTTATGATTCTATAATTCTGCTTGAATTTCGTAACACCCTTCATACACATTTCCTAAATCGCCGTCAATAGAAATCGCATCGCCGGGGCCGAACACATGGCCGTTTATAATGCAGACCTTTTCCTCTTCATTTACGCGAAGGCCCTTACAGTTAACAATACATATCTTCCCAAGGCCAGCCGCTGCCACAGCCGCATGGGATGTGGTACCGCCCTTTCCCGTGATCAGCCCGTCACAATTGAAAATTAACGGAATGTCATCGGGAACCGTATCCGGCCTCACAAGGATCACCTTATTTCCCGGATTGGCCCGTTTCAGTTCTTTCAGATCCTTCATATCGAAAGCAATAACGCCGGAAAGAACGCCGCTGCTGACACCGATTCCCCGTCCCACCAGCTTCATCTCATGCCCCGCCTTCACGAAAGAGGTGCCGGACTCCTGCTTCTTGAAGTTCTGGTTTCTCGTCTGTAGGATGTACAAATCCTTCGGATGATCCGATTCAAAGGTAAATTCCATCTCCTGGTGGACAAATCCGTATTGCTCAATGAGCCTCGTCGCATAATCAAGCAAGGCTTCATAAATCTGGGGGAAGGCGGATTCCAGCGAAATGCTGCTGTCCGTGTAATATTTCTTCCGTTGGTACTCCGTAATGGGAAGCGTGTTAACCAACCCGGCCACCACGTCTTCACCCTGGCTGCACAGGGCGAAGTCTCCGTAGAGGTTGATCCCGGAATGACCGTTAAAGGGGCTGTTGGTAAACACTACCCCGGTTCCCGAGCTGGAGGAAAGGTTTCCCAGAGCCATCTGCTGGACCAGTACGGCTGTGCCCCATTCATCGGCAATCTGCATATGGTTGCGATAATAGATTGCGCTCTTGGAAGACCAGGAATCAAGCACGCTGATGATGGCCTGCTTCAGTTGAAGAAAGGGATCGCTTTCTATGGGAATGCCTCGATCGATGAGGAGCCGCTTGTAATCGTAAGCGATCTTTCGCATCTGCTCATTTGTAAACTGAATCTTCAGTTCCACGCCCCACCGGTCTTTATGATCCAGTATGATCCGGTCAAAGGTATCCCTTTCAATGCCGTAAGCCATTCCCCAGCTTTGCAGGAAACGGCGATAGCTGTCCCAGGCCGTCCACCCATATCCCTTTTTTCGGCTCAGCATTTCGGCAATTTCATCATTCATGCCTACGTTCAAAAAGGTCTTCATTGCCCCCGGCATGGAGATGGACGAACCGGACCGCACAGAGAAAAACAGCGGATTCTCCGGATCCCCGTATTTCTTGCCCGATACTCTTTCGATCTCCTTTATATTATTAGCAATCTTCCGATCAAATTCATTGCTGATGTGAGGATGCCTGAAAATCGTGTCCTTATGCCGGAAAACTTCCGTGGTCAGAACGAAGCCCGGCGGCACGGGAAACCCGTAGCGAATAAGCTTTTTAAGGAAAAATGCCTTGGCTCCCAGAAAAACGGGGTTATCCATCTCTTCCGAGGTCTCGTTCAGCCGGCTGAAGGTCAAATCAGGATCAAAGGTCATCATATTTTCTATGAAGGAGTGGGGGTACGTATCCAACATGCCGCGAAGATTGCTCAATGTATTAGTGATGAAGTTATCTAAATCCTGAACTAAAAACGCAGAAGCAAGATTTTCCCGCAGGAACTTTTCCGATTCCATATAATAGAACTGCCGCTCATCCATCTCTGTCCAGCCGCTAGGAGCAGGAAAAACCTGAGGGATAATTCGCTTCAGAGAGTTTTCATAGACATCGAAGAAGTATTCATTGATAATCTGCTTGATATCCTGGGCCATGAACTGGAAAATATTTATGTATTGATCCAGGGAGAAGCTGGGGGAAGTCAGGCTGAATTTAAGCATATCGATATGGGAGTTGAGCCCCGGATTGTAAATGCCGTCAAGAGTAAGGCCCACGCGGAACAGTTCCAGCACATCATAGATATGGCGGAAGGTCTTGGCCGTAATGTATTCCAGGTTGACCGAATTCAACAGTTCAACCATGAGCTTGGAAGCCGTCTTCTCCAGCCGGAACATCATGCCCAGCGCTTCAAATTTCGGCTCAATATATTGACCGTACATTGAAGGAATGCCTGCTGCAATATGGCGTTTATAATAGATGTTTTCCAAAGCCTCGCTCTGCTTGGGATCCAATATGATCTCCTTCAATTGGTTCATTAACGCGTAGATCTGAATTATAGCTTCTTTGGGCCTGTGTTGTTCCAAGTTTTCCGCCAGCTTTTCCAGTTCTTCGCCGGAGCAAAGCCTGCCATTTTTGACAACGGAGATCACATCGTCGGTTTCAAGAGAATATTTTTCCGAAAGCAGATTGTAAACCTGGAAAAGGTAAAGAACCCGCTTCTTTTGTTGTTTGTTGCCGAAGGGGATTTTGGAAAGTGTCTTCTCTATATCCTCGGTTTCTGCGGAAAGGAGCTCCGCCGGTGTGGCTTTCATCTTGGCGCAAAGCGCTTTCATGATCTCGTGAACGGGTACGAACCACTCGTTTTCCCGATCAAGCCATTCGTAAACATCTTGGGGAACCAGATCCTTCAGTTGCTCTTTATCTCCGTCATGCCAATATTCAATGATCTTTCTTGTAAGCAGAATATGGGTATTGTTGCTCTCTGTATGGGTCTGCTTTCTTAGAAAATGAATAAGTCTGTCCTTTCGCATGGATAGTTCGTCGATGGCGGTGGAGACCTCTCTCAGCTTTCCCTCCGCGCCGATATCCCTGAAATACACGGGAAAAATCCTGGCCAACTGCTTCATTTCACGATAAACCGGCCCTATATCCGCATTGAGAAGCTTGGTTACATCCCGCTGGAACAGGTCCGTATCGGAAATGAAAATTCCGCCCAGCTTGAGGTTGACGATGAGAGCTGCAAGAAGCTCCCGCATGGCCGACGGCGCGTATTCAATCAGTTCGAGCCATACCCGGATGTTCTTTACGTGATTTGAGTTGACCTGAATCTGCCAATCCCTGTTCAGGGTAATGGAGCCGGGATAATGGAAGCCCAGCTTTACGAGTCCCTTTATAAAGTAGGCGATAATGGCCGGATCTTTCGTATCTATGACTTCTTTTCCCAAGGTAACGATACAATCAAGCACGGTGCCTCCATGGTCTGCATTGAGCTCATGAAACTGCTCCATAATCGTATCGAGAAAGCCTGTAATATCATCCGCATCCAGTTCCGTGAAAACGTTGCGGAGATTCCGGTTCATGTCGTAGAGCAGATGGTCGTTCAAATGGGACATACCGGGCAGATGCAGCAAATAATAGAGATAGTAAATGGTCTCCAAATAGGAATCGAACCGTTCGGTAAAGCTGCGAAAATAATTGGATATATCATTGTAGAACATTAAATTGCTAATTTTTTCCCAATTGTCCGCCTGGGACAGATCCTCCCGGAGTTTCTGAAAGAAAGGCTTTCCGATTTGGCTCACGGTAGTGGCATCCATATGGTGAAACAAATGTTTTTTCGATTGGAACCATTCGTCGGCTTTGGAAGTGGATTCCCAGTAATCGATGCAGCGCGACAGCAAATCCGCAGACAGTTCCGTCAGAGTCTGCGTGAAATCAGGAAGTTGGGCGATCTTATTGAAGTAGGTTTTAAAATAGCCCGAGTTTCGTATATACAGCAGCTCGTGCTTGGTAAGGGTGGCCCGGATTAAATCAATGCAACGCTGAATAATCTTTTCGGGGAAGTTTTCCAGATTGGCTAAGCGATCCATGAATTTGATCAGGGTTTTTATAAGCAGCTCTCTTGGGCTTTCCTCCATCTCGGAATTGAAAAGATGTTCAAAAATATCCAGTAAAACGGAAAGAGCCCGTTCCGATTCATCTACCGAGTTATAGAACCACAGATCCGTAAGGCAGATATTATGAAGGGAGTCGATAACATACTGATCGTTTCTGTACTTGTGATTTAGTTCGGTAATGAATTCGCGCGTGCGCTTGTTGATACCCCATTTTGAATTGGAAAGATCTATTAGCCACTGCTGGTCCTCGGGAATGTGGATGTCTGTATCCCTTGTCCGAGCCAGGTTGGCCTCTAACGCTTTTGATGAAAAGCCTTCGGTCATTTTGCATTCTCCTGTTGCATATGGAATTGCAGGTTTTGGTACGCAGGCTTTGCTACCTGAATTTATTATAACATCAGGCAAACCGCTGCTCCGGTTTGCTTCACAAGGTTACAATAAATTCATCCGAGGCAAAGCCGGCAGGCTTTGCTACCTGAATTTATTATAACACAACAACGTAAAAATACCACGTACCCAAACAGAGAACAAACGGCTACAGACCCCCTATGTGTTTTTACACACAGGGGGGCCTGCACCGTTTGCCTGAAAACCACTTTTGTAGTCTGTTACTGTGATTATCCGATTTATTATACTTGAGTCGTCAAGAACATAGCAAGGCCCATTTGCTCAAGCTGATCTTGCAGTTCTTCCAGTTCATCCAAGTGCTGGTCTTCGTCCTGCAATATAGCTTGGAGCATTTCGCGAGTGGCATAATCTTTTACCTCACCCGCCAATACGATAGCATCGTTATAAGCTGCGATGGCATTCGTCTCAGCAATGCGATCATTCTCCAACTGCTTCGGGATCGCATCGCCAATATGCATTTTATTCAGTTCACTTACTATGGGAGTACCCTCCAGGAAGAGTATTCTTCCGATTAGTTTTTCGGCATGCTTCATTTCGGTGATGGAGCGCTTTTCAAAACTCTCGTGCAGTTTCGTATAGCCCCAATCCTCGCACATCTCGGCATGAACTATGTATTGGTTGATAGCGGTCAGCTCATCGGCGAGCAGTGAATTCAAAGCTTCGATAAGTTTCGGATTGCCTTTCATGTTCTAATCCTCCTTTTTTATGTTGGTAAGATCTGCTTGTCTATAGCTTATCATTCTCCGCAAACAGATGCAAATGAATCTTTAATGTGGTTAGTGTCAAGTAATCGTTGGCAAGTTTTGTCCATACAAGTTTCCTGTGATGTTTTGATGGATATTCCGCATTTATTCCACGGTCCTGTTTACATGGGGCCCCTGTCCCTCTGGACCCCCTTTTTTTAGGCAGAAATAACCCGCTTCTGTCGGGCGTCATTTCTGCCGCCGAGAGTTTACCAGAGGGACAGCCCCAAATAAACAGGCTTTCGCGGCATAAACGCTCTTTTTAAGGCGCAGGGTAGCAGTAGCAGCTTCATTGTGTAGAGTGTGGGCAACGTGTCTTTTGTTGTCCAAGCCTTGTGCGTCAACCTTTTAGGTTGTCCACATGGCGGCACTATCCATAGTATGGTTGGTTTGTTCGTAATTTTGCTTCCGCCTGCCGGCTATCCATCTTACCGATAAATCAGTTCACTGCTAACTCTATCATTTAGCAGATTGATAATCGCTTTACGGCCGTTTGTTACGAATGTACTGTTAAAGGGCTTGCCTCCTCTAACTGGGTAAAGATAGCCTTGCCCATCCGTCTTCGGAGCTTTTGCTGCACTTAGGATTTCCTCTATCTCTTGCGTATACCGCTCCGGCAATTCCACCTTTGATAAGGACGTTACGGCTTGATGAAGCTTTCCACATACTTTCTTGCACAAGATACGTCCTAGGTTTGATGCACCTTGCTTGCTCCAACTGGCTTTCTGATGCTTCATCCGCTTCGCTGCACCATCACATACATGGTGCTCCATTGTTCCAAGATTTCGGTATTCTACACCCACCGGTGGCGATGGTAGTTTCAACCCTCTTTTGATAGGGAATGAGACCTTCCTGATTGCTTCTGAAGTATTGATAAAGCTTCAGAAGCTTCTTCTGTTCATCCGGCTCCTCTTCCTGTTCCCCGATCCATCTTAAATATTGCAATAGCTCTGCAATCCTCTTTTCCGAAAGCAATTTGTGTATGATCTTTCTCTGCTCTACATTCTTTACTTTCCTTAGGATCTCACGGTTCTTGTGGAATGGGTCCAGCTGGAAATGTACATCTTCATCCACAAGCCCTCCCTTGATCCACTCTCCTCCATCTCCGTTTAGAATGCGTATTTCAATTTCATCGGTGTTGAATACGGAAGCGATGGCTCCTTCCTTCTTTTTTTGAAAGGATCCTGCATCTTCGAAGCCGCAAACCATTATCTTGTTTCGCAGGGAATAACGTCTTTCCGACTCCTTTTCCCATCCATCATAGGCTACTGCCATCTTCATCTCACGTTTCCTTGCATTTTCCGGACGGTCTTTCCCCTGCATATTGATCCAAACGCCATCCGCTTCTTCAAACAGTATGGCTGTGGTTATCTCACCTTTTCCTTCACCTTTTTCCGCCTTCTGCGCTTCGGCTTTCTCTACTTTCTCTAGCTTCTCGCCCAAGTCCTGTATCACATTCCAGGCACCTCCGTGGCTAATTGCTTGCCCTGTCATGCTGCTCACTTTATCCGCTGTTTCCCGGTAAGAACAGACACTTACACTCTCGGCGATCCTTGTTGCGAGATTCCTTGTCACTTTCCCAAAGGTAGCCATTTTCAACACTTCATCCAACAGGTAAACGCAGGCTTTTTCACCCGTTTCAAGGGTTGTCTCATATACGGTTCTATCATAGGTAACCTCACCCATTAGTGTTTTTAATGTTGTAGCCCGGCTGCCCTTATGCCGATACGTCTTTTTATCCCTGCTTTCTGCAAGTTGTTTATCCATCTGCTTTAGCACTTCTTCCATCAGGCTTGCTGCATACTCGCATCCAATTCGGAAAATCTCTTTCTCTAAAGTATTGAAGTCTAGTTCCTTCTCTGATAATATAGTTTTCATCATACAAGCCTCCTGTTGGTTGTTGTCACAAACTTATCTTACAGGAATTCTTGTATGAGGGGAAGGGGGCTTTGCTCTCTTCCTTTTTTCTTTCTTTGCCAACTAAAATTATACTCTAAGTTTAATGTGCAAAAAACCGAGTTATGTGTGGATTTAAGGAAGAACGGCCTTGGAATTCCACACACAACTCAATATTTTGCACAGAAAAGGCCGTTTTACAACTTCCGATCCACACATAACTCCATTTTTTGCTCAACCGAAAGCAGGTAAAGCAAGTAGGCGCCCGGGAGTCACATTTACGAATTTTCCGTATTTGTAATAAACCGATACAGACCTAACGCCAGGGAATTTCCCGTACTTTCCGAGCGTCTCAGCGCATACGCCAATATGTCTATGCTCCTGTCGTACTCACCGGTTAAAAACGATGTGGATTCTTCAATCATATCTCGTAAATGACGGAATAGGCTGTTCCGCAATTCCGCTTCATCCCAGAAATGATTGATGGAGGCTAGGAAGGAAGCGATTTCTTCCGTATTTGCGTACAGTAGCCTTGTAATCTCGTTAACAGCCTCTGTATTGCCTTCAATCTGCGCTGTGATCAGCAATGTGATCAGGTCAATCTTCCTGTAAAACATCGGCATGTGCCCTTCAATGGCATCGGCCCCGAATACGATAGCCAACATCCTGCCGAACTCATCCACCAGCTCGAACAGCCGCTGGAGAACTATTTCTTCATTGCCGACGCCGAGATATCTGCTGATTAAGTATTGCCTGGTCCAAACCACCAGGTCAAACAGAAACATCCTCAACAGGAAAACGGCTTCTATCTGTTCCAACGTCATGCAGCGCAGCATTATGGGCAGTTCCTCCATCTGTTCGGGGCTCAGCTCCAGGCATTCAAGAACTTCCGGGCACATGGGGTCGTGGGATATAATGTCATATATCCCCTGGGCAAAGTAATCCGCCATCTGAACCGATAAAGCCGTAATCTTGTCATAATTGGCTACATCGCCGCTGTAGTTGCCCGTGATAAATGCATTTGCCATTTCAATCGTATAGTTCAGATATGTTTCAAACATTCCCCTCCATGTAGCTTCGTTCCAGAAAGGGTTTACTTGGGCTAGCAAACGCGCTCTTTCCGCTGCATTCCTATACATTCGCTCCAGGGTCCTGCTCACTTCTTCCCGGTTTCCTTCCTGCTGGGCGGAAACCAGTTCTCGGAGAGCAATGGTGTATTCATTCAGCAGCCATGTAAAATTTTCGGCAAATTCTGCGCCGAAAATCAATCTCATCATTTCCCCGTAATGCGAAAACTCATCGTACAACTTCGCAAACAGCGCCTCTTTTGTACCTACCCCCAAATACCGGCTGATCAGGTATGCCCTGCTCCATGCTGTAATAGTTCTCCATATCTGTCTCGAATTTGTAATCAAGTTCATCTGACTGAATGTAATGCATTGCTCATTGAAACCGCGTCCCGTTTCCATATTCATACCAACTCCTTCATATGATATTAATAGGATATTTCATATGAGGCTTATTGGTACCAGAAACCAGGCAACAGAAACCATAAGGGACGGTGTTGTATTTGGTCAATGCAACACCGTCCCCTGATACACTGCTATTGATTTACTGATTTACAGCTTTGACTCCCATTCCGATTCTCTGAATCCGACAAGTACTAAATCGTCCCGAATCAGCAAAGGCCGCTTTACCAGCATTCCATCAGAAGCCAGCAATTTAAGCTGCTCTTCCTCACTCATAGTAGTCAGCCTATCCTTCAAGTTCAGTTCCCTATACTTCTGTCCGCTTGTGTTAAAAAAGCTCTTCAGCGGGCGGCCGCTTTTCCGATACCACAGGCTCAGTTCCTCAACGGAAGGATTATCTGTTACAATATCTCTAAGTCGATAGGTATAATCTCTGGCGTCCAACCATTTCCGGGCTTTCCGGCAGGTACTGCATTTTGGGTAGCAAATATATAACATATCCGTAAGCGACCCTCCCTAATTTTTCAATAAATAGATTGCAATGCCACCGAACTTGTCGGCAAAATAAATTTCTTTTGTCTTCCCGTTTTCATCCTTTATTTCGGTGGATCCGTTAAACCGGAGACCCAACTGCTCAAAATATCTTCGTGCGCTTTCAACGCTGCGGGTCATAAGGGCGATGCAGCGTTCGCCTTCGCCATTGATTTCAATATTTCCCAGTTTCAGTCCGAGACTTTTCTTCACCGCGGCTTCCGCCAGCCCTTTGATTTCTTCAAATTTTCCGGAGCGGACCAGATTGTCCGGCACCATCCAGCTCCCGCCACATGCGATGACTTTCTGGAAACTTAAATAATCCATCAAGTTTGCTTCGTTGATTCCTCCGGTAGGAATGAAGTATACATTTACATAAGGGGCTGCCATGGCCTTGATGGCCTTCAATCCCCCCATCACTTCCGCCGGGAAAAACTTCACGGTAGTGAGACCAAATGAAAGGGCTCTCTCAATATCGGAAGGATTGCTGCAGCCGGGAAGAACGGGAATACCGTTTTCTACGCAGTATTTCACAACTGTCTCATTAAATCCGGGAGAAACGATAAACTCTGCTCCTGCCGCTACTGCGCGCTTCACCTGATCCGGGCTGCTGACGGTTCCCGCTCCTAACAGCATTTCGGGGAAAGCTTCTTTCATCCGTTTGATGGACTCTTCCGCAGCATCCGTCCGGAAGGTCACTTCCGCAATGGGCAACATGCCGTCGATCAGGGCTCTCGCCAACGGTACGGCTGAATCTGCCGAATCAAGCTTTACCACAGGGATTATGCCATATTCATCGAGTTTTCTGAAATAAGAAGTAAACATTTTTTCCATCTCCTTGAGGATTTGTTCGCTATCTTTGCACCCGGCCGGAACCGTCGCCTTTCATCAGGTTAGCCACTTCACTCACAGACACAAGATTATAGTCGCCTTCAATGCTATGCTTGAGACAGGAGGCTGCGGTTGCAAATTCGAGAGCCTCCCGGTCGGAATCCAAATTCAGCAGACCATATATTAAACCGGCTCCGAAGGAGTCTCCCCCTCCCACTCTGTCAACGATCTGTATCGTATATTTTTTCGCGAAGTTGAAATCTTTTCCGTCGGTAAGCAGCGCAGACCAATTGTTTACGGAAGCCGATATGCTCTCACGCAAAGTAATTGCTACACGCTTGAATCCAAATCGACGAATCAGCTCACTTGCCACCTCGATATATCCCTCTTTGTCGAGAGCTCCTTTTTGAATATCCGTGTGTTTTGCCTTGATTCCGAATACATCCGCTGCATCCTCTTCATTGGCAATACAGAGATCCACATAAGGCATCAGGCTTTCCATTACCCGGCCCGCTTTTTCCCTGCTCCACAGATTCTTGCGGTAATTCAAATCACAACTGACTTGCAGGCCATTTGCTTTTGCCCGTTTTACCGCTTCCAAGCACACGGCGGCAGCGGAATCCGACAGCGCGGGAGTAATCCCTGTAAAGTGGAACCAATCTGCCCCCGAAAAAATCGTATCCCAGTCGAACTCGTCCGCGCTCACTTCGCTGATGGAAGAACCGGCACGGTCATAAATTACCTTGCTTGGACGCTGGGATGCGCCTTTTTCCAAATAATAAATGCCAAGGCGCTTACCGGTGCGCAAGATATGAGAAGTATCAACGCCATATCGTCTCAACGAATTAATAGCTGCTTGTCCAAGTAGATTATCGGGCACGGCGCTGATAAAGGCTGCCGATTCACCGTAATTTGCCAAGGAAACCGCTACATTTGCCTCTCCTCCGCCAAACTTGACGTCAAAGCTTTCCGTCTGTAAAATTCGTTCGTATCCCGGCGGCGAAAGCCGAAGCATGATTTCGCCTAATGTAATGATCCTATTCATAGCTCCCTCCGTTTTTCGTACTTACCTACAACTTAAGCCAGTTCAATACCTGTCGAAGATTATTTTATGTATTCAGGATAATGCCTGCTGATAGCTTCCTTATCCACCTTATAGCGGGTAAGATGCTTGTGCATTAAACTTTTAGCCGACTCGGTATCCCGATTGATGATGGCTTCTAATATCATGTGATGATCGTCAATTACTTTTATATCTTTAACTGCAGTAAGCGCCATGGCGCGCACCCGGTCGAAATGAACCAGCATACTGTTCATAAGAGAATAGACCCGCGTCACGCCCACATTGGCAAACAGCAGACGATGAAACTCGTTGTCCAATTCCAATAGTTTATTCTTATTATCATTTTCAAGGTAGAACTGTTGCAACTTTATATTTTCTTTCAATATATCCAGATATTCCTGCTGCAATCCCATACTGCAACAACGCTCTACAACGGCAATTTCCAAAGTCTCGCGCATAAAACGGGCCTCATCGATAAGATCATAATCCACAGGCGCTATTTTAATGCCGTGCTGCGGATAGACCTCCACGATTCTCACCTTGGCAAGCTCAATAATCGCTTCACGGACCGGACCGCGGGATAAACCCATGGCATCCGCCAGCTCCTTTTCACTTACAAGGCTGCCGGGTTTCAGTTCAAGCCGAATGATATTATCTTTAATTGTGCGCAGCGCGTAATCGCGTCTGGATTCGCCCTTATAACGTTCTGTAACGTACATATTTCTCTCTCCGTTTCCGCTAAAAGTCTACCACGGAAAAATATAATAAGCAATCAAGTCTTCCGGTTCAGGAAAGGTATTTGCGTAATGTGGCCCGAACCGCCCCCGGACCAGCCAGTTCCTCTATAAAGATTGCTTCAATTCTGTCGGCCAAAGGCGTTTGCGTCAGATCGCAGCCAAAGATTACAGCGTTGGACAGGATATCTCTAAGCTGCCCGGTGTACGTAGACGGATCGTTCCATACGATGCCTGCCAACTTTGCCTGCAAATCCTCCCTTAACGGGTCGGGAGAAACTTCCATAACATCTCCCTTGTCATCCACAGCCAGAAGATACCTAAGCCATCCGGCAATCGCCAGCGGGATGGAAATAAGCGTATCTAAGTCAAGATTCTGCGCCAGATAGCTTTTTATCGTTTCTCCGAATCGAATACCCACTTTCTGCGAAGTATCTGTAGCGATTCGCCAAGGGCTGTCCGGCATGAAAGGATTGGGCAGACGCTCCTCCATCACTTCATCGATGAAAGCCTTAGGAGACAGTATTTTGGGGTCCGTAACCACAGGCAGGCCTTCCACGTAACCGAGGCGTCGAATCAGCGCCACGATATCGGGATCCTTCATCTCATCACTGATCAAGCTATAACCCAGCAGACAACCATATACGCTCATAGCCGTATGAAGGGGGTTCAGGCAAGTCGTAACCTTCATGCGCTCCACTTTATTAACGGTGTCCCGATCCGTCATATAAACTCCCGCCTTTTCCAAAGGAGGGCGGCCGTTTGGAAATTTATCTTCAATAACCAGGTACTGTGGACGCTCTGCATTGACGAATGCAGCAATATGGGTACTCTTACCGGTGATGATAGGTTGCATGTTCTCGATGCCATAACCTGCAAGTATGTCCGCAACCCTTTGCGCCGGCCGCGGCGTGATCTTATCGATCATACTCCAAGGGAAAGAAACTTTACTCTCATCCCGTAGGTAAGCCAGGAAGCCGTCATCGACGAAACCTCTTTCCATCCACTCCTTGGCAACACTTATGATACTCTGTTGCAGCTTTTCTCCGTTGTGTGAACAGTTGTCCATGCTGACCACAGCCAAAGGATACCCGCCGGCCTTATAACGCTTATTCAGCAACGCAGTAACAATGCTCATGGCATGTCTTGCGCGGGCGGGACCGTTCTCAATGTCGGCTTTAAACACGGGCAGAGGAAGGCCGTCCGATCCCGTAAGAGAATAACCTTTTTCCGTAATGGTAAAACTGACCATCTGCAACCCGGGGTCCGAAAATATCTCAGCCAGACGGGCCATGCTGTCCATGTTGTCAGGATCCGCTTTCAAAGCTTCCGCTACGGAAGCAATGATTTCGCAGGAAGTAGTTGCATCCGAGTTTAATATTACATTCATGGTAAGATTATCATAAGGCGCATAGATCTTATCAATAATATCATAATCGAATGTCTCCGCGGCAATTATGCCCTTATCCGCATGCCCCTCATCAAGCAGTTTCTGTTGCAAGGCAGCCACAAAACCCCGAAAAATGTTTCCCGCGCCGAAATGAACCCAAATGGGAGATGCTTTTGTTTTAGCCGTCATTGCAGCTGCGTCGTAAAGGGGCAGCTTGATGCCGGCCGACTCCCACTCTTTCTTATTCTGCAAACTTGCCAGATTCATGAACATTTTAAACTACCTTTCTTTTGAGGCTTTTTCGATTGCCTCCCACAGCCCGTTGAGATACGTCGCCCCCAAGGCGCGGTCATACAGACCGTAACCGGGGCGCCCCACCTCGTCCCAGATCATCCGGCCATGATCCGGCCGTACATACGCATCGGGGCAAGTTTCGTACACTGCTTTGACGATGGCGTACATATCCAGATCTCCGTCGGAAGATAAATGGCTGGATTCGCGGAAATGTCGAGGTCCAAGATGCTTTATGTTGCGGATATGCAGACAACTGATCCGACCCTTCTTCCCAAAATGACGGATGATTTCCGGAATGTCGTTGTCCGGGTTGGAACCCAGCGATCCGGTGCAGAGGCAAAGGGAATTGCTGGGAGAATCATGAAGGGCAAGGATCTTATCAAAATGCTCACGGGTGTGAGCGATGCGCGGTAACCCGAAAATAGGCCATGCAGGATCGTCGGGATGGCAAGCCATTACCACGCCGCACTCCTCACAGGTAGGGATTACAGCGTCGAGAAAATATTTGTAGTTTTCTCTCAACTTGTCCGCTGTCATGCCTTCATATTGCTTTAATGTTCTCTCAAGTTCGGCTAGTCGCTCCGGCTCCCAACCGGGCAGGGAGAATCCGTTGGAATCCTCAACGGTTCTACGCACGATTTCCAGCGGCCCCATATCGCCCAGATCCTTTTCGTTGAAGTACAGGCTGTTGGAGCCGTCTTCGGGTATGACCCGAGCCAGGTCGGTACGCAGCCAATCAAATACGGGCATGAAATTATAAACGATAACTTTGACACCATATTTAGCCAAATTGCGTATGGTAATTCTATAGTTTTCAATATATTGGTCCCTGGATGGCAAACCCATCTTTATATCTTCGTGAACATTTACGCTCTCGATTACTTCGCATTCCAATCCGGCGGAATGAACTTCGTCAACATATGCCTTGATCTCTTCTTCCGTCCACACTTCTCCTGCAGCCTTATAATCGAGAAAACCCATAACGCCGGTCATACCGGGTATTTGTTTGATTTGGGCCAGAGTGACAGAGTCGCTCTTCGAGCCAAACCAACGAAATGTCATTTTCAAAAGATCACTCCTTGTCAAAATTTACTATTATTTTGCGCACAAGCGCAGAGTTATTATCAATATATTCGAATGCCTCCGTCATTTCTTCCAACGGATACGCGGCGGTGACAAACCCCTCCACGGGCAGTTTGCCCTCCTTTAGGTACTCGATAACCGGAGCAAAACGGTATGTCTGATGACGTGACCCGAGCACCGTAAGTTCCTTTGCGGCAAGTTTAACCGGCTTTATGGCGCTGGGGTTTTGGTTAAAACTCATCTCAACAATGCGTCCCGCAGCGCCTGCGCAGTCGATAGCCTGCTCAAAGCTTTCAACGGAACACACCGCATCTACCACTACATTGGCCCCGTATCCGTCGGTAAGCTCCTTAATCTTTTCGACTATGTCCACTTCTTTTGCATTAATTGTGTGATCCGCGCCGATTTCTTTTGCATAAGCAAGCTTGTCGTCGAAAATATCCGAAATGATTACCGTGGCGCCTAAAATCTTCGCATTTACCATGACAGTCAGCCCGATGGTGCCCGCGCCCATGACAAATACTACGTCCCCAGGCTGAACCTGGCCTCTGTAGCATGCCTGGGCCCCGATTGTAAAGGGTTCAACCAGAACGGTGTGATCCCAGGGCAGTTCCTTGGGTACGATGAAGGCATTGCGCTCCGGCAGTACGTAATACTCTTGCGCGCCGCCGTCAATATGCGCTCCCATGACCTTCAGTGTATGACATGCATTGTGCCGTCCATGGCGACATGCATAGCACTCCCCGCAATAGCGTATCGGCTCTACAACGATGTGATCACCCGGTTTAACCTTGGTCACATCCCGGCCGACTTCAACCACCTCGCCGGTGACCTCGTGGCCCCATACCAGAGGATATACGGCAAATGCATTGGTGCCGTGGAGCACGTGCACGTCGCTGCCGCAGATGCCGACGCGCTTAACCTTGATCTTGACGTCGGTGGGGTTTACGATTTTCGGCTCCTCACGCTCTACGAGCTTAAGAACACCGGGCTTTTCAATAAGTCCTACTTTCATGTTAACCTCCAAGCCACATTAATGGCACTTCTATCAGCGGCGGGAATATAGCCAGCAGGAAACACAGCGCCGTCTGGGCTATAAAGTACGGCATGGTTGGGCCGATGATCTGATCCATTTTTATCTTTCCGGTGGCGCATGCCACGTTTAGGATCGGTCCCACGGGCGGGCTGGTAAGTCCAAGTACGTTCATCATAACAAACACTTCCCCGAAATAGATGGGATTTATCCCTGCCGCATCGACTAAAGGAAGCATAATGGGAGTCAAAATCAGGATGCTGGGGATAACGTCCATTGCCAGTCCGACCACAAGTACCACCAACATCATTACAACCATGAGTAGGGTCGGGTTTTCTACCAGCACGTGGAGGTTGGATGTAAGCATTTCCGGTATTCCGGAAATCATCATGTAATATGCAGCCACACCGGCGGCGGCGGCAAGAAACATAATCACAGCGCTCATCTTTGCAGAGGAGACCAAGGCTTCTATTAAATCCTTGATCTTCAACTCTCGGTAGACGAACAGCCCGATGATCAGTGCGTAAACGCAGGCTACCACTCCGGCTTCTGTGGCCGTTACCAGACCCGCGCGCAACCCCACCAGAATGATTACAGGCAGCATCAAAGCCCATATACTGGATCCTATTATATTTACTACTTCTTTAAATGTATGACGCGGTACATCATAATTCACATTGTGCTCTTTTCGTGAAACTATAAACCACACAACAGCCGTTACTAATGTCAGGTAAATTGCCGGCGCAATACCGCCCATGAACAGCGATTTAATGGAAACCGGATTGTTTTTAAACAGTCCAGAGTTGGCGCAAGCAATACCAAACACAATCAACGGCACCGACGGCGGCATAATAGGCGCAACCAAATTCGATGAAGCCACCAGTGCGGCCGAACGGGGACGACTGTAGCCGGAATCCGCCATCATAGGAATAAGTATCGATCCCAGGGCAGCGCATGCGGCAACTGCAGATCCTACCATGGATGCAAACATCAAACATGCGAGGATTGTAACGTAACCCAAACCGCCCCGTACCCGTCCGACGAAAACGTTAGCCAAAGCAATGATACGTTTCGTCAGGCCACCGCGATTCATTATTTCGCCGGCCATGATAAAGAAGGGAAGGGCCATCATGGTTTGTTGGTCTACACCGTTCATGAGCCAACGGGCGATAATTGCCGGATTCGCATCGGCTCCCCCCATGAACAGCGCCGTTGCGACGCTGCAGAAAATCAGGGCAATGGCAATGGGTAATCCTATAGCTAAGCCAACCAGCATGGATACAATGAAAATAGCTATAATCATCCTTCATTCACCCCCTCCCACTCTTCTCCGGATTCAGTGCCCGTAAATAATTTGACTACAGATTCGTTATATACAAACAGACGAAACAGGTTTGCGATGGAAATCATTATAAGAGCGATCCCCAGCACTACGCCCATAATGTGGATCAGAAATACCGGAAATTGCGTAGCTACCCAGAAGTCGTTAATATTCTTCGTTGCAATGCTCCATGCGCCGGCTGCAAGAATGCCCATGAGCGCCATAATAATGAGCTGTATTACAACATATATAATCTTTTGCGCCATCGGCGGAACTTTCATAATCAGTGTATCTATCATAAGGTGCTTATTATCGCGAGCCGCAATAATCGAGCCGAGATATACCAAATAGATAAAACCGATTCTTGCAATTTCGGCATTTTTACCCGTCAGCTTCATCAATACATTCCCTAGAGTTGTCTCGCTCCAGCCGGGTATATAGTTGGTATATCGAATAAGCACGTTTGCGAAACAGGTGATTATCATAATCAACAATCCCACAGAAATAATAATTTCTAATGCCTTGAAGGTAATTTCGATTAATCTGCCGAGATTATTGGATTTTTCCAAATCTCTAGACATGTTTGATCCTCCCTTTTTGAAGTTAGCACTACCCCCCCTACGGGTAGATATGCAGCGCAAAATCAGCGCCTCAAATCCATCATAAGGATTGACTGCGCCCCTTACGGGGCGCAGTTCTCTCAACTATCCTACTGAACGTTTCTAACTCTTTCTGTCAAGTCTTGAGCCCAGCTGTTCTCGGAATATAATTTATCGATAAGCGGTTGAATTTTCTCGATGATTATTGCCTGATCTTCAGGAGTGCAGGGAGTTACGGTCATACCTGCGGCTTTTAGCGTCTCACGGTCCTCATCAACGCTGGCGATATAATCGGCCCACGCTTGCTTTGCAGCAGCCTCGCCTGCTGCCCTAACGATCTCGCGCTGACTTTCGCTCAAATTGTCCATGAACTCCTGGTTAACGATGATTTCCAGAGTAGCGATGATGTGGTTAGTCTCATAGAGATACTTTTGAACTTTATCAAAGTTCTGCGCGATTACAGTTACCATGCCGTTATCCTGGCCGTCAACCGTACCGGTTTCAAGGGCTGTGTAAAGTTCGCCAAGCGCGATGACGGTATGAGAAGCGCCTAAATGCTCAACGATACCCTCGTGAATCGGATTGCCGGGCATACGGAAGAGTTGCCCCTTGAAATCTTCAACCGATGTCAACTTCTTGTTGGATGTGAATGTACGAGCGGAGTTGGGTCCCCAACCTATAATTTGAACCTCGGGGAACTTCTTATGAAACTCTTCGTTTACATAACCTGCTACGTCGGATTCGGTCCATACCTTTCTTGCGTGTTCTAGATCGCGATATAGGAATGGCCAGTCGGAAATGAGCATCATGCTGAATTCCTGGTTCATAGGAGTACCGACAACAGCAGCCTGGATGGAACCGTCACGTACACCGGTCCAGAGGTCCGCCTCATTACCGAAAAGACCATCATGCTTTACGTCGACTTTAATTTTGCCGCCGGTCTTCTCTTCAATTTCTTTCTTAAATACGTTGTCCAGGGCTGCCGCCATGGGATGGCTTGCGCCCCAGTTGTCGCCGATTCTGAGAGTGCCTTCCCAATCTCCGCCTTCCGTGACAGGATCCTCACTCGAACCGCCCCCGCATGCAGCCAAGGAAAGCACCATTGCCAGAATTAACAATACGGCCAATAGCTTTTTCATTATTTTGTTCCTCCTCCATTTACAATTAACAAACAACGAGACAGCTTTATCTTAACTATATCACAACTCGTCCATTAGTCAACTAGTAAATCATTATTAACCGATACTATTTTATTTTATTCTCTCGAAAGGTCCTCAAAGCTATGCGATTTTGTGGAAAGCCATTCTTTATATCGAGCGCTTATTATCATTTGGCGCCCCCGCCGAAAAAATAAACCCGGGCCTGCGCCCGGGTCTGCTGTTATTCTGTAAGGTATTTGACAGGATATATACTGTCTCGAATCTGGAAGGCATCCACCATGTTTTTGAGCAACTCGGCCTGAGCATGCATCTCTTCGCTGATGGCCGCGCTTTCCTCCGCCGTAGCGGAATTTGACTGGACCACGTGAGAAACCTGCTCAATGCCTCTGTTGATTTGAGCTATTCCGGCGGCCTGCTCTTTGGAAGCCTCTGCAATTTCATTGATAAGGTCGGCTACCTGTTTTGCTCCTTCCACGATCCCGTGCAGTGATTGAGCGGAATTATCGGCAATTGCCATTCCGTCGTGGACCTTGCTGATAGAACTTTGAATCAGCGCTTCGGTCTCTTTCGCTGCAGCCGCGCTTCTTGCGGCAAGACTCCGAACTTCATTGGCAACAACGGCAAATCCTTGACCGTACTTTCCTGCTCTGGCGGATTCGATGGCTGCGTTCAAAGCCAAAATGTTAGTCTGGTGAGCAATCTCATGGATTACCCTAATAATCTTAGAGATATTTTCGGATGCCTCGTTGATTTCCTCCATGGACTTGAGCATTTCTTGCATATGAGAGTTACCTTCAATCGCATTGCCTTGCGCGGTGTCTGCAAGCTCGCTGGCCAAAGCCGCCCGCTCCGCATTGCTTTTCGTTTGCAGCGCGATTTCATTGATGGAAGCGGTCAGCTCCTCAATGGCACCCGCCTGCTCTGTGGCGCCCTGTGACAAGAGCTGGCTTCCCTCGGAGGCCTGTCTCGAGCCGGCTGCAACCTGCTCCGCAGCCTGATTGATCTTTATAAACATGTCATTGAATGCATCAATGGAATGATTTAATGAGGTTCGGATCTTCTCAAATTCTCCCATGTATTCTCTGTCAATATTCACGTCCAGATTGCCAAGTGAGACTTCATGGAGAATCTGGGAGATTTCCACGATATAACCGCGTATGGAACTGAGAGTATGATTCAGAGCATTCTTGATCACTGCATGGTCTCCGTTATACTCTCCCTCAACCATAACATCCAGGTTCCCCTTAGACATCTCCTCCAGGACATGGGATGCCTCACGAATCGGCGTTGTCATTGCGTCCAAAGTCTTGTTGAAACCTTCGATGATGTCTCTGTATCCTCCCATATGCCTGTTACCATCCGCTCTTGCGGACAAATTTCCTGCAATGGCTGCCTGTACAAGCATCAAGGAATCTTCCTGCAGATTATAAAGGGAGTTTCTCACCCGGTTCAGATTTGCAACAATGGTCTTAAAGTCGCCGCGATACAGGCTTTCATCCAGCGGCATGGATAAATCTCCGTTTGATATTTTTTCAAGTTGCTGGGACGCCGCGCTTAAAGGCGCCACTACCGCATCCAGCGTGTCATTGACACCTTGAACGATCTCCCTGAAACCGCCGTTGAATTTTTCAGCATTTCCTCTGGTATTCAGCCTGCCTTCCACGGCAGCCTTAGACAGTTCCAAATTCTCGCGGATAAGATCCTTCAAGGTGTCCGAGATATTCCGCATGCTGATTCCCATAATATCCTTATCGCTTCTCGGAACTACTTCTACCGACAAATCGCCGTCGGCAATCCTTTCGCCTATAAGAGCCTGTTGTTTTGTCGCATGAATGATACCGGTAAGGGCTTTACCGAGAGCGCCCAACTCATCCTTCGACTTGATATCCACAGATACGTCAACATTTCCGATGGCCAACTCTTCCGCCGCCTTCATCAGATGGTTTATGGGCCTCTTTATCATTCTGCCGGCAATCAAGGATACCACCACAATTCCTACAAACAGCGCCAGAACCACGATAACAAGAATAATGGTGCGGAGGGTGCGAATCGGCGTTCCTACTTCCTTCTCCGAAATGGTAACAACTACGGACCATTCCGTATTGGCTACCGGCGCATAAGCCATCATTTTTTCGTCACCTTGATAGACATATGTACCGACGCCCGATTCTCTTTGCTTCATCTTTTCTATATAAGGTGTAAAGAATTCAAGTTCATCGTCGCTTGCCGATTGGCCGGAGCCTGACGATGATCCGGTGGCGGAAGTTGTCCCATCCGTCTCCCCAATATTCGAATCTACTGAGGCGGCAGTAGCGGAGGTTGTGGCTTCCGTAGCCGTATCGGAAAATTCATTCGCTGAATCTCCGGCCTCCACAGTGGCGGAAGTGGTGGCGGAGGATGCGGAATCTGAACCTTCTCCTTCGATACTATTCACTATGAGTTCGTCTCCCGTATGGGCAATGATTTCACCTTTTCCGTTTAATACATAAGAGTACCCAGTCTCTCCAACTTTGATCTGCTTGGCGTACTCACTAATCAGATCTCCGCCTACTATAGTTACGAGGACCTGATCTATGGTATTTTCAGTGTGTCTTATGGGAATTGCTATTACGGTGACTTTTTCACCGCTGGTCCTGCTAATTAAAGGATCCGATATGTTTCTTTCGCCATTCAAAGCTTTCTTAAAGTACTCCCTGTCGGATATATCAGCGTAGGCTCCTTCCAGATCTACATAATTGCCCTCCGTATCGGCGATTCCTAACATTTCAATAACGGGATAATGCTTTATGCTCTCTTGAAGTACTCTTTGCTGCGTCTCCAAATCCGCAGGATTATCTTCCAGAAGGCTTGCGATGCTGCCAACAAGAGCCAGGATGCTATCAACTTCCACTTCCATGATGGAAGCGGCGTCCTGAGCTTTGTCCATAAGTCTATTATTGATGCTTTCGTATAATGATTTCGATGCGATGTTGAGAGAAAAAGCTCCTATTCCGATCAGAAGAACTGCTAATAAGCCTGATATTACTAATGCCAATTTACGGCCTATCGTTACCTTTGTAAACATACCGGCTGCCTTTTTCTTCACTGAATAACCTCCTTTAACTTGCCTTATGACTGCCTTATGGTATTATATCGACATAATGAGGGAATTCTTTACCGTATTCGACGAATAGGTATATAAATGTCGTATAAATACCCTTATCTTGTGGTTTAAAACCTCGGGATCGAAAAGCGCGACTGATTTTTTGTATAAAAAAATCGGAGCAAAGCGACCTTGCTCCGACGTGGTGCGCAGGTCGGGACTTGCTGCAGTAGTAGGTTCAAGTCCTTCACATCGATATTGACAAATTAAAAGGATGCCAAAGATGGCATCCTCAGACTGTAGACAAAGTCGCAGAAAGACAACAGATTCTTCTGCGGCTTTTCTTATGTAAACAATCCTCAAAGATATTGGAATTTGAACATCTAAAGGCATTTTTATGATATAATTAAATCATAGCGAGGTGACGACGAATGATGATAAAAAATGCCGGAAATCAAAGAAATCAGATCCAGTTTGTTTCAGCAGACAGTCTTGTTCCTGAAAATCATCTCCTGCGTGACATTGATAGGGCGATTGATTTTTCCTTTATCTACGAACTCGTACAGGACAAGTATTCCCAAGATCAGGGAAGGCCAAGTCTGGATCCTGTCATGCTGATCAAAATCCCCCTTCTTCAATATCTCTATGGCATACCCAGCATGAGACAGACGATTCGGGAAATCGAAGTAAATGTTGCTTACCGTTGGTTTTTAGGGTTAGACCTCACATCTTCCGTACCTCACTTCAGTACCTTCGGAAAGAACTACACCCGTCGCTTTAAGGGAACAGATTTGTTTGAGCAAATCTTCGAGAAGATTCTGGAGGAATGCTTTCTGCATGACATGATCGATCCTTCTGTGATTTTCGTGGATGCGACGCATATCAAGGCAAATGCCAATAAGAAAAAATCCATTAAGACAATGGTAAAGGTTCAAGCAATGGATTATGAATCGAAACTTCTTAGAGAAATTAATGAGGATAGGCAGGCGCATGGAAAAAAGCCATTTAAGGATCGGGATAATGACGAGGATCCCCCAACCAAGGAAGTGCAGCAGAGCACTTCAGACCCTGAAAGTGGTTTGTTTCACAAAGGAGAGCACAAGAAGGATTTTGCTTATGTCACCCAGACAGCTTGTGATCAGAATGGCTGGGTGCTAGGATACACGATTCATCCCGGGAATGAGCATGATAGCAGAACCTTTTCTGCAATCTACGAAAGACTGAAAAAGTATGATCCGACATTAATGGTGTTGGATGCAGGCTACAAGACACCTGCCATTGCCAAGACACTACTCGATAATGGAATCAAGCCGATTTATCCATATCGCAGGCCTATGACGAAAAAAGGGTTCTTCAAGAAATATGAATACGTCTATGATGAATACTTCGACTGTTATCTGTGCCCCAACCATCAAATCCTTCGTTATTCCACCACGAACCGGGAAGGATACCGAGAATACAAAAGCAATCCTGCCATTTGTGCAAACTGTCCTTATCTATCCCAATGCACAGAGAGTAAAAACCACCAAAAAACAGTCACGAGACATATTTGGGAACCGTACCTTGAAATCTGCGAAGAGATTCGACATACCGTCGGGATGAAGGAATGGTATGAGAAACGCAAAGAGAGCATTGAACGAATCTTTGGAACGGCCAAGGAGTTTCATGGAATGCGGTACACCAGGTACAATGGCAAAGCCCTGATGGAGATGAAAGTCGGGCTTACCTTTGCATGTATGAATCTTAAGAAACTAGCCAAGATGAAAAGAAGGAAAGGTCTATTAGACCCTGTTGACACTTCTTTTTTATTAAATCTCCTCGGGGATTTGATTCGATTTCTGAAAATGAAAAGCGTCTCAGAAGTTCTTGTTTTCTGAGACGCTTTGTCTACAGTCTGAGGATGCCAAAGATGGCATCCTTTTAATTTGGTGCGCACGGAGGGACTTGAACCCCCACGGTCTCCCGCTAGAACCTAAATCTAGTGCGTCTGCCAATTCCGCCACGCGCGCATGTATCATTCTCATTGAATAAAAAATTGGCCCTCGGCAGAGGGCGCTAATTTCAATTTGGTGACCCCACCGGGAATCGAACCCGGGTTACCGCCGTGAAAGGGCGATGTCTTAACCTCTTGACCATGGGGCCATTTTGAAGCCCTAGCCCGATTTACGGAAGTAAATTAAGGCAGGCTTTGTATAAAGCTCCCCGGCTTTAGCCGGAATGGAAATCATTGTTCAAGAAAAGGGGGACATTGTAAT
>JBMNMN010000002.1:0-623925 GCA_050953365.1 Anaerovoracaceae bacterium | reverse complement strand
TGAATATGGACTGCTGGACAAAATCAACTTTGTCCGTGGGATTATTAACACTTTTAATGATGTGTATCAGCAACTTTATGACACCGACTTGAGAACGGATTATACGAAGCTGGATGTTCCCATCTATTTCTTCCTGGGACGATACGATGTGAATGCGCCTACCGCGTTGGTGGAGGAATATGAACGGGTGCTGGATGCTCCCGATAAGAGGATTGTGTGGTTTGAACATTCTGCTCACAATCCGTGGATCAATGAGCGAGACAAGTTTGCAAACGAGGTTGTGTCATGCTTTTTAGGAGATAAGTTAGGAGGATTGAATTGAAAAAGATGAATACTGCATTCCTTGAAGTTGTTGTGAGCTTGCTGCTAATTTATGCGCTTTCCGCCTGCGCCGCAACGGAAGGCAGCATTGTGATTCTTGAAGATGGGCACGGAACGGGTTTCACGATGAATTTTGAGGATTTTGACTCGATAAATAAGTGTGAATTGTCTCTGACCCAGGGGGATGTGCTACAAGTGGAGGTTGAACGGGAAGAGGGGGGAATCGCCTTTTCCGTCAGCGGTAAAAACGGCAGCGAACCGTATACGGGAAACGATATGATGCCCGGCATATTTACCGTCACGGTTTCCGAAACGGACGATTATGTATTCAGTATTACAGGTAATAATGCGACAGGGAAGATTAGGGTCAAAAACTTGGGTCCCAAGATGGAATAGAATGACCGGATGCTCTATTTATTGCGTATTGTAATGTTTTGGTTTATCATTTGAGAAGAGAAATAAGGGCAATTTTTTGGGTTCTGAATATCTATAGTTATGAGTTATGGTGATACTATGAAAAAGCGTTTAGTAACTTACCGAAAGAGAATTGATGATCTTCTTTTGAAAGGCGACTGTGACTGGGAAGAATTGATAAATGAACATTTGATCCAGATTTCATTTTTTCAGCACGAACGGCTCGTCCATCTTATTGTCACCTCGCTTTTTGCGATTCTTGAGGTCGTCTCAGTAGTGATGATTCTGATGAATCCGGCGGAAATCACTGTCTTAATCCTTAGCGTGGTTTTAGCTATATTGCTTATACCCTACATCCTGCATTACAATACGCTTGAAAACGAAGTTCAAAAACTTTACGTTCAATACGACAAGATGCGGGAAGCTTGTGTAAATGCCAAGAAAAAAGATCCCTATCCGGATAATCTATAAAACTAGTCTCTATGAAATTCCGGCAGTTGCAGGATTTGACTTAGTGTATAATAGTTGTGGAGTTGGCAAAGAAAGAAAGAAAGGCAGAGAGCAAAGCCCCCTTCCCCTCCTACAAGAATGCCTGTAAGATAAGTTTGTGCAACAACAACACAAACAAGGAGGGCAGATGTCTGATGGAAACTATATGTATCAGAGCAGGAACTCGACTTGCGGATACTTGAGAGAAAGAGATATTTGCGAATCGGATTGCGAGTAGGCAGGCATAGCCTGATGGATAGATCAGTGCTAAAGCAGCTGGATAAGCACCTTGCAGAAAGTCTGGGCATAAGAAAGACGTATCGAGCCCTGAGGGCAGCCGGGCTACATCAGTAAGAACGCTAATGGGTGAGGTTACCTATGATAGAACCGTATATGAGCGGACAAGGCCTTGAAACGGGTGAAAAGAGCCGGGGCTTACCTGTCTGGATGAAGTGTTGAAAATGGCTACCTTTGGGAAAGTGACAAGGCTTCTCGCAACAAGGATCGCCGTAGAGTCGTAAGTGTCTGTTCTTAGCACGGGACTACTAGTACGGATAAAGTGAGCAGCATGACAGGTGCCTATGCTATTAGCCGTCGGAGGTGCCTGGAATGTGGTATACAGGCCTATGGGCGAGTGAGCTAGCGAATGTGAGCGCCCGCCGAGTGCGCAGAAGGCGGACAGAGGTGTCCTAGGAAAAGAGTACGAAGATAGCCACAGCCATACTGTGTGAAGTGAGCGGCCATGGCGTGTGGAGCAATATGCAGGTGAAGAGACCGTCCGGAAAATGCAAGGAAACGTGAGATGAAGATGGCAGCCGCCTATGATGGATGGGAAAAGAAAACGGAAAAACGATACGCGCTGCGGAACTAGATAATGGTTTGCGGCTTCGAAGACGCAGGTTCCTCTCAAAACAGGAAGGTAAGGAGCGCATCGGTTCCGTATTGATCACCGATGAAAGTGAAGGAATCCACGCCGTCCATAAACGGGGACGGAGGAGAGTGGATCAAGGGAGGGCTTGTGGATGAAGCCGGTACACTTTCCAGCTGGACCCATTCCATCAAGAACCGTGAGAGGCTATGGAAAGTAAACGAATGTAGAGCAGGGTACGATCATACACAAATTGCTTATCGAAGAAAAGCAGGATCGCAGAGCTATTGCAATATCTTCATGGTGGATCGGGGCTCCATGGATGAGGAGCCGGAGGAACTGGAGGAGCTTGCCGAAGCTTGATCACTACTGCTGATGCGATCAGGAAGGTCTCACTCCCTATGAGGAAAGCAGGGTTGAAACTACCAGCGCCAGCGGCCTGGGTGTCCGAATACCGAAATCTTGGAACACTGGAGCACCATGTATGTGATGGTGCAGCGAAGCGGTTGAAGCATCAGAAGAGCCAGTTGGAGCAAGTGACAAGGCTGCATTCGAGAACCTAGGACTGTCTCTTGTGCAAGGGACCAAAGCATGTGGAAAGCGGGTTCGATCAAGCCGTACCGTCCGTTATGCTGTAAAGGCGGAATTGCCGGAGCGGTATTGCGCGAAGAGATAGAGGAGATATCCTAGGTAGCTGCACAGAAGGCTCCGTAAGTCGGATGGGCTAGGCTATCTGGACCCAGATTAGAGGAGGCAAGCCTCTGGGTTGGAGCAGTAGCATGGCGTAAGCAAGACGGCCGTAAAGCGATTAGCAGTCTGCTACAATGATACGAGTTAGCAGTGAACTGATTTCATCGGTAAGATGGATTGCCGGCAGGCGGACGCTGAATGACGAACAAACCAACCAGGAGTATGCGATAGTGCCGCCATGTGGACAACCTAAACGGCTGACGCACAAGGCTTGGACAACTCATGACACGTTGCCCACACTCTGGGACAATGGAGCTGCTACTGCTACCCTGCGCCTTAAAAAGAGCGTTTCAATCCGGCGGCGCGAAAGCCTGTTTATTTGGGGCTGTCCCTCTGGTAAACTCTCGGCGGCAGAAATGACGCCCGATCAGAAGCGGGTTATTTCTGCCTAAAAAAAGGGGGTCCAGAGGGACAGGGGCCCCATGTAAACAGGACCGTGGAATAAATGCGGAATATGCATCAAAACATCACGGGAGAGTTGTCATGGACAAAACTCGCACAACGATTACTTGACACCGTAACGCAGGATTTAGATTCTCTTGTCATTCAGACAATGAAAGTATATAATATTAGTCACGACACTTGTGAACTAAACAATTATATATTATCAGGAAAGGTACGAAGATATGAAGAGAGAAGAAAGGGTTACGGCATTTGACAGCATTACACTTGATAGATTGGAAGAGCATCTATTCTTCTTTCATAAAATGTTCGATGTTGTGCGGCTCGTAAATCCCGTAATCAAAAAAGTGATTGATTACCGTAACGGGAACATACATGAAATTGATGAGGTTTGTTTTGGCTATTGGGAAAGCGGTGAAATATGTGACAACTGCATTTCTATCCGCGCATATTTGTCGAACAAATTTTATATGAAATTAGAGCAAGCGGATAGCGCCATCATGGTTGTTACTGCCATACCCCTTGAGGGGACACAACAACCGGCGGTACTGGAACTGCTGAAAAATGCAACGGATACAATGATGGTAGGAAATGGCATATACACTGAAGGACGTATGATGCAAAATCTGATCACCGACTTGAATGAATTGGTGGTGAAAGATGATTTGACCGGCGTTTATAACAGACGATATGTGAGCGAACGTCTGCCAGGGGATATCGCAAAGGCCGCCATGGAGGATGCGCCAATAACCGTAGCCTTTGTGGACATAGATAATCTTAAAGAAATTAACGATACATACGGACATGCCAATGGGGACAAAGTCATAAAAAGTGTGGCTGATGTGATTCTTCAATCCATTCGTGGCGATAGGGACTGGGTAGCCAGATATGGAGGAGATGAGTTTCTTGTGTGCTTATATAACACAACAAAAGATGAAGCTTATGGGATTATCGACAGAATCCGAAATAATATTGCCAAATTGACATCGGACGGAACGACTCCCATCACCGTTTCATTGGGAGTATATACAATGAAAGACTCGTTCTTGACTGCCCAGGAGTTGATAGCCCTTGCCGATCAGAAACTATATGAGGCGAAGCAGGGCGGAAAAAATCAGACTGTGGATTAATATTTCCGAAAGATAAAACTCATATGTCTTCCACATTTAGGGTTGCGCCGGTAGGAAAATCCATCAGGACTTTGATAGGTGCAGGTAGGGTCGATTAATACTTGCTCCTTCGGAATGCCGACAAGCTCGCATTGAATTTTAACTACCTGCTGGTTGTCAATATGATATTTATTCGTTTGAGCATTATAGGAAATGCAGTCGACCGCATATCCCAAATTCTTAAAGTGTAAATAGACGTCACTGTCTACTTCAAACTTTTCACCGCTGATGGCCGGACCGATTTGAACGTAGAAATCCTCTGCCTTGCAGTGTTCGTGTTTCATGAGATGCAGAAAGAGTTTTACGGTAATCTCTTTGGCGGTTCCTTTCCAGCCGGAATGAATTACACCTACCAGGCCGGCTGCTTTGTTGAAAAACAATACCGGGACACAGTCCGCGGTAAAACAGCATAGCACCAAATTAGCTTCGAAGGTATAAAGGGCATCTACGTCAGGAATCGCAGTATGCAAATCCGTAGCGCCGCGGCCTCTGTCAGAGTAAGTGATTTTGTGGAAATTGGAACTATGGGTTTGATTGGGACAGACGAACATGCCGAGATCAGAACCCAAGACAGAGCTTAGCTTTTTTCTATTTGCCAAGACATTGGCGGGATTCATGCAAGCATGAAGTGCCATATTGCCGCTTTCTGGTTCTTTTTTGTCCTTTAATGTTATCCCCGCAACGATTCGGTTGGATGTCGTATCATTGCCGGTGTAAAGCCGTATTTTCATAACTTCCTCCCAGTTTCTACTATACATTGTTATGAATGCATATGTCTACTCAATGAGGACAAGAACGCTGTTATAATAAATATGTTTTATCTTGCGGTTTTAAGGAAACTGTCAATTTGTATCTTGAGTTTCCGCAGATTTCCCTGCCATTTCTATGGAGAGCCTCGGAAGTATAGATCTTTCTTATAGAAACTTTGAAAAATGCCTAAAAAACAAGGAATCCTATCCCTTTTTGTAGTAAAATTAAGCTATGAAGAAAAACCTTACTAAACAAAAAACGGAGGATTCCTTATGACTAATTTTACTACAAATACTTACACTTTGAAACGTGAAATCTTAAACTTTTCAAATAAAGTTTCTCAATGTCTTTCCAAGCCCGATCGAAAGTTTACTGCCGACATCACCTATGGTATGTTGGCTTCCGGTAGCTGTCTTCTGACCGATGTTGCAGACCAACTTCATGAGGATTCCAAGAAAATTAACAGTGTGGAAAGGCTATCTCGCCATCTAAACAAAGGCGTTCCAAAAGAAGCCTTACGCTCGTATCTCCACATCGTCCGCAAATGGGTTGCCGATGAGCCGGTGGTTCATCTGGACGACAGTGATGTCGTCAAACCGGATGGCTACAAATTCGAAGCTCTGGGCCTTGTTCGGGATGGATCCCAAAGCTCTAGTGCGAAAAATGTCTATGAAAAAGGCTATCATGTGACAGAAGCCTGTGTTCTGACGAAAAGCAATCATCCCATCAGTATTTATTCTAAAATCCATTCCTCGCAGGAGAAGAGCTTCACTTCCGTTAATACGATTACTTTTGAAGCGATGGAGCGTGCAAAGGCACTGTTTGGCAAAGCCACTTTTGTCATGGACAGGGGCTATGATGACAACAAGATGTTCTTAAAGCTTGATTCCTTGGAGCAGGATTACGTCATTCGCCTTACTGCCAAAAGGAAACTCCTTTTCCACAACAAATGGGTGCCCGCCACAGAACTGCGAAACCGTAGAAAAGGCAAAATCAAAATGCCTGTATTTTACAGGGGCAAGCAGCATCAGGCATATTTATCCCATGTAAAGGTTCAAATCACCGCATCCAGAAAGGACATCAATCTGGTTCTTGTCTATGGCATCACAGAGCATCCGATGATGCTGGCAACAAACAAGGAACTGAAGTCCAAGGATGATGTGGTTCGGATTGCAAGGCTTTATTTCTCTCGCTGGCGCATTGAGGAATACTTCCGTTGCAAGAAGCAGGTTTTCCAGTTTGAAAAGTTCCGTGTCCGCAAGCTTGTGGCTATCAATGCGCTCAACTTCTACATCACTTTGTGCATGGCCTTTTTCGCATCCATTTCCATGAAATCCGAAACAAATGCCCTCAAAGTTTCAATTTTACAGATAGCAGCTCCCATTCGGCAAAAAGTCCAATTCCACTATTACCGATTCGCCAAGGGTATCTCCGGCATACTCTCCTATGCAAAAGAAGGCGTCAGGCTTTGGTTCAAAACAGAACGTCCTGTATACCGCCAGCTTAGCTTTAAGTTAATCGCTTAAGCGGATAGATAATACGGTTCACGCAAGTCCGGTCTCTGACGGGGCTTATTAGTCGTGGCTGTTTTGGCTTCTTTCTCCTCCGCTTCTCCTTGCTAAGCCCTAAATTGTTTACTTTATATGATTTGTTCACTTTCTAACTGCAATCTGCGGAAACTCAAGAATTTGTATTGATTTATCTGTCGAAAAATGTATAATAAAGTTATCTAACTGAATGTTTAGAAAAACTCGCGAGCATTTATAAATTGCCAGACACATATGCTCTTTCTAAAATTATTCTTTATATACAGGAGGGTATACAATGTATTGGGGCAGTGTGCGTTTTTTCAAGCACCTGTTTATAGCGGCGTTTATGCTTGTTTTGATTGGATCAATAAGCCTAGCTGTTTATTTTAAGTATGAAAATACCCAATTGGCTAAAGAATTAAAGACATTAAAATCAAGCAACTTTGCCAGTCTATTGTATGCGCAACAAATGGAGACCGAGTCTTCCTGGCAGCATGTTTCCAGCGTAACGGATGAGAATAACGTTACGCCTAATTTTGATCTCGATTATCAAAATCTCTACCCCGATCTCTATGTGGGAGATATTCCCAAACAGACCAGAGCTGCCAATATGGTGTACCTGACTTTTGATGACGGGCCTTCCAAGTTAACCGAAGATGTTTTAGACGTCTTGAAAGAAAAACAAGTTAAGGCCACCTTTTTTGTCATGGGAAAGAATTTGGAAACGGCTCAGGGGAAGGAGACTCTTAAAAGAATCGTGCGAGAGGGACATGCGGTGGGCATCCATACTTATAGCCACGTGTACAGTCGTATTTACGCATCCGTTGAAGCTTTTCTTGACGATTTTTATAAGACATATAGCAAGATTTACGATATTACTAATGTAAAACCGGAGATATTCCGTTTCCCTGGGGGGAGCATAAACGGTTATAACAGCACTATTTATAAGGAGCTTATTGCGGAAATGGCTCGCCGGGGTTTCGTATATTACGATTGGAATATCTCTTCTCAGGATGCAGGCGGAAATGTTACAAAGCAGCAGGTCTATGATAATGTAGTGTATCCATCCAAGACGAATACAAGAAACGTTGTTTTGATGCATGACAGCGCTGAAAAAGTAAGCACGCTTAAGGCTCTTCCTGAAATTATCGATGAGCTGACAGAATGCGGTTATCAGTTTGATGTTTTGACCCGTAATGTCGCGCCGATTATATTCGGATATAGCGATTGAAATAGAGGTATTTAATCAATCCGGAGGAAAAAACTATGAGTACAAGAAGTATAAGAGAAAATGCAAAACATGCATGGAAGGAAATACTGGGCGTAGTTGGCATGGACCCTGACGCCGAGAAGGAGGATCAAAAAGAGGCTGCATTGACTGACGCGGAGTTAGAACCTGCGCAGGATTTTGAGCAGACATATACAATGCATAAGGATGTGAAAGTGTATCCGGTAAGCGTTATATCGGATGGCATGACGGTTAATGGGGTTGCAAAGGTTCAGGGGGATCTTGAACTTCGTGGGGCAATGAAAGGCAACATCAAAGCCGACGGCAATGTGACGATAACCGGTAAGCTGCTGGGTGATCTTGATTGCACAAAGGACGTAATATTAATATCTGCAGCTGTACAGGGGAATATTTCCACATCAGGAGTAATCAACCTAGATAAGGAATCAACCGTAGTAGGAGACATAAGGGCGAAGAGCGTTACAATTGATGGTAAGGTTAAAGGATCGTTGGTTTTGGAGGACTCAGCCTGCTTCCAAAAGGATGCCGTACTCATCGGTGATGTGACCGCCGGAAGCATATCTATGAGTGAAGGAGCACAAATTATCGGTTCGCTGCAGATAAATACGAGCCAGGTGCCTCATATAGAACTTACTGAACTCGAAGATATAGAACTGTAATTTCATCCCCTGTGCAGACCTGTGTCCTTGCAAAAGGAGGTGAAATTTATGAAAATACCATATAATAAGCTGGTGCGCGACAAGATCCCGCAGTTGATCGAAGAAAGCGGGAGAAAGCAGACTTCTCGTGTTCTGAACGAGGGTGAGTATTTCAATGCGCTCATTGACAAAATAATAGAAGAAATAGAGGAATTTCGCGCAAGCGGAGAAGAAGAAGAAATAGCCGACGTGTATGAAGCATTGGATTGTTTGGTGAAACTAAAGGGATACGAACCCATGCACATTGATTACATCAGACTGATAAAACGTGAGGCCAGAGGGTCTTTTAAGGAACGAATATTGTTGATAGATGTAGAGGAAGCCTAATAATGATCAATTTTGTCGTTCCTTAAAGGGATTGAAGAACAATAAACAAAAGAAATTCCGATACTTGCAAGCTGGAGAGCTGGCGAAGATCTTCAGCTTTTCTATTTACATTTACTCCTGAATTGCAATAACAAGTTGAACTATTCTCCGTACCTTGACCAATCTCTGTTGTTAAAGAGCATAGATTAAATCGAGTTCCTCTTCGAAGAGCTCCTCCGGGGTTTTGTAGCCTAGGATCTTTCTAGGGAGGCCATTCATCCATTCCTCTATTCGCTCGATGGCCTCTAAGCTGTAATCGGAAATCTTCTTCCCTTTCGGGATGAAGCGTCGTATCATGCCATTATGGTTTTCATTGGTGCCTCGTTCAAATGAGGAGAAGGGGTGGGTAAAGTATACTCCTACATTCTGTTCTTTCAGTCTGGACAGGGAGGCGAACTCAGATCCGTTGTCGGAAGTGATAGTCTTGAAAGCTTCATGGAACTGACTGCCAAATTCCTCCTTGATCGTATCAATTTCCTTCATTACTGCTTCTGCTGTTCTTGCTGAAATTTTACGAATCAGTGCGTTTCTGGTCTTCCGTTCGACGATAGTCAACAAGCTTTCGTCCTCCTTGGATTTTGAACCGATGACTGTATCGATCTCCCAGTGGCCGAATTCTTCTCGTTCCTCCACATGGGAAGGACGGCTTTCAATACTGTCACCGAGGTTTCGCTTGTTTGCCCTGATACGAACCCCTTTAGGGCTGCGCCTCAGTTTTAGTGGCAGGTCAGTATTCTTAACCTTTAGGAGCCCCAAGTCGATGTAGTTATAGATGGTCTTGGTGCAAAGCATCTTATCAAATTTACCAGTTGCTGCGGCCCTACCCACGGCAGAGTCCACGGACCAATCTTCCTCTAACATCATCTTCTCAATATAGCCTACGAACTCACTGCACTGTAGCAGCTCGTACCTGCGACCAGTGTTGCGGCGATTTGCCTCATATTTAGCCTGACCGGCATCAGCATAGTAGATTTTTACAAATTTGCCCTGCTTTATCTGTTCCACTGTGCCACGCCTAAGTTCGTTTGTAATGGTGTTTATGGGACGATTTAGCAGCTTTGCGATGGCATAAGCAGTTTTGCCTTCACCAGCCAATAACTCGATTTTTACCCGCTCTTTAAAAGATAGATGTTTATTCTTTCGCGGATTAGGTGTAAACTGTGAGTGATCCATAGTGATTCGCCTTTCTGTGTATGTTTTGTGGTAAAACTATTTTACAACAGAAATCGTCACTATGGATTCCTTATTAGTTCAACTTCATTTTACAATTCGCCATTTACATTTACTGAAAAAAAGTGATAATATTATTTCCCGACATACCTGCTTATCTAAAAGTATTTGATTTTTAAAAATAATTTAAAAAATATCGGTTTATTATACTAAAAACTACATTTTGACAAGATTCGATGGCTTGATGTGCTACTCTGGACGTACTTGTTAATAATGGCGGGAGGACAAGTAAATGAAATCTGCACCTCAAGATAGTAGAATGCAAGAGTTTTATTACTTATGCCATGATATAAAAACTCCTTTAACCACTATTATGGGAATGGCTTCTCTTACATGGGCAGAGTTGGATGACCGGGAGAAGGTTAAGGATCGGCTTGACAGAATCGAGACCGCATCAAGCTATTTGCTGGCCTTGATAAACGATATATTGGATTATTCTAAAATTATTAACGGCAAAATGACTATTCATCAAAATACCTTTAGCTTTGAAAAAACTGTTCATTTTCTAAAAAAACTTCTTTCTCCTTCGTTTCAAAAAAAACATCAAACCTTTGAGATAAAGCTTACAAACATTTACCAGGATAGTTTAATCGGCGACTCCTTGCGTATAAAGCAGATACTCACCAATCTGCTGACGAATTCAATCAAGTACACTGCCGTGGGCGGCAGGATTACTCTGGAGTTCATTCAGCATCCAATATCGGATAGCGCTTTGATTCTGGAAATGCGGGTCAGAGATACGGGTATAGGCATGAGTGAGGAATTTATGAAAACCATGTTTGAGCCTTATTCGCATGCTTCGATCAATAATGAAGTCAGCGCTGAATCCACCGGGTTGGGGCTGTATATCACGAAGAAACTAGTGGATTTAATGAATAGTGAAATACGGGCGGAAAGCAAGCCAAATGTGGGAACTACCTTCACAGTGCGCATCCCTTTGGAAATATCCAAAGATCAGCAAGCGGTTTCGAATAACTCGACTCCTAATGCTCCTAACAAAGCTGCGGATAATAATTTGTTTACTTTAAAGGATTACGATTTTAGAGGTAAATGTGTTCTCATAGCAGAGGATAATCAAGACATGCTTGAGATTACGACAACTATGCTTGCTCCCTCGGGAATCGAAATCCTGACTGCAGAAAACGGAGAAAAGGCATTGGAACTCTTCCGCAATTCTGCGCCCGGTTCTATCGATATGATACTCATTGACGTTCATATGCCTGTCATGAACGGTCCTGAAACGGCTGCCGAAATTCGCAAGTCCGATCATCCGGATGCCCGCAGGGTGGCAATCGTCGCAATGACGGCCAGCGACAATGAGGAAGACGAAGCCAACGCAATCCGTTCCGGAATTAATGAATATGTTAAAAAGCCCATTGATTACTTTCATTTGCTCAAACTCATGGACGACCATTTGATCAATGAAAGCGACTAAGTTTTTGCGCCACGTATAAGCTGCCCACATACTGCATAAAAATATATGATAGATTTATCTGATCTGTAATCACAGGCTTGCAAGCAGTATTGAATCGGTGGGTCATGGATACGAGGGATATTATCCGGATCATTCGCAATGCGAAAAAAACAACACCTGTAAAAGTGTACTTAAAGGAACGGCAACCTATCGTTTTTGAGAATTGCCGCTCTTTTGGCTGCGGAGATCGGATTATTTTCGGTGATTGGTCCGATATTGAGCCGATACTTATGCAGCATGAAGAGCACATCATAGATTATGTTGTGGAATGCGACAGGCGCAACTCAATTCTCCCGTTGGCGGACATACGACAACTCAACGCCAGAGTGGAGCCGGGGGCTATTATACGCAGCCCGGTAACCATAGGGGATCACGCGGTTATAATGATGGGAGCCGTCATCAATATCGGCGCATCTATAGGCAGAAACACAATGATCGATATGAATGCGGTTTTGGGAGCGAGAGCCACCGTGGGAGAAAACTGCCACATCGGCGCAGGGGCGGTTCTGGCAGGTGTTTTGGAACCTTTGAGCCAGGACCCCGTCGTAATTGAAGACGATGTGCTTGTGGGCGCCAATGCGGTAATTTTGGAGGGTACGCGAGTGGGAAAGGGAGCCGTTGTCGCTGCGGGAGCAATCGTAATTTCCGATGTGCCTGCAGGAACTATGGTTGCCGGCGTTCCTGCCAAAGTTATTAAAAGTGTGGAAGAGATCAGCGCCACAAAACGAGAGATATTGCATGTGCTGCGGGAGCTCGAATAGCAGGATAAGGAAGCAAATTATCCTTTATTTTTTTGGGTATACTAGTACTACATAAAAAGAATGAAGGGAATTGACAGTATGACGAATTCGAATAGAGCTCCAAACCGATTGATACGTGAGAAATCTCCTTACCTTCTGCAACATGCATACAACCCTGTGGACTGGTACCCTTGGGGGGATGAGGCCTTTGAGAAAGCCAGGAGCGAAGATAAGCCCGTTTTCTTATCGATAGGGTATTCTACCTGCCACTGGTGTCACGTTATGGAAACGGAATCTTTCGAAGACGAAGAAGTTGCTGCCGCGTTAAACAAAGATTTCGTGGCGATAAAGGTGGACAAGGAGGAAAGACCTGACCTGGATATGGTTTATATGGCAGCATGCCAATTGTATACCGGACAGGGCGGTTGGCCAACGACACTACTACTGACTCCGGAAGGAGATCCCTTTTTTGCGGGGACCTACTTTCCGAAAGAAAGCCGGAATGGCATGGCGGGGCTTTTAAGCATTCTGACCGCTACCGCCAAGTCATGGAAAGAAAGCCGGGAAGAGCTAATTAACGCAGGCAGGCAGATGACTCGGCGACTTAATGAAGGAAATGATTTCGATGCATTATCCGTGGCCGAGCTGCCGTTGACAGACCAACCGATTTACGATGGAATCAACCAATTGCGGAATGCGTTTGATGAAAGGAACGGTGGATTCGGAAGGAGTCCCAAATTTCCTACCCCGCAAAATCTGTTATTTTTACTTGCGGCTCACGAGGCAAAAATCGATAACTCCTCTTTGGAAATGGCTGAATTTACGCTGGAACAGATGTATCGGGGAGGTATTTTCGACCACATCGGCAACGGTTTCTGCCGATATTCTACAGACCCTTATTGGTTAGTCCCTCATTTTGAGAAGATGCTCTATGACAATGCGCTGCTTTCCTATGTATATACGGAAGCCTACCGACTGACTGAAGATGCATTCTATCGGGAAGTGGCGGAAAGTATCTTCGATTATGTACTTCGTGAAATGACGTCTCCTGAAGGCGGCTTTTATTGTGCTCAGGATGCGGACAGCGACGGAGAAGAGGGGAAGTATTATCTCTTTACAAGGCAGGAGGTTTTAGACCAACTGAAGGAGGAAAAAGGCGAAAGTTTCTGCGACAGTTACGATATTACCCAATGGGGAAATTTTGAAGGGCTAAACATACCTAACCTTCTACGAAATCAAAAATACAGGGAGGCGGGCAAAATGTTTGCCTGGCAGCGAGAGATCCTGCTTGACTATCGCTTGGACAGGATGAATCTCCATAAAGATGACAAAATCCTTGTGTCTTGGAATGGAATGATGATCGCTTCCCTGGCTTTTGCCGCAAGAGTATTTAATGAGCGAAAGTACTTAAGCGCTGCAGAAAAAGCTGCCGGCTTCATAGATGCGAATATGACGAAAAAGGACGGCAGGCTTCGGGTGCGATACCGAAATGAAGAGGCTGCAGGAAACGGCTATTTGGATGACTATGCTTATTATGTGTGGGGGCTGCTTGAACTTTATGAGATTACAAGAAAGGTCTCTTATCTTCAAAAGGCTTTAGATTATAACAACAGAATGATAGATGACTTTGCAGATGAGGAGGGGGGAGGTTTTTTCTTCACCTCTTCCAACAGCGAAAAACTCATTTGGCGTCCGAAGGAGACCTATGACGGCGCAATTCCTTCGGGCAACAGCGTTGCGGCATGGAATCTGCTGCGACTGGCGCGCAAAATGGACAGCTCCGAGCTTATGGAGAAAACAGAAAACCAGCTTCGTTTTCTGGTTCACAGCGCAAACCGTTATCCGGCAGGCCATTGCTTAACATTATTTGTTCTGTGTCGCTATTTGGAGGGAAAGTAGCTAAAGAGGACAGAATAAATGCATGGTTTGGGCAACGAGAAAACAGACTATTAGCCCGCATAAGGTGGGTATTGCAAAGGCGGCAGCGGTCCATTTCCAGCTTGCCGTCTCTTTTCTTATGGTCAGACATGTGGTGCCGCAGGGAAAATGCAGTAAGCAGAAAAGCAGTGTGCAAAGTGCCGTAGTCGTGTTCCAGCCATTATCTAATAACAATGCTTTTAATTGGAACGTATCCAGCTCTGTTATGCTTCCGGCAGCCATATAAGTCATTATAATGATAGGAACTACAATCTCATTGGCCGGAAATCCCAATATGAAAGCCATCAGGATGACGCCGTCGAGGCCAAAGAGCCTGGCAAAGGGGTCAAGAGCGCCGGTAAATGTATGCAGGAGAGTTGAATCGCCTGTATGTGTGTTGGCAAGAAACCATATTATTATTCCTGCGGGCGCTGCGACTACCACAGCTCTTCCCAAGACAAAAATGGTTCTGTCCAACAATGAGCGAACAATCACTTTACCTACCTGCGGGCGGCGATAGGGAGGGAGTTCCAATGCAAAGGAGGAGGAGAGTCCTTTTAATATGGTCGAAGACAATATTTTTGAGAGCAGGAGCGTAAAGAATACGCCCAACAAAATGATGCCTAGAAGCAGGCCGACCGCAAGCGCATCCTTTTGCGGACCCATGGTTTGACTCACAAAAAACATGCTGATTAGGGCGATGAGCGTAGGGAATCGACCGTTACATGGTACGAAGTTGTTAGTCAGAATGGCTATCAATCGCTCTCTGGGAGAGTCGATGATCCGGCAGTTCATCACTGCGCAGGCATTACACCCAAACCCCATGCACATGGTTAATACCTGCTTTCCGTGGGCGCCGACCCGGCGGAAGCAACGGTCCATATTAAATGCTACTCTGGGCAGGTAGCCCGAATCTTCCAGTAGGGTAAACAGCGGAAAGAAGATGGCCATGGGGGGCAACATGACGGAAACTACCCAAGCTACCGTTTGATAGATTCCGAAAACCACAAGATCAATTAATAGAGCCGGCGTATTTAAGCCGGTTAACAAAATATGCAGACGATTCTGCATTCCAAATAAAAAATAATGAAGAAATTCAGATATATAGTTTGCGCCTTGCAGCGTGATCCAAAAAACAAGCGCCAACAAAAGAAGCATAATGGGATATCCAAATGCTTTTGACGTGACGATGCTATCCAGTGTCCGGTCAGACGCATTGTAATCCTTTCGCTCCAGACGCACGCATGTTTTATAGAGTTCTCCGGCACGATTTACGAAATCCCGAATTCTTTCTTCGGAAAAATCCTCCGTAATAGGAGAGAAGTTCACAGGGTTTTGGGCAGAGGTCAAAATCTGATCCTTCAGTTTATCCAAGTTTTTCTTTGATCTGGCCACCACGCCGACTACAGGAATGTTCATACGGCGAGCCAGTGAATCCAAATCAACTTTGATGCCTTTTTTCCCCGCTTCGTCCAACAGATTGACACATAGAACCACATTGTCAAAGGTTTCTGCTACTTGCAAAGCCAGGTTCAGATTTCGTTCCATACAGGTTGCATCCGCCACAATGACGACGGCATCCGGATTTTGATGATTCAAGTATTCAATGGTTACCTCCTCCTCGGGAGAGCTTGCCATCAGAGAGTAGATACCTGGCAAGTCTATGAGAGAGAAGGTCTGGCCTCTGTGGACATATGTCCCGGAGGCCAGTGAAACGGTTTTGCCGGGCCAGTTGCCCGTATGTTGCGAAAGCCCTGTGAGGCCGTTAAACACTGTACTTTTACCCACGTTGGGGTTGCCGACCAGAGCAATATTTTTAACAGTCATACGGATACTCCGAATCACATTTTTTTACATAAAGCTTGAGACCAATACCTTTTCTGCATCGCAATTGCGAAGTGCGATTACGGCTCCCATAATAAAGTAGGCGATCGGGTCTCCCGCGGGACTTTTGTGTAAGGCTTCCACAAGAGTACCTTGTATCAGCCCAAGGTCCAGCAATCTGCGCCGTTCTATTCCTTCCGCAGTAAGATTTACAACAATGGCTTTTTTCCCGATAAGTAATTGATCCAATGAAAGTACGTTGTCCTCCATAACGTTTTTCTCCGTTTCGCTGATTTTTAATTGAACTTTGCTAAGGTATTGTATGAAGGAGCAATTTGGAATGTGAGTTGGTACATTCGTAAGGGATTTATTAATTATTTCCGTTTAAGACACCCGGCGGGAAAACCGGACATACGATCATGTGTGTTATGGTAGTAACGCTTTGCGTTTTTACCGTATTGTCCAACGGTACGGATTGGTTCCTGGGCGGACTGCTGTGGATTTTAATCGTTCCTGTTTTATACATATTGAGCAAGCGTATTCAAGGGATTAATAAATTAAAGATTATAATTGAAGGGATCGACAGCCATAATATTTAAACAAGTTTAAACGGGAAATGATTCGTATAAATTCCTTAAGAGAATCTACACTATTCATTTCCTGTTTTTTTGATTCAATTTCATATATTATTTCAGACTTCGCACAATATTGTATGAAGCGGTTACAGGACGGCGACGGCCTGTAAAGTCCTGCACGGAGTCGGATTTTGTATATGGTTGATGCGATGGAGAAAAGGGTATAATGCATGACAACCGGATAATTTGACAGCCGTAAAACGGAGCATCGATCAGAAAAGCCAAAATGTCGGTGAATTGAAGAGAGAAGGGATATTATGAGACGCATTAAATTACTGATTAATCAAATACTGAACGGATTGATGGGCGCCCTTTCCCGCTTTCCGTTTACCGTGATATGTTTAGTTGCAACTGCCGCGTTAGTATGTTATTTGATTGCGATAGAGCATTCGCCTCCGCTGATCCTGGAGAAAATTATTTTCTCTTTAGGTGTAGGCGCATTCATCGGTATGGTGGCCCAATTTCTCATCGAAAGATTTGATAAGTTGGAAAGAGCAAAGTTGCTTACCTATGGAGTTGCTCTGCTGTTAACGGCGGGATATTTTGCCATTATCTGGCCTTCACCGGAAATCAACGCAGAGATTCTCACTCGCAGCTTCGTTGCCATTTTCGCCATGACCTGCGCAGTGCTTTGGATACCCGCCTATCGTCAGCGCAGTGACTTTAACATGATAGCCCTTGTGCATTTTAAAAGCTTCTTTACATCCGTTCTGTACTCGGGCGTTCTTGCCGCCGGCATTGCCGCCATTCTTTTCGCTGTGGATACCTTGTTATTTAATGTTGACAACAAGAGTTACGCATATATGTTAACGGTGGTTTGGATCGTATTTGCGCCGATTTATTATCTGGCTCTTTTACCGCGATTCAATGACAATAGGGAATGGGGCAGTTCAACCGAATCAGAAGCTGCAACATATCCGCGCTTTCTCGAAATACTGGTATCCTATATTGCGATTCCTCTCTTTACAGTTTACACCCTGGTACTACTTGTATATTTTGCTAAGATTCTGATTACCTCCGAGTGGCCCTCGGGGCAGCTTGGACCGATGGTGTTGATTTATTCCGCGATAGGGGTGGTTCTGTTCGTGTTGGCAAGCCTGCCGGAAAACAGCTTTGCAAAGCTGTTTCGCATGGTTTTTCCAAAGGTATGGATTCCGATTGTCCTTATGCAGATGGTATCGGTATGGATACGTTTGGATGCATACGGAGTAACCGTGGCGCGCTACTATGTAGGGCTGTTCGCTATATTTTCTTTAGTTTCGGCGGTATTTCTCAGCATTCGTCCCGTGTCAAAAAATCGGTATGTTGCCTTATTGGCGGCGGCCTTTGCAATTTTGTCAATTATACCGCCGGTTGATGCATTCTCCGTGTCTAGGAACAGTCAGATTCATCGGATTGAAACGATACTTCAATCCGAGGGAATGCTTTCCGAAGGTGTGTTAAAATCTAAGCCGGATGCTTCGGAAGAAACCCGGCGCGAGGTAACCAATATTCTTCAATATTTGGAATACAACAGCTCTCTGGAGTACATTTCCTGGCTGCCTGAGGATTTTGAAATGTATAGGGATATGGATGACTATTTCGGATTTGATCCCTATTACGGCAGAAATCCTTATGAAGAATATGAATTTTTCTATGCCAGTCTGGATACGGACGTGCCGCTGGATATATCCGGTTACCATGTGTCCGTTGTCATCGGTTCCTTTATGGAAATTGGCGGGGGAAAAGACTTTACATTTGAAATTGAAGGGAAACAATACAACCTTATTGCGGAACGCATTAACAGAAGGGATATGACGATAACGGCACAAGATCAAGCCGGAACTCCGTTAGTTACTGTAAATCTTCTGGAACTGGCCCAGTCTATAAAGGAGATGACGTCAGAGGGCAAAGATGTACTGCCTCCCGAGGTAATGAGCTATTCCAGAACGGATAATGGGGCGGAAATAAAGGTGATTTTCCAATATGTTTCCTTGGAGAACATCGGAACAGATAATTTCTATGCGGATTACACCGCATATATACTTTTCCGCGCGCCGTAATTTTGACGACACTTCCTGCTCGCACCGACCCATAGACACCAGTTAAGTATAAAGCAAAAAAAGCAAGCATTCTTCAAACGTTGAAAAATGCTTGCTTTTGTTTTGGAGGCGACACCCGGATTTGAACCGGGGGTGAAGGTTTTGCAGACCTCTGCCTTACCACTTGGCTATGTCGCCAGATTGGCTAGGGTAGCAGGATTCGAACCTGCGAATGACGGAGTCAGAGTCCGTTGCCTTACCGCTTGGCGATACCCCAACATTATCATTATTTTATGGGGTGGGTAGTGGGATTCGAACCCACGCATACAGGAACCACAATCCTGTGTCTTAACCACTTGACGATACCCACCGTAATTTATGGCGATCCGGATCGGGCTCGAACCGACGACCTCCAGCGTGACAGGCTGGCATTCTAACCAACTGAACTACCGGACCAATGGTAGCGGCGAGTGGAGTCGAACCACCGACCTTCCGGGTATGAACCGGACGCTCTGACCAACTAAGCTACACCGCCATATCTGACGAGCGTACGTACCGCATACGCACGTCGCAACAAAGATATTACCATCGTAGAGGTTATGTGTCAAGGGATATTTCGGTATAATAATTATCGCAGATATGGCAGGTAAAATATTTTTCTTGAAATGAATCGTAAAATGCGCTTCATGCCGTCGCACAGAGCAGGAAAATATATGAATAATACTTGCAAACCTTGAATTTATATGGTAATATAGACCTTGCGATGTTATCGTAATTTATTGGCAGTTGCTAAGAGTGGGCATTCCCACTCTTCATTTTTTCGGGGAAGCAGAGAGGATTAAAGAGAAAGGGTAGTAAAGGGAAGGAATGGCAAAGAAAAAAGTTCTTGATCTGGTGATGCAGGAACTGTCTCCGTACTTGGAAAAGGAAGGGTACAGCCTATATCACGCAGAATTCGTCAAAGAGGGCAAGGATTGGTTTTTTAGAGTTTTCATTGAAAAGGCGCCGGAGCATCCGGATGAATGGCCGGGAAACGTCAGTACCGACGATTGCGAAAAGGTCAGTCACTTTTTAAGCGATAAACTGGATGAACTGGATCCGATTGAACAAAATTATTATCTGGAAGTATCGTCGCCGGGTATGGATCGTCCACTGCTGAAGGATGAAGATTTTATTCGTTATAAAGGCCGGTTGGTGGATGTGAAACTCTATGAGAGCATAAACGGCAAGAAAAACCTGCAGGGAAAGTTGATCGGCCGCTCTGACGGCTATCTCCATATAGAAGATGAAAAAGGGGAGATCCTGGATCTACCCCGGGAAAAAGTATCGAAGACAAATCTCACCATAGTATTTTAAGGAGGATGGAGTTCAGTATGAACAAAGAATTAATTTTCGCCATGGATGAGCTGGAAAAAGAGAGGGATATATCGAAAGACTTGCTTATCGAGGCTATCGAATCCGCGTTGGTTTCCGCATATAAGAAAAACTACGGCACCGCACAGAATGTGAGGGTCAGCATAGATCGTGAAAGTGGCGATGTAGATGTTTTTATGAGAAAAGATGTCGTGGAGGTAGTCACGGATCCTCTCGTTGAAGTTGCTCTTGAAGAGGCGAGATCCATCGATCCCGAATATGAATTGGGCGATATTATTGAATACAAGGTTACTCCGAAGGACTTTGGACGGATCGCTGCGCAGACAGCAAAACAGGTTGTAGTACAACGGATCCGCGAAGCGGAAAGAGGTATAATTTACGAAGACTTCGTGAATCGCCAAAGCGAGATCGTTACCGGTATTATTCACAGAATCAGCAATGAAACTGTTTTTGTTAATATCGGCAGAACCGAGGGCATTCTCCCCGTGAATGAGCAGGTAAAAGGAGAGCGGTATGTAGTTAACAGCCGCATTAAAGTATATATAATGGATGTGAAAAAGACCACGAAGGGTCCCCAAGTCTATCTGTCCAGGTCACATCCCGGCTTGGTCAAGCGGCTTTTTGAACTGGAAGTACCTGAAATTCAGGACGGCATTGTAGAAATTAAGAGCATTGCCAGAGAAGCGGGCTCACGTACTAAGATTGCTGTTTATTCGGATGATGAAAATGTGGATCCGGTTGGAGCCTGCGTAGGCGCCAGGGGAATTCGTGTTCAGGCTGTTGTAAACGAACTCTTTGATGAGAAGATCGATATTATTAATTGGAGCGACAATCCGGAAGAAATGATCAGCAGCGCTCTTTCTCCCGCAAAGGTAGAAAAAGTGATCATTAATGAGGAAGAGAAATCCGCTACGGTAATCGTTCCTGATTATCAGCTCTCGCTAGCAATCGGAAAAGAAGGACAGAATGTCCGATTGGCTGCGAAGCTCTGCGGTTGGAAAATCGATATTAAAAGCAGTTCACAGTATTCCGAGTCTTCGGATGAATATGTTGACGACGAAGATCTCCTGATTGATTATAATGAAGATAATCCTGAAGAAGATATTATGGATGCTGAGGAAATGATGCTTTCCGAAGAGGATGCTTTATTGGAAGAAGACGTTGAAATAGACGAATAGGAGGATTCTCCATGAAGCCTAGAAAAATTCCCATGCGACGGTGCGTCGGCTGTATGGAATCGAAACCTAAAAAAGAGCTGGTACGTATAGTATCCGATCCTTTAGGCAATTTGATGCTCGATCCCACCGGAAAAGCAAACGGCAGAGGCGTGTATCTTTGTCCTGATATGGAATGTATTGAAAAGGCCAGGAAAAAGAGAGCCATCAGCCGTGGTCTTAACAGGGAAGTCGATCAGCAGCAGCTGGACAAAATATTTGAGGAACTGTCTTTATATGAGAGAAAAGATTCATAGCTATCTGGGATTTGCCAAGAGATCCAGAAATCTGATCTCGGGCTACAATTCCTGTATTTACGGAATCGAGCGGGGGAAAATACATCTTCTGATTATAACCGCCGATCTAAGCGAAAATACGAAGAAAAAATTGCTGGCTGTGGCTGAATCGGGGAATGTACAACTGCGTATTTACGGTACAATGGAAAAGATGGAGGAGATGACAGGAGAAATCGGCCGGGGCATCTACGGCATAACCGATAAAAATTTGGCGGAAGCAATTAAGGGTGAGATAGATAGATACGGGCGGAACGGCAAGAAAGAAGAGTGAGGTGTGTTTATGTCAAAAAAAGTATATGAGATTGCAAAAGAGTTGGAAATGGAAAGTAAGGAGTTGCTGGAAAAAATCAATAGTATGGGGATTGAGGCCAAAAGCCACAATAGCGTCATATCAGATATTGATGTGAAGGCAATTACCAATATGATCCTCCATAGTCGCACAAAAATGACCGAGACAAAAATCGTGAAAGCACCTCCGAAGAACAAGACGGGAACAAAGAGCAAGGAGGTTAAGGTTGCGGTGAAACCGGCTACGGTAGCGGCAAAAGCAATACGTGAAAAAGCCGAACAAAAAACCAAACCGGAGCCCAAGGCAGCAGCAAGAGCCTCGGACGCTAAAGAGGCAATGCAAACCAAGATGCCTCCCGGCGCAATGCAACCGCCTGTCGGTGTTCCCCTCCCCAAATCCGCGTCGGTGCAGACACCTGTCGGGGTTCCCTTGCCCAAATCTGCATCGGTACAACCGCCTACAGGCATCCCGTTACCAAAGTCGGCCTCTATGCAGGACATGAAAGGTAAAGAGGAGCCTTCTCAACCTGAGACAGAAATAAAAGCAACGGAGCCGGCGGCGGAAGCCAAACCCGCCTCAAAGAAGGAAATAATAAAGGAAGAGCCAAAGAAAGAAGCCGCCCCCAAAGCAGAAGAAAAGCCGTCTACTCCAAAGGGACTGGTAATAAAGAAGAGAGCGGCAGAAATTGAAGCTGAGAATGCCGCAAAAGAGAAGGCAGCAAAAGAAGCTGCAGAAAAAGCCGCGAAAGAGAAGAAAGCGAAAGAAACTGCGGAGAAAGCCGCAAAAGAACAGGCTGTGAAGAAAGCTGCCCCGGGCAAGACGGAAAAAGCAGCTGCGGCAAAAGCAGGAAAAGCCGGCGCTACAAAGACTACGGCTTCAAGTGAAGATACAGCCCGCTCGCTGAAAAGCGAAGAAGCCCCGGACAGACCTGCGAGACAGAAAAAGGCTGCAATTATAGCCGACGTACCCGTAGGGAAAGACGTACCCGCAGGGAAAAAGGAAAGAGACAAGAAGTCCCGAGGACAGATCCAGAAGGAAAAAGCCGGTAAAAAAGAGTACCAGAAAAAAGATGAATGGCAGATTCTTTCCATGGAAAAGCAAACACCAAAAAAATACAAGAAAAAAGCGGAGAAGCAAGTGGAACCAGAAAGCAACATTAATTTAGAAACGTTAACACCGGGGACAAAAGTTATAAATGTTCCCATTACTGTAAAAGGACTCTCAGAACAAATTGACAGGTCCACTTCGGAAATCATTCTTGCTTTGATGAAATTAGGCATCATGGCTAATATTAACCAAAACCTGGATGAAGATACGGCAATATTGCTTGGCGACGAGTTAGGCGTAAATATTGTTGTCGATAAAGTGGAAGAGGAGCCCGTTGAGGAGGGCATCGAAGATTTTGAAGATAAACCTTCTGACCTAAAGAGCCGTCCGCCGATCATTACTGTTATGGGCCATGTTGACCATGGAAAAACTTCCCTTCTGGATGCCATTAGAAAGACCAATGTCACATCCACGGAATCGGGAGGCATAACTCAACATATCGGCGCATCGGAAGTAACGGTTAACGGGCAAAGGATCGTTTTCCTTGATACCCCTGGCCACGAAGCATTTACTGCAATGCGAGCCAGAGGCGCCCATGTGACGGACATAGCCGTTTTGGTTGTGGCAGCAGATGACAGCGTTAAGCCGCAAACCATTGAATCTATAAGCCATGCCAAAGCCGCGGGAGTTCCTATAATCGTAGCGATAAATAAGGTGGATAAGCCTGAGGCCAATCCGGATCGAGTCAAGCAAGACCTTGCTAATCTCCCCGCCGACCAGAGAGTGTTGGTGGAAGAGTGGGGAGGCGACACCATCAGTGTGCCTGTATCCGCAAAAACCGGTGAAGGAATACGCAATCTTCTGGAAATGATTCTGCTTCAGGCAGAAATTATGGAGTTGAAAGCAAATCCCAATCGATTGGCTATGGGTACCGTTTTGGAAGCGCGTTTGGATAAAGCAAAAGGCCCTGTGGCCACGTTGCTGGTTCTTAACGGTACGCTGCAAACGGGTATGCCTGTGGTCGTTGGCACCTGTAGCGGAAAAGTAAGAGCCATGACGAATTTTAAGGGCGATCGAATCCGCAAGGCAGGACCCGCAACGGCTGTGGAGATTCTTGGTCTGGACGATGTTCCCGAGGCCGGCGATCAGTTCCACGCTGTAAGAGAGGAGCGAATCGCCAGAGAAATCGCCGAGCAGAGACGGTTGAAGGTCAGGGAAGAGGTAATGGTTAAAACCTCCAGCACGACATTGGAACAGCTGTTCAGCCAGATAAAGGAAGGAGAAGTCAAGGAACTCAATTTAATTATTAAGGCGGATGTGCAAGGATCCGTCGGCGCGTTGATTTCTTCCCTGGAGCGATTACACACCGAAAACGTCAAGGTTAAGATTATTCATTCGGGAGTGGGTACGATAACAGAATCAGATATTATGTTAGCCTCCACATCCGATGCAGTAATAATCGGATTCAACGTCCGTCCAAGCTCAACTATCACCGCTATGGCAGAGCGTGAGAAGATAGAAATTCGTACGTACCGCGTCATTTATGATGTGATAGATGATGTGGAAGCTGCCATAAAAGGTATGTTGGATCCGGTATATAAAGAAGTCATCTTGGGCAAAGTCGAGATCCGAAACACTTTCAAGGTTCCCGGTGTGGGAACTGTCGGAGGCGCATATGTTCTGGAAGGAAAAATCCAGAGAAATGCGGAGATTCGCCTGATTCGAGACGGTATCGTCATTCATGAAGGAAAGATCTCATCTTTAAAGAGATTTAAAGATGATGTGAGAGAAGTGAATCAAGGATACGAATGCGGTATCGGTATAGAGAATTATAACGACATCAAAGAAGGAGACATAATTGAGGCCTTCAAGATGGAGGAAATAGCGAGGTAAAGAAAAATGGGCAAAGGGTATCGTGCCGGAAGACTTGGAGAAGAGATCAGAAAGGTGGTTAGCGAACTTCTGCTGAAGGAAATTAAAGATCCGCGCCTTTCTGGCATCGTAAGCATTTCGGCGGTTGAAGTAACAGCGGATTACAGCTATGCAACGCTTTATATTACAGTTCTGGACGACACCGATGCGGACGGAACGGCTCCGGATAGAAAGCAGGAAGTATTAGATGCCTTTCAGAGCGCCAAAGGGCTTATCAGAAGAGAAATCGGCCGGCAGATTAAGCTTAGAACGGTTCCGGATTTATTGTTTCGGATCGATACATCCATGGAATACGGCCGCAGAATATCCCAGGTCTTAGAAGATCTTGGCTTGGGCGTAGACCGAAAGGAAGAAGATGAAGAATAGGACAACCAATATAAGCAGCCTTAAGCAGATCGCAGCTTTACTGAAGAACGCCAATTCCGTGCTAATTTTCCCCCATATGCAAATGGACGGAGATACTCTCGGATCATCGGTGGCGCTCTGCAGTGCCCTGCGGAAGCAAGGAAAAAAAGCGGATGTTTTGATCGAGGATGAAATACCCGGAAATCTCAGATTTCTTGATAAAGGATATTGCACTTCTGAGTTTCACGGTACGGAAGTGGACGTCTGTATTGCATTGGACTGCAGTGATTGGATGAGGCTTGAAAAAAGACAAGACGCTTTCAAAAGAGGAAAACACACTGCATTATTAGACCATCACACGACATCGCAGCCGTTTACAGAATATTGGTATGTGGATACGGAAGCCTCATCGACAGGAGAGATTTTGTTTCTGCTGCTGAAGGAAATGGAAGTGGTTTTGGATACGGAAATCGCCGAGGCCATTTACACGGCAATTCTAACTGACACAGGCAGTTTCCTATATTCCAACACTTCTGCTGCAACCCATATGACGGTGGCAGAGCTATTCAAAACGGGAATGGATCACAACATAATTGCGGTGGAAATATATCAAAGGAAAAGGATAGAGAAAGTAAAGCTTTTTAATGCGATTTTAAGCACTATGGAGCCGATACGGGAAGGCAAAGCGAACCTGGCTGTCATGACATCACAAATGTTGAAAGAAACAGGTGCTTTCCCTGCAGAGACGGAGGGACTTGTGGAAGAGCTCCGTAATATAGATGGCGTGGAGATCTCAGCCTTTTTGCGTGAAGAAGAAGGACGAGTCCGGGTGACAATGCGGGCCAAAACCAATGCGGATGTTTCGAAAATAGCCACGAAATTTGGAGGCGGAGGACATACCAAGGCTGCCGGCTGTACAATTCCGGGCACCATCGAAGAAGTAAAGCCGCTTATTGTAGAAGCTATAATCGAGCAATTGGACAGTCTGGAAGGTCGATAAGGATGGAACCGCAAGTGAATGGTATTATCAACTTTCTCAAGCCTGCCGGAATGACTTCCCACGACTGTGTGTACTTCCTCAGGAAGATTACGGGAATCAAGCGAATTGGGCATACGGGAACTTTGGATCCCATGGCTGCGGGAGTCCTGCCGTTATGTATCGGCAATGCCACTCGCATTATGGACTACTTGGATTTAGATCATAAAGTCTATCGCTGCCAAATGATTCTCGGTATCGTCACGGATACATGGGATATTTGGGGGAATGTGCTAGAGGATAAGCGGGAGAAGTTTGAAAAACCGGATATTGTGACGATAGAAAAAGTTTTTCAATCGTTTACAGGAGAAATCTTTCAGACGCCGCCTTCCTATTCTTCTGTTCGCATTGGGGGGAAGCATCTCTATGAATACGCGAGGGAAGGAAAGCGAATGGAGGCGGCTAAAAGACCGGCTATCATCCACGAGCTGCGCATTATTGCATATGACAGAGCCGCCGGCAGAATCACTTTTGATATACGGTGCTCCAAAGGCACCTATGTGAGAAGCGTTTGCCATGAGGCAGGCAATCTTCTCGGAACCGGCGGAGCTATGAGTTTCTTGCTTCGTACGGCAAGCGGGGAGTTCCAGTTGGAGGAATCGGCGCCTCCAGAGCGGTTGAAGGAAGACTGGCAGAACTATTTACTCCCGATGGATTATCCGCTGACGCGTTTCGGTAAGATAAACATCCGAGAGGACAGGGCGGCATGGTTTGGCAACGGAGGTTATCTCAGAGCAGCCGAGGCAGAAGTGCTGCGGCTGCCCATGGTTGAGAATCTGACACAACATATACGGATTCGCGAAGGGATGGATCGGGCATATTGCGTCTATTCGGGAAAAAGATTTCTGGGCGTTGCTCTTTACGATACAAAAAAAAGAATATATACTGCGGATAAGGTGTTATGTAGATGAAGTTATTTACAAGTTTTGACGAAATTGATGAAATACAGGAAACCGTAGTCGCTTTGGGGAATTTTGACGGCGTTCATAAAGGCCATCAGGAATTAATTCGCAGGACTGTTAACAGCGCTATAGGCACTAATTTAAAGAGCGCCGTGTTCACCTTTAGCAATCACCCGAAAAACATTCTTGCGGGAAAACAAGTGGTAAAAAACATCCTCTATTGGGATGAAAAAGTGAGAATTCTTGGCGATTTAGGCGTCGATTATATTGTGGCGGTTCCCTTTGATGAGACCATTCGTGATATGGAGCCGGAACGTTTTATCATGGATCTTCTGGTGAGCAAGCTGCGCATGAAAGAAGCCTACTGCGGTTTCAATTATCGCTTTGGCCGCAACGGGGACGGTACGCCGGAGACCCTTATGAAGGTTGGTCTTGCCAACGGCTTTGGGATACATGTGTTAGAGCCGTACATGGTGCGCGGGCAAATTGTCAGCAGTACGATTATTAGAAACTTTATTGCAAACGGCCAAGTGGATCAATGTCTGGCCTTTATGGGTCACTATTACAGCTTGCGGGGAAAGGTAATGGTAGGGAATCGCTTTGGCAGAACTTTAGGTTTCCCTACTTTGAATATTTCCATTGACGAAGAGATGGTCAGCCCTGCAGATGGGGTGTATGTGACCTATTGCAACTATGACGGAATCAGATATCCAAGCGTGACCAATGTTGGGGTGCGACCGACTGTATGCAATACATGCGCGCGAAATATGGAGACGCATATTTTTAATTTCAATAAGGAAATATACGGGGAGGAAGTTCGGATAGAATTTCTTGAGAGGCTTCGTCCTGAGATTATGTTTGAGAACGTGGAAGAATTGGCCGTGCAGATTAAGAAGGACTGCTTGACAGCTGCGTCCTATCATGGTATCATAAGTCGTTAATTCGGTTTCCTATGGCTGAGTTTTGCGATTCTCCGACGCAAGACACGGCATAGGAGTATGAAGAAAAGGAGAAAGAATTATGATTGATCAAGCAAAAAAAGCAGAAATTATCAAAGAGTTCATGAGACATGAAGGTGACACAGGCTCACCGGAAGTACAGATTGCGATCCTGACTTATCGGATCAACGATCTGAACGAACATCTTAAGCTACACAAAAAGGATCACCATTCCAGGAGGGGCCTCTTGAAGATGGTAGGACAGAGAAGAAACATGCTCAACTACCTGAAGAATAAGGACGTAGAGAGGTATAGATCCCTCATCGCTCGCTTAGGGCTGAGAAAATAAGGTAATTTGAAGGCGGAGGATAATCCTCCGCCTTCACTGCATAAAATATTTATAATCGGGTACGGGTCAGGCTTGAGAATTTAGCTTACTCAGACTTTAAAGAGTAGGTTAACTTGTCAAGCCGACCCGATTACAGAGAAACATGAAATTGGGAGGTATTACACGTATGAGATTCACAGATTATAAGACCTACCGCACGGCGGTAGGAGGAAGACTGCTCCAAGCAGAGATCGGCAAGGTTGCGCAGATGGCCAACGGCGCCGTAACTTTGCGCTATGGCGATACCGTAGTAAACGTAACGGCAACTGCGTCAGCGGAACCGCGGGCAGATATTGATTTTTTTCCGCTTTCCTGCGAGTTTGAGGAAAAGATGTATGCTGCGGGAAAGATTCCCGGAGGATTTATTAAAAGAGAGGGAAGGCCTTCAGAGAAAGCAATTTTAAGCGCAAGGCTGATGGACAGGCCATTGAGGCCGCTTTTCCCCAAAGGCTATTTCAATGATGTGCAAGTTATTGCGACGGTTTTGTGTGTAGATCCCGATTGCACACCGGACATCGTTGCAATGTTAGGCTCTTCAATTGCTCTCTCTATTTCTGACATCCCCTTTGAAGGTCCCACAGCCGCTGTTTTAGTAGGCATGGTGGACGGAGAATTTGTTATCAACCCCACATTGGCCCAGAGAGAGGTAAGCGACCTTCATCTGGTAGTGGCCGGGACCAGAGACGCAATTATGATGGTTGAAGCCGGCGCCAATGAAGTTCCCGAAGAAACCATTTTGGACGCTATACTCTTTGCCCACGAAGAGATTAAATCGCTGATAGATTTCATTGATTCCATTGTTGCAGAAGTAGGAAAGCCCAAGCAGGAAGTTGTTTTGTATGAGGTTCCGGAAGAGATAGATGCGGCTGTCAGGGAATTTGCCACTGAGAAAATGCGAAATGCTATCCAGACCTACGATAAGCAGGAAAGGCTGGATAACATGGATGCGGTGGAAAAAGAAACGCTGGAGCATTTCAGCGAAATCTACCCGGACAACGTAAAGGATATTGAAAATGTTCTTTACTCCATTACAAAAGAACAGGTAAGAAGCATGATTCTGGATGAAGGGATTCGCCCGGACAACAGAAAGTGCGACGAAATAAGGCCTATTTGGTGTGAAACCCACTTCCTCCCAAGAACTCACGGATCCGGACTTTTTACAAGAGGGCAGACGCAAGTTCTTTCCGTTGCGACTCTGGCTCCCGTTGCGGAAGCGCAGACCATTGACGGTATCACCGAGGAAACGGAAAAGAGATATATGCACCATTACAATTTCCCGCCTTACAGCGTAGGAGAGGCCAGACCTTTGAGAAGCCCCGGCAGGCGTGAGATCGGACATGGCGCTCTTGCCGAAAGAGCTCTTATTCCGGTTCTTCCCCCTGTAGATGAATTCCCTTATGCCATCCGTGTGGTTTCGGAAGTGCTTTCCTCCAACGGAAGTACCAGCCAGGCATCCGTTTGCGGCAGCACATTGGCTCTTATGGACGCAGGTGTGCCTATTTCCGCCCCGGTAGCGGGTATTGCCATGGGACTGATTAAATCGGAAGAAAAAGTGGCTATATTGAGCGATATTCAAGGAATGGAAGACTTCCTCGGCGATATGGACTTCAAGGTGGCGGGTACTGAAAAGGGCGTTACCGCCATTCAAATGGATATCAAGATACATGGCCTTTCAAAAGATATACTGCATGCGGCTCTTGTGCAAGCGCGGGAAGGCAGAATGCATATCCTGGAGAAAATGTTGGAAGAGATCTCCGAACCGAGACCGGATCTTTCTCCTTATGCGCCAAGAATTATTTCCATGTCCATTGATCCCGAGAAGATTCGAATCATCATCGGAAAAGGCGGCAGCACCATCAATCGCATTATATGCGAAACCGGTGTCAAGATCGATATCGACGACGACGGTATTATATCCATAGCATCTCCCGATATGGAGAGTGCCCTGGCCGCGCAGAAACAGATCGAATTGCTCTTAAGAGATGTTGAAGTGGGAGGTATCTATGAAGGTAAGGTAACGAGGCTCATGGCATTCGGCGCCTTTGTAGAAATCCTTCCCGGAAAAGAAGGTCTTCTCCACATTTCAAAAATGGCGAAGCACAGAGTGGAAAGGGTGGAGGACGAACTGTCCGTAGGAGACGTGATTACGGTGAAAGTAACGGAAATTGACAGTCAGAATCGCATCAATCTTTCCCGTAAGGATCTTCTTTAATTCGTAGCACCGGCGGTTTACAACCTGAGTACGGCGTCCATATGAGTATGGCGCATAATTAAAAGCGCATATATCGCATATATATTTAGAACCACGCAATTCAACAGGCGGGGACGGACCCAGAATCTTATAGCAACATACGGGTCTGTTCCCGATTGTGGTTTTTTGAATGCGGCCTCTGCCTTTCGCATAGTTATACTAATGACGAAGTTAATGGATGAATTCATGTTCCTCGGAGGCGGTGTGATGGTTCGAAAGATTATTCTTTGCCTTGTCATATCAGGGACCTTTGCGTTTGTTTGCTTCCAGCTATACGCCATGTACGATATGATGTTTCATACAGAAACCGTTTCGGTTGAAGGAGAAGAGGGTATTGTAATTCGTCAGGGAAGAACGGATGACCATCGAATTGCATTTACCTGCAATGTGGATTGGGGAGAAGACGTGTTGCCGGATATGCTGGATATTTTTGCGGAGAAGGATATCAAGATTACTTTTTTTGTAAGCGGGAAATGGGCAAAAAATAACCCCTGGTTATTGCGTAAAATCTACGTGCTGGGGCATGAAATTCAGAACCATGGTTACGGCCATCGAATGTGTTCACAAATTTCCGAGAAAGAAGTGAGGGAAGAGATTGAGAAAACGGAGGTAGTCATAAAACAGCTTACCGGTGTTGTGACGAACACTTTTGCGCCTCCCTCCGGCGATTACGATAAAAAAACTGTGGAAGTCTGTAGAGAAATGGGATATTTACTGAGCTTATGGTCGGTTGATACCATAGATTGGAGGTCAGACTCCACCGCCAGGGTTATAGAAAATAGGGTGTTAAAGAAAAACTTAAACGGGGCGATTTTACTGATGCACCCAAAGGAAGAGACCGTGAAAGCCCTTCCGGGTATTATTGAAAAGATATGGGATCGAGGACTAACGATTGTGACACTCTCTGAACTGATGAATTAATTAAAAAATACTAGAGTTTTGTGGTATAATGGCTCCGTTATGTAGAGAATTGAAGAAGAGTTGGAGGAGAAATTAACGAATGATAATTAACAGAACACTGAATAACGGAATTCGAATGGTCATGGAGAAGCTTCCTGCTGTCCAGTCCGTTTCCGTAGGAATATGGGTAAAAGCCGGTTCCGTTGACGAGGAGCCGGTCAACTCGGGAATTTCCCACCTCATTGAGCACATGATGTTCAAAGGGACGGAAAAGAGAAGCGCAAAACAGATTGCCGAGGATGTGGATCGTATAGGCGGACACATGAACGCGTTCACGGGTAAGGAAGCCACTTGTTATTACATCAAGACGCTCCAAAATAGTATCGACAAAGCCTGTGACATCCTGATTGATATGTTTTTGAATTCCAAGTTTGATCCGGAGGAGCTTCTGAAGGAAAAAGATGTGATTTATGAGGAAATCAAGATGATTGAAGACAATCCGGAAGATCATGCAGGGGAGCTGCTGTTGGAAATGGTATTTCGGGGAACGTCACTGCAACGGCCCATTATCGGCACCCGGGAGTCATTGGAAGGCATTAGCCGGGATATGATTCTGGACTATATTGCCCGGGAATACACCACCGACAGCATTGTTATATCCGTTGCCGGCAACTTCGATGCAGATTACGTCTACCATCTGTTTGATTCCAAGTTACCCGGCATCAAAACAAGTAAGGAAAAAAAGGCCGGCCAAGGGGCGACGTATATTCCTTCTTACCAAGTACGGGTAAAAGATGTGGAACAAAGCCACATTTGCATGGGTGTAAAAGGGGTGCCGCAGGAGGACAAGCTATATTATCCCATGATCCTCCTAAACAGCATCGTAGGAGGAAGTATGAGCTCCCGCCTTTTCCAGAAGATAAGAGAAGAAAAAGGGCTGGCTTATTCGGTATATTCCGGATGCAACTCATATGTAACGGATGGGATTTACAGCATATATGCAGGGGTGAGTCATTCCAAAGTGGAGGATGCCATAGAAGCCATTGCGGAAGAGATGCGATTGATTAAGGAGAAAGGAATAGACGAAGAAGAGCTTGCCATAGCGAAAGAACAGATGAAGAGCAGCTATGTATTTGCGCAGGAGAACGTTAACAACAGAATGTATGCAAACGGTAAAAATACTTTGTTGCTGTCCCGGCTTTTGACCACCCAGGAGATCATAGACAAAATCGATGGGGTAGAGATGGATGCGCTGAGCGAAGCGGCCTCAATCATCGCGGATATGGACCGGTATTCCGTAGTATTGATCAGCAAGAAGGATTACGATATTCATTCGAAATTTAATGATCTAAAGGAACAGATGTGATGAAAGTAAAAGTGAAAATCGTGACCTCCGGCGAGACGCTTCCCAAATATGAAACCAAGGGATCCGCCGGTATGGATATACGCGCTCTGCTAACAGAACCTGTGGTATTGAATCCCGGTGAAAGATGCCTTGTCCCCACGGGCATCTTCATTGAACTGCCCGAAGGTTACGAAGCGCAGATCCGCGCCAGAAGCGGCTTGGCTGTTAAACACGGTATTGGATTGGTTAACGGAGTGGGCACCATCGACAGCGATTACCGTGGTGAAATCAAAGTAGGATTGATCAATTGGGGAGAGGAACCGTTTGTCATCAACAACGGAGACCGCATCGCCCAGATGGTCGTGGCGCGATATGAAACCGTAGAATGGGAGCCGGTGGATGCGTTGGAAGACAGTCTCCGAGGTGACGGGGGCTTCGGTCATACCGGCCTTTGATACTTCCATGAACTTTGCACCTCCTGTATCTGTTTCTGCATATATTGGTAGAAAACGCAGGAGGCCTTGTTTATGCTGACTATGGGATTGATCGAAAGTCTTGCCCGGCTGAACCGGCAAAGACAGCAGGAGCCGATAACGCATGCAAAAGGCGCAGGAGCAAGAGGTATTTTTATTCCTTACATGACAATGAAAGAGTATACCAAGGCTTGTTTCCTGCAAAATGCGGAACTGGAGACGCCGGTATTTGTGCGTTTTTCCCGCATGATGGGAAGAGCCGGTTCGGCGGATACGGCAAGAGATGTAAGAGGTTTTTCTGTTAAATTTTTTACCCAGGAGGGTATATATGATTTAATAGGGACAAATTTACCGGTGTTTTTTATCAAAGATCCGGAAAAATATCCTCACCTGTTAGAAGCGCTCAGCCCGTGTCCAAGAACGAACATCCGGGATCCGGAACGTTTGTGGCAGTTTGTCGCCGACAATCCGGAAACCATGCATATGATCTCTTGGCTTTATTCCGATCGAGGGACTCTAAAAAGCTATCGTACCATGGAAGGGCACAGTGTGCATACGTATATATGGGAAAACTGTCAAGGGGACAGATTCTGGGTAAGATATCATTGGAGGCCCTTGGAAGGCGTTGAGGAGATCAGCCGCCAGGAAGCCGAATTTTTGGCCGGTTATGATCCCGATGCGGCAGCTCGTGATTTAGCAATAACTCTTGAAGACGGACGCAGTATCAAGTATGAGCTCTGCGTTCAATTGATTTCAACCAAGCAAAGCGTTGAGAGCGAGTTTTCCTTGCTGGATCCTACGGTTATATGGCCGGAAGCTTCAGTGCCATGGATAAAAGTAGGAATCATGATTCTGCGGAGCGGAGTGGAAAATTATCGCGAGGAAGTGGAAAACTGCTGCTTTTCACCGGGAAGGTTGATTCCGGGGATATACCTTTCAGCGGAGCCGATGCTGTTGGCCATGACTTTTCTTTCTATGGACGAAGAAAGGTGCAGGTTCGGATCTGCGCAGGCCAGTAATGCCTTACCTTTTTTACAGCAGGAAATTGCCGTTGACGGATTTGAAATGAAACCCTATGACGGAAGGACCCTCGACACCGGCCAGTTGGCCTGGCGCCTTCAGTCTATGAGCGAAAAAGACAAAAATACCCTCATTGACAATATGGGAGAAGAGCTGCTCTTTGTAGATGAGAGTATTCAAAGAAAGATTGCCGGTTATCTGAAAGAAGCCAACAAGGCGGTAGGCGCTTCCCTTGAAAAATGGCTCAGACTGTGATAAAATCGTAACACAAAGGAGGGGCGGAATGATCCTTCGCGAAGAGCTGGAACAGCGTGAATATAAAATACTTGCTGACAGAGCCACCAAGTCCGCAGAGTCGAAAGGCCGCATGCAGGATGAACTTAAGTGCGATTTTCGGACGGAGTTTCAGCGGGACAGAGATCGGATCATCCACTCCAAAGCTTTTCGTCGCCTCATGCATAAAACCCAGGTTTTTCTTGCTCCGGAAGGAGACCACTTTCGGACCCGTCTGACTCATACTCTTGAAGTTTCACAAATCGCAAGGACAATTGCAAGATCTCTTCGTTTAAATGAGGACTTAACAGAAGCCATTGCAATGGGCCATGATCTGGGACATACTCCATTTGGCCATAACGGAGAGGAGTATTTAAATCAGAGACATGCCGATGGCTTCAAACACAATGTCCAGGGGCTGAGAGTGGTGGATGTGCTGGAAAACCGTGGCGGGAAGGCTGGCATGAACCTGACGGCAGAGGTAAGAGACGGCATTTTGAACCATACCGGGGAGGGAGTTCCTTTTACGCCTGAAGGAAAAATTGTTCGATTCAGCGACCGCATCGCCTATATAAATCACGATATAGACGATGCGCTGCGAAGCGGTGTAATATGTGAAGCTGATTTGCCGGCGGATTGTATTAAGGCTCTTGGATCGGATCATCGGAGCCGGATCAATAATCTGGTCAGCGATGTTGTCATGAGCAGCGATAAATCCGATGATATCGTCATGAGCGAAGAAAGGCTCTTCTATATGAATAAATTACGTGATTTTATGTTCGAAAACGTATATCATAGCAAAAAAGTAAAAAAGGACGAAGAGCTTGATAAAATAAAACATATGATATTTTCCCTTTACGATTATTATGAATCTAATCCCGATAAATTACCGGATGAATGGAAGTGCCGGATTCCTCAATATGGAGTGCAAGAAGTTGTGAAGGATCATATTGCCGGAATGACAGACCGTTACGCGGTAAATTTATTTAAGGAAATCTTTGGGCGAATTGTAAAATGAAGTTGAACTAATAAGGAATCCATAGTGACGATTTCTGTTGTAAAATAGTTTTACCACAAAACATACACAGAAAGGCGAATCACTATGGATCACTCACAGTTTACACCTAATCCGCGAAAGAATAAACATCTATCTTTTAAAGAGCGGGTAAAAATCGAGTTATTGGCTGGTGAAGGCAAAACTGCTTATGCCATCGCAAAACTGCTAAATCGGCCCATAAACACCATTACAAACGAACTAAGGCGTGGCACAGTGGAACAGATAAAGCAGGGCAAATTAGTAAAAATCTACTACGCTGATGCCGGCCAGGCTAAATATGAGGCAAATCGCCGGAACACTGGTCGCAGGTACAAGCTGCTACAGTGCAGTGAGTTCGTAGGCTATGTTGAGAAGATGATGTTAGAGGAAGATTGGTCCGTGGACTCTGCCGTAGGTAGGGCTGCAGCAACGGGTAAATTCGATAAGATGCTTTGTACCAAAACCATTTACAACTACATAGATCTAGGGCTTATGAAAGTTAAAAACACGGATTTACCACTTAAGCTAAAGCGTAGCAAGAAAGGAATCCGAGTCCGGGCCAACAAGCGAAACCTCGGTGACAGTATTGAAAACCGGCCTTGTCATGTGGAAGATCGAGAAGAGTTTGGGCACTGGGAAATTGATACGGTAATAGGCTCAAAATCCAAGGAGGATGAAAGCTTATTGACCATTGTCGAACGAAAAACCAGAAACACATTGATTCGAAAGATTCCTGCCAAAACAGCAGAAGCGGTTATGCAGGAATTTGACCAGATCAAAGACGAATTTGGCAGTCGGTTTCAAAAGGTCTTCAAAAGCCTTACTGCAGATAATGGATCTGAGTTCGCTGCTCTGTCAACCTTGAAGGAACAGGGTGTAGGGGTATATTTTACACATCCTTACTCCGCATTCGAACGTGGTACCAATGAAAACCATAACGGCCTGATTAGGCGCTTCATACCCAAAGGTAAGAAGATTTCCGAATACAGCCAAGAGGCCATTGCACGAGTTGAAGAATGGATAAACGGCCTTCCAAGAAAGATCTTAGGCTATAAAACCCCAGAAGAACTCTTCGATGAGGAACTCGATTTAATCTATGCTCTTTAACAACAGAGATTTGTCAAGGTACGGAGATTAGTTCAACTTGTTATTGCAATTCAGGAAGGAAATCTTTGTTCCACAATCTTGGAAATAATTTCTCGTTTTTTTGTTTAAAAAAAGCGTGGTAGAAACCATTACAAGCTGATAAGAATCTCCAGACAGCAATATTCAATTCTGTTTTTGATTATAACAAAAGCTATTGTAGACATTTCCGTTAAAGTCCAGAGATCCACTTTTTTTAATTTCGCCAAAATGAGCAAAAATTTTGAAGGGATCAACCTCCAGCCTTAGAGTATAATTTTAGTTGGCAAAGAAAGAAAAAAGGAAGAGAGCAAAGCCCCCTTCCCCTCATACAAGAATTCCTGTAAGATAAGTTTGTGACAACAACCAACAGGAGGCTTGTATGATGAAAACTATATTATCAGAGAAGGAACTAGACTTCAATACTTTAGAGAAAGAGATTTTCCGAATTGGATGCGAGTATGCAGCAAGCCTGATGGAAGAAGTGCTAAAGCAGATGGATAAACAACTTGCAGAAAGCAGGGATAAAAAGACGTATCGGCATAAGGGCAGCCGGGCTACAACATTAAAAACACTAATGGGTGAGGTTACCTATGATAGAACCGTATATGAGACAACCCTTGAAACGGGTGAAAAAGCCTGCGTTTACCTGTTGGATGAAGTGTTGAAAATGGCTACCTTTGGGAAAGTGACAAGGAATCTCGCAACAAGGATCGCCGAGAGTGTAAGTGTCTGTTCTTACCGGGAAACAGCGGATAAAGTGAGCAGCATGACAGGGCAAGCAATTAGCCACGGAGGTGCCTGGAATGTGATACAGGACTTGGGCGAGAAGCTAGAGAAAGTAGAGAAAGCCGAAGCGCAGAAGGCGGAAAAAGGTGAAGGAAAAGGTGAGATAACCACAGCCATACTGTTTGAAGAAGCGGATGGCGTTTGGATCAATATGCAGGGGAAAGACCGTCCGGAAAATGCAAGGAAACGTGAGATGAAGATGGCAGTAGCCTATGATGGATGGGAAAAGGAGTCGGAAAGACGTTATTCCCTGCGAAACAAGATAATGGTTTGCGGCTTCGAAGATGCAGGATCCTTTCAAAAAAAGAAGGAAGGAGCCATCGCTTCCGTATTCAACACCGATGAAATTGAAATACGCATTCTAAACGGAGATGGAGGAGAGTGGATCAAGGGAGGGCTTGTGGATGAAGATGTACATTTCCAGCTGGACCCATTCCACAAGAACCGTGAGATCCTAAGGAAAGTAAAGAATGTAGAGCAGAGAAAGATCATACACAAATTGCTTTCGGAAAAGAGGATTGCAGAGCTATTGCAATATTTAAGATGGATCGGGGAACAGGAAGAGGAGCCGGATGAACAGAAGAAGCTTCTGAAGCTTTATCAATACTTCAGAAGCAATCAGGAAGGTCTCATTCCCTATCAGGAAAGAGGGTTGAAACTACCATCGCCACCGGTGGGTGTAGAATACCGAAATCTTGGAACAATGGAGCACCATGTATGTGATGGTGCAGCGAAGCGGATGAAGCATCAGAAAGCCAGTTGGAGCAAGCAAGGTGCATCAAACCTAGGACGTATCTTGTGCAAGAAAGTATGTGGAAAGCTTCATCAAGCCGTAACGTCCTTATCAAAGGTGGAATTGCCGGAGCGGTATACGCAAGAGATAGAGGAAATCCTAAGTGCAGCAAAAGCTCCGAAGACGGATGGGCAAGGCTATCTTTACCCAGTTAGAGGAGGCAAGCCCTTTAACAGTACATTCGTAACAAACGGCCGTAAAGCGATTATCAATCTGCTAAATGATAGAGTTAGCAGTGAACTGATTTATCGGTAAGATGGATAGCCGACAGGCGGAAGCAAAATTACGAACAAACCAACCATACTATGGATAGTGCCGCCATGTGGACAACCTAAAAGGTTGACGCACAAGGCTTGGACAACAAAAGACACGTTGCCCACACTCTACACAATGAAGCTGCTACTGCTACCCTGCGCCTTAAAAAGAGCGTTTATGCCGCGAAAGCCTGTTTATTTGGGGCTGTCCCTCTGGTAAACTCTCGGCGGCAGAAATGACGCCCGACAGAAGCGGGTTATTTCTGCCTAAAAAAAGGGGGTCCAGAGGGACAGGGGCCCCATGTAAACAGGACCGTGGAATAAATGCGGAATATCCATCAAAACATCACAGGAAACTTGTATGGACAAAACTTGCCAACGATTACTTGACACTAACACCTCCAGCTACCATTTTGCTTATTGAACTTAAATTTGATATAATCGATATAATCATTATTAAATGACGGAGTAAAAATGGGGTTTATTAAAATAAAAAAAAGATTGTAGGAACGTGTAACTATGTTGCGACTTTCGGAAAGACTTGCTGCAATAGCGGATTATGTGTTTGAAGGGGAGACAGTAGCCGATATAGGCACAGACCACGGTCTGCTGCCTATTTTTCTGCTTCAACAAAAACGGAGCCCTAAAGTCATCCTCAGCGATATTCGGGAGGGCCCCCTGGGAAAGGCCAGAGAAAACCTGCTTACTTTTGCGCCCGGCATAAAAGCGGATCTTCGCCTGGGAAGCGGCTTGGAAACATTGGAAAACGGCGAGGTAGATACTGTGATAATCGCCGGTATGGGAGGGCATATGATCTCCGATATTCTTGCTGCCGATCCGGTGAAAACCAGGAGTTTTGCTAAATTCATTCTACAGCCGCGAAACGTTCCGGACAAGCTTCGTATATGGCTCTATAAACACGGGTATGCGATAACACATGAGCGCCTCGTTAGAGAAAGAAATAAGATTTGTGAAATTATGGTTGTGGATACAACCTTGCAGCGGGATAGGGCAGGTAATGAGGATGAATTTATGCGAAAGCTTTCTGATCTGGAGTTTGAGATCAGTCCGTTGCTTTTTTCCAGTAAAGATCCCTTGCTCAATGAATGGATCGAGTATAAAATAAAAACCGAAGAAAACATCATTGAATCTATTCGTACAAAAGGGTCTGAGAGCAGTCTGCGCAAGGTTGGCAGCAATGAAAAAAGGTTAAAGAAACTTAAGGAATTGCAGGAAAGATATCGGTTCAGCCAGCATCTGGTTAATGGTAGTATTTAGGAGGTAAAAGATGGCGATCAAGATTGATGAATTGACGGACCAGTTAAGAATCATAGCTCCCCGGGAACTGGAAGAGGAATGGGATAACGGCGGCTACCAGATCAATATGGGCAAAGAGAAAGTGGAACGCATTATGGTTTGCCTGGAAATTACCAATGCGGTCATTTCCGAAGCGGTAAAGAGAAAGGCAGATTTTCTTGTCACCCACCACCCCCTCCTCATGGAGAAGATCGATGTGGTGGATGCGGGAACCTTAACGGGGAACTATATTATTGAATTAATTCGCCACGAAATTACCGTATACACAGCTCATACATCCTTTGACTCCGTATTTGGAGGAAACAACGATTATCTTGCCGACCTTCTGGATCTGCAAAAGGTTCGTAGACTGAAGATTTGGACGCCTTTCGGCGATAAAGAAATTATAGGCCGAATGGGAAGCTTTGAGACCCCGCTTTCGCTTAAGGAAGCAGCGGCCTTGGTGGAATCGGCCCTCAACCTGACAAAGCCTCCGCAAATCGTGGGCGATCCCGATGCATCGATTCGGAACGTAGCCATCTGTACCGGATCAGCAGGTGATTCCATCGATGCGGCAATACGCAACGATTGCGATTTGCTCATAACAGGGGATGTGAGGCACCATCAAGCGCAAAAAGCAAGAGAAATGGGACTGAATATCATCGATGCGGGTCACTATGGGACTGAATATATATTCGTAAAAAATTTTGCGGAAAAATTGAGAAAAGCCGTTCAGGATCAAGTGGAAATATTGGAATCTAATGTTATTGTGAATCCCTTTGATTATATGGTATACTAATTTTGTGAGTAAGACGGACGGTCGCGTGGGCGGGAGGAATCCCGTTCATGAGGAAAGTCCGGGCTCCACAGGGCAAGGGTGCCAGATAACGTCTGGCGAAGGTGACTTCAGGGAAAGTGCAACAGAAACACACCGCCCACCGGCGCAAGCGCCGAGGTAAGGTTGAAATGGTGAGGTAAGAGCTCACCGGCGGTATGGTAACATACCGGCCGTGTAAACCCCACCCGGAGCAAGACCAAGTTAGGGAGGAAATTGCCGAAAGGCACAGTTCCTGAAAGGCGGCTGCCCGTCGCTTCCCGAGAGGTAGGTCGCATGAGCCTGTTGGTGACAGCAGGCCTAGATAGATGATCGTCGAATACAGAACCCGGCTTATAGTCTTACTCACATGTCGTCTATGGGGTCATTGAGACTCCATAGATGTTTTTTGAATTATGAAAGGAAATGTGCCGTAATGAAGTTGATTACCTGGAACGTTAACGGACTTCGCGCCTGTATGGGGAAGGGATTTCTTGACTTTGTGAAGGAGGAATCCCCCGATATTATGTGCGTTCAGGAAACAAAAATGCATAAAGATCAGGCAGATGTTCTCCTTGAAGGCTATTCACAGTTTTGGAACAGCGCGGTAAGAAAAGGCTATTCGGGGACGGCCATCTTTACGCTTAAAGAGCCCCTGTCCGTTCAGTATGACATCGATGCACCCGGTCATGATACGGAGGGTAGGGCTATCACTCTGGAGTACGAAGATTTTTACATAATAAACCAATATGCTCCCAATGCCCAGGACGGATTGGCGAGGATTGACTATCGAATGGAATGGGAGGATGCTTTTCGCAACTACGCAAAAAAGCTGGACGAAAAAAAACCGGTTATAATATGCGGAGATCTAAATGTAGCGCATCAGGAAATTGATTTGAAAAACCCAAAAACAAACCGTGGAAATGCGGGGTTTTCCGATCAGGAAAGAGCTAAATTTACCGAACTGCTTGCATCGGGATTTACGGACACTTTCCGCTATCTTTATCCGGATTTGGAAGGCGCTTATACATGGTGGTCGTATCGTTTCAATGCCCGTGCCAACAATGCAGGGTGGAGGATTGATTATTTTTTAGTTTCTGACCGTATTAAGCATAAGGTTAACGATGTAATTTTGCGCAATGATATCTACGGCAGCGACCACTGCCCCGTCGTCATGCACATTGATCTATAGTGTTTTCTCAATATAGTTATTACAAGTGTAGTTGTATTTGGTGTCAGCCACTATTTACAACTACTTTTTTTATATTTGAACTTGTTCATCCATTGGGAAATCCGGAACTTTTTTTCTTCATTTCCGTCTTATTAAATTAGTAATTACTTCTGTTTATATTTGACGGGAAAGAACTGTGAAAGGGGAGGAAGAGATGAAGATACGTTTATGCCTCGCGCTGATTATATGCCTTATGCTTTCTTTGGCCATTCCGGTCCATGCAGGCGAAGAGGATGGAAAAGGGTTGGAACAGGCCATTCTTGCTGTAAAAACCATCGTTGAAATACCGCAAGATTACAAAGATTTTTCATATTACACCCATGACCAGGAGACGGAGTGGGGATCCGGCACCGTTTGGAACCTCAATTGGGCAAGCGCGGATAGCAATGCGGCAATCTACGCTTCCATAGACTGGAAGGGCAACCTGCTTTATTTTGAACACTATCGGAAAACAGATGAGTCCGGATTAGCCAAGGTAACCAGAGAGCAGGCGGCCGCCACATCGAAAGAATTTCTGCAAAAAGCAGTACCGAATCTCGCTTCACATATGAGGGAAGTGAATTTGCAAAACAGTCTCCGCGACAACTACAGCCACGTTTTTGCGTACCGGTATCATGTTGAAAGCATACCCGTTTCGTTTATAAATATTTCAATAAGAGTAAATAAATATACAGGCATTGTTGAATCCTATTCCGGACTGGAAGCGGGTTTTGAACTGCCGAATTTTCCTGCGGCAGAAGGGATCATCGGAGTGGATGAAGCAAAGGCAGCTTTTTTGGAAAGCATTGGAATGGAATTGATATATAGATCCTATTATGATTATAAAGACAAGCAATTGACCGTTTTCCCGGCATATAGAATAGCAGGCAGCGCAAAGGCCATAGATGCCCATACAGGTGAAGCTGTAGATCTTTATGGCTATGGCAGAGTATTCTATCCGCTTGCCGATGAAGCCAAGGGCGCAGGCGGCATGGGGGGCATAGATGAGCGGAATTTGACTAAGGAGGAGCTGGAAGCCATTGAAAAATTAGGCAAGCTTCTTACAAAGGATGATGCGATTGTGAAATTGACCGAACAAATTCCGTTAAGTATTAAATCCATGGATATGACGCGGACCTCATTGCGGAAAGATGCGGTTGATGGTGAAAAATACATTTGGGAAATCTTTTTCGATAAACTCTACGGTGCCGTTGATGCCCGAACCGGCGAACTCCTGAACTACAGTTATTACGGCGATGATACGGACGGAAAACGCGACCTTACAAAAGATGTCGCAAGGAAGATCGCGGAAAGTTTCCTTCAAAAGGTTGCAGCCGATAAGTTTTCGCAGAGTGTATACGTTCCCGATTATATGGAGGATATAGTATTTGTCCGGGAAGAAGAAAAACCCGAAGCATATTCGTTCCGCTATCATCGGTCTGTCAATGGCGCAGCGTTCATTGATAACGGCTTCGCTGTAACCGTAGACCGCAAAACGGGCAATATTACCTACTACAATTGCAACTGGTTTGAAAAAGCAATCTTTCCGTCCATCGCAGATGTGCTCACGGATGCGGAAATGATGAACGAGATGACGAAGGAATACTCTTTCGATATTGTATACGAAAAAACAGGGAAAGACGGCAATCCGGACTTAGTATATGGTTTTGATGAAACTGCCAGAACGGCGATTTTCGAACCATTTACAGGCAAAAGGATTATGTCAAACGGAAAACTATATGAAAGCGGTGAGAGACCGCAATACCAGGATATTCGGGGGCATTGGAGTGAAAAGATCGTAAGGGAATTGATGGAAAACGGCTATTATTTGACCTCCGACTTCTTCAAACCGGACAATGCCATTACACAAATAGATTTCTTCCGCTATCTGTTCGCGCCGGAAATGAAATACTACGATGACGAAGATCTTTATGATATGCTTGAAAACAGAGGCATCATAAAAGAAGGGGAGAAAGCGCCCGAATCACCGCTGGCAAGACAGGATGGGGCAAAATTCCTGATCCGGTATCTGGGTCTGGGGCTTGCAGGAGAGCGTTCCGAAATCTATAACAATATGTTCAAAGATCGGGTAGATGAGAATTACAAAGGGTACGCTATGCTTTGCTACGGTTTGGGCATTATGCGAGGAGATGCAAAAGGATGGTTTTACGGGACAAAGACTATGACAAATGCAGAAGCGGCGTCGGCGATTTATAATACGCTTAAAGTGAAATAAAGTGTGGTAGAAGCGCTGTATTGCGTTATATTTCTTTGAGACGAAAGGAACCTGTTTAGGGTTCCTTTCGTTATTATTGCGTTATTTTATTTGCCTGTCGCTAAATCCATTCCGCTCTCTTTATATATCTTTCATCAGTCGCAATAGGTACGCATATATGGCTCTCGATTTTGGATTTATATATATAGCACATATATATATATATGTAGAAACTTGTTTACAGGAGGGAATTCATCATGCTATAATGAAAAGCAACAAACTGGGAGGCTGGCACATTAATGAGATTAGGGATCGATATCGGATCGACTACGATAAAATTGATTCTCCTCAGCTCGGAGAATCATATTTTGTATAAAAGATACGAAAGACATATGTCCAACGTTTTCGATAAATTTACGGAAATGATTGGAGATCTGGTTTCGCAGTATCCGGATACCCGATGCACGGTCGCTATAACCGGGTCGGGAGGCTTGGCTATTTCTAATCTATTAGGAATTGATTTTGAGCAGGAGGTTATTTCCTGCAGCGCCGCCGTGGAACGTTACATACCGGAGACGGATGTAGCCATTGAGTTAGGCGGCGAAGATGCCAAAATTACTTTTTACGGTCCTTCCATCGAGCAGAGAATGAACGGCACTTGCGCAGGAGGTACGGGGGCTTTTATCGACCAAATGGCAGTGCTTCTTTCTACGGATGCTGCCGGGCTCAATGAGAGCGCCAAAAGACATAAGTTGATTTATCCCATCGCCGCTCGCTGCGGTGTCTTCGCAAAAACAGATATACAACCTTTGATCAATGAGGGAGCAGATATTGCGGATCTGGCCGCTTCCATTTTTCAGGCCGTAGTGAATCAGACCATCAGCGGCCTGGCTTGCGGTCGCACGATCAAAGGAAATGTGGCCTTCCTTGGCGGACCCTTATCCTTTCTTTCGGAATTGCGGCAGCGTTTCATCAAGACTTTGGAATTGACGCCGGATCAAGTGATCTTTCCGGAGGATTCCGAATATTTTGTTGCCTTGGGAGCCGCATTTCTGTCGGAGAAAAAGGAATACATTGAACTGAAAGAGATTTTAAAGCGCCTAAAAGATGCGGATGAAAACCAATTGAATGTTAGCAAGCATCTGCCTCCGCTCTTTGAGAACGAGGCTGAATATGCAGATTTCATCGAAAGACACGAGAAAAACCGTATCAAACGAAGACCGTTATCACAAGCAAAAGGCAGTCTTTTCCTGGGTATTGATGCCGGGTCCACTACAACAAAGGCTGCCCTCATCGACGAAGAAAAAAACCTGCTTTACTCTTTTTATAAAAATAACGAAGGCAAACCGCTGGATGCTGTGTTGGAGATGCTTCGCGAACTTTACGATCAAATGCCGCGGGATGCCTATATAGGACAATCTACGGTGACCGGTTATGGAGAGGGCTTGGTTCGGGCAGCTTTTCGTGTAGACTTGGGCGAAATAGAAACTATTGCCCATTACAAAGCTGCGGCGGAATTCCTGCCGGGAGTAGACTTTATACTGGATATCGGCGGCCAGGATATGAAGTGCATGCGGATTAAGGACAATGCAATCTACAATATCATGCTCAACGAAGCCTGTTCTTCCGGCTGCGGATCATTTCTGGAAACCTACGCAAAGTCGGTGGATATGGATGTGGCGGATTTTGCGAAAGAAGCGCTCTTTGCTGAAAACCCCGTGGATCTTGGTACAAGATGTACGGTTTTCATGAACTCAAAGGTAAAACAAGCACAGAAAGAAGGGGCGACCATCGGAGATATTTCGGCTGGTCTGTCCTATTCTGTGATACGGAACGCCCTATACAAAGTCATTAAACTCAGAAACCCGGATGAAGCGGGAGAAAGAGTAGTCGTTCAGGGAGGTACGTTCCTGAACGATGCGGTGCTGAGAAGCATAGAAAAAATTGTCGGAAAAGAGGTAGTTCGCCCGGATATCGCCGGCATTATGGGCGCCTATGGGGCAGCTTTAATAGCTCTTTCTAATTATAGGGAAGGGGACCGCTCCGCTATTATTCCTTACGATCAACTGGGCGCATTTTCTGTGGACAATTCTCATGGAAGATGCAAGGGCTGCGAGAATAATTGCCTGCTCACCATCAATAAATTTAACGACGGTAACCGTTTCATAACAGGTAATCGCTGTGAAAAAGGCGCCGGTAAGCAGATTTTGGAGAACAAGCTTCCCAATCTTTTCGAATATAAATTCAACAGGCTTTTTCAATATAAACCTCTTGAGAAAGATCGTGCCCCGCGAGGCGAAATCGGGATTCCCAGGGTACTAAACATGTACGAAAACTATCCCTTCTGGTTTACTTTTTTCACGGAACTGGGATTTCGCGTTGTGCTTTCTCCGGTTTCTTCCAAAAGCCTTTATGAATTGGGTATGGAGACCATCGCTTCGGATACAATATGCTATCCCGCTAAATTGGTGCACGGTCATATTAAGTGGCTTGCAAAACAGGGAATTAAAAGAATATTTTATCCTTGTATCAATCACGAAGTTGTTGAGGACGAAACTGCGCCAAACCATTATAATTGCCCTATTGTAGCTACCTATCCAGAGGCAATTGCCGGAAATATGCGGGATGTGCTGCAGGAATATGGCGCCCAGCTTCTCCATCCCTTCTTGCCTTACGATAAGGATTCCCGATTGGTAAAAAGGCTTTATGAACTTTTTTCCGAGTTTGGAATCGGCAAAAAAGAAATCAAAGCCGCAGTGAAAAAGGCGAGAGAGGAAGACAGAGCTTTTAAAAAGGATGTTCGCTATCAGGGCGAGCAGACCCTTAAGCAGATAAAAGAGAAGAACCTCCAGGGAATTATTTTAGCCGGAAGGCCATATCATTTGGATCCGGAAATCAACCACGGCATCGATAAGATGATAAATTCTTTCGGTATGGTTGTGCTTACGGAAGATTCCGTATGCCATCTTGCCGACTTAATAAGACCCATACGCGTCCTGGATCAGTGGATGTATCATTCCAGGCTATATAAAGCAGCGGAAGTTGCAGGGGATCATGAAGAGCTTGAGCTGGTACAATTGAATTCTTTCGGCTGCGGCTTGGATGCGGTTACGACGGAGCAAGTGGAAGAGTTGCTGCGGAATCGTAACAAATTGTATACGGTCTTAAAAATCGACGAAGGCTCCAACCTGGGAGCGGCAAGGATCCGAATCCGATCTCTTCGGGCAGCAATGTCCGAGCGGACAAAAAATGAAATTAAACCGGAGCCCTTTGCCAAACCATATATAAGAACGCTGTTTACGAAGGAAATGAAGCGTGATTATACCTTACTGATTCCGCAAATGTCACCGATTCATTTTCAGTTTGTAGAGGCAGCATTACGTGAGGAAGGGTATCGCGCGGTCCTCATGCCTTCCGTAGATAAGGACGCGGTGGAGGAAGGCCTTCGTTATATTAATAACGATGCATGTTATCCCACCATCGTTGCATTGGGACAGATCATTCATGAACTGAAGTCCGGCAAATATGATTTAGACCGGACGGCGGTGATATTTTCACAGACCGGAGGGCAGTGCCGCGCCAGCAATTACATCTCACTGTTGAGAAGAGCGCTGATCGACCTGAACATGGAACATGTACCCGTCATCTCTTTTAGCTGGGTAGGCTTGGAGAGCAATCCCGGTTTCACCATAACGCCGGGGCTCATTAAGAGGGGATTCATGTCGCTGCTTTACGGCGACGTTTTGATGCGCATTCTTTATGCGACAAGGCCATATGAAGCGGAAAAGGGTTCTGCCGATGCCCTTGCAGAGAAATGGTCTAATATTGCGCTTAATAACGTTAGAGACGGAAGCCTTAAAATTCTAAGAAAGAATATAAGGCAAATGATAAAGGAATTTGATGAACTGCCTCTCCGCAATATCAGGAAACCGAAAGTGGGTGTTGTAGGAGAAATCCTTGTTAAGTACCATCCCATGGCAAACAACGACATAGTCAGTGTAATCGAAAACGAAGGAGGCGAGGCGGTAGTACTGGACTTAATGGATTTTTTCCTATATGGCATGCATAGTAAAGAGTATAATCTTCGTCAATTGTCCGGGAGCTACATTACTACGCTGAAGAACAAAGCGGCCCTTCATATAATCGAGTGGTTCCGCTCCGATGCGCGTAAGGCTCTGAACGAAAGCAAACGCTTTCATGGTCCTGCTCATATTAGAGAAACGGCTGAAAAGGCAAAGAAGATCGTATCTCTCGGCAACCAATGCGGAGAAGGATGGCTTCTCACGGGGGAGATGGTGGAACTCATTGACAGCGGTGTAACAAACATCGTCTGCCTTCAGCCTTTTGCTTGCTTGCCTAATCACGTGACAGGAAAAGGCATGATTAAGGCGCTGAGAAACTACAATGCAAAAGCCAATATTGCTGCAATTGATTATGACCCGGGAGCAAGTGACGTCAATCAATTGAACCGGATAAAGCTGATGATGGCAACTGCCTTTAAGCATATGGAAGCAGAAGAACCTCCGCCTGCCTTGTAATGCGTATTATTTATTGATAAGATGAATTTGAAGAAGAAGTAAAGCCCTTGTTATATCTCATTATGATTAAGGAGGTATAAGGTTTTGATATGCGCATTGCATAGGAGGTATGAAAATGGGAAGACATGGAACAATTGCAGGCAGAAAAGCTGCCCAGGATGCGAAACGAGGACAACTGTTTACAAAATATGCCAGAGCTATTACCGTGGCTGCAAAGGCCGGCGGCGACCCCGAATATAATGTAGCCTTAAAACATGCTATTGAAAAAGCGAAATCTATCAATATGCCAAACGACAACATTAACCGGGCAATCCAAAAAGGAACCGGCGAATTAGCAGGCGAGTCTTATGAGTCTGGCGTCTTTGAAGGTTATGGGCCCGGCGGAGTTGCTCTCATCGTTGAGGTGCTGACGGACAATAAGAATCGAACCACGTCCTCTTTAAAGCACGCATTCGATAAACACGGAGGCAATCTCGGTGTTCCGGGATGTGTCTCTTACATGTTTGAAAGAAAGGGAATCATCCTCATCGAGAAATCCGATGCCATAGACGAAGATTCTCTGATGGAGGCGGCTCTGGAAGCGGGAGCCGAAGATATCGTCTCTCATGATGACAGCTTCGAAGTACAGACTTTACCCGAAAACTTCAGCGCCGTATCCGATGCTTTAAAAAAGGCCGGTTACGATTTTGTCGAAGCGGATGTAGAGCTCATTGCTTCCATGGAAGCAACTCCTGGAGAAGCCGAAATTAAAAGTCTTAAGAAGTTGATTGATATGCTGGAAGAAAACGATGACGTGCAGAATGTTTACCACAATTGCGCCATTCCTCTAGATGAGGAATAACCTGCATGGGCATGCGGCAAACAGAATTTGCTAAGTTCATTTTTTTCTATAAACTTGATTCCCGCATGTCTGAGTGCTATAATCAACTTGAAAAGCGATATACAATAAGCGAACCAAAACCTTTGCTAATTTATGAAAACATTGTCAGCATAGGGACAAGGAAAGCAAACATACTATAAATAAGATCCTGAGGTGTTCGTTAAGGTTTTATAATCAAACCTACATTTGGTTCACGGGATTTCGGGTTTCCGTTGCCTATGTCAAGCCTCCCTCGAGAGGAAGACAGAAGCAGGAATAGAAAACCCACCTATCTTAGGGATAGGTTGTGAATTAGAAACCTGACGACACATTCGGGATTTTTTTTATCCTTTTTAGCAAAAGTAACGACGAAATGTTACTTTTCAGGCTGGTTGCCGAATTGTGTTGCATGCCTGCGTCCGATTGCCTATAATGTGAATATGAGAAGAATTACCATTGTTGGGAGCATTACGGTAGTGAAAAGACTGTATTTTGCAATTGAGTACCTGGCTGCAAGAAATTGAAATGATAAACGGCTCGGTTTATAGGAAGGGCGCAGACTCGGGATTACAACGCCGGTAAACCCGGTTCTGAAGAACCTGATCTTTAATAAACATATATAAAAACTAATTAAAAGGAGGAAAGTATAGCTATGTCGGAAGAACAAAGAACTGTAAAGTATGCTGCATCATTTAAAGAGCAATTTACTGTACGCGGCATGATAATCGGTGCTGTGGGAGCTATCATTCTTACAATGAGCTCCATGTTCGTTGCGTTAAAGCTGGGCGCCTTACCTTGGCCGATTATGTTCGTTGCGCTGGTCTCAATGTTCTCATTGAAAGCGTTGGGAAATACCAACATCAACGAAATCAACGTAACGCATACCGCAATGTCCGCAGGAGCCATGGTGGCGGGAGGTTTGGCCTTTACCTTACCGGGCATCTGGATGTTGGACGCGGATGCGGAAGTAAGCACTATCGCATTAATCATTATCACTCTCGGCGGCGTAATTTTAGGATTGATTTTTACCGCACTATTTAGAAAGTATTTTATTGAATTGAAACAGCTTCCGTACCCCATGGGACAGGCTGCTGCCGACACCCTGATCGTCGGGGACGAAGGCGGGAAAAAAGCGGGCACCCTGTTTGCTTCACTGGGTGTTGCGGCTGTGTTCACGGTATTGAGAGACTGGTTCGGAACCTTCGGCGCAGGCGTCGTATGGTTTAAGAAAATGATGCCTTACGGATCCTTGGGCGGCATGTGGCTTTCACTCATGCTGGTGGCCGTTGGATTTATTATCGGCCCTGTTTTTATCGGCGTATGGTTCCTGGGCGCTATCATCGGCGATTTCGGAATCCTCATCGGAGGCCAGTTGGCAGGACTCTGGGATGCGGCTACCGCTGCCAGCATTAAATCTTCGCTGGGAATCGGCCTCATGGTAGGAACCGGTATCGGCATCATCGTCAAAGGGATTTTGCCCAAGGCTAAAGAAATTTTCGGTCCCATGTTCAGTAAGAGCAGCGTTGGCGGCGGCGTGATTCCGCTCCGGTGGGCTCCCATCGCAATGGTTATTTTAGCATTCGTGTTCACGATCCTTGCGGATATGGGTGTTGTTGCGTCCATTTGCACCATCGTCGGCGTGTGGCTGGCCACGGCAATGTCCTCTCAATGCGTCGGTCAGTCGGGTATCAACCCCATGGAGATATTCGGAATCATCGTTCTCATTGCCACAAAGGCCGTATCCAGCATCGGCCAGACGGAGGCCTTCTTTGTAGCCGCTATCGTAGCGGTTGCCTGCGGACTCGTAGGCGATGTCATGAATGATTTTAAAGCCGGGTACATATTGAAATCCGATCCGAAAGCCCAGTGGTTTGGCGAAGTAATCGGCGGCATTATCGGAGCCTTTGTTTCGGTAATCGTGCTTCTGGTCATTTTGAAGGCTTACGGTTCGTCTGCATTCGGCAATCCGGATATGTTCCCGGCGCCACAGGCAAGCGCTGTTGCCGCAATGGTAGGCGGAATTTCCCACATGCCCGCATTCCTCATAGGTTTGGTAGCAGCTGTAGTTCTCTACATAGTTAACTTCCCGGTGATGACCTTAGGACTTGGCGTTTATCTGCCTTTCTATCTCTCTATGACAGCTTTTGTAGGCGGCGCTCTGCGGTTCATCGTCATGAAATCTGCCCCCAATTATGAAAAAGGCGGAAACGGTCAGATTATAGCCGCAGGTCTCTTAGGCGGCGAAGCAGTGGTGGGCGTCATTATCGCTTTAATTCAAGCCATTAAAATTATGCAGGCGCTTTAATAACACATGATATAATAGGGACAGATCCGGTGAGCCTATTCTCACATGCAGGGTCTGTCCCTGTTAGCACTCCGGGAGGTACGCAATGAAAGAAGTAAGCATAACGGATATAAAAGGGATAAAAGTAGGTCACGCTCAGGATTTGGAAGGCGGTACGGGTTGCACGGTCATACTCTGTGAGGAAGGAGCCTATGCCGGCGTGGATGTCCGCGGAGGCGGGCCGGCCTCCAGGGAGACAGAATTGCTGAAGCCTGTAAATTTAGTGGAACAGATTCATGCGGTCATGCTGTCGGGGGGAAGCGCCTATGGATTGGATGCCGGTTCGGGCGCCATGCAATATCTTGAGGAGAAGGGGAAAGGATTTGATGTAGGTGTTGGAGTCGTTCCCATCGTCTGCGGAGCTTCCCTGTTCGATCTGGTTGTCGGAGACCCCAAATGCAGACCGGATAAGGCAATGGGCTATCAGGCATGTTTGAATGCGTCTTCTGCAAAACCTGCGGAAGGAAATGTAGGAGCAGGCACGGGAGCTACTGTGGGTAAATTCCTGGGAATGGAATATATGATGAAGAGCGGGCTGGGCACTTATGCAGTACAGATCGGTGAATGGATCATCGGAGCCATTGTAGCCGTCAACGCATTGGGCGATGTTATTGATGTGGATACCGGGAAGCGCATTGCGGGTATCCTAAACAAAGATAAGACGGCGATATACAATACCGAAACATGCATGTACGAGGAGTATGATAAAAACAGAAACGTGTTCAGCGGAAACACCACCATCGGCTGTGTGGTCACCAATGCCAAGCTGTCCAAGACACAGGCGAACAAAGTGGCTTCTATTGCGCATAACGGCTTTGCAAGGGCTATTCGCCCCGTACATACCATGGCAGACGGGGATACGATCTTCGTTCTCGCAACGGGAGAAGAAGAGGTTATGCCGGATGCGGTAGGGGCCCTGGCAGCGGATGTAATGGCCAGAGCTATCAACCGAGCCGTTTACATGGCAGAACCGGCTTACGGCCTTAAAGCCGCTAAGGATTTTCTATAAAGAATGCAATTACAATTTGATAAAAGAAGGTTTGCGTTGGCAGAAGGTAGTTACATACCGAAAGCCAACGCTTTTCATTTTATCATACGCCCATTGAATTCCAAATCCCACATCCCGGGCGGCATGAGCATCGGATCCCACGGTTACGATCTCGCCGCCAAGCTCACGGTAGCGATGCAAAATTCCATGAGAAGGAGTGGTGTGGTCCCCCATGCCGTAGCGAAAGGATGAGGTGTTTATTTCAATTCCTTTTCCGTCGTCGATAATCTGTTTGAGTATTTCCGATATAATATCCATCAGATCATTCCCATAAGGAGGAATATAAGGTCCGTAGCGATCGATAACATTTATATGGCCCAACACATCGTAATCCTTGTAGTCGGAAAGACAGTCGTAAACATATTTGTAAAATGCGGCTGTGGCTTCTTCCGCAGATCTGTTATTAAAAAAAGTGCCGCATGACAATTCAAAACCTTCTGCGCAATGAAAGGAACCGATTATAAAATCATAGTCATATCCTCTTACAGTTTGTCTGCACTTGTCCATGGTGCTGCCGTGCTGAATACCCACCTCAAGTCCTTTTACCAGCGTGATGCGATCCTTGAACTCATCTTTGACAATTTCCATTTCATTTTGATAATCGGTCAGTGAAAATTCCTCACCCCAGTCATCAAACGGATAATCCGGATCGTAGTGGTCTGTTACTGCAAGTTGAGAAATTCCTGCAGCAACGCCGGCTTCGACCATACTTCTCATTGAAGAACGGCCGTCTGTTGAATAAGTAGAATGGGTGTGGTAATCCACCAGTGGGGTAGTATACATAATTGCCTCCGTTTATTAACTATGCTATAATCGATTTTTAGTATAACACATTTTTTTCTGTGGAAAAGGGTAATCCAGATGGCGGATGTTTATAACGAGGCAGTTTTGATTGAGAATGCGAAATCCGGAGACGAAGCCAGTTTTGAGATATTGATTCAGAATTGCAAAACAAAGGCTTATAATACGGCGCTCCGCTATCTGCGCGATGAAGAAGATGCCATGGATGCCTTTCAGGAAAGCATGATCAAGGTGTTCCGGCATCTGGACAAATTCAAAGGAGATTGCAAGTTTGATACTTGGGTCTATCGTATTGTCGTAAATACCTGCAATGATTTTCTTAGGAAAAATAAAAATCAAAGAAGTAATATCAGTTTTTACCGTACGGATGAAGACGGTGAAACAATGATAGACATTCCTGATACTGCACCGACACCCTCGGAAGCATTCGATGCCAAACTTACCGCTACATACGTATTGCGTTGCCTTGACAAAATCCCCAAAGAGCAAAAAGAAATTATCATACTCCGAGACATTCAAGGCTTTTCCTATGAAGAAATCAGCCGGATCCTGGACTGCTCCATGGGTACAGTCAAATCCAGAATCAATCGTGCCAGGCTGAAATTGAAGCAAATGATTCTGGAACAATACGATGAGTCCTGCGTCTAATAGAATGAGAGGTGAGAAGGTGCCCATGGAAAAAAACATAGAACTGAACAATTCAGAACTGAACGATGAAACCATCGACAAAGATATGGAAAAAATATTGGAAGCGCTCCATCAGATCCCGCAAGTTGAGATACCGGACAGGCTTGAAGTACGCTTGAGTAATGCATTAAAAGCAGAAGGCAGAAGGATCCGAGAGGAGAGACTGCTCCGGACGGCAAAGATAAAACGCAATCGTTACTTTAAGGCAGCTGCAGTTGCAGCCGCATGTTTTGTTGTTGTTTTTGCATCCCTCTCCATGTATAATGATGGCATCGGGTTATTTTCCGATGATAATACATCCGAGGAGTCACCCGCTGATGAAGTAATGCTTGCTGCCGGCGATTTTGACGCAGCGGCAAGAGAAGCGGATCCTTACGGGACTCCTGATGCAACCTTCAAAGAGGAAGCGGAAAGTGAAAACTCTGGCCTTGCTGGCGATGGGCATGTTTTGACAGACGGACTCACATCGACTCTGTCATCCGAAGCGCCGCGAGTCCAGTCCAATGACAACGGCCGGGATTCGGAGAATGAAGAAATCTATTTGGGAATACAGAGTACGGAGCCGGATCTTCTATGCAGGGAAGGCAGCCAGTATATCAAAGCCACGGAAGAATATCTTGCCTATCGTAAACTTGTAGACGAATATCTGTCCGGTTATGAATACGAATTGACAGATTGTGAGAGAGACAGCGTTACCGGAGCTTACCTGTTTAATATTTTGATACTTGCGGATCCGGAAGGGCAAATTGTAAACGAGCCTTTGATCCTCAGAGGAGAGCAGGGAGAAATATATGAGCAACCAGAACAGCAATCAACAGACGACGAGCCAATCGAAGAACAGCCCGCTGAATACGAAACCGAAGGAGAATAACCGCAAGCTGGTCGTAATTGACGGTAACAGCCTGATTAATCGAGCTTATTATGCGATCCAGCGTCCGATGATGACGAAAGAGGGACTGTACACGCATGCGGTGTACGGTTTTCTTAATATATTGCAGAAAATTCGAAAAGACTACGAACCGGGTTATTTGGTTGTAGCCTTCGACAGAAAAGCGCCCACTTTCCGGCATCTTGAATTTGCGGACTATAAAGCCGGGAGAAAGAAAATGCCTCCCGAGCTTGCAATGCAGGTGCCTGTGCTTAAGGAAGTGCTTGATTGCATGCGAATCCGGATTCTTGAAATCGACGGTTTTGAAGCGGATGACATTATCGGTACTGTAGCTAAAAGGGCCGAAGAACAGGGGTATGAACCGCTGATTATTACCGGAGACAAAGACGCTCTCCAGCTGGCCACCCATATTACGAGAGTAATCATTACCAAGAAAGGCATTTCTGAATTCGAAGAATACGATCACGATGCGATCGTGGAGAAGTACGGTTTTACTCCGGAACAGTTCATAGATTTCAAAGGATTGATGGGGGATCCCTCGGATAATATCCCCGGTCTGCCGGGAGTGGGGGAAAAGACGGCGCAAAAGCTCATTCTTGAATATGGCAGCGTTGCCAATCTGGTAAATAATCCGGAGCGCATTTCCAATGCCAAACTGCGGGAGAAGATCGAAGAGAACGCGCAACTGGCTTTGATGAGCAGACGTTTGGCAGAGATTAATACGGAAGTGCCCATCGACATTCGTATCGAAGATTATATTGAGGAAGAACCGGAATATAGCAGGCTAATTGAAATCTACAAAAAGCTGGAATTTAACAGCTTTTTAAAAAAGCTTCAAATATCGGAACACGATGGGGAAGCAAACCAAAGCATGACCGAAGAAAAGCTGCCTCCTGTAACGATTATAAACAGCATACAGGGATTCGAGACTCTAAAAAGTTATTTCAAGCCGGGAGACATGGCGGCTCTTAAGGTATTCAGCGACAAGAATCATAAGGACATACCTTCCCTGACGGGAGTAACGCTTTCAACGGAAGAACACTGTTTCTACGTTGACCTATCCGTTGAAGGCCTTCTGGAAGACCTTAAATCGATGATTTCCGCAACGAAACTGCGTTATTTGGGTCATTCCATCCAAGAGGATTATTACGTCCTTATAAGCAACGGTTTAGATAATTGGGAACCTGAGACAGCCTTTGATACCGCCATTGCGCAATATCTTCTTCAGCCGGGAAGGAGCAGCTACGATTTAAATGCACTGACTCTGGAATATTTCCATCGGGAACTGGCGGGTCCGGAAACCGATATAAATGAGGAACAGTTGGGTTTTTTAGAGCAGAAACAGATCGATTACGCCGGTTACGGAGCAAGATGGTGCGCTGCGCTCTTTATGCTTCGTACTTTGCAGCATGAAAAATTGGAGGCGGAAGGGTTGCTACCCGTCTTTGAAGAGATCGAACTGCCGCTGATCAGTGTTTTGGCCCATATGGAGGCACAGGGTTTCGCGGTGGATAGGGAAGAATTATTAGAGGCGGGTCGTCGGCTGACAGAGCAGATTTCTGCTATTACGGCAAGTATTTACAGTCTGGCCGGGCAGGAGTTCAACATCAACTCTCCAAAACAGCTCGGTGAGATCTTGTTTGAGAAACTTGGCCTTCCGTCAGGCAAGAAAACTAAGACAGGTTATTCTACCAACGCGGAAACCTTGGAGCGCTTAAAGGACGAACACGAAATCGTGGCTCATATCCTGGAATATAGAATGTTGTCAAAACTGAACGGCACCTATGTGGAAGGGCTGCTGCCCATGATCCATGCAGACGGAAAAATTCATGCGCATTTTCAGCAAACGGTTGCTGCTACCGGTCGAATAAGCTGCACAGAGCCGAATCTCCAGAACATTCCCATCAAGCAAGAGGTAGGAAGACAGCTTCGGAAGGCATTTGTCCCCGAGAGCGAAGAGTGGATTTTGGTGGGGGCAGACTATTCACAGATCGAGTTGCGTGTATTGGCCCATTTATCCGAAGATCCGACGCTGATCGAATCCTTCCGGGAGGGAGCCGACATCCACAGGACAACAGCGGCAAAAGTATTTGGAGTGCCCGAATCCCAAGTGACTCCTCTTCAGAGAAGCAATGCCAAAGCAGTCAACTTCGGCGTCATATACGGAATGAGCGGCTTCGGACTTGCCACCGAACTTAATATTTCACGAAAAATGGCGGAAAAATATATTGAGGAATATTTTAATAAGTACGAGAAGGTGAAAGCCTTCATGGATCGGCAGATAGAGGAATGCAAAAAAAACGGTTACGTTACTACCATCATGAACCGGAAACGGCCGATCCCGGAAATTCATGCCAGCCACTTTGTTCAAAGACAGGCGGGGGAAAGGCTTGCTATGAACAGTCCCATCCAGGGGTCGGCAGCCGATATTATCAAAATCGCAATGATAAAATGCCATAAGCAGCTTTTGGCTGAAGGGCTCAAATCCAGGTTAATACTGCAGGTTCATGACGAATTGATCATTCAAACCCATCGCGAGGAACTGGACAGGGTAAAGACCATTTTGCAGGAAAATATGGAGAATGCCATTGAACTGCAGGTACCGCTGTCGGTGGATTTAAATATAGGCGAAAACTGGTACGAACTTAAATAGCAATAAAAGTACGGAATGCAAAGAATGTAACCGTTAAAAAGGATAGACAGGTAGAACAGGCGATGATGCTGATAGGTCTTACAGGCGGAATCGGCGCAGGGAAGTCAACCGTTTCCGATTATCTTAAGAAAAAGGGATATCCGGTGCTTGATGCAGATAAAGTAGCAAGGGAGATCGTAGAGCCCGGGACAGAGACTCTTGCTGAACTTTCCGATGGGTTTGGAGAGGATATTCTTAACCCGGACGGGAGTCTGAATCGATCCTACCTTGCCAAGATCGTATTTTCCGATCCCGAGCAAAAAAAACTCCTCGACAAGATCATGCACGGAAAGATCATCGAAACCCTGCTGCAAAGGGCAAGATCCATGAAAGAAGAACCCTTTGTTTTCATTGATGTACCCTTATTGTTTGAAACGGGGATGGATCGCTATGTGGATCAGGTTTGGCTGGTAGATGCAGACAAGGAGACACGGATTCGAAGAGTCATGGAACGGGACGGCAGCAGCAGGGAAGATGTGTTGAAACGAATGGGTTTCCAAGCCACTCGGGATGAAAAAATAGAAAGAGCGCACGTGATATTTGATAATTGCTGTGAGAAAGAAACCCTTTATAGACAAATTGACGATGCATTAAACAAACTGCGGGAGAAGGAGCATCTATGATTAGAAAGCCCTTTATTACAGTCTTGCTTTTTATAATATTGCTGTTTTTTTGCATTGGGTGTACAGACGACGCGGTTTTCCCGGGCAATGAAGCGGAAGACCAGCCGGAACGCATCACATCAAATATTGTATCTATTCCCATTGAAAAAGTGCGGACGTTGAATCCTTTGCTGTCTCTTGACGAAGATGCTTACTTTCTAAACAAGTTAATTTACGATGGCCTTTTTACATTTAACGGCAGTCTGGAAGCGGTAGGTGATCTTGCAGAAAGCTATGAGTACGAAAGTGGCGGCGGAAGCCTTCGAATTCGGTTGAAAAACGGTATTACCTGGCAGGACGGCAATGCTTTCACTGCTGAGGATGTAAAGTTTACAATTGATGCCTATAAGAGTGTTCCTTCCGGACAGCAGGGCTCCTACGGAGCATTTATTGATCTGATAAAGTCTGCCAAGGTACTGGATGAACTGACCGTCCAAATTCAATTTATAGATCCGAGCAACGCAGCTCTTGAAAATTTGATGTTTCCGATTCTTCCTGCTCATAAGCACAGAAGGCCCGGCGATCTTGCCAAGGATTCAGCTCAGTTTATTCCTATGGGCACAGGTCCTTATTTTATAAGCAATATTGAGGCGGGAAAGCAAATTACTTTATCCGGCAACCCATCTTATCGCGGGACTGTGCCGGAGAATACTCTGGTGTTCAAATTCATGCCGAATAAGGAAGAGGCTGTAAACCTCTTTGATATCGGAGAAGTAAATCTTGCGTTTCTCAGAGCCATAAACAGAAATACACTGGTTGAAGATAAGGTTGTGAAGATGGTATCCTTCCCCTCGAATGAGGCGGAGGTACTCGGATTTAACTTCAACCATGGAGCCTTGCAGAACCACACCGTTCGCCAGGCTATCGCCCATGCTGTGGATAATCAAATGATCCTGGAAACCTGTTATTATAACAATGGCATATTGAACGAGACTATTTACTACCCGGGCTATAGAGGCATTGAGAGCGAAGGGGCTCTTTATGAATACAATCCGGATAAGGCCGCAGCGCTTTTGAAAGCATCGGGATACGAGGGCTTATCACTCAGCTTGCTTTTTAACGCTGACAATCATGCTCGCAATCTGGCGGCTCAGATCATCAAATCCGGATTGGAGAAGGCGGGCATTTCCGTTACATTAATGCCTTTGGTGAAAGAAGCGTATGATACGGCTTTGTTAAAAGGAGATTTTGATCTGTATCTGGGAGGTTTCAGGATCAACGAGAACTATGATCTGAGACCGATTCTTCAGTCCAACGGGGCAAACAATTACATTTCTTATTCCAACGCAGAAATGGATGAATTGCTGGATGCGTTGCAGCGGGGGATGTCCGGTGAACAAAAGAGAATAACTTTTCAATCCATTCATGAACTCTATGCCGAAGAAATACCTTATTATTGTTTGCTGTATAAAACATACGGGCTTGCCGCATCGGTAGATTTGACCGGCGAAATTGAGCCGTATTTCTATCACATTTATCATGGAAGCGAAGACTGGAGGATCACCTACGAGAAGCCTAAGGAATAGAGAATAAAGAGGAAGAAATTTACCCTCAAAAGGAGATGGAAAATTGAAAGATTAGATCTTGACAAAGAGGTACCGTGAAGTTAATATAGTATTTGTTGTAAAACGAAATACAAGCGGTTGTGGCGGAATAGGCAGACGCGCACGGTTGAGGGCCGTGTCCGAGAGGGTAAGGGTTCAAGTCCCTTCAACCGCACCAAAGTGAATCTTGAGGTTTCAATTAGTTTGAAATTTCAAGATTTTTTATTACGTCAGATTCCTGATTCTTCAGGTATTTCCCGGATGTCATAAACACGCTTATAATCCTTTGTCTCGGGATCTTTGATCACCTCACAGCGGTTGCGTGAAAGAAGGCGAATGAGATGATAGACATCGATCCAGATTTCGTTTTTGCTGTCCTTCTGGGATTCGTCAAAAATCAGCTGCAGCCCGATATGCAGGTGCGCCTGTCGGATATTGTTAACATTTTCTGTACGGCTGTAGCCCGTGCGCCCCAGATAGCCGATTACATCGCCGGGTTTGACCACAGAGCCTACGGTAAGAGACTTGTGAAAGGGAAAATCCTTGCGCAGATGGGCATAATAGTAATATCTTTTTTTATCATAGCTGCGTATTCCGAGGCGCCAGCCGCCGTACTGGTTCCAACCCATTGCCTCCACAGTTCCGCCTTCTACTGCAACGATTGGAGTGCCTACGGATCCGATCATATCGTGACCCAGGTGGCGCCGTGAAAAGCCGTATGCCCGACCGGCGCCAAAGTCATCGTAATCGCTGTAAGGGAAATTTTTTGCGATAGGACAAAATGCCTTAAGTCCGTATTTTCGTTCCCAGCGTTTGCCGGTGGGGGAGGTTTCGTCCGGGACTTCTATTTCATATTCTCCCACAAGACCCGACAGGATGGCCGTATATGCCTCAAGATAGTAGTCATAATACTTCATGTCTTGGGTCAGTGTTTCCATGGTTTGCCCTTCCCGAAGCTTGTCGGCTATCGAATCAAGCTTACTTGTTTTAAAGCCTTTAAAACTATTGCCGCTTTCCGCAGCAAGATATGCCAGAAGTTCAATCCAATTCAAAGGAGTATCGCTGTTCCGGGATTCGATGTGAAGCTTCAGCGCATAATCCAAAGCTGTGTAAGGAACATTGAAATCCACCCATTTTATATAGTCCGCTTCTTCCGCCTCTACGGTCCCCACGGTGACAATTTCCACGGTCCCCACAGGTAGAATCTTTGTGAAGAAAAGCCAGCCACTACAACTAAGAACTAACAACGTTAGTAAGCCGGCAAACAAGTGGAGAGCTCGTTTGCGTCGTAGCAGAGCAAACATGGGTATTATCACGTCCTTCCTCACAAAGTCTCACTTTTTTATATCTATGTTGAAAGCCGGGAATTCATCACGAAAAAAACAGCAGCACATCCTTTTCTTAATGAGGGTAGAGGAAAATCTGCCTTAAAAAGGGATTGACAAGGAAAGGATGCTTGATATAATTAGATAGACTAACTAAATATATAATTTTAGTACAGGCAAGGAAACGAGCTGCGTAGGAAGTGCCCAATTAATGAAAGAAAGGAGGGCCTGCCGTGGATACATTTGAAAGCAAACTTAACGAGCTGCTTATTCAGACTTTCCGAGACATCCTGAAGGTTGAGGAGCTCATTCTTCAAAGAAGCGCTCCCAGGCTTTCCATAGCAGAGGTGCATCTGATTGAAGCGGTACGGAAAAGTAAAGACCGAGCCTTGACGGTCACAGAGATTGCTTCTTTGCTGCAAATTGCAGTACCATCCGCTACAGTGGCGGTCAATAAGCTGGTTAAGAAAGGTTATATCACCAAGGAGAAGAGCCACGAAGACGGCCGCGCTGTGATTGTCCGCCTCACTCGGGAAGGAGAGAAAATATATCGGCTTCACCGATATATTCATCTGAAAATGGTAAGGGCTGCAGCTCAGGATCTGACCGAAGAAGAGAAGGATACATTATTGATCGGAGTCCGCCACCTTGACGAGTTTTTTAAGAAGAAAATGGCTAAATATGGAGGAGCGAATGAGTTTTCAAATCATAGGAACAGGTAGAGCGCACCCGGAATTTGTGCTGGACAACGAAATGTTGTCCCGGATCGTGGATACCAGCGATGAATGGATCGTCGCAAGGACAGGCATTAATACCAGGTATGTAAGTATTCATGAAACCGTTACGGAGCTTTCTGTAAAGGCTGCAAATAACGCTTTAGTGAAAGCAGGGATATCGGCAAAAGATCTGGATCTGATTCTCTGTGCCACGATGAAAGGGGACTACGCCTGCCCTTCGCTGGCATGTCTGGTGCAGAGAGATATTGGGGCAAATTGTCCTGCAGTTGATCTGAATGCTGCGTGTTCCGGCTTTCTTTATGCCTTGGATCAGGCGGATGCTTATATAGCATCCGGCAAAGCTGAAACCGTATTGGTTATCGGCGCGGAAATGATGACACGCCATCTTGACTGGACGGACAGAAGCACATGCGTGCTATTCGGAGACGGAGCAGGCGCGGTTGTGGTGAGAAAAGGCGACGGGCTGAAATCTATTAAAATAACGGCGAAAGGTGATAATGAGCTGTTGGTCATCGGCAACACTTTTCCTCCCAGCCCTTACGGCAAGCAGCCGAAACTTGACCCTCATTTCCGCATGAAGGGCGGCGAGGTATTCAAATTTGCTGTTACATCGGTGCTGCGTGATGTAAAAGACGTTATGCGGATGGCCGGAGTGAAAGTGGAAGACGTAAAAATGCTGATTCCTCATCAAGCTAATCTGAGAGTGTTTCAGGTAGCAAAAGAAAAACTGGGCTTCTCAGACGAGCAGCTGGCTATGGGGATCGATCATTACGGCAACACCTCATCCGCAAGTATACCTTTACTTTTAGATGAGCTGGTGGAAGAAGGGAAGCTGAAGAAAGGAGATATTATTGTCTTAACTGCTTTCGGAGGCGGACTGACTACAGGGGCTTGCGTAATAGAGTTATAAAGCTTTTATAAAGCTGAAAATAAATTGTATGAAAAAAAGTGTATGGAGGATAGAATTATGACATTTAACAAAATTGCAGAACTGATTGCTGAGAATAAGGATATGGAGTTATCCGAAATTACCCCGGAAACATCTTTCGATGATATGGAACTTGACTCGCTGGATGTGATCGAAGTTGTCATGTCCATCGAAGAAGCCTTCGGAATAACGTTAGAAATTGATGACAGTATCAAGACCGTGGGAGATCTGGTGGATCTTGTAGACAGCCTGGTAGAATAAACCTAGCTGTAGAAACGGAGCAAGTACAAGAATGAAGACGATTATTACAGAATTACTGGGAATCGAATATCCCATCTTCCAGGGAGGCATGGCCTGGGTGGCCAATGCTTCTCTGGCAGGAGCCGTTTCCAATGCGGGAGGTCTGGGAATTATTGCGGCGGCAAACGCTCCCGCGGAAGCAGTACGGGAAGAGATTCACAAGACACGGGAGATTACGGATAAGCCCTTTGGCGTAAATATTATGCTCATGAGTCCTTTTGTGGAGGAAATAGCAAAGCTGGTCATTGAGGAAAATATCAAAGTGGTCACAACCGGCGCCGGCCTGCCGACCAAATACATGAAGGACTGGATTGCGGCGGGTATCAAAGTAATTCCGGTGGTGCCTTCCTGCGGTATGGCCAAAATGGTTCAACGGGCAGGAGCTTCCGCCGTTATTGCAGAAGGCGGAGAGGCGGGAGGACACGTAGGCGAGTTAAATACCATGCCTCTCGTCCCGCAGGTTTGCGATGCGGTGGATATTCCCGTCATTGCTGCGGGAGGCATTGCAGACGGCAGAGGAATTGCGGCGGCTTTCATGCTGGGCGCATCCGGTGTTCAGCTGGGCACCAGATTCTTAGTCGCCCGGGAATGTACGATTCATCAGACCTATAAGGATAAGATTCTCACGGCAAAGGATATCGATACCATGACCACGGGAAAGAGGCTTGGACATCCGGTACGGGCGTTAAAAACACCCTTTACAAGAGCCTTCCTGAAAAACGAGAATGACAGCGCAAAGACACTCGAGGAATTGGAGGCATTCGGGGCGGGAGCTTTACGAAGAGCCGTCCAGGAGGGTGATGAAAAGAACGGATGCTTTATGGCCGGTCAGAGCAGCGGACTTGTAAAAAAAGAGCAAACAGTAGAAGAAATCATACAGGAACTGATTGCGCAGACAAAAGAAGCGTTACTGGGTGGATTGAAATGGGTAAAATAGCGATTGTTTTTTCCGGACAGGGAGCCCAATATAGCGGTATGGGAAAAGAGCTGGCCCGGTGTTCGGAATCTGCGGCCAATGTGTTTAATATGGCGGACGCAATTCGGCCCGGAACATCAAAACAGTGTTTTGAGGGGAGCAAAGAAGAACTTCAGCAAACGGAAAACACACAGCCGTGCATCTTTTGCGTCAGCTATGCAGCGGCGGCGGCTCTTGCAGAAAATGGCATTACAGCCGATTGCGCCGCGGGTTTTTCTATGGGCGAAGTCACCGCTTTGGCTTATGGAGGTTACCTCTCTGAAGAAGGGGCCTTTCGTTATATTATTTCCAGAGCCCTTGCAATGCAGGAGAGTGGAAATAAAAATCCCGGGATTATGTTTGCCGTATTGGGACTTGACAGTAGACAGGTCATAAAGCTTTGCAGCAGCAGAGAAGGTTGTTATCCGGTGAATTTCAATAATGAGACCCAAATATCCGTGTCCTGCACCGCAGAAGCTGCGGAAGGCTTCCCGCAGGCAGTGGCAGCGGCTGGAGGCAAGGCGATAAAGCTGGCAGTGAGCGGCGGCTTTCATTCCCCTATGATGGAGGATGCAAGAAAGGCCTTGGAAAAGGAATTTGAGGGACTGCCTTTTGCAGAAGGGCGCATTCCCGTATATTCTAACGTAACGGGGGAGCCTTACGAAGGGAAAGCACAGTTATTTCAGCAAATCGATTCTCCGGTGCTTTGGTATCCGCTGGTTCTGAACATGAGCAGAGATGGAGTCGATACATTCATTGAAGCCGGCCCCGGCAAAACTCTGAGCAATATGATTGCCAAGATCCTTCCGGGAGCGCGCATCCTTAATGTTGAAGACGAAAAAAGTTTGAAGAACACGTTGGAGGTGTTGAAGAATGCTGAGTAATAAAAATGCGATTATAACCGGAGGGAGTCGGGGAATCGGAAGAGCGATTGCAATGGAGTTCGCCGCAAGAGGCGCTTCCGTGGCTCTGATTTACGGGGGCAATAATGAGGCTGCCGAGGAGACGGTGGCGGCGCTGAAGGCCTTGGGGGCGAAAGCTATCGCTTATCAATGCGACGTCAGTTCTTTTAAGGAAACGAAAAAAGCAGTAGAGATGATCCTGGATGATTTCTCATATATAGATATTCTGGTCAACAATGCAGGGATCACAAAAGACGGATTGTTGTTGACCATGGATGAAGATAGCTTCAACAGCGTAGTCGACACGAATCTGAAGGGCAGCTTCTATATGATCAAGCATTTATATTCTCATATGATGCGGCGGCGGACAGGGCGGATCATTAACATTTCTTCCGTATCCGGGCTGATGGGCAATCCGGGACAGGCGAATTACTCCAGCGCCAAGGCAGGAATCATCGGTCTTACGAAAACCGTGGCCAAAGAGCTGGCGGGAAGAAATGTAACCTGCAATGCCATCGCTCCCGGTTTTATCGAAACGGATATGACACAAGCTCTTTCGGACAAGGTTAAAGAATCCGCTTTAGGGCTGATTCCTCTCAAAAGAATGGGGCTGCCTGAAGATGTGGCGAAACTGGCGGCTTTCTTGGCATCCGATGATAGCGGTTATATCACCGGCGAAGTAATTAAGATAGACGGGGGGTTGTATATTTGAGAAGAGTAGCAATAACGGGGATGGGAGTCGTTTCTCCCATCGGGAATGACATTGAAACCTTCCGCAAGAATCTTTTAGACGGTATCTGTGGAATCGATTATATTACCCGTTTTAATGCGGATGACTTTAAAGTTAAAATTGCCGCAGAGGTGAAAGACTTCCAAGTAACCGATTATGTGGATAAGAGCGAAGCCCGTCGGATGGATCTTTTTACCCAATATGCCGTTGTGGCTGCCAAAGAAGCAGTTGAGCAAAGCGGTATATTCGGAAAGGTGGAGCCGGAGAGGTTTGGCGTCTATGTCGGCTCCGGAATCGGCGGTATGGATACTCTTGTAAGCACTATGGAAAAATTCATGAACGGGGGTTCGAGAAAGGTCTCTCCTTTGTTCATTCCCATGATGATTTCTAATATGGCATCGGGAAATATTGCCATCCAGTATAATGCTATGGGACCGTGTCTTCCGGTGGTTACCGCATGCGCCACCTCATCTCATGCCATCGGCGAGGCTTATCGAGCCATACGTTTCGGTTATGCCGACGCCATAATTGCGGGAGGAAGCGAGGCTGCTATTAACGGTCTTGCAGTTGCAGGATTTACGAACAGCACCGCTCTTTCTACCAGGAACATCCCCAATGAAAGTTCGATTCCTTTCGATGCAAGACGAGACGGCTTTGTAATAGGAGAAGGCGCAGGAATTTTAATTCTGGAAGAGTATGAACATGCAAAAAGCCGCGGAGCAAAGATATTAGGTGAAATAGTGGGTTATTCCAATACCTGCGATGCCTATCATATTACAGCGCCCCATCCGGAAGCCGAAGGAGCGGCCAATGCCATTCGACTTGCATTGGAAGAGGCAGGGTATACAAGAGAAATGAAACTCTATTACAATGCCCACGGGACGTCCACGCCTTTAAACGATAAAGCGGAAACCATCGCTCTTAAGAAGGTGCTGGGAGAGGAAGCGGCAAGGGAAATATATATCAGCAGCACCAAGTCCATGACCGGGCATATGCTGGGAGCTGCGGGAGCAGTAGAAGCCATTGCATGCCTTATTGCCCTAAAAACCGGTGAGATTCCGCCGACTATAGGGTATAAAGAGCCGGACCCGGATTGCGATCTGAACTATACCCCTAATAAAAAGGCGAAAGCGGATGTAGATCTGGCGGTGTCCACATCTCTCGGATTTGGCGGACACAACGCCGCCTTAGTCTTCCGGAAAGGAGTTTGAATATGAACGTTGCGGATCTGGAGAAGATTCTGCCTCATCGGAAACCGATGCTGCTCCTAGACGAGGCGGATATTGACGAATCGGGGAAAGCCGTAGGAGTTTATAATGTACGCGGAGATGAATTTTTTCTCCAGGGGCATTTCCCGGGCAATCCGGTAGTGCCGGGAGTTATTTTATGTGAAATGATGGCGCAGACTTGCGGAGTCTTACTTTCAAAAGAGGCAAAAGATAAAACCCCTTATTACACAAGCTTGGATAACGTTCGTTTTAGAAATCCCGTAAAACCGGGAGATCAGGTGATCTTTGAATGTGAAATCATCAAAACGAAACCTCCTTTTGTTTTTGCAAAGGGAAAAGGTTACGTGGAAGGAAAACTGTGCATTCAAGGAGAGTTTTCCTTCGCTCTGATATAATAAACATGAACGCATATACTGATATATACGCAGATGATGGATTTGATGTTGTTGTACTTGGTGTCAGACACTTTTTATAAAAAGGGTCTGACATCAACTGCAAAATGTGATAAAGTAAATGTTATGTGTTATTCAGTATGTTATCGGTATAACGGATTGATCGAATGCTAAAAGAAAGAGTATATTGATAGCGGAGTGTAAATAGGAAATGCAGAAACGAAAAAGAGGAGATCGGCATGATGCCAGGCGAGTGCGTGACCTGGACGCAATGCATCAGTTTATGCCCTATGTATTGAAGAGACGGTGTGATTCTGAGGTGTACATAAATGAAAAGGTCGATGTGACAGAGGCCTTGAAGTACATAAACAAAAGAAATGAATCGGACCCGGATCAAAAGTTTACTTTGTTCCATTTGATTTTAGCCGCCTTTGCCAAGACGATAGTCCACAGGCCTTATTTAAACCGGTTTATTTCCGGCAGGAGATACTATGAAAGGTATGATGTAAGTTTTTCCTTTGTTATTAAAAAACAATTCTCCGACAAAGGAGAAGAAAGTCTCATGATATTACGTACCAACGGAGACTCCACTTTGGATCAGATCAACCAAAAAGTTCGAGGGACCGTGCAGGAAGTAAGGGAAACGGGGGGCAACGATCTGGATGGAATTCTTAATTTTCTGGTGAAATTCCCAAGACCGGTGCTCAGACTTTTCGCAACGGTTCTCAATATACTTGAATATTATAGTTGCATGCCCAAATCTCTATCTGCCGTGGATCCTTATTATACGACGGTATTGATCGCTAACCTGGGCAGTATCAAATGCGGGGCTCCTTATCACCACTTGACGGAGTATGGCACCAATTCCCTAATGGTCACAGTAGGAGAAATTCACAAGGAAAATGTGATCGACGCGGACGGGAATACTCGCATTAGAGATGTTGTGGAGATGGGGATAACCATTGACGAGCGAATCGGAGACGGCTTTTACTTTGCCAAATCCATCAAGTTATTTAAGTATCTGTTAAATAATCCTGAGCTTCTTGAAACACCGTTTAAGGAAGAGGTGAATTACGATGGTTAAAGCTCCTTGGCTTGCATTTTATGATTCCGTTCCCCATCATCTGGATTATCCGGATATATCCATGTACGAGATGGTGGAAAAAGCGGCGGAAGAATATCCAAACTATATTGCCTATGATTTTCTAGGCACACAAATTACGTATGCGGAGTTTATAAAAGAGGTTCATCAGTGTGCCAAAGCGCTGAAGGCGTTGGGAATCAAAGAAGACGACCGTGTTACTGTCTGCCTTCCCAACGTACCACAAGCCATCATAATGTTTTACGCCATCAATATGATCGGGGCTGTATCGAATATGATCCATCCCTTATCATCCGAAGGTGAAATTGAATTTTACCTGCAGGATTCCAATAGCGTCGCAGCCATAACGCTGGATGCTTTCTACTGTAAATTCGAAAGTGTAATAAAGAATACCAATGTTAGATATTTAATAATTACGAGCATTAAGGATAGACTGAACACGCTGAAGACAGTGGGGTATTTTCTCACAAAAGGTCGTAAAATCAAGCCGATCCCCAGAAATGCCGATGTTGTTTTTTGGAAAGACTTTCTGGAGACGGGAGAAAGATATGGACTGGAATACATAGTTTCTCGAAAGGGCAATGACCCGGCAGTCATTCTGTACAGCGGCGGAACCACCGGGTTCACAAAAGGGATTCTTCTCACCAATGTGAACTTTAATGCTTTGGCTATGCAGACTACGGCTATGGGGGATTGTGTATTACCGGGGGACTCGATGCTATCCATCATGCCTATATTCCATGGTTTCGGACTGGGTATCGGGATTCATACCATGCTTGTTAACGGTTGCAAATGCATTTTAATCCCCGCATTCAGCGCGCAAACATTCGGACCGTTGCTCAAGAAAAACCAGCCAAACTTTATAGCGGGTGTGCCTACATTATATGAAGCGCTGTTGAGGAGCAATAAGATAAAGAAAACGGACCTGAGTTGCCTGAAAGGTGTGTTCTGTGGAGGTGATTCGCTGTCCATTGAATTGAAGAAAAAGGTGGATGCATTCCTGAAGGAGCACGGCGCCAAGGTGCAGATCAGGGAAGGATACGGCACGACGGAATGCGTAACGGCCAGTTGCTTGACGCCGAAAAACTATTATCGGGAAGGAAGCATCGGTTTGCCTTTTCCCGATACGTATTATAAAATAGTAAAGCCGAATACCCAGGAGGAAGTGCCTTACGGAACCGAAGGTGAAATCTGCATCAACGGGCCTACCGTGATGATGGGGTATGTCGGAAATCCGAAGGAAACGGCCCATGTGTTGCAGATTCATCCCGATGGCCTGACGTGGCTCCATACAGGAGATTTAGGATTTATGGATGAAGACGGATTTGTTTATTTCAGGCAACGTCTGAAAAGGATGATCGTCTCTTCCGGTTATTCCATTTATCCGTCCCAGTTGGAGAATATTATCGATGCCCACGAGGCTGTCCTTATGTCCACCGTCATCGGGGTAGACGATCCGTATAAAATTCAGAAAGTCAAGGCTTTTATCGTATTAAAACCCAACATAGCGCCAACGGATGAGGTAAAGGAAAGCATTCGGAAGCATTGTGAAAAGAATATTGCAAAGTACGCAATGCCTTATGAATTTGAGTATCGTGAATCTCTGCCCAGGACGCTGGTCGGTAAAGTGGCTTATACGATTCTAGAGGCAGAGGAAAGAGAGAAAGAAGAGAGGCGTAGGAAGAATCAAGAATGACGGACTTAAAAGATCATCAGGTTTTACACATTCCCATAGAGGATATATATCCGGTAGCAGAGGAATATTTTCTGTCAACGGCAAGATTTGACCTAAATAATGAAAAGCATATGCGGATGTGGTCCCGCGCCCTTGAAATCTACGAAGAACTCCGTAATAAAGCGGATTTAAAAGCGGTTTATCGCTATTTGGTTCCGGAAAGGAAAGAAGGAAAAGTCTTCTATTTTCAAGGCGTACCGATCTGCTGCAATGCTTTTGAAATGCTTAGCCTTGAAAATGTAAAAGGCGCGTATTTTTATTTACTTACCGCGGGAAAGGTATATACGGACAGCGAGCAGTTAGTTGACCAGCTTTACGGTGATGTTTGGGGAACTTCTCTGGTGGATGCGTTGCGGACAAAAGTGGGAGAGCATATTTCATCTGCCGAATCTTCAAAGGAAGATGCCGGCGTGTTATCCGAACCTTTTGGTCCCGGTTATTATGGAATGCCGTCGGAGCAAACCGCCGAACTCTTTCAAATCATCGACGCCTCCCTTGTGGACGTCTACCTCAGTTCCGGCGGTATGATGGTGCCTCAAAAAAGTGTGACAGGGCTTTATCTGTCCGTTAAAGACAGTACCCAGCTGCCGCCTCTTTCCTGCGAGAGCTGCATCGGGGGTACCTCCGGCTGCGCCTTTTGCAATCGTTCAGGCGTGCGAGAGGACGTTTAATAGGAAAAACGTTTCTGCTTCCTGTATTCCTTCGGCGAGAGTCCTTCCGTTTTACGGAAAACTTTCGAAAAGTAACTTTGGTCCGAAAAGCCGCATTGGTAGGCAATATCTGTCAGATTCAGCTCCGTCTCTCTGAGAAGCTTTTTTGCTTCCCGGAGCCTTAATAGCGTAAGATATTCTGTAAAACTCTTTCCCATTTCCTGCTTAAAAAGCGCGGATAAATAAGATTGATTCACATGGAAGTGGGTTGCGCTGTCCCCAAGAGTCAACTTTTCTTTGAAATGCTTATTCATATATTTTATAGTTTTCTTCACGATTTCGGATGAACCATGATAGAAGCTTTCCGCATATGTAACCGCCAGATCACCGAGGAAGGAGCATGCCAATCGTTTCATGCTTTCGTAATCCGTTTCTTCTGCTAATATATCCAGATTACTCAAATCTTCTTCAATTGAAGATTGATCCCAGTCCGGAAGGCCTCGGATCAGCAGATTGCACAAACTGTAGATTTTCATTTTTACCGCTTCCAGATCGCCGGCTTCTAAAAGATAAATTTCATCCATTAATTGAGAAGCGACATCAGCGGTTCCGTGGCTGTCGCCGCTGCTCACCAGCTGGCTGACCTGCTTTTCCAATTCGTGAGGATAGCTCATTGCCTTCTGCGTCTTTTTATATTTTCGAACTTCGGAATTCAGCTTAGTCTGCCTTCTGTATCGTTCGTTTCGAATGAAGTATTCCCCCGCATTTTCAACTGAGGATAGAACGCAGTTGTTCAGCATGACTGACAAATGGGATACTTCTTCCGGAGTAAAAGAATTTATTTTATTCAGTGTCATAATAAGCTTTGGGTAATCGTCATCGCTTACGGTATCTTCTCTTAGAACTTTTGTAATTGTGGTTTCACGAAGAGAGGCCATTACAATGGGACCGGCCAGAAAGCCGCCTACAAGCTTATTATCCTGCAGCAAGGCTACCGCAATCTTAACAAGACCCCCTCTGCATACGAAAATATACGGTTCGCCCAGCTGTGAGGCATAGTTCAATGAAGAGAGCAGATTCCGGCCGCAGGGAGACATAGAGTCTCCGTACTGGTGAGAGTGGCTGCAGATTTTATACTCTTCACCCCATTCAAGTCGTATTTCTCCCTTATTATCCATATACGTTACGGGAATTTTCATCATAACGCTGAAGGCGCTGATGGACTCTATAAGATAGTTTGAAAGCCGATGGTCGGACACGTTTATAACCGATAAAAATTCCTGATTCAATGTCTTCACCTCATTAAACTACCTAAATTTGCAGTTTAGGTAATAATATTTTACCAAACCTTCGGAGAATATGCAAGGCAGAGACAACCGAACCAAAAATATTACAAAATAATACTTAAATCCTCCTATCCTTTATTATCTGTAATATGTATCATAAATATGGTGAATAGTACTGGTGTAGAAGTAACTATTCATGCCAAAATCTATAATAAAACGGAGGAAAGAATGGGAAAAGAACTGGTAATAAAGGCACTGCGCCACGAGAAAACCGAACGCGTACCTTGGGTACCTTTCGCCGGAGTTCATGCCGGAAAACTAAAGGGTTATACCGGAAAGGAAATCCTTACTGATTCTGACAAACTGGTAGAATCACTTCTTGAAGTAAATAAGTTGTACATGCCGGATGGCATGCCTATAACGTTTGATCTGCAAGTTGAAGCTGAAATACTGGGATGTTCATTGCTTTGGGCAGACAACAATCCTCCTTCAGTAAAATCCCATCCCCTTGCGGAAGATAAGACAATCCCCTGCAGGTGCATCATCCCAACGAAAGAATCGGGAAGAATTCCTTTGATATTGGATGCAATGCGCAGAGTAAAAGCTGAGATCGGTGATCAGACTGCTCTGTACGGATTAATTTGTGGACCTTTTACCCTTGCTTCTCATTTAAGAGGCACAGCCATCTTCATGGATATGGTAAAAGATGCTCAGTATGTGAAAGAATTGATCGGATTCTGCTCGGAAGTCTGCATTCAAATGGCGGAATATTACATTGAAGCAGGAATGGATGTCATTGCCATCGTAGACCCCCTTGTCAGCCAGGTGTCTCCGAAACACATCGAGGATCTGCTTTCTGAAGGTTTCATTGCAGTCTTTGACTTCATACGGAGCAAAGGAGCGCTCTCCAGCTTCTTCGTATGCGGAAACGCCTCCAAGCAGATTGAAGCTATGTGCAAGATGAATCCGGATGGCATTTCTGTAGACGAAAACGTCAACCTGGTGGAAGCTAAGAAGATCAGCGATAAATACAACATTACCATCGGAGGAAACATTCCTCTGACCACCACAATGCTGCTCGGAAATCAACAGGACAACATGAAGAGTGTTATCGATATTCTGGACAGTGTTGACCACCACAACTTTATCTTAAGCCCGGGTTGCGACATGCCTTATGATACGCCCATTGAAAACACCATTGCAGCTGCTCAGGCTGTCAGAAATCCCGACGATGCTCGGAAGATGCTGGAGAACTATACCGTGGTAGTAGACGATATCGATGTTGAGATCCCGGATTACAAAAACCTTGACAAAGTTCTTATCGAATTGTTCTTGCTTGATCCCGATCAATGCGCCGCATGCACATACATGCTGAACAGCGTAGTTGACATTTACGATGAAATCAAAGACATCGCAGAATACAGAGTCTATAAGTATTTCATCCGCGAAGACATTGCGAGAACCAGAAAGATGGGACTTACGAACCTGCCCACCATGTGCATCGATGGCGAGCAGAAATACATTTCCATCATTCCGTCGAGGGAAGAGCTTATTGCGGAAATAAAGAAATACGCCGAAGCTAAGAAAGTTAAATAAAGGATGATATTTCTGATATCAGAATAGCATATAGGAGGGAAAAAGATGAATAAGGAAATGCTGTTGAAGGCTGCTGCCGAGTCCATTATCGATAGCGATGAAGAAAAGGCTCTCGAAGTTCTTGCTCAGGCAGAAGCGGAAGGAATGGATGTAGTTGAGCTCTTGAGCGACGGTTACAGCGCAGGAATGAGAGAGCTGGGCGATCGCTTCGGAAGAGGAGAAATCTTCCTCCCCGAATTGATTTTCTCCACAGAAGTTATGAAAGCTGTCACAGAAAAAATCGAAGCCAAAATGCAGGCCGTCGATGTTCCTAAAAAAGGTGTCATGGTAATCGGTACGGTTGCAGGCGATGTGCATGACATCGGAAAGGGCATTGTTGCCTCTCTCATCAAAACTAACGGTATTGAAGTGCACGATCTGGGCCGTGAAGTACCGGCTGAAGTATTTGTTGAAAAGGCAATCGAGTACAACGCAGATTTTGTAGGAAGCAGCGCATTGCTTACCACTACCATGACGGAGCAGAAGAAAATCGAAGAGGCCCTTGTTAAAGCCGGCATTCGTGACAAGGTAAAGACTCTTGTCGGAGGAGCCCCCGTCACCAAACGCTGGGCAGAAAAGATCGGCGCCGATGCTTACTGCGAGGATGCCAGCGAGGCTGTACAGGTGATTCTTTCCTGGCTGGGAGAGTAAACGGACCAGCGAGATTTCGTATAGCTATATAGTCAGGAAAGGAGGAAAAAATGGCTAAATTCAGGCACGAAGAAGATATCAAGGGCTATTGCATCCTTGGTAATGAGGACCTGGATGCGCTCCACGAGGCCACATTGGAACTCATGGAGGATTACGGTCTTCAGATTCACGGTGAAGAAGCCCTGGAAATCTACAGTGCAGCAGGTTGTGACGTAGACAAAGAGAACGAGAGGGTTCGCTTTCCCAGAAATCTTGTCAATGACAGCATTGAATCCTGTCCTGAAGAGTTCGTCCTTTGTGGCAGAGACCCCAAAAATGATACGCTGGTTGGCGGCAAAAATGTAGCATTCAAGAACTTTGGTACCGGCGTTCTGATGATGGATCCTTATACGGGTCAAGTCAGGGAATCCACAAAAGAGGACCTGGGAAATGTGGCGCGTTTCTGTGACGCTTTGGATTCAATCGACGTATTCTCCATTGCTGTAACTGCAGGAGATGTAAATCAAAAAGTAAGATCGCTCCACGAAGCGGAGGTTGTCTTCAATAACCTCACAAAGAACTTTGCGCATGATCTGGAAGGGGTAAAGAATACGCAGCGGTTTATCGACATGGCAGCTGCTATTCAGGGCGGCTACGACAAGCTGAGAGAGCGTCCTATCGTCACCATGGGAGCATGCCCCAACAGCCCTCTGGAAATAAACGAAAACGAAACCAGTATTATTATACTTTCCGCCAGACACGGACTTCCCATCGATATCCTGTCAATGGGGCTTTGCGGCGGCACAACGCCGGCTACTCTGGCAGGAACGCTGGTCACTACAAATGCTGAAATCCTGGGCGGGATTGTCTTGTCACAGATTGTCAACAAGGGTAATCCGATCCTGTACGGCAGTTCCACTACCATTATGGACATGAGATCTGCCACGTCGCCGGTAGGCGCTCCGGAACATGCTATGTTTGGTTCCGCAGTGGGGCAGATCGGACATTACTATGGAATTCCCACCAATGTAGGCGGGACTTAGGGAGACAGCAAGATAATTGATGCTCAAATAGGTCATGAGAAGACTATGACAGCCATTCTGCCCGCATTGACAGGGAGCAATGTGATCTACGGAATGGGTATGCTGGAAATGGGAATGACCATGAGCTATGAGCAGCTTCTTATTGACCAGGAAATCGTGAGAATGATCCGAAGGATACTTCAGGGAATTGCGGTCAACAAAGAAACCATCGCCCTTGATGTGATCAAGAAGGTGGGACCTGCCGGAAACTATCTGGCAGAACGTCACACATTGAAATACATGCGTCAGGAATTGTCCACCACCACTTTGATCAACAGAAAGATGAGGGACAGTTGGGAAAAGAGCGGTTCTAAGGATATCGCTGAGGTTGCCAGGGAGCAAGCCATCGAGATTCTTGAGAACTATAAGCCGACTCCTCTCCCGGAAGATGTCCGTAAGAAGATTCGCGATATCGTTTTAGAAGGAGAAGAAGAAGCGCGAGAATTGGAAAGAAAGGAAAGTTAAAATGCAGGAGAAAAAGTACTTTACCCGCATGGGTGACGGCTCGATTGTGTATATGACCGAAGCGGAAATTCGGGAAGACATGAAAGCCGGCATGGAAGATGCGGTTACGAGAGGTAAAATCGCACCTCTTACTGACGAAGAATTTGAGCACCTTTATAACATCATTACAATGCCGGGTTCTATCGTAGGCGTTGAGCCGGGTATGCAGATCGTTACTACAAGCGACTCCGGTTCGGACAAGATCAACACCAAGTGCGGCATCCCTGTTGACAGAGCTGTAAATGCCATGCTTCACGAAAGAATCTTGGGTTGCGACTCCGTAGACATCGGTTACAGCGATTACAATTACAAGACTGTAAAAGGTGTTGCAAAGCGGGAAGCCACCGTGTTGAAACATGCTCTGAACCGCACAACAATGCCGCTGTTCTACGGCGCTATGCCTAACCTGGGTTTCTACACAAAGCCCGACGGCCCTGTAGATAACTGGGCGGTACTCTTGCCGGAAGGTAAGATCAAAGAGGCGCTGGCTGCTCAGGAAGAAGCGGTGGAGCATGCCGTAAAAGACATTCTTTATGTAGCTGAGCAGATGTATGACGTGGGAGCCGACGGGATCAACCTGGATACCAGCGGCGCGGCGGGAGACGCAGACTTCTTGGTTTCCTTATTAGCCACAGAAGCAATCAAAGAGAGATTCCCGGATTTGAATGTTGAAATCGGTATGGCCGGAGAATTTGTTCTTGGAATGCACGGACGGCTGGAATATGACGGTGTCCGCTTAGCTGGACTCTATCCCCACAAGCAGGTGAAGCTTGCCGAAAAGGCTGGGGCCTCTATTTTCGGTCCGGTGGTCAACACCAACTGCAACATGACTTTCCCGTGGAATATTGCGAGAGTCTGCACCTTCATCAAAGCCTGTACAGAAGTAGCCGAAATCCCCATCCACGCGAATGCCGGAATGGGCGTATGCGGCGTACCTATGTGCGAAAACCTGCCCAGCGATATAGTGTCAAGGGTTGACAAGGCGTTAGTAGAAATCTGCAAAATCGACGGATTGTAGATTGGCGTAGGCGACCCCCTCGGAGCAGAAGCAACACATGCGCTTGCCGCAAGCATGGGCGGCGTCCGTACAGCCGGAGATCTGGTTCTGCGGATGCAGCTGGCTCGTAAGATGAAGATCGACGAAGCCAAGAAATATGTTGCGGAAAAGCTGAATGTTACGCTCGAGGAACTTTGCGACGTAGTTACTATGTCGGAAGTAAGAGAAGAATTGGGTATTGGTCTCGGTCATGTTGAACCCTGCGCAGAGGCTAACATAGGTATGGAAGCCAAGTTCAGGATTGCAGAACTGTTAGATATCAAGATCAATTCTGTTGAGAGATTCAAAGAAAGAGCAGGCATTAAGTAGCAGCATAAACATAAAAGATCCGAAAGCGAAATGCTCCGTCTGTCAGGGAACAGAAAGAGCATTTCGCCTGCCGGTATCACAAAGTAAAACCCATCTCACATAATTCATTACTTTTTTAAATTATGGTATGTTTGTAGCTTGACTTTATGTGGAAAGCGACTTACATAAATTAACTATTGCTATGACTAATTGAAAGTGAGGAAAAAAATGGGCAAAAAAATCCCCGGTTGGCAAATTGCAATTGTATTTTTAACAATTATAGTATCAATGGGATATACGATTATCGCATACGACGGTTATATACATATCCCGCTCTTGTTTGCAGGTTGTGTGGCTGCAATTATTGCTAAGATAAACGGTTACAGTTGGAATTTTCTTGAGAAAGGCATATTGAACAGCATCAATTCAGCCATGCAGGCGTGCTTTATACTGATGATCGTCGGTATGCTTATTGCTTCTTGGATCTCAGGCGGCGTTATTCAAGCCATGATCTATTACGGACTCAAGCTGCTCAACCCGAGTATTTTCCTGGTTGCATCTTGCTTAATCTGCAGCATTGTATCTCTTTCCACAGGTAGCTCCTGGACCACGGCCGGAACAGTAGGAATCGCTTTTATAGGTATTGGAGCAGGATTGGGAATACCCGCAGGTATGACAGGCGGCGCAATTATATCAGGCTCTTATTTCGGTGATAAAATGTCACCTCTCTCCGATAGCACGAACTTGGCTCCCGCTATAGCAGGGACAACGCTGTTTGAACATATTCGTCACATGGTATGGACCGTTACTCCTTCTTATATCATTTCGCTGATTATTTTCGCCATTCTTGGATCCGGACGTTCAGGCGCTGTAGACGTTTCGGGAGTAGCAACTCTTATGGAATCATTGAACTCAAACTTCAATTTATCACCCCTTCTGTTCATCCCGCCGATCTTTGTAATATTGATGGTAATTTTCAAAATCCCTGCAATACCGGGGTTGCTTGTAGGTGTATTAATGGGTATATTCTGCGCCGGGATTTTCCAAGGTGAGGATATGGTTGCGGTTTCAGTTTATAATCTCTATGAAGGTTTTGTTTCGGAAACCGGGAATGTTTTCCTCGATGATTTGCTTACCCGCGGCGGCATCTCGTCTATGTTCTATGCAATCAGCATCGTTTTCTGTGCCATGTTCTTAGGTGGTGTTTTGGAATCCAGCAATATGCTGCATACTCTCTGTGAAGCTCTTCTGAAACTTGCCAAAGGCACCGGCGGTCTTGTTACAGTCGTTGTTGTGACCTGTATTCTGATGAATATCCTCTGCGGAGACCAGTATGTAGCTATTATACTCCCCGGAAAGATGTATAGAGAGGAATTTGAAAACAGAAGACTGCGCAACAAGAACCTTTCTCGTATTTTGGAAGATGCCGGAACCATGACATCCAGCCTTGTTCCGTGGACGACTTGCGGAGCTTATATGTCCACTACCTTAGGAATTGCTACACTGACGTATCTTCCCTATGCGTTCCTGAATCTTTTGAATCCTCTTGTATCCATTTTCTATGGCTTTACCGGAATCAGCATAGAAAAGATGACGGATAAAGAATATGAGGACATTATGAAAGAACGGGAACTGGAAAGAGCTTTGGCAGAAAAAGCCCTTGAAGCGTAATTACATATAGTTATTTTATGGCGGCAGGATATCCTGTCGCCATATTTTATGAGGCTTGATTGTGGTTCATTAACTTATGCGGAACACTGGATTAATTGTCAAAAATAAAGTATAATTAATGTACGAAGGCTCATAAGTTATGTGAGTTCCTGTATCATAAAGGAGGCTATGTGTGATTAAACTTGTATTGCTGACCGGTTTTCTCGGAACCGGTAAAACAACCTTATTAAAACAATTGCTAAACGAATTTAAAGACGAAAAAATCGGAGTGATTGTAAATGAATTCGGCCAGATAAATATCGACGGGGCGCTGGTTGAAAAGGATGGAATCAAAATGACGGAGCTTACAAACGGTTCCATTTTTTGCGCCTGTATTAAAGATAATTTCGTAGGCAGTCTCATCGCCTTTTCAAAGGAGGATATTTCTTATCTCTTTATTGAGGCGTCCGGGCTTGCGGATCCGGCTAGCATGCCGCAAATTCTAACAGGTATTTCCCAAAATACGAAAGCCCCTTACGACTATAGAGGCTCTGTCTGTGTATTAGACGCGGAGACATTCCTTGATTATTATGATTTGCTGCCTGCGCTTCACCAGCAGGTCGCTTACAGCGGCGCAATGATCGTTAATAAGGTGGACTTGGTGGACGAGGGTAAATTGTCTGATGTATTGGAAAAGCTATCATCTATTAACAATACTTCGCCTATCTATGTAACAACTTATTGCAACGTAGATTTCCGAAAGCTGATCGATGAACTGCGTATTCCGGACAAGCCCGGGGAAGAAAGCTCCAATACGGTGGAAAGCAGGCCGAAAACCTTTACCTTGGTGGCGGAAGCTCCTGTACCGCAAAAAGCTTTGGAAGAATTTCTTCATGTATTGCAGGATGGAGCTTATCGCATCAAAGGTTTTGCCAATACGGAAGACGGAACGGTTTACATCAGCGGAGTCAAAAACCATATGGAAATCGTCCCCTGGCACGAACCGGCGAATCGAACGGAAATCGTGGTGATTTCAGCGGTGGGAATTCGAATGATGAGTATAATTACTAACGGACTTAAAGGAGAACTTAAGGATATCCTTAACATATCTTTGTAAACGGTGTCATACACTTACTGAAGATTTCTCGACAATAATAGCTGGCAGAGACTAAAGAGAGGATTATAGATAAAATGTTCATAGCATTTCAACCTATGGGAAAGATACAAGAGGCGGCAATAGGGGAGACATTATCCGAAATTGCCGGCAAAGCTTCCGTAACCATTAATACCGATTGTGCCGGTCAAGGTACTTGCGGCAAATGCAAAGTAAAGATAATATCCGGAGACGCAGGGCTGCCGGACGACACGGAAAAACTTTTTTTGAGTAAAGAAGAGTTAGATAACGGGATTCGGCTTGCCTGCAGGGTAAAGATACAAAACGATTTGACGGTCCAGGTGTTGTCGGCTACAGGCAATATGGGACGAAAGAAGGATATGGCGCGCTTGCCTGAGGGATTTGTTCCGGACCGAATTGAATGGAGGCAGGGCGAGCCAAAAGAATGTTTTGGTTTGGCTTTTGACATCGGCACCACAACTGTGGTGGGCATGCTCTGGGATCTGAGAAAGGCTGAACCTGTCGGAACCGCGGCCAGAACAAATCCGCAAAGCGTTTATGGAGCGGATGTTATTTCGAGAATTATGTATTGTGGACAAGAAGAAGGTAATCTTAAGCAGATGCAGCGGTTAATAGCAGAGTGCTTTAATGATATTGTCCGCGAATTTGAAGAAGAATACAAAATCGATCCGAAAGCAATAAACAAGGTCACGGCTGTAGGAAATACGACAATGAGCCATTTGCTTCTTGGAGTGGATCCTCAAAGCTTGGCTTTGGCGCCTTTTTCCCCGGGTTTTACAGGGCCGGTGTCGGTAAAAGCAAAGGAGCTGAATTTAATTATAGACGAGAATGCCATGGTCAATGTCTTGCCTAATATAGCAGGGCATGTGGGCTCCGATATCGTTGCCGTGTTGCTTTTTTCAGGATTGAAGGAGATGGAGGGGGCAAATCTGGCGATTGACATCGGGACCAACGGCGAAATTCTTCTGGCAAACTCCGGCACTGTACTGACATGTTCCACTGCAGCCGGTCCGGCCTTTGAAGGAGCCTGTATACATCATGGAATGCGCGCTGCTACCGGAGCCATCGAAGGCGTTAAGATACAAGAGGGCGAAGTAAAACTATCCGTAATAGGAGATGCAAAACCGGTGGGAATATGCGGTTCCGGTCTGATTGACTGCGTTGCCGAACTGTTGAAATCCGGTATGATTACAAAGAAGGGAAAGTTGTTGTCGAAGGAGGAAGCCGAGAAAGCCGGGCTGCCTGATTCCTTGGCGAAGCGGCTGGTAGACGGCGCAAACGGAAAGAGTTTTATCCTCTATTCCGATGAGGAGAATGACATTTACATCACCCAAAAAGATATCCGCGAAGTACAACTGGCAAAAGGTGCCATCCTTGCAGGCATAAAGATTATGATGCAGGAGCTTAAACTGGAGGACAGCCTTTTAAATAACGTTTTTTTGGCAGGCGCTTTCGGGAACTACATTAAAAAAGAAAGCGCGCTAACTATCGGGCTATTGCCGGCTGTATCCCCGGGAAAAGTGGTATCCATTGGAAATGCCGCCGGAGCAGGGGCTTGCATGGCCTTGCTTTCCCAATCTTCTTTGGAAGAAGCCAATAGATTGCCCGATGAAGTGGATCACATTGAACTGGCTGCCCATCCGGATTTTCAGGATGTGTATTTACAGGCCATGTATTTTTGAGGTATATTATGAGCGTGACTTTTACACTGACACAGAAACAGCGTCTTTCCGAACTGAATGCGGATGAAAAAACGCTGTGTAAAACCTTTAATAACAACGAGGAACGCGATACTTTTTATAAAGAAGAAGAGACACGGCTCGTACGTAGGAACAGAGAAGATTTGCAAGACCTTCTTCAAAACCGACATCTTCCGTTGCTCTCTCTTGTTGAAAAACGTATTGCCGAATGGCTTACTACAAAAATGGGATTTACCCAAGTGAACACGCCGATCATTATCCCTAAAACGATGCTTGATAAGATGGGCATTACTTCGAATCACCCTCTCAGACAGCAGGTTTTTTGGATTGACAATAACAAATGTTTAAGGCCAATGCTGGCTCCTAACCTGTATGAGATGATGAAATCCATTCATCGGATCACACGCAAACCTGTTCGCATTTTTGAAATGGGTCCGTGTTTTCGTAAGGAAAGCCAAGGAGCGCAGCACCTTAACGAATTTACAATGCTAAATCTTGTGGAGTTTGCAGAAGAGTACAGCGACGGGCAAATGAATCGTCTCAAAGAGCTGGCGTCCGGAGTAATGTCTGCAGTAGGTATAACGGATTATGAACTTGAGATTACCACTTCCGAGGTTTACGGGGAAACGTTGGATATTGTCAAAGACCAGATTGAGTTGGGATCAGGAGCTTATGGCCCGCATCCGCTGGATAGCCAATGGGGAATCTTCGATACAACATGGACAGGCATCGGATTTGGAATGGAGAGGATCGCCATGGTACTCGGCGGTTATTCCGGCATTAAACGTGTAGGCAGGAATCTGACATTTCTCGATGGATGCCGTTTGAATATATAAGGGGGAGATAAAGCTTTGGATCTTAAGGAACGACTAATGTTGGCGGCAAAAGTATCCATTATTCAAGCTGATGAGAATAAGGCGATGGAGGTGATTGATGAAGCAATCGCTCACGGAATTGACTTGTCAGAATTGCTGCGCTCCGGGTTCGGTACGGGAAATACGGAAGTCGGCAATTCCTTTGAGCGTGGAAGAATTTCATTGCCTGAGCTTCTCTATTCCTCGGAAGTTATGAAGGATGTTACGGAAAGGGTCATGTCCCTGCTGGAGGGTTCGGTTGAGAACAATGGAAAGATTTTGATTGCAACCGTAGAGGGTGACACACATGATATTGGCAAAAATATAGTCGCCTCCACTTTACGAGCGGCAGGATTTCAGGTAATTGACCTGGGCAGAGAAGTACCGGTAAATCATATTATCGAAACAGCTGAGAAATACAACGTAGATATTATCGCCACCAGCGCACTTCTTACCACAACTTTAATAGAGCAGAAAAAGCTGGAGACCATGTTAAGAGATCTTGGGCTCAGGGAAAAATATACTACTATGATCGGCGGCGCTCCATGTACCCCCAGATGGAAAAATCGGATAGGCGCCGATATATATAGCGAGGACGCCATCGAAGCTGTAAAATCAGCCAAGAAAGCTCTGGATGAAAAGAAAAAGAAATAATTATCAGGAAATCAGGCAAGCCCATGAGCGAAGTTAAGAAAAGATATTATCGAAAATATACAGAACTTTATCCTCTTTTAGAGAAGATCAAGCTTTGGCCTTCCCGTAAAGGACACCTTCACGGTGTTAAAGCCATCCAGCTGAGAGGTAACTATATAGATATAACCACCCACTGCGGAAAACAGTTCAGGGTATTTAATTCCAGGCATTCAAGAGCCGCCAGGTGGCTGCGCAATAAATGGGCTTATGTGCCCTGCCCGAACTGCCGGGTTCCGGAATGGAAGTTGGAGAAGTATTCCTCGACCTTTTTCTCTACTCATTATGGAAAAGAGCTTGTATCAGAAAGCGCGAAAAAAAGTCCATCGGAAAGCGGGGAAACACAAAAATGACAAGGCTAAAGGAGGATTGGATTCGAGATATCCAAACGGGGATTCGGGAGTACGACCGGGAAATTGTATGCAAGACCGGTATGACGCTGCTGGAACTTGCTGCGGCGGCCAATGAAATACATCCGGATAGAATAAGGGAAGCGGCCGAATCCTATAAAGTAGCAGCCGTGCCCATTACGGCAGGGGAAGGCATTATCGGCACATTTTCCCAATCCGTTGCCGCTATTTTACATCATCTCGGCTTTCAGACGGCCGTAACGGAAGCCACCGATGTGGATGGAATTTATGAAGCATATCGAACCGGCGCCCATTGTCTTTTTTTAGCGGATGATCGACGTTTCGTCGGGATAAATCGGCAAAAGGACCGAATCAGTGATAACAATATAGCAACCGCAAAAGGATATATAACCGCGTTGGAACAGTTGGCAGGCGGACTTGCGGGACATAAAGTACTGGTTCTTGGTTATGGGGTAGTAGGACAGTATATGGTGCATTTTCTAAAGGAAAAGGGCGCTTATCCGGTTGTATTCGATATAGACCCTGCAAAGACTGCGGATTTGAGCCGTGAAATGTTATTGACTGATATAGAATTGATAAAGAATTACCCGCTACTTCTTGATGCCACAAATAACGGAGAATGGATTCGGGAAGAGATGCTGCATCCGGATTTTCGGATGGCGGCTCCCGGTATACCATTATCCCTCAGTGAAGAGCTGTATAATAAACACCGGCACCGGGTGATCCATGACTGGCTGCAGATTGGAACTGCTGTCATGATGGGTGAACTGTGCAAATAACATGGGGGACGGATCGGATGGATCGCATAGACTCTAAATCTATGTAGCCGGGTGAGACTCCCGGGTTCCCCGCCATTGAAAGACAATTTGAAAGGAAACTTTATGATATACCAAGCGATTCAAAACATTCAGTCAGGAAACGCCAGCAAAGAAGATATCCTTGCGCTTCTTTCCGCAAAAGAAGGGGAGGAGGTCGAAGCTTTGTATGCGGCGGCGAGAGAGACTCGAAGAGAAAACTATGGAAACAGCATATTTCTCTACGGGTTTGTCTATTTCTCGACCTGGTGCAGAAACAACTGCAACTTCTGCTATTACCGCAGGGATAATACTATCGATCGCTATAGAAAAGATCCGTCGGAAATTATAGATATTGCAACAAAGTTGTGGGAGTCCGGTGTGATTCTCCTTGATTTGACCATGGGCGAAGACGCATCCTATCATCACGAAGATTTTCGTCCCGTATTCGACATGATAAAAGAGATCAAAAGGATAACCGGTCTTCCCTTAATGATTTCTCCCGGCGTTGTGAGCCACGGCATAATAGACACTTTTGCGGATCTTGGAGTGGAATGGTATGCTCTCTATCAGGAGACACACAACAGAGAGCTTTTCCAACGGCTCCGCATTCACCAGGATTACGATGAGCGGATGGATGCAAAACTCTACGCCAAGTCGAAGGGCATGCTCATCGAAGAAGGAATTATGACAGGAATCGGAGAAACCTTATCCGATATCGCGGATTCTCTGATATTCATGAATAAACTGGGGGCAAAACAGCTTAGGGTCATGAGCTTCGTTCCCCAGAAAGGGATACCCATGGAGCATTTCGGAACGCCGGATCGCAGTCTGGAGTATAAAGTAATTGCCATATTAAGATTGATGAACCCGGATGTTATGATACCCGCATCGCTGGACGTTGACGGCATTAAAGGTCTGAAAATCCGATTGAATGCCGGGGCCAATGTGGTTACTTCTATTATTCCGCCTTTGACGGGACTTGCCGGCGTAGCGCAAAATACTATGGACATCGATGACGGCAGCCGAACCGTCGAAGGAGTAACGGCAATACTAAAAGAAATGGAGCTGGTTCCCGGTACTCTGGCCGAGTATAGAGATGCGATAGGGAAATAAAACGATGGAAAAGAAGTACAAGATAGTTATCGTAGGGGGCAGGCTGCAAGGCATGGAGGCGGTTTATCTGGCTCATAAAGCCGGGTATCATTCCGTATTGATTGACCGGGATCCGACTGCTCCTGCTTCTGCATTATGCGATGTTTTTATCTGCGCCGATGTATGTTCTCCCGATTCCGAGCTTCTTAAGATATTGCTTGAGTCGGATCTGATTTTGCCCGCAATGGAAAATGACACGACACTTGCATATTTAGAACAGTTGGGAAAGAGATATCCTCTAAAAATCGCATTTGATTTTTCGGCTTATTCTATTACTTCTTCTAAGCAAAGATCCGATAAACTCTTTCATGACCATGGCATTCCGGCTCCTGCATATTATCCCCATTGCAAAGCTCCATACATTGCGAAACCCTCAAAGGAAAGCGGCAGCGCCGGAGTTCGATGCCTGCGCACAAAGGGAGAGGTTGAACTCTTTTTATCAAATTTAAAGCCGGATGAAAAGGATGGATGGATCATTCAGGAACAACTCGCAGGGCCTTCCTATTCTATTGAAATCATCGGAAAACCGGGCGCTTATCGAACATATCAAATCACACAGATACATATGGACGATGTCTATGACTGCAATCAGGTTACATGTCCCTGCCCTGTTACGGAAGAACAGAAACGTGGATTTGAGGATATGGCATTTAAAATTGCTGAAGTAATTGGCCTCTATGGGATTATGGATTTGGAAGTCATAGACGACGAAGGCATTTTTAAGATCCTTGAGATTGATGCCAGAATACCCAGTCAGACACCGACAGCCATTTTCCACAGCACGGGTGTAAACCTGCTCGCCGAACTGGTTCATCTATTTGAAGGAGAGTGGGGGGAGGCAACGGGCTTGGAGCGCCTTCAGCCTACGTGTGAGCGCTTTGCCTCCTACGAGCATCATTATTTGTCCGACGGTAGATTGCAGTCTCCCGGAGAGCACATTATGGGAAGCGCCGGACCGCTTCGTCTTTACAAAGACTATCTTGGATGCGATGAAGTGTTAACCGATTATAGAGAAGGAGATATGACTTTCAGAGGCACATTCATAAACAGCGGAGAGTCACCGGAAGAACTGGCGATGAAGCGCCGCAGGATGATGGAGGCTCTGAACGAAATGTTAATAGCGCTGCTTAAATAAGCAACAGTTGCCCCTGTCGTTGACAGGGGCAATTTCTATAATAAGCATTATATTAAAACGGTTAGACTGCAGGGTTCAAAAAATTAAAACTTGGATATCAGAAGATATCCAAGTTTTGTTGGTCGGAGCGACAGGATTTGAACCTGCGGCCTTTTGACCCCCAGTCAAACGCGCTACCAAACTGCGCCACGCCCCGATATTAATTTTGTTATTTTATGGTGCCGGCGATCGGGGTCGAACCGATACGGTGTTGCCACCACGGGATTTTGAGTCCCGCACGTCTGCCAATTCCATCACGCCGGCACAACAACATCATATTAGCATAAGCAAATCAGGAAATCAAGAAAAAAACCTTTGCAAAGTAACAATTATTCGATATAATGCTTTATAGAATTTAAGAGGAGGACGAGACATGGATACACTCTACACGCTAATGCCTTTAATTTTGCTAATCCTTATTATGTATTTCCTTTTGATCAGACCCCAAAAGAAAAAGGAAAAGCAAATTAATGCTATGAGGAGCAATATAAAAGTCGGGGACCATATCATAACCATCGGCGGCATCTATGGGACCGTTACCAGAGTAAGGGACGAATCGTTGACTATTCAGGTAGGAGCAGATAAGACGAAACTGGAAGTAACCAGATGGTCCGTATCTAAGGTAATTGACGAACTTCCTTCCGGCAAAGCGACCAAACCGAGAACAGAGTCTGCAGAGAGTGAGCAACCTGCTAAAAAAGCTCCGCGTAAAAGGTTGCAAAAATCTGAACCTGAGGCAGCTAGTACCGATCCGGTTGAGCCAAATCCTCTTGAAGCTGATACGGAAACAAAGAATCCTCTTGAAGAAGAGTAGTTTTGACAAAATGACTATGCCCCTGCAAGTGCGCTTGCAGGGTTTTTTTCTTGTAATACTCATCTTCCCGGTTAAGTATACTGTTAAGAGTATATGCGGGGGTGATGGGATGAGTAATAAATCCATCGGCTCAAAAGGAGTGCGGGCCGGCAAAGTCATTATTTTATCGCTGATTTTTCTGTTGATACTCTTTGTTCTGATCGGTTTGTTAATACGCTTCACACCTCTTCCCGAACGCTGGGTAACCATGTATGTTCTCGGAGCGGTGTGCATTGCATGTCTCTTTATCGGAATATTGGCAGGAAATGTGATGCAAAGAAAAGGAATTTTGTTTGGCGCTTTGTTTTCAATTGCTTTTTTGCTGATCGTCCTTGTAGTTGCGGTGCTGATAACCGGGACTTTTTCACAAGAGGGAATATTTCAGATTCGCTACTTGCCATGCATTGCATTCGGAAGCATCGGAGGAATGATAGGAGTCAACCTGCGAAACGGCTGACTCTGTATGTGGAAAAGTTCAACAAACCCGTAGATGAACTCAATTCCTTTGGAATTCATATAGAATAGCGCCAAATCTCTTGTGGACAAGCATAAAAAGTAGTAAAATTAATGAATAGTATTTTTTAGAACAGAAGGGAATTAAGATGAAAAAAGCTTTAGCGATCGCGCTGGTTTTGGTGATAGTTCTTAGCTGGGTGTTTGCCCTTTCCGACATTGGGCCTTCCTTTAAGGATAAAATTAAGCTGGGTCTGGACTTAAAGGGCGGCGTTTATGTTGTTATGGAAGCGCAGACGGATGCCACCGGTGCGGAACTGGCAAAGCTGATGGAGCAGACACAGGTAATTATTGAAGATCGAGTAAATCAAATGGGGCTTTCGGAACCCACGGTTATAATTGAAGGCCAAAAAAAAATCCGTGTTGAGCTTCCGGGAGCAGAGGATTCGGATGAGGCCATTAAAACCATAGGGAAGACTGCGCAGCTGCAGTTCGTTCTCGGAGACGGTACGGTTGTAGTGGACGGCAGCCATGTTAAAGATGCGGGAATAGGGAAGGACGAAAAGGGCTTTAACGCGGTGGATCTGGAATTTGATGGCCAGGGGGCCGTTGCCTTTGAAGAAGCTACAAGGAAAGCTCTTTATGGAGAAGTGATCAATCCGGAAACGGGTATAGCGGATAACAGAATCTATATCGTTCTTGACGATAAGGTTATTTCTTCTCCCGGCGTCAGTACAGTGATAAGCGGAGGAAGAGCCCAGATAACAGGGCAATTTACCGACGATGAAGTAACGGAACTGGCCATGCTTATTCGCGGAGGCGCATTGCCTGTAGGTCTGAAGGAGGTCCAAACATCTTTAGTAGGACCAAGTTTAGGGATAGATTCATTGAACATGAGCGTGATAGCAGGCGTGATCGGTGTGGGATTAATCCTGATAATGATGATAGTGCTTTACAGAGTTATGGGATTGGTCGCCAATATAGCTCTCCTTCTTTACATTTTATTGGTGTTTTGGGTCATGGCCCTCTTTTCCGCTGTGCTGAATTTACCCGGCATTGCAGGTTTAATCCTTTCCATCGGAATGGCTGTTGACTCCAATGTCATCATTTTTTCCAGAATCAAAGAGGAATATTTGGTTGGCGGGAAATCGTTGCGCGTATCGGTAGATTCGGGATTTCACCGGGCATTAGGGACCATAGTCGATTCCCAACTGACTACTATGTTGGCCGGCATTATACTCTATCAATTTGGAAGCGGTCCGGTAAAAGGCTTTGCACTCACTTTGATGATCGGTATCGTAATAAGTGTACTCACTGCAGTAATTATTACGCAATTCCTGATGAAAACTTTGGTAGAAACAAAATCTCTGGCAAAGGTGAAACTCTTTGGACTTGATAAACCCAGATTTCAGTTTAAAAAAGAGTTTCAGTTTATTAAGTATCGTAAGGTATTCTATATTGTAGCCATTGTACTGATAGTTATCGGAATAGGAACCGGCCTGATTCGTGGATTTAACTGGGGCATTGACTTTACAGGCGGCACGATGATGCAGTTTGAAATGGAGCGAAAGGTTGAAGTTGCAGATGTAGAAAGAGTATTGGACGAGCATGGAATTGACGGAACCATCGTTCATGCGGGAGAGGACAACACGCAAATTATTATTCGAACCACCCAATCCCTCGAAAATGAAGAGCGAAATATCCTTTTTGAGGATATTTACACTACCTTTGATATTGATGAAAGCAATCTTTTAGCGGTAGAACAGTTCAGCGCATCCGTAGGCGACCTGCTCAAAATGAATGCATTAAAAGCTCTTTTGATCGCAGCGGCGGGCATGCTGATTTATATAGTTATCCGGTTTGAATGGAAATTTGGTATAGCTGCTATAGCCGCATTGTTACATGACGTGCTGATTATGATCGCATTTTACGGACTGTTTTACATCCCCATCAACAATCCGTTTATCGCAGCTATCCTAACCATAATAGGGTATTCGATCAACGACACCATCGTTGTCTTTGATCGAATTCGGGAAAACCTAAAGATTATGAAGAAGAACAAGATGGATGAGTTGGTAGACAAAAGCATCAACCAGACCATCGTGCGGTCCCTGATGACATCGGTCACCACTGTCATGGCTATTGTTCCCCTTTTGGTTCTGGGCGGTGAAAGCATTCGCGAGTTCGTTATGCCGCTGATGGTAGGTATCGTTGCAGGCGCAATATCATCGATTACAATTTCCAACCCTGTATATTATGAAATAGAAAGGATCGTTAACAGACCCAAGTATAGAGGCAAATGATTGCAGTAAGTTTTACAGAAGGAAGGTTCATGGAAAACAAAGGGCGTATGGAAGAATTTCTGCACAAACTGCTTGAAATTAATCCGAATTACGACAGAGAACTGTTAAAAAGGGCTTATTTAAAAGCAGAGCAGATCCATAAGGGACAGAAACGAAAATCCGGTGAAGATTATATCATTCACCCCATGGCTGTTGCTGTGATTTTGGCCGATCTGGGCATGGATGAGAACACTCTTGTAGCCGGGCTGCTTCATGATGCCGTTGAAGATACTCCCTATACGCTTGCGGATCTGAAAGATGATTTCGGCGAAGAAGTCGCGCTGCTGGTGGACGGTGTGACAAAACTGAAATCCTTAGTCTACGAGAGCAAAGAGGAACGCCAGGCCGAAAACCTTCGGAAGATGTTTTTGGCAATGTCCAAAGATATACGAGTGCTTATTATCAAGCTGGCGGATCGCCTTCACAATCTTCGTACCATCGACTATATGGATCGGAACCAGATCATTGAAAAATGCAAGGAAACACTGGAAATCTATGCGCCTCTCGCCAGCCGGCTCGGTATCTACGCTCTGAAGTTCGAACTGGAGGATATTGCTTTAAAAGAACTGGAGCCGGAAACCTACTATGATCTGGTCAAACAGGTTAGCCTAAAAAAAGAACAGCGCGAAGAGAATATTAACAAGGTTATAGACAGTATTAAAGAAGGCTTAGACAGCCTTAATATAAAGTATGAAATAAAAGGGAGAAATAAGCATTTTTACAGCATCTATCGAAAGATGAAGTACCAGGACAAGCAGTTGGATGAGATCTTTGATCTGACTGCGGTTCGAATCATCGTCGATTCGGTAAGAGATTGCTATGCGGTGCTTGGTTTGGTTCATACAAGATGGAAGCCAATTCCCGGGCGGTTTAAAGATTACATCGCAATGCCGAAACCCAATCGTTATCAGTCGCTTCATACTACGGTTATCGGCGACGACGGGAAGCCCTTCGAAATCCAGATCCGTACCGCAGAAATGCACAAGGTGGCTGAGTACGGTATTGCCGCTCACTGGAAATATAAAGAGGGGAAAGAGGGAGAAAAAGAAGATAAGGAAGAGGTTAAGCTGGCCTGGCTTCGTCAGACCCTGGAGTGGCAGAAAGATCTGAGCGATTCAAAGGAGTTTATGGAAACCCTCAAGGTGGACCTGTTTTCCAACCAGGTATTCGTATTTACGCCGAAAGGGGATGTAATCGAACTTCCTGCCGGTTCCACACCGTTGGACTTTGCCTTTAAGATACATACTGCAATCGGGGCAAAATGCGTCGGCGCGAAGGTAAACGGGAAGATGGTTCCCTTGGATTACACGTTAAATAACGGTGAAATCGTCGAAATCATAACCTCCGCCAACAGTAAAGGGCCCAGTATCGACTGGCTGAAAATAGTAAAGAGCAACGCCGCCAGAAACAAGATTCGGCAGTATTTGAAAAAGGAAAACAAGAGCGAAAATATTGATAAAGGCAAGGAAATGCTGGAGAAATATGTCCGGAGAAAGGGCTATGATCCTCAGCAGATCATTCGCAATCAATGGATCAATAAAGCTGCAAAATCCTTGAATATCGCAACTGTCGACGAGCTTTTCACATCCATCAGCTATGGAGGAGTGCTTCTTTCCAAGGTGGCTACCTTGCTGCAGAACTACTTTCATGAAGAAAAGCAGCAGGAAATCAAGCGGAAGGAAAAAGAAAATGACCTGCTGGAAGGAAAGCGAAGGGCCAAAGAACCGCCTCAAAACGGTGTGACCATAGAAGGAATGGACGATCTGCTTGTCCGGTTTGCAAAATGCTGCAATCCTGTCCCCGGTGATGAGATCATCGGCTTCATAACAAAGGGCAGAGGGATTTCCATTCACCGGACGGACTGTATAAACATATTGTCCTTGCCGGAACAGGAGAAGCAACGCTTTATAAAAGCAGAATGGAACCGGAACAAAAGAAACGTTTCTTATGATGCGGATATACAGTTGCTGGCGGAGGACAGGAAAGGGCTCTTCTCCGACATCTCAAGAGTCTGCGAAGATATGGATGTACGAATTGCAGGTGTAAACGCAAAGAGCGGAAAAGACAGTATTGCAACCATTACCATGACATTATCCCTGACGGACACGGGGCAGCTTGAAAAGGTGCTGAGAAAGCTAAGGACGGTTCCGGGTGTGGTGGATGCTTACAGGGCAAACTTGTAGAATATAGAAAGCTGGAGGAAGTATGCGTGCAGTAGTTCAGAGGGTGATCCGCTCTCATGTTCTGGTTGACGGAGAAATCAAAGGTGAAATAAGTAAAGGATTGATGGTCCTCTTGGGAGTGGAGGAAGGGGATACGGATACAGATGTGAATTATATGGCGGAGAAAATTACAGGTCTTCGCATCTTTGAGGATGCCGACGGTAAAATGAACCTCTCCTTGACCGAAGTGGGAGGAGAAATGCTCGTAGTATCCCAGTTCACACTATTAGGGGATTGTAGAAAAGGAAAACGCCCGAGTTTTACTCGCGCAGCAAAGCCTGAAGAAGCGGATCGTCTCTATCAGCGTTTTGTTGCGGAATGTAGAAACAGAGGGATTCATACAGAAGAAGGCGTCTTCCGTGCAGAAATGCTGGTTCGCATTGAAAACGACGGACCGGTAACTCTACTGTTGGATAGTCGCAAGTTGTTCTAAAATATTATATTTAAGGAGAGTTTTATGCAAATTTATCGTTTTGTAACCGGCCCGTTATCCGTTAACACTTATCTCGTGGTGGACGAAGAAACAAACAAAGGATTTATCGTTGATCCCGGCGGCGAAGATGCCGATCTGCTGGACCACGTGGAAAATAATAATATAGAAATCGAATACATCATTTTAACCCATGGTCACGGAGATCATATCTGCGGACTGGAATCTTACCGGAAGGCATGGCCTAAGGCTTTGCTCATCGCTCATGAGAAAGAGCGGGATCTGCTTTATGACCCGAGAAAGAACTATTCCTCTATGACCTGCGGGCGCCCCTTATCTATTACTGCAGATCATTATGTAAAGGATAATGAACTGTTGAAAGTAGGCGGACTGGAATTGAAATGCTTGTTTACACCGGGGCATACACCGGGAGGCATGTCCGTTTATGTGGAAAACAGCCTTTTCAGCGGAGATACACTTTTTGCGGGATCTATAGGAAGAACCGATTTTCCCGGTTCCTCCTTTGCAGAATTGAAACGGGCCATACAGGAGAAGCTCTATACACTTCCTGCAGATACACAAGTGTATCCGGGTCATATGGGGCCCACGACCATAGGGATGGAAAAGGAGCACAATCCCTTTGTATAGGATTTATTTTAATCGCGTCAAGCAGGTGTATGAACTGACGGAACTTGTAAGAATGTTTTTGCCGCCCTCGGAATTTTGCATCCTTGAAAAAGATCCTTTGGAGGAACCGGCAGGAGCGGAAGGGGGTATCCTCATACGATTACCCGATTCCGTTACCTCCCGGGACGACGGAAAGCGGTATCTCTATGATTGCCTGAAGGATTATACAGGGCGATCTCTGGATTGGGGCACACTTACAGGGGTTCGTCCGGTGAAATTGGTGGGAGATCTGCTGGCGGCGGGGAATACGCCGGAACAGGTACGAGACTGCTTGGTAAAGCAATATTATCTGAGTCCCGAGAAGGCAGAGCTTCTCATAAACATTCGCAATACGCAGCATCCCTATCTGCAAATGGAAACTGCCGGGGCTATCGGAGTCTATATCGGCATTCCGTTTTGTCCAACCCGCTGCATATACTGTTCCTTTCCTTCCAATCAGGTCAGTTATGATAGGGTTCCGCCTTATCTTGACGCATTGGAAAGAGAAATACGCTTTGCGGGAGAAGCCGTGGCAAAGCGGGGTTGGTATCCGGAGTCTGTCTATGTGGGCGGCGGAACTCCCACTACCCTGGAGGATAAAGATCTTGAAAGGCTCCTTAAAATAGTTCGTACAAGCTTTGACCTGGGGCAGTTGCTGGAGTTTACCGTTGAAGCGGGAAGGCCGGATACCATTACGGAATCAAAGTTAACTGTGCTAAAGGAAAACGGGGTGGACAGGATCAGCATTAACCCTCAGTCCATGAAACAGGAAACCTTAGATAGGATCGGACGGTGCCACCGGCCTGAGGATGTGATTGCGGCTTTTCATATGGCTCAAAATGTAGGTTTTAAAGTAATAAATGCGGATCTGATTGCGGGTCTGCCGGGTGAAGAACCGGAGGATTTCCTGTATAGCCTGAAATCCGTCATGAACCTGGAACCTGAGAACATTACCGTGCACACTCTTGCGGTGAAACGAGCATCCAAACTGAAGGAAATGGATGAAGACTACAGCTATCGCCAAGGAGAAAAAGTAAGAAAGATGCTGGACCGGGGGCAGCAACTCCTTAATAGTGCCGGATATATGCCCTATTACCTTTACCGGCAGAAGCAGATGGCGGGAAATTTTGAAAATGTAGGATATTCTTTTCCCGGGAAAGAAAGTCTTTACAACATCCGTATTATGGAAGAAAATCAAACCATATTGGCATTAGGGGCAGGGGGAATCAGCAAAGCCTGGTATCCGGACCAAAACCGGCTTGAACGGATTCCGAATGTTTCAAATTATGAAATATATATAGAACGCATCGAAGAGATGATACAGAGAAAGAAAGACGGTATTTTTACCGACTTTAAGGAGGAGAGACAGTGACAAAGCTATTGAAGAGGACAAATATGTGCGGTGAACTGAACAGTTCACACATCGGAAAAGAAGTGGCGCTAAATGGCTGGATACAGAAAAGAAGAAATCTGGGAGGATTGATTTTCTGCGATTTGCGTGACAAAACAGGAATTGTTCAGATTGTATTTGACCAGGATGTTCCGCAAGAACTTTTCGAAAAGGCGGACAGATTGCGCAATGAATTCGTTGTAGGAATTCGGGGAATCGTTAAAGAACGTCAGGCGAAAAATAAAGAACTGGCCACAGGAGATATTGAGGTCTTTGTCAGTGACCTTGTTATATATTCTCAGGCAGAGACACCGCCTATATACATCAAGGACGATGATGACGTATCCGAAAACCTGCGTATGAAGTATCGGTACTTGGATCTGCGTAAGCACAGGATGCAGGAAAATCTCCGTTTCCGCCACAAAGTGGCCAAGATAACCAGGGATTTCTTCGACAGCTGCGGGTTTACGGAAGTAGAGACACCCATGCTGATCAAACCCACTCCGGAGGGTGCCAGAGATTATCTCGTTCCAAGCAGAGTAAACAGGGGTCGTTTCTATGCGCTTCCCCAATCTCCCCAAATGTTCAAGCAAATCCTCATGGTTTCCGGTTTGGATCGTTATTTCCAAATCGTGAAATGTTTCAGAGATGAGGATCTTCGGGCGGACAGACAGCCGGAGTTTACACAAATCGATCTGGAAATGTCCTTTGTGGACGTAGACGATGTAATTGAGATCCAGGAACAATACCTGCAGCAACTGTTTCGGCAGTTGATGGGGAAAGAAATCAATCTCCCCCTGCCTCGTCTCACTTACCAGGAAGCTATGGAGCGCTACGGAAGCGACAAACCGGACACTCGCTTCGGCTTTGAACTGCGGTCCCTCAACGAAAGTGTCAAAGATTCGCCCTTCCCCGTGTTTGCAAATGCCATTGCGGAAGGCGGGGATGTAAGAGCCATCAATATAAACGGACACAGTGCGGATTTCAGCCGGAAAGACCTGGATAAGCTTCAGGACGAGATCAAGACCTTCGGCGCAAAAGGACTTGCTTGGATTCGGGTAGGCGAGAATGAAATTACGTCTTCATTTAATAAGTTTTACGATCAGGAAGGATTGCGGAAACTGGCGGAAGCGGCGGAAGGAAAGCCGGGTGATTTAATTTTGATCGTTGCAGGCCCGGCAAATGTAGTCTTCGACAGCCTGGGTTATCTGCGCAGAGAGATCGCCGGCAGGCTGGGTCTTTTGGATGATAATGTCTATAATCTGCTTTGGGTGGTGGACTTTCCGCTGTTGGAATACGATGAAGAACTGAAACGCTACAAAGCGATGCACCATCCATTCACATCTCCAAAGGAAGAGGATATTCCGCTGCTTGATACGGATCCTGGAAAGGTTAAAGCAAAAGCCTATGACATCGTTCTAAACGGTGTGGAGCTTGGAGGAGGCAGTATCCGTATCCACGACAGGGAACTCCAAAGCAAGATGTTCAGCGTTCTGGGACTTACAAAGGAAGAAGCTGAGGAGAAATTTGGTTTTCTGCTTGAGGCCTTCAAATACGGTACACCCCCCCACGGTGGAATTGCCTATGGACTGGACCGCTTAGTAATGCTGCTTTGCGGAGAAAAGAGCATTCGGGAAGTCATCGCGTTTCCGAAGAATCAAGCTGCAGTATGCATGCTCTCTGAAGCTCCTGCAGAAGCGTCAAAAGAACAGCTGGATGAACTTGGTATTGCATTAGTAAAGGAATAACAAATGAAAAAAGTCGGCGTGATCGGCGGGACATTTGATCCTATACATTTTGGTCATCTCATTCTTGCCGAACAGGCAAGAGACGGAGCGGCTTTAGAAAAAGTCATTTTCATGCCTGCCAAAATGTCGCCATATAAAATTAACCGTGAATGCGCATCCGAAAAGCATCGATATAATATGACCGCACTGGCCATAGAAGGAAACCCGGGATTTGAAGTTTCCGACATGGAGCTTTGCGGGCCGGATATTTCTTATACAATTCATACATTAGAGTCGTGTCAGCGCCAATTGGGACAGGAGTTCCAGCTGCATTTCATCTGTGGTACGGATGCGTTTTTAGGCATGGAAGGCTGGCATAAAATAGAAGAGCTGTTGAAAAGTTTTCCTTTAATTGTTGGCTCAAGGCCAAGGTACAAGGACAAGGCCAGAGATGAATTGATTCGCCGTTTTACGGCAGAATATGGCGCGCGCATTCAAAAAGTGCACATGCCTAAAATCGACATTTCTTCTACTGACATAAAGAAGCGGATAAGGGAAAACAGATCTATACGCTATTTACTGCCGGAAAGGGTAGCCGATTACATTGAATCAAATAATCTCTACGTATACTGACACTTTACACAACAACACTTTTCTAGGTTTTGCCGTAACTTGTAAGAAAGTGACAACTGTGGTATAATGTATAGCATTCATTTTGACAAATTGAAAGAACACATCGAAAAAGAACTGACGCCAAAGCGGATGAAACACACGCTGGGAGTGGTATCCGAGGCCGAAAAACTTGCCCTTCGCTATAATGTGGATAAGGATAAGGCAAAACTCGCGGCGCTTTGTCATGACATGGCAAGGTGCAGGCCGATAGATTCAGTGGAGCTTGCCCATGCAAAAATTGCCGCGGATCTATTGAAATGTGAATGGGGTGTAGAAGATTCGGACATTCTCAATGCGGTAGCATATCATACCACCGGCCGCCCCGGAATGTCTCAATTGGAAAAAATCATATATTTGGCGGATGCTATCGAGCCCGGCCGAGACTACCCGGGCGTTGATAAGTTGAGAGAATTGGCTTATGAGGATTTGGATAAAGCCTGCGCGGAAGTCATGGGGCGGACTATTGAATATGTAAGGCATAAAGGTCATAAAATTGATGATAATACGATAAAAGCCAGGGAGGAGTTACTGGCGAAAGAAAGGAGAGCCGATGAACAATAAAGAAATCGCATTGAAAACGGCAGCTGTGCTTTCTGCAAAGAAGGCGAAAGACCTGATGGTCATCGATGTGACGGAAAGATCTTCCTTTGCAGATTACTTAGTTTTGGCGACGGGAAGCTCTGAGCGGCAGGTTGGGACTTTGGTAAAAGAGGTCACCGACGAACTTGGGAAAGAAGGAATCTTTGCTAAGAATGTTGAGGGCAAACAAAGCTCCGGATGGATCCTGATGGATTACGGCGATATCATTGTAAACATATTTACTGAAGAGCAGAGAAACCACTATAACATCGAAAAGATTTGGGGAGACTGCTGCCTTCTTGATATAGAAGAATAAGATAAGAACATATACCGGTAACTAAGAAAACAGAACAGGATATACTACAAAATTTACGGACAGCAACGGAGGATTTACCCGATGGATCAACATTACAACTTCAGTCAAATCGAAAAAAAATGGCAAAAATACTGGGAAGAGGAGAAAATATTCAAAACTACCGAGGATATCAACAAGGAGAAATATTATCTTCTGGAGATGTTTCCCTATCCTTCCGGGAAACTGCATATGGGTCATGTGCGAAACTATTCCATCGGAGATGTGATTTCCAGGTATTTGACCATGCGCGGAAGGAACGTATTGCACCCGATGGGGTGGGATTCCTTTGGCCTTCCGGCGGAAAATGCAGCAATAAAAAACGGCATCCATCCAAATATCTGGACTTGGAAAAATATTGACGAGATGCGCCAGCAGCTGAAAACCTTGGGGCTGAGCTATGATTGGGACAGGGAAGTCGCAACCTGCCATCCGGATTATTATAAGTGGATGCAGTGGCTTTTTATCCAATTCTTTAACAAGGGTTTGGCCTACAAAAAGAAGAATCCGGTTAACTGGTGTCCCTCTTGCCAAACGGTGCTTGCCAACGAACAGGTAGTTGACGGTTGCTGTGAACGCTGCCATACCTTGGTCGGAAAAAAAGAGTTGGAACAGTGGTATTTAAAAATTACCGAGTATGCAGATCGTCTTCTGAACGACCTGGATCTTCTTGAGGGTTGGCCTTCCAAAGTAAAGATCATGCAGCGCAACTGGATCGGCAGGAGCGAAGGCGCAGAAGTGGACTTTAACATTGCCGGAAGCGACAAAACCCTTCGCGTGTTTACAACCAGACCGGATACGCTCTTTGGTGTCACTTACATGGTATTGGCGCCGGAGCATCCCTATGTAAAGGAACTTGTAACAGAAGAATGCAGAAAAGACGTTGAGGAGTTTTTGGACAGGCTCCAGCATATGAGCGAGATAGAAAGGACTTCCACCACCCTGGAGAAAGAGGGCATATTCATCGGCAGGTATGCAGTTAACCCAATGAACGGAAAAGAAGTGCCTATCTATATTGCCAATTACGTGCTCATGGATTACGGCACCGGGGCCATTATGGCGGTACCGGCCCACGATCAGAGGGACTTTGAGTTTGCAATAAAGTACGAGCTGGATATTGTGCCGGTGGTGGATCCGCAAAATCCGGACATCGATCTGTATAATTTGAAAGAAGCCTTTGAAGCCGAGGGCACTATGATCAACTCCGGCAGCTTCAACGGTATGAACAGCAGGGATGCGATTAAGAAAATAACCGCTTATTTAGAAGAAAAAGGGCTGGGAAATCACGCCGTCAATTTCAGGCTCAGGGATTGGCTTATTTCAAGACAGCGTTACTGGGGAACTCCGATTCCCATGCTGTATTGTGAAACATGCGGCTGGGTACCGGAAAAGATCGAAAATCTTCCCGTACTCCTGCCTACGGACGTTGAATTTACCGGTAGAGGAGAGTCACCCCTAACGACCAGTAAAAGCTTTATGAAAGCTGCTTGTCCGAAATGCGGAGGCGAAGCTACCCGTGAAACGGATACAATGGATACGTTTTTGGATTCCTCCTGGTATTTTCTCAGGTATACGGATCCCAAAAACAGCGAGCAAATCTGGGACAAGGAAAAAGCCAAGTACTGGATGCCTGTGGATCAATACATCGGCGGTGTAGAGCATGCGATACTTCACCTGCTCTATGCGCGGTTTTTCAATAAATTCCTTTATGATTTGGGATATTCGCCATGTCCCGAACCTTTCACCAACCTTTTGACCCAGGGGATGGTTCTTAAGGACGGGTCCAAAATGTCCAAATCGAAAGGAAACGTCGTAAGCCCCGAGGAAATCATCCGGAAATACGGTGCGGATACGGCCAGACTCTTTATTCTCTTTGCGTCTCCGCCGGAGAAAGAGCTGGAATGGTCGGATGCAGGCGTAGAGGGGAGCTTCCGCTTTCTTACAAGGGTCTATCGACTTATTTATGAACTTTCGGACACAATAAAAGATGCACCGGATTCTTATGTGGTTGAAACGGATCAGGACAGGGAATTAAACTATGTACTGAATACGACCATTAAAAAAGTTACAGAGGATCTGGGCAACCGGTTTAACTTCAATACGGCCATATCGGCCATTATGGTGCTCGTCAATGAGCTTTACCGGTACAAATCCGAGGCTGTGTTGAACAAAGGCCTGCTTCGCTATGCCATAGAGTGCTTGATTTTGATACTGTCGCCTTTTACTCCACATATTTGTGAGGAGATGTGGCAGCATATTGGACATGAATACTCACTTTATCATGAAAGCTGGCCCAAGTACGATGAGGCCGCTCTTACCAGAGATGAAACGGAGATCGTGATTCAAATCAACGGAAAGGTAAAAGAGCGGATCATGGTAACAAGCGGCCTTTCCAAGGAAGAATTCCTGGAAGAAGCGATGAAAAACGACTCTGTTAAAGCGTTGCTGGACGGGAAGAACGTGATTAAAATGATCCCGATTCCGGACAAACTATTAAATATTGTAATAAAATAGAAAGGAAAATGGAATTTGAGATTAACTGAAAATCTAAAGGAAAGCCAAGGAGTCAAGCTCATTCCTTTGGGTGGTTTAAATGAGATCGGTAAAAATTTGACCGTCCTTGAGTATAAGAATGACATCCTGATTATTGACTGCGGCTTATCCTTCCCTGATGACGAGATGTTCGGCATTGATATTGTAATTCCGGACTTCAGTTATTTGGAAAAAAACAGGGAAAAACTGAGGGGTATGATCCTAACCCACGGACATGAGGATCACATCGGAGCCATCCCGTATTTGTTAAAGACAGTGGATGTACCTATTTACGGAACCAAACTGACTTTAGGGCTGGTAGAAAACAAATTAAAGGAGCACGCTCTCAAAGCAAAGTTAAATACCATAAAGGCAGGGCAGACTTTCAAGATCGGAGAATTTAAAATTGAAGCTATCCGCACGACACACTCCATTGCGGACTCCATTTGCTTGGCCATTGATACACCGGCAGGGGTAATCTTCCATACAGGAGATTTCAAAATCGATTACACGCCGCTTCATGGAGAACCTATTGACTTCCAACGCCTTGCCAAAATCGGAGAAAAGGGCGTGCTGCTGATGCTTGCGGATAGCACAAATGCGGAAAGAAAAGGATATACACCCTCCGAAAGTACGGTGGGAACAACCTTGGAAAATATTTTCCGCAATTGCACCAGCCGAATTATTATTGCCACCTTCTCTTCCAACGTGCACCGTGTCCAAAGGATCATCGACACGGCTGTCATGTTCAATCGGAAGGTAGCCATATCCGGAAGAAGCATGATCAATGTGGTGAACATCGCCAAGGAAATAGGATATTTGAAGATTCCGGATAAGACCCTTGTAGATATTAACAAGGCTAAAAATATCAAGGATTCCGAGTTGGTTATTATCACTACGGGAAGTCAGGGAGAGCCCATGTCAGCCTTGGCCAGAATGGCAACGAACGATCACAAAGCAGTTCAGATAAAAAAAGGAGACGTGGTCATCCTCTCATCTACGCCAGTTCCCGGAAATGAAAAAACCGTTTCCAATGTAGTGAACCGGCTTTTTGAGCGGGGAGCGGAAGTGATCTATTCCGATATTGCGGACATTCACGTTTCAGGTCATGCTTCGGAAGAGGAGTTGAAGCTGATTCAATCCCTCATTAAACCGAAATATTTCATGCCCGTTCACGGTGAATACCGCCATCTCCGCAGACATGCAATGATTGCAGAAAATTTGGGCATGCCGAAGGATCATATTTTTATTCTCACCAACGGAGAGATCCTCAGTCTGAGAAAGAATAAGGTGGAAAAAAAGAAAGAAACCGTGCCTTGCAACCCTGTATTTGTTGACGGCTTGGGAGTCGGGGATGTGGGCAACATTGTGCTTAGAGATAGAAAACTGCTATCGGAAAGCGGTCTTATCATTGTGGTGGCCGCTATCGATAAGGCTACGGGGGTCATCTGCTCGGGTCCGGATATCATATCGAGAGGTTTTGTGTATGTCAGAGAGTCTGAAGATTTGATTGAATCCGCCCGTAAAGTTGCAGAAGAATGTCTCTATAAGTGTCAGCAGGAGAATATGAAGGATTGGGGATCGATGAAAAATGCCGTGCGAAATGATCTCCAGAATTACATCTATCAACAGACGAAGCGAAATCCGGTTATTTTACCGATATTTATGGAGGTTTGACATGAACGTGTACGATCATGCGCATGCATTGGCAAGAGCTCTGAAAGAATCCAATGAGTACAAAAACTACATGGAGCTGAAAGCAAAGGTCTCTGAAAATGAGGAACTGGCAGCCAGCCTCAACGACTTTCAGGAGAAGCAATTTCAGATGCAGGCCCAGCAGATGTTGGGACAGGAAAGCGATACAACCATGGGAGAGCAGATTCAAAATCTGGCGCAGATCTTGATGAAGGATCCTTTGGCTGCGCAATATCTCCAAGCGGAATTTGCATTTACCATGATGTTTTCTTCAGTGTGGAAAATAGTGCAGGATGCAGTCAGGATGGGACCAAATGCAGAATAGACTAAAAAAAATAAAAGAGGCCATGGCGGCCAAGGGCATTGAAGCTCTGTTGGTAACGAAATCGGAAAACCAAATCTATCTTACAGGATTTCACTCCTCGAATTGTCAACTTGTTATTACGGCAGATACAAACTACTTGCTGACGGATTTCCGCTACATAGAAGCTGCGGGGGAGTTGGCACCTCTGTATCACGTGGTGTTGACGGATCATGACGTTACGCTGTACACTTTTCTGAAGGAACTTGATATAAAGGAACTGGCCATTGAGGACAGCTCTCTCACGTACGCAGAGTTTAAACAACTGGAGGAAAAAGTCGGCTGCGCCTTTGTTTCCGGGGACGGAATCATTGAAGGCGTAAGGGTTATAAAAGATGACTCCGAACTTAAGTCCATCAAGAAAGCCCAGCAAATTGCGGATATGGCCTTTATCCATATGTTGAACTACCTTAGGCCCGGATTAACGGAGACAGAAGCTGCTTTTGAGTTGGAGATGTTTTTGCGCAGCCACGGCGCACAAGCTCTGTCTTTCGATACAATCCTGGTTTCCGGTGTGAGAACATCCCTTCCTCATGGTGTGCCTTCTGAAAAAAGGCTGGAAAATGGGGATTTTGTCACCATGGATTTTGGCTGTATCGTAGACGGTTACTGCTCGGATATGACTCGAACGGTAGCTTTGGGCAGTGTAACAACCGAGCAGAAAGAAATTTACAACATTGTTTTGGAAGCCCAAAAAGCCGGCTGCAATGCAATTCGTTCCGGGCTTTCCTGCAAAGAGGCGGATAGAGTGTGTCGTGACATCATCGCAGACCGAGGCTACGGAGCTTATTTTGGACACGGTACCGGTCACGGTGTCGGTCTTGAGATACATGAAGCGCCAACACTAAATGCAAGAAGTGAGGAAGTTCTTAAGGAGAATATGGTGGTAACCGTTGAGCCGGGAATCTATCTTCCTAAAAAATTTGGCGTACGCATTGAAGACTTGGCAATCGTTACAGCTTCGGGTATAATAAATCTGGTAAAATCAGATAAAGAACTGGTAATTATATAAACTTATTTTGGAGGAATACATCGATGATTTATGCAAGCGATTTTAGAAAAGGCATTACCTTCGAAATTAACGGAGAGCCGCACATTGTTCTGGATTTTCAGCACGTAAAGCCCGGAAAGGGTGCTGCCTTCGTTAGAACGAAGTACAAGAACATACTTACAGGAGCGACAAGAGAAGAAGCGTTTAACCCCAATGACAAGTTCCCAAAGGCGCATATTGAAACAAAGCAGATGCAATATCTTTATACCGATGGCGAACTGTATTACTTTATGGATCAAGAGACTTACGAGCAAGTGCCTCTGATGGCAGACCAAGTAGAAGATGCGATGCAATACATCCGGGAAAACGACGCGGCTACCATCAAGTTCTACAAAGGAAATGCTTTTTCTGTTGAACCTCCAAATTTCGTACATCTTAAAGTAATTGAAACAGAACCCGGTGTAAAGGGTGATACGGCAACGAATGTAACAAAAGCAGCTACAGTTGAAACGGGAGCCGTGATTCAGGTGCCCATCTTCATAGAAGTGGGTGAAGTAATCCAAATCGATACCAGAACCGGCGAATATTTGTCCCGTTCCAAGGAATAGCCCTGAGGCTAAAATGATTCGAATCAAAAGTAAACGAAGATTTATATTTTTTGTGTTAATTGTGGTCCTGTTGATAGCCTTGCTGGGCGCGATGCTCTTTACCCTTTGGCTCAGCAAGGGCAGCGGGCCTTATGATCCCGGCAATACGGAAACGGTGTTGGTTACAGTGCCCAGGGGCACGAGTACCAGCGGCATCGGTGAAATTCTGGAATCCCATGGCTTGATTTCGAATTCTTCTGTGTTTCGGCTGAAAACCAAATTAGCCGGCTATGACGGAAAGTACAGAGCCGGCGAATACTATTTGAGCCCCGGGATGAGCATGGATGAAATTATTGAGCATCTTCTGGCTGGTCGTGACAGCACGACCCGTTTTACCATACCCGAGGGTTATGACTTAAAAAGAGTTGCCGATGCGTTGGAATCGCAGGGACTCATCGATAGAGAAGCCTTCTTTAGAGAGATACGGGAAGGTGAGTTTGATTATTGGTTTTTATCGGGTCTTGAAAAGGGAGATAATAGGCTGGAAGGATATCTGTATCCGGAGACCTATGAGATTTTCGTAAACGCAACAGAACATGAAATCATCGACAAGATGCTTTCACAATTCAACAAGGTGTTTACGGAGAAACACATACAGCGTTTAGAGGAGTTAGAGCTGGATCTTAGGGAAGTTATGATCCTGGCCTCCATTATTGAAAGAGAGGCTGTGGTATCCGAAGACCGGCCGGTAATTGCGGGCGTTTTCTACCGGCGATTGGAGATCGGCATGCCGCTTCAATCCTGCGCAACGGTTCAATATATACTGGGTGAGCAGAAACCGGTTTTAAGTATTGCGGATACACAGATTCAATCTCCTTACAATACATATATAATAAAAGGACTGCCTCCCACACCGATTTGCTCCCCGGGCATCGAATCCATCAATGCGGCACTATGGCCGGAAGAAACGGATTACCTGTATTTCCTCGCAAAAGGTGACGGATCCCATGTCTTTTCTGTAACCTACGAGGAGCATTTGCGTAACAAAGCGAAATATATTGATTAACAATAATATTATTATGGAAATCACAGATAAAAAAGTAAGCGAATACATCCAAGGGCTTTATAAGCCCTTGAACCCTTTTCTCCACCGACTCCGCACAGAAGCTGAATCCCGGAATATTCCTATCATAGGCAAAGAAGTTGAAACGCTGCTATTAACGCTACTTCAGATACAAAAACCGGAAAGACTGCTTGAAATCGGTACGGCAATCGGGTATTCCGCGCTGTGCTTTATCATGTCCGGGAATGTAGGACATGTTACTACATTGGAGTTGCAGGAAAAATTGTGTGAGGAAGCCATGGTCAACTTTGAAAAAGCCGGGTTTGACCATCGGATTCGATTGATGCAGGGAGATGCTTTAACATCTCTGGAAATACTTCGAGAGGAACTTGGGAAGGAGCCGTTTGCCCCCTTTGATTTTATTTTTATAGACGGGGCGAAGGGACATTATCTTGAAGTTTGGGAGCTTTGTATGGATTTATGCGGCCCCGGCACAATCATTGTGGCGGATAACATACTTTACAAAGCTATGACGGCGGCAGATGAATACCTTGATGTACGGAGGAATAAGACCATCGTAAATCGCATGCGGGCTTATCTTAAGCACATCACTGAGATCCCGGAGGTAACGACTACGGTTCTGCCTGTTGGCGATGGGGTTGCCGTCAGTATCATAAAAGGATGAATATGAAAAAAATCGAATTGCTAGCTCCTGCGGGAGATCTGGAAAAATTAAAAATTGCCATTGATTACGGAGCGGATGCGGTTTATTGCGGCGGAGAGCGATTTGGCCTTCGTACTGCTTCGCGCAACTTTACGACGGAACAGTTGGCCGAAGGACTTGCCTATGCCCACGAAAAAGGCAAAAAGCTCTATCTTACGCTTAATGTCTTTGCTCATAATGAAGACCTTCCGGAATTTTATGCCTATATGGATGAAATCAAAGATTTGCCCATCGACGCATATATAGTTTCGGATCCCGGGATACTTCAATGGATGAGAGATAACCGTCCCGATGCGGAGCTGCATTTAAGTACCCAGGCAAATACAACAAACAAGCTGTCTGCCCTTTACTGGCATAAACAGGGAGTAAAGCGCATCGTGCTGGCAAGGGAACTTTCGTTAAAAGAAATATCCGAAATAAGGCATGAAACACCGGATGCGCTTGAACTGGAAGCCTTTGTTCACGGAGCCATGTGTATATCTTATTCGGGGAGATGCCTACTTTCCAACTATATGGCCGGAAGGGATGCCAACAGAGGCGAGTGCGCTCATCCCTGCAGATGGCGTTACAATGTCGTAGAGGAAAAGCGTCCCGGTGAATACTATCCCGTTGAAGAAGATAGCCGGGGGACATATATTTTCAATTCAAAGGACCTGTGCATGATCCGTTATCTGCCGAAACTCATCAATGCCGGGGTGAATTCCCTGAAGATTGAAGGCAGAGTTAAGAGCATATTCTATGTAGCTGCGGTTGTCGGCGCATATCGAAAAGCCATCGATGCATATATGCGGGAAGGGGAAAATTGGGTTTTCCGTGACAGTTGGCTTACAGAAATCGAAAAGGCCAGCCATAGAAAATTCACTACGGGATTCTATTTTGGAAAACCCGATGAAACGGACCAAAACTACGAAAGTAGTCAATACATTAGGGAATACGATTTCACCGGCCTTGTGATAGGGTACGATGAAGAAACGCGGCTTGCAACGGTGGAGCAACGAAATAAAATGTCCCTTGGCGACAGAATAGAGATTTTCGGACCCGGAGTCGAACCCTTTGAGCAGACTCTTGATTATATGACGGATGAAAACGGTGAGTTGCTTGAAAGCGCTCCCCATGCGCAACAGATCGTGAAAATCCGGACGATACATCCGGTTTTTGAAAATTTTATGGTTTCCAAACCCAAATAGTGGTATAATATTTTAACCATAAACAATCAGGAGTATTAGTACTATAAGGAGGAAGTTTAATGGATTCTAGCCCTGACCCGAGTATGTCAGTAGGTTCTCAACTTTTTATTCTTGCCCTGTTGATTCTGATTAATGCCTACTTTGCATCGGCAGAGATGGCCATCGTATCGGTAAACAGAAATAAAGTAAAAGTACTGGCACAAGAAGGGGATACTAAGGCTAAACAAATTCTTGATTTTTTGGAACAGCCGAATCGTTTCTTATCGACAATTCAGGTAGCTATCACATTGGCGGGCTTTCTTGCCAGCGCCTTTGCCGCTACAGGGATGGCCGATGATGTTGCCGATTTTCTCAGTAAGCTTCAAGTCATTCCCTATCCGAAACAAGTGGCAGTGGTCTTGGTGACCGTGATTCTTTCCTATTTCAGTCTTGTTCTTGGGGAATTGTATCCGAAGCGTATGGCATTGCAGCATTCCCTGAAAATTGCCAGGTTTACCGTAGGTTCTATTATTTTCATTTCTAAAATTACTGCGCCCTTTGTCTGGTTGCTTTCCGCATCCGTGACAGTGCTTCTTAAATTGACGAAACAGCGGACTACCAATGAGCAGGACGGGTTTTCCGAAGACGAGGTCATGTCCATGGTGGAAGTTGGCCAGGAGACAGGTTTCTTAAAAGAAGACGGCGCAAAAATGATCAACAGCATATTTGCTTTTGATGATAAGCTTGCCTATGAAGTAATGACCCCGCGAACCGATGTTTTTACTATTGATATTGACGACCCTCAGGAAAAATACATCAATGAATTGATGGAGCTGAGATATTCCCGTATTCCTGTATATGAAGGAGACAGCGACAATATTATTGGCATCCTGAATATAAAGGATTACTTGATCGCGGCTTGGTCCGTAGGATTTGAAAATGTCAACATTAGGGAAATATTGAGAAAACCGTATTTTGTTCCCGAGAGCAAAAACATAGACGACCTGTTCCGTGATCTTCAAAGCAGCAAGCAGCATATCGCCATTCTCATCGATGAATACGGCGGGTTCTCCGGCATCGTCACAATGGAGGATCTGGTAGAGGAAATAGTAGGCGATATTGACGATGAATTTGATGAGGAAGAAGAAGAACTGACACAGCTTGACGAAAACACCTATCTGTTGGACGGCCTTATCTCTTTGGATGACTTGAACGAAGATCTGGATCTGAATCTGGAGTCTGAAAACAGCGAAACATTGGGAGGGTATCTCCTTGAAAAGCTGGGAGAAATTCCGGACGGCGATCTGACGGAATATCCCATCGTTGCAGTGGACAACCTGACCTTTAAGATTGAAACGGTTACAGATCGAAGAATCGAAAAAATAAGGCTTACAATCACTCCAAAAGAGGAGTATAAGGAACAAGAATAAGACCATGGGGACAAGATCCCCGGGTAAAATAATTATGACCGGTCACAAGAGCAAACTCCCCGGCTGTATTTTCAGTCGGGGGTCCTGTTTTTGTAACCGGCTTTTTTGTTGGTATGAATATCAATCCTTGTACAAGCATACAGTGGAACAGGAGGTGATTCGATGGGGGACATGGCTCAAATTCTGGCCAAGCTGCCTTCCGAAATGCAGCGGGAGATCTACGATTTTTTAGCGACCCATGAGGATGCTATTGAGGAGATTCGCATCCGGGCCGGAAGTCCCGTGATCCTCTTTGCCGGCGGAAGAGAGTATTGCCTGAAAGGTAGATACGGACGGCCATTGGACAGCAAGCTGGTACAGGACATCTTCAATTCCGTCTTGAATCACTCGGCGTATGCGTATCAGGATGAGCTGTCAAAAGGGTATATTACCATCGAAGGCGGCCACAGAGTCGGGGTTTGCGGAAGAGTGATTCTGGAAAAAGGGCAGATCAAAGCCATAAAGGATGTATCTTCACTTAATTTGCGAAGGAGTCGTGAAATCATCGGTGTATCTGACAATCTGATCCCTTGGCTTTTCGATCCGAAAGGAAGATTTCTGCACACGATCATCGTTTCCCCACCAATGTGCGGCAAAACAACTCTCCTTCGCGATCTTATCCGCAACTTGAGCGGCCTTGGGTTGCGGGTAGGGGTATGCGATGAAAGATCCGAAATTGCAGGTTGCTATCGGGGAGTCCCCAGCTTTGATTTGGGTCATCGGACGGATATTCTGGATGGATGTCCCAAGGGAGAAGGAATGCTGATGCTGATTCGCGGCATGTCTCCGCAGGTCATTGCAACGGATGAGATCGGAAGACCAGAAGATCTTTCGGGCATTGAAGGGGCTCTTTGCGCCGGCGTAGGGCTTCTCACGACAATACATGGGAAGGATTACGAGGAACTGCTGCGTTCCGCCATCGGCAACCATGTGGCTTCAGGCGTTTTCAAGAGGTATGTTTATCTTTCAAATACCCCGAGAATAGGCACAATCGCGGCGGTTACCGATGAGCATAACAGGCTTTTGTATACCGCTTTGAACAAGTCATAGATTCTTGTCCAAGGAATATATATATTACGGAGGCAGCAATGGTAAATTTGATGTTGTATATAACCATACTTCTAGCAGGAGTGGGAGTCGGGTATTTGGCGGCGAAGCCCTATGAAAACCGAGTTATTCACTTGGAGGATCTTATTTTGGCGCTGAAAATAATGCAGGCAGAGATGGAGTATCGCAACGATCCCCTTCCGGAGTTAATGGAACGCATAGCATGCCACACAACAGGCAGAGCTACGGATTTTTTGCTCGCAGTCTGCGCTTCGCTAAAAAAGGATGACAGATATGATTTCTATGCAATTTGGAAACAGGCGGTAGAAGACGTATACGGTGAAAGTTCTCTCATGGAGGAGGATCGGATGATACTGTCCAATGCAGGCATTGAACTCGGCAAAACGGATATTGTCAGCCAGCAGGCAATGTTCTCACATTTGTTTAAAGGGTTGGAAAAGCAAAGAAAGCAAGCGGAAGAGGAGCGAAGAGCCAAGGGGCGGATTTATCAGGCTTTGGGAACCGCCTCGGGCGTCCTGGCAGTCATCATACTGCTGTAACAATCATTTTGCTTTTTGACAATCAATACTGAAAGAGGAAAAGAATATGAATTTTACCGTAGACATTATTTTTAAAATTGCAGCCATAGGGATTATCGTAGCCGTGCTCAACCAGGTACTGATAAGAGCCGGCCGGGAAGAGCAGGCCATGATGACAACGCTTGCCGGCATCATCGTAGTACTTGTGATTATTATACAGATGGTCAATGATTTCTTCACGGCAGTGAAGGCCATGTTCCAACTTTAGTGAATGAAATGGATATTTTTCAAATTGTTGCCGTAGCCTTGTGCGGTGTAATCACAACCTCGATAATCCGGGAATACAAACCTGAGGCTGCTATTTACATAATCATTGCAACCGTATTAATTATATTTGGGTTTATATTGCATCAGCTTACATCTGTCTTTGATTTTCTCGGCTCCGTTTATGAAAATGTCAGTTACGGAAAAGCTTTTTTTCCTATTTTACTTAAAATTCTAGCCGTCGCTTATATTGCGGATTTTGTTGCTCAGGTCTGCAAGGATGCCGGTGAGGAGGCAATAGGCGGGAAGGTGGAGTTGGCAGGCAAAGTAGTTATTTTTTACATTGCAGTGCCTGTGATGATGTCGGTGTTGGAAACCTTGACGAAATTGCTGAAGGGTTAGAACGGCAATGGATTACAAAAATATTATCAATGAACAGCTGGAAGCTTTGGACTTAGAGGTTCTAGAGGAACTGGCAGGGAGAGGCGACCCCTTTGGGTTGTCAAATCTGACAATTCGGGAAATCATAGAACGTCTGATCAATCGAGAGCCGCTCTTTGAAATGGATCAGATAGCAGGAGCCATCGGAGAATATTTTTTAAAAGAGATCTACTCCAGCATATCTTTAGGAATTCAAATATTAGCAGTGTGTATCTTAATGGCTCTCATGGTGCATCTTTGCTCTGCATTTGGGAAAAGCGCGGCCTCTTCAATCGGCGCCATGGCATGCAGCTGTGTCGTGATTGCCTTATGTCTGTTCAATTTTCGGGATGTTTACCTGCTTTGCGAGTCTACTGTCTCAAATATGGCTCTGCTCATGCAGGTATTAATTCCCGTATTATTGCCCCTCATACTTGCAATCGGCGGGGTGTCATCGGGAGGTATCCTGAGCCCGGTGATTATTTCTTCGGTTACAATTTTTACAACACTGATTCAGAAATTGATCCTTCCGCTGCTCTTTTTTTCTTGCATATTCATTTTGGGGAACAGCCTTGCCGATCGGGATTATATAAAAAAACTGGCATTATTGCTGCGTTCAATCGCCGTATTCATTATAGGACTTTCCGTTACACTTTTTTCCGGTCTGACGGCTATCCAAAGTCTGGTCACAAAGAGCGCCGACGGCATGTTGATCAAGACAGCCAAATTCTCTGTAGATAATTTGATTCCCATCGTCGGCGGTTTTGCCGCAGATTCTTTGGACATGGTACTCAGCTGTACATCCATCATCAAAAACAGCATCGGCATCTTCGGCCTAATCATCATTATTCTTTTGCTGGCGATGCCGTTAATCAAGGTTCTTGCCGTGGCTCTGGTGTATAAGGTCACCGCTGCGCTGGTAGAGCCCATTGGAAATAAAATCATTGCCGACTGCCTGAACGAAATGGGTAATACGGTCATATTGCTGGCAGTTGTGCTGTTCCTCTGCGCAGTTCTCTTTATCGTTTTTATCAGCATATTAATCAGCATAGGCACGGCGCTCTAGGGAGGGATGGACTTTTGAAAGACTGGGTATGGAACATTTTTATGATGACAGCCTCTCTTGCTTTTGTAGAACTTGTACTGCCGGAAGGAAATATTCAGAAGTATTTAAAATTCGTTTTGTCTCTTATCGTTTTGGCCGTTATAGTCTATCCTTTCGGCGGGAACAAAGTGGAAGACATCGGCGCCGCTTTGTCGCTTACACAGGATGGGCAAATCCTATATCGGAATGATGATAATAAGATGCTAGAACGAATTGTAACCATGCAAACTCGCCAATTGGAAGACATTTACCGCAAGAGGGCAGAAGAGGCAGGCCAACCTCTTGATCCGGACGAAAATCCTGGAATAAGCCTTCCTTGGGCGGATATATATAGTAATGATGAGGAGGAATCAAATTGAAAGAAAAACTAAAAGATGACAAGTTTGTAAAAGATCTTTTGTATAAATTTCTGTCCGTACTGGTTATCGCTATCGTCGCCCTTCTCCTTCTCAACGTACTAACCCAGAGCAAGGACGGAAGAACGCAAATTGTAGACGAAGACGGCGGATCGGAATACTGGGAAACCGCAGCCATAGAATCCACATCGGAAGAACGAAAGTTGTCAAAAATTCTAAGCAAGATAAAAGGGGTCGGAGACGTTGACGTGATGTTGACCTATGAAAGTACCGAAACAGCAGGGGATTTGTTTTACGACAAAAATGAGACGGCCGGAGGAGGAAAAGTGAAAGGCGCCATTATTGCCGCCGAAGGCGGGGCCGATATCGTCGTAAAGAGAAATATCCTGGAGGCTGTTACAGCTTTATTTGATATTCCGGTCCAAAATGTAAAGGTTTATGAAAAGATAGAGGAGGGAAATAAATGAGCAGATTCTATATGAGCAAAAGCGTTCGGAAAAAGACACTCATTTTATTGAGCATGCTGTTCGTGGTACTGGCTATCGGAGTGATCAACAACAGGCTGGCAGAAAAGGATGTCCTGACCGCCTCCGAAGATTATGTGAATTATGAGCAACAGCAGATTGATGAACACGACGGAGAAGTGCTTGTGGACAGTATACAGCTGGCCGCCGTGCCCGGGACATCTCCTGAAAACAATACCGAAGCGCCTGCAGAGGAGAGTGCTATTGTCATTACATCGGACGACATTTCAGAGCTTGAGAGCGCAGATGCATTTTTTGCGGAAATCAGGGCGGCTTTGGACATGGACCGCAATGAAATATTGTCCATGTTGACTTCTGTTATCGAAGAGAGTGAGCCGGGGCCTGAAAAGGACAATGCAACACAACAAAAACTTAAGATCATTGAATATATGAATACGGAGAAAGTTATCGAGAATCTGATCGTAAATAAAGGTTTTGCAGAGGCTTTTGTAGTCATGACGGATACGTCGGTAAATGTAACGGTAAATAAAGAGGAACTGAACCAGAGCGATGTGGCGAAAATCATGGATGTGGTCTTGCGAGAGACAAAACGGCCGGCAGATCAGATCGTGATTCAAAACAAATATTAATGAGAAAGTATAAGTTTGATTAATTGCTCTGCATCTGCTATAATTTCACCGAGGTGAGTGCAAAATGAGCACGAGCAATGAAGAAAAGATCGGGACTGTAAAGATTTCAGACGAGGTTATAGCTGTATGCGTTCTCAATTCAACGCTGAAGACAAAGGGAGTCTATGGTCTGAGCGGAGGATTGACCGACAGCCTGTCGAAGAATCTGCTGGGCAAGGATCCTCTCTATAAGGGAATTAAAATTAACCAGAGTGATGATGGCGTTGTCATCGATATCTCTGTTATTGTTGAATATGGAATAAAAATACCGGATGTAGCTTGGAATATACAAGAAAATGTAAAAAAAGAAGTGGAAGAGATCATAGAGATGCCGGTGAACGCCGTTAACATACATGTAACCGGTGTTCACTTCCAAGAATCCTGATCGCAATGCACGGAGGATAAAATGGTCAACAGGGATATCAGGAGACAAACCAGAGAATGTGTTATGCAGCTGTTGTATGAAATGGAGGCGCAGAAAGATTTTAGCGATGCAATGCGGACTTCGTTTTTAGAGCGCCTTAAACAGTTGAGAGATTACGAAGATCCGGACTCGGAAAAAGAAGCATCGGTTTATCCGATTGAAATCCAGTATTTTAACCGTTTGCTTGATACCGTGGCAGCAAATCAGCCCGAGATCGATGAGCTCCTGGCATCTGCAGCGGAAAATTGGAAAATCGATCGAATCGCAAAAGTGGATCTGGCGGTTTTGCGGCTTTCTGTAGCAGAAATACAGTATATGGATGACATTCCCAACTCTGTGTCCATCAATGAAGCGGTAGAATTGGCAAAAAAATTCGGAAGTGAAGATTCCGGAAAATTTGTGAACGGTGTGTTAGGAAGGATCGCAAAAGGAAAGAACACGTAGAATGAAGGATACGACTCCCGGAGTACTTGCTCTGGACACCAGCAACTATACGACTTCCGTCGCGGTTGTAGACAAATCGGAATGCATTTTGCTGGATCAACGAGAAATTTTGAAGGTCAGACAGGGCGAAAGAGGATTGAGACAGTCTCACGCCCTGTTTCAGCATATTCAGAATCTGCCTCTTCTGCTTGAAGGATGTTTCCGGATCATTCCCGCTTCAAGGATCGCCGCAGTGGCGGTTAGTGATAAACCCCGTCCGATGGAAGGTTCCTATATGCCCGTATTTTCTGCCGGACTCTCTTTCGGGAAAACTTTGGCCGCCGCTATGAACGTGCCGTTATTTCGGTTTTCCCACCAGGAAGGTCACTTGGCTGCGGGCGCATACGGCAGCGATATGACATTAGAAAGCCATTTTTTAGCTTTTCATCTTTCCGGCGGAACTACGGAGCTTCTCCTTGTAAAAGAGGGCACAATAACCAAGCTTGGGGGCACGAAAGACCTGTCTTTTGGACAAGTTATCGATCGCATCGGTGTAATGTCGGGACTCTGCTTTCCTGCGGGCAAAGAAATGGATAAACTGGCTTCGGACTGTCTTGCTCCTGAAAAAACCGTGCTTAAGCCCGTTCATTTTCAGGATCTGAACATCAATCTTTCGGGGCTTGAAACCCAAGCCGCAAAGTGGATCAAAGGTGAATCGCCTAACATAACAATGTTAAGCTGCCAATTGTTTGAGACGATTGCGGAGGCTTTGATCACTTGGTGCGAGAAAGCCATGAGTGAAACAGGTTGCAAAAAGATTTTATTTACCGGGGGAGTAGCTTCCAGTGTATATATACGAAACAAAGTCACAGAACATTTTTCCTCAAAGGGGTGCCGCATAGCATTTGGAGAGCCTTCCCTGTCCTCGGATAATGCTGTTGGCATCGGACTATTAGGAGTAAAAGCACTATGGCAATAAAACCGGTTAGCGTATCTCAGTTTAATAACTATGTAAAACGTGTGCTCCAATCTGATCCCCTGCTGGGGAATGTTTCGGTAATGGGTGAAATCTCCAATTTGAAATATCATGGTTCGGGGCATGTTTTCTTTACCCTGAAGGATGAATTCAGCAAGCTCTCCTGCTTTCTTCCTTCCGATCAGGTCCAAAGACTCCGCTATGAACTGACGGAAGGAATGTTAATTACTGCGACAGGGTACGTTTCCGTATTTGAACGAGGAGGAACCTACTCTTTAAACATACGGGATATCCTTGTGGAAGGTACGGGAAATCTTACGATGGCTTTTGAAGCGCTGAAAGCCAAACTCGAAAAAGAAGGGCTTTTCGATCCCAAGTATAAAAAGCCCATTCCTTCATTTCCCAAACAAGTCGTTGTAATAACTTCAGAAACCGGCGCGGCGGTTCGAGATATCCTGAAAATTATTCGACAGAGAAACGATGTGGTCAATGTTATTCTTTATCCATGTCTTGTACAGGGACCGGAAGCCGCCGAAGATATCGCAGCTGCCATTGAGGACGTTAACCGTATATTTCCGGAAACCGACGTAATTATAACCGGAAGAGGTGGTGGATCCATTGAGGAGCTCTGGGCTTTTAATGAAGAAGTAGTAGTCAGGAGTATCTTCTTATCCGAAATTCCCGTTATATCTGCAGTGGGACACGAAACGGATTTCACTCTGGCAGATTACGTTTCTGACCGGCGCGCCGCCACTCCGACAGAAGCGGCGCAAATTGCCGTACCCGACACAGAAGCCCTTCGTACAACAGTGAAAAGTATGGCTGCGGAACTATTACATACCCTGCGGCGTCTCCTGCAATACTATGAACTTAAGACGGAATCTTACAATATGGAAAACCTAAAGACACAGATATCCAACCGTGTTCGGCTTGCTCAGATGCATATGGACAGTTTAGGGAAAGACCTTTTCCATATGATTTCGGACAAGCTGGCAGAGAAGGGGACTGCGGTTGAGCAATTGCATGCGGAACTTAGGCTTTCCAGTCCGTACACTATTATGGAACGGGGATACGGAGCTTTGATCGATGAGAACGGGAAACTGCTCACATCGGCAAACACGTTGAAAACGGGCGATTTGTTGACGGTTATATGTAAAGATGGTAAAATTAAATGTTATATAGAAGAAGTGAGGAGGGCGGTTTATGGGAAAGAAAGTCCTGAGTTTTGAGCAAGCCTTGGAAGGGCTTGAGAGTTCTGTAGAAGCGCTCAAATCTGAAAATACAACGTTGGAAGAAGCCTTGCTCCGTTTTGAGGAAGGGATGCAATATTATGAAAAGTGCAAAGAGCATCTGTCCGCTGCCAGTAAAAAAATTCAAATATATGACAAAGTAAAGAAGGAGTTATCGGATTACTGAAGTAGGAAAGGCAGGTCAAAATGTACAACGAAGAGTATCTCAGGTATAAGGAATTAATTGACGCGCATCTATTGGGATTCTTACCTGAAATTGACCAGCAAAGTGAAACTCTGTACGAAGCGATGAAATACAGCTTGTCGTCAGGAGGCAAGCGTATCCGGCCTGTGTTGCTGCTCGCTGCCAATGAATTTTGCGGCGGCGATATAAACGCGGCGCTTCCCTATGCCATCGCTGTAGAATATATCCATACCTATTCATTGATCCATGACGATCTTCCTTGTATGGACGATGACGATTTGCGCAGAGGAAAGCCTTCAAACCACAAAGTCTTCGGAGAAGATATAGCCATCCTGGCGGGTGACGGACTCTTGTCGGCTGCTTTTGAGATCATGATGAAGGACATGCTCCTCTATTTCGATGCCCCTGACAAATTAAAACGCAAAGTCCGAGCAGCCAACGAAATTGTAAAAGGGGCCGGTTGCAGGGGCATGGTAGCCGGTCAGATAGCGGATATAGAGTCACAAGGACGCCAATGCGCAAGAGAATATTTAGAGTATATCCATCTCAATAAAACGGCTGCGCTCATTGTTTCATCACTGAAGGCAGGCGCGTATCTTGGCGGAGGAAATAAGGACAGGCTCGAAGCTCTAACATCTTACGGAGAAGTAATCGGGCTGGGTTTTCAGATTGCCGATGACCTCCTGGATGTTTACGGGGATCCCGAAGCCATGGGAAAAAGCGCCGGAAAAGACTACGCTCATTCTAAATGCACCTTTCCCGGAATCTTTGGCGTAGAAGCGGCAGAGAAGAGACTTGCAGATCTCACCGCCAAGGCATTGGAAATTATGGAGCCCTTCTATGAAGAAGGAGAATTCTTTACACAGATTGCAACCCAGCTTTCTGTACGAAAAAAATAATAAGGGGAATGATAAATGAAACGTTTGCAGGAATATAACTTTCCTGAAGAATTAAAAGATATGTCGGAGAAGGAGCTGGAACTCCTCTCTTATGAGATAAGAGACTTTCTGATCGAAAAAGTAGCAGACACCGGAGGACATCTGGCTTCCAATCTTGGTGTTGTGGAGCTGAGTATCGCGCTTCATCGGGTGTTTGACAGTCCAAAAGACAAGATTATCTGGGATGTGGGGCATCAAGCCTATGTCCATAAAATACTCACCGGCAGGGCAGATCAATTCGATACTTTGAGAGCCCTGGACGGTATTTCGGGTTTCCCAAGAAGAAGAGAGAGCCAACATGATATGCACGATTCCGGTCATGCCAGTACTTCGCTATCCATTGCTGCCGGCTATGCCGCTGCGCGGGATCTTTCACAGGAAGAGGGTGAAGTCATCGCTGTGGTAGGCGACGGAGCCATGACGGGAGGAATCGCCTTTGAAGCGCTCAACAATGTGGGCAACTCCGGTTCTAAAATGATCGTAATCCTCAATGATAATGAAATGTCCATTGAGAAAAACGGAGGTGGCCTATCGCAGCATCTCGGTAAGTTGAGAGCTTCCAGAGCCTATCTGGAGTTTAAAAAGCAGTTGAAAAAGACCTTGAAAGGTGTTCCTTGTGTGGGGGACAGCCTTTATTCCGGATTTGAACACATCCGTGACGCTTTGAAATATGCCTTGATTCCAGGAGGCATTTTTGAAGGTTTCGGTTTTAAATACTTAGGGCCCATTGACGGCCACGATATTCATGAACTGATGGAAGTATTGCATCTTGCCAAGGCCTTGGAAGGCCCTGTGCTGTTGCATGTGGTGACAAAGAAAGGCAAGGGTTACAGAAATGCCGAAACGAATCCGTCCAAATTTCACGGCATCTCTCCCTTTGATCCCTGCACAGGCGAGTTGCGCAACCCGTCTAAGAAAGAGACATATTCTTCCGTAGCGGGAACTAAGTTGGTAGAGCTTGGCAGGAATGATCCAAAACTCATAGCCATTACAGCAGCTATGATGGAGGCTACAGGACTTGATCCTTTCCGAAAAACCTTTCCGGAGCGCACTTTTGATGTAGGAATTGCGGAGTCCTATGCGGTGGCCTTTGCGGCAGGCCTGGCGCTTTCGGGTTATAAACCCATGGTTGCCATCTACTCTACTTTTTTGCAAAGAGCCTACGATCAAATAATAGAAGATGTATGCATTCCGGGTTTGCCGGTGCTCTTTCTCATCGACAGGGCGGGAAATGTAGGAAATGACGGGGAAACCCATCACGGAATCTTCGATTTCTCCTATCTTTCTCATATGCCGGGTATGACAGTGCTGGCTCCCAAAGACGGGAAAGAGCTGTCCGCTATGATGGACTATGCCATGACTCTCAATGGACCTTGCGCCATTCGGTATCCGAGAGGAACCGTTTCAGACCTGGGGGGAGATTACAGAATAGACGGGGGCAGTGAAATTATAAAGCAAGGCAAACATGTGAGCCTTGTGGCTATAGGGAAAATGGTGGAATATGCTTTGGAGGCAAGCGAGCAGCTGGCTTCTCACGGAATCGAAGCAGAAGTCATCAATGCCAGATTTCTAAAGCCGCTTGATCTTGAAAAAATTATTAAATCCGTTGAAAAGACGGGGCATCTGGTCACTTTGGAGGATAACGTGGTCACCGGAGGACTAGCCGCCAATTTGCTCCTTCTTTTAAGTGAAAAAGGCATAACCGGGTTCAGACATTTGGCCGTCGGTTGGCCGGATCGATTTATAGAACATGGCGATGTAAAGTTGTTATTCAAACGCTATGGATTGGATGCGGATTCCGTAGCAGAAAAGGTGCGTGACTTCATTGAAAGAAAGGCTTGATGTCCTTTTAGTAAGGCTTGGCTATTTTGAGTCCCGGGAAAAAGCAAAAGCTGCAGTAATGGCCGGATTGGTCTATGTGGATAATCAGCGCTGCGATAAAGCCGGGACTCCTGTTAAGGAGACCGCGCATATTGAAATAAAGCAGGACCTTTGCCCTTACGTAGGCAGGGGAGGCTTAAAGCTGGAAAAGGCTCTGGAACAGTTTGATATAGACCTTCAGGGATGCAATGCTATGGATATAGGTGCTTCCACGGGAGGTTTTACTGATTGCATGCTGCAGAAGGGTGCGAAGAAAGTATACGCCATCGATGTGGGCTACGGGCAGCTTCACTGCAAACTCCGGAATGATCCCCGGGTTGTCAACATTGAAAGAACCAATATTCGCTATCTGGATACAGACGCGATAAAAGACCCGATTGATTTTATAAGTATCGATGTATCTTTTATTTCCCTAAATCTTGTTTTCCCCGTTGCTTCGAAACTTTTAATAGAAGGCGGACAAATCGTCTGTCTCATCAAGCCTCAGTTTGAAGCCGGAAAGAGCCAAGTGGGGAAGCATGGGATTGTGAAGGATCCGTCTGTTCATGCCGAAGTGCTTCGGAAAGTCATGGAGTATGGGGAAAAGCACGGGCTTATAGCAGAGGCTTTGACTTGGTCTCCTATAAAGGGAGCAAAAGGCAATATTGAATACTTGCTATTGCTCAGGAAAGGAACCGGGACTCCAAGGGAAGGGATTGACGAGCAAAAGGTAGTAAATATGGCCTTCGATTTTTTCTCGGTAAAAGAGAATTCTGCTGAAATCTTGTAATATATGAGGAATACAATATGGCACTGACACCGATGATGCAGCAGTATATGGATATAAAAAAAGACTATCCCGATGCGATCCTCTTCTTTCGTTTAGGCGATTTCTATGAGATGTTCTTTGAGGATGCCATTGTAGCCTCTAAGGCAATGGAAATTACCTTAACGGGGAAGAATTGCGGCCTGGAAGAAAGGGCTCCCATGTGCGGAGTTCCTTATCATGCTGCCGACTTCTACATCGCAAAGCTGGTTGAAAAAGGATATAAAGTAGCCATCTGCGAGCAAATGGAAGATCCAGCAACCGCAAAAGGAATTGTTAAAAGAGAGGTTGTGCGGATCGTTACCCCGGGCACGGCAATGACACAGGCCTTGCTTGATGAAGGAGAGAATAATTATCTGGCCGTGGTATATATTGATCCATCCGGCGGCGGATTGGCATACTGCGACCTTTCCACAGGTGAAATCGGCGCTGCGGAATTCTCGAAAAAAGGGTTTATTGAAAGTCTTATAAATGAGCTGGTGAAACTGTCTGCAAAAGAGGTTTTGATTCTCGCTTCTGAGGATGGCAGAGAAAACGAACTGCAATCGGAGCTAAACAACCTTTCGGACGCATATGTGACAGTATTAGATTCTTCCTATTGTTCCCGTCCATTGGCAGAAGAACGGATATGCTCGCAGTTTGGCGTGAAATCCCTTACCGGGATCGGCCTTGGGGAACGTCCAATGTCCGTAATTGCTCTGGGAGCATTGCTTACGTATCTATTTGAAACGCAAAAGCAAAACCTATCGCATATAAAGAAACTCAAAATTTCCGATTTGGGCAGCGTCATGTCTTTGGACAAAGCCACCATAAGGAATTTAGAACTGACAGAATCTTTATTTGACAAAAAAACGCAAGGTTCCCTGCTTGGTGTTCTTGACAAAACCTGGACCGCCATGGGTTCAAGAAAGATGAGACAATGGCTGAAAGAGCCTCTAAATCAGGTTAAACCCATTACCGAGAGATTGGACGCGGTGGAAGTATTGCTGGATGACGTTCTATTGCGAAATGACCTGAGAGAACATCTGAAACAGGTATATGATCTTGAGCGGCTTACCGGCCGAGTTGCCTGCGGCAATGCAAACGGAAGAGACCTTCTCGCTTTGCGAAATTCCATCGCCGTCATCCCGGAGATTAAAGAATCCCTGAAAGGTTGCGGTAATCATTTGCTTGAAAGGCTTGAAAGGGAGATGGATGACCTGAAAGAGGTCTGCCAATTGATCGATAAAGCTATAACGGATGATCCGCCGCTCACCATTCGTGAGGGGGGACTTATCCGAACAGGGTACTCGGAAGAATTGGATCTGCTTAAAGATTCCATTCGGGAAGGGCAGCTTTGGATCGCAGGCTTAGAGGAAGCGGAAAGAAACAGGACCGGTATTAAGAACCTGAAAGTAGGTTTCAACAAAGTCTTCGGATATTATATAGAAGTGACGAAAGCCAATTACAATCTCGTTCCGGAGGATTACATCCGAAAACAGACTCTTGTCAATTCTGAACGTTTTATTACCCCCGAATTAAAACAGGTGGAAAGCGTGGTACTCAATGCGGAGACCAAAATCAACCAATTGGAATACGAGCTCTTTCAGGGGGTACGGGAGGAATTGCAAAAACATATTCTCTCCATACAGACAACTTCCGGCGCCATCGCTTGCTTGGATGTCCTGCTTTCTTTCGCTGAAGTAAGCGGCCGAATGGGATATGTTAAGCCTGCCGTGGACAGTTCCACTGTAATTCAAATAGAAAAAGGCCGCCATCCCGTGCTTGAGCAGATGACCCGAGACGGCATTTTTGTGAGCAACGATCTTTATATGGATTGCAAGGACCAGAGTATGCTGCTTATTACCGGGCCCAACATGTCCGGTAAATCCACATACATGCGTCAAACAGCACTTATTGTACTCATGGCCCAGGCGGGATGTTTTGTCCCTGCGGAACGGGCAAGAATCGGCATTGTTGACCGTATTTACACGCGCATCGGCGCTTCTGATAACCTAGCCCAAGGTCAGAGCACCTTTTTTGTGGAAATGAGTGAGCTCGCTTACATACTTAACACAGCCACGGAAAAGAGTCTGGTGATTCTGGATGAAATCGGAAGAGGAACCAGTACATATGACGGCCTGTCAATCGCCTGGGCTGTGGTGGAGTACCTTTGCCATCCTAATTGGAAGGTTAGAACCCTGTTTGCCACTCATTACCATGAGCTAACCCTTCTTGAAGAGCATATTAAAGGTGTGAAGAACCTGAATGTAGATGTTCAGGAAAAGGACGGAAGCATCGTATTTCTTCATAAAATTGTAGAAGGCAGCACCAGCAGGAGTTACGGCATTCATGTGGCCAAACTTGCCGGCGTTCCGACACAGGTGCTGGATAGGGCAAGAGACAAGCTTAGGGAGCTGGAAAGCGGCTCATCGGAACTTTCCGTAAGCAGCGGCAGAGGGGAGATCGCAGCCGAGGAAGAAATGTCATCTACAGAACAACTCTCCCTGTTTGACTTCGTTTCAAACCCTGTATTGGAGAAACTGAAGGCGCTGGATTTAATGGAGCTTACGCCTTCCCAAGCTTTTAGTATACTGGAGGAACTGAAACATGCTGCAGAACAATGAGATTCGGCTGCTTCCGACGGAAGTATCCGAGAAGATCGCTGCGGGCGAAGTGGTGGACAGACCCCTTTCCATTGCAAAGGAACTTGTAGAAAACTCCATCGACGCGGGAGCGGACACCATTGTTTTGGAGATACGAAACGGCGGAAAAACGTATATCCGTGTCACGGACAACGGAATAGGAATCCCTTCAGACCATGTGGTCAAGGCATTTCAACGCCACGCTACGAGCAAGATTCAAAGAGCTGAAGACTTAGATAACATCCATACACTGGGGTTTCGAGGCGAAGCTCTGACCAGCATTGCCGCCGTATCAAAAGTAGAAATGATCACGAAAACGGCTCCGGAAAAAATGGGAACGCGTATAGTTCTCGAAGGTGGCCGTGTCCTTGAAAGCAGTCCTGTAGGCTGTCCGGAAGGCACAACAATTATAGTTACGGATCTTTTTTATAACACGCCTGCCAGATTGAAATTTATGAAGACGGACGGCGCGGAGGGGTCTCTCATTATTGATTTTCTTTCAAAAATGGCTTTGGCATATCCCTTTATCCGATTTCGGATGATAAACAACGGCGCAGTGCTTTTTGCCACCCGGGGTGACGGTAGTATTCATAGAAATATACTCACCATCTACAGTAAGCAAATAGGGGAAAAACTGATTGAAATCAATGAAATGAAGGAAGACTACCGTTTGCAGGCCTTCATTTCTCCTCCCGACGTCAGCCGGCCCAACCGGAGGGGGCAGGTGTATTTTGTCAACGGCAGGAGTGTCAGCAATAAGGTCCTCGAAGCGGCAGTGGCCTCCGCATACCGAGAGCGCATGCCCGAAGGCCGTAATCCTTTGGTATATCTGTTTCTACAAGTTCCCTCAAACCGGGTAGATGTGAACATCCATCCCAACAAAAAGGAAGTACGGTTTGCCGATAATAATGAAGTATCGCAATTCATTGTAAATGCCTTGCGAAAAGGTCTTCAATCAAAAGATGGGATTCCGGATTTACAAATGAAAGATCCTTTCCGAATAGCGTTTGCTCCGGAAAAACAAGGCGACGAACAGTCCGACAGCAAAACGGCCGGTGAGCAAGTTGACATAAAATATATATTGTCAACAATAAGGCGTGAGAAAATTGACGATTTCGAAACCGAGTCAGAAAACAAATCATTAACAGTGACAGAGGATGCGTCCAATTATCCGGTGAAGGCTGCGGGTCCTTCCGATGTAGTTCGTGACAATCCGGTTCCGGATCGCAACGACAGACTTCAATTGACAGAATTAAAGCCCTTGGGATCCATTTTTGCAACTTACATACTTGCGGTGGATGAGGACCATTTTTATTTAATCGATCAACATGCTGCCCATGAGCGTGTTTTTTATGAGATGCTCCTTGCGCAGTTTGAGCGAGAAGAGAAGAATACGCAATTGCTCCTTGCTCCTGTGATTCTTGATACATCACCTGCAATTGCAAACAGCGCTGAGTTGTGGATTCCAAAGCTCTATGAGATGGGTTTTACAATTGAACCTTTTGGAATAAAAACCTTCATTGTAAAGGGTATTCCTTCCTTTATGGAACTGGGACAAGCTGAGCGTTTTCTCGAAGGATTTATGGGAGAAATGGAAGCCACCGGGTCGGTTATGGATACGGAGAAACTGCATGAAATCATAATGAAATCCTGCAAGAGCGCGGTTAAGGCGAACGATACCCTGACTATGGAGGAAATAAAGCATCTGCTGGATCAATTATCTTCAACGAAAAATCCGTTTTCCTGCCCTCACGGAAGACCCACATTGCGTAAGCTTTCCCTGCAGGATATTGAAAGGTTGTTTAAGCGGACGTAGGCTATGAAAAGAAAGATTGTGGTCATTGTAGGACCCACGGCTGTGGGAAAAACAAAATATGCCATCCATATAGCGGGGAGTCTGGGGGGAGAGATCCTTTCGGCAGATTCCATGCAGATCTACAGATACATGGATATTGGCAGCGCCAAGCCCACAGAGGAGGAACTTTTGGCGGTGCCTCATCATCTCGTCGGAGAAGTAGATCCATTGCAGGATTGGACTGTTGCCGACTACCAAAGGGAAGCCAAAGACCGCATTGCGCTAATTTTTTCAAAGGGCAAGCTGCCAGTGGTATCCGGCGGCACCGGCCTCTATATTAATTCCCTGATCTACCAAATGGATTTTTCTTCGGCCAAGGAAAACGAAGTACTAAGAAAAGAATTACAGGACATAGCCGACCTTGAGGGTGGACAGGCTCTGCATGAGAGGCTGAAAAAGCTGGATCCGGACGCCGCAGAACGCATCCATCCCAATAATATCAAAAAAATGATACGGGCCATCGAGGTGGTTGAGTCTACAGGGAAGGGCATACCCGCTTTTAACGATGCCTTTGAAAAGACGGCGGACTATGATTTCATTTTGATTGGTTTAAACAGAGATAGAAAGGTATTATATAAACGAATCGACGAAAGAGTCGATAATATGATGGCAGCGGGACTGTTGGAGGAAGTAAAGGCGCTTTTAAACCTGGGTCTTACGGAAAAGAACAATTCTATGAAAGGGATCGGCTACAAGGAGCTCATCGGTTATTTGCGCGGCGAATACGATCTTTCCGAGGCAGTGAGACTGATCAAAAAAAACTCCAGGAATTACGCCAAGCGACAGATGACATGGTTTAGGCGTTACGATAACATTCAGTGGTTCGATATTACGGATGATGTTGATTTTGACAGGAGCGCCCGGCAAATCATCGAGTACATTGGAAAACAGTTGGCCTTCTGATGGGATAGGTGAAAGTGATGGTTCAGAAAAAGAAAGTAATATTGCATAACCAGAACCGAAAACCGGATAATATCCTGCGAAAAGAATTAGAGATCAGAAAACAATGCGAAGACCTGGAAAAGGAGCTTCCCCGTTTTATGAACGGTTTTTTCGCGTATCTTCGTGTGAATGTGCTGCCGATGACAAGGCTGGCCTATCTGCGCGACATACTGTTTTTCTGCAACTATTTGATTAACGAGACCGATCTGGTTTCCGGAAAATCTCCTAAAGACTTGAGGGAGGCTGATTTTGACAAAATAGAAGGAGTGGATGTCAACCTTTTTCTTGATTACTGCAGAAGTTATAAGATCGAGAAGGGGAATAGCATCCATATTTACGAAAACGATCTAAGATCCCTTTCCAGAAAAAAGTCCTCGCTTTCCGTATTATTTAAGCATCTGTATAGGGAAGGATATGTAAGCCGCAATATCACCGATGGATTCAACCCGATTCGCGTACCTAAGCCGGGAGAAAGGGAGATTAAAACCCTTCAGGATGACGAGGTTATGAAGATGCTGGATGCGGTAGTGACCGGCGAGCATCTGACGACAAAAGAAAAAGAGTACTGGAAGAAAACAAAATACAGAGATAAGGCCATCCTCCTTTTGTTTCTTACATATGGGCTTCGGATATCTGAACTGCAGCAACTCAACGTCTCTTCCTTCCATTTCGGCAGAGATGAGTTTACTATCTATCGAAAACGAGGAAAGGAATCCGTAATGCCTCTGAATCAAACGGTAAGAAAGGCCGTGTTGGAGTACATAGAGCTGGAAAGGCCCGATGACGATACGCTGGAAACGGAGCATAAGGATGCGCTGTTCCTCTCTTTGCAGAAAAAAAGAATGACAGAGCGACAAATTCGAGAGATGGTGAAAAAATACACATCCATCGGACTCGAAACCACAAGATCCTCCGGATACAGTCCACATAAGCTTAGAGCCACAGCCGCCACTTCACTTATAGGTCGAGGCAATTCCATATATGACGTGCAGGAACTCTTGGACCATGACAATGTGACCACTACCCAATTGTATGCTGCCCACAGAAAAAATGCGCGAAGAGACTTGATTCGAAACTTTGAATGGGGAGAGGATATGTTGGATCCGGATAATAGGAAGAATCAAAGAGACAATGAATAAGGGAATTTTTACCCAGAATCGGAGAAAAATAATAATTTGAGAAAATAAACACGAATTGGAGATAATTGGAGATACTATGAAGAACTACACAGAGAATTTGCTTACAGAATCCATGGGAATCAGCAAAAAAGTGCTGGATTATGTTCAGACTGCAGAAAGTCAGATTGCAGAGCTCTTTGCAGATTTAGACGACATTATGGCGTACAACCAGTACAAAGTGTTGGATGCGTTTCAAAAATGCAGGATTACGGACATGCATTTCAGCTGGAACACCGGCTATGGCTATAACGATCCCGGCAGAGAAGCCTTAGAAAAGGTTTATGCGACGGTCTTTGGAACAGAGGCAGCCCTTGTGCGTCCCATCATCGTGAACGGAACGCATGCGTTAACTTTGATGTTAACAGGAGTATTAAGGCCGGGGGACGAACTGATATATTGTACCGGAAGCCCTTACGATACCTTGTGGGAAGTAATCGGCCTGCGGGGAGAGGGCAGGGGATCCTTAAAGGATTTCGGCATCAGCTATCAACAAGTAGAATTGAAGCCGGACGGCTCTATCGACCTTGAAGCGTTGGGCCGTGTCATTTCCTCCAAGACGCGAGCCGTGGCGGTTCAAAGGGCTACCGGATACGGATGGAGAAAAGCCATTACCATTGAAGAAATCGAAAAATGGGCAAGCTACGTAAAGAGCATCAACCCGGATATACTCTGTCTTGTAGACAACTGCTACGGTGAGTTTTTAGATACGAAGGAACCCACGGAAGTAGGCGCAGATGTAGCGGCCGGATCCCTGATAAAAAACCCCGGGGGCGGTCTGGCCCTTACCGGAGGTTACATCGTCGGCCGCGAGGATTTGATCGAAAAGATTTCCTACAGAATGACTTCTCCGGGAATCGGCGGAGAGTGCGGGCTTACCTTCGGTCAGTCGCGGACCATGTTCCAGGGATTCTTTCTTGCGCCAAAAACCGTAAACGGCGCGGTAAAAGGCGCCATACTCTGCGCAAAGGTATTCGAAAATCTGGGATACGAAGTATGTCCGGGACCTTTCGACAAGAGAAGTGATATTATTGAAGCGGTCCGGCTTGGCAATCCGGAAGCGGTTATCGCGTTCTGTGAAGGCATTCAGGCTGCAGCGCCCATAGATTCCCACGTAACGCCTGTTCCGTGGGAAATGCCGGGTTATGAGGATCAGGTAATCATGGCGGCCGGCGCTTTTGTGCAGGGATCTTCCATTGAGCTTTCCGCGGACGCTCCGATTCGGGAACCTTATATCGTGTATTTTCAGGGGGGACTTACTTACGAACACTCAAAATTCGGTGTACTGAAAGCATTACAGGCTATGGAGGACAAGGGATTGTTGTTATGAGGACATTCCTCTCAATTTTCAAACTCATAATTTTAGTGTGCATTGTTATTGCATTGCCTATCTATGCCTATTTCCAGTATCCGGAATTCTTTGACCAATTCCGGACGATGGAAGGTGTAAACAATTACTTGAGTCGCTACCATACCGCCAGCATTTTTGTATATCTTGGACTGCAGATCGTGCAGATTGTCATATCTATAATCCCCGGTCAATTCATACAGTTTGCCGGGGGATATGCCTATGGTTTCTGGCTGGGCTATCTGCTGGCAATCGCAGGAATAGCCGCGGGAACTTCCATTGCTTTCGGCCTGGCCAGAGTGCTGGGCCGGGATGGAGTTCACCTGCTGTTTGGAGAAGAACGTATCACCAAGTTCGTAAACCAATTAAACAGCAAGAAGGCTTTTGCAATCCTTTTCGTCTTGTTTGCCATACCGGGACTTCCTAAGGATCTTGTTACCTATGCCGCCGGCATTTCCCACTTTGGATACAAACCATTTCTGCTGCTGTCTCTAATTGCGAGAACCCCTGCTCTCATGGGAACCATTATAATGGGGAGCATGCTCAACAAGGAAAGCTATTTCGGGCTTGTCGCCCTTGGAGCAGGAGCCGCCATTCTGTGCATCTTTTTATTAATGAAACGCCATGAACTCACGACTTACGTAGACAAAATGTACAACAAGTTTATAAAGTATAACCAATAACCACAATTCAGTCTTCACATCCGGAAGCTCGAGGCAATTGTCTTAGGCGAGACAACGTTCTTCAGGGTTCCCACCATTTAAATTTAAATTCTAACAATGCTGTGCTTTGGCCTTGACCGGACTTGTTAATAATAGTAAAGAAGGTGGCCGCGACCGGCCTTAACCTGACTTGTCAATAATAGTAAAGAAGGTGGCCACGACCGGCCTTAACCTGACTTGTCAATAATAGTAAGACGAATGTGCAAAAAACCGACTTATGTGTGGATAATAAGAGGGACAACCTTGAGATTCCACACATAACTCAATTTTTTGCACAGAAAAGATCTTTTTTTAACTTCTAATCCACACATAACTCCATATTTTGCTCAAAATTTTTATTTTGGCATTCTCAGGATTGGCTAAAAAACAAAAGAACAAATGTTTGATTTTTTCTCTTTACAAAGAACATATATTCTGCTATACTGCAGATGAGAACAAATGTTTGCGAAGGGGATAACTGAGGTAATTATCATGAAAAAGAGATATCGCATAAAATCTAAGTTCCGGTTTTGTTTATCTCTAACGATTTTGCTGATTATTATAATTTCGGCAGCGGGAACTATTATCGGCGAGAATCAGGCGCTGAGTCTGACAAAACCCATGTATACGGAAATTACCGTTGTTACCGGTGATACGTTATGGAACTTAGCCAAAGCCTATGGTCCGGCGGATCAGGATGTCCGCAAAATCGTTCATGCGATTTGTAAAGTCAACAATACTTCAGCAGACAAAATCCAACCCGGACAGAAGATTCTGATTCCACAATACCTTTAAATGTAAACCGCCGGAATGTTTCAGTAATCGCAATACTCAAGTAGGCAGTTTATTTAAAAGAATATCTCAATCAGCAACAAAGACTTTACAAGCGTATTTGTAACCATAGTTTTATGACTTATACTGAGTTTAACGTTCGAAATGCGTATTTTTTAATTTCAGTGCTGTAAATTTAGGTGTTACAACCTTGGGCAACCAAAAAAAGTCGCTTAAATCGGCGATTTTTCGGTCGTGTTCATGAAATGTTCAAATCTCAACGTCCGTGCTTGTTTATACGGCTTAATACCCTGGAAACATCATTAATATGATAAAATCTGAGTGTCTGAATCTGTTTTGCAGATCGATTATGGCATCATCTTTGTTCATGAGTGCCCGATTGGCATTCATAAAGTAATAGTAAAAATGCGATGATTTGTATAAAGAAATAAGAGCTGCGGAGATATAGATCGTACGGAGACATTGTAGATTATAGTGAGATATTGTTTAGAGATATTGCACTGAGATTATGATTTTGGTCATTGATTAGAATACATACAATTTTACGATTGCAATTACACAATTGTAATTAATTCAGACAAAAAGGAACAGAGACAGTAATTTCAAAATAAATGTAATATAAGAATATTAAATAAAGCAATTATGTATGGAAATGGCGAAAAATGCGCCGAAAAGAACCAGAAAGACCATAATCGGCAATTTGGTTATATAACTATTCCGAAAATGAATATTTTAGGAATAGTTAACTTGATTTGCCGGTGGTCACCTATAGCCTTATCTTGGTTCCCCCTGTAGCTGATTTACTCCTTCGAATTCTAATCCCCTGTTCCGATGCCCTCGTTATATAATTTTCAAAGACACAAATATAAATTACATTTTAATTTTTTATGGGGTCTTTGGATCTACGGTTGTAAATAATATTTGTGTCTTCAGAAATTAAATGCTCATTCCCAATTCATCAGGTAAAGATACAAAAGCTTGATGGTGTTTTCAAGCGCGCTGTAATGGGTCCGTTCCATTCCGTGGGAAGCATGCACACCGGGTCCGATCAGCGCCCCGCGGATGTTATTCCCCGCTTCAAGGGCAGTTCCCACATCAGAACCGTAAAACGGATATATGTCCACAGCGTAATTAAGATTGTTCTCCTTGGCCAGTTGGATCAGACGAGTAACCATGTTGTAATCATACGGTCCGCCGGAATCCTTGGCGCATATAGATACGTCGTATTCCGTACAGTTTAAATCGTCCCCAATACATCCCATATCGACGGCCAGCATTTCCGTAATATCTTCGGGTATATAAGAGGAACCGTGTCCGACTTCTTCATATGTAGAGAGGAAAATTTTCGTCGTATATACAGGCGTGATCTTTTCCCTGGACATATACTCCAGAAGTCCGATGATACAAGCAACGCTGCCTTTATCATCGATAAATCTGGATTTTACAAATCCGCTCTCTGTAATGGTGGTCTTCGGATCGATAAAAATGTAATCTCCGGCACAAATCCCAAGAGCCTCCACATCCTCTTTGGTAGCTACCCTTTCATCGATACGAATTTCCATGTTCTGCGGGTCTCGAATTTTTGTTTTACTATCCTCAAAAACATGCGCCGCCGGGCTGGTGCTCAAAAATGTTCCTGTATAAATTTTGCCTTCACGAGTGCGAATACTGCAATATTCTCCATCCAGCGTCGGCACTATGGGAGAGCCCACCAAGGTAAATTTCAGCCTGCCTTTATCGGTAATGGAACGCACCATAGCCCCTAAAGTATCAATGTGGGCGGTTAAGCCAATTATCCTCTCTTTGCTCCTACCCGGCACGGTTATAATTCCGCAGCCCTTTCGTGTGGTTTCAAAGTCATATCCGAACTCCTCCGCCCATTTTCCGACGCGGTTCATAATTTCAAAACAGAAACCGCTGGGGCTGTGGAATTCCAACAATTCCCTTGCCGTGTTCAGGATGTAGTCCTTGTTAATAGATAGTTCCATATTTTATTATCTCCATTATTAATTATTAAGTTAATATATCTATAAATTATAGACAACGTCATTTAGATTCGTTTGTGCTGAGCCATTTGTGCTATTTAAGGGTTCTGAGCAATGATAAATAGCAGCGTTATGCCTTGGCAATGATAAATAGCAGCGTTATGCCTTGGGTCTCGCATCCAAATAACTCTGCAGTATAATGACGGCAGCTTGTTTATCGATAACAGTCTTTCGCTTTTTTCTGCTCACATCCGCATCTATGAGAATGCGCTCAGCCATGGCCGTTGAAAAGCGTTCATCCTGATATTTGACCTCAACGTTTTGCAGTCCGTTGCTGCGGAGCTTGTTTTTCAGGGCGGCGGTAAATTCCCGAACTTTTTCCGTCTGGGGGCTGTCGCTGCCATCCAACTTAAGCGGCAGACCGACAACCACAACATTACATTGATTGTCCCGGATCAGATCAAGGATTTTACCCGTATCCTTCTTTATCCCTATCCTTTCTATTGTAGTAAGTCCCTGGGCGGTCAGCAGCAGCTCATCGCTCAAAGCTACACCTATTGTCTTATCACCTACATCAAGCGCCATCACTTTCATTGGAAATCTCCTCGATAATCTATAACAGAAACAGATCCTTTGCAATCGCGAACAAAACAGCAGCGGGTACAAATGACCCGCCGCATCGCAATATTAAAACATATAACTATTTTTTTAAGAAGGCTCTCAGAAGTTCTTCTACCAGATCATCCCGTTCAATGTGTCGGATGATGTTTCTGGCGTTATTATGCCCGGTGATATAGGAGGGATCTCCCGATAAAATATACCCTACCATCTGATCGATGGCGTTATATCCCTTTTCCTCTAATGCGTCGTATACGGTTTTTAGAATGGATTCCGTAGTCTGTTGTCCGTCTTTGTCCGGGCTGTTGAACAGAATTGTACTTCTGTCATCCATGTTATCACCTTCCCACATGTATCTCTACCGTTTATTTAATTATAACAAAGCGGCTCCTTGCTACAAGGGTTTTTGGGTTATTTAATATTGTTGTAATAAAACGTATCCCTATATCAATGTAGCTGCAACTGCAAAAGCATCATTGACCTTAGACGGATCTTTGGCGCCGGCCTGGGCCATGTCTGCCTTGCCACCTCCCCCGCCTCCTGCGGCAGCGGCAATCTTCTTGACCATGTTGCCTGCATGATATCCCTTGTCCAGCAAATCATCCGTTACGGACACGATAAAGGTCACTTTGTCGCCTCTTACGGAAGCCAACACGATGATGCAGCCCTTGACCTTTTCTTTAATCTTATCACATAGCAAACGCAGCTCATCCGTTTCATAGTCGGCAAATTCCTTGGTAATGAGCTTAATGCCGTTGATCAATTGAGCATTTTCAATCAGTTCGTCAATGGAAGATCCCATGGCCTGCTGTCTGTATTGCTCCAATTCTTTTTTGCTTTCCTTCAAGGCATCCGTTAATGCGGCTATACGGCTTAACAGATTGTCAGCAGACGCTTTCAACAGCTCGGCAGCTTTTGCAATCGTATCTTCCGCTTCCGCCAGCCGGTGGTGGACGGCAGCGCCTGTGATAGCTTCAATACGTCTTACTCCCGCTGCAACGCCGTTTTCGGAAAGGATTTTGAATGCGCCGATTTGGCCGGTATTGTTTACATGGGTACCTCCGCAGAACTCGCTGCTAAAATCTCCGATGCTGACCACTCGGACTACATCTCCGTATTTTTCGCCAAACTGCGCAACGGCGCCGGTCTTTTTAGCCTCTTCGATGGGAAGCTCTCTGGCCTGAACCGGGACAAATTCTATTATCTTGCTGTTTACAAGATTTTCTATGTCCGCAAGCATCTCTTTTGAAACGGCTTCAAAATGTGTAAAATCAAAGCGCAGGCTGTCAGCCGTTACATAGGAGCCGGCCTGTTCTACATGCTCGCCGACGATCTTCTTCAAAGCTTTGTGGAGCAGATGGGTGGAAGTATGATTCCTGGCAGCCCCGTGTCTTTTCGCCGCGTCAACCTGGGCCATAACCGTATCGCCTGTCTGCAGCTCACCGGATAAAACTTCGATCTTGTGAACATACACATTGTGATGCTTGCTCACATTGACTACATTTGCGCGGAAATCTCCTTTGGAAAGAAGGCCTGTATCTGTTACTTGTCCCCCGCCTTCCGCGTAGAAGGGCGTGCGATCCAGCAACACGGAAGCCGTTTGGCCCTCCCCTACTCTATCTTTAAATTGGTTGTCGGAGATAATGGCAATGATCTCCACGTTGTCACTTAATGTATCGTAACCTATGAACACGGTGGGCTCATAATCTTTCAGGAAAACTGCATCTTCCTTCCAGCCTTCCGAATCTATGGATTTGCGCGCCGCCCTGGCCATTTCCTTCTGCTGCTCCATGAGCTGGCTGAATCCTTCTTCATCCGCTTCACAGCCATTTTCTTTAAGGATTTCCTGGGTCAACTCCACCGGGAAACCGAAGGTATCATAAAGCCTGAAGACCACTTCGCCGGATAGCACATTTTCGCCTTTCTCCTTAAGCTTTTGGATCTCTTCTTCCAAAAGTAAGCTCCCCTGGTCGATGGTATGGCTGAACTTCTCCTCTTCGATGGCCAGGATTCTCTGAATGTAGTCTTTCCTCTCTTCCAGCTCGGGATAGGCCTTGCCAGAAATGGTAATCACGCGATTTGACAGTTCCGCAAGAAAACCGTCTTTAATGCCTAATAGCTTACCGTGTCTTGCAGCCCGGCGCAACAACCGGCGGAGAACGTAGCCTCTACCCTCATTGCTGGGTAAAATGCCGTCACCGATCATAAATGTAATGGAACGAATGTGGTCGGTGATGATACGGATGGATGCGTCTGTGGGCGCTTCTCCAAAGCGATATGCAACGCCGGAAATTTCTACAACGCCCTCAAGAATATAGCGGATCGTATCCACGTCGAAAATAGAGTTAACGCCCTGCATCACACAGGCCAATCTCTCCAGACCCATGCCCGTATCGATGTTCTTTTGCTTTAAGGGTGAATAATTACCTTCGTTATCCCTATTGAACTGCGTAAAAACATGATTCCAGATCTCTACAAAGCGGTCACAATCACAACCGGGTTTACAGTCCGGCTTGCCGCATCCGTAGGCCTCTCCTCTGTCGAAATAGATTTCCGAACAGGGACCGCAAGGACCGGTACCGATTTCCCAGAAGTTATCTTCCTTTCCCAGACGAACGATCTTGGCTTCGTCCAGGCCGATGATGTTTTTCCAAATCGTAAAAGCCTCTTCGTCCTCTTCGTAAATGCTGGCCCAAAGCTTGTCCTCCGGCATGTGCAGCACTTCTGTTAGAAACTCCCAACCCCACTTAAGAGATTCCTCTTTAAAATAGTCGCCAAATGAGAAACTCCCAAGCATCTCAAAGAATGTGGCATGCCTGTCCGTATACCCCACATTGTCAATATCACCCGTACGGATGCATTTCTGACATGTGGTCATCCTCTTTGACGGAGGAATCTCTGTACCGGCGAAATACGGTTTTAAAGGCGCCATGCCCGAATTTATAATTAACAGACTCTTATCATTTTCCGGAATCAGCGAAAAGCTGCCTCTGGAATAATGACCTTTTCCGATATAGAAATCACGGAACATATCGCGCAGTTCATTCAGTCCAATCTTCTCCATATACCTTGCTCCTCGTAAAAAATATTCATAACATTGTATCATATACATGCTATATTGTGTAGATTCTTTGCCAAAAAAATGGTACGATAAACGTTGTTATGCAGTTGATTTAACTAAGTAGAGGATGAGATTATGAAGAAAAATCTTCTTGGGAATACAGGTTTGATTGTCACAGAAGTTGGATTTGGAGTACTCACCGTAGGAGAAACCCAGTTGAACTTACCCATTTCGGAGGGGGCAGCTCTGGTTCGTTATGCACTGGAACGAGGCATCAACTTCTTGGACACAGCACAGTATTATCGCACCTATCCATACATCCGTGAAGCTCTCAGAGGAACCAACTTCGATCCTGTCATAGTCTCCAAGTGCCTATATGGAGGTTATCGGGATATGCAGGAAGCCATCGAGGAAGCCAGAAAAGAGATGAACCGGGATGTTGTGGAGGTATTTCTACTCCATGAAGTCCGAAGCCAACGGGACTGGGAGTTACGCGCAGGCGCCTGGGAATGTCTGCAGGATGCCAAAGCAAAAGGGATTGTTAATGCCGTAGGCATTTCAACCCATCATGTAGATGTTGCCCGTCTTGCGGCAGAAATACCGTCTATAGATGTGCTCTTTCCTCTAATAAACTTCAAAAGCCTTGGCATCAGGGAGGGTCAGGGACCCGGCACGAAGGAAGATATGGCCAAAGCTATTGAGGCTGCAGCGGATGCAGGAAAAGGCGTTTTTGCCATGAAAGTTTTCGGCGGAGGAATTCTGGTAAAAGACTACTGCAAGGCTATTGAATACGTCCGGAACTTACCCGGCATTTCATCCCTCATGATCGGTTTCGGTTATACCGAGGAAGTGGACCGGATTATCGAGATGATGGAAGGCACCCTTTCACCCGATTATGTACCCGACTTAAGCAATAAGCGGATTTTTATCGATCAAGGGGATTGCGAAGGCTGCGGAGCATGTCTGCACCGCTGTCCTAACCATGCCATTTATATGAATGAAACAGGCCAGGCAAACGTTCGATATGATGTATGCCTGACCTGCGGTTATTGCGCTCCGGTTTGTCCGGTCCGCGCTATTATTATGCTTTAATGGATGTAAATATTACTCCTGATCCTCTTCCTCCTCATCGTGCTCGAAGTCAGCATCGGGATCGAAACCTTCTAAGCCTTCCAGTTCAAGGCCGTTCTTTTTTGCGTACGCGTATATTGCGCTTTTGATGGCCTGCTCAGCCAGAACCGAACAATGTATTTTGGGACCGGGAAGTCCACCTAGTTCGTCAACAAAGTTCTGGTTTGTCAACTTCAAGGCCTCTTCCAGAGTCTTACCCTTGATCATTTCCGTCGCTACACTGGAAGTAGCGATTGCCGAGCCGCATCCGAAGGTTCTGAACTTGGCATCCACAATCACATTGTTCTCAACCTTTAGAGAAATCTCCATCATATCTCCGCAAACGGGGCTGCCATAGGTGCCAACAGCGTCAGCATCCTCGAGGACACCGATATTTCTGGGATTCGTGAAGTGATCCATAACTTTTTCATTGTACATACTCATCTCTTATATCTCCTTCCCGCTTAATTGAACAATTAAGCTTGACAGTTGCATTTCTGCGTTGTTTCCATAATATGATCTTTGTCAAAAGGTGAAAAAGACCTTAGTTTTTCTACGATTGCCGTTATTTCATTTACCGCATAATCGATGTCCTCTTTCGTGGTAAAATCCCCTACGGTGAAGCGTACGGAACTATATGCTTTTTCAATGGGTACTCCCATTGCCTGGAGTACATGAGACGGCGTAAAGCTTGCAGAGGAACAGGCGGAACCGGTGGATGCATAGATTCCGCGAAGATCCATGTGAAGCAGTATTGCCTCTCCCTCTATATAATTGAACACCAAATTCAGATTGCCGGGCAGGCGGTGTTCCATGCCCCCGTTTACATCCACATCCGGAATTTTGCGTTGAATTTCGGAAAGGAAATAATCCCGCAACTCGGTAATCCTTTTAATATGAGAATCCAGGTTTTGAGCCGCAAGTTCGCAAGCTTTTCCAAACCCTACTATACCGGGGAGATTTTCTGTTCCGGCTCTTTTTTTGTACTCTTGGGCCCCGCCGTGGAGAAGGTTTGTGATGACAAGACCTTTTCTGATGTAAAGAGCGCCCACTCCCTTGGGTCCGTAGATCTTGTGAGAAGAAATGGACAGCATATCCACTCCCAAATCCTTTACATCAATAGGCATATTGCCAAGAGCTTGCACCGCGTCCGTATGAACCAAAATGCCCCGCTCTTTTGCAATGGCGGCAATTTCTTTTATGGGCTGAACGGAGCCCACCTCGTTGTTAGCCATCATAATGCTGATCAATATGGTCTTGTCCGTAATAGCATTTTTTAACTGCTCCAGCGAAATTAGACCGTCTTTATCTACATCCAAATAGGTTACATCATAGCCCTCCTTCTCCAGAAACTCGCAAGTATGGAGAAGAGCATGATGCTCGATTTTAGTAGTTATGATATGGTTTCCCTTCGCTTTGCGGGATTTGGCGGCGCCAATGACCGCCCAGTTATCTGCCTCTGTGCCTCCGGATGTGAAAAATATCTCTCTATCCTGGGCTCCGATTAAACTTGCTACTCTTGACCTAGCCTGTACTAAAGCTTCCTTTGCCTCGTAACCCTTTGTATATAGACTGGAAGGATTTCCATACTTTTCAGTGAAATATGGCAGCATTTCGTCTAAAACTTCTTTTTTGACCGGTGTGGTAGCTGCGTAGTCTAAATATACCTCTCTCAAATTGTTCCCTCCTTGTTGCAACGTAACAATTGACTCTTCTTGCTATGCCAAATTATTATACCATTCTTTTACGTAAGATAAACCAAAATGTTACGGTATGGATAAAAAAATGTCATGTGTCTGCTCATGTATACCATGTATTTTGATTAAGGGGTGATTGCATTAAACTCGGATAGTTTGTATCCGGAACCGGATTTTTTCAGAACGATATTGTAATCGACAGATTGGACATAATCGCCATCCGGACCTTTCATATGCCAGAGGATCTCACCCCGGTAGGATTTATAGCCGTAGAGACCCGAAATTTGCTCCAGGACAAGTATCTGCATGGATTTAACCGGATCCAGGTCCGTATCCACAAAAGCCCGAAGGCTTTTTATATCCGAAGCAAGAAGAGGTTGGGTTTCAATTTCATAAAGGAGCACCTCGCCTCTTTCAGGTTCGATTTCACGGAAATAGACCTTGTGTAATATCTCAGTTCGTTCCTTAAGCAACTCTTCCACCAGCATGGAGTCTTGAGTCCCTGCAAACCCGGAAAAAAACGTAAAGAAAATGATTAATAAGAAAGGTAATAAAAATACATTCAAATAGTTTCTCATTTTGATTATCGCTCCTTCTTATTGTCGGACAAGCCCGCTGCATGCTCAATTATAATAAAAAAACAGCGGAAAATTTGTTGCATCCCGCTGTCAAATAAATTCTATATTTAAACCGAACCCTAACTTGCTTTTCGTTCGAGTCGGAGTTTGTCGGCAATAATTGCGATGAATTCACTGTTTGTCGGCTTACCCTTGTCGTTGTGTACGGTATAACCGAAGAGACTGTTAATCGTTTCGATTCTGCCTCGATTCCATGCAACCTCAATGGCATGCCGGATAGCTCTTTCAACACGGCTGGGCGTGGTATTGTTTCTTTTCGCAATGGCAGGATATAGCTCTTTTGTAACAGCACCTAAAAGATCCATGTCATCTACTACCATGGTAATGGCGTCGCGGAGGTACTGATAACCCTTTATATGAGCCGGAACCCCCACTTCGTGGATGATGTTTGTAATGTCCATCTCTAAATTGCTCTTCCTACCTGATTCTTCTTTTAATACGGATTTTATTGCATTGTTTTTGTTTATCGGCGCGCTCCCGTCGCAAGAGCCGGAAAGCTGCTGAATACGCTTTGCCAAAATACCCAGATCAAAGGGTTTAACCACATAGTATTCAGCGCCAAGATTGATTGCCCTTTGGGTAATGCTTTCCTGTCCCACTGCAGATAGCATGATTACTCTGGGCATGGGGTCAAGTTCAACGGCGTTCAACCGCTCCAGAACTCCAAGACCATCCAAATAAGGCATGATCATATCAAGAATTAATACATCGGGTTTGTCTTTCAGCACAGAATCAACGGTTTGCATTCCATCATTCGCCTTGAATACTACCTCGATATCCTGTTGCATTTCTAAAAAGTCGGCGAGGATATTGCAAAAGTCCTTGTTGTCATCGGCGATTCCAACTCTAACCTTGCTCATGAAATTTCCTCCTTTTTATGACGGGAACATACTTTTTTATGGCAGTTGTTACAATTCCCGTTTCAATAAGTTAATAGTATTAAAATATTTACATTTTTGCAAGTTAAATATTATGCAAACATTCTGTAAATTTAGCTAATATTCGACAACTGATCAGTCTGTTGCAGCATCCATTCTATGAAAATACCGTATCCTTTCAACGGGTCGTTGACGAATACATGTGTTACTGCGCCGATTATTTTGTCATCTTGTATGATGGGGCTGCCGCTCATGCCCTGTACTATTCCGCCGGTCTTTCTTAGAAGTCTCGGGTCCGTTACGGTAATCACCATGCTTTTCGTTCCCGGTTTCGTTTGGTGATTGACTTTATCTATGCGGATTTCATACCTTTCCATCTTGTTTCCGTCTACGGTGGCAAGCAGCCATGCGGGGCCCTCTTTGACCTGGTTTTGATAGCCGATGGGCAATGGTTCCGGATAATACGGATTTGTGAATTCCTTATAACAAGATCCAAAAATGCCGTATTCTGTGTTGAGGGACAGATTCCCTAAAGGTTCATCCGCTTCGTAAAAAATACCTCGTATTTCTCCGGGAATTCCGGCTGCCCCTTGTTTCACCGATTCCACGCTGGCGCTTAAAAGCTCTCCCCGCTCTACCGGAAGGACGTGTCCCGTATCAGGATCTGTAATTGCATGTCCAAGGGCGCCGAAGGATTTTGTGTAAGGGTCATAGAATGTCAAAGTGCCAAGACCTGCTGTTTTATCCCTTACCCAAACACCTATCTTATACAACCCGTCTTCAGCCGCTTGTACAGGATTGACTCGTATATACAGAATATCTCCCTGTCTTCGTACCTTTAGTCTCATTTGGCCCTTTTGCTCATTGACTACAGCTTTTACTTCTTCCGGGCTATCCACCGGTTCATTGTTGATGGCCAGTATGCTGTCTCCAATTTCAAGGCCAGCCTCGAGTCCCGGATTGACTTTTTCCCCGTCCACGGTGCTGATTTCTTCAAGGCCAACCACAAGCACTCCCTTTACATCCATCTTTACACCGACAGGTTGTCCACCCGGAATTACTTTCGTTTCAGGCAGAACTTTAATTGTTACTTCCTTAAGAGGAAGATTTATAATCTTAGTCTCATCGGCAAAGATCTTTATTTGGTCCGGTATACTGTTAAAAAGCAGTCCCGTACCGGTAAATAAAATCAACGAAACGATTAATAGAAGAACCGAAAAGATCCTGAACTTTGAAAGATTTCTCTCCATCATGCTTAACTCCCGAAGTCCTGAAGAAGTTCATCAAGTTCTTCTTCTGTCTCTACAATAATTCCTTCAGAAAACATGGCTTGATCCGCTTCGCTTAATAGCGAGAAAGCAATATCTGCATTCTTTATATAGACCGGTTCTCCATCTCCTTCGTAATAATAGATCTCTATCGTTCCGTTAATTTCTTTGACCAGGTAAAAAGTATCCGGCTCCTCTGTACCGGAATCGGGTGTCATCGGACCGGTTTCTTCCGGTGGTTTCGGACGATCATCGGTGGTTCCGCCCGTCACGGTATTGATACTTGGATTGACTTCCTCTCCATCGGGCAGGTTTTGTTCGGGAGAAAAACTGTCCGTTTGGCTGAACCAATAACCCGCTCCCAAAACTGCAATGACCGTTATAATAAACCATCGCCGTTTCCAAAAACTTTTTCGTTGACTAAACATTGCCTCACCTCAAATTTAGTGTGGGCAATATGAGATGTTTTTATTCCGTAGTGATTGCATTTTTAAGCTTTGCAAAGGTTTTTTCTCCGATGCCGCTGACGTTCATCAACTCTTCAATTTTATTAAATTTCCCAAACTCGTTTCGATAGGCTATAATCTTGCCGGCTGTAGACGGTCCAACGCCTGTAAGCTTTTGCAATTCCTCAGATCCGGCTGTATTGATGTTTATTAGACGGTTTTCTGTGCCGGAAGAGGATCCCGCCTGTAATGCCGTATTCCCGTTGATATACCGGCTTCCCGGGGATTCTCCCGTTCTTTTTTGTTCTGCGGCTACATCTTTTTTACTGGGGATATAGAGTTTCATTCCGTCCGTTAAAGGCGCGGCCAGGTTGGTATTTCTCGTGTCCGCATGCTCCGTCAATCCGCCCGCCGCTTCAACGGCTTCGTATACCCTGGCTCCTTCATGAAGTTTGCATATGGAGGGATTCGTCACTTCGCCGGAAACGTCGATGATTATAAATCTATCTTCTTCCGGCAATGCCGCATGCTCCTGTTCTGAAGCAATTACTTGAGACACGCTTTCATTTTCCGGCGGTTCTAATATGAATGCATCTTTTCCGGACTGGCGCGCAGTATAGATGATAAACGTAATGGCAATTAAAAGAATGCCGGCAATTACCTTATAGAGTAACTTCCGGCTCATCATGAACTTCATATTATCACCCCCTAATGCATTTTCCTAATCATACATTAGATGGCAATAAATGTCAATATTGTTATTAATAGAAAAACCCGATACATCAAGTCACGCTTTTTGCAGGTCCGCATAGAGCGGTTGCCCATTCTGGCCGTATAATTCCAGCCTTTTTACTTGAGGTTCATACTTTTCCAGCGGGATTCCCGCAAACTCGAATAGAGGGTTAAGAAGCAACTCGGGATTCAGGTTCGATTCGCTTCCTGCATGTATTTTCATGAAAAGGACCCGGTCTCCTTCATCGTTTACGTTAAGCTTCAATTGGCCGATCATGGGTCTGATATCGATCTGCTTATAATCTTTCCCTTTTTTTATGGGTTTAGTTATGAGGATCTTATCTTGGTTAAGAAATTCCCTCAATTGGGATTCGGTGGGGAGTTGTCTGCCTTCGGGCAAACGAACTTCATAAGAGGCCCAACGTACCCGTGAAGCGGCTGTTTTTACCGAATCCGGAACCGTACGGCAATCAAGGACTTCTATCCCGTAGGGTAGCGCGCTGTTCATGGAAGCTACAAGAAAATCTTCGTTGTATGGAATCCGCGTTTCAAATTCCAGATATTCGCTTTCGCTGGTATAACCCAGTGACAAAGGCTGCGCGAAACTCATTTTGGGATGGGGATTGAATCCCTGCGAGTATACGAGCTCAACTCCCAACCGCTTGAATGTCCTTCGAAACAAACGAAGGAGATCCAAGTGGGAAATGTAACGAAGCTGTCCGGTCTTTTCAAATTTAAACAGATATCTGCTCACAGTGTCCCCTCCCTTTCACAAATCACATAGCGGTTTATGCCACAACCGGTACAGCCCATTCTGCAATCCGGTGTTTGTTCAGCCGAAAGAGCCTTTTCCCATTCGCTGCGAAGGTAGGCATTATCCACCCCGCTGTCGATAAGAACCCATGGAAGCGCATCCCCTTCACAAACCCGGCCCGAAGTATAAAAGTCAGGATCGAGTCCGGCTTGATCCAGCGCTTCAATCCATTTATCATAGTTAAAGTGCTCGTTCCATCCGTCAAATTTACACCCGGATTTCCAGGCATTATAAATGGCACCGGCCAATCGTCTGTCCCCTCTGGCCAGTACGGCTTCAATTCTGCTGGCTCCTGTACCGTGATAGCTGAACTGGGCGCCTTTGATCTTTTTGAATTTCTCCTTCAGATACTGATGCTTTTCTCCAAACTGTTCCGGACTGTCTTGAGCGACCCATTGAAAAGGAGTATGGGGCTTCGGCACAAAATTGGAAACGCTTACGTTAACCTGAAACTTGCCTCCTTTTCTGCCCCCGTTATACTCATAATATATTTTCATGATGTTTTCTGCTATCTTTGCAATGCCGTCAAGATCTTCAAAGGTTTCCGTAGGCAAGCCGATCATGAAATAAAGCTTGACGCTTTTCCATCCCAGTTCTATGGCTTGTCTCATCCCGCCGTAAATATCTTCATCGGTGATACATTTATTAATCACGTCTCGCAATCGTTGTGTTCCCGCTTCAGGCGCAAATGTAAGCCCTGTCTTTTTGTAACCTTGTATTTCATTCAGAACTTGGAAAGAAAACGTATCTAAACGAAGAGAAGGAAGGGATATTGCAACGTTTTTTTCCTTTCCCTTCCGTACCAGCTCCGCAGCCAATCCCTCAAATTCCGAATAATCGCTGGTAGAAAGAGACAACAGGGAGAGTTCGTCATGGCCAGTTGCGCAGAGTTGCTTCTCAATTAAATCCAACGCACAATCCTTGGAACGTTCTCTCACCGGTCGATAGATCATGCCTGCCTGACAGAACCTGCATCCCCTGGTGCAGCCGCGAAACAGCTCCATAACGGAACGGTCATGAACCACTTCAATTAGGGGCACGATGGGCTCTGTAGGAAACGGCGCCGCATCCATATGGGTCATTATGCGCTTTCGGATGTGATCCGGAGCATCCGGAAAGGTTTTTATAATGGATTTAATTGTTCCGTCTTCTTTATATTGCGGTTTGTAAAAAGACGGGACGTAAACGCCCTCCAATTGCGCAATGGTTGACAGAAATTCTTTACGGTTACCCTGCTGCTTCTTCCATTCTGCATGGGCCTTACAAATAGCCGGCAGCGCTTCTTCGCCGTCTCCCAGAACAAAGAAATCAAAGAATTCGGCTATGGGTTCCGGATTAAATACACAGGGACCGCCCCCGACTATAAACGGATGTCCTTCTTCTCGATCTTCGCTTTTTTGCGGGATCCCGGCAAGATCTAACATATTGAGGACATTGGTATAACATAGTTCATACTGCAGAGTAAACCCCAGCATGTCCAATTCGCTAACCGGCGTCTTTGTCTCCAAGGTGAAAAGAGGAAGTCCCCACTCACGCATCAGCTGTTCCATATCTAAAGCCGGTGCAAAGATTCTTTCACAGTAAACTTCGGGAAGATCGTTCAGCAATTTGTATATGATTTGCAGTCCCAAGTAGGACATGCCGATTTCATATGTGTCGGGGAATGCAAAACCAAACCGGGTAACTATATCCTTTGTGTCTTTTTCCACTGAATTCAGTTCGCCTCCGATATACCGGCCGGGCTTTGCAACTAATGGTAGCAGCTGTTCAAGCTGTTTGGTTAATTTCATATGCGATTCTCCTTTTCGAGTGCTGTATATATGCTCATCAACCTATAGAAGGAATATTTCGAATCCTCTCGGCTCGCCATATAGAGATTGACGGCCAAAGCACATATCAATAAATTTACTACATTATATTGTACCAAGTAAAGCCCTAAAAGAAAAAGCGAAACTGAAAATATAATGGAGAAAGTTTTAGAAATTATATAAGCTTTCCGATATCCGAGAAAATGCGTAATATAAATTCCTGCAAGTTTTCCGCCGTCCAGAGGATAAAAAGGCATGAGATTGAAGAGGGCAAGTACGAGATTAGCTGCAACTATATCATAAACCCATTCCCAATCTGTCAATCTCAATAATAAATAACCGGTCAGAGCAATACATAGGTTTATGAAGGGCCCTGCCGAATGGATCAGGAGTCCGTCTGAAGGTTTTATGTAACCTTCTTTAAGATGCAGAACGCCGCCGAATAAGCCTGCGGAGACCTTTACCGGCGAATACCCTAATCTTTGGGCCATACGGGCATGGGCATACTCGTGGAGACAGGAAAAGACAGCAGAAAAGACAGCCAATCTTCCGTTCCCTAAGAAGAGCAGCAAAAACATGAGAAACAGGAAGGTGAAATGGACGTTGAACCGAAGATTAAAAAATGTGAACTTAATCATAAATCTGCTCAGAAGTCGATGTACTTGGAAGGATCATCAAGCTTTCCGCTATTCCAGATTTCAAACTTTAATTTTCGTCCTTCCCCTACCGCAACGGAGCCGATTATCTGCCCGCGTTTTACCTTTTCAAGAGGCTGCACGTAGGTGGATGTACATCCTCCATAAAGGCTGATAATGTCGTTTCCATGATGTATTTTTATATATTTGTTCCCTTCCGCATCAAGACCAATATCCGACACGGTCCCACCTGCCGCCGCATAGACCTGGATTTCCTGATCGGACGAAAATTCCATGGTTTTTCCTTTGCCGCTTTGGTTGGCAGAGGCGCTATAAGTACCGGGAACATCGGAAGGCGTGGAAAAATCCAGTCCTTTACTTCCTTGCACCAGCGAAGCCACTACAGTCGTGGTTCCGTCCTTGAATTTTCCGATAAAGGACCGCCCTGAATCTGCAATGCTTGCAATAGTAATATCCTTTGTAAATTGCGCTTTTACCGCCTGAAAGGTATTATTAACGAGAGCATTGTCCATCTTTTTCGCTACAATTATAATAAGAAGGATCAGGATGCAAATGAGAACTTGGCGAATCATGGTTTTTCCCATATTCCTGTTCGCTCTTATCGCCCACCTTCTGCGCATGCGCCCCATCAAAAAACCCTCCTCTTCTGTTGCTTGTATAGCATATGAGAGAAGGGCCTCGAAGATTACCAAAAGAATTTTAGGTCATCAGGTCATCGATGGGTTTTCCTATTATTCTTTCGATCTTTTCCTTGACCAACCGATTTTCTTCAATACGATGAAGGAGCCGTTCCGTATTTACACCGGCAGCAATGAGTTTATCCAATACGTATTGCATGCGGTTGTCGAGTCCTACATATTCGTCTTCTCTGACCATACGATCCGCAAGACAAAGAAGATCCAGTTCCGTTATTTTTTCCTTGTTTGGATCCATGGCATAAAACATATGGCATTTGATCAGCTTCGCAACCTGATGGTAACCATGCCTTTCAGCGATCATCGCGCCTTTCACACTATGATTTTCTTCAACCCTGGCTATATCGTGAAGCAAGGATGAGGCTTCCAGCAGAGGAAGGTCCAACACTACGCCTTTCTCTGCCAATGCTTTCCCGATTCGAACAGCCGTATCGGAAACGGCAATACAATGCCGGATAACATGGTCCGGCGTCCCGTGGGATTTCAACAAATCCAGGCACACCTCTCTTGTGGGAATCAAATTCTTGCCGCCACAGAACATGCAGCCTCCTTCATGCCCAATGCAATCTTTGCACTCTTCACTGGGAAGCTCTCCTTCCTCGGAAGTAACAAAGAAGAACCCTCCGCTGAATCTGTTGTTGGGCAATTCTTCCTGCCGGACGGCTTTAATCCCAATGGCGCGTCCGTCGATCTCCTCAAGCATATCCGAAAGCTTGCTAAGCGGCATTCCGTAACAGCCCGGGCCGAAAGAATGGGAAACATAATACTCTTTTATTTCAATGCCATGTTGAGAAAGCTGATAGATTCTTTCCCGCAGGAGCCTACGACCGGCTTCCAAAAATCCATTTGCCCAAAGATCGGCATAATATTGTTCAGCTTGATTATAAATTGTCGATTTACACTCTCCGACCGACAATGAATATGCATAAATTTTAACAACATGCTTGGGAGAAATTTGGTAAAATGCCGTACAGGTATATTGACTCTTTTCCATATAAATGGTGGAGTTGCGAAAGACACCCGGATCCAGCGGTATTATTACAGCGGCAATATTGATGCCCGCTTTGCAGTTTTCCAATACGTGAAGCCCTTCATTTAGCAGTAACTCGTGATTTTCAACATCAGTACCCAACCCGCTGTTTTCAAGAAAATATTCCATTGCAATGGGCTCTGCATCTTGATAATTTAATTTAATGCATAGATTGTTCATGGGTACCCTACTCTCCGGCCGCGAACTCCGATATCCTATATATGGTATATCTATATTACCAAATTTTTAACGATCCGCCAATAAGGGTTTTTGCTCTTTTTAAAATTAAATGCGAGTTGTAACGGGTGTCAACGGCAAGATACAAGTTGTTATGATAAGTTACTGTCACCTATTTGCAACACCAATTACAGCCCATATCTCCATGAAATGTATACCTTATATAGTAGTTTGTATGGCTATTGACAACAATATATACTGAATGTTATAGTTAAACCGACGGTAAACATAGTAGCATAGGGGGCGCAAGTATGACATACGCAGAAATGTTGTCGGATATTATCAAGAAAAGTGAGTTGTCTCTCCGTCAAATCGCAAGACGCTGCGAGGATCTAAATCTTAAAATTACACCATCATATATATCTCAATTAAAGAACGGGAAACTTCCCCCACCCAGCGAAGAGGTGTCTCTTATCTTGGCAAAGGCCTGCGGTTCTGATCGGCAAGCCCATTTAGTCTTTCAAGGGTATATGGAAAAAGCGCCTGAAATGGTAAAAGAGTATATGCTGGCGTCCTCCAACCTCAATAAAGTGATGTTGGAATCTCTGTGTAAGGCCACAAATAAAGAATTCACGAAAGAAATGGAAATCTACATAAAGGAACTGGACGTTCTGGCAGCTCTTGAGCTCTCTTCAAAGTATGTAAACAGCGATGACCCGAAGCAAAGAAACGATTTGGTACGGGAAATCTGCCTAAACTGCGGAGATGCAGCAGAAGCGGATGCGGATGGTGAAATCATAAACTTCTTCCTGGCGGATAGCGCCATGTCCCCTTTTATTCCCATCCACGCATTTATTTATATCATGCCTACAAAGGTAGATTTATTGAAGGATCGGGACATCATTGCGTTTTATCCGGACAACCGGAGGATACCTACCCTGCGTCGCATTTACTTCATTAAGGATAAGATCCTCCTGATCCCGGATGAAAAATCCCACGATACATATTTCTTTGATGATATGAGCGAGATCCATTACATAGGAAAAGTAGTTTCTTATAAAGTGGACATTTAACGGCATACTATTCGTCCATATATTCAAATTCATAGTTGCCGATTCGAATGGTATCGCCATCGGTGAGTTCCATCTTTTTTAATTCATCGATGGCGCCGCTGTTTTCAATATATTTATAGAGATAGCGCAGGGAACCGTAATCGTTGAAATTTGTTGACCTGAATATCTTATCCAACTGCATGCCCGATAACACAAACACAGATCCGTCCTTGCTGCAGTGAATTTTTCTATATTCGCTGCTGTTCGGTTCTCCCCCGGTGTCAAAGAATGTATAATTGGGCTCCTCTTCTTCAGGCAGTGTTGCCAGTACGGCAAAGGCATGGGCGATCAGCTCGGAAACGCCCCTGTGAAGCTGAGCCGAAATGGGAAATACCCTAAGGCCTTTTTCTTCGATATAGGCTTTAAACTTCTCGTATTGGGCATCATCAGTTATGTCCATTTTATTTGCCGCCACAATCTGTGGCTTTTCCGCAAGCTTTGCGCTGTAGGATTTCAATTCTTCATTAATGGTTTCAAAATCCTCAATGGGATCACGCCCTTCTGACCCGGACACATCCACCATATGAATCAACAGCCTTGTGCGTTCAATATGCTTTAAGAAATCCAGCCCTAAGCCCGTTCCCTGATGGGCGCCTTCGATGAGCCCGGGGATGTCCGCCATGACAAAAGAGCTGTCATCGTATTGCACCACTCCTAAATTAGGCGCCAGGGTTGTGAAATGATAGTTGGCGATTTTCGGCCGAGCGCCTGTGACCACGGAAAGCAGAGTTGATTTTCCTACGTTAGGGAATCCCACCAAACCTACATCGGCAATGAGCTTGAGTTCCAGTATAATTCTCCGCTCGATTGCCGCTCCGCCGGCTTCGGCAAAATTTGGCGCTTGTCGCACGGGCGACTTGAATTGCACATTGCCTTTGCCTCCTCTGCCTCCTCTGGCCGCCACATATCGATCATTGTGCTTAACAAGATCTTTTATGGGAGTACCTGTACTTTCGTCAATGAGAAGCGTTCCCACGGGTACTTTGATAATGCAATCCTGGCCGTTTTTACCCGTTTGCTTTTTCTTGCGCCCGTCTTCTCCGTTTTCCGCCTCATATTTTTTCTTGTATCGAAAATCCAGGAGGGTTTTCATGTTGGAATCGGCGACAAAAATAACATCGCCTCCTTTTCCTCCGTCTCCTCCGTCCGGACCGCCGTCGGGAACAAAGGGTTCTCGACGGAAAGATACGCAGCCGTCTCCTCCCTTACCTGATTTTATTGTAATAACCGCTCTGTCAACAAACATAATACTTCTCCGTTAACCCTACCGTTTAAGAAAGCCCCTATGTGAATAGGGGCTTTATCTTACGCTTCCTTTGGATATACGCTGACTTGTTTTCTGGTCTTACCGGCTCTTTCAAATTTTACGATACCCTCTATCTTTGCAAACAGGGTGTCATCACCGCCGATACCTACATTATTGCCTGGATGGAACTTTGTCCCCCGCTGTCTTACCAGAATGCTTCCCGCGCTTACGAACTGGCCGTCAGCTCTTTTGACGCCCAGTCGTTTGGCTTCACTGTCGCGTCCGTTCCTGGAGCTACCTACGCCCTTTTTTGATGCCATCTCACTACACCTCCTTTATCCTGTGCAGTTTTCTAAACTATAATCAGTAAAATCCTGTAATTCTCAAATTATTGCCTTTCGGAAATTAGTCCTTAGGCGTTTACGCTGATGGATCCGATTTTCAGCATTGTGTAAGGCTGTCTATGACCTTGTCTTTTCCGGTAGTCTTTCTTAGCCTTAAATTTGAAGATGATGATCTTTTTACCTTTACCGTTTTCCAAGACTTCCGCCTCTACTTTGGCGCCTTCCAAATACGGAGCACCGACCTTAAGGGTTTCCCCGTCAGAATAGACAAGCACTTTATCCAAAGTCACCTTGTCGCCTTCGGAAACAGACAGTCTTTCAACGGTAATGACATCGCCTTCGGAAACCTTATACTGTTTCCCACCGGTTTCAACTACTGCATACATCGTATTCATTTACCTCCTCTATCCAGTCTCGCCATCTAAGGCAGCGCTACGCGCATTTGTGGGCCTTTTCTGAGCGGCTAACAAACATAGCTATACTATCATAGCACAATACATTGTGTCAAGTATTATATATCATGTCAAGCATTTTATCTACTTTAAAACCTATTGTGTTTTTCTTTATTCTTGGCATTTCTTTGCATTGATTTTCTTCGCGAAATGGAGCATTATCTTCGTGGATAAATAGAACAGGATCAGGACGGAAAAGACACCGCCTAAACCAAACAACATCACTTCGAAACCTGCGCTCATCAATTCTGCATTCATTATTGTCCCCTCCTATAACGTTGCCAAAATGGCCGGTACTAAGGCAAGCACCAAGCTTCCGGCTACAACTGAACCTAACTGACCCGCAACATTGGCGCTCATGGCCTGCATCAGGATGAAATTATTCGGATCCTCTTGTGTTGCAATCTTTTGAACGACTCTGCCGGACATGGGAAATGCGGAGATGCCTGCTGCGCCGATCATGGGATTGACCTTTTCCTTCAGGAAGAGATTAATGAATTTCGCAAACAAAACACCGCCTGCCGTGTCAAATATAAAAGCGACCAGACCCATTCCCATGATCATGAGAGTTTGAATGTTTAAGAAGGCTTCCGCAGTCATTGTGGAGCCGATGGTAATGCCCAGAAGCAGCGTGACAAGGTTCGCCAGCTCATTTTGAGCTGCATTGGATAGCCTTGTTAAAACGCCGCATACACGGATCAGGTTTCCAAACATGAGAGAACCGATCAAGGCTACGCTGATGGGAGCGATGATGCCCGCAATGATGGTAACCGTAATAGGGAACAGGATCTCAATTATTTTGGGAATTTCCACCTGGGTGTATTTCATCCGGATCCGTCTCTCATTTTTCGTGGTAAGGAGTTTGATGACGGGCGGTTGTATGATCGGTACCAGCGACATATAAGAATATGCGGCAACGGAAATGGGACCCAGGTAGTTTTGAGCAAATTCTTTTGCAACATAAATCGAGGTGGGACCGTCCGCTGCGCCGATAATCCCGATAGCTGCCGCTTCCTTCAGATCAAAGAACCCCGTTGCCAGGGCAAACAGCATGGTGAAGAATATACCGAACTGCGCTGCTGCTCCGAAGAAGAACATGAACGGATTCTGCATCAAAGGTTTAAAATCAATCATTGCGCCTACTGCTATAAATATCAGAACGGGAAACAGTTCCGTTTGGATTCCCGCATTGTAAAGCAACGTAAGGAAACCTTCCTCTCCCACAGCGGAAGACAAAGGGATATTGCATAAAATGGCGCCAAAACCGATGGGCAAAAGGAGCATTGGTTCATACTCCTTTGCAATGGCAAGATAAATCAATAACCCTCCGATGGCAAACATTATCAAATGCTGCAATTCAAAATTTGTAATTCCGATCAGTAGTTCATTCCATAATCCGTTCAATTGATAGTTCTCCTCCCAAATACTTTACTGCTTATCATGCTATATTGTTTGCATTCTATACTTTTCACATAAAACAAACCGCTTTCGACGGTTTATTTTACATCAAATATTAATAAATTGAAAGGGAATTTATATTTTATCGTGTTTTTATTCCACGATTACGCCGTCTTCGTCTACTTTTACACTGTCCGGCAAGAATTCTTGCTTGAGCAGAGTTTCAATCTCCCGGAGCATTTCAGGATGCTCTTTTAAATAATTTTTTACATTTTCTCTGCCCTGCCCGATCCGCTCGCCTTTGAAACTGTACCAGGCCCCGGCCTTTTCCACTATCTTTGCTTCAACAGCGCAATCCAAGACATCACCTTCTCTGGAAATGCCCGTTCCGTACATGATATCAAACTCAGCCTGTTTAAAAGGAGGCGCCAGTTTATTTTTTACGATCTTCACCCTGGTGCGGTTGCCTATGACGGAATCTCCTATCTTAATGCTCTCAACTCGACGTACGTCCAATCTCATGGAAGAATAGAATTTTAACGCTCGGCCTCCCGTCGTCACTTCGGGGCTGCCAAACATAACACCGACTTTTTCACGGAGCTGGTTGATAAAAATGGCGCTGGTGTTGGATTTATTAATAGCGCCGGTGAGTTTTCTCAAGGCCTGAGACATGAGACGCGCCTGAAGCCCTACATGGCTGTCACCCATATCGCCCTGAATTTCTGCCTTTGGAACAAGAGCCGCCACGGAATCAATAACGATCACATCCAGGGCGCCGCTTCTTACCAAAACTTCGCAGATCTCCAAAGCTTGTTCGCCCGTATCCGGTTGAGAGACTAATAATTCGGAAGTATCAACCCCAAGTTTTGCCGCATAATCGGGATCAAGAGCATGTTCCGCATCAATAAAAGCGGCTTTTCCGCCCTTTTTCTGAGCTTCTGCAATGATGTGAAGAGCGATGGTGGTTTTACCCGAGGATTCCGGACCGAATATCTCTACCACTCTGCCTCTCGGTATTCCGCCGACACCGGTAGCAATATCCAAGCTGACAGACCCGGTAGATATGCTGTCGATATTTAACTTGGCCCCATCGCTGCCCAATTTCATGATTGCGCCTTTTCCGAATTGCTTCTCAATTTGAAGCATAGCCGCCTCTAACGCTTTATCTCTTTCATTCTGATTGGTGCTCATAGTTTTCCTCCGTTTCGCGAGAACATATGTTCTTGAACCATCATACCGCAGTTTTACATAAAGGTCAAGCAGAAATTGTCAAGAGAATGGCTTGTCAATATCATACTACCATTATATGGAATTAATGTCAAATATAAACATCATTTCAATTGCTCTTTATTATCCAACAGTCTGTTGAGGACATCGAACATCAGCAGCATGGCATAATTGCGATTCCAGTTTCGGTTTACATTTCTCATAATTGATTTTTTACAAACCATGCTATCGTCAAGGATCGCGCAGACATATACGAGCCCTACCGGTTTCTCCGGAGTTGCGCCGTCGGGGCCGGCAATTCCGGTAACGGAAATGCACAGTCGGCTCCCGCTGACCTTCTTCAGCCCTTGGGCCATTTCAATTGCAGTTTCTTCACTGACTGCCCCATATTGCTCAAGGGTTTGGGGAGTTACACCCAGTTCCTCGATCTTTGCCCGGTTGCTGTATGTGACTAAGGCTCTGTCAAACACAGAAGAGATCCCGGGTATTTCGGTAAGGGTCTGGGCAAAGAGGCCTCCGGTGCAGGATTCGGCGCTGGAAATATTGATCTTTCGTTCCATAAGCTTTTTTGCCACAACCTGATGCAGATCTTCGTCATCATAGCTGTAAATATACTCGCCCACTCTTTCGTTAACCTTTTCTATCATATCTGTAACAGCCGCCTTTGCCTCCGCAAGGCTGCCGCGTTTTGAAGCTATTCGCACACTGCATTCCCCTTCCTTTGCATATGTTGCCAAGGTGGGGTCGGTCTGATTGTCAATGAGATCGAGAAGCTTCGTTTCAAGCATGGACTCGCCGATGCCGAACATGCGGAGTACTCGGTAGTAAATCACGTTCTCCGTCTTTGCCTCCAGATATGGCCTTACCTCTTTTTCAAACATATTTTTCATTTCTCTGGGAGGTCCGGGCAGACAGATAATAGTCTTCCCGTCCTTTTCCAGGGCAAATCCGGGGGCGGTTCCCATATCGTTTGGAAATACCGTAGCTCTCGAAGGAAAATAAGCTTGCTTCCAATTGTTCTCCGTCATATGTCGATTCAGTTTTTTAAAATAGTTCTCAAGCTTCTCCATGGAAGGACCATGGGGAACCAATTCGTCATCCAGAACTTCACAGGCAATTTCTTTTGTCAGGTCATCCTGCGTTGGTCCGAGCCCTCCTGTGGTTATGACCAAATCGCAGTCCATAAAAGCCTGCCGAATCATGTGGGAAAGACGCTTGGAGTTGTCCCCCACCGTGTGGTGAGATAAAACGTCAATCCCTAAAAGGTTGAGTTGCTGGGATAAATATACAGTATTTGTGTTGGTAATCTGTCCGAATAACAGTTCGGTACCGACGCTCAAAATAGAAGATTTCAACTGTCCACCTCGTGATTATTAAGTCTGTTACATTCTAAATATGTGCTTGTTCTGGACGATGTATTCAATCCCGGAATATACGGTTGCAGCTACGGCGATCCAAAGCAGATATTCGCCGATGGGAAGCTCCGTAAACATAGAGAAGGGCCAATTTCGCAATAGAATTATTGAAATGGCGAGCATCTGGAATACGGTTTTGATTTTTCCCGATTTCCCCGCGGCTATAATGACCCCTTCGCCGGCGGCTACAGCCCGTAAGCCGGTAATAACAAACTCTCTGGCAAGTATAACGATCACCATCCATCCGGCCATCTCTCCCAGCTCTACCAGGCAGATCATGGCAGAAGTGACCAAAAGCTTGTCAGCCAGCGGATCCATGATTTTACCGAAATTCGTAATCAGATTGTGCTTTCTGGCAATGTGACCGTCGAGAGCGTCCGTTGCCGAAGCCAGGATAAACAGAACACCGGAGCTTATATAATACCCATTTAATAAAAGAATAATAAACACGGGTATCAATAATATCCTTAATATGGTTAGTTTGTTCGGTAAATTCATAATTTCCTCCTTGCGATCCTATCTATCCACACTAACAGCATGTCCCGTCAGGTCATAATCAAAACCGTCGTCTATTTTAACCATCACAAAATTTCCGGGTTCAAGGGGAGTATCCGAGGTAAAAATTACTTTATTGTCGATCTCCGGCGCATCGTAAGACGTTCTTCCGATATAAGCTCCTTCTTCTTGCTCCTCCACCAGGACTTCCAGAATCCGGCCGATTTTCTGCAGGTTGTGCTCAAGGGAAATCTGCTGCTGCAACCGCATCAAGCGATCCCTCCGTGCCAGCTTGGTCCTTTTCGGCACCTGTTCTTTCATTGCTGCTGCCGGTGTCCCTTCCTCTTTGGAGTATGCGAAAACACCTAAACGTTCAAACCTCATCTTTTCGACGAAATCCTCAAGTATTTTGGCATCCTCTCTTGTTTCTCCGGGGAACCCGGTGATCAGTGTGGTGCGAATGTGAATATCGGGCATGGCCGCCCTCAATTTCTTGATTGTATTTTCTATCGAAGCTCTGGTGGAACGCCGGTTCATAGCTTCCAGAATGCTGTCGCTGGCATGCTGGATCGGTATGTCGATGTATTTGCATATCTTGTCATTGGCTGCCATCACTTCTATCAGTTGATCCGTAATACGATCCTCATAACAATACATGAGGCGAATCCACCGAATTCCGTCAATTTCGCAAAGTTCCTGCAACAATCTCGGCAAGTGGTATTCTCCATAAAGATCGATTCCGTAAGCGGTCACATCCTGCGCCACAAGAATCAGCTCTTTGCACCCTTTTTCAGCCAGCTTGCGGGCTTCCTCCAAAATGCTCTCCTTCCTCCTGCTGCGATAACTGCCGCGAATGGAGGGAATTACGCAATAAGCGCACACATTGTCGCAGCCTTCGGCGATTTTCAGGTAAGAAGTATACGAAACGCCGAGAGATGCTCTTGCGCTCATTTCGGAGTATTCCTTTTCGTAGCTGCTGAAAAATACCTTCTGCTTACCTCTTTCATATTCCGACAGTATTTGGGGCAACGTGTGATACTCGTTCACTCCGATTACGATATCCGCTTCCGGCAAGGCATTGCCAAGATCCTCTCCATATCGCTGTGAAAGGCAGCCGGATACGATAAGGATTCCGTCCTCCGGTTTTTCCTTGGACAGTTCCAATATCCGATCGATAGATTCCTCTTTTGCATCGTTGATAAAACCGCAGGTATTAACCAGAATGACATCCGCATCACCCGGATCTGCCACAATTATGTGGCCGGCCTCCGTTAATAGCCCTGCCGCATATTCAGAATCAGAAACATTTTTAGGGCAACCTAAAGTATCTATATATATCCGCATTCAATATCCTTTCTGTCGTAAAACGTACCTATTATTTGTAATATTATCAGTTTTCATCCTCATCATCGGGATCCTTGCCTAAGTTCAAAAACTGTTCCTCTGTCATGAGGACTTTTCTCGGACGGCTTCCTTCGCTGGGGCCGATGATGCCTCTTGCTTCCATCATGTCTATCAATCTGGCCGCCCTGTTATAACCGATTCGGAAACGGCGCTGAAGCATGGAAACGGAAGCCTGTTCCGCCCGTACAACGGTTTCTATCGCCTCCTGAAGCAATTCATCCGTATCGTCCTCCGCCTCGTTTTCGTATGTACGTTCAATTCTCTGCAAAACATCGGAGGCATATTCATTGACAGGTACCTGTTCCTTAAGATAATCTATGACCTTATGCACTTCAGCATCCGAGATAAAACAACCTTGTACACGCATAGGTTTCGATACGCCCAGGGGATTGAAGAGCATGTCACCTTTTCCTACCAGTTTCTCTGCCCCCGCCATATCTAAAATGGTTCTGGAGTCAAACTGTGATGATACGGCGAAGGAAATGCGGGAGGGGATATTGGCTTTGATGACGCCCGTTATAATATCCACGGAAGGTCTCTGTGTAGCAACGATTAGATGCATGCCGGCTGCCCTGGCCATCTGTGCCAGCCTGCAGATAGATTCTTCCACCTGGGAAGGAGCCACCATCATCAAATCCGCAAGCTCGTCGATGATGATAACGATTTGGGGCATGGGTCTTGCCCCGTCTTCCTTGGCTTTTACGTATTCGTTATAAGATGCCAAATCTCTTACCCCTGCTTCCGCAAATTTTTTATAACGATCCGTCATCTCCGCCACAGCCCAACCTAATGCGGCTGCGGCTTTTGTCGGCTCTGTTACAACAGGTACCAACAGATGCGGAATCCCGTTATAGTTACCCAGTTCCACCACCTTGGGGTCGATAAGGACCAGTTTAACTTCTTCCGGTCTTGCCTTATAAAGAATGCTGACAATGATGGAATTGAGACAGACGCTCTTTCCGGATCCGGTAGAACCGGCTATGAGCAGGTGGGGCATGCTCTTGAGGTCTGCCACAATGGGAGTGCCCGCAATATCTTTTCCCACGGCAAAGGTGATTTTTGAAGGTGATTTTTGGAATTCTCTGGACTCAATAAGTTCCCTTATTGAAACCAAATTAATTCGATCGTTCTCCACTTCAATGCCTACGGCAGCCTTGCCCGGTATCGGAGCCTCCATACGGATGCTCTTTGCCTCCAGGTTCAGGGCAATATCGTCCGCCAGTCGGACAATGCTGCTGACCTTCACGCCTACGCTGGGCTGAATCTCATATCGAGTAATAGCAGGTCCTTTTGTTACCTGCAACACCTTCGCGTTCACACCGAAGTTCTTCAATGTCTCTTCCAGTTTAATGGCCTTTTGCTTTAAGTTGATGTTTTCGTTCGTCTTAGGGCCTGTTTGCGCTTTGTTCAAAAGGTCCAGAGGCGGCATCACATAAGGGATTGGTTCTTTATCTAAATCAATTTTCAGTTCTTCTATTTCGCCGTCTGCCGCACTTTTGGCCTTCTTTACCACAGGCTTTTCTTTTGGCTCTTCTTCATCCCCGGTTAAACCTTTTCCCGGTTCCACGGGCGCCGGTTTTTCAAGCCCCAAGCTTTCCGGTTTTTGCCCTGTTTCAAAGAGTTCGTCATTCTTCATATAGTCGATGATTTTCATCTGTCTCGGCGTTATGGTGCCGGGTGAGGTGGTAACAACGTCTTGTGAGGAAGCAGGAAGGGTTTCCGTTTTCATCTTGACCCCAGCGGCCGCTTTTTCAGCGGAACCCGGTACATATACAGAAGATTCGGTAACGGCATCTTCCGTCTCCATCTCCGATTCTCTGTTCTTCATTGCTTCTTTGCGCTTCGCTCTCAAACCCTCAATATATTGAGATACTGGCGCGTTAATGAGCAACATGAGCGAGATGATAATTACCACGGACGAGAATATATAAAGGCCGGGGATTCCGATAGCTTTTTTCAGCAGCAGTCCAAAGGTCATGCCGAAAGCCCCGCCCCCTGCAAGCGCCACTCCGTTGTCAAAGGCATCCCTGATAAAAGCAAAGGACATGGAAAGCCCTTCCACATTGAGATATCTTGCCGAGTTAATAACGGTTGCCATCAAAAAAATTAAACTCAATAACAGCAGGGTTCTTCCGCCGATATGCGCTGAACGCTTAACAAAAAGCACCAAGCCGTATAGTATGAGAAAATACGGCAGCGCATAAGCCACCGCAGCAAAGAGACCCTTTAAGAGGTCCGAGATGATGCGCCCGAATTCGCCCGCAGCCTGGGTATGAATAGAAATAACGAGAAAGGCGCCTATCGCTATGATAACAATAGCCCATATTTCATTCTTCAGCCGGTTCTGCGCCTGCCTTTTTGCCATGTCTGCGTCATGCTTTTCTCTGGTAGCTTTATTTCTAGAGCCCTTTGGACGCCCCGGTTTTTTCTTTTTTTCCGCCATAGAGCATACTCCTCAGTTATTCTTTCAAATCATAAAGGTGTATAGAAGCACAAGGCCTCCCGCAATCCAAGTATAAAAAGAGAAAATATATAGCTTTTTATTTGAGACAACTCGAATCATGGTTTTGATGGCAATATAGCCGGAAATTGCTGCCATTGCCACACCGGCAATGACAGAGAAGATCATTTGCTCATCCAACCCCTCCGCAAAGGCTGCGGGAGCCTCCAAAACCACAGCTCCCAGAATAGCCGGAATTGAAATTAAAAATGCAAACCGAACGGCAAGCTCTCGATTCAGGCCCGAAAAGAGGCTGCCCACTATGGTAGCGCCGGAGCGGGAAATTCCCGGTAAAATGGCAATTCCCTGACAAAGTCCTACGAAAAGAGCATCTGTAAATTTCATCTCTCTGATTTTTTTCTCTTTTTTCCCCATTCTTTCTGCCAACCAAAGAAAACAGCCTGTGAGAATTAAGCAGAAACCGATTACGGGGACCGAATTGTACAAACCGGTAAAGAAATCGTTAAAAAACACCCCCATGAGCCCTGTGGGGATAGTTGCTACAACAATCATCACACCAAGTTTTCTCGTTTCGTTCTTGTTTATCTGTAATCCCTTGCCTGTAACCACATCTTTTAAGGTAGCAAGCAGCTCAAGAATCAGTTCCCATATTATCCGGTAATAAACGGCTACTAAAGAGATCAAGGTTCCTAAATGAAGCAGGACGGCAAATGCAAGGACGCTCTCCCCTTCAATTCCAAAAAAATGTTGTAGAATGGCCAGATGGCCTGAGCTGCTTATAGGCAGAAATTCCGACAACCCCTGTACCAGCCCTAAAATGATGCTTTCGATTAATGTCAATGCGGTTCCTCTCTTTCAGCATACCCATTTCGGTTGCATTATTTGAAAGCTGTTAAATATTTCTTGCTTTGCAAGCTTTAATTATATCACCTAAATGAGCAAATTTGAATACAATGTTATACGATCCTCTAAAATCTTAACCCGTATAAACTATGCTCACCCAAACATTTCATGCTATTACCGAAATATAAAGGAGTTACATTTTTGATGAATTAGTATATAATAAAAATTTATAACAGGATCATATAATGAACATGTATATATAAAAGCACAAGGAGGACAAAATGGAAAAAAGACCCAATATAGCCGTAGTCGGCGCTACCGGTTTGGTAGGAACAACCATGTTAAAAGTACTGGAAGAAAGGGATTTCCCTTTTGAGAACCTATACCTTATGGCTTCCGCAAAATCTGCCGGTAAAACAGTGACCTTCAAAGGTATGGATTACATAGTCGAAGAGCTTACCGAGCAATCCTTCGACAAACCCATCGATATTGCGCTTTTCTCGGCAGGCGGCTCCACCAGCGAAAAATATGCGCCTATAGCTGCATCCAAAGGAGTTACTGTTATTGATAACAGCAGCGCCTGGAGGATGGATCCGGAAGTTCCTTTGGTAGTTCCTGAAGTCAATCCTCAGGATATCCAATGGAATAAAGGAATCATTGCCAACCCCAACTGCTCCACAATACAGGCCATGTTGCCCCTCAAGCCTCTCCATGACAAATATAGAATTAAGAGGATCGTTTACTCTACGTATCAGGCTGTTTCGGGATCGGGAGTCAAGGGCATCGAGGATCTGAAACAAGGGCTTGCGGGAAACGACATTAGGAAGGCGTATCCCCACCCCATTGCAGGAAACTGTATCCCTCATATCGACTCCTTCCTGGAAAACGGATATACAAAAGAAGAGATGAAGATGATCAACGAGACGAGAAAAATTCTGGGTGATGACAGCATACGGATTACCGCGACTACAGTCCGGGTTCCGGTTTTCGACTCCCACAGTGAATCCATCAACCTGGAATTGGAAAAACCTTTTGAACTTGATGAGGTAAAAGCATTGCTGGCATCCTTCCCGGGCTGTGTGGTAGTGGATGATCCCTCAAACAACCTATACCCGCTTGCCCGCCTCGCCGCAGGAAAAGACGAAGTCTTTGTAGGCAGAATCCGCAGGGACTTCAGTGTAGAAAACGGACTCAACCTATGGGTTGTAGCAGACAATATCAGAAAGGGCGCGGCTACCAACGCCGTTCAGATTGCCGAACTGCTTATAAAATAAAGCAAGTGAGGTGTCATTTATATGTCATTGTTTACAGGTGCAGCAACTGCCCTTGTAACACCTTTTAAAGACGGAAAAGTGGATTTTCCCTCTTTTGGACGGCTTATCGACTGGCAGATACAAGAAGGAATTGACGCGCTTGTGATTTGCGGTACTACGGGGGAAGCATCCACACTGAATGACGAAGAACATATAGAAACGGTCCGGTACGCTATAAAAAAAGTGGCCGGAAGAGTGCCGGTCATTGCCGGCGCAGGAAGCAACGATACGCGCCATGCGATAGACATGAGCATGGCCCTGGAACAGGAAGGAGCGGACGGGCTCCTGCTCGTAACACCTTATTATAACAGATGTACGGACAAAGGACTGATCATCCACTACACCGAAATAGCCGACCGGGTAAGCATTCCGATAATACTTTATTCGGTGCCGGGGCGAACGGGAGTGAACATCAGTCCTTTTGTAGTTTCCGAACTTTGCAATCATCCAAATATTGTCGGTATCAAAGAAGCCAGCGGCAACATGGCGCAGGTGGTAGAGATCGCAAAATATGTGGATGAAGATTTCGCTCTATACTCCGGCAACGATGAAATCATCGTTCCGGTGTTGGCCATGGGCGGATTGGGAGCTATTTCCGTACTGTCCAACATTGTCCCGAAACAGACCCATAATATGATAGTAGACTACTTGAACGGAGACATAGTCGGCGCTATGAAAGCCCAACTTTCTCTGAAATCCCTTATCGACGCTCTGTTCTGTGAAGTGAACCCGATCCCTGTAAAAGCGGCTTTATATTTGATGGGAATGATAGATCTTGAGTATCGGCTTCCGCTCTGTCCGCCTCAGCCCAAATCCATGGATGTATTAAAGAAACAGATGACCGCTTGCGGCCTGCTTTAAGGAGGATCCTATGGACATTATTATTCACGGATGCAGCGGCCGCATGGGGCGCATGTTGGCGGAAGTAATTTTAGAACAGAATGAGCACAAAATAATCTGCGGCGTGGACCCGGAACACAATAGAAACTTCCCTTTCCCTGTTTACCAGGATTTTGCTTTTGTTCCACCAAAAGCAGATGTAGTGATCGATTTCTCCCATCCTTCTGCCATAAAAGAACTGTTAGGATGGTGTATACTTCACGATACGCCGGTTGTCATCGCTACCACGGGATTGGGTCCGGAAGAGCATCGCATCATTCAGGAAGCGGCAAAACAGATTCCCGTATTTCAGTCTGCCAACATGTCTATCGGAATTCATGCCCTCAGTAAAACCTTGCCTCTACTTGCTGAAATACTCGGGGAAGAATTCGATGTCGGCATTTTTGAGGCCCACCATAAATATAAAAAAGACGCGCCAAGCGGTACCGCCTATCTGTTGAAAGATGCGCTTGAAGGCAAGTGTTCCGCTGTAGCCGCCCTGCGTCTGGGTTCCATTCCCGGGGAGCACACTGTGATCTTTGCCGGCCCCGACGAAGTGATAGAGCTGACCCATACCGCCTATTCCCGAAGGATATTTGCTCTCGGAGCGTTAAAAGCCGCTGCTTTCGTCATGAAGCAACCTCCGGGGCTCTATACCATGAGCAACCTTTAAAAGCTATTAAACGTAAAAAACCGCCGGCTATGCCGGCGGTCGTGAATTTCAGTGAGAGAAACGGACTAAGCTTCCGCAGATACAACTTCCTTACCGTCGTAATAGTTGCAATTGGGACATACTCTATGTGGAAGCTTGGGCTCGTGACACTTTGGACATGTGGATAATGCAGGAGCTGCCATCTTCATATTCGGCGATCTTCTCTTATCTCTTCTCGCACTTGAAGTTCTTCTTTTGGGTACTGCCATCGTTAACACCTCCTTCTTTGTGTACGAACGCTACCGATTATACCTTGGTCGGAAAGCTTTGTCAACGAATTTTTACTTAAGATTCTTAACAATCTCCGCAGTATCCTGAGCAATCATCAACTCTTCGTTTGTCGGGATCAGTAAAACCTTTACCTTTGATGTATCCTTGCTGATGATCTTCTCTACTCCCCTCACGTTATTCTTTTCATCGTCCAGTTCGATTCCAAGGCACTCCAGATCCGAGCAAATGAGCTTTCTCATGCCCATATCGTTTTCTCCTATGCCCGCGGTAAATACTACGGCATCTGCGCCGTTCATTTCGGCCATGTAAGCGCCGATGTAGTACTTAACACGTAACGCAAACATCTTCAAAGCCAGCGCAGCTTTTTCATTGCCCTGGGCTTCTGCTTCTTCAAGATCTCTGAAGTCGCTGCTTACACCGGAAATGCCTGCAACGCCGGATTTTTTGTTTAAAATGGTGATAACCTCATCCGCAGTTATACCTTCTTTCTCAGCGATGAAGGTTATGACTGCCGGATCGATTCCTCCGGATCTGGTTCCCATGATCAGGCCGTCCAAAGGAGTAAAGCCCATGCTGGTATCGATGCATACACCATATTTGACGGCGGCGCAGCTGGCGCCGTTGCCCAAGTGACAAGTTATTACTTTAATATCTTTAATATCCTTGTCCAATAAGGCAGCCGCTCTCATCGAAACGTATTTGTGGCTTGTGCCGTGGAAACCGTATTTACGGATCCTATATTTTTCATAGTAATCATAGGGTATCGCATAGAGGAAGGTTTCCGGCTTCATTGTCTGATGGAAAGCGGTATCAAAGACACCAACCATGGGAGTCTTCGGCATTAGCTCCTGACAAGCGCGGATACCCAGGATGTTGGGAGGATTGTGCAGAGGTGCCAAGTCAATACATTCTTCCAGCGCATTCATGACGTCTTCGGTAATGAGGACGGAACCGGCATATTTCTCTCCCGCATGAACGACTCTGTGCCCTACAGCGCTGATTTCATCCATGGATGCAACGACGCCATGTTCCTTATCTGTCAGAGCTTCCAGTACATATCCTATGGCGTCTTTGTGATTTTTCATGGGCGCTTCCAGGATATACTTGTCCATTCCGATCTTCTCATGCTTCATGACAGAACCTTCAAGGCCGATTCTCTCTACCAGCCCTTTTGCCAACAGAGTGGAATTGTCCATCTCTAAAACCTGGTATTTCAAAGATGAACTTCCGCAGTTAACAACTAATACCTTCATTCTACTACTCCTTTTCGTACTCAATAAAATTCTACAGAATATGGCCTGCTTTTCACACTCTTTTTATTATAGACCTATTATTCCATAAATGCTATACAAAAAATAACAAATTCATGTCCTATACATAAAGATGCGCCATTTATACTGTAAAAATTCAGGTTCGCGCATAATCGCCCCATAAGCCGGGAGAGCAGACATAATCGGAGCGTGTGTAAATTTCATTGTTAAAGGCAAGATTGTAAAGATCGGCTGCAAGAACATCGTAGCGTAAAATTTTCCATAAGGGATCGCTTTGCGTCACCTCTTTGTTAATATTGCTTATCACAGGGAAAGAAGCGCATCCTGTCTGCTTAATGTGGCGAAGCAGCCGTGCTCCGTCGGGAGAGAAACCCAAAACCCTGGCATACAAAGGCAGTTCGTCAACAATCTCAAAGAATTCCTTTTTCGTCAGCGATGTCAACGTATGGAGCAACAGCCTCTTAATCCTTGTCTCCGTGTAGCGTTTGGAAAGAACGGAACCGATAAGTTCTTCCATATTTCTGCTTTTCACAATCGCCTTTTTCAGCTTGTTTTCCAGCCCCTCCCCGGCGCTGAGAATCTCTCCGAGAACTTCGTTGGGCGTGGTAAGTATTTTGTAAACCAGCATGGTAAAGAGCGGCGACGGATCCGTCACCGGCGTTTGAAGTGTGCTCTCTATAGTATCTAAAGTCGGCTCAGGTATTGCCTGTTTCACCTTATCCATGTCTTGATTTTGCGCGATTTCTTGCCGAATCGCCGTAGCGCTGGCCAGAGGATGGGAAATGTTTCTGTCGTGATACCCTTTTCCCACCCTTTTAACGGCCATGGGTTTCATGCGACGACCGGATCGGATCCATTGCTTCAGATATTCTACTGCAAGAATATTATTGGGATCCCGAATCAAAGCAGCGGTTTCTTCCCCTTCGATTTCTTTCAAAGCCTCAAATCGCGCCCGGGGATAGGAACATCCCCGATCAAGAAAGTATTTTATGGCTTTCTTAAACTCCGGACCCTCGTCGACCAATATCTCCGCGACCCTTTGCAGGCTTTCCAGTTCTCCGTGCTCGCTTCCGAAGGAAAAATGCGAAACGCAACCAAGACCGTTCAAAATATGAATGCCGCCCATGGAAAAATACTCCGCATTGTTGCATGCAAAGACAAAAGGCAGCTCAATAACCAGATCCACTCCATTCTTTACAGCCATTTGCGCCCGAATCCACTTGTCATACAGGGCAGGCTCCCCTCTTTGGGTGAAGTCACCGCTCATGACTGCAATGATATGATCCGCCTGTCCAAGCTTTTTCGTCTCATTCAGATGGTAAAGGTGCCCGTTATGGAAGGGGTTATATTCCGCAATTATACCTATATTGTTCAATCGGCGGGTTCCTTTCTCGAGGACAGAATCATCTCAATGATTACGGTTATCAGAAATAAGATCAGTATTATTATAATCATCCTTGCGGAAAATAGCAATTGCATCAGGAAACCCGGCTGAAAGCTGCCCCTAAAAGCTCCGAAAAGTCCTACGCTTTGTACGGCGCGATTTAACAAATAAGGCGCGGATACATACGCAACCACAGCTGCCAAAATGCCGTGGGAGAGTTTAATCTTTAAGTAAGTTAAAGGACTGATCTTGAGACCGCTTAATACGCTCATGGATTGAGCAAGTATGGAAAGCCCGCCGAAGGAAACGAGAAAAGCCGCCATTGTGCATTTCAATCTAAGTCCTATATCTTGCGAAAAAGAAACTTCATGGATGCCTATGGTCATCTCTAGGAGCCCTTTTAAAAAGCCGGAACTATGGGAGCTTTTCAACGGATCGAACACGCCGGCCATCTCCAGTAAATCCGTAGCATAAGTAAAAATAATGATGTAACACCCTATTACGCCCAAGGTCTTTAAAGCGGATAAAATCGAATCCGTGAGCATCTCGAGCATACTGCGCCGGTCCGGTCCCGGATCTTTGTAACGGAAGCGTGCTCTTGCAGATGCCCTTGTAGTTTTTGCCCTCGTTCCCAAAACACGAAATACCAAACCGTTTAACAAAGCAGCCGCATAATGGGACAAGGCTACCACAGCCCCTGCCGCAGGCGAATGAAGCATTCCTGCACCCACTGTCCCGAGCATAAACAGCGGTCCGGAAGTCGAGCAAAAGGAAAGCATCCTAATTCCCTCGGCATCGGTCAGTTCGCCCCTTCTCCGCATTTGTCCGATGATGTTTGGCCCCATAGGATAACCGGAGGTTATACTTATAATAAAAACAAAGGCGGAAGTGCCGGGGACTCCGAAAAGCCTTTGAAACGGCCTTTCAAAAAGACCACCCACAAGAGCGGGAATACCTAAAGATATCAAAAAATCTGCGCAAATAAAAAAAGGAAGCAATGCAGGCAGGACAGAACTTGCCCACAAAGCAATTCCTTGTTGCGCGGAATCAAGAACTACTGCAGGAAAAAGCACCATGGAAACGGCTATTGCAGAAGTTATGATACCCGCTAATATGAACTTCTCAGGATGCCGCTTTGAACGTTTCATAGTCAATCATATTCAAAGCGGCCTCGAAATATTCAAGAGCAAAATACGGACAGTTCTATACTTGTTCGTTCTCTACTTGGGTTTTGTAGATCATTTCTTTGATTTCATTTCTGTTGTCCGTTAATGTACCATTGATTTCATCGAAGGTTTTCTGGATATCGTTGAACATGTCGGTAAAATACGAGGCGTATAGCTGTTCCATCTTATCCTGGAAATTATATAGAATGCTATCTATGTAATCAAAAGTACTCATCTTCAAGTTTTTAACATTCTTTTCCGCTACACGCATGATCTCGTCTGCCCTGGCTTTCGCTTTTACGGTAATGTCGTCATTTTCTATTAAGGCTTCAGCCTGTACCCTCGCTTCTTTTAATACTGCTTCATACTCACGCTTGGCTTCATCGAGGATTCTCTGGCGTTCGTCTTTGATCCATTGTGCCTGCTGAATTTCATCCGGCAGTTCAATACGAATTTCACGAACAATCTCCAATAACTCCTCCGCGTCCACCAATATCTTGCCTGTCAGCGGAAAACCGGAGCTTGTTTCAATGATATCTTCAATTTCATCTAAAAGTTCTAAAACTTTCATGCGCCAAATCCCTCCTGAATTTATTTATTGAACTTTCTCTTCAATTCCTTCAATACGACTTTCGGTACCAGCCCGCTTATATCGCCGTTCAAAGAAAATACTTCTTTTACAATGCTGGAGCTGATAAAGGAATATTCCGGTGTTGTCATAAGAAAGACAGTTTCTACATCTTTGTTGTACAGTCTGGCATTCATATGGGCCATTTGGATTTCATATTCAAAATCCATAGTCGCTCGCAGGCCTCGGATAACCGCGTCAATTTGGTTGCTGTTCACATAATCCGCTAACAGGCCGTCAAAACAAATTACTTCTACGTTGGGTAATTTACTTGTGCAGTTGCGGATCATTCTCACTCTTTCATCCGAACTAAAAAAGGGCTTTTTCGATTTATTTTCCATTACTCCGACAACTAGATGTTCGCAGAGCTTTGATGCGCGTTTGATTAAATCAAGGTGCCCGTTGGTAATAGGGTCAAAAGTGCCTGCGTATAATGCTTTTCTCATAGATTTGTATCCTCCGATAAGTCAGCATATAGAGTGATAAGGGTGCTGCCGTATTTTCTGACTTTCCATATAGAAAAACCGCCAATCGTCTCAGGAAGTGTTTGGCGGACATCGTGTTCGGCTGCAATGATGCCATCCTCTGCCAACAGTTTCCGTTGCCATATCTTCTCAAGACAGGATTTCATAAGTCCGGCTTGATATGGAGGGTCAATAAATATTATATCCGCCGGTTCATGGATCTGATCGAGTACATATTCCCAATCTCCTTGGATAAGTACACAGCGGTCTTCTACTTTGCAGTTCGATATATTCTTTGAAGTTAATCGGATACCTTCCCTTGACTTTTCTCCAAAATATACCTTAGAGGCCCCTCGGCTGATCGCTTCAAGACCCAAACTTCCGGTACCGGAGAATAAGTCAATAACAATATCTCCGTCCAGCGTAGGGCCTACCATGCTGAACAATGCTTCTTTTACTTTTCCCGATGTAGGACGAATCTGCTTGTCCAAAGGCATTTCCAGCTTTCTGCCCTTGAGCTCTCCTGCAATAATGCGCAATACAAACGCCCCTTTCCGTCAATTAATTTTAACATAAGCTGGGAAAATAGCAACTGAAAGATAATTGCAAAACAGGCCTGCTCTCTCTTGCAGACCTGTTTTGACTTATCAGCTATAACAAATTGGTTCCAACTGTTATCCGCTGACTTTACCGGACAACTGCTGTTCGGCCATTTCAACCAATCTCTTGGTCATGTAGCCACCCACATAACCGTTCTGTCTTGCAGTTAAATTGCCCTTATCCATGTTTTCATAATTTGCGAGACCCAATTCATTGGCGATTTCTGTCTTCATGTTCTTTAATGCGGGCTTTGCGCTTGCAACTACGTTTGTGTTTGCCATTGTTTTCACCTCCTGTTACACTCTTAATTTAACCGCAGGAAGTGAAACTATGTGATGTAATAATTTCATGTCATGGACTGTTTTGCCACGATTTTTTGTATTTTTTGGTCAAATTGATTATATGCTAATCAAATCCGTCCCTTCAAATAGTTTGCCCAATTTATTTTTTAATGCTCTGTTTTGCGGCAAGTTTAATAACGGATCTTTTTCCAGCAAGTCTGCCGCTTCTTTCCGCACAGTTTGCAAAATCCGCAAATGTTTTGATAAGTCGGCAATTCGAAGCTCAGGTATACCGTGCTGCCTGACTCCAAAAAACTCGCCGGGGCCACGCAATTCAAGATCTTTTTCAGCAATTAGAAAGCCATTGTTGGTCTGTTCCATGACGGCTGCTCGTTCTTTTGCCAATTCGCTTTTCAAATCGGAAATCAACAAACAATAGGATTGGTGCTCACCTCTTCCCACGCGCCCCCTCAATTGGTGAAGGGCCGCTAACCCAAAACGCTCCGCATTTTCAATGAGCATTACTGTGGCATTGGGTACATTGATACCTACCTCAATGACAACCGTAGAAACGAGTATGTCCGCTTTGCCCGAATAGAACTCTTCCATGATCCGGTCTTTTTCCGCCTGCTTCATGTTTCCATGAAGCAATCTCACCTTAAAGTCCGGAAACCGCGCCACTGTTTCTTCGTAGACTTGTTCAGCAGATTTTGCATCTATGTTTTCGGAATCCTCGATTAACGGAGCAACAATATATGCCTGCCGACCTTCCTTCACCTGACTGCGCAAAAACTCATACGCCTTGTTGCGGCTCTTTTCCGAAAGGGCTTTTGTCAAAACGGGTTTTCTGCCCGCCGGCATTTCGTCGATGGCAGAATGGTCCAAATCGCCGTAGAGAATTACCGCCAATGTTCTGGGAATCGGCGTGGCGGTCATGACCAAAACATCCGGGTTACTCCCTTTGGCGGAAAGAAGACTCCTTTGATTGACGCCGAAGCGATGCTGCTCGTCCGTTATAACCAATCCAACATTGAAATATTTTACTTCCGGCTGGATTAAAGCATGTGTCCCTATGAGAAAATGAATTGTACCTTCTTCAAGCTCTTTCTGGATCCTTTGTCGCTGCTGTTTTGTCATACTTCCCGTCAGCAGACCCACATGGATGCCAAAGCCGTCAAACATGCCTTTTAAGCTATCATAGTGCTGTCTGGCCAATAGTTCCGTAGGAGCCATCATAACGGCCTGATAGCCGCTTTTAATGGCCTTGTAAGCGGCTGCGGCGGCTACCACGGTCTTTCCGGAGCCTACATCTCCCTGAACCAACCGATTCATTACACGGGGCGCTTCCATATCCTTTTCGATTTCACAAAGTACGCGTTTTTGCGCGCCGGTAAGTTGAAACGGTAGAGCGTCGATAAAAACATCCGTTTTGTATTCGGAGGAAAAAGCGATGCCGCTATTCGTTTCCTTGATCCTGTATTTTATAGACAAGAGACCGAGTTGCAGCAGAAAAAGCTCATCAAATACAAGGCGAAATTTTGCTTCCTTTATCTTTCTTGGGTCTTTTGGAAAGTGAATATTTTCAATTGCATATTGAAGACTGCAGAGACGATTTCTTGCAATAATTTCTTCCGGCATATAATCGGTAATTTCTTCTATATAGCTAAGGGCTTGTCGTTGCCATTTTCGAAGATCGTTTTGGGTGATTCCCTGGGTCAAAGGATACACGGGCAAGATTTCTCCCGGCTGATCCGATTCACAACGGTTAAAATCTGGATGAAGCATCTGCAATCGTCCTGCCCTGGATGTTACCTTACCGTAAAACTCATACTCACTCTCCCTGTTGAGTGTTTTTTCCAGATATGAGGCATTGAAGAACACAACCTCTATGCCCCCTGTTTCATCCGTAACAAGGAGTTTCAGATTCCGCTTTCTCCCGTAATAGCCTCCTCTTACCATGAGGGTAATTTTGCCGCAAATAAGAGCCGTTTCACCGTCTACCAGTTCTTTGATCGGTTTTCGGTGACTTCTATCCTGATAATCCCTGGGGTAATATGAAAGAAAATCCTCAATGTCGCGGATTTTCAGTTTTTCCAGGGCTTTTGCTTTTTTAGGACCAACTCCGTTAAGGTTGGTGATGCTGTCACTGATACTCAATGAAATTACACCTGCTATCCTTTGACTTCTATGTTTCTCGGCGCAATCTGCTTTGATATCATGCCGGTGACGTTAATGGCAATGCTGTTGGCAGCCATGCCCGTCATCCTTTCAATATCAGCTTTAATGTCGTTGATAAGCTGCTCCGTTACCGATCCGATGCTCGTTCCAAAGCGAATCGCGATATATATTCTTACATCCAGTCCCTTTTCGCCCATACTGATATCAAAGTGGTCTGTTGCATCGGGAATTCCGTGCTTTTCCTTCAGACGTACTAATTTACCTTTGTAATTTGTGATTAAGACACGACCGTTAAACTTGTTGACAGCTTCAACTACAATCCTGCCGATGACGGCTCTTTGAATTTTAATCGTGCCGGCTTCCGTTTCGCGCAAATATAAGGCCACTCTTAATCCTCCGCGTATGGACATAACACAAGTCTCAACTTACAACCGTTACGGTAATAGTAGCACATCGGGTAAAATTTTGGAATTGCTTTTTTCCTTCACAATCTATATACTATGTTTATCCAAAATATAAAAAAGTATTTTACAGAACAAATTTCCTATGCTATAATGTCCTTTGTTCGGCATGAGGCATGAAATAATTGCGTATATGCATGTATTTATTATAATAAGCACAAAGCTTCAATACACAGTCAAGGGAGGTGTAAATAGATGTCAAGAAAATGCGAGGTCTGTGGTAAAGGTCAAGTATCCGGCAACAATGTAAGCCACTCCAACAGACATACCAGAAGAAAATGGAACGCCAACATCCAGACTGTTAGAGTTGAAGAAAATGGCAGAGTTTTCAGAAAAAAGGTATGCACCAGATGCATCCGCTCCGGCAAAGTCAACAGAGCAATTTAAGATCTGAATTGAAATTGTAGGCCATACTCGCCCCCCGGTTCGCCGGGGGTTTTGCGTTTTTTGGCGAGACGCTGTTATGCAATAAAGAGCTTATAGCCACAGAAGATCATGATGCCTCCCAACACGATCAGCCAAACCTTTGACGGGAGCAAAAAGGCGCATATCGTCACTGCTCCGATAATGAGCAGTACGAGACCCAGCAATTCCACCTCGCCTTTTTTGCATTTGGATTTTTTCTTCTTCTCCACGGACAAACACACCCTTCACTCAGGTTATATATAGCAGGAACAATAATAGTAGGACGGAAGCGCCCAAAGCGGCATACCAAACATAAAGCGGCACCGTATGTATAATTAAAATGACTCCGGAGAGCCCAAGTGCGACGCCAAGGATCCTCGTTATCCGCACTTCCCCGCTGCGTCTCCGCTTCATCACCGTCTCCCCCTGACAAATAAAAAACCCGCTCGTATAACAATGTATGCCGGCGGGATTGTCTATGTGCTTTAAGACAAATGAATTGTTTGTCGGTTTGAAAGTCCTATTGCGGCTTTACAAAAGCCGCCTGCATTTTTCAAAGTATTCCGATCTGAGCATGGACATCAGGTGTAGGTCCACATAACGGCCGTTCTTTTTGCCTGCGTTGCGCATAACACCTTCGTACTGAAATCCCAGTTTCTTATATAAAGAAGCAGCCCTTTCATTCGTAGGCAGATGATCCAGCGTAACACGTTCCATGTGGAGCTGAATAAAGCAGTGTTCCAAAATGAGAAGCATAGCCTCCTCGCCCAGGCCCTTGCCCAGATAGGCTTCCTCGCCGATATAAATCCTTGTAATATCCAACGAATCCGCATGAGTGTCGATGCGACTGATATAAATTCGGCCAATGGGTTTGTCCTCTTCCCGAAAGACGATGGTGAATTGAAGCTTGTCCGGTTCCTGGGTTCGAATAACATACTCTTTTACAATTTCCTCATAGTCGCGATCCCGGGACATTGTAAAGCCTTCTTGAATATATTCTTTTTTCTCCCACTCCGCAAAGAACGCACAATCCGAGAAAATCGTTTCTCGGATAATAAGATTTTTAGACTCCATAAAATACCTCCAATTAATGACCTGCTTCTTTCCAGAGCTGATCGGCGGTTATCGCCCAAGATTCGGCAGCCTTTCGACATTTGTTGGTCAAATCGATTACATCCTCTGGATTTTTCATATCTGTCGAGAATGCACCGCTTTCTACAACCATTTCCACAAGCTTATCCGGGTTATCAAGTAACGGACAAGGTCTCAGCATGTTGCAGTTGAAAGGTTGGTTCTTTCTATATGCTTGAAAGAGCGGCGCCTTGTATGCATCCAGCAAAGTGCTTGTGTGGATATTTGTATCGGAATAATGTATAAAAGCACAAGGCTCGATATCGCCGTTGGCATTAATATGACAATAGCATCTGCCGCCTGCGATGCAACCGTCCACATACTCTCCGTCATTCCAGAAGTCCATGGTAAAGAGGGGTTTTGTCTGACGGAATTTTCTTATTTGACGATACATGTATTTTCTTTGTTCCGGCGTGACCATCCAGTCAGGCACGGCATCTACCCCGACGGGCATATATGTAAAGAGCCATAAAAACAGACATCCCTGCTCTATGAGAAAATCAATGAACTCCTCGCTGGCGATGATCTCCGTATTCTGCCTCGTATAGCAGCAAGAGGCGCCGAAGGGAAGCCTGTATTTCCTCATTATTTCCATACTCTGCATAATCCTCTTAAAAGTGCCTTTCCCGCGGCGGGCATCCGTTTCTTCTTCAAAGCCTTCCATACTGATGGCCGGAATAAAGTTCTTTACGCGTAGCATTTCCTTGGCAAATGCCTCGTCGATGAGCGTTCCGTTTGTAAAGGACATGAACTGGCAATCATTATGCTTTTCGCAAAGTTTAATAACATCTGCTTTTCGAACCAGTGGCTCGCCGCCGGTGAAAATGTACATATAAGTTCCCATGGCTTTGCCTTGCTGCACGATGCTGTCCAGGGTATCAAAGTCCATGCTGGACTTGGCGTCATACTCGGCAGCCCAGCAGCCAGTACACTTTAAGTTGCAAGCGGCTGTGGGATCCAGGAGAATAGCCCATGGCACGTTGCAGTCATTAGCTTCTCCCACTTCAAGCCTTTTCGGTTTGCCTTCGATATTACTGTATACGATGAAATTAGTAAAGAATGTTTTGATCACATCCAAATCTATATTGTTCCAAATGTTCAGTACGTAATTATACCAATTGCTGCCCGGCGCCAGTCCTGTTCTCTTTATCGCATTCAGCTGCTTCGTCACACTGCCCTGAACATCAAATTTCTCTGCCCAATCCACCAGCTTTGGCAGATTCTTTTCAATATCCTTATCCAAATAGTTTAGGGCAATATCAAGGCCCTTGCTTACTGCAATCTCCTTTAATGACTTCATGATAGAACCCCCTCTCGTGGCAAAGACATCCTCGTTATATCTATTATGAAAGTAGAAGCGCAACTATGACTTTGTGGATATGGGCATCGGTCAAATCTATCCCGGCTTTTTATAGTGGAATACAGCTAAAACGCCTGATTCGATGGAAATGCAACCCTCCTTCTCCAAAAGCACATTGGAAATGCCTATGGGAAGTTCCGGTTTCAGTATTGCGTCTTCCAACGGATATTTAAAACCGGCCAAGTTGACACTGGCGGCTCTTTCACTCATGGGAAAAATTGAGACCGTATCTCCGATTTGGCCGTTTATAACGAGTCGGTCCCTGATCATATAAATGGAAAGGTCCGGCGCATCAAAAAGTAGACGCATCCCGTTCCGCGCAAAAGAAACCACACTATACAAGTTGGCAAGGGTGTGATCGAGCCGGCCGCCTGTGCCGCCCCAAACGGTAATATCGTTCCACTGGTTCTTTTTTGCTAACTCTAAGGCTAAGAATGTATCGGTAAAGTCTTTTTCCGATGGATGTAGATATAACTTAACTCCATGCTGTTTCATGAAAAGAAGATCGTCTGCATGAATCGAGTCCATGTCGCCTATGATCGCATCCGGTATGATATCCAGCTCTCTGGCTTTCGCAGCGGCCCCATCTGTACAAAGGATGTGCTGAAAGTTCAGTTTTTGAGAATCATACCAGCTGAGGTCGCCGTATTCCCCATTTGACATGATAAGAGAAGACATTTTGTTCACCACTGTTTATACTTGTTCCGGAACACGAACTCCGAAACATCGACTGTACTTCTGATCACATAACACATTAATTCTCATGACAATTATATCACTTTCCAATTTTTGTGCAACCTGCATGTCCTTTTTTGGGATTTTGCCCTAGCCAGGTATGGATGTATAGTGTATAATCATCTTCAATCATTTAAACCGCTAAAGAAATGTCTTTCCGACTATCGAACACCGGTGAAGAACAACATTTATAATATAAAGGAGAATACCAATGGATCAAGCTAAGGTATGGAAGTTTAATCACAATGTCGATACGGATCAAATCATACCCTCCCAATACCTGTTGCTGCCCACTATAGACGAAATGAAGGCCTATACTTTTGAACCTCTCATCAAGGATTTTGCTAAGGAGGTCCGGCCAGGAGACGTCATCGTCGCAGGCGAAAATTTCGGTTGCGGCTCATCAAGGGAACAGGCGCCCCGCGTGCTGAAGGAATTGGGAGTTAGAGCCGTCATTGCCGGTTCATTTGCAAGGATCTTCTTCCGGAATGCCATCAATATTGGGCTGCCTGCCATCATCTGTAAAGAGGCCTATAACAGTATCCGGCAAGGGGACATGGTAGAACTGGATCTGTCGGAGGGATTGCTGAAAGTCGGAGATAAGATATTAAGCTGTACCAAGCTTCCGGAGTACATGCAGACAATATTGAATGCAGGCGGGCTGATAGAATTTCTCAACAAGGAGGAAGCGGAATAATGGGAATGACAATATGCGAAAAAATTATCGCCGCAGCTGCAGGTCGAGACCATGTTTCTGCGGGAGAAATTCATACGGTAAACGTCGATAAACTGATGAGCAATGACGGCACCACTCACCTGACCATTGACATGTATAATACCATGTTAAAGAACCCCAGGATTGCCGACAAAGATAAATTGGTATTCATCATCGACCACAACATGCCTGCGGACAATCCCAAGACAGCTGCCGCACATAAAAAGATGCGAGACTTTGCAAGGCAACATGGAATTGCTTTTTATGAAGGTAAAGGCGTATGCCACCAAATCATGATGGAGGAGTATGTGCGACCGGGCGAACTGATCTTTGGAGCAGACTCACATACTTGTACCTACGGCGCGTTGGGAGCCTTCGGCACAGGTGTGGGCAACACGGACTTTCTCTATGCTATGGTGACGGGCAAGTCCTGGGTTTTGGTACCCCCTACCCTTCGTTTTCACCTCACCGGAAAATTTAAAGATGGCGTTTATCCCAGGGATCTGATCTTAACAATAATCGGGGATATCGGAGCCGACGGTGCAACCTATAAGGTGATGGAATTTACCGGTGAGGGCGCCAAAGCTATGAATATTAACGAACGCATGGTGTTGACCAACATGGCAGTGGAAGCCGGAGCAAAGACAGGGATATTTGAGCCGGACGAAATGGCTTTGGAATACATAGCTGCCCATGGCCGGAAACCAAAACATCTTTTCAAAAGCGACCCCGATGCGGTATATGAAAAAGAATATTATTACGACCTGGGTAAAATCGAACCCGTGGTGGCAAGGCCCGATAATGTAGATGACGTTGTCAGCGTGGATGCAGTCGGCCATGTCAGGATCCACCAAGGATTCATCGGTTCCTGCAACAGCGGCAGAATCGAAGAACTGCGCACTGCAGCGTCCATTCTCAAGGGAAAAAAGATTCCTGAGGGCGTGAGGCTGCTCATCTCCCCCGCTTCCAATGCGGTTTACCTGCAGGCATTACAGGAAGGTCTCATGGACATCTTTATTGATGCGGGCGCTCTGATCATGAACAGCAATTGCAGCGTCTGCTGGGGTGGCTGTCAGGGCGTTATAGGCGAAGGAGAAGTTTTGATTTCAACGGGCACAAGAAACTTCAAAGGCAGAGCAGGCCATAAAGATTCAAAGGTTTATCTTGCTTCGGCCGCAACAGTAGCCGCTTCCGCTTTGGCCGGAAGAATTGTCCGGGCGGATGAAGTAACAGCATGAAGTAAGCTAACATCATGGAGGGAATAAATGAAAATCAAAGGGAAAGTCTGGGTGCTTGGAGACGACATCGATACGGATATCATCATACCCACTGAATATTTGGCAATGAAGAGCATAGAAGATATGAGGCAGTACGCCTTTTCACCCCTTCGGCCTGAGCTTGCCGAATCCATACGCCCCGGTGATATAATCGTAGCCGGAAAGAATTTCGGTTGCGGCTCTTCAAGGGAACAGGCTCCGGAAATCATAAAAAGCCTTCAGGTGAGCTGTGTCATCGCCAAGTCTTTTGCCCGCATCTTCTATCGCAACGCCATTAATAACGGCCTTTTGCTGATAGAGCAAGACCGGCTCCCCGATCTGGTTTCCGAAGGTGAAGAGATTACCGTCTCCGTAGGCGAATATATTGAGCATAGTGGTATAAGATACGATCTCGCTCCCCTTCCCTCAAATTTAATGGAAATACTAGAAGCTGGCGGGCTTGTGGAAGCTATGAAAAGAAGAAATAAATAAAAAATAGAGAAAAAGTTTGAACGATCTGCACGTATACGTAACGATCTGCACGTATACGTAATCGTTCTTTTTAGATAGCGAGGAAGGAAAAAATGGGATACACGAGCATCGAAAAAATAATTATGAACAACCTTGGACTAAAGCAAATCCGCGCAAATGACATCGTCACTGTAAACGTCGACCGAGTCATGATCCACGATATTTTTGTCCCTTTTGTTGCCGATAAATTTCATGAAATGGGCTTTAGTAAGATATGGGATCCGGACAAAGTCGTTTTGATTTACGACCATCTTGTGCCCACCAGCCGGGTGGAGGATGTTCGGCACTTTCAGATCGGTGACGCATTTGCAGAGAAATACGGGATAAAAAATGTACACCGTGGCGACGGCATCTGCCATCAACTTATGCCGGAAGCCGGTTATGTGAAGCCCGGAGACATTGTGTTCGGTACCGACTCACACACCACCACCTACGGAAGCGTGGGCACTTTCTCTTCCGGTGTGGGATATACGGAAATGGCCGCCATCTTAGGTACAGGGCAGCTTTGGGTAAAAGTGCCGGAAACCATTCGGGTAACCATCGACGGAAAACTGCCGGACAATGTCATGTCAAAGGACATAATTCTCCGCCTGATCGGCGATTTAGGTGCGGACGGCGCAAACTACAAGGCATTGGAGTTTACGGGAAGCGCCGTCGATGCAATGAGTATCGATTCTCGTATGACAATTGCCAACATGGCAGTAGAAGCCGGAGCGAAAGCCGGCCTGTTTGCTCCTGATGAGAAAACAGCAGAGTATTGCGGGGTTTGTCTTACGGATATTCCAGACATTATAGCGGATGAAGATGCGCAATATGTGAAAGAAATCCATTACAGAGGGGAAGAACTGGTGCCGGTTATGGCCTGCCCCGCTTCCGTTGATAAAATAAAGCCCGTTGCCGAGCTTGAAGGAACACCTATTGATCAAGTGTTTATCGGTTCCTGTACCAATGGAAGACTGGAGGATCTGGAAATCGCCGCAAGGATTCTTGCGGGAAAAAAAGTAGCGGACTATGTGAAACTCATCGTCACCCCTGCCAGCCGGGAGGTTTACCGTCAGGCTTCCGAGGCCGGCATCTTAGATACCCTGCTAAAGGCGGGAGCCATCCTCACCCACCCGGGCTGCGGCCTCTGTTGCGGAAGGAGCGGCGGCATTCTCAGCGAAGGGGAACGGGTAGTGGCAACTAACAACAGAAACTTCCTCGGTCGTATGGGCCCCTCTTCCGTAGAAATCTATCTGAGCTCACCGGCCGTGGCAGCCGCCAGCGCCGTTGCGGGCCGTATAGCTCTTCCGGTGCTCTAAAATAGTGATGCACATGGTTTAAGCAGAATTCCAGCGGTATAGGCTGTTTTCATTTATAATGAATAATTCATTGTTTCGCACCGCCGTGTTCTCATCCGGAACGTATAGGATGGGCTTCTGCACCTCATCGGCGATTTTGATCATATCTTTTATACTATAAACCTGATAATACCGGCTGAATTCTATGTCCGGTATTTCTTTCATTGCAACCATCCGGCTGCCGTAGTTTTTAATAAGTCCGTTGTTCTTTTTTCTTAGCATGGTCAGTTCATCCGGCTCTTTAATGACAAACAACAGGATCGGGATGGCCGCTATACACAACAGCATCAACACAATTAAAAAAGCTAACTTGGTGCGATCAACGGGCAGGATGATTTCTTCCGTTTCCGTTACCGAACCTTGGATGGGTTCATTCACTTTTTTAGTCACCTGGAAGACTTCTTCTAATAAAGGAATTTTTAGATTCGTTGAAAAGGGAATTATTACCTCTTCCTTGGTTACTTCCGTTGTAATAGTACCTGAAAGTTCAACAATAACTTCATTGGATACATTCATTCCTGTGATCTCTTTAGCTCTGACAGCCAGCGCATCATACTCGTCCAACGTAAAGTCAATTTGCTCAGTTGTGCTCCAGTTGTCCCCTTCTATTTCAACGGTCTTTTTCTCGATCAAAGGAAAACTTTTTGTCCAGTAGATATTTTTATTCTCCGCCTGTCCCTGATAGCCGTTTATCGTGGCAAGAATCTGATACTGAATAATGATAGGTACACTGTCACTTCCCTGGAAATTTACAGCAAACTCTGCTCCAATATGATCCAACAGCCTTTTACTGTAATAGCCACCTTCCTTCAAAACCGTACTCGTATACAATTCATTAGGATGAATCACTATGCTATAATCCACAGAAGGTTGACAGCTGTATTCAAAAATGACAGTTTCTTCGGTAGCCGTCTCTTCTTTTGTTGCGGTGTCATATGTCTTGATTCCTGCAAATAACAGGAGAAAGAGCAGGATTACCAAAATAAACTTTTTTGTCTTCTTATGTAGTGTAAATTTCATATTTTACCTCTTTTACCTCTATTTCTATAGTTTTTGGAAGTAATAGGGTGCCTTTAAAAGTTAAAGGCACCCTCTGAGAAAGTCTTTGTTAAAAAATATTTACACTGCTGGCTCTTCGGATTCCGCAACCGGAGTGTTGAACTGATCCCATCCGAATTTAAGTGTGAAGGATGCGTTCTTTAACTGTGTTCTCGTATCATCATTATTTTTATAATTTGCCACAGAACCAGTGGTGTATACTCCGTCAGGATCAGGATCCATAGCAACACCTAAAATCAGATCCATTCTCCATTGATCACCATCCATGTCTTTGTTAACGGGATAGATGCTGAGAAGATTGTCGCCGTCAACTGTGTAGTCATCCAATGCAGAAAGGCGTACAAATTTCTCTCCTCCGATTTCGAAGAAATTGTCGTTTGGCAACAGATTAAAGACTTGCCTCCCATCTTCTCTCATCACTTTCAATGATATACCGATCATATTTTTTACAGCATTATTATCACCGGCAAAAGTAGCTTTAATTTGACTCAGCTTCGCAGCTAACGTTCCCGGATTGACGATGTCAGATCTGAAGAGCTGGGCATATCCAGGATAAATATCTTTTATAGATATTTCAATTTTGTCTGAAGACTTTGTGGTTCTAACATAGTCACCAACGTCCTTGCCAAGGTTTTTCTTGTCAACCAATTTGGCATCAAATCCGGTTGTCGTATAACCTTGGATGCGAGCTTTATAGGCTTCTAACGCATCTGGATCTGCTATAATGTTATAGAGTGGTTTATTCTCCCATTCTGTCCCCCGGTCGAAATATTTGTCTGCCAACTCTGGGTCTATACCGTCAAAAATAGCCCAGCCCAATTCGTCGTCATACTGACCAAATAATGCCAAGTCCACAAATCTTACATCAAGTTCCCCCGTTGATACTTTTGTGTCGACCTGCAGGCTGTCCGTCCAGTAGGCATACCCCATGCCCAGGAACAGCATTGCGCAAGCAAGGACACATGCTAATACTTTTCTCTTCATCTCCGTTCTCCTTTTGAAAATATTTTTGGTTTACACCTACAGATTATTATATACCGGCGTTCCCAACCCCAAAATTACCCGGCCGTCAACTCTTGTATACGCCTTTTGGCCCATTTGACTACTACTTTAGAGGTAGACTCAGAATTCTACAGCGCTTATATCCTCCCTCACCGAGCCTTTGATAAGCAAGGCGGGATAGCCGAGCTTTGGAACCACATTAACCAGCGTTCCCTTTATGTCATTCGGATGCACAAGTTGGCTATCCTCCGTAGAGTTATTGTCCCCCTTCGTCTTAAATGTCAGATTGCCGATGCCGTCATCTATAACCTCTACGATACGATGGGTAATACGAATCTCGTCTCTCTGAAATTGGATTACATCTCCGGCCGAAAGACTCCTTAGCTGCTCTTCCGTCTGCATCTGCCTGATAAGAATCACATCGCCGGCATAGATCAAGGGCTCCATACTTCCGGTAACGACCACAGAGGGTACAATGGGAAAAACTCCGACGACAAACCAAATTAAACCGATTGAAAAGACGGCCGTGACCGACCAGCCGATAATCCCTCCCTTTTGTTCCTTCGCGCCCTTACGTCGGTGTTTCTGTTCTTCATATTTGCCGACGATAAAGAGAATGCAGGCGATAGGGACGAGAATGCCCACCGCTCCTTCTGCCAGCCACATTAATGATGAAAGTATGGGAGAAGTCCAATGAAAGAGTTCCAGTATACCGCCGTAAAGAACAGGCGCCACCGGGCCTCCATAAAGCGCCAGGTAGGATAACATGATGTTTATACAAAGCGTAGGGCCCACTTCCGTAGCAAAATAAATTGACATACCTTCAATGTCAGATACCAGCATCAGTTTGGAGTAATTCAAATCGGAAGCAGTCATCAATAATGTAATGAAGATAAAAACTTTTAAATTATGCCTGCTACAATAGGTGTCGAGTATGTAACTTCGTATGACTTCCCGGGATGCCAAAGCAGGCAGAACAAAAAAAAGATTGCCTAGAATCCCTCTCGGTGACAGATCGTAAGGGCTTTCCCCCAGTTGCCCCAGCATGGACCCCACAAGGATCTTAACGGCGATGAGGATGACGGCGCAGATGACCGCCTCCATGTAAATCGTTTCCCGCTTTGTAAGCCTGCCCGCCGCATGAACTCTGGGGACAAATAAAAACATCACGATTAAAAAAACACACCAAATTGTCGGAAGTATCTTTCGGTTAAACAGATAAGAACTGCCCTGCGTCCATTCCGTAAAAAATGGCAACAGGGCAAGTCCTATAAAGAGGAGCAGCAACACATTGCTGATCCGTCTGTACTTACTAGTGTTCTGTACTTTCATCCTTTACCGATCTCTCCGCTTCTTCAGGATCTGATTCAGTTTCAGATTTTGATTTAACATTATCTTCATTTGGTGCCGGTGATGTTTCTAATTCCACAGCAGGTTGAAATTCGTCAGTAATCGTATCGGCAGCCCCGTCTGTTGAGGGATCTGTAGTATTACGTTCTTTCGTTGTGAAGTCATCTGTTTGTGAACCATCCGTAACAAATTCATCGGTCTGGAGATCATGTTCTATGGGATCAATCTCTTGAAAGCCTTCTGTCTGCGCCTTATATTCCTCCGTTTGCTCTTCCGGCAGTGCTGGGCAATCGTTTATAATCGGCAGGTCAAATTCAAATTTAGCTTCCCCTTCAATGGTAAGTTGGTCCGTCCAATAGCCGTAGCTGATGGTAATGATCATGAAAACCAAGGCGGTTATTGTGCTTATGGTTACGAACATTCTTTTTCGCTTCATTTCAATCCCTTCCCATCACTTTGCGTTAAATTGATCCAGGACCAACGGGATCTCAAAGCCATAGCAGCCTTGCAAGGACAGCCTTAGATTGCTCTCCGCGCCTATCTCTTCGTATATTTCCTCAGGCAAATCAAAATCGCTTAGAGATAAGGATCCATCCGCAAGAAGCTTGCAGGGTTCCATCTGCTCTAATACGATCGTCCCTTCCATCCGATTTTTACTTTCATTTATTGCTAGAGTATGATGCACCCGAAAATCTCCCAGATCGTCGGGCAAAAGATCGTAAACGATCTTCGGTATTCCATCAAGACCTTCTGTTCCTGAACCCAGACTCTTGGAGTCACCCTCAATGCTCCATTGCGGCGTTCCCGTAGTCAATTTAAAAGGGATTTTTCCTATAATGCTGCGCGCTTCATCTTTTTCACAAAGCTCTGCAGCTCGCAAAATACTCTGCCCTTCTGTCGCTTTTACGGCATACAGAATGTGCAGTTCCATGTCTCCGTCTTCAAGCATGGACATGGGAATGGCTTCCATATCCGTGATCCTGAGGGACTTGCCGTCATACTCAATATTAGCATCGAGCTTTCTAATGTTACCGTTTTTATCCCGGACGCCGACGATAGCGCCCTCTTCTTCTATATCGGTGAATTCAAAACGCATGCTGCCGGTGGCGATATCTGTTTCCACAGTCAATATATTGGTGTAAGCCGCATAACTCACACCCAGCATTCCCACCACGGCGGCTGCCAGGAAAAATAGTCCTGCCCTGTTAAATATCTTTTCCATTTTCTCCTCCGGCCATTGAAGGATCCTATTATCGGCTGAATCCGATTATGTATGCCGACCCTTCTTCTATGATTTACCGGATAGCCTGTTGGCATACACCAATACTTCCATTCGATTGGACATATTCAGTTTGGAAAGAATGCTGCTTACATGCTTTTTGGCAGTTCCTTCGGAAATATACAGGTTGCTGCCTATCTGCGAATTTGTCAGGCCTTTACTCAGTTCCGCAAGCACTTCCAACTCTCTGCTGGTAAGAAGACGCATACCGTCTTTATCCTTGTCGCTTAGAGCTTTTTCCACCAGTTTGGCCGGATAATACTTTTCCCCCTTAAGGATAAGATTATAGGCATATTTTAGGTCCTCCGCATCCGCTTCCTTTAGGAGATAGCCCTCCACGTCGAGTTCCTTCGCTCTGCGAAATTCAAAGACGCTGATGGAAGATGTCAAAAGTATGGTTTTGGGCGACCCCTCTTTTGGAGCCTTAATGCTGCTGATCAAATCAAATCCGCTGCCGTCCTTCAGATGCTGCTCTACAAAAACAACGTCGATGGAATTTGTCTTGCAATGCTCCACGGCCTCTTTGACGGTTGCCGCTTCTATAAACTGTTGATCCTTTCGTACAGAAAGGAGAACATGCATAATCCCCTTCCTTATCAAGGGTTGATCATCTACAATGAGAATCCTCAATTTCCTTAACCTCCATGGATCAATCCAATAGATGAAGGAATAAGCCTGCTGCTCTTTAGTGAAATTTTATTAACATACCGCTTTTGAAGCAACATTTTTCAGTTGACAATTATGACCCGGAACCGCTTGTTTTCAATGGTTTACGGCGCACTCCGACATAGTATTCCCAAAAATGCTGTCAGGGATTGTAAAAAACCTCCGACAAAAACACAAAAGTGCCGGTCGCCAATACAAGCCGTAGCTGTATATAGTGACCGACACTTTTCTTTAATACCTATTACCTATATTTTATAACTTTATAACTTTGCTTCCTGTTACTTGAGGCTGATTCTTCTCGCTTCTTCAAACTCCCTGATAATGCTTTCGTCCGGCTCCTTTGAGAGCATGGATACAACGAGAATAAACAGACATGAAGTGACAAATGCCGGGAACAGTTCATAAATCCCAAATACGCCTCCCATGGGTTTCAGAATTAACTTCCAAATAAACACCATACTGCCGCCGCTGAGCATGCCAGCAATGGCTCCCGCTCTGGTTACACGTTTCCAGAACAGAGAGAACAACATGATAGGTCCGAATGTAGCGCCAAAACCTGCCCAAGCGAAGGACACGACTGTAAATATCACGCTGTTTTCATCCAATGCAATGATCATGGCGCAGATTGCAATCACAATTAAAGTGATTCTTGTGCAATAGAGAATGGTCCTATCGGAAGCATCTTTCTTTACTAACCCTTGGAAGATATTCTTTGAAAAAGCAGAAGCGGCAATCAGCAGGTAGGAATCGGATGAACTGATAGTAGCGGCTAAAATACCTGCCATTACAACTCCGGCAATAATGGGTATAAAGAAACTGGTTGATAACAAGATAAAAATACTCTCCGCCGAGCTCTGGGTCAGGAAAGCGTCGGGGTAAAGAGCACGTCCGATAAGGCCGATAAACACTGCGGCAAACAGGGAAATAGCGCACCATATTACGGCAATCCTTCTGGACATTTTCAGTTCGGAGGGATTCTTAATAGCCATAAACTTTAAAAGTACCTGTGGCATGCCGAAATAACCAAGTCCCCAGGAAAGAGTAGAGATTATGGTTAAAAATCCGTAGGGCGCAGCCTCTCCGAAAAGGGGTTTCCCTCCCTCACCAAGCTGTTGAACACCCTCCGCCATAACAGGTTGGGCAATTCCGAAGAATTCAAAGAATCCAGGGATCTGCTGCACATTTTCAATTACAGCAGACAAGCCGCCCGCGGCGCTCACTCCGGCAATCATGACAACCGTCAATGAGAAAAACATGATAACACCTTGCATGAAATCCGAGGCACTTTCGGCTAAAAACCCTCCTACGTATGTATAACAGACTACAAAAACCGCTCCGGCAATCATCATGTATTGATACTTAATATCAAACAAGGTGCTGAAGAGCTTGCCTACAGTTACCAAACAGCTTGCCGCATACACGGTGAAGAAAATCAGTATGAATAATGCCGCAATTGTCATAAGTACTTTTTTATTTTCCTTGAATCGATTGCTGAAGAAATCAGGAATGGTTATTGCGTCACCTGCAAGGGCGGTGTAGTTCCGTAACCTCTTTGAGACGAAAAGCCAATTTAGGTACGTTCCGATTAAAAGGCCGATGGCTGTCCACACGGCATCGCTGAGGCCGTACCAATAGGCCACGCCGGGCAAGCCCATAAGAAGCCAACCGCTCATATCAGAAGCTTCCGCGCCCATGGCGGTGATCCAGGGCCCCAAAGACCTGCCTCCGATCAGATAGTTGTCGCTGCTTTCCCCCGCTCTCTTAGCGTAATATACGCCGATACCGATTACTACTGCCATGTACAGCACCATGGCGATGAAAATCTGTCCTGTGTTTCCTATCATATGCTACTCCTTGTCTAAAATTGCTGTAGATAATTCCGATTTTATGAACCGCTGTACAAATTAAAAACATGTATACAATAATGCAATATTTGTTTGACTTTATCACATTATCACTCGGCTGTAAATATCTCAAATGTAAAAAGTAGTTGTAGAAACTATCTATTTAGTTATAAAAAATGCCAGGCACTACTTACAACAACTTATATTTAGTGTCTGACATTTTTTGCAACTCATTTTTACAGCTGACACTCACTACAGCTGACACTTCTTTTGGCTTGATAAGAAGTTCGATCTTTCTATCTTAATAACACTTTCAAATTCCTCGGTAGGATTCCATACTCCTCAATGAAATTAAATGCTTCAAGCTTATCATAGGTATCTTTCGGCAAACGATCCAAAGGAGTACCCTCCAAGATCATCCTTGTTTCGTTTTCATCAAATTCTGCAAGATCCTTTATATTATGAATCGAATCTTTGTTGACCGGACAAGCCAGCTGACAGTACATGCATCCGATAACCGCGTTGTGCCATTCGGGCTCTATCCAATCGGGGAAATCCTCGCTGCTTTCATTGTGATAAGTGATACAGCGCTCTGCATATACTAAGAAACGATCAGCTGCGATGGCATTTGTGGGACATTTATCTCTACAGATATTGCAATTTGCACATTCTTCTAAAACAGTTCCCTCACCCCAAGTGTCATCATCGCAAGGCATATCGGAAAGATACACGCCGATCCAATAGAAACTGTTCTCGCCCCCGATATAGCAAATATTGTTTTTGCCGTAAGCCCCTAAGTCGCTTTTAACTGCAGCAAGCTTTCCCGGTAAATTTGTTTTGACCACCTTATAATTCTGCCTTGTGAATGCCTTTTTCAGATTTTCGTTAACTGCCGATATAAATTTTTGCTTATCTTCATTCTCTACGCTAGTATTCAGTAGATACGTGGGCGGCATTATTACAGTATGATTTTTGCCATTCAACATGAAATGCATTCTTGAAATAGGCTGCGGCACAGCAACAACCAATATGGATTTGGCTTCTTTCAAGGTCTCAGGAATTGTATAGTCGTACTTATCTAAGTATCTACCGAGATTTTTATCCACATCAGGATTTAAAGACCTGGTGCTAACAATCTGCTCATGAAGTTCATCCAGATGGGTAATGGGCACCACAGCAACCCGATAGCCAAACTGCTCCAGATCATCAAACACTTTCCTTGTAACATCGCCCATAAACCCTATCTCCTTCTTTTTTAACATAATTGCAGCTTGTAAAAATGTGACTTGTATTTGTGACATGCGCATTTTATAACTTATTATAACTTGCGCATGTACAAAAGTATTGTAAGTCATAACATTCATTTTGCCAATGTTTTTTCTCGATTTGTATTTGGAGGTGTTTTGGTGTCAGACAGTAAACAGGGCAGATCATTCTGCCCTGTTTGTCTCAAACTGTTGTTTTGCAGTCAGAGGTCTGCTTAATAGTTATAATCTCCGTGTACAACTTTTCCGTTGAAAATCGTCGTGAGCACTTTAATGCCGTCTATTTCCAGCGGATTGATCTTAAATACATCCCGATCCGTCACGATCAAGTCTGCATATTTGCCTACTTCAATCGAGCCGATAGTATCCTCACGGAAGAGCTGATACGCGCCATTGATCGTATACGCTTTTACGGCATCCAGTACGGAAATCCTTTCTGCCGGATTGAGCAGCCAGGTAGGATCGTCAATGTCTGTAATCGGATCTACTCCGTAGAATTCAGGATTGTTCAGATTGCGCGTAACTGCAACTTCAATCGCCCAGAACGGATTATTAATCGGGCTTACCGGATGGTCTCCGGAGAATGTCACGATTATGCCGTTGTCGATTAAAGACTTCACCGGATATTCTTCCCACGCCCGAGGCAATCCCAGGGCTACGGAATCCACATACTCCCACCAATCGGGTTCTTTGAAATGCCAGAAGGGCTGCGTGCTTCCGATAATTCCCAATTCCGCCATTCTGGCTTTATCCGCATTATCGACAACCTGCAGATGGGTTATGACATTTCGAAAATCTTTACCCGCGTTTTTCGCCTGCGCATATTCGTAAGCGTCAAGGACATAACGTGTTGCTGCGTCTCCGATGGAATGCACATGGATCTGATATCCTTCCGACAGGAGGCGGTCAAAGAAGGTGTTCATCATCTCCTGTTCCCACATGGGCTCGGAAACATAGTCGGGATCGAGACCTGCCGCCGCATCATAAGGCTCCAGCAAATAGCCTGTCATGCCCTCGATAACGCCATCGGCGAAGAACTTGGCCGTGGTAATATCAACCAGATCCGAATCATATTTTTCTTTGATGGCATTCATCTCCGCCATCTGGCTTTCCAGAGACTCTTCCGGCTCGAAAGTCATGCCTGCATTGACACGCAACGTCAACTTGCCGGCATCATCAAGCTCCTTGAAGGCATCCAGATAAGTGTCGGCAATTGACATGATGGTAGTGTAGCCGTATGCGTTCATATAATCCTGGAAATACGCCATTGCCTCTGTCAGCTGCCAGTCCTCATAGGTCTGTTTCATGATAATCAGTTCACTCGCATCGGTGAGCGTACCCCATAATTCTCCTGTTTGAGGATCCTTCTGAATGGTTCCGCCTACCGGCGCCACACTGTCCTTTGTGATGCCGTTCATCTCCAAAGCCTTGGAATTCAACCATTTATTATGGCCATCATTGGAAGTCAGAATAACCGGTTTGTCGGGACATATCTCGTCCAGCCATTCTTTTTGCGGTCCCCTGGGATTGCCTGCCATGCCCACGGAGAATCCTGCACCCCAATAAACATCAAGCTCGGGATTGGCATCGATGAATTCTTTGATCGCTGCCAGCGTCTCCTCTTTTGTTGTAACTTCGTAAAGATAGATATCATAGAGCTCTGTCAACGCCGTTCCTGCTCTATGCACATGGGAGTCCACCATTCCTGGCAGAACGACTTTGCCTTTCAGATCTACTACTTTCGTGGCAGGTCCGATATAGGCTTTGACGTCCGCGCTGCTGCCGACAAACAGGATCTTGTCTCCTTTTATCGCAACAGCCTGAGCCACAGTATTCTTATCATCGATGGTGTAAATTACTCCATTGGTAAGAACCGTATCTGCAGTAACCTTCGCGCTGCCGGAGTCAGCGGGCGGTGTACCGTCGGGAATTTTGACCACCTGACCGGGAAAAATCAGATGCGGGTTCTGAATGCCGTTATACTCGGCCAGCTTTTGATAAGTGGTCTCGTATTTCTGGGCTATTTTCCATAGAACATCACCGGGTTTTACAACGTAGGTTTGATCTGCAAAAGCAAAGGAAAAACAACCCAACACAAGAGAAAGCGCCAATAGAATGCTTACGGTTTTACGCCTCAACTCGATTCCCCCTTCCGTGCAATAGCTATAATTTACCATATAAATTATATAGGAGGCATTATTTACTGTCAATTTTGAAAATTCCAATATTTTTAATGCTATAAAGAAGATATTCTTTGTATTTATGCTTGCTTCGCGACTTTAGTAACATTATCCGGGCAAAACCGTAATATATATCAAAGTTTATATACCGGAGGTATGCTATGTTATCCAATAATGATTTTGTACAAGAATCGCTGGGCTTGCATTTGTTTTTCTCTCGCATTATGAAAGAGCACGCTTTTTTCTTGGAAGTAGGATTTACACCGAGGGACAGAAATTTTACAGAAACGGCAGATTCCTTTAGAATTGCTTTCGATCGAATTTTGGAAGAAGTAATTCGACTTTCTGATTGTGTCATCGGAATGGATTATCTGGAATCCGGGGAGGTATTTACCCCATACACATTAAGCGCAGAAGAAGCTTCCATTTATTTCACCGGCGTTCGCATTAATACAAACCTGACAAGAATGGAAAGTGAACTGTCAGCCGAAGAAGATTGTCGGGAAGATCGAGTAGATAACATGCGGGCTCAAAGGGTATTTGATCTCAATGAAAGAACCATCGATTTACTTAGCCGGTTCATTGACTTCAAAACGAGGGTTTTGGACGATGTGCTGGCATGCAAAATGTTCACTGTAAACTATCCGTTGCTGATCGACCACATTTTACGGGAAGCCGTCCTATACAGATCCCTAATTCAAAGGCTTAACGAAAATGAGATGGTGGATATTGAACGGGAAGCCATGGAACAGGAAACCTTCTGGAATCGAATCATGGCTGAACACTCTTTATTTATTCGCGGCCTCCTTGACCCCACAGAAAACGATTTAATCATAGCCGCAAATAATTTCGGCAATGAATTCAATGCGCTGTACGAAGCATCAAAAGCTGCCATGGACCGCACAATACCCTTATCGCAAGTAACCCGCGACAGTCTGGAAGCTACGATGCGAATCAGCGAATTCAACGCCCAGGGCACACAGGGTATTTTGGATTGTAATGTGCGATCCATCATCATTCCTTTGCTCGGAGACCACGTATTGAGAGAATCCAATCATTTCATCAGGCTTTTAAAAAAATACTCTATGTAAGAGCAAAAATACAAAATCAACATAATAATCAACAGGGACAGTTCGGATTGGTACTGTCCCTTAATGTGTCATGTATCCGGATTGGCGAGTGGCACTTATCTAAACTCGTTTTCGTGGGCTTTGAAGAAATCATAATAGGTGCGGACATTCTCCAATTCGGTCCAATGCTTCACATCCACCGGCTTTGTGTCCAGGTCATAGATCTTAGCTCCTGCCATGGCGAGCAGAAACGGCGAATGAGTGGAAATGATAAACTGGCACCCAAAGTACCGCGCCGAGTCTTCTATAAACTTCCGGAGTTCGATCTGGCGCTTCGGAGAAAGGCTGTTCTCAGGCTCGTCCAATATATAAAGCCCATTCTCGCCGATCTTTTCCGTGAAGTATTTAAAAGCATTCTCTCCGTTGGAATACTCCCGCACATTGTCCATCAATGACCCTCGGACAAAACGGGACTGGGTTTTGCGCCTGGCCAGATTGACTTTTTTTAGCTGCTCATAATCAGCAAGTGATCTCATCTGAAACTGAGAGTATTTTACATCCAGATATTCTTCAAAGAGCTCTTCCCTTTTCTGATCGATGCCCTCGTTAAGGTTTCTTATATTCAACATGTAGTCAAACACATCGTCACTGGTAATGATCCTGCTACCCGGAGGGATTTCCGCTTCCAACTTCATATGGCACATTTCCACATAATCCGGAAAAAAATTGGATCTATTGTAGACAGAATCACGTTGAACTCCGGTTTTTTCCGCAATTACATTCAACGCTGTTGTTTTACCCGAACCGTTGCCTCCATATAAAATGGTGACCGGCTCGAAATCAATTCTTTTCAGGCCGCATTTAGAAAGGATCTGAAACGGATAAAAGGAATCATAACAGGTCCTCTTCACTCCTATGAAAAAATCGAATTCCCTCTCCGAGTCCGGAAATGTAAAAATATTTAAATACAGCACTTCATCCACCTTTAGATATGTTAACAATGGCAAAGCAATGTAGAGGGCCTTAATTACGAAGAATAATGATTTGAGATCCAGCGAAGGAAGCCTTCGTTTGTTGTGTACAAAAAAGCAGAATCCAAAACCGCAAGCACCAATTCCTCTTTGCTTCCCGGTCTGTACATTCCTAAATTAAAAGCTTCTTCAACCTCCGGATCATCCATTACGTTACCATAATTACCAAAGAATTCTTCCAGACTATCGTTTGCCTCGTCTAATTTTTTCAGGAACGTCTCAGCCTTTTTATAATTATCCAGCTTATAGTATAATGCAGTGATAGGCAGTAGCATATGCGCGCTTTCTTCTTTATTAAATTTATTGTATAGCTTCATTGCATTTATTTCATCCTCAAAGAAAGCATATAAACTGATTAGAATATACCTTACTCCTAAGTTGTCGCCTTCTGATAGTACCAGCAGATCTTCACACTCTTTTATCGCTTTTTTGTATTTCCCCATCTCGAGCAGAAGATGCATAAAAGAATGTCTAAGTCTCATATATGGTCTTGTCTCATGAATACCCCAAAAGATACCAATGTTTTCATCCGCCCAAATTCTTTCTTCTTTTAAATGTTTTTCAGCTTTAACAATCAACTTTTCATATTTACGCTTCAACTCTTCTTTGGTTTCTGTGGTCAACTCAGCAACCATAACCTCTGCATCAAGGCAGTTCTTATCCAACTTTAATGCCTTTTTTGCATACGTTAAAGCATCCTCCTCATTATCTGACTCATAAGCCATATCCAAATAGTCCCACGCATCTTCTCCCTTTTTTTCTGATTCATTTAAGCTCCCAATAAGCATGTTCTTCATGAATTCGTTGACCGCTTCCTCGCAATCTTCATCGCTATTTAGTTCCTTGTCGCTTATAAACTTCTCAAACTCACTGAGGATTTTTTCCGTTTCTCGGCTCATCACACATTCCTTTCACAGCTGAAGCTAAAACGTTTGTTTAATTGTAACAGGTAAGTGTCTCTTTCACAATTGCCTAATAGTTTATTATTCAAAAAGAACCGTCCCTTTTGATTCGGGCACGGTTCCGAGAGTGCAGAATCCGCTATGGTAAGTACTGTTCTGTAATGCTCTGCACATACCCGTCCTTTGTGACGAGGCGGAAAGGAGGCGCCGAATCACCTAACTGCTCGAGATGCTCGGTAAACTCTTCCAGAGTGGAAGGCTTATGGAAGAGGATCTGCGATCCTGCCGACTCCCAATCAATGATGAAGTACTCCGTCTGTTCTGACACCTGATGAAACATAGGATAATTAGCCGGATTGTGAATATAAAACCCGTTTGTCAGATCATCGGGGTCTATATTCAGCTCTTGCAACCTTTCCTCATCCTCAAGGGACAGCCACTCGATCTGATCAAAGTGGAAATAGGGCTGGGAATTTTGGTCCATGGTGAAGTTGGAAATATATCCGATATAATGGCTTTCCGGGGTTTCCAGAAAATCCTCCACCGTGGCAGTATATTTCAGATCCAACTCTTCGCTAGACACACGCTGCCCTAATCCCTCATCACCATTGATGAATTCAAGGGCCACCTGTAACGGATCCAGTAGTGATGGCCTATGGCCTTCATCGCATTGCTTCTGCAGCTCTTCATAGTACTCGGATATGCTGCCGTCGGTAGGAGGTATGTTATAGTACATCGTACCATTGCCATCCATCCACCGTTCAACACACCAGATCCCCGAAGCCCCCTGAGTTGCCGGCTGGGATAAAAAGAGCTGGCTGGTTTCCCCCGTTGAGAGGGGAAACTTCACAACAATATGGTCACCGGCATAAGTTTCATGCGGTATCAGCCCTAGTTGCTCAAGGTATGACCTCAGCAGGGTTTCCCGCCCCGCAACTGTGTCGCCGTTTCCGTTCAGCCCGTCATTGGTAAAAAGTCTGCCTAAGTACTGCGGTTTGGAATTTTTATAGGAGAAGATCAATGCCGAAAAGCCCATATCATCGTCTTCCACGATCCAACCGTCTACCACTTTTACGTTACCCAATGCTTCTTCTTGGATATCCTCCGGCTTCCAACGGTACTCGATGTGCCAGATTTCCATAGGGTAATCGAGGATACCTTCAAACCGGTCCAACCTTTCAAATGTTATAATCTCGCTATCCACATTCTCAAAATTTGCCCACGTGGCATCTTTATAGGCAGCAAGTTGCTCTTGAATAAACCGCTCCGCATAGTCTTCTTCCGTCAACTGCTCTCCCTGAGGGTTTGTCATTAGTCCTATGCCGATTCCCACCACTGCAATAACCGCCACAACCACAACCCAAAATGCAGGTTTCTTATAGTTCAATATGTTCATAATACGCCCTTTCGTGTTGTTCTCACCAAATGCAAGGGGACAGCCGCCGATAATCCGTCTGCCGGTAGACAAGGATAAAAGCGAGGTGGAATAGTCCTTTTTGATTTCACTGCCCAATTGCCTGATTACGCTCTCGTCACAGGACAGTTCCATATCCTCACTCATGAGGAAGAAAGCGACCCATGCCAGAGGGTTGAACCAATGTATGCATAGCACCAAAAAAGCGAAAGGCTTAATAATGTGATCAAATCGCCTGATATGGGTTTGCTCGTGCTTAATGATATAAGTCCGCTCTTTTTCGGAAAGCCCTGCCGGAAGATAGATCTTCGGTGAGAAAAAACCGAAAACAAATGGTGTTTTTATGCCCCTTATTTCAAACACATTTCCACAAACCAACTCTGTAGAAACATCTCCGCAGATCGTCTTTGCTGATTTCAATTTATTATGAAGCTTTACCGCTGTAAAGATGCTGTATATCAGTAGGATAAGAATCCCCAACAGCCAGATTGTCCCAGCCGCCGCCACCCAGATCTGCATCGTATTCGCGCTGGCGCCCAGAGCAGGCACCGGCACGGATTGATTCAGAGTGTTGTTGGCAATCTGGTCGATCACTGCAACACCGCTCTGGATTTGAGGTGCCTGCGCATTAATGATCGTATGAGGTACCGTCTGCGGGTTAATGCGAATCAAACTGAAAATGCTCTCAAAAGAAAACGGACAGATCAGTCTGAAAAATACAACGGACCAAAGTGCGTACGAAAAAATCTTCGGTGCTTTCTTTAATAACAGACGAACTACGATCACGAACAGAATCACGTAGCTTGCCGTAATGCTCATATTGAGTATTTGTAAGAAAAGGCTTTCCAAAACTATACCTCCCTGTGCTCATCGATCAATCTTTGAAGTTCATTTATTTCATTTTCACTTAATTTCTTTCTCTTCGTAAATGCGGCTATGAACTTTGGGAGCGAGCCATGAAAGACCTCCTCAACCACCTGCTTGCTTTGCTCCGCATAAAAGTCATCCCTTTTTATGAGAGAAAAAACCGTGCCTCCCCTGTTTTCAAAAATCTCCTTCTTCTCAAGGCGTTTCAACATGGTATAGGTAGTTGATTTTTTCCAGGAAAACTCCGCCTCGCATAGTTTTACTAGGTCCCCTGACAGGATGGGCTCGTTCGCCCAAATTAGATCCGCAAATTTTGCTTCCATATCTGTAAGTCTGTATTCTCGCATGTCATGTACTCCTTGTTATCTGCAGTGTGGTCTACGTTTTTTAGACCACATACAGTCTACATTTTGTAGACTGTATTGTCAAGGGGTATTTATTAAGTTTTTTCATCAATATAGGACAAAAAATACTTATTCAGAGACGTACGTCCTGAACGAGAGACTAATTCCTTAATGCCTAATACCTTATGAATCTCGTTGCGGATCTTAGGAATTCTCTCCGCCGCAAATTGGGGGTTGTCTCTAAACCATTTCATATTTAGCGGCGAAGGGTGCGGCAATATATAGGCAGGTTTTCCGTTGATCTGTCTGTCTTCAAAGGCCAATGTAGTAATTTTTTCGCCCGGGAAGAAGTATTCTGCTGCTACCCCTCCAATTATGATATAGATTTGATTATCGACAAGCTCCATTTCCTTTGAAAGCCATTGTTCCGAACATATCTTTGGCGGGCGACGATCTCCTCCGCCGGGTGATTTCCCCGGAAAACAATGAGCCATTGACACGATATAAAAATTGTCCGGATTATAAAAAGCTTCATCCGATATGCGGTACCACTCCCCACGAAGTTTCCTCCCGCTGGCATCGTTAAACGGTTTACCTGTTTCATACACGCTTTTTGACGGGGCCTGGCTGATCTGCATAATTTTGGAGTTATAATTGCCCTGCACGATGGGGCGTGGCTCGAATCCAAATGCATCCTGACATATTCTGCACTGTGATATCCGGTTTTGTAAAGATACAAGCCTGCTTTTATCATTATCCTGCACTATCGTCATCACCTCCCAGCCAAGAGCTGTTATACTTTCACTAAAGGTAGCATGCTTTGCCTTATTTAAATATACCCACAGGGACAGATCTCCTGATATGCTGATTCTATCCGTTTATAGGTCTAATTTCATTAAAGAACAGCTTGCCTAGGCCTATTTCCTACAGAAAAAGTAGGATTCTGATCCTTAATAGCCGGCATTTAGGCCTAAAACTACTGCACTTGATATGATTTGAGCCTACTATTTTTGATTTTATAGCCCTCATTACAATAGAATTTAGCTCATTTAGACCTATTTCCTATAAATAAAATGGGGTTCCGAGCCGTTATTAGCAACATTTAGGCCTAGAACCACTGCACTTGATGTGATTTGAGCCTATAGCATCTCTTTCCTGAAAGTAGCTTCTACGCTATCCCAATAAAGTGTGTACTTGTAGTCATAAACGGGTGCATTATCAATGTAGCTCAAATTAAAGACTTGCAAGGTATCGTTTGTAAATGCAAAAGCCTCATTTTCCGTAAATGTTTCTGAAGAGACAGCTTTAGAGTGCCATCCGTCTTTTTCGATTTCAAATAACTCAATGGAATAGGTTGTGTATCCTTGGTAGGTTACACTTCCGATATATAAAATATACTTTCTCTGATTCTCACCTGTAAGCAATTGAATCGAAACATGATCAGCCATAAACGTTTTTTGACTTTTCAATAGATATGTATCAGCATCATAAACTGCAGCGATGGTCCTGTCCAGCCCTCCCGCGTGCGGGACGTCTTTCACCTTAAAAAGTACTAGTAGTTCAGAGGAGCCGCTTTCCGTAAAACTGCCATGAGTGATAGAATGAAATGTGAGCAATTCACTTATATTTTTATCTTTCATGGCGCTTAAATAATCATCCTGATCTCTATCAATCTGTTGCATTAATTCATCTGAAATTTGTTCAAATTCTACCGGCCTCATTGTTGAACAGCTCGTCAACAGAGCAAAAACTACAACTATCAACAGAAAATATGCAATTAATCTTTTAACCATATGGTTTCCTCCTATAACAACCAAGAGCTCTATTTCCGCCAAGAATGCCTCCACAGGGACAGGCCCCGTGGAGGCAAAATCAACTGAAGGTCTGTCCCCCTGGATGCAAAATCAACCACGGGGTCTGTCCCCGTGGGGGCGTCAGTGCATACGAACCGAGTCCTCATCAAGAACTCTGGCTCCATAAGAGAGAAATGAATTTCCCCAGCTTTCAACATAAGATCCCGTTGCCCACTCCGCCATTATCACCGTTGCGTTTTCCGGTATGTCTATCTCAGCCAACGGATTCTCTGATAATTGCTCGGCGCCGATCTTATAAACCGTCAACTTGTTTTTTGTCTGCACTAAAGCGATATCCTTATTGGGTGAAGTGAAGGCATCCAAGGCATCGGGAACTCGATCCTTGATCTTTGGCCAGCTTAAGACCAGGGTGTCATAGGAGACCAGGCTGACAGAAGGAACAATTTTTATATCAAAGTCCGTATAAGTCGGCTGTTCCGCCATTTTGATAATAGTTGATTCTCCCCACCAGAGTCCAATGTCCGTTTTTCCGTTTCAGCCCAAAGTTCTGTATCAAAGTCATTTCTTTCTAAGAGCCGGATCCCTTTGCTCTCGCAGTGCATCTACCTCCTGTCTCCCTGGCGTTAAATAAAGAGTCTCGGCCCTTTTGACCTAGCAAGTCGGAAAGCTTTATTTCTGTCGAAGACGATAAATTATCCACCGGCAAGACCATTAACCGACTCACATCGTTCATCTTTTTTCTCCAGCGCAATATAGTCGTTACCGATGTACGTAACGGTTTTCTCAGACGCAGTCGATTTCCATCCACGTCTTCGTCTGTTGCCCCATCTGCTGCTCATCTATATCCGCGGATCTCATCGCCGCTTTAAGGAGCTCTTTCCGTCACATTGCGCGCCGACAATAAATTGCCTCTCAGTCCTTCAGTGAAAATATTCCGGGCATCGAGTTCCCAGAAGCCGCTGGTCCGTGGGAAAAACAGACTCTCAGACATGAGTACCGGATGCATCTTTCCACGATCCGCGGCGACCCAAAGTGTACGAGTATGCAGAACCGGTTTCTCCGGGTATCCGCAGACCTAAAAGGACTCCGGAGGCACTTTGATTCCTGTTCCGTATCAGGTTCTGCTCCGTCTGAAACAGATGAGTCCAACATGATGTCTGCCTCATCGGAAACCTTTATCAGCAAAAGCCCCCTATCCTGAGCAAAGAAGACCATGCCGGAATCATCAGCTCTCATAGCTTCGCCAAGATAATTGCCATCGGCATAGACGGTAACAACCTCGACCTGTTGCTTTTCTAAAATGAGATCGGAATATGATACAAGTTTCAGCTCCAGATAATCAGCGGCATCCACCCTCTTGATTTTATATGAAATATTGGTCCATACTGCATCATCTATAGCGACGCAGTCTTCAGCAAACTGCATACTTTTCCCTTCCCATTGCGACTCTGTACTCTCCGGGTCTTCATCTAAACCCAGTTCTTCCAGTACAGTCCACTTCCCGGGAAAAGGGCAGGTTGAATCGGATGGAGGTATAATTTTTCCTGCCGATGTGCCGGATGCGCCGAATAAGTCGGAGCATCCGCCCAGGAGTAAGAGCACGAATGCGATAAGGAGTATATATGGTATTAGGAATTTTGAGGACTTTTTAACCATCGGCACGCACCTCTTTGGGAAGGACAATAGTGACGGTAGTCCCCACATTTACTTCACTTTGGATTTCCATCCTGCCTTTCATCAAGGTTATAATCTCCTCACATATGGAAAGGCCGATGCCGTTTTGGGAACGAGAGCTTTTGCCTTTATAGAATTTCTCTTTCACAACGGGCAGCTCATCCGCCGGGATTCCGCATCCGGTGTCTTCAATCGCGAAAACTAATTCCTTTTCTCTTACCTCAGCACGAAAGCGAACGGTCCCCCCTGCTCCTGTAAAGTTAAAGGCGTTGTCAAGAATATTGATAAAAACCTGCTTTAATCGGTTTGCATCTGAAATAAACTCCGGAAGATTTTCCGTATAAACAACCTCAAAATTTATATTCTCTCGAATGGATCGCAGTCTCATTTGCTTGCCGATGTCTGCCATTAGCGCGGCTAAATCTACCCTCGCATATTCAAGCTTAATTCTACCGGAAACGAACTTTGAGAAGTCTAATAGCTCCTCCACCATCTGTGTAAGCCGCTCGCTTTCTTTGGCTATAATTCCCAATCCATCGTTCAACGTCTCCTCCTGTCGAAAATTCTCGTTTTGCAAAGTGATGGCCCATCCCATGATCGAAGTCAGCGGCGTGCGGAGTTCGTGAGAAACGGATGAAATAAAGTCATTTTTCATCCGTTCCCTCTTTATGATTTCCTCGGCCATGTGGTTCAAGGTGTCAGAAAGCTTTCCAATTTCATCATCACGCTTTTTCTCGCTTCTGACCTGGTAATTACCTGCAGCCATCCTCTGGGCAACAGCCGTCACTTCCTTTAGCGGAACGAGGATCGTATTCGCCAAAAAGATGCTAAGCAAGCCAACGAAAAGTACAACAAAAATACCGATGGAAATGAAAACGTATGTAATTCTCTGAATATCCCGGTCAATCTCTTCCGTAGATGCGATAAACCGCAATGCCCCCACAATTTGGCCGTTTGACTTTAACGGATAGGAGATGGCCATGACCTTCTGGCCGCCCAATTTTCCGATCCATTCCCCGGTCTTGTCATTTAAGGCGTCCTCGATATCACCGACAGGTTCTTCCGGTCCCGGAAACGTTCCTAAAGAATCCATGATAATTATCCCTTCGCTGTCTACAATCTCCACTCTGGCATTGCTTTGATTCCAAAAAGCATCCACGTTATACAGGATATTATCTTCCAGCGAGGTGTCGGAATAGTATCTCGAATACATATCCGCGCTGATTTTGATTTGGTTTGTCAGATTACCCCTTAAGCTGTCATAATAATTCTGCCGAACGGTATAAATCAGCATCATTTCGAGAATAACGACGGAAATGAGGATTACGATCATAAAAATGGCTGTGAGTCGCCCCCGGATTCCTTTCATAAATTCCTCCCGTCCGACTCCGAATTCCATCGATATCCGAAACCCCACACCGTTTTAATAAATCTGGGTTCGGACGGGTTGTCCTCGATCTTTTCCCTGAGCCGCCTGATATGTACATCTAAGGTTTTTGTATCGCCGAAATAGTCTTCACCCCAAACCTCATTTAATATCTCGTCTCTTTTCAGAGTCTTTCCGGGGTTTTCCATGAACAGTTTTAATAAAGAGTATTCGATGGGCGTCAGTTCTATTTCCCGATTGTCCCTCAGGAGTCTATTTCCTGCAATATCTAAATGTAAATTATCACAGACATAAACACTTTTAGAGATCTCCGACCGGTTTTGGCGCCTCAACATGGCTTTGATTCTGGCAATGAGTTCAAAAGGGTTAAACGGTTTTACCATATAGTCATCGGCGCCCAGTTCAAGACCCATAATTTTATCCGTATCCTGCCCCTTGGCTGTAAGCATGATGATCAGCGAATCCGGGTTTGTGTTTCGAATGTAGCTGCATACTTCAAATCCGTCTATTCCCGGCAACATCAAATCAAGCACAACCACATGGGGAAGAATCGCTGCGAATACATCCAGGGCATCCTCACCGCTTGCTGCTTCCGCCACTTCATACCCGGCCATCTCCAGATTGAGCTTTATAAAACGTCGAATGGAGTCTTCGTCTTCCACTACTAATACTTTTATCTTTTCATCCTGCATTTCTCGTCCCTCTTCCGTATTCTATCATAACAGCATTCATGCATGCTATTTCATTTCTTCGCAATTGGAAGACAGAGCCTCTACAATTATTTTACAATAGGCTTCCGCGCCTGCAGGTTTCAAGTGGACACCATCCTGATAGAAATACGCATCGTGCCCCTTACTGGCACCGTACCAATCCAGAAGTATTGCATTCGGATATGACTCCACAACCTTTGCCAAGGTCTCATTTACTACGGACTCCCAGGGTTTTGGGACGCGGCAATTCAGCAGTACGATTCTCTCCGCTCCTTCCATACAGTCCAAAGCGGCCTTCAGTTGCTTTTCCGTAAACGCGCCATTTGATCCCAATGCCACAATTATCGTTTCACCGAGCTTGCCTTCCTTGCGGAGTTTTGCGAGAACTTCCGGAGCATCATACATCTGCCTGCCTTTTTCCGCATCAACGATAATGCCTGGGATCAATTCCTCCAATAACGGCGCCAGACCCACCATCAGGGAATCTCCTACAACCGTAATGCCGTGAAAGTCTTCAGCTACTATGTTTTCTATACCTTCCGAATCCTCTTCCACTATCTCTTCATTTCCCGGATTTCCAGTATCCGCTTTCTCTTCTTCATCAGCGTTCCCTATAGGATCGGCATTTTGTTTGCTATCCGCTACTTCACCTGCTTCGTCTGTCATATCCGCATCCTCCGGCCCATCGATTTGTTCATCGGATACTTGCACATGTCCGCCGGCGGCCTGCTCCCCTGCCGAAATCTGCAAGCTTCCGTTGGTAGTCACAAACATCACTGCAAATATCAACAGCACACTAACCGATACTCTGGCGCTGAGGCGCAATGGTTTTACCCCCTCGTACCGAATCGGCTTCTCAATCAGATAGTAAGACAGCGCTGCAAGTAATACACTTATAGAAATCTGACAGAATGAAAGAAAGACATTGCGTTCGCCTGTATTAACCAAAGGACTTGACAATACGATAATCGGATAATGCCATAAGTAAATACCATAAGACCATTTTCCAAGCAGACTCAGCGGACCCCATCCGAACAGCCTGCTCAGCCTGCTTTCGGGATGCGCCAAAACAACCACAAGAACAGCGGAAGCAACGGAAAAAAGCAACAATCCGCTTTGATAGAGGAATGGCTGGTACTGATTGGTCCTGACGAACATCCATAGAACGATGAATAGTCCGATACACCCGGCTCCGTCGAGGGCCAGCCTCCCGGCGCCGGTCAGCTTTGCAGACATCCTCCCCCTTGGCCAGACCATAGCCAGCGCCGCTCCTATAAGCAATGCAAATGCCCGGGTTTCCGTGCCGTAATACACTCGGCTGGGATCGTGCCCCGGTATGTAAAGCAGCGCCATCGCCAAGGCAGAAACCAAGGCGATAGCCAATGTCCCCCCGATAATCCATTTGCGCCGGCGAAGGAAACGAAATCCCAGCCCCAAAAGTAAAGGCCAGATGAGATAGAACTGCTCTTCTATGGCAAGAGACCAAAGATGTCCAAGGGGTGACGGAGGGCCGAAGCTCTCAAAATAGGACACTTCATGAAAGATAAGGTACCAGTTGCTGACATAGAATACAGCGGCTATGACTTCCGACTTCAGCGCGGCCAAACGGTCCGGAACGAAAAGCACCGTCCAAAGTATCACGCCCGCCAGCATCACAAAAAGAGCCGGCAAAAGACGCTTTGCCCGGCGAAGCCAGAAGTCCTTCAATTTGAGAGTTCCGGAATGCTCCCATTGGGCCTGAAGAATATTTGTGATCAAATAGCCCGATAATACAAAGAACAAATTTACCCCTAACAGCCCTCCCGAGGCCCGGCCGGGATCAAGATGGTACGCTATCACAGCAAATACCGCCAATGTCCTTAGACCGTCCAGCCCCGGGATATAGCCCATTGATTCCGTCCGTAATTCCCCCTGATGTTCTTCAATCCTTTGAGTTGTCTTTGCTCTGGGATTCATTCCGTCACTCTCCGCTTTCAGTGTCCGATTCTCATAGCACTTCCGTAGCCTCCATTACATCATACTAAGTTTTGTGCTTCGGTATTTTACATTTTGCTTAAAAATAGTTACAAAGAATTAAAGATAATTTATTTTTTGCAGTCGTTGTTGTTCAATGCCTTCTTGATTAACGGCAAAGCTATATAAAGCGCTTTTAAATTTTGACTGAGCATCGTATGCTGCCAGGTGCCTTGCGCAAGTTTTCCCAGCGCCTTCTCTGATTTACGAATTAGAGAAGTGACTTGTGCAATGGCATTTTTCAGATCATCTTCTGCAAAACAAGTCACAGCGTCACTCTTTGCCAATTCTTTTGATATCAGTGAAAAACTTATATGAAGGGCGTTAAGTCTGTTCTTTTGCAAGGTATGCTGAGAGGTACCCTGTACAAATTTCTCTTTCGCTTTCCCGGCTCTGCTCATCATATCATTGATAGCTATGAGCGCATCTGCCATTTGCTTTTCTGTAAATTCATCCACGAACTTAACCTCATTTCAAGTCGCTATTTTGATCTTTTTCCCGCTTCGCACTCACCATATACAATAAACAGGATACAATAATAAACGAAGATTTGCGACTAATATTTAGTTGCAAATCCCCTCCGAAGTGCTTATTAACAAATGTTCGGTTTTTTGTACTTAGTCAATAATACTTTAACTGTGTTGAAAAGAAGAATAAGAAGTGAATTTTGGCCTTAAGTCATTAAGATTGCCTTTATAGATTATCTCACCTTTAACCTCAAGCAGGTTTTGGGGTCTGACAAGGTTCCTGGATATTCTAAAATCTACAATGCCACTTTCCTTTAATACATAATAAACGAATTCCGAACATAAAAACCTGTGATCACGACATACTGTTTTTTGAAAGAATCCATAAAACAGACCCATGTAGTTATATTTATAAAGATATCTATTTGCAATAAAATGGCTAAGCAAAGCCTGTGCCTTTTTATGCTGCTGTGCTGTAACTTGTACTTCAATTATCAGACAAGGTACGTTTCTATATAACTTATATAAGCCTTTATTGATCTCTTCCCGCTTAAAACCCCCAAGAAATGGATTCAAAGCGTACTTCCTTCCAAAACTGTACATATACTCAAGTTCTCTGTCCAACGCAATTGCAGCGTGGGTGTATTCATCATTTTTCAACACATGAATAAGTCTGGAAATAAACGTATTTGTTCTGGTAAGCACTATGTATAAACTTCGATTCTCCATAATAAACGCATTCCTCATATTGTTTAATGCGTTCATTATGAATGATAAATATTAAAGAACGCTTAAAAGAATATTAACGATTCATGAAATTATAACACAAAAATCCTCGCAGCAAAATAATAACTCTCGCCACAGACGGTGTCAAGTTGTTGTGGAGTTTTTGCTTGACAACTCTCCCGATGTTATGCAACCAAACTCCGTTGCCGACCATAAGACCGGATCAGGATCTGTGTTGCAGTATTGACCGCCGGATTGTATTGTTCTTTTTCGAATATACTCCAGTCCCAACAACCATGAATTGCATTTTGTAGCCGTTTTTTCCCATACTCCTTTAGAATACTCCTGTTTTTTTCGTCTTCAGGTCGTCTGAAATCCTTTCCTGAAACGCTGCAACCGTTTCTTGTATAGACTCTAAGTTCTGCCATCTTGCTTAGGCCAGCTTCGCTCCAACCCATAGGATTTCTGCTTAATCTTTCCGAATACACATGACTTACTAAACCTTCTGTGCAGCTACCTATGATATCTTTTGTATATCTTCGCACAATTCCGTCCCAATTGTTTACAACATAACGGAGGAAGTTTCGAACCCGCTTCTCTTGCTTTGGTCCCTTGCAAAGAGACAGCATTTCTCGAATGAGGCTTGTCACTTTTTCCAGGCTCTTCTCTTGAACCGCCTGCCTTATACGGTGTCGGTAATTTTGTTTCGGAAAGGCCGCTGTCGCTTGTTTTAAGTGCTTCTCAAAGTGAAATCCATCCATAACATAGTGACAGTCGGCAAGCTCCTCCATTCCTTGCTTGATCCATGGAGCCCCATCACCATGAAGATAGATTCTCTCGATTTGATTTTCTTCATAAGCTTGTGAGATGTACCCGCCTACCGTTTCCCAAGCCTCTTTTGTTTGATGAATGGTGGAGGTAAAGTGTACCGGATTCATCAGGACATTTCGCCCTTTATGGACGGCTTGGATTCCTTCACTTAACGTAATCAATGGAACCATGCGGTTTTTACCTTCCTGTAGATGAACGTGGTCTTCATCGGCAAAAATATGTAGTTCCGATGCGACTCGCTTTTCTTTAGGGGCTGCCTTTTCCAGTTTTCCCACTGCTCTCAACTTATTCTTTACCGTCTGGCGGCTCACTTCACCGTTGGTTACTATCTTCGTACTCTTTTCATAGGAAACCTCTGCCGATTGTTCCACTAGGCGGGCGCTCACATTGGCACTCACTCGTTCATAGGCGTATATACCAATTATGAAATCCAACGGATATACATAGGCACCTTTTGCCTTTTCGTAATAGTAGTCTCGTTCTATGTCGATTCGACCTACCTCCGTCAGAAGACTCCTTTGCCGGTCTTTTTCTTTTAGAATAAGCCCCTGCTCTTTTCGAAATGCCTTGTCCGCTCTAAGTTCTTCATTCAATTGCTTCACGATTCCCGATATCAGGGCTCGAACGCTTTCTTTGCAAAGACCCAGGGCATCAGATGCAAACTGATCTATATCGGATATGCCTCCTTCTTCAATCCGTTTGCAAATATTTCTTCCCAATTCCGCAATGATTTGTTGTACAATAGTTTCCACAGAGATCTTCCCTCCTTGTTTGTGTTTTGTTGCTGAAACTATTTTAACACAGGAGAGTTGATCTCTGTTTCTTTCCTTTAAAAACTCCACAACTATTTTACACTATCCTCGCCACATACAATTTTTAAATAATATGGTACAATTCATTTAAAAGCAAAACAAGAATTTGCAGAGGGTGAGAAAAATGTCAAATACAAATGCACTGATAAAAGCCAACTTGATCGATACACGAAACGACAAACCTAAATGCAGCGTGGATTTTATCTCTCAGGAAGAAATTAAAAAAGTCCTGAATTGCAATAACAAGTTGAACTAATCTCCGTACCTTGACAAATCTCTGTTGTTAAAGAGCATAGATTAAATCGAGTTCCTCATCGAAGAGTTCTTCTGGGGTTTTATAGCCTAAGATCTTTCTTGGAAGGCCGTTTATCCATTCTTCAACTCGTGCAATGGCCTCTTGGCTGTATTCGGAAATCTTCTTACCTTTGGGTATGAAGCGCCTAATCAGGCCGTTATGGTTTTCATTGGTACCACGTTCGAATGCGGAGTAAGGATGTGTAAAATATACCCCTACACCCTGTTCCTTCAAGGTTGACAGAGCAGCGAACTCAGATCCATTATCTGCAGTAAGGCTTTTGAAGACCTTTTGAAACCGACTGCCAAATTCGTCTTTGATCTGGTCAAATTCCTGCATAACCGCTTCTGCTGTTTTGGCAGGAATCTTTCGAATCAATGTGTTTCTGGTTTTTCGTTCGACAATGGTCAATAAGCTTTCATCCTCCTTGGATTTTGAGCCTATTACCGTATCAATTTCCCAGTGCCCAAACTCTTCTCGATCTTCCACATGACAAGGCCGGTTTTCAATACTGTCACCGAGGTTTCGCTTGTTGGCCCGGACTCGGATTCCTTTCTTGCTACGCTTTAGCTTAAGTGGTAAATCCGTGTTTTTAACTTTCATAAGCCCTAGATCTATGTAGTTGTAAATGGTTTTGGTACAAAGCATCTTATCGAATTTACCCGTTGCTGCAGCCCTACCTACGGCAGAGTCCACGGACCAATCTTCCTCTAACATCATCTTCTCAACATAGCCTACGAACTCACTGCACTGTAGCAGCTTGTACCTGCGACCAGTGTTCCGGCGATTTGCCTCATATTTAGCCTGGCCGGCATCAGCGTAGTAGATTTTTACTAATTTGCCCTGCTTTATCTGTTCCACTGTGCCACGCCTTAGTTCGTTTGTAATGGTGTTTATGGGCCGATTTAGCAGTTTTGCGATGGCATAAGCAGTTTTGCCTTCACCAGCCAATAACTCGATTTTTACGCGCTCTTTAAAAGAAAGATGTTTATTTTTTCGCGGATTAGGTGTAAACTGTGAGTGATCCATAGTGATTCGCCTTTCTGTGTATGTTTTGTGGTAAAACTATTTTACAACAGAAATCGTCACTATGGATTCCTTATTAGTTCAACTTCATTTTACAATTCGCCAAATTAAAAAAGTCAATGATTTTCATAAAGGCTTCAGCGAGTATTCCGTAACGCCGCTGCGCAAATTAGACGCTTTAGCAGAACATTTCGGTCTAAAAAATATCTTCGTGAAGGATGAATCCTATCGTTTCGGCTTAAACGCTTTTAAGGTCTTGGGCGGCGTTTATGCGGTCGGCAACTACTTAGCGGACCAATTAGGCATGGACATATCCGAAGTATCCTTTGAATATTTACGTTCCAAAGAAGTGAAAGAAAAGATAGGTGAAATTACCTTTGTAACCGCTACGGACGGCAATCACGGCCGGGGAGTTGCATGGGCGGCCAATCAGTTGGGACAGAAATCGGTGATCTATATGCCGAAAGGCTCCTCATTGACCAGACTGAATAATATCAAAAAAGAAGGAGCCGATGCCTCTATTATTGACGGAAACTACGAAGATGCCGTCAAGCTCTCAGAAGACATGGCAAAAAAGAATGGCTGGGTTGTCATTCAGGACACAGCCTGGGAAGGCTACGAAAATATACCCACATGGATCATGCAGGGATACGGAACCATAATCCATGAAGCCCTGCAGCAGTTAAATGAATACGGAGTAGAAAAGCCGACACATGTGTTTCTGCAAGCCGGCGTGGGATCCTTTGCCGGAGCAATAGCCGACTATCTGGCAGATAAATTCGGGCAGGATCGGCCTGTTACAGTTATCGTTGAACCGGACGATGCAAATTGCCATTACCTGTCTTCGTTAAGCGGCAGGAGAGAAATCGTTGAAGGAGATATGCCGACCATTATGGCCGGACTGGCTTGCGGCGCACCGAACACAATAAGCTATGCAATATTAATGGATTACGCCGATGGCTTCCTGTCATGCAAAGACCAGGTAGCCGCAAGAGGCATGAGAATATTGGCCGCGCCGCTTAAAAGCGACCCACAGGTAGTATCCGGCGAATCCGGAGCCGGCGTCGGAACCGGAGCATTAACTCTGTTAATGGAAAGAGACGAATACAAGGAAATAAGAGAGAATCTGAAGCTCGATGATACCTCAGCAGTGCTTATAATAAACACCGAAGGAGATACAGACCCGGCCAGATATAGGGATATTGTTTGGAATGGAGCCTTTAGCTCAATTTAATGTTTAAAAGGTTATATCACTGAGGGCGGTTCTTTTGCAACTCAAAGAACCGCCCTTAATGATTTTTTGATTATTTTCTAAGAGGTCATTTCCCCCAAGGTAACCTTGACCGTTTTTGTCTGACCGTTGCGAATAAAGGTTAAGGTTACTTTATCACCGACATTGTGCTTATAGATTTCGCCGATAAGTTCTGTCGAGTTTTCCACCCTGACATTATCTACATGCGTTATGATATCCCCTTTTTGAATCCCGGCTTTCCCCGCAGGGCCGAAAGGATCTATTTCATAGACGTAAGCTCCAAGCGGCAAATTGTGTTGTTTGGCATACTGCAGGTATTGATCGCTGACCGAAACCATAAGTGCAGGATGTTTGGCTGCACCGTTTTCAATAAGCTGTTTAATGATCGGAATAGCGTCCGATATCGGTATCGCAAAACCCATTCCTTCAAAACCATTCTCGGCAAATTTCGCCGAATTTATGCCGATGACTTCGCCGGAGTAATTGACGAGAGGACCGCCGCTATTTCCCGGGTTGATGGCGGCATCGGTCTGCAGCATATTATAGAGGGTGGCGCTGCTGGAAACTCTAAGGGTTCGATTGGTAGCAGAGATGACTCCTGCGGTTACTGAGCGGGCAAACTCGTTTCCGCCGGGATTGCCGATAGCTACTACATATTCTCCAACTTCAAGCGCCGAAGAATCCCCTAATTTGACTTCGGTAAGGTTGCTTGTGTCTGAGATCTGAAGCACAGCTAAATCCGTGCGGGAGTCTTTCCCGACCACCTTTGCGTCAAGGCTGCGTCCGTCACTTAAATTAACGGTAATTTTCTGGGCGTTTTCGATAACATGATGATTCGTAATGATATAGCCGTTTTTCGCATCGATGATAAACCCCGAGCCCGTTCCGACTTCCACCAGCTGTGAATCCCGGGAACTGTTTCCGGAACCGAAATCAAAACCGTAGCGATAGCGATACACATTAGAAATCGTTTGATGATTGGTAATACCTACTACTGCCGGGCCGACCTCTTTGGCAACCCGAACCACAGGAGAATCGTTCTTTTGCGTTAAAGAGGAATCGGCATAAGAAAACATGGAATGATTATAATCTGTATGACTGTTAACTGCCGCGGCTACGGCGGGCTGCGCTTCAAGCGCGCTAAGGGCGTCTGCGTAAACGTATTTCAGAATTGCAACTGAAGAAAAACTTCCGATAAGTGTACAGACGATGCATAAAGCTGCTATTGACAGCAGCCGGCGTTTCTTTTTGCTCATATTAATATACCCCTTTCTGTTTCCTGGCTTTATTGATGTTTTTGTCAGCATAAGTATACGGTATAATGCTGAAATCAAACTGAAAATAACACGAAAACAAAAGGAGAATTATTCGGTGTCAGACACCAAATACACCTTTCTCCAAACAACTTTTGCATAAATTCATAACATGGTGCAATTATTTTGATAATCTGGTACAATTATTAGGATTTCAGTACCAGTATATGAATTTATAAAGGACGAGGAAATGTTAATAGATAATATGGATAAGAAAGGCATACGGGCAATCTGGTACACCATGGCTGCAGTCTTTTTTCTGTTAAGCGCATTCACAGATATACCATTTATTTTCCCGGTACTTGCAGCCGGTTGCATTTATACCGGTAATATCCGCACCAAGCAACTGTAAGGAAAGATTAAGGAACGGCTCTTTCGATTTGAATTCTGAAAGAACCGCTCCAGTATTATTAGTACGAAATTTTATCCTGTAGAAAAGTGCCTCTATGCAAATCCTCGAAGGCTTTGTCCAATTCTTCTCTTGTGTTCATTACGATGGGTCCGCCCCAAGCTACCGGCTCATTCAGCCGTTTTGAGCTTACGAACAGAACCTGCGCTTTTTCATCTGCCGCCTTAATCTCCACTTCGTCTCCGGAAGTGAGTATTACCGCCGTCTTTTCCATTACCAAATCATCCCCGATATATGCGCTGCCCAATAAAGTGAACAACATAACGGAAGATTGAGGATCCGTATTCAAAACAACGGACGCCTGGGGATTTATGTGCAGGTCGTAATAGTTGAGCGGAAGATATTTGCTCATATACCCTTTTCTCCCGTTGAACTCACCTGCCAGGAGTCTCAACTTGCCCCAATCAAGCTCTATTTCCTCAATCTCTGTGCTCTTAATACTCTTATAAGCCGGCGGAGCCATTTTGTCCTTAGCCGGTAGGTTAAGCCAAAGCTGTACACCCAGCAATCTTTCCGATGCCGGCAGCATTTCCTCATGCATAATACCGGATCCGGCCGTCATCCACTGCACTTCTCCGTCCCCGATGGTATCCTCATTCCCAAGGCTGTCTCTATGGGTCATATGCCCGCGATACACATAACTGATTGTCTCGATGCCTCTGTGCGGATGCAGAGGAAATCCCGCTGTGTAGTCATCGGGATTCGTACTGTCAAAAGAATCAAGCAACAATATAGGATCAAATTCCTGCACTGTCCTGCTTCCCAACACCCTAACCAGATTTACTCCTGCTCCATCCTGGGTTCTATAACCTTTAACCTGTCCTGCAACTTCTCTTTTCATCAAAACCTCCCCCTTTTTTAACCGTTATCCTATTCCCAAAGGTACGCGGTCATGGACACCGATCCCATTTCACAGGATTTATTATAAACGCTGACTTTATCGCCTTCATCCGTCGCTCCAAGCGCGTATAACAGAGGATAATAATGATCCGGAGTCGGCACCGCAAGCCTTGCAATATCCCCTGCCCGGCCGTAGTCAATAATAGGATCGTGGTTCTTTTTCATAATATTTTCGTAAATATACTCGTCAAACGTATATGCCCACTCATAGCCCTCGCCGAGCATGTCCCAGTCAACAAGCCTTAGGTTGTGGACAATATTTCCGGTGCCCAATATCAGTACCCCTTGCTCCCTTAAAGCTTTAAGCTCCGTACCGATTTTGTAATGCGCCGCAGGAGGAGCATAGGCATCCACACTGATCTGAAACACCGGAATATCCCTGTCCGGATACATATGAACCAGCACGGACCAGGTTCCGTGGTCAATCCCCCAGGAGTTGTCATATTCCGTTTGCTTTGAAATCAGTTTTTTGGCGGCTTTCGCCGTGTCGGGCGAGCCTGGCGCATTGTATTCGATTTCATACAATTCTTTCGGGAAGCCGTACATGTCGTGTATCGTTTTGGGGTCCTCTTCGTTCATAATTTTCGTCCCGTTTGTATACCAGTGAGCTGAAACAGACAGGATCACCCCGGGCTTAGGGATCCTTTCAGCAATGCTTTTCCAGCTCTTTGTATATTGGTTGTCTTCAATGGCATTCATCGGCGAGCCATGTCCAACAAACAAAACCGGCATCTTCGACATCGTTTTCGCTCCCCTTCCTTCACAAACACCGGGGTGAGTGCCTTCAAATTTGAGCCGGCACTCACTGTAGATGGTTCCTTTTGTTTACTGTTATACCCTGTTGTCGTCTAAATAAAGCACCCATTATTTCCTGCCGCCACGCCGCATCACATCTTTGCGAATTTCCTCCAGGCAAGCCTCATCAACGATTCCCGATTTACGGAATGTTGCCACGGTGTTGGCCATAACCTTGAAGTTTAATTCCGTCCCTTCCCTGTCCGCGATGTAATCAACTGCTCTGTCAGAAGCAATTCCAAAGCGCCCGGCGGTCTCAACCGCATCGATATTTGCTCCGAGGAAAATAAATTCCCATCCGTATTTTGTCTTTTGCCGTTCAATCTGCGCCTTTACCTTTTCAACGGAATATTTCCGGCTGGAATTCTCTTCGCCGTCCGTGATAATCACAAACATTACTTTTTCGGCGCGGTAGTCTTCGGCGGTATGCTTCTGGGCATTGCCGATCTTGTGAATCGTCATGCCGATTGCATCAAGAAGCGCCGTCGTACCGCCGACCTGATATTCCTTCTCCGTAATGGGACTCACCGCCCTGATATCGATCCGGTCGTGGAGCAGTTCATAGTTGTTATCAAACAGCACAGTTGTAATATTGCATTCGCCCTCTACCGCCTGCTGCTTTGCAAGCATCGAATTGAATCCGCCGATGGTATCCGCTTCCAGTCCGCTCATTGACCCGCTTTTGTCGAGTATGAATACCAGTTCCGTTAATCCTTTTTTCATTTCCATAACCTCCTAAGATTTATTGTAACCTTAGAATACTGCGGGAAACGGAACCGGTGGTCGCTTCGGAAGCGACATTAACTGTAACAGAAAATCAAAATTCAGCATCCTCCGAGCAGCGGCTGATCATGCTCGAAGAGCACTTGATTTATCTCGAGAATATCGTACTTGCCATTTATGATAAAATATTCCACGATCACATCGAACTTGACGGCGTGGGAGAGAGCATATCCTGCCCTTTTCAGAAGATCTTCGGTTTCATCCAGCGACAGCTCCAAGGCCACGGCAAGGGCGATGGCAGTGCGCTTGCTCGGCATATACCCTTTGTTGCTCCTGATCTTAGAGAACAATTTGCGGTCCAGGTTGGCGCGTTTATATACTTCCACATCCGTCATTCCCTTGGCATCAATCAGGCGCAGGAGCGTCCCGGAGAAGGGCTCGTCCAGGTTCCCGACCAAATCATCAAGAGGTGCACGTAGAAAACTAGGCGCATCCGTCTCAACAATAATAGGTTCCTCGTATTCGCTGACAGTGAGACTTTTTTTGCTCAAGGCTTCCCGCTCTACTTCAAGCAGCTGCCGCCGGCTCACTTTACCGGCTTCGATATAGTGCTCGTCAATATAGCTTTCCACCTCACCCAGCAGTTCGCGGCTGATAATGAATGCGGACTTGTCAAATACGACCAGCGTGACGTCTATGTCGTGGTCAGAAAGAAAATCCTGAATTGCCGACGTGGCCACCCGGAGCGCCTCATCTTTCGGATAGCCGTAGATACCGCTTGAAATCAGGGGAAATGCTATGCTTTCACAATTGTTTTCAACGGCTCGCTTCAACGAATTCGTATAGGCGGCGCGGAGCTCCTGCTCATTTTTTTCCTTGTTCCACGCTTGATAGACGGGACCCGCAGCATGAATGATAAATTTTGCCGGAAGATTGAAGCCCGGCGTGATAACTGCCTCTCCCGTTTTAATCGGGGCAAGTTTATCGCAGGCTGCCTGAAGCTGGGCCGCTCCTGCTGCTTTAAATATGGCCCCGCATACCCCGCCGCCCATCTGCAATTCAGTATTTGCGGCGTTGACGATGGCGTCAACCTTCATTTTTGTAATGTCCTGACGGACAATCGTAAAGGGCATTCGATTTCACCTCCAAAAATCATCAGGGACGATTCTTTTTGATTGTATCACTTTTGGCTGTCAGACATCAGAAACGATTTTCCTTATATCAATCTATTTTAGGTTTTGCAGTATTTCGTGATAGCGCTTCGTGGCCGGCTCACTGGCTTTCCCCTTTTTACAGAAGGAAAGCCCGGCCAGCTTGGGAACTACGCGTTCAACCACAATCTGCCCATCCACCGTTTTTGATTTCAATGCATCCAAGGCTTCAAGAAACCGTTCATCCTCTTTTGCCCGGTTGTAAAAGGATAAGACATAGACATATACAAAAAGATTGTAGTTTCGGAAAGGATATTCAACCTGCATAAACAATGTCCCGATTCCATAATGACACGGTCCAATCGGTTCCCGAATCCTCCAATGTTCCAGGAGGAATTCTACAGCTTTATCCAATGCCGGCTCTTTGTTGCAATAATCGGTAAAACGAAAGGCATCAAGAGCGTTAAGGGTTGGGAAAGGATTTGAATATTCCGTTTCCGGCCCCCGGCCAAAGCTGAATTTATTACAGCGCCAGCCGCCATCTGCATACTGGATATCTAAAAGGTGCTGGAAAGTCTTTTGAAGCCTGGCATCGGAAGCATATCCCATACGACATAGCGTATTGGCGGCATGGATTGTTTGGCACGGATAAATAGAGCCTTTAGGATACAACCTGAAACGGCCATCCTCCTGCCAGGTACTGAAGATCAGATCTGCGCATTCTTTTAATACCGGTTCTTCGGGCTCCATTCCCAATTCCAGCAAGTACTTTACGCTCTCCAAAGTTGAAAACGGAGCGCCTTTTATCAGCCGCTTATCCGGAGTCGTCCAAAGATCTGCCCCGTTGTCGTACCGGTGCGATAATATCTCTTCTATGTCCGATTCATATCGCTTTTCGATGGCCATTCCTTTCACCTCACAAGTGCGAAGCTATTAAGTGCGAAGCTATCAAGTGCGAAACTATTCCCTTGCTGATGTTATTATCATAGGCTTATTTTTTGCGATATTCAACAGTTGTACAGGTTTTTGCCCGACAGTTCGTAACCTGTACAAAAATGACTCTGATCTGTACAGGTAACAGCAGATCTAAGTTTTTCATGTACAACTTTTTCTTTAAAATATCCCTAAAATGCAATTTCTTTGATAGAAGTTGTACAGGTTTGCGGATAAAGTCATCCAATCTGTAGAAATATTGTTCTAAGTTGTACAGGTTACCCTGTTAAAATAAAATAGGTTTCCTGTACAACAACTGCCATGGGTTGTGCAAATCAAAGCAATGCGAAAGACTTTCTGCCACTTTGGTGTATTTCAGAGGCAGTTCATTTTGACTTCTGGCTAATCCCAAACGATACCGCCATTATTATCATACAAGATCCAACAATCAGCTCTCCCTGACTCTAAAGCACTTTCACGCAAGGCTCCACGGCAGTAGGCCCTGTCCTCAATGATATAAGTATATCCGGCTTGTTCTGATATCCCAATGAACACCCCGTCTTCGCTGTCAAAATATGACTCATCTATCTCGACCGTACCATCCCTTACTTGTTCGATTGTTATCCCAAGCAGATTTCCGCTCGTATCGAAATATTGGTCGGAAAGAGAAAGAACTGCAGATGTGGTATCCTTGTCAACGTCAAGGCAGTATACGCAGTTGTAGTTATTGTTTTCGCCGCCATAACCCAGATAATAAAGCTTGCCGTTTGCGTAATTAAAGAAGTCGCCGCCGGTCAAAATCACCTGTTCTTTACCGGACCTGAGATCAAAATGACAAAAAGTGTTTTCATCAACCGACCAGTAGTAAATACCGGTTTCATCAGCGCTCACATTATGAGTATATTTATTACATATATCGGTGGTATTGCCGGTTTCCATATCATAGGCAATCAACTTGTCCGGTGATTTGCAATATAGAATACCATCAAAGAAGGTCGCAACTTGCATATTGGGAACAAGAAGCATCGGTTCACCGCCGGCTAACTCCATGCGATATACAAGTGCAGAATTGTTTTTATCTCGCATATCAAAGTAAATGCCGGTGTCCGTCACATGTATATTGCTGCAGTATCCGTCAATAAGCTTCTGCCGCCCGGAGCCATCTGTGCGAATACGGTATAGGGAAAAATCGTCCAGATAATTGGCGTAATAGACCCATTCGTCAAGAACATTTATGTCGCATGGAGAATCCTCACAAAGCAATGTCTTTTCTGAGCCGTCCAGTTTTGCCTTGTATAGCTTCCAGTGATCAGCTTCGCTGCGGTAAAACACCCATCCGTTCCCGTCTCCGGCCATAAGGCCGCCTGCACCTATATTCCCTCCGGTGAAGCCGTATTTTGATGTATGGGAGATATAATCAGATGTTTCTGTAACAGTATCTTCGTCCGGTGCGGGTGGAGGTGCGGTCTGCGTTATTCCACAGGCGGAAAACAAAAATACAATAGTCCATAATATCAGGGAAAAAATAAAAGCTTTTTTCATAACACTCTCCCCCGTTTGTTAACCGTATCACCAAATGCTCCGCCGGGCGCGGACATTTGAAAAGTTATATCTTCGCAGATATTTATCAACAGGGAGGCCGCGGTCCATGTAGTTTATTAAGAGTTCAGCGCAGGCTCTACTATCGCTTCCTGCGTGGTGATGATCGAGTTCGATGCCAAGATGGCTGCACAGAGTGCTGAGCCTATGGTTGTCGAGATCCGGATAGCACTTGCGCCCCATTGCGCAGGTGCAGGCATAATATGTAAAGGGCCTCCAATCGATTTCATACCAGTCAATACACTTGGCCAGAACTCCCATATCGAAAGGTGCATTGTGGGCAACCAGCAAGCCGCTGCCCATGAGAGTATTAATCTCTTCCCACAGTTCGGGAAAGGTAGGTTTACCTGCCACCTCTTCGGGGGTGATTCCGGTCAATCTGATATTGAAATAATCGAAGTGGGTTTCAGGATTCACCAAGGTGTATTTCTCACCGATTATCCTTCCATTTTCGACAATCGTGATTCCTATTGCGCTGATTCGATTGTTTCGGGCGTTTGGAGTCTCCACATCAAACGCGATAAATCTGTTGCTCATGGTGCCGTCCCTTCTAATTTATGACGTATCTATCCGAATCTATGTTGCAGGACCCCGAGGGCAATTTATGGGCTATAACAATCTCAATTGCTCGTCCTTCAAGCTTGTTACTTTCCGCTCTGCCACCTTTTCGACAAGGTTGCTGTCACCAACAAGCAGAGCCGATTTGGGGTTGTGCAGGCTGCAGTTGCGCTCAATCATTTCACGGCTGAAATTGGCGTAACAATACAGGCAACCGTTTTTACAGGTGCTGTAAGCGCCGATGTCAATGCATTCAATGCAGCCGCAATGCGGCCTCTGGCTATCTTTTTTCACGTTTTCGTTCAAACAGCAACCGATGATCTTTTCAATCCGCTTTCTGTCGATGCATGACGCATGGCCTATCCCAAACACATCTAAATCGATTGCCTCGGCGCAGGTATTAATAGCAAGGCCGGTCTCACGTCCAACTTCAGCAAGCCTTTGTGCAATCTCCGTCATCTCCTGAGTTGTAATGCGCCTGTCTAGCTTTTCACCCATCTGTCTTACTGTTTTTTTATATGGATCGATAAAACTGATAATGCATTCATCGGTAAATTCAGCCAGCCTGTGAGCCATGGAACGAAAGCTTTTCACATGACGGTCAATGGTCCATTCGCCGTTCAACAAGATCGGATCGTAGCGCCAAACCACCCTTTCCTTCCCAAGCCTGGCGCTCAACTTTATGAAAATATCTTCAATCTCAGCCTTAGCCGGCAGATTTTGTTCAATGCTTGTGTCATACGGTGTTAAGGTAAATTGAAAATAGTACCGGTAGCCCATCCGATCCAACTCGTCAAGGTATTTCAGCATGGGAGCCGGATTTTTAGACCAAAAAACAATACAGTCAACAACATCGGGTTTAATGTTCGCTCTGCTGATTTGCTTTGCATTCATTGGATTCCGAATATATACGTAACCCTCTTTTATCCTGTGCATGAACCATTCAGAATAAAATGAAGGGATATCCGTCCTCCGGCTTACACTGAGAATCATATTTTAGATTACTCCCATTACTTCCCTGTTCATGCACTCTTCCCTCATGAATCAAAAACAGATTGATTACATAAATTTCTCTTTATATTCCTGCGAATGTTCAATCAAGCAAATTCGAACTCCGTTCGGATCCAAAACAAAGGTCATGCGCCCTACTGTCGTCGGAATGACAGGTCCCGTGGGTTCATACCCATTTTCTCTTAAGATCTTGATTGCCTCATCAAGGTCATCTACATCCGTACCAATAGAATAAATCCCTATCCCATAATTCTTATTTGCTATCAACTCAACACTCGCGCCGTCTTCGCTGTTCATAATCGTGATGGCGCCGCCATCGGGCAAATCAACATGATAGCCTTCTTTAAAACCCAACACATCACGGTAAAACTTAACGGATTCCTCCAAATCCTTCACGATCAATGTTGTGTACTGTACTTTTATTCTCAAAGTTTTTTACCTCCTAACTTCCATCGAATATAGAACATTAGGCATCCACAATAATACACATCGTTGTGTTATCGCAGATTTCTTTTTCACACTCCGTACATTGATTAATGCCAATAGTATTACATTCCATTTTCTGCTTCGCTATTATAGTTTCTGTAAATCGACTGCTTGGGATCATCCACCATAAACAGCCGCAGTGACGTAGAGTATGATATATGTAGCCAATGGTGTACCAGGTTATTATCATCTTTACAAATTGTAGCTACTCTCGTCCTCAGCAACTGATAAATAATCCTGCCCTTCTTCATTGCATTTGTAATAATACTTCCCGATTCTACTTTTAAGGTATTCTGCTAATTCGCTATTACAACAGTACACATAACATCCCTTCTGCCCACGGGTCATCAAGACTTTATAAGTATTCCGAATAATTTCATCTGCCATTTTCCTTGCTTTTTCCACCGTTGAAGGATCGGTAGACTTTATCAGTGTTTTGTATCCTCGAAGCGTTTTATTTGCATCTACCCGATCCCGAGCTTCTGGTCTGGTAATAATCCTGCCTTCCTCAACGACCATATCTTCGCCAATGATTACGCCAACATAATCAAACTCCAGTCCTTGACAGGTATGAATACATCCCACTTCATCGATGGATCCCTCCCGAATTGCCCATGATGGGCCGTCCTCGGCTTTATTCCATCTTACACGATACTCTCCGATATTGATATCTGTAGCATTGGGATCTTTCTTGCTTGTCCACGGCCAACAATACCCTGCAACCACTCTGGACCCACTTCCCGAGTTCTCGGTCGCGTTTTTTTCACGTATTAATCGGTGTAACTCAGTGGGAGAATCTACTACTCGAAAATCATAATCTATTCCTTCTAAGATCGGGTTTGCGGTTTCTCGGATTCCGAGTGTATTATCAATCCATGCCAAATAACCGTCTGATCCGTTGCATCGGAACTGTGTAGGTAAATCCATTTTCGTTACTTGCGCACCATATGCTCTTGCTTGTTTTACTATCTCTTCTTCGCTTCCGATATCCTCGATTAACACTTTTTGAGATTCATCTAAGAAAAATATCGCCAGCTTTGCTGCATTAATCAGATCTTTTACCTGATTCCCGTTATATGTATTAAGCAGATTTCTCTTGCTCAAACGATGTGCCTCATCGATTATCAATACATCAAAAGTATTTTTTTCTAATCCCTGATATACTGTAGCACCCTTGAATAAATTTAGAATTCGTGTTTTATTCTTTACACCGGCTAATTTTTCCGCATAGACAGCTCTCGGCGCACCATTACTGGTTACATATTGCACCAGCTTTTCCCTCTTTGTTAGCTCAACGAGCAGGTTGATTGCAACTACCGTTTTCCCTGTTCCAGGTCCACCTCTTACAATGAAAACTTGTTTTCTCTTTCCGGTCACAGTATCAGCTAAATCCAATGCGGTTTCATATACAGTCTTTTGCTCATCAATCAGAACGAACTCCTGATTCCCTTTAATCATAGAGGAAAGACAATTTGCAAGATTTTTAGAAGGGCGAATTTTCCCCGCTTCAATCCGGTACAGGATTTCTTTATTATCACCGTACTTTACAAAACGTTTAATAAAAGCTCGTAACTTTTCGCTGTCACTCTTTAAAAATGCAGGTGCCTCACGGAGACAGTCCCAATAACGTTCGTTTAAGATTACAGGGCTATCTTCCTTTTCTACATAATTGTGAAGATAGGCACATGGATATAACCCAATCTGTTTTTCCTGAATGGTTGTATTGTAATCTTCCATGAGAGTTTTATAGGACCAGGCCTGATACGATGGGTGTGGAACGTTTCCGAATCGTCCCACAGAAATCATGTCGCTCATATTAGTTACTTTCGCCTCGTCCCATTGTTTCATTTCTATAATGACAATATTTTCAGATCGGCGCTGATCATATCCCGAAATGAGAAAATCGATTCTCTTTCCAGACTGTGGAATGTTGTATTCGATTGCCACACCCGCATTATCCGGAATGTCTGTAGTGTTCACCTTGTCAAGACATATTTTTTTTATTCTTAATGAACCAAATATTTACATATAGTCAATATCCTTTCGGCGGGAGTCAAGGGCGAGCGAAGCGAGTTTATCTTGACCCTTGACTCCCAGATGAACCATATCCTTTTTCTGGTGGCCTGTTGATCGGGCCACCTGCCCTCCGGCGAGGACAGGGTTTGGGGCTGGCCCCAAGGTCTATTAAGCTGCTTGCCTTCCCAAATACACCTGGCTAGGGGTTTGATAACCATGGGTTTGGTGTGATCGTTCAAAGTTGTACTCGTTCACATATTTGCGAATCCCTACTCTAAGCTCTCTAGGTGTAAGATATTCATAAGGATAGATGTGTTCGATTTTGAGGCTGCGGAACCACCGTTCAATTACCACATTGTCTACCCAACGCCCCTTGCCGTCCATGCTTTGCCTGATCCCTCTATTTTTGAGGTAAGTTGTGTATTCATCACTCGTAAATTGGCAGCCTTGATCCGAATTTATGATCTCCGGCTTTCCGTAACGCTGAATTGCTTTCTTTACTGCTTCTAGAACCGGTGCTGTATCTAGGGTATCAGATAATTCCCAGCCGACTAGAAAGCGGCTATGCCAGTCGATAATGGCGGTTAGATACATATGTCCATTCCCCATCCTAATGTATGTGATATCAATTGCCCAAACTTGATTGACTTTGTTAATGCATAGGTTTCGCAACAAGTATGGATGGATTTTATGGAGCTTGTTACGCTTAGAGAGATTCGGCTTTGGGCACATTGCATAAATCCCCATCTCGTTCATGAATCTCTTTATTAACTTGCGTCCAACCGGAATATTGTCAATGTTCTGCAGCTTGTCACGAAGCTTTCTGACTCCCATATAGGGCATTTTTGTGTGCCAGTAATCAAGCTTGTTCTTAACCAGGTTTTCATACTGCAGGTCCGGCTCTACCGGTGTATAATATACGCTAGTTCTGTTGACTTCAAGCAATTCACATTGCCTGAGCACAGTCAGCTTATGGTCTTTTGAAATTAGTTTTAGTCTCCCAATCATCTCCAAAGACTTGTTTAGATTTTTTTTTCAGCCAGTCATTCTCTATCGTGAGTTGACCGACTTTCGCCATTAGTACATTAAGCTGCCCATCCATTTCCTTTTCCTTGGCACGGATTTCTTTTTCATCCCTGCTTTCCGAAAAGGCTCTTGAAGCGTTTTTTAGAAATTCTATTTTCCAATTCCTTAGCTGGTTCGGACTTATTCCATGCTCGTTAGCAATCTCGCCGAGGGAGCGTTCTTCGCGTAGTAGCTCCAATACGAGCTTGCTCTTAAATTCTGGTGAAAATGTTCTTCGTTTAGCCATTTTTATGAACCTTCTTTCCTGACAGTTTACTGTTTTTTATTATATCAGGTTCATTAAGCTTTTCGAAATTTTTGTCTTGTTTTATGGGTACATTATATTATAATATAGCATAATTAAAACGAAGAAAAGTATAGACAAGCATTTCTTTGAAATCATGAATTGTGACTTTTATTATGATGATGGAAATCTTGCTAAAAAAGCAGCTATAAAGAATCAAATTGAAGCAATGAATAGCTTTATTTTAGAAAAAGCATTTGATGATTTTTTTGAAAAGAACTGGGAAAGGATATATCAAGATTTTATAAATGTTGTACAAAATGGAATGCCTGTTGGGTTAGGAAGAAGTGAGAGAATCATCCCGCTAACTATTGCTAATGAGATGTTGTCAGCATTTTTTATTATGCTTTGTAGAAATCCAAGATTTGATGCAATGGGCATATATACAAAAATAAAGAAAGACATTCTATACCCTATTTTTAACTCTATATGTCATGATAAATATAATCAGGGCTCAAAGCCAACCGAGGGTAATGCATATGTAGATGAGTTAATGACTGGAATTTGGTATTCTGAATTATATAACTTAAACTTCGCACTTGTAAAAGTGCCTATGCACCTTGAAAATTCAATACTATAGGGCAATAAAACAGCCGGAATAATAGCAAAAGTCCTCCATTTTTGGTATAATTGAGTTACCAGAAACAATCTACCAGATGGAAAGGACTTATGCTATGAAAAGTATACCACAAGCTTACCAAAACGATAAGAAAGTTTCGTCATCAATTAAGTACTTCTTTAAAAAGTACAGAGTATCATCGGCCTTAAGATGCGCAAACGCCTATAAAAGCAAAGGGATATCGGCTGTATTGATTTATCAATACTTGTTTGGTCTTGTCTTTACGAACCGAAGCATGTATATGAACATGCTCATGGGTACTCACTGCGCCGGTTTCGGGAAGGATACTGTGTACAGATTCATGAACTCAAGTCATATCAATTGGATTCGATTCACAACCTGGATTAGCTCATTTATCATTAGGGAATCACTTACTCAGCTAACGGATGCTAAGCGTGTAAATGTCCTAATAATCGATGACACTTTGTATGAACGGTCGAGTTCTAAGAAAGTTGAACTTTTGGCCAAAGTCTATGATCATGTTAAGAGGACTTATAAATACGGATTTCGGCTTCTCACCCTTGGCTGGTCTGATGGCAATACTTTTCTTCCCGTCAACGGATGTCTTTTATCCACAGAAAACAGTAAAAATCGAATAAATGAAGCCGCTCCGTTGGACAAAAGATCCGTTGGTTATGCCAGAAGGAGTTTAGCACAAACCAAAGCAACCACTGTGGTTCTTGAGCTTTTATCGGTAGCTAAAAAATCCTTCATTCCGGCAACCCATGTGCTATTTGATACTTGGTTTTGTTCACCATCCTCTTTAATCGCGATTAAGGAGATAGGCTATGATGTGATAGCTATGGCAAAGAAAACATCAAAGATGCATTACCTGTACAAGGGAAAGATGCAGCCATTAACGGAGATATACAAGCAAAACAGAAAACGAAGAGGTAGATCAAGATATCTGCTTTCCGTAGAAGTTTCTCTGGTTAAAGACGGTGAATCCATTCCCGCCAGAATAGTTTATGTTCGTAACAAGAATAAGCGTAAGGATTATCTTGCACTGATAACTACTGATATGAGCATTCGCGAGGATGAGATGATTCGTATCTATGGAAAGCGCTGGAATATCGAGGTTTTCTTCAAGGTCTGTAAATCATATCTACGATTAAGCAAGGAGTGCAACTCATTGTCATACGATGCTATGACCGCACATACAGCCGTTGTCTTTACAAGATACATGATGCTGGCGATGGAAAACCGCCAGACATCTGATCCGCGAACGTTGGGTGAATTATTCCATCTTGTTTCAGATGAAATGGCGGATATTACACTGGCACAGGCTTTCCAACTGCTCATGCAGTTGTTTATAGATACAATCGCCGACAAATTATCTCTAACTTCAAAACAACTGGATCAATTGCTTGAAGTTTTCATAGCAGCCATTCCCAAGGAGCTAAAAAGATGCCTGAAGTTATGCGCATAGTGGAGTACTTTTTGGCAATTGAATAACGCCCTATATTGAATTTTCAAGGTGCATCGATATTATTGATGTGCGAAGTTTAAGTTAAGTTAATTATTTTCTACATTCTTATGAGTATACCGCTTATCTTCCGGCTTCTTGGCACTAATAGGCAAAACCCACATATTTCCAAGACGCATTGCTCCTTGAATCCGTCCCTGCGCACATAAAACCTGCACTCGGCGGACGGTAATATTCCATTTTTGGGCAGCTTCTTTTGCGGTCATATACTCCATTATTTCACACCTCTAAAGTGTATAATTACCCAAAAATATTATATTCGTAAATGCGAATATGTTAATGCTGCCGCATTGTGTCCAGCAGTAGATGTCGTAAATTGTCCGTATATTGACGGAATCGGTGTCCATATGTGACCGAAATACCCTTCCCCCCGTCCGAGGGGGGGAGAATTAAGATAATTCTCCCTGTATGACCAACTTCACCATATGATCGTCAATAATACGCCTGCCATTCTGAGCTCCATAAATCAAGCAATGAGTACAAACCTTGTTGACTAATCGGGCTGCCCCGCCGGAAAATCTGAATATCTCGTCGATCGCCTGATCGGAAAAAATATCATGTTCTGCTCCTGCATAGGAAAGGTGCGTTTTGACGTATTCCCCGGTCTGCGCTCTGTCATAATGGTTTAGCTTACACTGAATGTCAATTCGCTGCCGAATCGCCGTATAGGATTGCATGTGCAGCTTATTCCAAAGTTCACTCTGCCCGACCAGTATCAGAGCCATAGGACTTTGCGAGTCCATCTTGAAGTTGAGAAGAAACCTCACTTCCTCCAGCATCTCACGATCCAGCAGATGAGCCTCATCAACAATGACGACCGGCTGCAGATGCTGAATACCACGCATCAGCTCGATTTCGTGATGAAGCTGTCGTTTAGCATCGCCGCGGTAGAACATCGCCTCTACGCCAAGTTGCGCCAGGAGTCCCTTGTAGAAATGTCTCGGTGTCAGCTTGGAATCTGCAAGATACAACACCATGTATTTGGCCGGATCCAGAGAGTCCTTAAGCATACGGATCGTTGTTGTCTTACCCGTTCCGCAATCGCCGGTGACCACAGCAAACAACTGCCGTTGAGCGGCATAGTTCAGTCGTCCCAGTATCTCCTCCAACATTACTGGCTGATAAATACGGGTGCTCGGAATATCCCTTGAAAAAGGTATGTTGGAAAGGCCATAGAATTCTTCAAACATCACTGCGTCCCTCCTTGTACACTGTTCTGTAGGAGATCGCAGGAGCTATCCGCTGCTCACGTTCAAGGTTCTTCTGCATCGCTGCATCCAGCAGTCTTGAAGATTCAGCCGGCAACGGCTGCATAGAGGCGGGCAGTTTCGGGCGACGGCCGACCCTGTCCCCGATCACAAGCTGTTTCACTTTCCAGGGAGCATATCCATCATATTCGATAGTCAGTTCCTCTATATCAGCAGGATCATAAACTACATCAACAGTACAGCCAATAAGGTTGAGTCCTACTTCGTACTTCCTGCCCTCAAAGCTGATACAGCCTGACTTGTCTACCTTCCGTTCTTCACAGTGCAGGAATGCATTCGCGACAGTTTCCTGATCAAGGAACTTCAATGCCTTTCGATCCCTCTGGTAGGCAGCAGTCGGACTCAGCTTGTTCTCCAGAGCGGAGTGGGGCTTGTTCTGATAGCATTCCTCCAGCCATACATTGAACAGCTGATTGAAGTGATCCAGCGTCTGCGGCTTGCTCAATGCCGCCTCCCTTAGGAAAGAGTCAACTGTCTGGTTGAACTTTTCAACCTTCCCGGTTGCTTCAGGCGAGTATGGCTTCGCGTAAAGCAGCCTGATGCCAAGCTTGGAGCAGGTCCTCGCCATCCATTTGGTCCGGTATTGTTTCCCATTGTCAAAGTACACCGAATCTGGAACACCATACTTCAGAATCGCTTTCCGAAAGCAATCCTCCACTATCACCTGATCCAAAGCGGGGTAGAACTCGCCGTGCAGTACAAAGCGTGTCGCGTCATCGATAAAAGTAACAAGATATACCTGCTTTTTTGCTCCGTCCGGACCAATCGGCAGATATGGACCATACTTGATATCACTATGCCACAGCATATTGCGGCTCTTTTGCTGAAACCGTCTGGCTGCGACGCCCGATTGAGAATACATCCTCATATGCCGTGCGCTGTAGCCACGCTCAGATAGCTTCTCCTGAAGCGTGCTGCGCTTTATCTGTCCGGGGGCGACTTTCCCTTCCCACTCGAGAATCTGGATAATTTGGGCGACACTCCTGCCTGGTATCTCACGGCGAAGCAGAATGGCCTGATCAAGTATATTCTGCGGTATTGCATCCTCAGTTCTTCGTTGTCCTCTGCCCCTGGGCTTCAATCCGGCAAACCCGTCCTTCGAAAACTTTGCCAGATACCTTCTCAATGTACGTTCTGACAAACCCATCTGCTCACAAATCCCAGCCCGCAGTTCTCTGGCCTTTGCCGGATCCAACCCCTCCGCCAGTAATGGTGACAGCAGTTGAAACCTTTGTGCCGCCACTTCTTCCGCTTTCTTTTGATCCCTCATGTTGATCTCCTCCTTTTTTAGGTTTTCAACATGAGTCTACGCTCTGCTATTCAGGACAAAAATGCATAACGGGTATGTATCCAATTATTTGTATTAGCTACCGGGCGGACAATCCTTGCCAGCCAACCTGGCGCATCTCCCACAAAATCTATGACCCTCTGGAGTCTGGACTTGGAAGAATGGGTCATCTTCTTCGCAGTTCTCCTGCCAAGCCTTATGGCGATCGATTCAAGACAGCCTAAGAAGTGATCCATACATCCTCTGAACCAACTCCGCCACCGTCGAATCGTTGAATCATCTGCCGCCACACAAAGTGCCTCTCTGGGGTTGAGCACGGATTCGATGCTTTCACTGCAATGCCGCTTGTAGGGTACCAGAATGTCGGGCAGTTCATGATGAATGCTCCTGCACATCTTGCAGCGGAGCCGCCGTATTCTGAGAACAATTTTGTTTCCTTCACTGTCTATGTATTTTCTCTCCCGGCTGCCAATCACGTTAAACTGTCCGCCACAACACGGGCATGATACCTGCTCCAGATTCCTAACAAAAAACTCCGGACTTACTCTTTTCAATCAGTTCATAATTTGATACAATGACCATACCGTGGTTGGCGCTTCTGGTACCCTTGCTCGAACATTGGTACATTAAAACAGAAGCGCTTTCCTTTCTCTATGATGATATGGACATTATATCCATCAATAACTGGACAGGCAATACCGTCAGCTTACTGACATTTTGCGGCGGCGTAAACACGAATAATTTCAAGGAGAGTTACTATTCTCCAACATAATCTTTACATCCATCCTGTCAACTCAACCCTACCTATTTTCGAGCCCAAATTTCGCTCCAAAAGTACCCCCTCGATATGTTTCCATGTACGTATTTCGCCTCTTTAGGTTGAGTAGACAACTTAGATGTAATCCCTGAAACCCGCTTAAATAAACACTTACAGCTTTGTAATCAATACCACGCACTCCACATGGCCCGAGCCGCTTGGATTGATGACTTTGGGCTGTTTTTTTAAACCTTACGTTTACGGGAACATGTCAATGGGTTTTTGGCATTTTCCTCGTAAACCGACGTTCATGGAAACATATCGACCGGTATTATCGCCGGTTTCATTCATGCTTTAATTCTTTGCTGCATTCATAGTTTTCCAAATTGCCATTGGATGCTGTTTTATATTCTCCAACATATCTCCGGAAAACAATAAGTCTGGCTTATATATTCCAGAAGCAAACTTGTGTAAATATTCTTTGTGTTTTGGTGTCAAAACAACACTGTTTGCAAGAAAATCCTTTACTTCAGATTTTGCTTTGTCCAATTCCAATCGTTCACTTTTTACAAGCATGGGATATAAATCTTGATAAACTGTTTGCTTTTTTAACTCATCTACATGATCGGGCGAAAAACTGAGTTTTGCCGCATCTCCTGAAATGGAACCGTAAAAAACTACTGCATTGCAAAAACTGTCATAATCACCTTCGGAAAGGATACCATACTTTTTCACATTATATAAATCATAAAAATCCCTTGCCGCAAGACGGTTAAACAAGGCTACTGTTTTAGCAGCTAAAAGTTCGATATAGTATAATGTATTAACTTCTCCTCTGGTGCCAAACAGTTCTGTATTTATTTTTCTCATCACAGGTGGCCAAATATGATGTCTTAAGGAATAGTTGATTTCAATTTTTACATTATCATAATTACCCGCATTGTTTTGGAAACGAGCCACAATTGATTCCAAAGCAAAGTAGTCTTTGGATTTTTGTGAAATATAATATCCTTCCCTCTCTAAGTAACCATGTAGTAATTCTTTTACCCTAAACCGTTCCTCAAGCACCTTCTCTCTGTCATCATAGGAGTGAAAATCCAGATCTATATCTACAGATAATCTGGGCAAAGCAAAAACAGTTAGGTTTAAAGCAGTTCCGCCCTTTAGAACTAATCGTTCTCTTAAAAAAGCATTACTATTTATAAATTCAAGTATTAATATTAACCGGTGAACCTTCTCTATTACATCTTTATGAAATCCTGTCTTTTCAGAAAGTTCCAGGTAATATCTTTTGTCTGACTTAAACAAAAATATCATCCTTTACTTCAAGAGTTTTTGGCACTATAAGACCCCAGCGTTTTATAAGTATACCGTTACCGTTTTTTGCTTTTTCATCTAAATAACTTCTCGTATTTCCTGTCTTTTTTTCTATATGACTCAAAAAATCATTTGTTATTCCCAAAGACTGCTGATATCGTTCCATGAAATAACCTGCTTTTTTATAAAGTATCCGTTTATCATATATTTCAAGATATTTTGCCAGTTTTGTTTCATCAAGAACCCTGCATATTTTAAGTATTTCATCCAGTTCATGTACACCACCGCAGTAATCTAATCTGTCCAGGCAATCAACAACAGTTCTTTCAAGGTCCGTAAACCTAATTTTATTATTCAGATGATAATGGGTAATCCCTTCCTTGAGTCCTTTTCCCACATATTTGTATAAAACTCCTTCAAATTCAAAATCAGATATCTTTTGTCCTGATGCTACATAAACTATAAAACTTACCTGGTGGGATAATCCATGGATTTCAAAAGCAGAGTGGTAAGCCAAATAAGCATCGTTATTTATTTTACTTGCAACCAAATATCGGTCAGCCGTAGCTTCTCTATTCTCTAAACTAACAGCACAATACAGATTTCGGCGCACTCGTTTTATAAGACCTTTTTTTAAATATGAATTTAATATCACTTTTGTATTTTCTATGCTTCCTACAACTTTTTTAGCATCCTCAAGGTTAAATACCTCAAGTTTCAAAAAGTCTTCATAATACTTCATATTAATAACTCCGTTTTGTATTTTTCTCATAAGTTAATATAATTATTGACTTTCAAGCATAATTTAATACTATTATAATTTAAGTTTCGTATTTTTACAATATATTAATAAAAACGTTAACTTTATGATGCAAAAATGAAACCAATAAATTTTAGCAGAATATCTAAAAATATCTGTTGATGATACCAAATTGATGTGCTCCTTATATGGAGCATATAACATATAGATTTACTCCGCTTTATCATTGAGGCAGTTTTAGAAAAGAGCGCAGCTTTTTACGCATTTCATCGTCGTGTGTCAACCATATATAATGAGCAGCACCCTCAATAATGGCTAATTCAGCATTGGGCATTAATGCTTGAATCTGCATTGCCGGCCAATTAGGACGTATATCTTTTTGAGCACACATAACAAGTGTGCAAATATTAAGCTTTGCTACATATTTATATAGCAATGGTTGATGCATTGTTTATTAACCTCACTATTGAATTCATAGAGCATTTCAGGCACAGTTTCTCTATATTTGTCCAAGTTGGCATGGTACTTCGTATACCAACTTCGGTAATTCTGAATACCATTACCTGCAATATATAAGATTGCCTTTGTTTTATCCGAATGATGTATCGCGTAAGCTAGAGAAAGATTAGCTCCCCAGGAATGTCCTCCAACTATCCATGCCGTTATGCCATAGTACTCTCTTATAGCTTCCATATCGCTTATTGCTGTATACATGTCATAATTTCCATCTTTATCGGAACGCCCGCATCCGCGCTGCTCAAACCTTATGACAGTATAACCATCATCATTTGTGAGACTGGCAACATATAGTCGCTGCAACCTGGTCCTCCAGAGCATAATATTATATACCTGTTTGCGTTCCCTCTGATATCGGTCCAAATTTTAATCCCATTAATCGGTACATAGTTTTCCAAGTATATACCCCTCCATATTCTATTTATATTCAACGTTCGTACTTATTACCAATTCGAAGTAAAAATGATTCTTATGTGCTGTTGAAATGGCATGATAGCCATTCCTAATTAATCGATTAGTTTTACCATTTGCACTAAAAGGCAGCAACACCAGCTAAAGTCCTGATTAGCTAGTTAGCTCTAAACAATGAAGCATTGACCGACGTAGATAGAACTCTTTTAAGCAAAAGCTCACAAATGCTGTAAATTATTATTTTATCGTTTTTATAAATTCATCTAAATACATTACTGAATATCCGTTTACAATCATACGATCATGTAATTCTTTATCCTCTGTAATAAGTATACATCCTTCATTAACACATGTATCTGCTATAATCGCATCGTTTTTATTACTTCCATTGTCCTTTAGAATCTTGTTGTATACTAACCCCTCACCTAATCTTGCATATCCTAGTCTTGCTCTTCCTAAAACAAATACTGATATAGGTACTAATTTGGGTCTCAGATCAGCCAACATCAAGATATTTGCAACTCTAGTTTCCTTTTTTGAATCTGGTATTTTGCATAGCTCCTCAACTTGAACAGTAGTAATATAGTATTCATATTGCTTTTCTGCTGAGTTTTTTATTTTTTCAATTATTTTGGGAAGTTTATCAAAGACATTTGAATCAAACATTATCTTTTTCATTCTACACCTCAAAAATATATACAAAGTCATGAAGAACACCTTAAGTGTTCCTAAGGTACGTTGCTATATCCAATCAAATTCATAAAATGTTTCGTTGTCAAAAAAACTAGTTTTCCCGAAGGCAAAGTATATAAAGTGGTATCAATTTAGCCTCCCAATTGTATTAAGTTGTTTTCAGAATCAGTAAAACCCTTTACGAATCAACGTTTTTCAAATTTCATCCATCCATCCTGTCTCCTCAACCCCTATGAAAAAAGGCCGTTATCTATTCTGTCAACTCAACCCTACCAATTTTGAGCTCAGATTTCACCCCAAAAATACTTTCTCGATATGTTTCCATGTACGTATTTCGCCTCTTTAGGTTGAGTAGACAACTTGGATGTACTTCCGAAAACTCAGTAAAATCAAGACTTACACCCTTGACATCAATGTCACGCACTCAACGTGCCTGGTGAACGGAAAATTGTCGTATGCTTTTAAGTCTTTAACGTGGTAGTCGAAAAGCATTGCGGTTGCCAGGTTTTCGGCCATGGTCTTCGGGTTGCAGGAAATATAAACGATTTCCTTAACCCCATAGTTCAGTATTTTTTCCATAGCTTTTGGGTGGACGCCGGATCTGGGCGGATCCAGGAAAATCACATCCGGCTTTTCGTCGATGTCGTCCAATACTTTAAACACATCTCCCGCAATGAAGCTGCAGTTTGACAGCCCGTTCATCTCCGCGTTTGCCCTGGCCGCCTCCACGGCCTCCTCCACCAGTTCTATCCCAATAACCTTTTTGGCCCGGAGCGCTGCTGCCTGGGCGATGGTTCCCGTACCCGAATACAGATCGAATACCGTTTTCCCGGAGAGGTCCGGAATCAGTGAAAGCGCCTCGGTGTAAAGGCGTTCCACGGCAGGTACATTCGTTTGAAAAAAGGAAAAAGCGCTGACGCGGAACTTCAATCCCATCAGCTCTTCATTGTAATAGTCCCTTCCGGACAGAATGTTTAATTTCTCGCAGATAATCGCATCCGCAAGCCTGTCGTTTTCCGTATGCAGTATACCGACCACCCGATTCTTAAGCTCTAAGCTCTCAATCAGAGAAACAAAAGCAGCTCCGTCAAAGGGCATCTGCGTGCTGGTCACTATATTTACCAACAATTCACCCGTATGCTCTCCTTTTCGAAGGATCAGATGTCGAAGCAGCCCTTTATGGCTCTTTTTATGATAGAAAGGATATTCCCGCTCTCGGCAAAATTCCAAGACAGCCTGCTGAATCCGGTTGAAGTCCGGATCCACCAGTTGGCACTTGTCTGTGGTGATAATGGACATGTGGCGCCCCCGTTTATGGAGACCCAGGGTCATTTCGCCGTCCTTAACCTCATCGCCGAAGGTGTATTCCATCTTGTTTCGATAAGCATAGCGTTGCGGGCTTCCTTCGATTCCAAGAAAGCGTTCATAAGTCACAAGATTATCCGCAAAATTGCGCATAACCTCCTTTGCTTTCAACTGCAGCTGTTCTTTATATGGAATTTCTTGATAGATACAGCCGCCGCAATCGGCTCGATGTTCACATAAATCCAATTGCCGTTCTCTCCTCCCTACTTTCCTACTTTCTCATTTGATCCAACTCGTTGAGATCGTATGGGGTCTCTTGATATACAAAGTTGAGCCAGTTGGCGAAAAAGAGGTTGGCGTGTCCCCGCCAGCGAACCATAATTTTTTTGGTGGGATCGTCATTTTCGAAATAGTTTGCAGGTATATGGATATCTAGGCCTTTCTTCAAATCCCGTTCATATTCCAGGCGAAGTGTATCCTTGTCATATTCGGCATGACCCTGAACGAATATCATGCGCTTGTCTTTTGTCGCAATGATGTGAGGTCCTGCAATGTCCGACTCCGCCAGTATTTTCAGCTCAGGGACCTTCAGAATATCCTCCTTTACGACCTGCGTATGCCGGCTGTGAGGCGCGTAGAACACTTCATCGAATCCGCGCATCAACTCGGATCTCTTATCCTTCAGTTTATGCGGGAAAACACCAAATAATTTCTTTGGCAATACATGTTTATCGATTCCGTAATGGTAATACAACGCAGCCTGGGCACCCCAGCAAATATGCAGGACGCTGAATACATTATCCTTGGTGTATTCCATGATTTCCGTCAGTTCTTTCCAATAGTCCACTTCTTCATATGGCAAAAATTCCACCGGCGCCCCCGTTATGATCATGCCGTCAAAGCGGTGGTTTTTGATTTCTTCATAAGTATTATAGAAGGTTTCAAGGTGCTCTCTCGCCGTATTCTTTGACTCGTGAGTATCCATGGTAAGAAGCTTCAGGTTCACCTGAAGCGGGGTATTCGCAAGAAGACGAATCAACTGCGTCTCTGTAACTTCTTTTGTAGGCATCAGGTTTACGATGGCGATCTCAAGGGGACGGATGTCCTGTCTCTCGGCCCGCTGATGATGCATGACAAAGACGTTTTCTTCTTTCAGTATTTTATAGGCTGGTAATCCTTTTGGTACGATAATTGGCACTCGCTCTCACTCCTTCATATCAGATGACATTTCTTTTCCGGCTATCGGACCGGCTTCGTTTCTGTGTTTTCCTGCTCGTATTTCAAAAAGAATTCTTTCTTCAATTCCGGGAATCGGTCTTCTTCTATGGCGCTGCGGATTTTACCCATCAGATTCACAAGAAAGTATAAGTTATGATTGGTCAGCAGCATAGAGGAAAGGATCTCGCCTGCTTTGAACAAATGGCGCAGATAAGCTCTCGAGTAGTTTCTGCAAGTATAGCAGTCGCACTCCGGATCAAGGGGAGAAAAATCCTTCTCGTATTTAGCATTTTTGATGGAAACCTTGCCCCGGGACGTCAATGCCGTGCCGTTTCTTGCAATTCGTGTAGGAAGTACGCAGTCAAACATATCAATTCCCCGCTCTACGCCTTCAAACAGGCAGTCGGGGCTTCCCACACCCATCAAGTATCTGGCTTTGTCTTTGGGCAAAAGATCAACGCAGTCATCGAGAACCTCATACATGAGTTCTTTCGGCTCGCCTACCGAAAGCCCGCCTACCGCATAGCCGGGAAGATCCATCTCCACGATCTCCTCTGCGCTTTGCCTGCGCAGGTCCTTATACATTCCCCCCTGCATAATGCCAAAGAGGGACTGTCTTTCAGTATTTTTATGTGCCTCCTTGCAGCGGGCAAGCCATCTTGTAGTTCTCTCAAGGGATTGCTTCACATAGGCTCTGTCCGCCGGATAGGGGGCGCATTCGTCAAATGCCATGATAATATCGGACCCGAGAGCATTCTGCACCTCAATAGATTTTTCCGGCGTAAACATATGGGTGGATCCGTCTATGTGGGAACGGAAAGTCACGCCTTCTTCCGTAATCTTTCGCAGATGCCCCAGGCTGAATACCTGGAAACCGCCGCTGTCGGTAAGGATGGCACCGTCCCAATTCATAAACTTGTGCAAACCGCCCGCTTCCCGTACGATCTCGTGACCCGGCCGTAAATAGAGGTGATAGGTGTTGGAGAGGATAATGGAAGCACCCAGCTCCTTCACCTCCTCCGGTCGCATAGCCTTTACCGTAGCTGCCGTACCCACCGGCATGAATACCGGCGTTTCGATGGTACCGTGGGGCGTCATTAGCTGCCCTCTTCTGGCTTTTGTTTGATTGCATGTTTTCTTTAATTCGTAAGTTACTGCGTTCATGCTTGTCCTTTCTTCTATAAGATCAGCATGGCATCTCCATAGCTGAAAAATCTATATCTTTGTTCTACCGCTATTTTATATGCTTCCAGGATCTTTTCCCGATCGTAAAAGGCAGATATCAGCATCATCAGAGTGGACTTGGGCAGGTGGAAGTTGGTAATCTGGCTGTCGATAACGCGAAACCTGTAGCTAGGATAGATAAAAATATCCGTATTTCCGTGTCCCGCCTTAACAGTACCCTTTTCATCCGCGGCGCTCTCAAGGGTTCTGGTGGATGTTGTCCCTACGGAAAAGATCTTTCCGCCGGAGGCCTTAGTTCGGTTAATTAGATCCGCCGTTGCTTCATCGATCCAGTATTCCTCAAAGTGCATTTTGTGATCTTCGATATTCTCACACTTTACAGGCCTAAAGGTACCGATCCCCACATGCAAAGTCACATAAGCTAATTGAACACCTTTGGCTTTTATTTGCTCAAGGAGTTCGTTCGTAAAATGAAGCCCCGCCGTGGGGGCTGCAACGGATCCTTCTTCTTTGCAGTAAACCGTCTGATACCTTTCCCTGTCGCTTTCTCCGCTTTCCCGCTGAATATATGGAGGTAGGGGCATTCTCCCTACCTTGTCCAGTATTTCCAAAAAGACGCCGTCATATTTAAACTCGACGACCCTGGTTCCCCCATCGCCGTAATCACGTATCTCCGCATAAAGCAGAGGGGCTTCCGAAAAGCGGACCCGGTCGCCGGGCTTTAGCCTTCGACCGGGACGAACCATCGCCTCCCAGACATCGTCCTTTTTTCGTTTCAATAAGAGAAATTCTACTTCTATACCTGTTGCCTCTTTTGTTCCGATCAGCCTTGCAGGAAGCACTTTAGAGTTGTTCATCACCAGGCAGTCGCCGGGTGAAAGATAATCCAGGATATCGTAAAAACGCCTGTGCTCAATGGCTCCGCTGTCTCTATGAAGTACCATCAACCGGGCATTTTCCCGTTTCTCTGCGGGATACTGCGCAATCAGATCGACGGGCAGTTCATAATCAAATTCGTTTATATGCATCAATTGACCTCAATATCGGTAAAGTAAAAGTTTAGTATATCTATGTAGTCCATGCCTCGCTTAGCCATTTCGATGGCCCCGTCCTGGGACATTCCTACCCCATGGCCATAGCCGACGCCGGTTAAGGTCAGCGCATCGCCTTGCGCTATCATATTGTCATTATAGGAACTTCCATTGGACCCGCTTTCGGTCGTCTTCACCTTTACGGCCTGGCTCCCCTTCGTCATATAGAGAGAAGCAACATCCGATTGCTGCGACTTCCCTTTAGCCGACAATATATAGATGGGGTTTGATCCGTCTATATTTTTCGTTCCTTTTGAGGAAAGCAATGTTAAAGAAACGCCGGTTTTCGACTGATCGCCGCCTTCGTAGGCATTTCCTATGCTGAAATGCCTGGAGCGTACCAAGGAGCTGCCCAGGACAGCCCGTATTCTTGATTTTGTCAACTCCACTTCCCTATCTTTACCCTTAATGATGAGAGACGAAACGGCCCCCGAACTGTCGCGGCCGCCGATTCGAACGGACTCCACCGGTCCGGGATCCAACTGCGCCTGAATCAGCTTCTGCTGCAACGAAGAAAAGCTGATAGTTGCATGCCAGGGATACTCCGGACTGTAGGGATCTTTAATGCCTCTCAGGTGAGGAGCAAATGTGGACCATTCGTCCTCGGAATTCTGAGTATGACCGCCGCTGTTCTTGTGATAATAGATTTCCGCAGCCTCACCCCTATAGCGAATGATCTCTCCCCTTGTCTCATCCACGGCTTTTATGGTGCTGGGGTATTCATCCTTGCAGCCTCCGTATACTTGACAATGGGTGGTTGCGCAAACATTGAAACCCTCCGCCATATGGCGATCTTTGCTGACAACCGCAAAGGTTCGGGCAGCAACGGCCTGCGCTTTCAGTGCTTCCAGCGGGTTTTGCATGTTCATCTCCCTGTGGACGACTCCATAAAGATATTCTTCCATCGGCAGATAATTTATAACCGTCAGCTTATTGCTGTTGTTGGCCTTTAAAAGGATCCCTCCTCTGTAGCTTTGCCCGTCAAGGGATAGAAAATCTCCGTCTTCATAGGGCATGAGGCAGCCGTTTATTCCGATGTCGGCAGATATGAGAACCCCGCCGCTGTCACGAAGCTCCACACGGCCGTCCATGACCATAGCCGTCAATTCCGAATATGCCGGAAGAGGAAGGGTCTCCGTAAAGCCTTCCTCCGATGCGGTACCCAACACGAATCCGCTGGCAGAAGCAATGTTGCACTGCAGGACGGCAGTATTTCCGTATTTTAATCCAACCTTGATAAAGTCCATATCCCCCGAAGCCTCCGCATGGAAGGGATACGTCAGGATCGGAAGAAGAATCGCGGATAGCAGCAGGACTCTTTTAATCCCCGCCAATACATAATTTTCTGCCATTTTCCACCTCTTTATTATGAATCGGCCACAGAGTCGTTCCCCGTGGCAAAGGTTAATTGCCGTTCTTCCGGAAGGGCAAAACCCAAATGGCGATACGCCTCTTCCGAAGCCATCCTGCCCTTTGGCGTCCGGTGTAGAAAACCGGCCTGTATTAAATAGGGCTCGTACACATCTTCAATGGTAACCCGTTCCTCGCCGATGGAAGCTGCGATGGTGTCAATGCCTACAGGTCCTCCGCGGAACCGCTGAATGATGGTCGTCAGTATCTCCCGGTCAAGGATCTCAAGACCCCTCTTGTCGATTCCCAGGGCCTTTAAGGTCTTATTCGTAATTTCCGCATCGATGGAGCCCGTTCCTTTTACCTGGCTGAAATCCCTAACCCGTTTCAACAGCCGATTGGCAACTCTTGGCGTTCCTCTCGACCGCATCGCCAGTTCTGTCAGTGATTGCTCGTCGATGGAGATATTGAGAATTCCCGCCGTGCGGCGAAGGATTTCTGCAAGTTCTTCCGGTGTATACATCTCAAACTTGCTGATCACCCCAAAACGGTCCCGAAGCGGAGCGGAAAGGCTTCCGGCGCGGGTCGTGGCGCCGATGAGGGTAAACTTTGCCAAGTCCAGTCGGATAGATCTCGCGGAAGGTCCCTTTCCGATAATGATATCCAGCGCATAATCCTCCATAGCGGAATACAGCACTTCTTCCACGGTACGATTCAACCGATGAATCTCATCGATGAACAGAACATCGCCGTCGTTGAGATTGGTTAAAATAGCCGCTAAATCGCCGGCCCTTTCTATAGCCGGGCCGGAAGTGATGCGCAAATTGACGCCTAACTCGTTTGCGATGATTCCGGCGAGGGTGGTCTTTCCCAGTCCCGGCGGACCATAAAAAAGCACATGGTCCAAGGGTTCCTTTCGCATTTTTGCCGCTTCGATGTAGACTTTAAGGTTATCCGTAACGCCCTTTTGCCCGATGTACTCGTTGAAATACTTTGGTCTCAGGGTCAATTCCAGTTCTTCTTCGTCATTTTTCAATCTTGTTGCAACAATCCTATCGTCCTGATCCATTTATATTCTCCTATTTCAATGAGGCTCCACGCAATGCCAGTCTGATGTACTCCTCTGTGGTGAGATCTTCTCCTTCAACGGCTCCCACTGCGCTGACGGCTTCGCTGCGGCTGTATCCCAGTTCAATGAGAGCATTGACCGCTTCTGTCCTTCCGCTATCCGCAGCCGCCTGCTCCGCCAGTTCGGATAATTGCTCCAGACCTGTAAGGCTGCCTATTTTATCCTTTAACTCCAGTACGATACGTTGGGCGGTTTTTTTGCCTATTCCGTTGGCTCTGGTCAGGGTTTTAGCGTCATCAAAGACGATTGCTTTTTTTATCTGGTCCACAGGAATGGCCGACAGGATGGATAAGGCCGCCTTAGCCCCCACTCCGTTTACCGTCCGCAGCAGCTGGAAAAGATCAAGGGAAGCGCTGTCGTGAAATCCGTAAAGGCTCATATCGTCCTCACGGACAATCATCACAGTATATACGGTGATTTCATCCTTTCCCCCGGCCGCGTAAAGGGGGGAATTATCCGGAACAAATACCTTATAGCCAACGCCCCCGGTCTCCAGCACGATGCCGCCGTCAAATACCATGGTGACCGTGCCTCGCAAGTAGTGAATCATGAATAAGCTCCTTTTTCGTCTTTGTTATAAATACTGCTCCTTGTACTTCTCCAATCGTTTCAGGCAGCCGGAGGAATGTCCGTGGCATATTGCGACGGCCAGAGCATCCGCCGTGTCATCCGGCTTAGGAATCTCAGGCAGATTCAACATCGTCTTCACCATAATCTGCACCTGCTGCTTTTCCGCGCACCCATAACCGATTAGACCCTGTTTTATTTGGAGCGGTGTATATTCGTAGACTTCTACGCCGGAATTGACACAGGCCAGAATGGCTACACCCCTAGCCTGCCCTACTAAAAGAGCTGTTTTTGTATTTTTATTAAAAAACAATTCCTCAATGGCCACCGCATCCGGCCGGTACTCGTCTATGATTTCCATGAGTCTGCAGTATATATGTTTAAGCCGATCGGGCATGTCCAGATCCTTTTCTGTGGTGACGGCGCCGTAATCGCGTACGCTGAATCGGTTGCCTGTCATATCGACAATGCCGTAACCCAATATTGCATAACCGGGGTCGATGCCCATAATCCTCATAGCATTCTCCGTAATCATTATAGCGTCGGATGATTGTAATATCTTCATCCGGGATAAAACCGGAAGGTTTTGTCATTGAAATTTATTATAGCATAATAAGCTTTGCTATCCAAGATTCCTATGCTATAATGTAAACAAATTGAAATTAATAAATATGCATTCCGATTCTATGAACAGTACCAAACTGTAGAACATGGAGGATATCATGAGATACGCAAGGCAAAGCAAGATATTAGATATTGTCAATTCTCATGAAGTTGAGACCCAGGACATGCTGGTTGAATTATTGAAAAAAGAAGGCTACCACGCCACACAAGCCACCGTCTCACGGGATATCAAGGAGCTTCAGCTCATCAAGACCCTGACTCCGTCCGGGCGATATAAATATGCTGTAAGTTCCGCCGCCGAACAGGCCCCTTCCGAACGCTTTGTTACAATCTTCAGGGAAACCATTAAGTCTGTGGATTCGTCGGGAAACATTATCGTCATCAAAACTCTTTCCGGGTGCGCCAATGCAGCCGGCGAGGCCATCGATACGATGAAAATGGATCACGTAGTAGGATCTGTAGCGGGAGATAACACCCTTCTACTGGTCATTGACGATCCGGCCAATGTACCGGAGCTGGTCAAGCGATTTCGTGATATTCTGAAGTAATAAGACAATCCATTTCATCCGAAATTTGTGGTTTGCAGATTTCTGCCCCATAGAGGTATATTTATGCTCACCCACATCGCTATAAAAGATTTTGCAATCATCGATAACATCAGCCTTGATCTTCATCAGGGCTTTCATGTTCTGACAGGAGAAACGGGAGCCGGAAAATCCATTATCATAGAGGCTATAAGCATGGCTTTGGGCAGCAGGGCGGACACCACCTATGTCCGTTCGGGTAAAGAAAAAGCCGTTATAGAGCTCATCGCAGAACCGGATAACCCTGCCGTTCTATCCATGTTGGCGGAGAACGGACTTGGAGAGGATAAGACCCTTTATATTCTCCGGGAAATCTATGCGGAAGGCAAAAGCATCTGCCGCGTCAACGGTACCCTTGTGTCCGTTTCTTTTCTAAACAATCTATGCAGAAAAATCGCCGACATTCACGGCCAGTATGATCACCAGTCCCTATTGGATCCGGATTCCCATCTCATTCTGCTTGACGAATACGCCAAGGCAGATATCGAACCGGTAAAGAGTGAAGTATCCCAGCTGTACGAGAAATATTCCCGCTTGGAGACGGAACGAAAAGCCATATTGGATGCTCAGGCAGAAAACATGCGAAATCGCGATTTCATGCAATATGAGTTCAACGAAATCTCCGAGGCAAATCCTAAAATCGGAGAGGATGAAGCCTTGGCAGAGCAATTGGTCCTGCTCCAAAACAGTGAAGCTATTTATTCTACTTTATCCCAAGTCTACGAACTGTTATATGAACAAAGTCCTTCCTCCCAGGACAGCCTGGGCAGAAGTTTAAAACTGCTGGAAGAGATCAGCGGCTTCTCAAAAGAATACGCAAATCTGTCAGAAACCGTTTCGGATTGCTACTACAAGCTGGATGATCTGCGAGGGGAGCTTCGCAGAGCAAAAGATTCCATCAGCTTTTCGCCCGAGGTCATAAACGAAACCATGGAGCGTATTGATCTTCTGGACCGAATGAAGAAAAAATACGGCGGAACCATTGAAAGCGTTCTCTCCTATAAAGAGCAAATCGAAAAGAAACTGTCACAGATTGAAAACTCCGATCAGTTACTGGAATCCCTCACCAAAGATGCGGCCCTTTGCCGTGAGCAGTTGCATGCCGCCAGCAAAAAACTGACGGTCCTACGCGAAAACGCCGCACGAAAAATGGAAGCGGATATGGCAAAGGAGCTTGAGGAACTGAATTTCAAGGATACTTCATTAATTGTGTCCATAACGCCTCTAGGTGACGGGGATAAAGCCGTATATACTGCCTCCGGTTCCGACCGGGTGGAGTTCCTCATAGTCACAAATAAAGGAGAGACTCCCAAACCTTTAAGCAAAATTGCCTCCGGCGGTGAAATATCCAGAATCATGCTTGCTTTCAAATCGATTCTCGGAGATTACGACAACATTCCCACATTGATCTTTGATGAAATAGACAGCGGAATAAGCGGTGTTACCGCCAGCATTGTAGGAAGAAAAATGAAGAAGATCGCCTCGGGACATCAGGTGCTTTGCATCACCCACCTGGCTCAAATTGCCGCCTTCTCCGACCATCATTACAGGATTTCCAAAGAGGAATCCCAGGGACGCACCATTACTACAATCAAGCCTTTGGATCAAAATGAAAAGATCCGGGAAATCGCCCGTTTGCTGGGCGGACTTCATGTAACCGAAACTACTTTAAAAAATGCGGAAGAGCTCATTGCGGAAGCTGCCGGATGATTTGCTCTATGGCCTGCTCCACACTGAGGTTTTCCGCGTCTATGGTGATATCGGAATAACGCTCATATAGTGGAATTCTTTTATCATAGAGTCCTTTCAGCGTTTCCCCTTTCTCCATAGCAATCCCCCTGGAGTTTATATTATGCAGTCTTTTCTCGATGGTGTCATAAGATAGTTTTATGTAAACAATAACGCCCAAGCCTTTCAAATGTTCCATACCGGCTTTGCTGTAGACAACGCTTCCTCCGGTTGCTATGACCGTATTTTCCGCTTTTACAGACTTTAGGGCAGCTTCTTCCATTTCGATAAAGCGGTCATGACCAAACCGGTTGATGAGGTTTTGAAGCAAATCTCCTTCCCGTTCCTGAATCAGCAGATCCGTATCAAGAAAGGCTTTTCCCATTGTTTTGGCAAGCACAACGCCTATGGTGCTCTTTCCGCATGCGGGCATTCCGATGAGAATAATGTTGTTCATTTCTGCCTTTACCCCCATTTTTCATTCGTTTATAACACAAGGAGACGGTCCTGACCGGAACCGTCTCCATATTCATTCAGCTGTTAAGTCCGGGATAATTATAATTCAATATAATTAGTCCTCAATCTTTTCTTTGATGTCCTCTACGATGTCTTCTACCTTATCGGATACTGCTTCCGCAACATCCTCAGCCTTGTCCATCAAATCTTCGACTTTCTCCTTAACATCGTCCAGAACTTCTTCTGCCTTATCTGCAGCTTTTTCTAAGAGTTCTTCCGCCTTATCAACCATCTCTTCAACTTTTTCCTTCAGAAACGGCGCGTCTTTTTCCTCTTCCATCAGAGAAGGTTCGACGGTTTCCTTTATGGAAAGGCTGATTCTCTTTCTCTCTTTATCGATATCGAGAATCTTCACCTGTACGATGTCACCGATTGAGAGTTCGTCCGCAATATTGGTAACCCGCTTATGGGCAATTTCAGAAATGTGGACCAATCCGTCAAGACCGGGTTCCAACTCTACGAAGGCACCGTATTCCTTGATCTGAACAACCTTACCGCTAATAACCTGACCTACGCTGTATTTCTCGTCGATAACCGTCCAAGGCTCCGGCAGGGTTTGCTTCAGTCCCAGGGAGATTTTGCCCTTTTCCGCATTCATGGAAAGGATCTTAACATCGATCTTTTCGCCGATGGAAAGCGCTTCCTGGGGATGCTTCAGTTTGCCCCAAGAGATTTCGGAGATGTGGAGAAGTCCGTCTACGCCACCGATATCTACAAAGGCTCCGTAATCTGTAAAGCGCATTACAGTACCTTCAACAATATCGCCAACATTTAAGGCCTCCCAAATTTCCTGAACTCTCTTCTGCTTTTCTTCCGCCAGGTAGGCCTTGTGTGAAAAGACAGCCTTGTTTCTCTTCTGGTCAACCCTGTTCACCTTTACAGGAAGAACCTTGCCGATAAACTCGTCCGCTTTTTCTACATAACGATCGGAAAGCTGGGACATGGGTATAAATCCGGCAACTTCTTTATACAATGCAATAACGCCGCCTTTAACTTCTTTGACGACCTTGGCATTGACCACTGCTTTATTGTCAAGAGCTTCGGTGATTTCTTCCCAATGCTCATTGATCTCTAACTTTCTCTTAGAAAGGAGGATGTTTCCTTCTCCGTCATCGGTGTTGATGACCTTAGCCTGTATCTTATCTCCTACCTTATAGGCATCGGTAAGTTCCTGACCTTCTTCAAGAATCAATTCTTCTCTGGGGATGATTCCGTCCTTTTTGCAACCTAGATTTACGACAATTTCGCGACCGGTCACATGAACAATCTCTCCATCGATGATTTCGCCTCTGCTTGGCAGGATCATCTGCCTATCGATTTCAGCCATGAAATCGACCATAAGATTCGGCTCTTCTGTTTCGGTTTTTTCTTCGGTTTTTTCGACCGCCGGTTCCTCGGCTGTCTGCTCTTCAGCTGTTGCTTCCTCAGCTGCTTCGATTGTTTCGGATGCTGCGTCTACAGACTCCTGAACAACGGTTTCTTCTTCTACAGGGATGTTTCCCGTATCTGGATTTTGCATTTCTTTCATCTCAGTGATAGCTTCACTCATAGTGGAAATAACCTCCTTAATGATGCGTTCAGGAGTAGATGCACCTGCCGCAACACCTATTCTATCGCATATTTCGATTTGTTTCAATGGTAAATCATTTATATTTTCTACAAAAAAGGTTTTTTTACAGTTCTTTTGTGCGATTTCAAGCAACTTTTTAGAGTTTGCGCTGTTACGATCCCCGATTACGATCATCACATCAGATTCTTTAGCGAGTTTCTCACAGCTTTTTTGTCTCTCGTCCGTTGCGTTGCAGATGGTCCGCAGAGCAATTACATCCGACTTTTCCTTTGTAAGATAGCTTACTATGCTGTCCCAGAGAGCGCTTGTAATTGTTGTCTGCGCTACCAGCGTTATGTGATCGTGATCGATCTTTGCCGCTTCTTCCACGCTGTTAATTACGGTACAATTCGGCCCCGCCCATCCGACAATTCCCTTGACCTCAGGATGTGCCGCATCTCCTACTACCACGATATTTCTGTCCTTTTGGCGCGCTTCTTTTACCAGCCTGTGTATCTTTGATACAAAGGGGCAGGTGGCCTCCACTATTTTCAAATCTAACCGCTTTGCTTCCTCATAAAAAGATTCCGGCTCGCCGTGAGACCGGACTACTACGATAGAGCCGGGTTCCGCATCAGATAAATCTTCCACGATCTCAACGCCGCGACGGCGCAGATCGTCCGTTACCGCCTTGTTGTGGATCAAAGGACCGTGAGTGTATATCCGCGTATTTCCGTTATTTTTTTCTATAAGTTCTTCCGTTTTTCGGATGGCTTCATGAACGCCAAAGCAAAACCCGGAATGTTCCGCTAATTTAATCTCCATCTCTTTTACCTCTGATGCTTTCAAGGAATCGCTTGAAAGACCCTTCCTTTCCGTTTTCCGTCGGCTCGTAATATTTTACTTTCGCTTTATATAGATTATCCGGCAAGTACTGTTGCTCAACGTAACCTCCATATGCATGAGGATATTTATAATCTATTCCGATGCCTCTTTTTTTGGCTCCGCTATAGTGGCTGTCCTTTAAATGAAGGGGCACATCATCTATATTCTTTGTCCGCAGATCTTCAGCCGCCCGCTCTATGGCTACGATGGCAGAGTTTGATTTGGGACATGAGGCGAGCAGAATAACCGCTTGGGCTAAAATGATCCTTGCCTCAGGCAAGCCTACCATCTGGGAAGCCTGAACGCAAGATGTTACAATGGAAATGGCCTGGGGATAAGCCATTCCTACATCTTCGCTGGCAATCACAAGCAATCTGCGGCCCACCATGTTTACATCGGCGCCGCCTTCAAGCAGCCTGGCAAGGTAATGGATCGATGCGTCCGGATCACTTCCCCGAATGGATTTTTGAAGAGCCGAAAGCAGATTGAACTTGTCCTCTTTTCGATCGTAAAAGGTCATCTGCCTCTGCATGGCCTCTCCCACCACGGCAAGATCGATCACGCCGCCACTCTTCAGGTTGTCGGCGATAAATCCCAGAGTGTCTAAAGCAACTCTGGCGTCTCCTCCTGCTAAATCCGCCAAAGCGAAAAGGGCTTCCTCTTTCCATTCGAGAGAGTAATTGCCTAAACCCCGTTCTTTGTTGTTGAGAGCTGCATGAAGGATTTTTACAATATCCTCCGCTCTCAGCTTTTTGAACTCATAGATGGATCTCACGCGGCTTAAGATCGCATTGTTCACTGCAAAATAGGGATTTTCCGTGGTGCTGCCGATAAATCGAACCACACCCTCCTCCAGCGCCTTTAATAGCGAATCCTGTTGGAGCTTGTTCCATCGATGAAATTCATCTATGTATAGATAGGTTTTTTCCTTTTGGAGTCCGAAAAACTTGGTTTTCGCCTTTTCTAAAACTTCTTTGAGTTCTTTGGTTCCCGTTGTGGATGCATTGAGTTCAAAAAAATCCGAATCCATTTCCTGGGCAATCAATCTGGCCAGCGTGGTCTTTCCCGTTCCCGACGGGCCAAAAAAGATGGCAGAATCAAAGGTTTTGTTCTTAATTGCATTGTAGAACAGCGACCCCTCGTACATGAAGTGGTCTTGTCCAACAAATTCGTCCAGATTTTCCGGTCGCATCCTGGTGGATAATGGGATCATTGCATTCGTACCTCCACTGCGGTAACAAAGAGATCGTCGCCTGCAACTGTTTTTGCTTTTTCAAGAGAGGCTTTCGCCTCTTCTTTCGTTATATAGGGAGTGCCGATGACTTTATAGGCTCCGTCCTTCTGCATTACCATAACGTCAATATCCGAGGCGGTCAAGGACGCTGCCATGGCCTCCGCCCCTGCCAAATCGCTGAAACTGCCATACTGCACGCAATAGAGCAGTTTTGCGACGCTTGCGCTATCTGTTGCCGTTTGTTGCTGTGGCGGACTGGGTGATTCAGTCACCGACCCGGAGGTTTCCTCTTCCTCCGGGGTTACATCTTTTACATCCTGCTGGTCCACAATAATGGAGGAACCGCTAAACCCTTCTTGGGGAAGGCCTTCCTCCGGCGTCTCCGTCTCCTCCCCGAGGAAGAAAGGCTTGATTACATATTCGGTAAGGCCAAATCCCGCCCCGACTGCCAAAACCGCAACAATGACAAAGATCAGAAATCCTTGTCCTAAGGACCTGTTTCTATTCGTATATCTTCTCTTATTCATCCCACAACCCTCTTTTCGTTTCCGCGTTTGTCTATCCTTATGAGACAAGTTCGGAAAATATGCGAAAAGAGTCAATGCCGCTGCGAAAAGCGGTTTCTGTAAAATGCGATGAGCAGAGTGAAGATATAGTCGTAAAGGAGAAACATTAACTGGGCGCCCAAAGCCAACAGGATATTGGAATATTCCGGAAGCTGAATATTACCTAAAAACGCGCTTTTAAACAACAGAATGCCGGATCCGATGCTGATATTGAAAAAAACCAGCTTTAGGAAAATTTCTACTGGCCGCCTCCTGATTTTTTCAATATAGAATTTCACAATTCCATACAGACCGAAGAAAAACAAGTAAGGGAGGACCGCCGCTTTGTTCGGAATTAATAGCAAGGCTAGCATTCCTGAGGCAACATAAAAGATACCGCCGCCTTTGCCGTTTGTTTCCAAGATCATGACAGCGGTATAAAACGAGCTGATGGCATACAGAGTCAGCTCAATTCCCGGCACAAAGCTGGCGAGAAAGAGCGTAACCACTAAAAGCGCCAGCATTATACCGCCAAGGGCGGCTGTCTTTGTTCTTAGCCTTTGTTGTTGCTGCATTCTCGTCCTTTCCATTCCTGTTAACATACCTTAGCCGCAAGAACCTTCCCTTTCGATTAAGGGTTTCCTCTCGGCAATTAAATACAGTCACAGAGCATGTCTGCGCAGCAGTAGCACTGCAGCATTCTGCAAAGTTCATCGTTGGCGTTGCTGTAGCCTCTGCCGTATGCGTTGGTCCGATAGCCGCTGGAAGCCTGTATCATGCTGTTCATGGCTGCTCTGTATTCCATATTGTTCGGATCCATGCTGATGGCAGTCTGTACATTGCTCACAGCCTCATCGTACCAACCCTTGCGCAGGAAGATCATTCCTTTCAGAAAATACCATTCAGCCCCTCTGTTGCTGCTGCGTTCCAGGGTGGCCTCCGCAGCGCTCAGATTGCCGCGATCTATATCGATTCTCACCTGACGAAACTCCGGGCTCTGTCTTTGCTGCTGTCCGCCAAATCCTGTATTGGAATAGCCGGAGCCGCCTCCGCGACCGGCATTTTTCATCAGGTAGTCATACGCTTCGTTAATCTCCTGGAGCTTTTCTTCGGCTAATTCGTAAAGCGGGTTGTCCTGGTGAAGATCCGGATGGTATTTCTTCACCTGCTCCTTATAAGCTGCCTTTATTTCTTCTATGCTGGCTCCTTCTTTAATTCCCAATACTTCATAGGGGTTTCGCATCTTCTGTGTTTCCTTTCTTTAATATCTCCTCTGTTTTTCGGAGCAGTCCCGAATATATAATATTTTCAACCAATTCCCGGTTCCGCCCAACATCCAGCTGATCCCAGGCCTTGGATAATTCCGAAAGGTAAAATAATAAATTGAATTCAATTCGCTCCTTGATCCGGTTTCGAAAGTCAAGCATGGATTCCTGGCCGGCTTGATATTTCCATTGCAAGAGAAGCGGATTATACGATCCGTTTTCGGCATTTTCCTCAAGGTCGTCATAGGCATCGATGAGGTAAATCCATTTGCCCGTATGGTAGCCTATTTTACCGAGCAGTTCCAGTGTTTTGCTGTCGTAACCGAGGGTTTTCGCAGTAAAGACTTCCTCCATCAGCTTTGCAAAGGGCTCCGCAGCCCGGTCCAAGGATGCGCATTTCTGCTTTTCAAGAGCTTCCAGTTCATTCAGCTTTCCCTGAATCATTATACATTTTTCCGGGTAGGATTTCATTAATTTTTTATAGGTCGTATTAAGCAAAACCAGTCCCGCCGCAGGTTTAATGCCCCCCTCGTCATATTTATCGTCCATCAGTTTGAAATAGGCCAAAAGAAGCATCATATCCGCAGCGTAATCCACTGCGGCCTCATTGTAAACAACCGTGCGTTTTTTCAATGGATGGACGGGACATCTTTCATGTTTGATATTCTCTGCATCTGAACGGAGGGCGCCCAGCACCAAAGCAAGAAAGACAGAATCATAATTAAGAACTACCCGGGGAATTTGCCCGTACCTCTGCTTGACAGACTTGCAGATTCCGCAGTAATAACCGGAATACAGCTCAAACTCTCTTATCTTCAGTTCCGGTTTATCCGGTACTACGTATCCTAACATCCTTTACCTTTTCCGTTCTTTAGATAGAAGAATTGCGAGGGAAAAGTAATCGCATAAAAAAATGCCCTCGCAAGACAAAAGAGCAAGGGATCTGTCTTTCGACATCCTTTGCGGCTTATGTGTTGCAGCTTATGGGTTGCAGCTTATGGGTTGCAGCTTATAGGTTGCAGCTTATGGGTTGCAGCTTATGGTGCAGCTTATGTGTTGCAGCTTATAGGTTTATTTCGTTATCTTCTTCAACCCTTTTAATAAAAGATAGCTCACAGTCATATCAACCGCATAACAGCCGAGAAGAAGGTGATTAAAACACTTTTGCTTTTTCGGCATTCCTTTGTATGCCTTTACCAAGCAACAACTTTTCTCGTCACTGCCGGCTTTCTTTGCAAAGAAGGCATTCCCCACCAATGCGATGGAAGCATAAAACATTGTTTCAGCCGCGATATGTTTTTTGTAATTCCAATTGCGAATGAAATTCTTCATATGACACCTCACTCTCTTAGCTTATGTTTTATTATACCGTTTCTTTTGCAAATATACAACGCCGTCTTCCGGACCCCGGCGGCATCAAGCTGTTATTGAAGTTCTGCCTAATAACTTTTTTAATGCAGCCCATTAACCTTTTAACATTAACCCATTAACATTAATCCATTAACATTAGCCCATTAGCATTAACCCATTAACATTAATCCATAACATTAACCCATTGACATTAATCCATAACATTAATTCATTGACATTAATCCATAACATTAACCCATTGACATTAACCCATTGACATTAACCAATTAACATTAATCCATTAACATTAGCCCATTAACCATTAACCCATTAATAGGTTCAATCAATCTCTTGGTGATTTTTTATTGGGCTCTCTTCAAATTATACTTCGAATATACGATATTAAGAAAAATAGGTCCTCCTGCGCTTGATTTTGCTCGGATAGGACCTATTTTCTGCGGTTAGAAGCCGAATTTGGCGCCTCAAAGGTCGGCATATAGGGTTAAATTCGTTTTGTCAACCTTGGTTTAACCCTACTTTTCTTGATTTTATAGGCCGAATTTCACTTTTCTTGAACCGATTTAAACCTATCTCTACGGTAGAAAGCGAGATTTGAGGGCATAATTTGCAAATAATAGGCCTAATATTGTTGTGTTTGCCATTGATTAACCCTATTAATTGACTGGCACTAATAATTGATAATTGACCCACATTAACAATTGATGTCCCCGAATGATTAATGGCCATTATAAGGCTGGCGAGATTTGCGGACTGCATCTACAATAATTAGTTGCCCTATTACCCATTACCTATCACCTATTACCCATCACCTATCACCTATCACCTATCACCTATTACCCATCACCTATTACCCATCACCTATCACCTATCACCTATCACCTATCACCTATCACCTATTACCTATCACCTATCACCTATCACCTATTACCTATCAGCTATTACCTATCACCTATCACCTACTTATTGATTGACCCTACCATATTATTGGCCCCATTAATTGTTTGTGCCTAATTTATTACATTTATAGCTCCATAAGGATTTTACATTATCTACAGACTTCTTATTTTGTTATTAGAAATTTTGAAATATTCATAATTTTAATGGACATGTATTTTATTAGACGATATAATGGAAATCGGATATTTAAAATACGGATGGCCGATCCTCTTTTTTGAAATCGTCCCTTCACTTATTTTAAATATTTAATTTTATGAAATATTTCGGAGGAAAAAAGTAAATGGAAGACAAGAATCTCGTATGTCAGGACTGCGGTTCCCAGTTCGTTTTCACCGTAGGCGAACAGGAATTTTATAGGGAAAAGGGTTTTGACAACGAACCAAAAAGATGTAAGGCGTGCAGGGACAAGAAAAAGCAGGAACGTAGGCAATATAAGAACAATCGGGACTTCTAATAAGTATAACCTTCTTGCAATCGTGCCGGGCAATTGCCCGGCTTTTATTTTTCATGCGGACGCAATGCAGATATTTCTGGCCAGCTGTTGGTGTAGATCTCATAACTCTTATCCTGCAATATTTTTTCTATCCCGCTCAAGGACTCATTGCAAGAAGTAATCTTTCGATATATTTCTTCCGCATAAACTTTCCATTGTTCGTCACCGGAAATCATAGCTGTGTCCCGGACAAAATCGGCAAATCTGTTTGAAACCCCTGCATGATTCGGCTCTTCCGGCACATACGCCAATCTGACCAAACCGGTGTTCAAGCCTACAAATACCGTATCCGAATGTAGACAGAAATCCTCACAAGAAAAGAGATAGTTTTCCGCTGATACGAGGCAGCCTGCCACAGCGGCAACCGTTCCTATCATTTCTGAGGCAAGGGTTGTTCTTTCTCTCTTCCATTCCGCCACAATGTCTTTAAGCTGCAAAAAGCCGCCGAAATCATAGTACGCATGGAATTTGCCCCGTTCACGGACAAAGTGCATGGGAAGCAGCGCCCGGCAGCGCGAGTTTTCCAGTATCTTTACTTGATATGGGGCAATCTGATTTTCATCCAGGGCGAAAGTGAAAAACCTCCGCCCCCCAGCTTCAATGACATGGCCTTCTTTTCCGTTTATGTAAATGGTGGTTGTGTTCCCTGTTTTAACCATAACGCCCTCCATAGTAACGTCTTTTTCATACACCCTCTGCAATACCGCTATCCATTTCAACCTCCGCAATAAGCGCAGGAAGTGTAACCTTTATCCAGAGCTTCCTCACGATCCAGTCCAATTACGTACCGGTCTACGGTTGGACAACTGCCTTTATGAAACGCTTTTCCCGCGGTGTCGAAACAATATACCCGGCATCCAAAGGGCAAAGAGGCCGCATCGCAGATTTTGCAAGGCGAATATTGTTTGCGGATAGTCGGTGACAGGACCGTCTCCCTTGGATAAACTTCAATCACTCTGCAGTTTAATTGATGAAACCGTTCTCCGGCCCGTGGAAAAACGTAGACCGTAAAGGCGTCATCTTGGGTCTCCATCCGCTCAAATCCCATACCTTCACCATCCCCTGAAACTCCAATGAAACCTCTAAAAAGCAGCCTCTGCTCAAACTGCAGCTGCCTGTGAAATTCCAGAGGTAACGGCAACTCCACTCCGTACCTGATGCCGCAATGGATCAAGCCGGATGTTTTCTCGTCTGAATAAAGGTATTCAAATCGGTTTAAGGAAGCATCTTTCAAAGAAACGGTTTCCTCTTTGAGCCTGTTGAGAATGCGTAGTTCAAAAATAGCTCCATGGATTAGACCCTCAACAATTTTGTCTTCATGTTCCGCAGGAATCAAATCCGGCTCCTCGGAAATCAAATCCGATCCATCGGGAATCAACTCCGATTCTTCGGGAAGCAAATCCGGTTCTTCAGGATTCAAATCCAGCCGGGTGAGGTAGGCTTCTTTTGCAATCTTTTGCGCTTCTTCAGCAAAGGATCGCATGGTATTTTCTTCTACCGCCGTTATCCGAATCAACACACATATCGATAGAATTGCCAGCAGAAACAACGGCAGTATAAGCGCCGTTTCTACGAAAAGAGACCCTTTTTTGTTCATCGCAAACCTCCGAACTTACTGTCTGCTGACCTTCGTTACGCTTACCTTCAATAAACGTGAATACCCGAAAATTCGCCGTTTCGCAGATAAAACACACCGGGAAACCCTGCTCTCCGATGCACTATTGAACGAAAGGAAAAACCGGCATAGCATCTGCTCATGTCAAAATGTTCATCCGCTTGGCCTTTTATATTTAATTGAATCAAATCCATAATCCGGATCAATTTGCTTTCTCTATCCTTGAAGCAGAGCAGCAGAAAAAGATAGTCCTCATAACATAGGCCATCCTGGTCTTCCGATGTATTTTCGTCCGCATTCATGATTCCCTCAAGAGCATTGTCCAAGCTAAGCACCCAGTCCTCTGATGTCTTAATTAGAGGGACTTTTTCCCCTTTCTCCAGCCTCGACATGTCCATTGCCGCCTCGGCGCCCGCCCAGATACCGGTAATCGCTGCCTGTGCTGCCGGTGTTGCTACACCTCCGCCTGCCAATGCAGCAGCCATTGTGACCGCCTCCCATTTGCTTGCGTCAGAATGAATATGTGCCGCATTAATGGCAGTGCGAAAAGCTAGCAGGGACAAATAAACGATGTTTCGGTTTGCCTCATCACTGAGTCTTCCGCATAGTATGTATTCGATCTCGTTTGAGAAAAAGGTGCTGTCCCATCCGGGATGATCCAAGTTGTGTCGAAAGTACTTCAATATGTAGAGATTCACACATATCTCTTCAAAGGCCACGTTGCCAAAATCCCCCGGAGGCGGTAATTCTAAAATGCTTTTAAATCCGCCGTCCATCCCCGAAAGCAATCGCGAAGGGAGCCCTTGAATGATTTTACCGTTTCGAAGCACGCGCATGTTTATTTCATGTGACTCTTCCTCATGGCCCTCTTCCCACCGGGCTGGCTCTTCTTCATCAATCCATACCAGCGCTTCTAACACATGCAGAGCATCAAACAGTATCCGGTCACCCATAAGCTCCAAAATTTGCTGTTCCAGAAGTTCCGGATTTGTCAAAGTATGTTCGGACAAATCCACGTGGACCTCTTCCAGGCGTAAAGGCAGGAGGCTCGTCTTTCCTATACCCGTTGAAAATCCCACTTCTGCATATTCGGCCAGCTTTTCCTCCACTTCTTCTTTCTCCATGCAAAATCCGAAGATACCGTATCGAGATTTTAAGTCACAATCATACTCAGACAGTATGGACCGTCCCGCTAAATCAAACACGGCATTCGCATAGGACCGTGAAGCCATTGCAGCAGCAGCCTCTCCGAACATACCCACAAGAAACAGCAAACAAGCCAAAACCATGCAAAGCAAAACCGTGGTGGATCCTCGTTTTTTTCCTCTACATACACGCATTCATAGTTCCTCCATCAGGAAGTCTATGTTTCGCACAAAGTCGCATTCTCCTTTATCGATGCGCCCGTCCACCATGGATTCCTCACGCTGTTCATTGTGCTCCTCAATCTGCTTTCTTACCTTCTCATAGCTGTTGGACGAATATCCGATAAGGATTGCTACCGTTAATATGATAATGGGAAAAATCAGGGCCGCTTCCACGAAAACGGACCCTCGCCTCGATGCATTCATTTCTTTAAAAGCCGCTGCTTTCTAAGCTGTCAAAGGTGCCGTTGATAAAATCCATGATCCTCTCACGAAAGATGAGGCCCAAGGTGACGGCGATAGCCACTAAGATGGCAACCTGTACAAGTTCCATACCTCGTTTGTTTTTCAGATTCATTTTTTTCTCCTTTCCATGCCGTATTTGTATTTAAAGGCTCAATAATATGGGGGCCGTTGTAATAACCATGAGAGAAAGTAGCAGCAACATAAGCGGCAGGGATAATTTTGTCTCGGCCAGCCTTGCCCTTTCTTCCGCTCGTTTTTTCCTTTCCATCCATAGCAGCGTCCCTTCTCCCTCCAGTTTTTCCGCCAAGCTACTGCCTTTATTGAGGTTGTCTTCCACGATGGCTGAAAAGCGCAAGAGCTCCCGTACCCCGCTTTTTACCGCATATTCGGACAGTTCTCGCTTAAGGCTTGAATTTGTCTGCTGCGCTCTGTCAATCAAATCCGCAAGTCCTTCATAAAGAGGTCTTCTGCCCACTAAATCCCGAGACTTTTTATAATCATAAGCTATTTTTCTTAAAGCCGCCTCCGTAACCATGCCCGCATTTAGAAGTAAAATCAATTTGTCGCAAAATTCGGGGAAGTCCTGGATAATCGATTCTTTTGTCCTTTTAATCTGCTTTTCAATCCGGCTGTACCTTTGTCTATATACGGTAAAAAGCAGGATTGCAAAGAGAATCATGATGGCGACAGGATCAAGACCCTTCCCTTCACCGCCAAGGCCTTGCAACAGGGATGCACAGACGGATACGAGAAACAGAATCCCTATGAGTAAATAATTTCGCACAATACGCTTCCTGTCCTTTTCGATTTCCTCTTTTGCATGTTCCGGGCTAAAAAGTAACGCATACTTGCCCATTGCAATTTCCGGATCCGGCAAAAGTTTTTTTATATCCATTTTTTCTCCTATTCCTATAGAGAAATTCGGGTTATACGAATCCCGAGAGCTGCTGCCGCACCGATTAACAGAAACGCCAAAGTCATTAAAATTTTCCCGGCCAGTGTTTCATACATGATTTCCAGATATGATCCGGATGTTAATCTTAGAAACATGAGCACAAAGGGAGGCATTGCAGTAAGAATAATAAATTCCATCCTCTTCTGTGCAGTAAACGTATGTACTTCCCTTTCCAATTCGATTCGATCCAGCATTATAGTCACGGCTTTCCGGATGACCTTTTCCATATCCCCTCCCGTTCTCTTGCAGATGGAATAGATATCGGAAAAGCTCTTTATATCCGCGATCCCGCTGCGGAGCGCAAAATCCCGCAAAACGACTTCTTCCGTCTCCCCGCTCTCCTTCATGCGATCGATCATATATTTAAGTTCCTGACTGATGCATGCTTTTTCTCCGTAAATTAATTTTACGGAGCTTTCCGCTTCTATTAAGGCCTCTCGCATCTGTCGTCCCGCAGAAATGGATGAGGAAAGCGCGTACAAAAGGTCTCGAAATTGGTAGGACAGTTCCCTTCTCAGCCTATACGCCAAATATTTTGAATAATAGCGTGAGGCCGGATATACAAAGCCGCAATAGAACAAAGAGATAAGGACACTGTTGTAGAACAGATACGCCCAGCCTCCTATTACCGTGGCCGCAACAATACAAAATACGCTTAGTTGTTTTCGACTTAATGGATATGTTTTATAATCCGGTATCATAGCGAGATTCCTTTCAACTCGGCTTTTTCCGTGCTTTTCAGCCGATTGCCAGTTGGAACAAGACCCTTCTCCCGGCTATAACGAAAAAGTGGATTGATAACATATTTCCCTTGGGAAAGTCCTTCCACCTCGACAATCTCCAATACCTTTCTGCTCTTATCAGGCATACGTCCCAGGTGCACAATTATGTCGATGGCCTCGGCGATTTGCCCTCTCACTGCATCCACGGGAAAGGATGCAGCAGTTAGATACATGGCTTCCAACCTGGATAACATGCCCAAAGGAGAATTCCCATGACCTGTACAGAGGGAGCCGTCATGGCCAGTATTCATAGCCTGGAGCATATCCATGACCTCCGCGCCCCTGACTTCGCCCACAATAATGCGATCCGGACGCATGCGCAGGCTTGCGCGAATCAATTGGCGAAGGGTCACTTCCCCCTTTCCCTGTACATTGGCGTTGCGGCATTCCATGCGGACAATGTTTTCAACACCCTGTATCTGGAGCTCTGCCGAATCCTCGATGACGACCACTCTCTCATCGGAAGGAATAAATGCCGACAAGGCATTTAGCAGAGTTGTCTTGCCTGAACTGGTCCCTCCGGATATGAAAATATTCCAACCTCCTACTACCAGCTTTTCTAACAGCTCCGCCGCCTTCGGAGTGAGTGTCTCCCATTCCAACAGTTCTTTCACGGTAATGCGCTGCTTTGGGAAGCGTCGAATGGACAGAATGGGACCGTTGATTGCCACATTGCGGCTCACTGCGTGGATCCGAGAACCATCCTCCATGCGGGCATCCAGGATGGGATTCATATCATTGAACTCCCTATGTACTTTTCCCGCCAGGCGACGAATGATTTCCTCCAGATCTTCGGCACTTTCAAACCGGTGATCTATCCTTTGTATGCTGCCGCAACGTTCAACAAATATGGAGTCAGGTCCGTTGACCATGATTTCGCTTACCTCCTTGTCATCCGCAAAAGGCTGGAGCAGCCCTAACTCTTTTCGCGTAGCGTTGAACACTCCCTGTACCATGGCAGACTTCACCGGGAATGTACACCGTTCCGTGCTGCTGTCATAGAGTACAAAGTCCTCAATCAGTTCCAGAACCTCCGCATCGGTGAGCTTTTCCTGCCGGCTGTTTATCACGGCGCGTACATTTTCCGTGATTTCTTTGAGACTGCTGACTGCATCACATTTTTGCCGTGCACTCATCTGCAATTTTTTTCACCCCCAGACCAAAGCAGCGCTGAAGACTTATGTCAGTGTAAAAACCTTCTGATATAAAACTCTCTTTGTCGTACTCTACGAAAAGGCGACGAATATGGAAAACCTCTTCCTCCTGTTTTTCTTGCGCTTCCGGAATCCATTTGTTCGTCACCCATTTAATTTGATCCTGTATTTCCTCATACACTTCCTCTGTGATATTTTCTATAAATTTCTTATTTTTCCATAGAGACAAGGGGCTACCGTCATCAATAAGAAATATGTTGTGGCAGGACTTCAAAAGATGTAGCGTACAATCAGATATGCGAGCGGGAAAATCCGCTAAAATATAACGAAAACGCCCTGTTGCGCAGATCGAATCAAGAAATCGCATCAGCTGTTGGCTTGACAGCTGTGTAAGTTCGTTTATTGTTTTCGCCGGTCTAAAGGCGCAAAGTCCGTACATGTCGGATATTAGAAAGCTATCGACAAAGGATGCAGACTCCTCTCTGCCTTCGGAAAAAAGATAATAAAGGTATTCGCTGATAGATGCCCGGCCTTGGTCCGTGGGAAAGTAAATTGAGGTTGATTCGGACTCCTCAAAAGAAAGATACAATGCATCCCGCTTGTCTATAGAAGCCAACTCGCGGCCTGTTGCAATTGCTATGCAGCTTGTACCCACACCGCCGGCGCCGGATGAAAAACCAATCAGCTTCGTCTGGTTATTATGTAGGAAGATTCTTCCCTTACCGGTAACCTCAGAATATATGATCTGCAGTTCGGAAGAAATTCGCTCTAACCCTCCATATTTATATACGTATCCTTTGCTGCATCTTTTTTCGTCCTCAGAAAATATGTATCCCTTTTCCTCTTCCGGGAAAGGCGTTTCGCTGAGGCCGATTAACCTTTCCCGGTTTTCTGCATTATCTAGATCCGCTCGCTTCTTCCATTCTTCGTCTATCAGGATTAGATCGTACTTTTTATCAACGTTATTTGCCGCCTCTTCCATTACGCCGGTATAACAGCGCTCCTCTTCCGGCGCAAGCGTAATTGCATAGATTACATCTTTTAAAGCCAACGCTCTTGCTAAGGCCGATGCATATTCAGTATCTGTGTGTAAAATGAGCAAGCGAATTTGATTCATATCCCCACCTTGAGTTGTATATTGGAATCACTGTAATTTATTTACATTTATCTTACCCCGTTTCCCAAATATTTACAATTCATTTCTGTCGACATTTCTCGACATCCATGCAAGTCCTTATTTAATTACTTTGACCTTGATTCTTCATTTGTTCTCTTCTTCATCTATCATGGATCTAAGTTTTCTCAGAGCGTGCATTAATCCGCCCACTTCATCGATGAGTCCGATTTCTACCGCTTCTTTCCCGTAAAGGATTGTTCCAACATCATTGGCCATATTTCCTGTCGCGTTCATATAGCGGTTTACGGTATCCATGTCTGCTTTCGAAGTGCGCACGATAAAATCCACAACCCTTCCCTGCATTCTCTGAAAGTATTCGTAGGTTTGCTGCGCGCCGATGACTAATCCTGTCATACGGATGGGATGCATGGTCATGGTAGCGCTCTCCGCAATAAAGGAGTACTTGCTGGCAGTAGCAAGCGGTATTCCTATGCTGTGGCCGCCTCCCAGCACGAGTGAAACTGTGGGCTTTGTGATAGTGGCTATAAGTTCAGCAATCGCAAGGCCTGCCTCAACATCCCCGCCGACGGTATTGAGTATGGTAAGCAAACCCTTAATATGCTTGTTTTCTTCAACCGCAACGAGTTGTGGGATAATATTCTCGTACTTGGTTGTCTTGTCCTGCGGCGGCAATACGGAATGCCCCTCAATGCTTCCGATGATTGTCAGATACTGAATATCGCTGCGAAAATCAAAGGCGTTATTGATCACCCCAAAATCGTCTATAGATTTCTTTACTTCCGAAGATTCCTCCGGTTTTGCTTTTTCATCTTTCTTGTCGGGCTTAACTGGTTCTTTCTCCTTCATAGCTCTTCCTTTCTCACCAGAGAACTTCATAACTCTAATTGATAGCGCCTATTTGGCAACATCGAAATTGATAACTCCCAGTTGGCAACATCGAAATTGATAACTCCCAGTTGGCAACATCGAAATTGATAACTCCCAGTTGGCAACATCGATTTAATTACGCTAATTTCAACCGATGAATTTTTTGAGTTATAAAGTTCTGGCATGAAATATAGTTTGTACTAATATACTTAGTACTACCTATGATTTGAATTTTAGGAGGGAATTATGCGATTATCGGATTTGGGAGACAAAGAAATTATAAATATTGCTGACGGGAGCCGATACGGCGATTTGTACAACGCCGAGCTCATGTTCGATGAAAGGACAGGCAAGATTCGCGTTATCATGGCGCCGGAACACAAAGGACGCATCCGTTTTGGCGGCACTCATGAATATGTGCATTTTCCATGGGATTGTGTAAAAAAAATCGGCGAGGATATCATCATTGTAGATACGACAATCTGATAGATGCTGCGCCATCTATCAGCGCCCTGTCAGAAAATAAACTGAAGAAATACATAATCTAAGATAACTGGGCAGAAAGAAGTCTGAGATAAGGTGCCGTATATAACGTTGAAATTGTTGCATCCTCTCCATTACTCGACTTCATCAATAGGATTTCTAGCCGGCAGCATTGTACGAAGATTTGCATGCATAGAATCAAACTTCTTTGTGCGGATTTGTATTCGTTTTCCTAAGCGAGATGCAAGATTAAAGGCGAAATCCATGCAAGCATCTTTATCGTAAAGTTGAATGGTAGTTAAACGCATTACTTCAATACCTTGTCTTTCCAGTATTGCAGATCGCAATACATCTTTACCCTGATCAAACGGACTGCTATGGAAAGCAAAACTCTCATACTCGACGGCCAATCTCGCCGACTTATAATACAAATCCGCAAAGCAGCGTTTCTGCCCCAGACGTTTAGAAGTCTCTTCTTTTAGCTTGATCTCGTGGTTGAATACCGCCCCATCAAGTCCGTATCCTCCTAAGATGTGTGGCAGAGTTAAAATCATATAGACTATCGACTCCATAATAGAAGCAGACCCATTTTCTAGATATTTTAACGCTCTAAATGCCTTTCTGTGCCCACGATGACCAGAAATTTTCGAAAGAAAGGTTTTTAAATTTTGCTTTGTCGTAATTGCCAGTTCAGGATTACCCGGTGGGTGCGATAGTAACTGCAGTCCAAGCAATATAAGTCGCTGAATATCTAGTTTAGAAGCAAGTTGAAGAAACAGCAATTCTGGTGATGCAACTATTGTTCCGTTTTTTGATACCACAGCCTCGGGAGGCAGAGTAAGTTCACATAGATGTTTTGTTTGTCCTTGTTTAGGCGATCGCATCCTGCGCTGAGGAACTACAAAACTGGTTGGGTAAGCAGAAGTAATTTCAGAACCCAACACAGCCTCAATATATGGTATATTCCAAAAGGTGGCCGCCGAATAATAGCCCAAATACTCTTTCATATAAAAATTATACCCTGAAGCATACAAAAATTCAAGAAAATAATTGATATAATGTCATTATATGTAATTATTTTTGTGAAGGTTAAGTATCAAACACGCCGAACAAATCGAAACTGTGCAAAATTTCAATTAATGAGGTGCTACACTAAAGTTGTAATAGTGATGTGCGTTATGTAAAATATTATCAATTCGAAAGGAGCACATCTTATGCATTACGTAGAACCTGAACTCAAGGAGAGGATCATCAAGTTATATATCCAAGATGGCCGAACCTATCAAAGCCTTGCAGATGAATATGGTTTTTCTCGAGAGGTCATCACCCGGTGGGTCAAAAAGTATCGTGAAAACGCTGCCGCTGATACCGAGAAGGCAAAGCAATTGGCAAACATGGAAGAGCTTCGGAGCCTTCAAAAGGAAGTGGAAGAACTCCGGAAGGAAAACGATTTCTTAAAAAAAGCGGCGGCGTTCTTTGCCAAGGAGAGCAAATAGCTCGATACCGTTTTCTCGACAAGTACGCCGGGCGCTACGGAACGAATTGGCTATTACAGCGCCTTGGAGTCTGTCCGAATGGGTATTACAATTACAAGAAGCATCGCAAGAGCGCCGACAAAAAGCAAAAGGCTTCTGTTCTGAAAACCATAGAAAAGCTCTACCACGAGGCGGGAGGCAAGCCCGGCTACCGCATGATGAAACAACTTCTTGCCAACAAAGGTATTTGCCTTAGTGTGCAGACTGTCCGCAAATACATGAATGTAGAGCTTGGGCTCAAATCTGTGACACGAAAACCAAAATACCGTTACAGCAAAGGGCCAAAGGCTTATGCCATATTTGGAAACCTTCTAAACCAGGGTTTTCATGCAGAAAAACGGAATATGCGCTGGTGTATCGACTTTACATATCTGTTCCTGGCCAATCACAGCAAACGATACAATTGCAGCATCATGGATCTGTTTGACCGTCGTATCGTGGCAAGCGTAAACAGCAATCGCATCAATACAAAGCTTGCAATCGATACGCTGACCAAAGCCATAGCCAACTGCGGAGGTAAAACCGGGATTGTTCTCCACTCGGACCGTGGAAGCCAGTTTACATCCAAAGAATTCATTGAATTCTGCCAGGCGCACGGCGTGGTCCAAAGCATGAGCAAACCCGGTTGTCCCTATGACAACGCTCCCATAGAACGATACTTTAATACATTGAAGGCAGAGCTGATCAACCTGAGATCCTTTGAAACCGAAGCCAAACTGTACGAAGAAGTCACTGCCTATGCTTACGGTTGGTACAACAATCAACGGCCTCACTCTTACAATTGTGGATTGCCACCGGCAAAAGTCGTTGAAACAACACATAGCCATTACAACTTTGATTGACCAGAACAGTCGAGAGTTGCATATCAGTCGTATGTTAGTCGAGAGTTGCATATCAGTCGTATGTTAGTCGAGAGTTGTATGTGAGTCATTAGCCGAGAAAAGTACGAAATATAACTACTGTTTTCGCCTAGACCTTGTGTAGATGAGCGAGAGTTATTTATTATTTTTTCATTATTTATTGTTTATTGCTCGATTTAGCCGCTCGATTGGCTGCCCGATTGACTGTTCTATTTGCTGTTCAACTTGTTACTCGATTGCTGCTCTCTTGCTGATTGATTTACTGTTCACCTTGCTCGACTTGTGATTTGCTTGAAGATTCTATTATGCTTGGATCGATTTTGCTTGGATCGATGGCGGGTGTGGTCATTTGGGCCTTTTCAACTCTATTTTTACCGCTCTGCTTAGCATAATAGAGCGCTTTATCTGCTTGGCAGTAATAATTGTCCATGATTTTATCATTGACATCACGCAATGAAGAAACACCAAAGCTTGAAGTGATTTGCAACGTAATGGAATCTACAGTAAAGATTTTTTCCATAATTAGTTTTCTCAGCCTTTCGGCAAAGACATAGCCCTCTTCCACAGAAGTTCTGGGTAGAAGAATAATAAACTCTTCACCGCCAAACCTGGCAACGGTATCGGATTCTCTGATTTTGTTTTTTAAGAGATCGGCCAGTTGCCTCAGCACTTCGTCACCTACCGTATGGCCGTATGTATCATTGATTTGCTTAAAGTCATCAATATCTAAGAATACCAGAACCGCTTCATGGCCATAGCGTTGCATCGAAGCAAACTCTCGTTTGATCAACTTCTCAAACAATCGCCTGTTGGGCAAATCGGTGAGAGGATCATAATATGCCATTTTTTCCAGTTGCTTTTGCTGCACTTCAATGAACTTTTTCTGAATAACGTTTGTGTAATTGTATTGCCATAGAGTTACGCTAAGCAAAAATCCGATTCCCACTGCGGTAGCTCCATTGACTCTGTTGGAAAGCAGTACTTCCTGATTGGTTATGGTAAATGATAATAGATAATAAAAAGCTGCGTACGAAGAGGCAAAAAGAGCAAAGGAAATTACCGGTCTTAATAAGAAAAATGCTCCGATGACAATACAAATTATTAAAAATGGCGTTATATTTGTCGTAACCAGTTGATCGATGGAGACTATGATAATACCGAAGGCCATGATAATAACCGCAACTATGTATTGCATTGCGTACATGGTTCCGGTAGGTTCCGTTCTGTTTTTTAGATTGCGGGCTATGAAGAAAAACACGATCAATAATACTAATAATATAGAATGGGACGCAATGATTCCTTGCCTCCATGTGGCTAAAACTTGTGTGTCGTAAGGTTTGAAAGCAAATTGGGCAATATTAAGAATACGCAACGGGATGGCGATAAGTGTTAAGTAATAAATCCGTCGAATATTAATGAGCGCACATTCACCCAAAACGTCACTATTATCTTGGAACGCTTTTTTGACTTTTCTCTTCATTACCGCATATGATCGGAATTTTTTTTGAAAGTTTTTAATATCTTTCACCACCACTCTGCTATTTTAACTGTTCATGGTACGATATTTAATTTGTTGCCGATCTGCATTCGCTTTTGATTCTTGTAGTTTATCATATTTTTTTTTGTTGCATCTTATTATATCATATCTAAAATTCAATATCTTTTAAAGATTCTTTTCGTTAGTGTCAAGTAATCGTTGGCAAGTTTTGTCCATACAAGTTTCCTGTGATGTTTTGATGGATATTCCGCATTTATTCCACGGTCCTGTTTACATGGGGCCCCTGTCCCTCTGGACCCCCTTTTTTTAGGCAGAAATAACCCGCTTCTGTCGGGCGTCATTTCTGCCGCCGAGAGTTTACCAGAGGGACAGCCCCAAATAAACAGGCTTTCGCGGCATAAACGCTCTTTTTAAGGCGCAGGGTAGCAGTAGCAGCTTCATTGTGTAGAGTGTGGGCAACGTGTCTTTTGTTGTCCAAGCCTTGTGCGTCAACCTTTTAGGTTGTCCACATGGCGGCACTATCCATAGTATGGTTGGTTTGTTCGTAATTTTGCTTCCGCCTGCCGGCTATCCATCTTACCGATAAATCAGTTCACTGCTAACTCTATCATTTAGCAGATTGATAATCGCTTTACGGCCGTTTGTTACGAATGTACTGTTAAAGGGCTTGCCTCCTCTAACTGGGTAAAGATAGCCTTGCCCATCCGTCTTCGGAGCTTTTGCTGCACTTAGGATTTCCTCTATCTCTTGCGTATACCGCTCCGGCAATTCCACCTTTGATAAGGACGTTACGGCTTGATGAAGCTTTCCACATACTTTCTTGCACAAGATACGTCCTAGGTTTGATGCACCTTGCTTGCTCCAACTGGCTTTCTGATGCTTCATCCGCTTCGCTGCACCATCACATACATGGTGCTCCATTGTTCCAAGATTTCGGTATTCTACACCCACCGGTGGCGATGGTAGTTTCAACCCTCTTTCCTGATAGGGAATGAGACCTTCCTGATTGCTTCTGAAGTATTGATAAAGCTTCAGAAGCTTCTTCTGTTCATCCGGCTCCTCTTCCTGTTCCCCGATCCATCTTAAATATTGCAATAGCTCTGCAATCCTCTTTTCCGAAAGCAATTTGTGTATGATCTTTCTCTGCTCTACATTCTTTACTTTCCTTAGGATCTCACGGTTCTTGTGGAATGGGTCCAGCTGGAAATGTACATCTTCATCCACAAGCCCTCCCTTGATCCACTCTCCTCCATCTCCGTTTAGAATGCGTATTTCAATTTCATCGGTGTTGAATACGGAAGCGATGGCTCCTTCCTTCTTTTTTTGAAAGGATCCTGCATCTTCGAAGCCGCAAACCATTATCTTGTTTCGCAGGGAATAACGTCTTTCCGACTCCTTTTCCCATCCATCATAGGCTACTGCCATCTTCATCTCACGTTTCCTTGCATTTTCCGGACGGTCTTTCCCCTGCATATTGATCCAAACGCCATCCGCTTCTTCAAACAGTATGGCTGTGGTTATCTCACCTTTTCCTTCACCTTTTTCCGCCTTCTGCGCTTCGGCTTTCTCTACTTTCTCTAGCTTCTCGCCCAAGTCCTGTATCACATTCCAGGCACCTCCGTGGCTAATTGCTTGCCCTGTCATGCTGCTCACTTTATCCGCTGTTTCCCGGTAAGAACAGACACTTACACTCTCGGCGATCCTTGTTGCGAGATTCCTTGTCACTTTCCCAAAGGTAGCCATTTTCAACACTTCATCCAACAGGTAAACGCAGGCTTTTTCACCCGTTTCAAGGGTTGTCTCATATACGGTTCTATCATAGGTAACCTCACCCATTAGTGTTTTTAATGTTGTAGCCCGGCTGCCCTTATGCCGATACGTCTTTTTATCCCTGCTTTCTGCAAGTTGTTTATCCATCTGCTTTAGCACTTCTTCCATCAGGCTTGCTGCATACTCGCATCCAATTCGGAAAATCTCTTTCTCTAAAGTATTGAAGTCTAGTTCCTTCTCTGATAATATAGTTTTCATCATACAAGCCTCCTGTTGGTTGTTGTCACAAACTTATCTTACAGGAATTCTTGTATGAGGGGAAGGGGGCTTTGCTCTCTTCCTTTTTTCTTTCTTTGCCAACTAAAATTATACTCTAAGTTCTTTTCTTCCATATATTGAAACTATCCTTCGAGGAACAATAATAATTTTCGGGACATTCAAAAAAATGAAAAGCGCCTCAGAAACTCTTATCTTCTGAGACGCTTTTTCTTCATTTTGAAGCCTAATTCGAAAAGATGAAACTTGCTTGGTCTTTCTAAAGCCTTATCGGAAAAAGATAAGACTTTTATATGTTACTTAGTTTTTCTTGCTCTTAATTACAGCTTGGGCAGCAGCCAGCCTTGCAATGGGTACCCGGAAGGGTGAGCAGGATACGTAGTTCAGTCCAACATTGTAGAAGAACTCTACAGAAGCCGGATCGCCGCCGTGCTCTCCGCAGACTCCCAATTTGATATCGGGCCGGGTCTTCTTACCAAGCTCAACAGCCATCTTTACCAGCTTACCTACCCCTGCCTGATCCAATCTGGCAAAGGGATCGTTCTCATAGATCTTCTTATCGTAATAAGCTTCGAGGAAGCTTCCCGCGTCATCTCTGCTGAAACCGAAGGTCATCTGGGTCAGATCGTTTGTGCCGAAGGAGAAGAACTCCGCCTCGGTGGCGATTTCATCCGCCGTTACCGCAGCTCTGGGAATTTCCAGCATTGTTCCTACCATGTACTTCAGATCAATGCCGGACTTTGCGATGATAGCGTCGGCCGTTGCAACAACCACATTCTTCACATAAGCCAGTTCCTTGACCTCGCCTACCAGCGGGATCATGATTTCGGGAACAAGGTTCCACTCGGGATGCTTCTTCTGCACGTTAATGGCGGCCTCGATGACAGCCGTTGTCTGCATTTCTGCAATTTCCGGGTAGGAAACAGTGAGACGGCATCCTCTGTGGCCCATCATGGGGTTGAACTCGTGAAGCGAAGTGATGACCGCTTTCAAGGCTGACACTTCCATCTTCATCTCCTTAGCCAATGCAGCGATATCCTCCTCATCGGTGGGCAGGAACTCGTGAAGCGGCGGATCCAAGAAACGGATGGTAACGGGATATCCTTCCATAGCCTCGAAAATTGCTTCAAAATCGCCCCTCTGCATGGGCAGCAGTTTTGCCAGCGCAGCCCTTCTCTGCTCTTCTGTTTTCGAAACAATCATTTCGCGCATGGCTGCAATTCTGCCGGAGTCAAAGAACATATGCTCCGTGCGGCAGAGTCCGATGCCTTCTGCTCCGAATTCTCTTGCCTTAGCGGCGTCATGGGGTGTATCCGCATTGGTTCTCACCTTCATAGTACGGATCTCGTCCGCCCATTTCATGATTCTGTCAAAATTACCGGAAATGGAAGCATCCACCGTCGGGATAGCCTCTCCGTATATGTTACCCGTTGAACCGTCAAGAGAAATGAAGTCGCCTTCCTTAAACTCTCTTCCGCCTAATGTAAATTTCTTTGCTTCCTCATCGATGACGATCTCTCCGCATCCGGAAACACAGCATGTTCCCATACCTCTGGCAACAACCGCCGCATGGGATGTCATACCGCCCCGAACCGTGAGGATACCCTGAGAATAGTGCATTCCCTCAATATCCTCAGGAGAAGTTTCCAATCTGACAAGGATTACCTTGGAACCGTTCTTTCCCCATTCAGCAGCGTCATCAGCTGTAAATACCACCTGACCGCATGCAGCGCCCGGAGAAGCCGGCAGACCTTTTCCGATGGGATTTGCCGCCTTCAGCGCAGCCGCATCAAACTGAGGATGGAGAAGGGCATCCAGCTGCTTTGGATCAATCATAGCCACCGCTTCGGATGGGGTAATCAGACCCTCGTCAACCATGTCACAGGCAATCTTCAGCGCAGCGGCAGCGGTTCTCTTGCCGTTTCTGGTCTGCAGCATGTACAATTTACCCTCTTCAATGGTAAATTCCATGTCCTGCATGTCTTTATAATGCTTTTCAAGAGTATATACAATCTTATAGAACTCATCGTATACCTTCGGATTGATCTCCTTTAGCTGATCAATGGATTGAGGAGTCCTTATACCGGCTACTACATCTTCACCCTGCGCATTCATCAGGAACTCGCCGTAGAGCTTGGCTTCTCCCGTAGCCGGGTTTCTCGAGAATGCAACGCCGGTACCGGAATCATTGCCCATATTACCGAAAACCATGGCCTGCACATTGACGGCAGTACCCCAAGAGGAAGGAATGTCATTCATCCTTCTGTAATAGATAGCTCTGGGGTTGTTCCAAGAACGGAAAACGGCCTTAATGGCGCCAAAGAGTTGCTCCACGGGATCGCTGGGGAAATCCGTCCCCACCTTGTCTTTATATTCTTTCTTGAAAAGTTCGCAAAGGGCCTTGAAATCGTCTGCATCCAGATCGATGTCGTCTTTGACGCCCTTTTTCTCCTTCAACTCGTCGATGAGCTTTTCAAAATAGGACTTGCCTACTTCCATTACTACATCGGAATACATCTGGATAAATCTTCTATAGGAGTCATAGGCAAATCTGGGGTTGTTGGTCTTTTTCGCAAAGCTTTCCGCCACTTCATCGTTCAGCCCCAGGTTTAAAATCGTATCCATCATACCGGGCATGGATGCTCTCGACCCGGAACGGACCGAAACCAACAGCGGATTGTTTATATCGCCAAACTTCTTTCCCATGATTTCTTCAAGTTTAGCGATATTTTCCATGATTTCTTCCCGGATGCTGTCATTAATGACTTCGCCGTCTTCATAGTATTGCGTACAGGCTTCCGTCGTAATGGTAAACCCCTGAGGCACAGGCATGCCTAAATTGGTCATTTCAGCCAAGTTGGCCCCTTTACCTCCCAACAGCTCCCGCATGGATCCATCGCCTTCGCGGAACAGATAAACATACTTCTTTTTGCTCATAGTCTATATCTCCTTCTAAAATAGTATCCTTTCTTCAATGTAACCTCTGATGTCAGATATGGGCAGTCTGATCTGTTCCATAGTATCTCTGTCTCGAATGGTTACGCTTTGATCCGTCTCCGTGTCGAAATCCACAGTGATGCAGAATGGTGTGCCGATCTCGTCCTGTCTTCTGTAACGCTTACCGATGCTTCCGGACACATCGTAATCCACCATAAAGTATTTGGAAAGCTCCTCATGGAGAGCCGTAGCAGCTTCGCTCTGTTTCTTCGTCAAAGGAAGAACGGCCGCTTTGAAAGGCGCCAAAGCAGGATGGAAACGAAGCACCACACGCTTGTCCTCTTTTCCGTTAACATCAACTACCGTCTCTTCATCGTAGGCATCGCAGAGGAACGCCAAAGTCACACGGTCCGCTCCGAGTGAAGGTTCAACACAATACGGTATATACCTCTCGTTGGTTTCCGGATCTATATAGCTCATATCCTGTCCCGAGTGCTCCTGATGCTGCTTCAGGTCGTAATCGGTACGGTCTGCAATACCCCATAGTTCACCCCATCCAAAGGGGAATTTATACTCAATATCCGTAGTAGCATTGCTATAATGAGAAAGTTCTTCCTTTTCATGATCTCTCAGCCGGATGTTTTCCGATCTCATACCCAGGGATTTAAGCCAATTTATACAGAACTCCCTCCAATAAGCAAACCATTCCAGATCCGTTCCCGGTTTACAGAAAAACTCCAACTCCATTTGCTCAAACTCTCTTGTTCTGAAGGTGAAGTTACCGGGGGTAATCTCGTTTCGGAAAGATTTTCCGATCTGACCGATTCCGAAAGGTATCTTTTTTCGCGTCGTTCTGGCTACATTTTTAAAGTTAACAAAAATACCCTGAGCCGTTTCCGGTCGCAAGAACAATTCCGCTTGGGAATCCTCCGTTACACCTTGGAAGGTTTTGAACATGAGATTGAATTTACGAATAGGAGTAAAATCATTTGCTCCGCAATCGGGGCACGGAACCTTCTGTTCCGCGATAAATTCCTGCAATTTCTCGTTGGACCAACCGTCAACGGTAACCGACATACCGTCCTGGGATTTGATGTAATCCTCGGCAAGCTTATCGGCGCGGAATCTGGATTTGCAATTCTTGCAGTCGATAAGAGGATCGGAGAACCCTCCTACATGGCCCGATGCTACCCATGTGTTCCGATTCATCAGGATGGCTGCATCCAATCCCACGTTATACTTGGATTCCTGAATGAACTTTCTCCACCATGCCTGTTTAACGTTGTTTTTAAGTTCTACACCAATGGGACCATAATCCCAGGTGTTTGCCAGCCCTCCGTATATCTCGGATCCGGGAAAAACAAAACCCCTGGACTTGGCCAAAGCTACGATGACATCCAATGTAAACTCTTTGCTCATACTATCTTGTTGCTCCATTCACTGATCTATTTTTATTGTTGCACACACAATAAACTATTCTGTTACGCTATCTTCTGCGCTTTCCTTTTCGCCTTCTTCCGCCTCGTCAGCCGGCTCATCACCCAGGTCGTCTTCCTGGTCCCCTTCCTTCTTAACGGCTTTGTTTATCGCTTCGTTGGCCTTTGATTTTACGTTCTCAAACACGTCGCTGCCTTTTTCTATGACTTCATCAGCGATGACAGCGCTCTTCTCTACTACATTTTCAAAGGTATCCGTTGCAATCTCGCTGATATCCACCACTTCACCGTTATCCTTAACCAGTTCGATGGTGCACTTAGTTCCAAAGATTGCGATAACTCCAGCCACAGCTGCCCAAGGGGCCAAGACCGAACCGATGATGCTGACGCTTACGGGTAAATTTAGCAGAACATCATCACCTTTTCTTACAATAATCTTGGAAACATTACCTTTACGAATTGCGCTTTTAATCTTCTCGACAATGATAGCGCTCTGCTCGCCCAGCTTGCTTTTTGCCTTGATGTCAATGGATTCTTCAATGCTGATAATCGCATCTACCACACTGCCGTCAGCCGCTTCCAGAGCTTCCTTTGCTTCCTTGTAGCTGACGCCTGTTCTATCCTTTACCAGTTCAATTTTCTCAAGCGTAATTTCCATAACAAGTACCCCTTTCTTTCTTAAAATCCCTAAACAATAACGTCTTCATGCAGAGGCTCTGCCGCTGCTTATCTGCAATCCATAAATTCCTCGCTCTTCAGACAGCGGATGTCCAAATGGTACTCAATGTAACTCCTCAATACTCTCTTGATCCATTCCAGTATGCCATCGTCCAAAGCCAGGTTCTCCAACTGAGATAAGGGTCTTTGAGTCAGGAATTGAATTACACCTACTATATCAAATCCCGCTTCGTAAATCAATTGTTCCTTATCATCTGCGCGAAGTCTGCAGGATTCACATACTGTACCGCCATCCGCAACGCTGAAACCGGTCAGATTCTCCTCGGAGCCACACAGCGCACAGGTATCCAGCAAGGGCGAGTTGCCGTTTAATGCCAAAGCTTTCACTAAATAAGCCACAAGCAAGGTATCATACTTCTTCGTGCGCTTTTCCATCATGTCGAGAAATTCCCTTAAAAGCGAAAACAGCTTGGGCGCCGCCGCCTCTTCCGGCAGCAGTTTATCTGTAAACTCCATTCCATAGGAGGCGCAGAAGAATTTGTCAATATCATCTCCCAGAGAGAAATGGCTGGATATGATTTCACAGTCATTTATATGATAATTGTCTCCCGACTTATTAATCTGATATTTCCCATATGCAAACGGTCGCAGAGCCAAGGCGGAACGGCCTTTCCTCCGTTCACTGATGGATGTTCCGGCACTGATCTTGCCGTAACGCTTGGTGAAAATCACAAGCATACGTCTGTCGTTTGCTATCTTGGTTTGTTTCAGCACAATGCCTTCTGTTTCAGCATACATTTGAGCCCTTAATCTTTCCGATACCCAAATTCCGATATGAAAAACGGGTTGTCTCTCCAATTCTCTCTGACTTTTACCCAGATCTCCAGAAAGACCTTTGTTCCCAGCAAAGCTTCCAGCTCAAGTCTTGCGCTCTTTCCTATACCCTTCAGCTTTTTGCCTTCCTTACCTATGATAATACCTTTGTGGGATTTCTTTTCACAATGGATAACAGCCCCGATTCTTGTAAGGTCTTCATTTTCCTCATAGCTTTCGATCTCTACAGCGATTCCGTGAGGAACTTCCTCTTCCAGGTAGAGCAGCGTTTTCTCGCGGATAATTTCACTGACAAGAAATTTTTCCGGATGGTCCGTGATCATATCCTCGGGGAAATACATGGGCCCTTCGCCCACCATTTCTTCAATGGCGTCTACAAGGTCTTGAACGTTTTTGCCTTCCAGGGCGGATATTCCGAAAATCTTATGAAAGACCCCCGTGCCATCATACTCCTCATAAATGTTGCGGAACTGATCCGGCGGCAGCTTGTCGATTTTATTAATTGCCAATATGCAGGGTGTTTCGGTTTTTCTCAGCAAATCCAGTATATATTGATCTCCCGGTCCGCTGACGTCGTCAACGATAAAGACTATGACATCTACTTCTTTCAATGTTTTGAGCGCCATATCCGTCATGTAGCCGCCGAGTTTTGTGCGGGGTTTATGGATACCGGGTGTATCGATAAATACCAGCTGGCTTCTGACGCCGCTTTCGTCGCGTTTCGTGTAGATACCCCTTATGCTGTTTCTGGTTGTCTGGGGTTTATCCGTGGTAATGGCGATTTTTTCACCCAATATGGAATTCAGCAAAGTGGATTTGCCTACGTTAGGGCGCCCGATGATTCCGACAAAACCTGATTTCATAATTGCACCTATTCTTTAATTATTTTTTGGAACGCAGGCTTACTCTCCCGCTCGATGGCCATGCGCTGCGTGCCGTACGATCCAGACGGCCCGTCCTGCCCGGTTGGCACTTGCTTATACTCGCCGGAGCGCAACCCTACGTTCCAAAAATACTATTATTCTATGTAGTCAGCCGGAAACCTTCCGGCAGAAGCTCCTTGATCGTATAGACCTTCAGATGGTCCGCATCGTCGCCGGTTATGATTCGCAGATCGTCACCGAACTCGAACATAAACTGCCGGCATATGCCGCAAGGCAAAACCGCGCCTTCACCCGATACCACGGCAATGGCGCTAAACTTTCGCTTTCCCTCCGAAACAGCTTTCACAAAGGCAGTCCGCTCGGCGCAAATGGTCGCCCCCAAGGATGAGTTTTCCACATTAACTCCCGTAAAAACCTCTCCCGTCTCACTGAGCAAGGCCGCTCCCACCGTAAATTTGGAAAAAGGCGCATAGGCGTTTTTCAGAGCTTCCTTGGCCATTAAATAAAGATCTCTATCCTGAATCATTACTCCAACTCCTCTCTTCTTAAGCCTAATTGCTCCATGACCGATTCCTCAAGCTGCCTCATATCCTTTTTATCTTCCTCTTGCGTATGGTCAAAACCAAGCAGATGGAACATGCTGTGTACAAATAGATATACCAGTTCCCGCTCGGGAGAATGACCGAAATCATCCGCTTGAAGCAAAGCCTGTTCCGTACAAATTACTACATCTCCCAGCAGAATTTCCCCCTGGTCCGGTATTTTCTCCGGGCTTTCATATTGCGGAAAAGAGAGCACGTCGGTAACTTTATCTATATTCCGGTAAAGCCCATTGAGTTCTTTAATTTCTTCACTGCTGACAAAAGTAACAGAAACTGTAACACGCTCGGGATCAAGACCTTTTTTCGCAAGGCACAGCTCCGCAGCCTGATACATTTTCTCGAGAATGGATTCTCCCGGCTTTCTTTCATCGCTGAATATAATTTCCATAATACCCCTTTCTCCGCTTTCCCTAATATATCTTATTCTTCATGCTCATGCTCTCGATCCTGAGTCCCTTCATCCTCATCTTCATCGGAGAGCTTGCGCTGTTCATATGCATTTATAATCCGCTTCACAAGGGGGTGGCGCACTACGTCTGCGTCCGTAAGGAAACAGAACTCAATTCCCGTTACGCCCTCCAAAGTGTTATATGCATCAATGAGCCCTGATTTTTTGCCCCTCGGAAGATCGATTTGAGTGATGTCCCCGGTGACAATGGCCTTCGAGCCGAATCCCAGTCTGGTTAAAAACATCTTCATTTGCTCCCGGGTTGTGTTCTGCGCCTCGTCAAGTATGATGAAGGAATTGTCTAAGGTCCTTCCCCGCATGTATGCCAGAGGCACAACCTCTATGACCTCCCGCTCCTTGAGCCGCAATGCATTTTCACGTCCCAGTATATCATAAAGGGCGTCATAAAGAGGTCTTAAATAAGGATCGACCTTTTCCTGCAGATCCCCCGGCAGAAATCCCAGGCGCTCTCCTGCCTCCACCGCGGGCCTGGCAAGAACAATTTTGCCAATTTCCTTGTTCTTCAAGGCATTGATGGCCAAAGCCACAGCGATATAGGTTTTCCCCGTGCCTGCAGGGCCGATTCCAAAGACTATATCATGGGATTTGACGCTCCTTGCGTAATGAGTTTGTCCGATTGTCTTGGGCCGGACTGCTTTTCCGCGATGGGTAAAGCAAATTACGTCCTTGTTGATATTGCTTTCCCGGTAGGAAATTCCTTTTTCCTTCAGGCTTATTACATAGTTCACCTTCTGGGTATCCAGAATCTCCCCCGACCGAAGGATGGCCATAAGCTCATCAATCACTTCTTCGGCTTTCGCGGCTTCTTTTCCCCGTAATATAATTTCATCCTGTCGCTGGACGATGTCTACATCGTAATTGTCCTGAATAATTTTCAGATTTACATCCAAGTTTCCGAAAAGTTGATCGCTGTCATCCTCGTCGCTAATTCTTATCCGGACTTCTTCAATTTGCATACTTTCCAAATGTGGTTTTTCCTTCCTTCTCTCATTTATTGAGGATCGTTTTGGTCCTGTGTTAAATCCGGGGGTATTTCCCGGGGTATAAATGCTCTTTTGGCCCCGATTTGCTCCAAAGCCTCAATCATAATTGTAACCTTTATTATATTTTCTTCCGGCAAAAACTTCAAACTTTTATTTAAGATTTGGGCAGATGCCGGAATATTGTTCCGGATCAGTTCCCGTGTCTGTCGTTTTGCCTGTTTTTCAATCTGCTCCCGGGTCCTTTTCTCTCGGTACAATTCCAATTCCCAGACGCGATTTACAGCGATCTCTACCGGAAAAGGCCAAATCAGATCAAGGATCTTCTTTTCTTCATAGAGGGAGGTATCAAAAGGAGCAATCAAACCGGATGTATTCCATGTACGATTGCCAAGGGTCAGCCGAATGCCCGGAATGCTCCTTCCCGTTTTTCGTTTCTCAAGATTATGCGTTTCTTGATAGCAGATGAAACGGTAAACCGTTTTGGCATATACTTCGCCCTCCGCATGGACATATCGGTAGATTACGCTGTCCGGATCCCGGCTGTATGTTTTATCCTCGATTTCTAGTATACCCGAAATCAGAACATCTCCAACACGCACAAAGTCATCTTTTACAACCGCTTCCTTCCCTTCTCTTGCGATGATCTTTTCGATATAGCCTTCCTTTGCAGCAACGATGTGGCAAGGCTGACCGTCCTCAACACGATCCACGGGCTCCGTTCCTTCTACGACAGTAACCTCCGCCAAGCCGCCTTTAAAGGTGATTCCGATCCAGCTTATCGTATCCAGACTTCTGTACATTTCAATCTCTACTCGATCCGGATCGATGGATCGGCTACAGCCGACGAAGAGGCCTGCCTCTTTCAAATGAGCAAGAATTTCTCGCTCCGTAAGGCTTTCATAACCGTATACTCGTATTTCAGAAATAAAGGAGGTTTGTAAAAAGACGATTACTAGAAAAAGGATAAAGCCTGCAATGGCGCTACGGTTAGACAAAATCCGAAGGATCAGAGGCTTAAATCCTTTTTCCCGCGTTACAGACAGTCTGTATTTGCTGCCTGCCAGCCGAGTTAACCGTGACCAATCCTTCCCGTCTATATCCGCCAAGAACTCACAATCGTTCAAGATCCTTACATTTTTCAGCCTGATACCTTCCTTCAGGCATTGGGAAAGCAGTTTTTGAATTTCGAAGCCTTCAATGCGGATGGTTTTATAATGCATGGCTTACCTCTCGTGACCGTACAGCTCAATGGTCTGTATTTCTCCGCTTACAATGACCCTTTCATCGGAGAGCTGCCTTACGGTAAGGTCGCTTCCGCTTAAGGAAATATATCCGGAACCGCACTTGGCTACAATATTGTTTTCAGTGACGATGAGGAGTTGCTTTACATGGTCCAGCACGCCGGTCTTTCCGCCCACCAGTACGCGAGGCAGATTGACACTGAAATCATAGATTAATTCATCCATAACAAACATAGATAGCCCTCCAGTCTGTATAGATTATGATTCCGGCTAAAAAAAAATAACCCGACATAGTCGGGTTATCCATCCTTATGTTTTTCTGTCACTGAAGAAAGTTTTCAACCGCCTTTTTTACGACAGCGCCGTCTGCTCTGCCTTTCACCTTGGGCATGACAGCACCCATGAGTTTCCCCATGTTCTGCCTTCCGCCGTCGATTTCCAGGTCCTTGGCTGTCTGCGCAACAATTTCGGCAATCTCTGCTTCTGTCAGCTGTTTGGGCAGATATTCCATCAATATCTCAATTTCTTTGTTATAGGCTTCAAGTAAATCCGTTCGTTCTGCTTTCTCAAAATCAGAGAGGGCATCCTTCCGCATTTTAACTTGTCTGGTCAGAATGTCTATGACACCCTGATCGTCCAGCTCTACCCTGTGGTCAACTTCATATTGCTTTACCGCAGCGCGAGCAAGACTCACTGTGTTTTTTCTTATTTCGTCTTTGGCCCGCATGGCCTCTTTATAATCGTTTGCCAGCCTGTCTTTTAAAGACATGAGCAACACCTCATTTTAATTTATTTCTTCGCTTTTTTGCGAGCGGCTTCCGATTTTTTCTTTCTCTTGACGCTGGGCTTTTCGTAATGCTCTCTCTTTCTGAGCTCAGACATTACGCCGTCTCTTGCGCAAGAGCGTTTGAATCTCTTCAGCGCACTTTCAAGGTTTTCACCTTCTCGTACAACAACCTGTGCCATTTATCCATTTTCCCTCCCTCCGTATCTAGGACTTCAGATGCACTGTTACTCCTGCAAAGCTCTGCTTTGTCCAAATGGAGTAAATGGAACGGTTTCACCTATAACGTAGTTATTATACACATTGCCGTCAAAATAATCAAGAATTATTTCGTATCAGAAGCAAATGAGAGATCAGCCCGGCGGCCATAGCATCTTTCGCTTTCCAAGGAGATGAAAGTGAAGGTGCTTCACGGTCTGCAAACCGTCTTCCCCGCAATTGGAAACCAGGCGATAGCCGTTTTCCAGTCCCAGGTTGGAAGCGATGTCCTTTACTTTTGCCATGAGCCATCCCATGACCTCCATGTGGTCGAAAGTCACCTCATCCAACGAAGCGATATGCTCTTTTGGTATGATGAGCACATGAACGGGGGCCTGCGGTTGTAAATCGTGAAAGGCGATGATCAAATCGTCCTCGTAAACGATGTTTCCAGGGATCTCCTTATTTGCAATTTTGCAAAAGATACAGTTATCCATGTTCTCACTCCTGACGATTTCTTCTTTCAGTTTTCAAAATTTTACTCGACGGCTCTGTCAACTATACAATAAATTAGCAGTTCACGCAATGGTTTTTGGGTATTTAATGCTTATTTCTCCCAAAGATCCCCCTTTACTCCGTCACGATATACTTCTGTGAGCTTAACCTCCTTCAGAGTATTCAACAGACTCTGTCCGTGATTTTCGTCATATACCGCGCTATATACTTTGATGTAATTGTCGGAGTAACCGAATACCATACCGACGCTGCCGTCATATTCCTCGAAAAGAACTTTCCTAATATCACCGATAGATCCATTTAGAAAATCATGCGCGGAGGCTTCGGCTATTTTTATCAAATCGGTGCTTCTTGCCTTCTTCGTCTGGGGATCCACCTGCTCTTTCATTTCAGCCGCTCTTGTTCCTTGGCGCTTAGAATAAGGAAAAACATGGGTCTTGAGAAAACCCACCTGCCTTATCATATCGGCGCTATGGTTGAAATCTTCTTCTGTTTCACCGGGGAAGCCCACGATCACATCTGTGGTCAGTCCGTAATTCGGATCAGCCTCACGCAGAACTTTCACGATTTCCAGATATTCTTTTCGTCCGTAATGGCGATTCATTGCCTGGAGTATTCTATCGCTTCCGCTTTGGAGTGAAAGATGCATATGGTGGCAGAGTTTATCATATTTCAGCAGCCTTTTGGCAAGAGAAGCATTGATAACTGTAGGCTCCAGTGAGCTCAGCCGAATTCGAAAATCGCCGGGCAAATCATTCAATTGCTTGACAATAATCTCAATTCCGTAAACATCCGTTTCTCCGGCTTCGAAATTATCCTTCATCCCATAGAGGGCGGTGTTAATCCCTGTAAGCACAAGTTCTTTGAATCCTTTTTCCAAGAGGCTCTTCGCTTCCCGGACTATATCCTGACAGGCTCTGCTCCGAGACGCCCCGCGGGCGTAAGGAATAATACAATAGGAGCAAAATTGATTGCACCCGTCCTGTATCTTAATATAAGCTCTTGTGCGGGATTCCATGGATGTAATGATGCCGCTCTCTTCGTATTCTTTCAGTTCTTCCCTGGGGAGGATATGAATATAAGGTCCTTCCTCCGCCTTCTTATCCTGCCTGTCCTGCAGCAGCTTCTCAATATGATCCGGCAACGCATTCTTTTCATTATTGCCTATCACTAAATCCACTCCGGCTATTGCCGCCGCCTCTTCGGGACTGACCTGGGCATAGCATCCGATAACCGCGACGATGCTCTCGGGATTTTGCCGCTTCATCCTTCGTATATATTGCCGCGACTTTCTGTCGGCCAATCCGGTAACGGTACATGTATTTATCACATATATATCTGCATACGCATGCTCGTCCGTGATTTCAAAACCACGCTGCATAAAGCTTTCCTTTAATCCCTGTGTTTCATATTGATTCACCTTGCAGCCCAGAGTATAAAATGCGATTTTCTTTTTTGTATCTTTCACTGTCTTGTCCTCGGTTTAATTCTTTTTATAATTCCAATTCATACATGATCATTGCCAAAGCGGCGGGTCCGGCAGTCTCGGTGCGCAGGATTGTCTTTCCAAGGGATACGGATTTTCCGTCCGCATCCACTATTGCCCGGGCTTCCTCCCGGGAAAAGCCGCCTTCAGGTCCGATAATTACGGCAATGTTCTCACTTTTTCCTTTCAAGTTGCGCAGCACGTCTTTGATGGATGTGACGTTTTCTTCCTCGTATGGAAATAGGACCAAATCATATCGGGCCAGGTCATCCAGCATTTCTTCAAAGGACATGCTCTTCCTTACCTCCGGAACGATCCCTCTTTTACACTGTTTGACCGCTTCGGCCGAAACCCTGTTCCAGCGATCCAACTTCTTTTCAAAGCCGTGTTTTTCTGTAACTACCGTTCTTTCTGTAAAAACGGGAACGATGCTGTGCACTCCAAGTTCCACGGATTTCTGAATGATGGTCTCCATTTTACCTTGTTTCGGAACAGCTTGATATAACGTGACTTTTATTTGCGGTTCTCTGGCAAATTTCTGCTTATCGAGAATCCGCACTGTAACCGTTGCGGGACTTATATCGATGATCTCCGTCAAATATTCAAACGCATTGGCATCGGATATTTCCAGCTTGTCTCCGATACCGAGCCTCAGCACCTTACAGATATGTTTGATGTCTTCTTTATCTGTAATTTCAATATTTCCGGCCTTAACTGCCGACTGCTCAACAAAGAAACGGTTCATAGATTCTCTCTCCTATAAGGTAGCCGCCATAGCGCACCATTCGCCTTCCTCTAAAATCTCCAGGATACGAAATCCCGACTGCCTCAGAGCCTTTGCCACTTCATCCCTTTTTTCAATTATAATTCCTGAAGAAATGAACACACCATTTTCTTTGAGATGTTTAGGGACATTTTTTGAAAGAGTAATGACCAGATCCGCCATGAGGTTTGCAACCACGATATCCGCCCGGATCTCAATCCCCTTTGTCAGATCTCCTTCGATAACCCGGATGTCACCCTTTAAGCGGTTTCTTTCAATGTTTTCTTTTGCAATATCCACGGCAAGAGGATCCACATCCACTCCCAGTACCTGCTTCGCGCCGAGAAGAGAGGAAGCTATGGTCAGGATTCCCGAGCCGCAACCGATATCAAGTACGGTTGACCTTTCCCCGTCTATATATTTTTCCAAAAGCCTGATGCACAAGGTTGTAGTGGGATGGGTGCCTGTACCGAATGCCATCCCCGGATCGATTTCTATAACCAGTTCATCCTGCTCTTTTTCGTAAGCTTCCCAACTGGGCTTCACCACGATCCTATCGGTGATTCTGGTTGGTTTAAAATACTCCTTCCACTTGTGTTTCCAATCGTCGTCGGACACCCCGGCCACTTCAACCCTATCGATATTCATGGTACAAATCTCCTGCAGTATTTCATCCAACAGGTCGATTCCTTCCGGGCTGTCTTCGAGATAGAATGTCAAATGCGAAGGGGTTTTTGCCAATTCTTCCAATGAAGCATCCACATAGTCCCAGTCGTAAGGGTTACGTTTATTCAAAAAGTCCACATAAACCTCAGGCTCTTGAATTTCAACTCCCAAAATTCCTTTTTCGTGCAGCATCAAAGCTACAGACTCCAGGTTGTCCGATTCCGTGTAAATCCTTACTCTTGTGTAATCCATGCCTTCACTCCATTTCATCAAGCATCAAACGGAGACAGACCCCGAGTGTGCCGTCCGGCACATGGGGTCTGTCCCCGTTTATATCTTTTTATCTGAAAAGTTCTTTAACGCTTTCCATGAAACTTTTACGTTTACTGTAGGCATCTTCCGTAAGCGACTGACCAAGCTCTTTAATCAGTTTCTTTTGCTTGCCGTTGAGTTTTGTGGGTATTTCCAGATTCACCTTTACATATAGGTCGCCTGTACGATTGGAACGCAGGCTCTTAATACCCTTGCCTTTCAGCCTGAAAATTGTATCCGGCTGCGTTCCTTCCGGAACTTTATAACTTACTTTTTCCTTCAATGTAGGCACGATGATTTCTGCGCCCAGAGCTGCCTGATCAAATGTGATGGGGATCTCCAGCCACAGGTCGTCTCCGTTTCGTTTGAACAGCTTATGGGGTTCAACGGAAATCACTACATATAAATCGCCGTTGGGGCCGCCGTTTGTTCCCGGTTCACCCTGGCCCTTTATGGATATTACCGAATCGTTATCGACTCCCGCAGGCACTTCTACGGCAATGGTCACCGTCTTGCGCACCTTTCCGCTGCCGCCGCACTCTTTGCAGGGATTCTCCACTACCTGACCGGTTCCGCCGCATTTGCTGCAAGTCTGAACATTTATAAACTGACCAAAGGGAGATCTTTGTGAAGTGCGTATTTCTCCGGAGCCATTACATACAGGGCAGACGGTTTTACCCGAACCTTTCTCTGTGCCGGTTCCGTTACATGGCTGGCAGGAAACGTATTTTGTGAGCTGAATATTTTTTTTGACACCAAAAGCAGCCTCTTCAAATTTAATTCTGAGGCTTTTTTGAATATCGGCGCCTTTTTGCGGTCCGGTACGTCTTGCTCTGGCGTAGTTTGCGGCTCCTCCGAACATATTGCCGAAAAGATCTTCGAAAATATCTTCGAAGCCGCCGCCAAAGCCGCCAAAACCGCCGAAGCCGCCACCGGTCCCGAAACCTGCGCTGGGGTCTACCCCCGCGTGTCCGAATCTGTCATACTTTTCTCTCAGCTTCGGATCCGAGAGGACACCGTAGGCTTCATTGACTTCTTTAAATTTTTCTTCTGCTGTCTTGTCTCCCGGGTTGCGGTCAGGATGGAACTCCATAGCTTTCTTTCGAAAAGCCGACTTTATTTCATCCTCCGACGCACCCTTTTTGATGCCTAACACTTCATAATAATCTCTTTTTTGTCCTGCCATCGGTCTTTGTTGCCCCCGTTACTACTTCGATTTATTACTCCTATCAACCATAGGGTCGCGCCCGTCTGATCTAATATATCTAAGGCACGACCCTCTGTTGTTACTCAATTCTTTGCTTATGCTTATTCGTCTTTCTTATCTTCGTCCACCACTTCAAAGTCCGCGTCGACTACGTTATCGTGCGGAGGCGCTTCCTGGCTTCCGGTATCGGTTGTAGCATCAGGGCCGAAACCGCTTGCCGCGCTGCCCGGATCAAAGCCTCCCTGCCCTCCCTGGGCTTTTTGATATAGCTTGGCGGAAATGGTGTGGAAATGCTGTGTAAGTGCCTCATGTTTAGCCTTGATATCATCCACTGTACCAGTTTCAAGAGCTCGCTTCAAGTCTTCTTTCGCGTTTTCTATGCTGCTCTTTTCGTCGGCGCTTATGTTGTCTCCCAGCTCTCTAAGCGCTTTTTCCGTTTCGTAGATCAGGGTCTCTGCGCTGTTTCTGGCCTCAACTTCTGCCTTCCTTCTCCTGTCTTCCTCCGCATACTGCTCCGCTTCTTTGACTTTCTGTTTGATTTCTTCATCGCTGAGCTTTGTAGAGGATGTAATGGTTATGCTCTGCTCTCTTCCGGTACCCAGATCCTTTGCGCTTACATTGACGATACCGTTTGCATCGATATCAAATGTAACTTCGATCTGAGGAACTCCGCGGGGCGCAGGAGGAATTCCCGAAAGCTGGAATCTGCCAAGAGTGATGTTATCTGCAGCCATCTCTCTTTCACCCTGCACAACGTGAATGTCAACAGCGCTCTGATTGTCCGCAGCCGTAGAGAAGATCTGGCTCTTCTTGGTGGGGATGGTAGTATTTCTCTCGATCAATCTGGTTGCTACACCGCCCAAGGTTTCGATGGAAAGGGAGAGAGGTGTAACATCCAGCAGAAGCACGTCCCTGACCTCGCCGGTGAGAACACCCGCCTGAATGGCCGCACCGATTGCAACGCATTCATCCGGGTTGATGCCCTTGAAGGGTTCTTTGCCGGTGATTCTCTTTACCGCTTCCTGTACAGCCGGAACCCTAGTGGAACCGCCTACCAGGATAACCTTATCCAAATCCGCTGCGGTTACTCCCGCATCTGACATAGCCCTTCTCATGGGTTCGATGGTCTTATCCACAAGGTGTCCTATGAGCTGCTCAAATTTTGCTCTCGTAATGTCCATATTCAAGTGGAGCGGGCCATCCGCATTCACACTGATAAAGGGTAGATTAATGTTGGTGGTTTGAGATGACGAGAGTTCTTTCTTCGCTTTTTCCGCAGCCTCACGCAATCTCTGAAGAGCCATTCTATCCTTGCGCAAATCAACTCCGTTCTCCTTTGCGAAGCTGTCTGCGATGAAATTGACCAGGACGTCGTCAAAATCGTCTCCGCCTAATTTATTGTTTCCACTGGTAGCCAATACCTCAAACACGCCGTCGCCCAGTTCGAGAATGGATACGTCAAAGGTACCGCCGCCCAGGTCGTAGACCAGAATCTTTTGATGTGTATTTTCTTTGTCAAGACCGTATGCCAAGGAAGCCGCTGTAGGTTCATTGATAATTCTTTTTACATCCAGCCCGGCAATTTTTCCTGCATCCTTTGTGGCCTGTTTCTGACTGTCAGTAAAGTAAGCCGGTACGGTAATAACCGCTTCTGTAACCTTTTCACCCAAATATGCTTCCGCATCTGCCTTGAGCTTTGATAGAATCATCGCGGATATATCCTGAGGCGTATATGCTTTTCCGTCGATTTGAACGGTATGGTTGGTACCCATATGCCTTTTTATGGATGATATCGTTCTATCCGGATTGGTGATGGCCTGACGTTTGGCCGTTTCTCCGACTAATCTCTCACCATTCTTCGCAAAGGCAACGACGGATGGTGTTGTTCTATTTCCTTCTGCGTTTGGGATCACTACAGGATCTCCGCCTTCTAAAACGGCAACACAAGAGTTCGTGGTCCCCAAGTCAATTCCGATTACTTTTCCCATTTCTTCCTCCTAATAACTCATTGAAATTTCTGTGCTGAAATACGTCCGGATAAAGGGCTGCTGCCGCATCCTGCTTTCAGGTTAATCTGCCACGATTACCATGGACGGACGTATAACTTTTTTGTTTAATGTATACCCCTTTTGCAATACTCTAATGATCTGCCCGCTGCAGTGAGCATCGCTGCTCGCAGTCTGCACCGCATGATGGCAGTTTGGATCAAACTCCTGCCCGTCGGCGGGAATCTCTTCCAGCCCACATCTTTCCAGCACGTCAATGAGTTGTTTAAAAATCATTTCCATGCCTTCCTTCATGCCGGTGTCAACACTTTCTACCGCTAGAGCTCGATCAAAATTATCTATTACATTAAGCAATTCCACCATGAGTTTTTCATTGGCGTATGCATAAATGTCGTTTTTCTCTTTTTCTACACGGCGTTTATAGTTTTGAAAATCCGCTGCCAGTCGCAGATATTTGGTTTTGAGATCCTCGTCCTCTTCGGACTGGGGTTCTTCTTTTTCATCCTCTTCAACTTCTTGTTCTTCCGTTGGAGTCTCTGCGCTTTCTTCTGCCTTTACCGTTTCTTCCGGTTTTTCTTTTTCATCCGCTGTCGCTTCTTCTACATTTTTCGTTTCTTCTGTGTTTGACGCCTGCTCATTTTGGACCTGCTCATCCATCAGGTCTTTCTTTTTCTTCATCCTCTTCTCCTCCAGTTATAAATGCTTGACTCAAATGCTGTGTCATATATTCGATCACAGATGTGACATGATCATACTGCATCCGCGTGGGGCCTATAACCCCCAGCTTACCGATATTCTTACCGTTAATCTGATAGGTTGCCGTAATCAGGCTGTAATCCTTCAGAATTTCATCCGGGTGTTCATCGCCGATGGTGATGATCACTCCGTTCTCCCGATTGATCAACACTTCCGTAAATTTCTTTTTGCTGATCGTCTCGAGGAACATCCTGGCTTTTTCTATATCGCTGTATTCCGGAAGGGTAAAGATGTTCATCAACCCATCCAAATACAGTTCCGCATCCAGCATGCCCTCCAGCGTAGCCATGAATTTAGGCATAATCGATTCGGCAAGTCTGCTCATGACGGCAATATCCGATTCGAAATCCCGTATAATGTCCATGGTCAGGATATCCGTCAGTTTCCTGCCTTTATAGTTATACGTAATAACCTTGGCCAGCAATTCAAGGTGTTCTTCTCTATAAGGGACTTTTATCTTGAGGGTCGTATTAGAAGCTTTACCGCTTTCCGCTACCAATACTAAAACCACGGTATCACTATCCACAGGAATGAAGTTTACATACCGCAGATAATCGTCATGTTTCCTTGGAGTCATGGCAAATGAAGTCAGATTTGTAAGCTCAGATAACAGTTTGGCTGCCTGCTCCACTGTACGGTCCAACTCCATGATGGTCGTATCAAGCTTTTCTCTTATTCGATGCTTTTCTTCTTCCGACAGCTCATATCGCTCCATCAGGCCGTCAACATATAGGCGATACGCTTTTGTGGAAGGCACTCTTCCTGCAGAAGTATAAGGGTGGGTAAGAAATCCCATTTCCTCTAAATCCGCCATTTCATTGCGAATGGTGGCGGGACTGATTCCCATCCCGTACTTGCGCGAAAGGGTGCGGGACCCTACAGGTTCCGCAGAACGAATAAAATCCGACACAATCGCCTGGAGGATTTTAAGTTTTCGCTCGTTTAAGTTCATTCTTATCCTCTTCCTTTTTGCTTGTTAGCACTCTTTGAAGGTGAGTGCTAACCTAGTACTAGGTTACCACCCGAGGATTCTTTTGTCAACAGTTATTAAAAAATTTTTCCAATTGTGTTTCCGGTAAAACTGCAAGCTCGCGATTTCTGCTTTCGCGTTTATTTATCCTTCCGACTCTCTAAGTACTCGATCAGCCTTTGGTGAAACTCGCATTTAAAACCGCATAGCTTTTCCGCTCTGTTTTGTTTCATTTGCAGCGCTTTTCCCGTATCGCCGATCCTAACATACAGAAAACCGTCCTGATACCATAGATCTTCGTCTCCTTCATACGCGACAATACGCCCGTCTAAACAGCTCATGAGCCAATCCATATCCTTTTCACTGTTAATATGAGCAAAGGGCGCTGTTTTAATCAGTTCATCATAATATTTTTTATGCTCTTTCATAGGATTGTTTTCCTCTCCCCTGTCATTCTCTGCAACGCGAAACGGCTTTATGCCAGCCTTGCAGCAACTCAGTCCGGCGGTCCTTATCCATGGACGGCTCAAATACTTTATCGATGCTTCGGTTCATTGCCACGTCCTCCAACGAGGACCAGTATCCTGCCGCCAAGCCTGCCAGATAGGCTGCACCCAGGGCAGTACTTTCCGTGTTCACCGGACGTTCCACCTGCGTACCTATTATATCTGCCTGAAATTGCATCAGAAAACGGTTCTCGGAAGCGCCTCCGTCCACCTTGAGCGCTGCCAGCCGGATCCCGGAATCCTCCTGCATGGCTTCCAGTACGTCCCGGGTTTGATAAGCGATTGCTTCCAACGTTGCGCGAACCAGATGGTTTCGATTGACGCCCCTGGTAAGTCCGGTAATAATGCCTCGGGCGTAAGGATCCCAGTAAGGAGCTCCCAGCCCTACAAATGCAGGTACGAAATACACGCCGTTCGTGTCGGGCACACTGCGCGCCATAGCTTCCGTATCCGATGATTTTTCAATGATTTTCAACTCATCCCTAAGCCATTGCACAGCGGCGCCTGCGACAAAGACAGATCCTTCTAAGGCATAATACACTTCATCATTTATTCCCCATGCAATGGTAGTCAACAATCCGTTTTTCGAATAGACCGGTTTTTTTCCTGTATTCATCAACAAGAAGCCGCCGGTGCCGTAAGTATTCTTTGCATTGCCGGGCTGAAAGCAAGCCTGGCCAAAAAGAGCAGCCTGCTGATCTCCCGCCGCAGCGGCAATGGGAATCGGACCTCCGAATATCAGCGGATCCGTTTCGCCGTATATATGGCTGGTGGGCAGGACCTTGGGCAGCATGGCTTTCGGTATGTCAAAAAGAGACAAAAGTTCTTCGTCCCACTCAAGTTCCGTTATATTAAATAACATGGTACGCGCCGCGTTGGAATAATCCGTTACATGGACCTTACCTTTAGTAAGATTCCAAATCAGCCAGCTTTCAACGGTGCCAAAGAGCAACTCACCGTTTTTTGCCCGCTCTCTTCCCCTTTCAACATGGTCGAGGATCCATTTCAGCTTTGTGGCAGAAAAATAAGCATCAATTAATAGCCCGGTCTTCCGCTGAATGGTATCGGTCAATCCCTTCGCCTTCAGCTCATCGCAGTATTCCGCCGTTCTCCTGCACTGCCATACAATGGCATTGTAGACGGGCCTTCCCGTCTCCTTTTCCCAGACAATGGTAGTCTCCCTCTGGTTGGTGATCCCGATAGCCGCAATATCGTGATATTCTGCTCCCACCTGCCTCATGGCTTCCTGGGCGACGCCGGCCTGAATGGCCCAAATCTCCATGGCGTCGTGCTCCACCCAACCGGGATTTGGATAGATTTGCCTAAATTCTTTTTGCGCGAGACTGACGATTTCTCCTTTTCGGTTGAAGAGAATGCAGCGGCAGGATGTGGTTCCCTGATCAAGGGACATGACGTATTTCGGCATATTCTTTTCCCTCCATTAAGAGTACACGGTGTTAACGGGATTATACCCTATATGTACAGAATAACACTTTACGCATATTTTTTGCATGCAAAAAAGACCCCGGGGGATCGGCCCCCTGCGGTCTTTTAAACGAAATCAACCAGAACTTGGTTAAACAAATCCATCCCTTTAGCGGTAAGCCGCAGTCGGTCCGCTTCTTCGTCCATTTCCAGCAAACCGTTTTCACTGTGTTTCCTGACGGAATCTCCGTAAATTGCCGTCAGCGGCAATGCAAACCTCTCTTCAAAAGCGGAAAGAAGAACTCCTTCCACTTTTCTGAGTCCCGTAAAAAGAAATTCCGACATCTCGTCCTCGACGGTGTTCTCGTGGCACCATATTGTCCAGGGACCGGAGCCGTATTGCGACCCGGCGCAGGAGCCTTCGGCAGAAATCCGGATATATTTTCCTAAATCCGCTTCATTGCTGAAACGCTTTCCGTTCATATAGGAATGGGCTCCCAGACCGACTCCCAGATATTCCTCCATGGACCAGTACTTCAGATTGTGGCGGGATTCATAGCCGGGCTTCGCCGCATTGGATATCTCATAATGCCGATATCCGCTATTTTTCAGCCGTTCTATGGCACTGTGATACATTATTCGGTCCACATGGTCCTCGATGGGTTCCATCTCCCCTCTCATCCACAACTCATAAAAAGGAGTCGTCTCCTCGATTTGAAGGCTGTAGAAAGAAATGTGTTCCGGCCCCAAGGCGATGGTCTTATCCAAAGTGTCCATCCATATATCCTGTGTCTGTTGGGGTATAGCGAACATCAGATCCACGCTGATGTTTTCAAAGCCGCAGTCACGTGCCGTTGCAAAATTCCGGATAAATCCGTCTCTGTCATGGGCTCTTCCGAGCAAGCTAAGAATTTGGTCGTTCAAAGATTGTGCGCCTATGCTGAGACGGTTAATCCCCGCATTCCTGTAAGCTGTCAGCTTGTCCCTGTCCAGCAAACCCGGGTTTGCTTCTATTGTTATCTCAGCAGTCTCACTTACGGTAAAACGGCTGAAAATACGTTGCATTACACGCGATATCAGATCCGAATCAAGAAGAGACGGTGTTCCCCCTCCGATATATATGCTGTCTAAGAGGCTATTTCGATCCGCATAGTATTCCAACTCGGCCAGCAGGGCATCTGTATAGGCGGCATGATCCTCCCGGCTCCTTCCGCTAAAAGATAAGAAATCGCAGTAGTTGCATTTTCTCAGGCAGAAGGGTATGTGAATGTATAATCCAAGGGGCTTCATAATAGGCATCCCCCTATTGTTATTTGTTGTTTGTTACTTGATATTTGTTATTTGTTGTCGTCGTATTTCAAAACGGCTGTGAAAGCTTCCTGCGGAACTTCCACCCTGCCAAACTGACGCATCCTCTTTTTGCCTTCCTTTTGTTTTTCCAGCAGTTTCTTCTTCCGGGAAATATCGCCGCCGTAGCATTTTGCTATAACATCCTTGCGGTAAGCTTTTACCGTCTCACGGGCAATGACCTTTTGCCCGACGGCAGCCTGGATGGGAACTTCAAATTGATGCATGGGTATAAGTTCCTTCAGCTTTTCACAAACAAAACGTCCCCGGCTGTAGGCCTTAGATTCATGGACGATCATGGAGAAAGCGTCCACCAGCTCTTTGTTAAGCAAGATATCCAGCTTGACAAGATTTGATTTCTCATAACGAAGCATCTCATAATCCAGAGAGCCATATCCCTTTGTCTTTGATTTCAACGCATCAAAGAAATCGTAGATCACTTCATTCAGAGGCATTTCATAGTGGAGGGCCACCCGGCTCTCCGTAATGTATTCCATATGGGTCATGACTCCCCGCCTCTCCTGGCAGATTTCCATAATGCTGCCGACGTATTCTTTTGGAATCATGATGTCCGCTTTTACCAGCGGCTCCTCAATATGGTCGATCTCATTGGGAGACGGCAAATTGGAGGGATTTTGAATCATCAGCTCACTTCCGTCTTTCAGCACCACCTTATATGTGACGCTTGGAGAGGTGGTTACAATGCTTAAATCAAACTCCCTTTCCAGCCGCTCAACGATAATCTCCATATGAAGCAATCCTAAAAAACCGCACCGGAAACCAAAACCTAAGGCAGTGGATGTTTCCGGCTCGAACCAAAATGCAGCATCGTTTACCTGCAGCTTTTCAAGAGCGTCTCTCACGCTTTCATACTTTTCGCCTTCCGCCGGATAGATTCCGCAATAGACCATAGACTGCATCTTTTTATATCCGGGCAAAGGAGCTTCCGCGGGATCGTTGTCAAGGGTGATAGTATCGCCCACTCTCGCATCCGCTACCTGCTTAATGCTGGCGCAGATGTATCCAACTTCTCCTGCCCGCAGCTGCTTTACCGGAGTGTGTCCCGGCGCAAATACTCCCACTTCCGTGACTTCATATTTCTTTTTTGTGCTCATCAGCCGGATCTGATCCCCTTCTTTAACGGTTCCGTCGAAAATCCGGGCATAAATGACCACGCCCCTGTAATTGTCATAATAGGAGTCGAAAATCAACGCCTTCAGTTTCCCGTCAGGATCTCCGTTAGGCGCAGGGATGGCACGAATAACTCCTTCCAACACTTCCTCGATATTGGTGCCTTCTTTTGCGGAGATCAAGGGAGCTTCGGAAGCGTCGATTCCGATGACTTCTTCGATTTCTGCCTTTGTAGCATCGGGATCTGCGCTGGCCAGGTCAATTTTATTAATAACGGGGAGAATCTCCAGATTTTCATCCAGCGCAAGATAAACATTGGCAAGAGTTTGGGCTTCCACACCTTGGGTCGCATCCACTACTAAAACAGCTCCTTCGCAGGCCGCAAGACTACGTGAAACTTCGTAAGTAAAGTCCACATGGCCCGGCGTATCTATGAGATTAAAGATATAATCTTGACCATCCCGGGAACGATAATTCAAACGCGTGGTCTGCAGCTTTATGGTAATGCCGCGTTCCCTCTCTATATCCATATTGTCCAGAAACTGCTCTTTCATGTCGCGATGGGCTACCACGCCTGTCTTTTCCAGAAGTCTGTCGGCAAGGGTGGATTTCCCGTGATCGATATGGGCGATAATGCAAAAGTTTCTAATATATTTCTGATATTGGTCCATATTTCCTCCGATAGAAGATGTCTCAAATAATAGATTTCAAAAACTTAAACAGACCGCAGCTTCTGCGGCCTGTTTATTGTAGCATATTTCTATATACTTGTAAAAGGTGTTGTAATTGGGATGCCATGCAGGAAAACTTGCGATCACAACACAGTCAAAAAGAACCTCCTGTTTGATCGGCTACAGGGCCTTGGAAGGTAGCCGGAATTTTTCTCTCTTCCCTTGATTTTGCGCATGTTGCGATTGCACACTGTCCGGAAGATCTCGTACCATTCCCGACAATACGGATATGGTCTCTTTCGCTGTATCCTTCAACCGATCCGCTTCACCCAGAATCCAATCGGTATTTACCATGACTTCCTTGCCGAGAAAGGATAGTAAAATGCGGCTGCTGTCAATCCTCTTGGACTGCAATGTAAGAGCGCCGGGATACCTGGTCATCTCCGAGCAGGCGCCATCCACCACGGCCAACCCCAAGTAAAAGAAAAAGACAAGCAAAAAAATTGCCGCTTTCCTTTTACGCGCCAAACTACGCTCCCGCTTTCTTGCGTCTGCTTGCGTCCATTTATCCATTCGCATAGTGTACCACCGGTATCTACATTTCCTTCAGTATTTCTTCAAGCACCCGGGCAAACAACGCCGCGGATATCTTTACTTCCTCAATGTTATTCTCATTGTTGCCCATTTCCAGCAAAATATAATTGTCCGCCACATGCTGATTGTATTTGTATTCTTTTCTGATAATGCCCCTGCTGAAGCCCGGATACAAACTGTTGGCCTTTTGCGTTATCCGGTTTGCAAAACTTAACAGCGCTTCCACATTGTCATTGCCTTCCCCTACAACCAGAGCAAACTGCGCAGCGATCTTACCCTCCGTCGTGAAAGTATGCTTTTTGTTTCCTATGTAGCCCGCCGCATCCCTATGTAAATCGATGACAATGCAAATGGAAGGATTGGCTTTAAGAATCTCCTCCGCGGTGGCAAGGGACCGGCTGTAGGATTTGCTGTAGGAGGGATGATCATGAAGCGTTTTATCATGCAACACCGGAATACCTCTTGCTTCAAGGGCGCTTTTCAACACGCTGCCCACTTCTCTGACCGTACCCTTTTCTTCGATGGAATGGAAGTTACCGTCACTAACCGGTTGATAGGATTCCGTAGCGTGGGTATGGTAAATCAGTATCAGCGGATCCCCGGAGGAGGCGGAATCCAGGATGTCTACACTTTCCTGATTCTCCCCGTCCATATTCGCCGAATCCTCATCTCTGTCCCCGTAGGAGTCCGCTCCTTTTATGATGAGACTATCATTTATGGTGGAATCGGATGGGGGTTGTCGCATATCGGTCCCGGAACTCCTGCTCACTGCCGGGAATGCCGCAGTCAGGTACTGCTTTCCTACCTCCTGCCCCATGTCCGATTTGCTGCCGTCCAAACCGTCGTTCAGCATAAACACACAGGTCAGAACCGAAAAGCTCCAAAACAACACGGTAAGGAACAAAAGCATTCTTTTGTTCCTTGATTTTCTGCGCGATGATCTTCTTCTCATATATACACCTCTTCTTAAGAGGAATATATGCCGGGATGCAGCGTATTATTTATACCATTTGCAATGACCTCGGAAAAATCTGCAATAATCTGGTCTATGTCCGTCGTTGTAACGATCATGCTGTGGCCATTTTTTTCAATATGCTTCTCCGCTTCCTCGGGCTTTTTTAGGTAACCGGCCAGATTATCAAGTATAAGTGTTTTTGAATCGATTACCGTGGGAACTCCTATGGCTATAACCCTCGTTCCCAGCGACTGCTCCGTCAGATCTTTCCGCATATTACCCGTTCCCGCTCCCGGGGAAATACCCGTATCCGTTATTTGAATTGTGGAACTGATGCGGTCTACATTTCTGGCTGCCAGGGCGTCAACAGCGATGACCACTTCGGGTTTCGCAATGTCTACAGCGCTTCGAATCAACTCTGCCGATTCCATTCCCGTTGTGTACATCACTCCGGGAATCAGCGCGCTTACGCATCCTACGTCCTCGTCGCTTTCCGCTCCGGTGATTATAAACATATGACGGGTAACCTTAACCTTTGATACGGTACAGGGCCCTAAAGAGTCCGGTGTCACCGCTTCATTGCCCAAACCAATAACCAATACCTTTAATTTATTATGAAAACGAACTAATTTTGAAAGCTCCGTGGTTATCGCTTTCACAGTTTCCTGTTTTACCTCTTCTTCTCCGTCCACAAGATCTCTTGCTTCGATGGTGATATAATTTCCTTTAGGCTTACCCATTATTCGGCTGCCTTCTTCTGTTGTTATCTTTATTCGGGTAACTTTAACACCTTGCTCGTATTGATCTTCGTCCACTTCCACTCCGGGTATTTCAACCCTTCTCCCTTTATTTTCCTCATCGATCATTTCTTTGCTTTCAATCGCTAAGTCAGTTCTGTAATTCATTTCCTTCCCCCGCTCTTTTTTCTTTATTTTGCACTTGATTTTTCTACTTTATTCCGCTATACTTTACAAGGCTATATTTGTTCTTGAAAGTGGGGTGAAAAATATGGCAAATATCAAATCTGCAAAAAAACGGATCAAAGTCATCGCTAAAAGGACTGCTGTCAACAGGAGAGTGAAAACCCACCTGAGGGAAATCGTAAAAAGCTTTGACAAGGCCATTGCAGAAAAAGATCTGGCTGTCGCTGCCGACAAACTTGCTTTAGCAGAAAAGAAATTAAAGCAAGCTGCTGCTAAGGGAACGATTCATAAGAATACAGCGTCAAGAAAAGTTTCTCGTATGGCGAAGCAGTTCAACAAAGCGAAGGCAGAGTAAAACTCACCCGTCCCCACTCGTGCATAAGTTAAATGCACACAATTGCACATAAACGTGTAAAGGTAGAAAAGCCGGCCCGTGTCTCCCGGCTTTTTTATTATTTTATCTGAAACAAAGGGCGGACATGAGCAAAATCCCCGTTTCAATACATTCTTCATTGACATAAAGATGACCGGAATGAATGGGCGGATTTTCCCGGTCAGGGAATCCGCTTCCCAAAAAAAAGAAAGAACCTTTTGCGCTTCGAAGGTAATAAGAAAAATCCTCTACGCTCATGGAAGGTTCCGCAATCTCAATCACATTTTCTCTGCCGATCAAAGCCGAAGCCAACTGCATTAAGCGGGCTGTGGCTTCCTCGTCGTTTATCAATGCGGGATACCCCTTCGTGAAGGAAACTGTACCCTCTGCGCCTGCCGACAAAGCGGTAAAGCGAACGATATCCTCTGTCCTCTGTCTAAGCACCCTTCCCACATCCGGATTAAAGCTCCGGATCGTGCCTTCGAGAATCGCTTCATCTGCAATAGCGTTTGCCGCCGTTCCGCCGTGAAAGGTTCCCACTGTCAGCGCCGCAGGATCAAGGGGGCAGACAGATCGGCTCACCGCAGTCTGCAAGCTGCTTACCACCTGGCATCCGGTTAGCAGTGCGTCCACCCCTTTCTCAGGAAAAGCTCCGTGACACCCGCGCCCTTTTATTCGAATGCGAAACATTTCCGATGCGGCGTGCACCTGTCCGTATCGGATCCCGATCTTTCCCGCAGAAAGCTCCGGTTTAATATGGAGTCCGTAAACCGAAGAGATATCCGGATTCCGAAAACAGCCGGCGGCGATCATTTTTTCCGCTCCGCCCGTTGTCTCCTCCGCAGGTTGAAATATAAGTTTAACATTGCGTTTAAGCATATGCTTATTTTTGCTGATAACCCTTGCTGTCCCCAGTAAAACAGCCGTATGCACATCATGCCCGCAGGCGTGCATGTAACCTTTTCGAAAAGAAGAAAAAGGAAGCCGCACCTTTTCCTCTATGGGAAGACCGTCTATATCGGCACGAAGCGCGATTCCTTTTTCCCCGTCCGTGTCCCCCACAGGATCTTTTCCCACACTCTCATCTATTAAGCATCCTTCTAAAGAACCGGGCTGCCTTTCACATGTTATCGTACATATCAATCCGGTAGGCAGCGGCAGTTCTACAGGAAGTCCCAAGCTCTTTAGCTCTCTTTCTATAATCTTGGTGGTGCGAAACTCCTCATTTCCCGGTTCAGGCCACTGATGCAGTTCTCTGCGCAGCGCAATTGCTCGAATGGCTGCGTCTTTTGCCTGTTCTTTTAAATAATCCGGATTCATTCTCCATATCACCTCTCCATCTATTCTATTGAGGCGAAGGACAGGATATGAAATCATATTTTCGCTCGGCTGCCCATATATAAATACAAGGGAATTTCAGACATTTAACCAAGGAGATGGAATCATGATAAAACCTCACCCACTTAAAAAAGGAGATCCGGTGGCTCTGATTGCTCCCTCCTCTCCCGTCTCGGAAGACAAAATAGAACTGTCTCTTCAATCCATCCGATTTTTAGGATTGGAACCGATTCCTTTTCCCAGTTGTTTCCTGAAAAACGGCTACTTATCCGGTATGGATGAAGCCCGGGCAAAGGACGTAAACGATGCATTTCTTGATCCGGATATCCGCGGCATCTTCTGTCTGCGAGGAGGCTACGGGGCCACCCGAATCCTTCCCTTATTGGATTATGCGAGCATACGCCGTAATCCGAAGTTCTTCGCGGGCTATAGCGATATCACCGCTCTGCATACGGTATTCAATAGGCTCTGTGAGTTTATAACCTACCACGCTCCCATGCCGGCAAGGGGATATGAGTCTTTGGATTCCTTCACTTTGGAAAGCTTGTCTGTCGCGGTTTTCTGCGGCCCGCAGCCGGGAAAAGTGGAAAATCCTCCCGGGGAAACTCTTGAGACTATATGTTCGGGAATTGCCCGTGGAGAAATTACCGGAGGCAATCTGTCCGTAATGGCAGCCGCCTTAGGGTCTCCCTATGAAATCGATACAAGAGGAAAAATTCTTTTCATAGAAGAAGTAGATGAGCTTCCTTATCGGATAGACAGAAATCTGACGGCGCTGAAGCTGGCAGGTAAACTGCAGGCCGCCGAAGGGATAATACTGGGCACTTTTTCCGATATACCGGAAGAAGATATAGATCCTTCCGATACTTTATCTCTATCAGAGATCTTTGATCAGGTGATTCGCCCTCTGGGTATACCCACCGTCAACAACCTAAGGAGCGGGCATATTTACCCGCAAATTGTCATTCCCATGGGCATGACGGCAGAATTAAATGCCACAGAAGGAACCGTGGCATTTATTGAACAAACGATTTGACATAACTCTTAGTACAGGTATCCGATCCAATTGCGCTTTTTGCGCTTAATTTTTATGCCTCTTGATTTTTTTGGTGGTGGTTTTAATAAATTCGTCTTTCCTTATGCTGACATTACGAATCCGTTTATATACGGGCAGCTTTTCGTTGATGTCCTTGATTACTCCCTTTATCAACTTGTAAATGCTGGCATCGTCGTATTCCGCGCCGAACACCTCGTAAATAATATCATATGCAGGGTGAACCTGAATCCCTACAATCGTTCCCGCATCTTCGTCATCATCCACTCCGTGAACCATGCTTTCATGCACATATTTATTGCGGTTCACATAGAGTTCGATCTCCTCCGGATATATATTTTTACCTGTTTTCGTAACGATTACATTCTTTTTCCTGCCAGTCAGATAAAGCCATCCTTCTTCATCCAAAAATCCCAGGTCGCCGGTATAGAACCATCCGTCCTTAAGAACCTTTGCCGTCTCCTCCGGCATTTTGTAATAACCCAACATCACATTGGGACCTTTGTACACTACTTCTCCAATACCGTCCTCATCCGGATCCGCTATTTTCAATTGACCGCTTGGAACGACCGGACCTACCGAACCGGCTTTCTTACGACGATTTACGAAATCCGGGGTCCCCGCCACAAGAGGCGAACATTCGGTGAGCCCGTAACCCTGCAGCATGGTTATTCCAAAATCCTCAAATCCTCTGAAGACATTAGGGTCAATTGCTGCGGCTCCGGTTACCGCCATTCGAAGCTTTCCGCCAAAGCTCTCATGAATGGTTTTGAAAAGCTTCCTTTCCGCAGAGATTCCCATGGCTTTAAAAAAACGATTGAGCTTGATGGCCTTCTTTAAGGCTCCATCCAGTTTATTTTTCTCTGCTTGCTTCCAGATTTTATTGTAGATAGATTCGAAGATAAGCGGCACTCCGATCAAGACCGTAGCCTGCGCTTCCACAAAGTTCTTCGTCACATATTTCAGCCCTTCGCAGAAGGCAACCGATGCCCCGCTATACAATATGAGCAGCATACCCATGGTGTTTTCAAAGGTGTGATGAATGGGAAGAATGGACAGAGTCCTATCCTCCGGCGTAACATTGACAATCCTTCTGGTGTCCATCAAATTGCTGACAATATTCCGGTGACAAAGCATGATACCTTTGGCCGTTCCAGTAGTCCCCGAGCTAAACAAGAGCATCCGCATCTCCTCCGGGTCAGGATCACTGTCAAGAAAACTCCTATCCCCCTTCTCCATCAAGGATTCCCCTCTCGCTACAAGGCTTGCCCAGTTAAGAATCCCTTCCGAGGCCGGCTCTCCCTGCAATTTCTCCTCCGGATCTGTTCGGTCACCGTATATCTTCATACGAACCTTATGTTTGACCGGATATTCTTTAATAATATTTTCGTAGGTTTCCGTAAAAAAGACGGCATCGCATTCCGCTGTCTCCAACAGGTTGTAGATCTCCTCTTGATTGAGTTCCTTATCTAAAGGCACGACTACTCCAACGCCGTTTACCACCGCCAAATAGCTGACGATCCATTCATAGCAGTTTTCGCCGATGATGGCTATTTTCGATCCGGACAATCCCAAGTCCAAAAGCCCGGTACCAAGCGCATCAATATCCCTTCCAAGTTGAGAATATTTTATCTGCTCATAGCTGCCGCCTCTTTCTTTTTTAACAAGAAAGGCCGGTCTTTCTGCATATCGTTGAACGCTTGCCCTGATCATCTGCTTTAATGATACAATTTCTTCAATTTCATAATAGCGGCCAGACAGCGCGTTTTCTTTCATTATCCTACTCCTTTATATTTTTCTATTTTTATAATAGTCTATCCCGTAAGTTCCGTAAAGAATAATTATTTTCTATACTCGTAAGCCGTAACACGAAAACGGATCCACAAAATATATATTATGCCTTCCATTTATGTTATACTATTTATATACCACGGTTCGTTTTCGGGAATCAAAATACATACTGGAACAAAGGAGAAAGTAATATGAGTACAGCACATATCAACGCGGCCAAAAAAGGCGATATTGCGGAATCCATACTGATGCCGGGAGATCCTCTGAGAGCGAAATTTATTGCCGAAAATTTTTTGGACAACCCAAGATGCTATAACGAGATTCGCGGTATGCTGGGCTTTACCGGCACCTATAAAGGCGTTCCCGTCTCTGTGCAGGGCTCGGGCATGGGTATGCCCTCCATGGGAATATACAGCTACGAGCTTATCAAGGAGTTTGGAGTTCGCAATCTGATACGAGTAGGATCCGCCGGCTCCTTCCATGAAGACATCAAACTGATGGACATTGTGGTAGGTCTCAGCGCCTCAACGGACTCCAATTGGCAACATACCTACAATCTTCCCGGCCATTTTGCGCCCTGCTGTGATTATGATCTCCTCATCAAGGTAAAGGAAGCCTCGGACAGGGAAAACATTCCTATTCGGGCGGGCAATATCGTTTCCTGCGACGTGTTCTATGAGGACGATCCGGACTGGTGGAAGAGATGGGCGAAGCTAGGCGTTATGGCCGTGGAAATGGAAGCGGCAGCCCTTTATATGAATGCGGCTCGGCTGGGAGCCAAGGCTTTGACTATAGTAACCATCAGCGATCACTTTGTGACCGGAGGAAAGCTTACGGCAGAAGAGCGTGAAAAATCCTTTACGGATATGATGAAACTTGCCCTGGAAGCCGCAGTAGCATAAGAAAAGCATAATGATACGCAAAAACCATCACCTTTCTTTGGGGTGATGGTTTTCATTTAATCAACTGAAAAAACTCTTAATGGATCTTTGAAACAGCTTAAAGCATCATCTGCTTCAAAGCTTTTGCTTCCGCCTCGTCGGCTTCCTTTTCAAGTTTCTCTGCCAGTTTCAGAAGCTCTGCTTTTTTTTGCGGATCCTTGAGGGATTCCGCATTTATTGTAACATTGAAGAGAGCGCCTCTTGTGGCTGCGCGAGCCATTAAAGCCGCAACAGCCCCATCGGAAGCTGCATTTTTGTTTCCTTTTTCAATAACGATCCCTGCATAATCGAAAAGAGCAGCCGCCTTCTCTGCCACTTGCAGAGGCACGACAGCCGCTTCATAAAGCGCATCTTGAATGGCATTGATGCGGCAAGCTTTTTCCTCCTCCGTGTTTTTGGGCATCTTAAAACAGTCGATTACCTTCGCATACGAGCCTGCATCCTCATCCATGGCATCAAGAAAGAAGGCTCTCGCCTGCTCCATTTCTTTCCGGATTTGCTCCATCTCCGCCCAATGCTCTTCATAGCCCTTTTTTTCTACGGTAAGCGACGCCACCATGGCTATGAGACCGGCTGCCGTTGCTCCGGCCAATGCCGCCGCGCTTCCGCCTCCCGGAACGGGAGAGTCCGCCGCAAGTTCTTTCGTAAATTGCTCTATCGTACGTTCTTTTAGCATAGTATCCGCCTTTCTATATAGTGTTTTGCTGTAAATGTAATAACCGTCAGCCTACCTGTACTTATCAAATACCGGCTCGCCGTTTTTAATGACCTTTTCAACGATGTTCACCGCAAAGTGATAATTCAGGAACTGATAACTGGGAAACTCCAAGACGATGAGGTCCGCCTTCTTTCCCACATCTATGCTGCCGATTTGCTTCTCCCGCTTCAATGCGGCGGCGCCGTTGATAGTCATTGCAGTAACCGCTTCCTCGATAGTCATACCCATATAGATGGTAGCGAGAGCAAAGAGCAGCGGAATGGAGTTTGTAAAACAGCTCCCGGGATTAAAATCCGTAGCCAGCGCCACAGCGCAGCCGCTGTCAATCATTTTCCTCGCCCTTGCATAAGGCTCCTTCAAGCTAAAAGCCGTAGCTGGCAGCAGTGTGGCAATAACGCCTCTTTCAGCCAGTCTTACAATCCCTTCATCCGATGCCTGAAGCAGATGATCCGCAGAAACCGCCTCTAATTCCGCAGCCAGTTCGGCGCCCCCGAGGGAGACGATCTCATCCGCATGAAGCTTGATTTCCATTCCGTATTTTTTCGCGGCAAGAAGCAGCTTTCGGGACTGCTCTATGTCAAAAACACCGGCTTCGCAAAAGACATCGCAGAATTGAGCAAGCTCCCGCTTTGCCACTTCAGGAAGCACTTCGCTTATGATGAAGTCCACGTAATCATCGGTTCTGCCTTTAAACTCTTCCGGAAGGGCATGGGCCCCCATAAAGGTGTTTACAATATCAACGGGCTGCTCCCGGTCCAGCTGTTTCATGGCTGTAAGCTGTTTGATCTCCGTATCCCGATCCAGTCCGTAGCCGCTCTTGCCTTCCACGGTAGTCACGCCGAACGCAAGCATGGACGCCAATCTTTTTCGTCCTTCCCGCTTCAGTTCTTCTAAAGTAGCCGTCCTTGTGGGGATGGTGGTAGCGTTAATGCCGCCTCCCCGCCGCATTATATCCATGTAGCTGACACCGGAAAGCCGCCATGAAAATTCTTCCGCCCGATAACCGGCAAAGATCAAATGGGTGTGAGAATCCACAAAGCCCGGTAATACGGCTTTACCGCTGCAGTCAAGGACCTCTGCATCTGCGGCATTCGGAAGCAGTTCGTCGGTAGTCCCTACAGCAGCGATCAGACCGTCTTCCATCAATACAGCCCCGTCTTCAATGACATGAAGCTCCTGCATCTCCTTGCCCCGCTTAGGGGCAAAACCGCTACAGGTGACCAACTGGCTGGCGTGAACTAATATCCTTTTCGCCATTTGTTTTTTGCCCTCCAGACTACCTTATTCCATTATCCGATTTTCGATGATTTGATCTGCCGAGAAATTTTCAATCCCCAAATAGTATTCCGCACAGTCGATGAGCGCCTGCTGAGGAACTAATCCGATGACCTCGCTGCCCACTACCGGAACGCCGTATCTGGCCGCCTCCATTTTGACCATTTCGAAGGCGCTGTATATAGTTGTCTTGGTGTAATCCGTCAGGTTCATGGACACTTGGGTTTGCCTCCGTTCTTTCAGCTCCACCCCCATGGCTTTGCAATAGCGAAGCCCGCCGCCAAGAAACCGTACCTTCTTCGCAATGGCAGTAGCAATCTCCAGATTGTCGGTGCCCAGATTTACATTGTAAGCGCAAAGAGGCATCCTGGCGCCGATGGCAACTGCACCGAAGGTGGGATGAGGCGCCGCCGGGCCGTAATCCGGAGTCCAAAGCGCGCTATCCTTCAGTTTTTCGACAAGACCCTCATACTGGCCTCTGCGTACATCCGCCAGATTCTCTCTATGTGGAGCGCTCGCCGATTTCTCATAAAGGAATACCGGGATGCCAAACTTCTCACCAACTTCTTTGCCCACTTCCTTTGAAAGCGCTATGGCATCTTCCATGGTGACATTTTTAATGGGAATGAACGGCACAACGTCAGCCGCCCCCATTCTGGGATGCTGGCCTTCATGCTGATTCATATCGATGAGATCCCGGGCGATGCCGATTGCCTCTACCACAGCGGCTCCAAGGGCTTCAGGCTCTCCGATCACCGTTATGACGCTGCGGTTGTGGTCCGCATCGGAAGAATAGTCCAACAGCTTTACGCCTTCCTTCCCTCGGAAAGCATCAGCGATTTTTTCTACTTTTGAAAGGTCTCTGCCCTCACTGAAGTTGGGTACGCATTCCATGATTCGTTTGATTGCCATATCAGTCACTCCTTTGTCTCACACTGTACTGTTGATGGACATAGTCTCTAAGCTTATCTTCATCCTCTGCTATGAAGGGCAAGGTAATGTGATTTTCATCTCCCATACGGTTGTATTCCATACAAACTTCCACCGCATTTTCATTCCGCGCCCAGCTTCTTCTCGCAACGCCGCCCATCACATCCCAGGGCATGGCGCTTCTTAGTATTTCGTCCACTCTTTCACTTCCGTCCAGCACCATTCCGAAGCCGCCGTTGATGGCCTTGCCAATTCCGACGCCTCCTCCGTTATGCAGCGCAACCAGGCTCATGCCCCTTGCGCAGTTTCCGGCAAAAACATGTGTGGCCATATCCGCCATGATGTTGCTGCCGTCCTTGATATTGGAGGTTTCCCGGAAGGGAGAATCCGTACCTCCCGTATCGTGATGGTCCCTTCCCAGCATAATCGGTCCGCATTCGCCGTCGCGAACCAGCTTGTTAAAGCGAAGGGCAATATTCCTTCTGCCTATGGCATCCTGATAAAGGATGCGTGCCTGGGTGCCGACTACCAGCCGGTTTTTCTCCGCATCACGAATCCAGTTGTAATTGTCGCGATCCTGGTACCTGCGATTGGGATCGATGCATTCCATTGCAGCCAAATCCGTACGTCTCAGATCTTCGGGCTTTCCCGAAAGGCAGACCCACCTAAAAGGTCCGTATCCGTAGTCGAAAAGCCTCGGTCCCAGTATATCCTCCACATAAGAAGGAAATATGAAGCCGTCTATTTCATCCCTGCCGTTCCGGCAAATTTCCGTAACCCCGGCATCATATACCGCTTTCATAAAGCTGTTTCCGTAGTCAAAGAAATAGGTTCCCTTGTCCGTGAGCCTCTTAATAACCCGGAAGTGGCGAACAAGAGTTTCATCCACCAATTGCTTAAACTTCTCGTGGTCTGTAGCAAGCAATTGGGTTCTTTCTTCAAAGCTCAGCCCCTGGGGACAGTATCCGCCGTCGTATACGGCGTGGCAGGAGGTCTGGTCGGACAAGAGATCAATGTGGATGTTTTCCCTGTCGGCATACTCTAACAGATCTACGATATTACCGTAAAAAGCGATGGCGATAGCCTTCTTTTCTTCCTTATATTTCTCCGCTTTCGCAAAAGCTTTGGCAGGTGATTCGGCGATCTCGTGGACCCAACCTTGGTCAAGGCGCGTCTTTATACGGGAGTAATCCACTTCCGCGATAATGGCCACTCCTCCTGCAATTTCAGCCGCCTTTCCTTGGGCTCCGCTCATTCCTCCCAGGCCGGAGCTCACAAAAAGCTTGCCGGCCAGGTTGCCGTCGTCGGGTATGCCCAGCTTTAACCTGCCCGCATTTAGCAGCGTATTAAAAGTACCATGGACGATTCCTTGGGGACCGATGTACATCCATCCGCCTGCCGTCATCTGGCCGTAATTTGCCACGCCGAGAGCCGCCGCCCTGTGCCAGTTTTTCTGATCGTCAAAGAGGCCTATCATCAAGCCGTTTGTAATGATCACTCTCGGTGAGGTTTTATGGGATTGAAACAGTCCGAGAGGATGGCCCGATGCCACTACAAGGGTTTGTTCGTCCGTAAGCTCTTCCAGGTATCTCTTAATTAAAAGGTATTGCATCCAGTTTTGGCAGACTTGTCCGGTCTCTCCGTAAGTTACCAGCTCGTAAGGATACAACGCCACATCGAAATCCAGGTTGTTGTCGATCATGACCTGAAAAGCCTTCCCTTCAATGCATCTCCCCTTATACTCGTCAATCGGCTTTCCTTTGATCTGCCCATCAGGACGGAAACGATAGCCGTAAATCCTGCCTCTCGTAAAGAGCTCTTCGAGGAATTCCGGAATCAGTTCCTCATGCCATTCCGGCGGTACATATCGGAGGGCATTTTTTAGCGCCAACAGGGTATCTTCCTCGGTCAGGGCAAACTCCCTGACAGGAGCTCGCCTTATTCCTTCTACAAAAGGTTTTCTGGGAGGTAACTCCCCTCCAAGACAAATCTTCATCGAGTTTGCAATGCGCGCATTATCAAGCAATTGCCTTCACCTCCTCTTTACTGCAACGGTCCTACAACAGACTCCGCCGCCTGCAAGATTGCCCCGCTACGAAGCAGTTCTGCACATTTTTGCATATCCACATACAGGATCCGATCCTTTTCAAGGGGAGGAACCTGTTCACGTATCAAACGATATACAGCCCGGCCTGCCGGAGACAGTCCTTCATGTCCCTGGAACTCCAATGCCTGAGCCGCGCACATTACTTCAATGGCCAAAACATTCGTCACATTATTTAGGATCTCTCTCGCTTTTCTTGCAGCCGTCATACCCATGCTTACATGGTCTTCCTGATTCGCCGACGACGGTATGGAATCCACAGACGCAGGATGGGCCAGAACTTTGTTTTCCGATACCAAGGCCGCTGCTGTATACTGGGCGATCATCATGCCGGAATTCAGGCCGCCATGCTTAACCAAAAAAGCGGGCAGGCCGCTTAAAGCCGGATTTACAAGGCGCTCTATCCTTCTTTCCGAAACATTGGCAAGCTCCGCAAGAGCAATGCCCAGAACATCCAGGCTGATGGCCAGATATTGACCATGGAAATTACCGCCGGACAGCGCTTCCTCCGTGTCAGAGAATATAAGGGGGTTATCCGTTACAGCATTAAGTTCATTATGAACGACATTTCTTACATATTCAATAGCGTCCCGGCTGGCTCCATGGATCTGAGGAATACAGCGGAAAGAATACGCATCCTGCACTCTTTTCTCTCCCTGGCGGCTTATATACTCGCTTCCTTCAAACAGCCTCCTCATATTTTCCGCTACAGTCATCTGTCCCGGCTGGCGCCGTACTCTGTGAAGCCGCTCATCCATAGCATCGGAAATGCCGCATTCAGCCTCCATGCTCAGCGCAGCAATTACATCGGCAGACTTCATAAGGATCTCTGCATCTGCCAAGGCAAGAGCGCCGATAGAACACATGGCAGGAGTGCCGTTGATCAAAGCCAGACCTTCTTTCGAGGTGAGTTTTACCGGTGCAATTCCGGCCATTTTCATTGCCCGTTCTCCGGTCATTCTTTCTCCCTTGTATTTTGCCTCACCCATTCCCAAGAGTACGAGTGACATATGCGCAAGAGGAACCAGATCACCGCTTGCGCCCAAGGATCCCTTAGACGGAACAACCGGTATTACATCTTTGTTCAGCATTTCAATCAGAGTTTCAACCGTTGAAACACGTACCCCTGAATAGCCGATTGCCAGAGCATTGATTCGCAAGAGCATCATTGCCCTTACCACCTCATCCGGCAAAGGTTCTCCCACACCGCACGCATGGCTCATTATCAAGTTCTCTTGCAGCAAAAAGGTGTCCTGTTCAGAAATGGTTACATCGCTGAACTTTCCAAAACCTGTTGTCAGCCCGTAGACAACTCTTTTCTCATCTACGCACTTTTCCACCACATCCCGAGATTGACTTATGGCTGCCACCGCTTCCTTCGATAACCGGACTTTTGCTCCGTTTCTTGCCACAGCAAGCAGTTCCTCCATAGTTAGCTTTCCTTCACCAATTGAAATGCTTTTCATTGTCTCGCCTTCTTTCAATACATCTTTTCGTTAGCGCTTTAGCTCAGCACCGCATTATTCCGATAATTGGTAGTTTTATACAAAATAATCCAATATGTATGTATTTGAATTTTACCATCATTGCCGGACGCATGCAACGAAAGAATTCCATACAAAAAAGGCGCCTGACGGTCAATCAGGCGCCTTCTGCCGATAGGAGAGACAGGAGGTTCTCTCTTTCTCTTGTATATTTCGACTTAGTCGAGGATCTGACCATCCGTTGAAATGGTCACAACTTGCCACGGAATCATTTTGCCGCAGTTCATCAGAGCCTGCTTCACGGCGTGCTCAATACCGCCACAACAGGGAACTTCCATGCGGGCTACGGTAACGCTTTTAATGTTGTTCTCCCGAAGGATGGCCGTAAGCTTTTCGGCATAATCTCCCGCATCCAACTTGGGACAACCGATAATCGTTACTTTATTTTTCATAAATTCATTATGGAAGTTGCCATAGGCATAGGCGGCGCAGTCTGCCGCAACCAACAGATTTGCATTGTCAAAGTAGGGCGCATTAACCGGAACCAGCTTAATCTGCACCGGCCACTGCATTAACTGGCTCTCAGGTGCTGCCGCTGCCGCCTGCACAGGCGCTTCAGCCGCAGCGGAGGACGTATGACGTCTTTCGGCCAGGCTTCTCGCATGGGTACCGGGACAACCGCATGCCAAAGGCTGAACCTTCTGCTTCTCGGCCTCCATTCTTGCTTTCACCGCCTCCTCGTCAAAAGGCGCCGCTTCTCTCTCCTCAAAGGAAATGGCGCCGGTGGGGCAAACGGGCAGGCAATTCCCCAGTCCGTCACAATAGTCATCTCGGACCAGCTTTGCTTTTCCGTCTATCATGGCAATAGCCCCCTCATGGCATGCTTCTGCGCAGAGTCCGCATCCGTTGCAGAGATCCTCATCAATTTTAATAATCTGTCTGATCATATTTTTTTCCTCCATTAATTCTTATTTTCCGACGTTTTAGTTGAAACGTTATATCTTGCAATCGCTTTCTACGCATACTATAATTAATTTCGACCGTATAGTCCGTTGCAGTTGCAACAAAGGGGAATTATTATGAATAAAATTTTATTAAACCATCCGCTTTTCGCTAAAATCAGCGAACAAGACATAAATCGCATTCTTTCCTGTATGGATAGCCGTCAACAGGAATTTGCCAGAGGCAGTTTTATCTTTCTTGCAGAAGAATCTTATCCGAAGCTGGGCATTTTGTTGTCCGGCAAGGCCCAGGTGATAAAAGAAAACATCTACGGCGATAAAATGATCATCGGCAGTCTGGAACCGGGAAATCTTTTCGGTGAGACATATGCCTGCATGGGACTTGCTAAAATACCCGTATCCGTTGAGGCGGTAGAAGATTGCAGTGTGCTTCTTTTGGATATCAACCGCATGCTTAGAACCTGCAACAATGCTTGCATGTTCCATCAGCAGTTAATTTCCAATCTGCTCAATATTATAGCAACAAAGAATATGCTGCTGAACAAGAAAATGTCATATATCACCCACAAGACCATCCGCGGCAGGCTTCTGGCTTTTTTAGAAGATCAAGCGGAGCATGCCAATTCAAATGTGTTTGAGATCCCATTCAATCGAAACGAGTTGGCCGATTACCTTTGCATCGATAGAAGCGCAATGAGCCGTGAACTTGGACGAATGAAAAAAGAAGGCCTTCTGGATTTCGACAGAAAGGCCTTCCGTTTGCAGGTGTAATCAGCTGAGGCGTTTAGGCGCCCTGAACGTTTACAGCGCGAAGTTTGCTGCTGTTTTTGGGATCCTGCTCCACATCAAAAGTAACTTTTTGCCCTTCTGCAAGGGTTTTGAAACCGTCAGCTACGATGCTGGAGTAGTGAACAAATACGTCTTCCCCGCCGTCATCGTTGGAAATAAATCCATAACCTTTACTCTCGTTGAACCATTTTACTGTACCTTTATTCATCAAAGATACCTCCTTACTTTGTGTACCCGTGCCGAAAAAAAATTCACAAGTATTTCCAAATCATTGACGAACCATGATTTACAAATACTTGTGAATCAACTTCGTACATCTAAAATACCATATACACAGTATCACACCTTTTCCACTATGTAAAGCGAAATTTTGAAATTTGTTTAATTTTTTTATAATCAGAACTTTCGTACATTTACGCTCTTCAATTCAAATAATTCCTTGATTATGACCGTTTGTTCATATATAATTTAACCAATTTTTACGGTGTCCAACGCGACTCCTACATAGTGTATCGATGGAGGTATATTCTTATGATGAAGAAAACAACCGCATTGGTCCTTGTCCTTGCGATGGTTTTACTGGCTTTCGCAGGATGCTCCTCAGGAAACAGCAACGAAGAGGAGAAGGTGATTAAAATTGGTGTGTTTGAACCTTTCACCGGCGAAAACGGCGGAGGTGGGTTCCAGGAAGTCTTAGGCATTCGATATGCCAACACCGTTTACCCCACTGTTGAAATCGGAGGGGAAACCTATAAAGTTGAATTAGTCGAGGTTGATAACAAGTCCGACAAGACAGAAGCGGTCACTGCAGCCCAGAGCCTTATGAATCAGGGAGTCTCCGTTGTCATCGGCTCCTATGGCTCCGGCGTATCCATTGCCGCGGGCGAGATCTTTGCAGAGGCTCAAGTACCTGCCATCGGCGCTTCCTGCACCAATCCTCAGGTTACAGAAGGAAATGACTACTATTTCCGTGTTTGCTTCCTTGATCCGTTCCAGGGAACTGTAATGGCAAATTATGCCGTTCAGAACGGAGCAAAAACTGCTGCCGTTATCACACAGCTGGGGGACGATTATTCTTCCGGTCTTGGCGCTTTCTTCGTAGATGCTTTTAACAAGCTCGCAGGAAGCGGCGCTGTTGTTGCTCAGGAACAATTCCAAACAAACCAAACGGATTTCAAAGCCATTCTCACCAACGTGAAAGCAAAGAATCCGGATGTAATCTTCGCTCCATCTTCGATAACCACAGCTCCTCTAATTATCAAGCAAGCCAGAGAGCTCGGCATTACCTGCCCCATCATGGGTGGAGACACTTGGGAAAATGCAACCATTATTGAAAATGCCGGCGCTGATGCGGAAGGCATCGTGCTTTCAACCTTCTTTGACGAGGCAGAGCCTGCTACAGATGAAGCTGCTTCCTTTATTACAGGATTCAAGCAGTACCTTGTAGAAAATGGTCAGGACGACATTATCCCCGCTGTTTCCGCATTGGGATATGACGCTTACCTCACCGCGCTGGAGGCAATCAAAGCGGCTAATTCGACGGAAGGTACGGCAATTCGTGATGCATTGACAGGCGTATCCTTAGTCGGCGTTACCGGAGCCATTTCCTTCAACGAGAAGGGCGACGCAAATAAAGATCTTGCCTTTATTAAGACCGTTGAAGACGGCACCTTCAAGTTCTTAATGACTGTTTCTGTAGTTGAATAATCTAAAGAAAAGCAATTAAATCGAGTGGGATGTAACAGTCCCACTCGATTACAGGTATCATTATTAAATTAAGGCTCTAACAGGAGGCCTTTTTTATGAGTATTTCAGTATTTTTACAACATTGCCTAACGGGCATCTCCCTCGGTGGAGCATATGCCTTGATTGCAATCGGATATACAATGGTATACGGAATTTTACGTTTGATTAATTTTGCCCACGGCGATATTTTTATGATGGCAGGCTATTTTATGATTTTTGCCATGGCTTCATTCCCGTGGTTTATTGCCATACCCATTGTTCTGATTGCAACGGTTGTGCTGGGCATATTGATTGAGCGCATGGCTTACAAACCGCTGCGTAACGCTCCCCGAATGTCTATTATGATTTCTGCCATCGGTGTATCATACTTGTTGCAGAATCTTGCCACGTATCTTTTTACGGCTCTGCCTCGAGGCTATCCGTCCATTTCTATACTTAAAAAGATATTCCAAATCGGACCTCTTTCTGCCTCGCTGGTAACTTTTATTACTCCGGTAATTACTTTAGCCCTGGTTTACCTGCTGATGATGCTTGTCAATCACAGCAAAATCGGCATGGCCATGCGTGCAGCATCCAGGGATTTTGAAACCGCGCAGCTTATGGGCATAAAATTGAACAAGGTTATCAGCATAACCTTTGCCATAGGTTCACTGCTTGCGGCTGTAGGATCCATTCTGTACTTTACGGATCGCATGACCGTATTTCCCTTCAGCGGTGCTCTGCCGGGGTTGAAATGCTTTGTGGCCGCGGTACTCGGAGGAATAGGAAGCATTCCGGGCGCTATGGTAGGCGGCTTTATCCTGGGATTAGGCGAGACGGCTCTAGTGGCTATGGGCTATTCCACTTTCAGCGACGCCTTTACCTTTGTACTGTTGATATTAATGCTTCTATTCAAGCCTACCGGGCTCTTTGGAGAGAAGGTGACGGATAAGGTATGATTACATTGAGTAGAAGAACAAAATATATATTGTCAATTGCTTTAGTTGTTGCTGCGTTCCTGTTGTTGACGTACTTAGATTCCAACAGAGGGCAATACAATTATGCAATTTCCATATTGGAAAGAAGCGCGATTTATGCAATCGTAGCCGTAGCTATGAACCTGCTTACCGGCTTTACCGGCCTCTTCTCTCTGGGCCAGGCAGGCTTTATGGCAATAGGCGCATATACCGTTGCCATCCTCACTATTCCCGTAGAAGCAAGGCCGAACGTTTACTATATAAACGGTATCGCGGAGCCCTTGGCAAACGCTTGGATGCCCCTGTGGGCAGCTCTGATTGTGGGCGGGTTACTGACTGCATTGGTGGGCGGATTAATCGGCATACCTGTGCTTCGGTTGAAAAGCGACTATTTGGCCATTGCTACCCTTGGGTTTTCCGAAATTATTCGCGCCGTCATTGCAGCTCCCCAACTTGACCGGATCACAAACGGTTCCTATGGCCTAAAGAGCATACCGGCCTTCGGTTCTATCTATGACGTTTTTATTATTGCGTTCATATGCATTCTATTGATGGTTCTGGTTATCAATTCCTCCTACGGAAGGGCTTTCAAAGCCATTCGGGAAGATGAAGTAGCTGCGCAAGCAATGGGCATTAACCTATTTATGCATAAAGGCATGGCCTTTATAATCAGTTGCTTTTTTACCGGCGTAAGCGGCGGGCTGCTTGCTGTTTTCATGCGTTCCATCGATTCCAAGACCTTCCAGGTTATGCTGACCTATGACATCTTGTTGATCGTCGTTCTGGGCGGCCTTGGCAGTATCACCGGCAGTATTATCGGCTCTTTCCTGATTACAGCCGCAAGGGAATGGCTGCGCTTCTTTGACAATCCCCTTATTATAGCAGGTTTTCAGGTTCCTCTTTTCCGCAGCGGTTTCCGCATGGTCATCTTTTCGCTGGTTCTTATGGCTATTGTCCTGTATTACCGAAAAGGGATCATGGGAACAAAGGAATTTTCATGGGATGGAATATTCCGGTTCTTCCAAAAACTTCTTTCCTTAATGCGGCGAAAAAGAACGGGAAAGGAGGAAGGCCAAAATGGATGATCGGAAAAATGTACTGCGCTTAGAGGATGTTACGATGCAGTTCGGCGGCGTTGTAGCAGTCGACAACCTGTCGCTGGAAGTCAACGAGCATGAAATTGTAGCTTTGATCGGTCCAAACGGCGCCGGGAAAACAACCGCATTTAACGTAATAACCGGTGTCTATGCGCCGACCAACGGCTCTGTGTCCTATTACGGAAAAACCCTGGTCAGCAACTACCCGCAAGGAAAAATGAAGAAGCTGTATGCAGGGGAAAACATGGGCAAATATACAAAAGCCGTTCGAAAGACGCCGGACACCATTACAAAATTGGGAATTGCCCGTACATTTCAAAATATCCGCCTGTTTAAGGCGCTTACGGTATTTGAAAATGTCTTAATCGCGAAACATATGAATATAAAAGCCGGAATTTTCACTGCCGCATGCAAATTGAACTATAAAGAGGAAAGATCCATGCGGGAGGAGGCCATGGCGCTCTTGGAGATTTTCGACTTGGCGGATTACAAGGATGAAATCGCCAGTTCCCTCCCCTACGGACTGCAGCGGCGGCTGGAAATCGCCCGGGCATTGGCTACCGAACCAAAACTCCTTTTGCTGGACGAGCCGGCAGCCGGAATGAACCCGCAGGAAACCAACGAACTGACCTCATTTATTCATAAAATCCGGAACGATTTCAATTTGACCGTTTTTATGATTGAACACCACATGAACCTCGTTATGGAAATCTCCGATCGCATTTACGTTCTCGATTTCGGGAAACTCATTGCGACCGGAACGCCTTCCGAGATTCAGAACAACCAACGGGTAATCGACGCCTATTTGGGGGTGGCTGAAGATGAATAATAACAACTACCTGGAAATTACCGATTTAAGCGTTTCTTACGGCGGTATAGAAGCCGTAAAACAAATCTCCATGTCTGTTCCGAGGGGGAAAATAGTCACCCTCATCGGCTCCAACGGCGCAGGTAAAAGCACTACCCTTCGCACCATTGCCGGTGTAGTCCGGGCCAAATCCGGCTCCATCAAGTTCGACGGGGAAGAAATATGCGGCAAGACACCGGACAGCATCGTTTCCATGGGAATCACCTTGGTCCCGGAAGGCCGCCGTGTATTTGACAACCTGACGGTTTTGGAAAACCTTAAAATCGGAGCGTACATCCACAATCATAAATTGGATGACGATATTGCCATGGTATATGACCTGTTCCCCCGCCTCAAAGAGCGGGAATGGCAATATGCCGGCACCCTTTCGGGAGGGGAGCAGCAAATGCTTGCTGTGGGCAGGGCGCTCATGAGCCGTCCGAAGCTGATCATGATGGACGAACCGTCTTTGGGGCTGGCTCCTCTCATTGTGAAAGATATTTTTAAGATTATCCAAACCATCAACGAAGAAGGCATCACTGTCTTACTGATTGAACAAAATGCAAATATGGCGTTGAAAATTGCCGATTGGGGCTATGTGATAGAAACCGGTGAAATCACCATGCAGGGGTCCGGGAGCGAACTTCTGGCAAACGAAAAAATTAAGGAAGCTTATCTCGGAAAAAGAAAAGAATAGCAAAGCGCTGAAAGAAAGACTAGCAAAAAAGAAAAGACTGGCAAAACTGAAAACGGCCTATGTACATTACTGCAGGATCTGTCCTGCAGTAATTCTTTATTATCTGCCCTGCAGTAATTTCTTTATTACCTGATTTATTATTGACTGTGCACCGCTTCCTCTTTGGTCATATGAACCGTGCCGTGAGGATGCTCCGGCGGCGCGTAAATAGAATACAATTTTAGAGGCTCGCCACCGGTATTTATTATGTTATGCCACGTGCCTGCGGGAATAATTATGGCGTCATCATCTGAAACGTTTTGCCGGTAGGATAAATTATCTCTGCTGTTACCCATGAGGGCAACGCCCTCCCCTTCCTCCACGCGGATAAACTGGTCTACGTCAGGATGCATCTCCAAGCCTATATCATCCCCTGTGCCGATACTCATAAGAGTGAGCTGCAGATGGTTTCCTGTCCATAAAGCGGTGCGGAAATTCCTGTTTTGCAGAGTCGCTTCTTCTATATCCACTACAAAAGGTTCGGCTCCATAATCTCTCATTCCGTTCCATTGTCTCGTAGAGTTCGGATTTCGTGCGGGTATGTTCGCCCATATGGGGCCGTCGTTGTGATTTGCATGATCCATTTTGCACATCCCTTTCCTATATTCTATCTAATTAGAATATTCTCCAAAAGTGAAAGCCGTGCATTGCTATAGAAACACGGCTATAGAAGCACGATCTCGTCAGCCCATCTTGCCCGCGACACTTGCCTGTCCTCTCCGCAACGCACCCTCTACACTCCACTTGTATTAAGTGCCCGACAACAAATACAACTGTAAAAGACGTAAAGCAACCGATTTTATTAAAACAATTATTTCCGGTTGCTTTTCTTCTTTTAATACTCCTTCGGATCTTTAAATGATTGAGTTTCTGGATCTCACCTTAAATACACATGAAACGGATATTTTGATTGAAATGAATAGACGCTTATGTTATAATCAACAGCGCTGTGGTATTAATCCAATACACAATAGTAAATATGGAGAAGTATCGAAGTGGTCATAACGAGCCGCACTCGAAATGCGGTCACCGGCAACGGTGCGTGGGTTCGAATCCCACCTTCTCCGCCAATCATTGACCGAAGCATTGATACAGTGCTTCGGTCAACTCTTTGATTAGTCGTATCAAGAAAGCCTGTAATACAAGTGATGCCCCATAGGGTATTCAAAATCCTTTGTATTGCAGGCTTTTTTCGTTGTAGGTGGTGTCGATTGTAACGCCGTTTTAATGGAGAGTTTAAATACCTTTTAGGACAATCTTACTGATTAATTTCTGATAAATGCCGGCCTCAGCTAACAAGCGTACTATGTTAAAGGTACTCCCGTTTCAACACGGCTATTTCTTTGGCATAGCCTGGAACATCGTTGGGCGTTTCCAGATAAAAAGGAAGTTCCCGAAGTACGGGGTGGTTGATGATGCGGGCGAAGGCTTCCATTCCGATATTCCCTTCGCCGATCTTAGCGTGCCGGTCTTTACGGCTTCCTAAAGTGTTCTTACTGTCGTTGATATGGATCGCCTTAAGGCGGTCCAGGCCGATGATTTTGTCGAACTCCGTCAGGACACCGTCCAGATCGTTTACAATATCGTATCCTGCATCAAACACGTGGCAGGTATCCAGGCAGACGCCAATACGTTCCTTATGATCTACTCTGTCGATGATAGTACGGATCTCCTCAAAGCTGCTGCCGATTTCGCTTCCCTTTCCTCCCATGGTTTCCAGGAGTACCGTGGTGGATTGTTCCGGCTTTATCACTTCGTTGAGCATCTCTGCAATATAATTTATTCCCGTTTCTACGCCTTGGTCCACGTGACTGCCGGGATGGAAATTGTAATAACTGCCAGGGATATATTCCAGCCGACGCAGATCATCGGTCATTGTGGCTTTTGCAAACGCACGCAAATTACTCTTTGGAGAGCATGCGTTCAGGGTGTATGGCGCATGCGCGAGAATAGGATGCAATCCGTTTTCTTTTGAGAATTTTAAGTAATCTGCAATGTCCTTTTCATCGATGGACTTTGCCGTGCCGCCGCGGGGATTGCGGGTGAAAAATTGAAAGGTGTTGGCGCCGATCTCTACTGCCTGTTTGCCCATGGCTAGGTAGCCTTTTGATGAAGACAAATGGCATCCTATCTTGAACATGAATACTCTCCTCTTCTAAATGACCCTTTTGCTGCCATCAAACTTATGATTAATTATACCATGAATCCCTGCAATAAGTCTCCGATTAATGATGTTAAAACGTGTTGAAGCAAAAAGTGTCAGGCACTAAATTACAACAACTTGTAAAAGTGTCTGACACTAAATTCGACAATAGATAGCGGTTAGCCTTTTCCCTCCTCTATAGGTATTTATCAATTCCCTTTTTCCAACTGTCAACGGAGGCATGAATCACCCGGGCGGCAAAGCTGCCGCGCACAAACCGCAAAGCGGCGTTGCGTCTAATCGCCATGGCATAGTCAGCATATTCGGGTTTTTGCAACGCATCCTCCGGCAAGCGTATCACCTCACGCTTAAAGGAAATTGCCTCAAGGGCTCGATTGAACCTGCGGGCAAAGTCGCCGAAAGCACCCTCAAAGCGATAGATAAATGTAGCTGCGGATTCGTCCTCAGAAACGACGAACTCCACCGCAGCCGTATCTCCGTTCTTCCCCGGGACAATCAACCATAACATACCTTCATTCTCAAGCGTTTCTTCCGAATCTTCTGCGCTTTTTTCGTCAAACCCATGAAAGCCTACCCAAATCTGCGAAGGGTCACATACGGATTTAAAGATTGTATATTCTTCTGAGCGGCTCTCCTTAATTCTCCTCTCAAGTGCCCCGGCAAAGGAAGGCGCAGCTGCAATCAGTGAACCCAGAGGCGCAGCTACGCCTTTGGGCATCTCCTTAGCAATCGTAAAGGCTTGCTGCGGAGTGAGCGAAGGATCTATCTCTTTTACCGCCTGCAACGTTTTTTCTCGCAGGAGGTGCAGTTGCTTCGTCAATTCCTCTTCAAAAGGCTCGCTATCGTAACCAAGTTTTGCGAAAGTATAGCGTTCCTCCGTATCCAGCTGCAGACTCAGCCTGAAATCGCCCTTTTCCACGGATGTAACAAAACACAGAGGTATTCGCCTTGCCCTGTCGTTGGGAGGAAGGATCAGAACGCAATCCTCATAAAGCTCAATTACAGCAGCCCCTTGGGCTGTATCGCCGTATTCCTCCATGTAGTATTGTCCCCACGCCTTTATCACAGGCACGCCGTTGACAAACAATGCTTTTCGTACCTTGTTATTGTAGGCGGAATAAAGCGCATCGTAAAATGGTTCCAACCAATTGCCCATCTTGGAAAAACGGAACATACCGTAATCCGTCGCAACTGCCAGGGCATAATCCTGCAGTTCAAGAGAACGGATCCCGACATAAGGGATTTCCACTGCGTCTAGCAGAGGTTTCAAGAAAAGTCCGTTTTCCAAGACAGTGACCTTTACCTCTCCGGCAATCAACGGAGAATCTACCTGCGCATCATATTCTATGACGCGGTTATCCTTATCTCCTGTGGGCATGGCCTGCTCCTTCCCTTAATCACCGCTATCATTTTAGGTTTGCGCCGCAATTTGAACAGAATCTGGCATCGGGCGGGTTTTCCGTTTGACATGCTCCGCATTTGACGGACTCCGGCTCGGTGAGGTTCTGTCCGCAATTATTACAGAATCGAACGGATAGGGCGTTTTTGGCGCCACACCTGGGACACTCTTTCAATTCTAGGGATGCGCCGCAATTGCTGCAGAACTTCCCTGTCCCCGCCGGCTTACCGCAAGTAGGACAAACTGTCGTTTTACTCTCGATTTTACCCTGCCAAACCACGGCAGATTCACCTGCCTCTTCAATATTTCGCCGCATTGCATCCGCCCGGGCCTTAGCCACATACACTTCCTGTCTCGGCGCGCATTCCACGCACAACCCTTCATCTTCGTTGAAACAGGCGTCACAGACGTATTGATGGCAGGAATGACAACGGTGAAAATGCTGATACGCTTCGTTCTGGGCCCGTTCGAAAGCATTCTCATGCTCCTTCTGCCATTCGGGACTCCTATTTTCGAAACGTTCAGAGAGAATGCTTGTTGCCCGTTCTGCGCCGTAGCCCAAACTGGACATTTTCCCTCCAAAAAGGCCGCCTATTATACTGGCGCCCGTTGCAAGACCCCGCAGGCTTTTTCCTTTGTTATAGGTTTCGCTTTCAATAAAGCTGGAGCGATACCCGTCATGACAATTGTCGCAGTAAAAAGTGAATTGAAAGCCTGCTTCCGTCGAATTGTCCTCATAATTTCTTGTAAAAGATTTGAGCATGCATATTTCACCCCTTTATTTTTTATTCTTGAATTTCTTCCCGCAAGCGGTACACTTTTCGTTTTGGAAAAACTGCATCTGACCGCAGCGAGGATTTTGACACTGAATCATTAACCCCGCACCGCAAACCTGACATCGTTCTCCGACGAAGGTTTGTTTGCCGCAGGCGGGGCAGGCCACAAATAAGGATCGTCCGCAACCGGAACAGATCTGCTGGTTCTTTTCTATGGGTCGCAGACAAGTGGGGCAAGCATACCCAAAAGGACTGCGACTTCCGCACTTCGGACAGAAACGAACATCCCGATCGATGAACTCTCCGCAATGAACACAGGGTTGTTTGTAAAAAGCCATGTTTCTCCCTCCACGCTCTTTATATATGAATATTCTGCAATATCTGAATAAACCGCAAATTTAATACCATAATATGGCAATAAAGGAACATATTCAAGACTTCTTGCGTATGTGGCTGTTTCTTTTTTTGTTTCTCGTAGAGGGAATTGTATCGTTCAAGAACATGACCGGACTGCCGGGAAAAAAGCTTGGAAATAACCATGTGAACATCTATTACAAGCTGGGGGATTTTAACAATTTCTGATCATGCAGAAAAAAATCCTTCCAGGGATCCTCGCGGCAAATCCGTTTTAGCGCATCGGCCATATCCACACCATCCGGCGCTATGGAATCAAGTTCATCCCAAGCGATGGGCATAGATACCTTGGCACCTTTTCTTGCCCTCAGTGAATACGGAGCAATGCTTGTGGCTCCCCTGCCGTTTCGAATCCAATCGATAAAAATCTTATTTGCCCGCTTCGCCTTTCTGACGTTGGAAGTGTAGCGATCCGGCCATTTCTGCTCCATAACTTCCGCGACCCGCTTGGCAAACGCATTAAATGCATCCCATGAAACTTCAGGCTCAAAAGGCACTACGATATGGTATCCCTTTCCGCCGCTGGTCTTAAGGTAGGAGATAAGCGAAAGCTCGTCCAGGATGCTCTTAAGATCTCTCACCCCTTGACGCACCCCGGAAATATCCATTCCTTCATCCGGGTCCAGATCAAATACCATCATATCGGGGTACTCAATCCGGCTGACACTGCTTCCCCAGATATGAAACTCCAAGGTACCCATTTGCGCTTCTGATATCAACCCAAGCTTATCCCGGATATAGAAATATTCACCGCTCTCTCCTTCATCGGATGCAATAGATATTGTGACAACACCCTTGCCGCCCGGTCCCGGATGTTTCTTATAAAAACAAGTCTGGGAGATCCCTTTAGGACAGCGCACAATGCTTAAAATTCTGTTTGATAAATACGGCAGCATACAATCCGCCACCTGCTCGTAATACCGTACCACATCCTCTTTTGTGATCAGGGGATCTTCAAACAATACCTTGTCGGGATGCGTAATTTTAATCCCTTCTATTATCAAATTGTCACCCGTCGATTTGGCCGTGTTATGCAAATGATCAGAGAATGGTTGCGGTTGCGGCTCAACGGCCTTTTCTCTCTTTATACCTTTCGCATCTTTATCCGTCCGCAGACCTTTATAGCTTGCCTGCCTTAACAAGTTATCCTTGGTCCATTCGGCAAATTTAATTTCAGCAACCAGTTCAGGCTCAAGCCAGGTTATTTTCTCATTAGATCGCTGCTTAGGAGCAACTGCGAAGGGAGAATCCATTCTTTTTCTACTTGCGAATGCCGCCGTAAGCTCTTCAACATCAGATCTGCCGAGGCCGGTTCCCGCCCTCCCCACATAGACAAATTCATTGTCCTCATATACACCGAGAAGAAGCGAGCTTATCCCACTGCTTTTCTTATCGGATAACGTGTAACCCCCTATGACAAACTCCTGTCTTTTGTCACACTTGAGCTTTATCCAGTCACCGTTTCTGGTACCGCTGTATATGGAATCGGCCTTTTTGCCTACGATCCCTTCCATGTGAGCTTCACAGGCAACAGCAAAACACTCCTTACCCTTGCCTGCAACATGCTGACTGTAATGCAGATTGGAAGGAGCGTTCTTCATCAAAGTTTCAAGGGTTTTTTTTCTGTTAACTAAAGCATCTCCCCGAAGGTCTGCTCCGTCCAGAGCAAGCAGATCGAAAACGATATAAGTCGGGGGTTTGGATTTTGGATTTTTTATATATTCCTGCAGAGCCTGAAAATCTGTCTTACCCGTTTCGTCTGTCACCGCTATTTCCCCATCCAAAACCATGGATCTTCCCGCCGCCCAATCGGCAAGAGTGGATGCCACGCTTGCAAAACGCTTTGTATAGTCGTTTCCATTGCGGGTCAATAACAAAACATTATTACCTTCCAGATAGGCTAAAATCCGATATCCGTCATATTTCATTTCATACAGCCAACCATCGCCCTCAGGGACCGTGTTTACCAGCTTTGCCAGCTGCACGTCGATTCTTCCAAATGGGTTTTTTATAACCTTATCACCGTGCCCCTCTTCAATTTCAGCCATAGAGCGTCCTGTTCGAATGCTGGTAGTATAGTCGGCTATTCCGTTTTCCGATTTTGTATATTCGTCTCTTTCTTTGAGAAGAAGCCAGTTTGTCTTCTTTTCACCTTCCTTGGCTTTCAGGCGTATCAATGCCCACTTTCCCTTCAACCGTCTGCCTCTTAAAACGAACTTCAGCATGCCGTCACGGAGGCCTTCTTCAACGTTCCCATAGGGTTCCCAAAACCCCTCGTCCCAGATCATCACCGTGCCCCCGCCATATTCGCCTTTCGGTATCGTCCCTTCGAAATTTCTATAGTCCAAGGGATGATCCTCAACCCGAACAGCCAACCTTTTGTCGCGAGTATTATAGGAAGGTCCTTTGGGCACTGCCCAGCTTAATAGGACTCCTTTCCATTCGAGCCGAAAATCGTAATGGGCATTGCGGGCCATGTGATGCTGAACCACAAATCGCAAACTTTCAGATGTTACATCTTCGGAAACTCTCGATTCTTCTATTTGGCCTTCCGGTTCACCGGTTTTGTCAAAATCTCTTTTTTTATTGTAATCCTCAAGTTTTTCAGCCATTACGCCAATTCTTTCTCCCCTTGCTCCACTTTTTCTTTTTTAGCCTTCTCCACACTGGCCTTTAGCGCCTCCATAAGATCGATGACTTTACCCGGGCTCTCGGCTTCAGGTGCGACAATTTCCCGGCCGGAGATCTTGGTTTCGATCAATGCGCGGAGCTTTTCCTGGTATTCATCCTTGTAGTTTGCCGGATCAAAAGACGTGTCCATGGAATTGATCAGAGTTCTTGCCATGCTTAACTCCGACTCAGAAACCTCCGGTTTCGTATAAGGTTTTTGCAGTTCTCTAACCTCGTCTGCATAGAACATTGTAGAAATCAGGATGCCGTCTTCGCGGGGAATAATGGCCATCAATGTATCTTTTGTGCCCATGACGGTTTTCCCGATGGCTATCTTTTGTTCGGCCATCAATGCGGCCCGAAGCAGCTCAAAGGCCTTTTCTCCTCCCGCCTCAGGTACGGCTTGATAGGTTTTATCATAGTAGACGGGAGAAATCTGATCAAGCTGCGCAAAGTGTAAAATTTGAATGGATTTTTCCTTTTCCGTCTTTATTTTTTCAATCTCTTCGTCGGTAATAATGACATACTTGTCCTTATCGTACTCAAAACCCTTTACAATATCCGCAGATGTTAATTCCTTGCCGCAGTGGGCGCAGCTTTTCTTATATCGGATGCGGCTGTTGTCTTCTTTATGGAGCTGGTTGAAGTGAATATCATTGTCCTGTGTAGCTTTATACATGGCAATGGGAATTGCCACCATGCCGAAAGTAATAACCGATTTGCGTGACACCATCTGAATGCACCTCCCACAGGCTAGTGTTTCCGATGGATTTATAAAATATCCGGTACGGAAAAATTCATAGCGGCCGGAAGGATGGAAATATTCAATTTCCCTGAATGAAATACCTCGCCGTCCACGCAGATCTGCATGGTGTCTTTTGGTTCGATGGTAAGCGACCGGCATTGAACATACGTTATAATTTCTTTTGCAAGAGGAGATTCGAGATGGGTTCCTTTGTGATATTTTGTGATGAGGGATGCGAAGGTTCTCCGATTGACTTTGTTTACCAGACTTACATCCAAAAGGCCGTCGTCTATTTTCGCTCTGGGTACGCCCATAAAACCGCCGCCGCAAAACGCGCCGTTTCCTACGGCTACCAGAGTAAACTCCCGGTCAAACACTCTTCCGTCTTCCAGAGTCACTTTCAGGTCAAAGCCTTCATTGCCTGCAAAGACCACTCCCACTCCTGCTATATAGGCAAGAGGCCCTCGAAGAAAAAACTTCTGTTTAATAATATCTAATTGGGCGGCCACCGCGCAATCGAGGCCGATGTTCAGCATATTGACGATGACTTTGTCGCCGTATTGAATCAGATCGATTCGCTTTGCGCTGCCTCTCAGCTGGCTTTTGATATCTAAAAAAGCTTTGGGATCGGCAAAGTTACGGGCAAAATCGTTTCCGGTTCCCGCAGGGATGAAGGCGATTTCTGCATGAGGGCAGCCGAAGGCGCCGTTGGCCACCTCATTTAAAGTGCCATCCCCTCCTACCGCATAAAAACGCAGCTTCTCATCTGCATAAGCGACGCAACGGTTCCTGACGAAGTTTTCCCCGTCTCCAACATTCATGGTCCGATGGATTTCATAATCTACACCCTCCGCTTTGACCGCTTCCAGTATTTGCGGAAGGAATTTCGGCTCTGCCTTTTTATGACCTGCCACCGGGTTCAGTATAAAAATATGCTTCATTTATTTCCTCGATTTTGTAATTTATTTTTTTAAGATTACCACAATATGCATGACATACACAAGTAAAAGCTCGCCTTGAAAGATATCATGAACGGCCGATAAACCGGAAATCTTGACGATGCATTATTTTGATAGTAATATGAGTGTGGTTGTATAAACTGTAAATTTTTTCAATGTTATGCAAGGGCGCAAGAGGAGATAAGAAGATGAAACCACAAATTAATCCCAATATTTCCGTAATCGGAGTAGCCATCGACCTTGGAGCTGCCACTCCGGGAGTGAGCCTTGGACCTGCCGCGATACGGTATGCCGGTTTAACAGAAAAGCTCGAGAAGATCGGTTACAGCGTAAGGGATGAAGGCGATATACTTGCAAACAGACCTGCCAGCCCTCTTCCAAACGGCGGCTGTAAATTGAAGTTTTTAGATGAGATTACAAGGGTAAATACGGAATTGTGCGACAGAGTCTCCCAGGTTATGGCCGAAGGCAGGTTCCCGCTGGTACTCGGAGGAGACCACAGCATTGCAATCGGTACCATTGCGGGTGTGGTTCAGCATAAAAAGAATCTTGGTGTGATCTGGTTTGACGCCCACGGAGATATCAATACGGAAGAGACCTCTCCCTCCGGCAATATTCACGGAATGCCCGTTGCCGTGAGTTTCGGTTTTGGTCATGAACGCCTTACGTCCATCGGAGGCACCCATAGAAAATTAAGCCCAGATAAATTCGTTTACATCGGCAGCAGGGATCTGGATATGGGCGAAAAGGAAGTTCTTAAAAAGCTCGGTGTTACGGTTTTTACCATGCATGAAGTGGATCGATACGGTATGACGGAGGTCATCGAAAGGGCTATCAAAATCGCAGGAGACGGCACAGACGGAATCCACGTAAGTTTTGACTTAGACAGCTTGGATCCCTTGTATGCCCAGGGAACCGGAACGCGAGTACCGGGAGGGCTGACTTACCGGGAAGGCAACTTAGCGCTTGAAATGATTGCTTTAACCGAAAAACTCGTAAGCGCCGAGTTTGTAGAAGTCAACCCCATTATCGACAACAATAATACAACGGCTAAAACAGCCGTGGCATTAATGGGATCCTTATTGGGAGAATGGTTAATATAAAATTGATATTATTCACCCAATCTGGTAAAATATATAGAAAGATAACTTATCCACCCTCGGATTATTTTAATTCAAAAGGAGACATACATGGATACTAGAATCAAAAAATTAGCGGACGTGCTCGTACATTATTCCTGCAACGTCCAAAAAGGCGAGCGAGTCCTTATTTCTTATGACGGCGATTCAGCCAAACCTCTGGTAAAACAAATCATTAAGGAAGTCTACGCGTGCGGCGGCTATCCATACGTAGATATCCGCGATTCCTCCATTACCCGGGAAATCCTGCTTGGCTGCAACGAAGAACAGCTTGAATTCATGAATGAATATCAGCTTCATCAGATGAAAGGTATGCAAGCCTATATCGGAATCCGCGCATACGATAATGCTTCCGAACAAGCTGACGTACCTCCCGCGCAGCAAAGCCTTTACAACAGAGTGCTGCGACCGGTACTCCGTCAGAGAGTGGATCACTCCAAGTGGGTGGTTCTCCGCTATCCCAACAATTCCATGGCGCAGCTGGCAAACACCAGCTTAGAGAACTTTGAAGACTTTTATTTTAATGTCTGCACCCTTGACTACGGCAAAATGGATAAAGCCATGGATGCATTAAAAGAACTCATGGACAAGACCGACAAAGTCCGCATCGTCGGCCCCGGAACGGATCTCACTTTCTCCATTAAAGGCATCGGTTCCGTTAAATGCAGCGGTGAACGCAACATACCCGACGGAGAAATCTATACGGCTCCCGTAAAGGATTCCATGAACGGTATCATCTCTTACAACACTTCTTCAGAAGAAGAAGGGTTTACGTATGAAAATATTGTCTTTGAAGTGAAGGACGGTAAAATCGTTAAGGCCACAGCCAACGACACAGAACGTATCAACGCATTACTCGATACGGATGAAGGCGCCCGCTATTTCGGAGAATTTGCCATCGGAGTCAACCCCTATATCCTCCATCCCATGAAGGATACCCTTTTCGATGAGAAGATTGCCGGAAGCTTCCATCTGACTCCCGGTTGCGCATATGAGGATGCCAACAACGGAAACGTATCCGCCGTCCATTGGGATCTCGTCATGATACAGAGACCGGAATACGGCGGAGGAGAGATCTATTTCGATGATGTATTAATCCGTAAAGATGGACTTTTCGTCCTGCCGGAACTGGAAATGCTTAATCCGGAAAACTTGAAGTAAGATTAAAAGTCAGACCCGCAGACTATGCTGCGGGTCTCAGACTGTAGACAAAGCGTCTCAGAAAACAAGAACTTCTGAGACGCTTTTCATTTTCAGAAATCGAATCAAATCCCCGAGGAGATTTAATAAAAAAGAAGTGTCAACAGGGTCTAATAGACCTTTCCTTCTTTTCATCTTGGCTAGTTTCTTAAGATTCATACATGCAAAGGTAAGCCCGACTTTCATCTCCATCAGGGCTTTGCCATTGTACCTGGTGTACCGCATTCCATGAAACTCCTTGGCCGTTCCAAAGATTCGTTCAATGCTCTCTTTGCGTTTCTCATACCATTCCTTCATCCCGACGGTATGTCGAATCTCTTCGCAGATTTCAAGGTACGGTTCCCAAATATGTCTCGTGACTGTTTTTTGGTGGTTTTTACTCTCTGTGCATTGGGATAGATAAGGACAGTTTGCACAAATGGCAGGATTGCTTTTGTATTCTCGGTATCCTTCCCGGTTCGTGGTGGAATAACGAAGGACTTGATGGTTGGGGCACAGATAACAGTCGAAGTATTCATCATAGACGTATTCATATTTCTTGAAGAACCCTTTTTTCGTCATAGGCCTGCGATATGGATAAATCGGCTTGATTCCATTATCGAGTAGTGTCTTGGCAATGGCAGGTGTCTTGTAGCCTGCATCCAACACCATTAATGTCGGATCATACTTTTTCAGTCTTTCGTAGATTGCAGAAAAGGTTCTGCTATCATGCTCATTCCCGGGATGAATCGTGTATCCTAGCACCCAGCCATTCTGATCACAAGCTGTCTGGGTGACATAAGCAAAATCCTTCTTGTGCTCTCCTTTGTGAAACAAACCACTTTCAGGGTCTGAAGTGCTCTGCTGCACTTCCTTGGTTGGGGGATCCTCGTCATTATCCCGATCCTTAAATGGCTTTTTTCCATGCGCCTGCCTATCCTCATTAATTTCTCTAAGAAGTTTCGATTCATAATCCATTGCTTGAACCTTTACCATTGTCTTAATGGATTTTTTCTTATTGGCATTTGCCTTGATATGCGTCGCATCCACGAAAATCACAGAAGGATCGATCATGTCATGCAGAAAGCATTCCTCCAGAATCTTCTCGAAGATTTGCTCAAACAAATCTGTTCCCTTAAAGCGACGGGTGTAGTTCTTTCCGAAGGTACTGAAGTGAGGTACGGAAGATGTGAGGTCTAACCCTAAAAACCAACGGTAAGCAACATTTACTTCGATTTCCCGAATCGTCTGTCTCATGCTGGGTATGCCATAGAGATATTGAAGAAGGGGGATTTTGATCAGCATGACAGGATCCAGACTTGGCCTTCCCTGATCTTGGGAATACTTGTCCTGTACGAGTTCGTAGATAAAGGAAAAATCAATCGCCCTATCAATGTCACGCAGGAGATGATTTTCAGGAACAAGACTGTCTGCTGAAACAAACTGGATCTGATTTCTTTGATTTCCGGCATTTTTTATCATCATTCGTCGTCACCTCGCTATGATTTAATTATATCATAAAAATGCCTTTAGATGTTCAAATTCCAATATCTTTGAGGATTGTTTACATAAGAAAAGCCGCAGAAGAATCTGTTGTCTTTCTGCGACTTTGTCTACAGTCTGAGACCCGCAGACTATGCTGCGGGTCTTTTTCATATCGCTTTATATCGCAAGATTCCTCTCTCGTTCTCCAGCCGAAATATTGCCCGCCAGTTAATCTGATTTTGACGAAGAACTGCTTTTATATGCTCTATTCCTTCTTCGTTTGTAATCAGAGTGATCCCGTGGCCGCAGCTTCCGAAAAGCTGAGCCGGTGTCTTCATCAGGGTAGTGGGGATTCCTGCCTGCTGAAGTCTATCCCGGGCATATGCAGCCATAAAGAAGGAGGAGGAGGGAAAAACGATGACATATTCGCTCATTCTCAGCCTCTTCCTATTCCTCAACTATCGCTACATATCTTCTGTAGTTTATCTCTTTATATGAGTGTCTTTAGCATTCGTATGTAGATTTCATGAAGCTTTGCCATCTGTACGTCTCCGTCGGCTACAAGGGGATATCTTCCGACTTCCACCCCATCCTTTAATGCAATCAGTTCTCCTACCTTATCTCCCGCCTGAAGGGGCGCTTTGATCCGCTCAAACAGAACGACCTCTGTTGTTACTTTCTCGCGCTCACCTTTCTTTACAAGCAGATTAATATCAGAGTCCGCAATGGCGTTGACAGAAGTAGGCGAGCCTTTCTCTATGACAATGGTACCTAAGGCTTCTCCTTTTTTGGCAAGCACCGCATTCTCACAGGTGGCAAATCCATAATCCAGCAGCTTCATCGTATCGCCCCATCTGTTATGGGTCGTGTCACAACCCAGGACCACCGCTATCAGAGTCAAATCTCCTTTTGTAGCGGAACCGGATAAACAGTATCCCGCTTCCTGGGTAAATCCTGTTTTGATTCCGTTTGCGCCGGGATAAAGCTTGATGAGCCTGTTGGTATTCGTCAGCTCAAACTCTGTCTGTTTTTTATTCTCCAATCCCACCAGTACGGTTGTTTGCCAAGTAGTGAACCATTGGTGAGCAACATCGTGCTTAAACAACTCTCTTGACATCAGTGCTATATCATATGCGCTTGTGTAATGATCCGCCACAGGAAGTCCGTTGGTGTTGACAAAATGCGTATTTTTCATTCCCAGCTCCTGCGCCCTTTTATTCATCATTTCTATGAAAATCTCTTCCGAACCGGCTACATATTCGGCACAGGCAACGCAAGCATCGTTGGCGCTGCCGATGGCTATCCCCTTTAGGAGGGTCTCAACTGTCTGCTGCTCTCCCTGCTCCATGTACATCTGGCTGCCACCCATGCTTGCCGCCCTCTGGCTGATTGTAACCTTATCCTGGAGTGAAATTTGCCCGCGTTCCACGGCTTCCAATGTGAGCAGCATTGTCATTATTTTCGTGATACTGGCCGGCGGCAGCCTCTCGTGGCAGTTTTTTTCATAAAGAACGGTACCGCTGCCGGCATCAATGAGTATGGCGGATTTTGCAGACTCAGCCAATACCGCTGTGGTGCCGGTTTTTACTGTCACCGGCATTGCAGTCTCTACCACCTGCAGCTCATCGCTGACAACAACCTCTTTTACTTCGCCATAGATGTCCGCAGCCATAGCCGCCCACGAGGATAGGATCAATAGCAATGCAAGCATCCAACCTAGATATTTATATGAACACAATAGAAAAACCCCCTCCCTTGCGATCTCTTATAAAGATATTTCAAGTTTGGGGGGTTTATTCGTTTTAATAGCTATACTTATTCTATAACCTCGATGATATCGCCCGGCCTGACCACGCCTCCTGTCAGCACTTGGGTAAAGATACCTTCTCGCGGCATTATACACTGCCCCACCTGTTTCATAATAGCGCAACCGCTGTGACAGTCCTTACCGATCTGGCTCACCACGTGCAGAGTCTCACCGATTTTCAGTTTCGTACCCACGGGAAGAGTATGCAGCTCAAGCCCTTCCACTGTTATGTTCTCGGCAAATACACCTTCGGTCAGATCGTTTCTTCCGGTCATGGCGATCATTTTATTCACGCTTTCCTGAGCTAATAGGCTGACTTGTCTCTTTCCTCCGCCGCTGTGGGCATCACCCTGTATGCCGAAATCCTCCACCATGACAACACTGTCCACGGGGGTTTTCACCACACCTTTGGCTTCGCTTATGTTTACTGCTTTCACGATTCCTCTTTTCATTTCGATTCCTCCAGTATCCAATCTCCGGAACGTCCTCCTGTCTTTTTCAGCAGTCGAATGTTCTGTATTTTCATGGTTTTATCTACGGCTTTGCACATATCATAAATGGTAAGAGCCGCTATTGAAACCGCCGTAAGGGCTTCCATTTCGATGCCGGTCTGCCCGTTGGTGGAAAGGGTCGCGGTTATTTCTACACGGTCTTCTTTTACGGTGAAGTCCATATCGCATCCGGATATAAAAATGTTATGGCACATGGGGATCAATTCCCATGTCTTTTTGGCTCCGGCTATGCCGGCGACCTGCGCTACACCAATCACATCGCCTTTCTTCATGGCGCCCTGTTTAATCTTTTCAATGGTCTCCGGCTGCATGAGGATCTCGCCCCGGGCTACGGCGGTTCGGTCTGTAAAGGCCTTTCCTCCCACGTCCACCATTTTGGCTCTTCCCTCAGCATTAATATGCGTAAACTCGCTCATTTCAGCCTCCTATTTTTCCCATATCCCGCTCCATAAGCTCTCCTTCCGAGAGCCGATGCGTCATGGGTTTCTCCGAAACAGCCTGCAAAATGAGAGTTTTTAATGCATCTCGATTCCCCAGAGCCGGTTTCAAATCAATTTCATTCTTACTATGTAGGCAGCTCAGAATATGCCCGTCTGCCGTAATTCGAATTCGGTTGCATTGATTGCAGAACTGATGGCTCATGGGTTCGATAAGCCCTACTCTCCCCTTTGCTCCGGGCAATCTGTAATATCTGGCCGGAGACGAAGGATCATCCCGCGGCTCTTCTCGAAGATCTCTGCACACCTCCAACACGGCATTGCCGGACAGATAGCTTCTGTAGGCAAATTCCTGCTGGCCTACAAAGGGCATCAGTTCAATAAATCGAACATCGATAGGCTTGTCTCCGGTAATTTCTACGAAACGAGAGATCTCGTCGTCGTTAAAGTCCTTCATCAATACCACATTGATTTTGACCCGATCAAAGTCTGCTTCTAAGGCGGCAGAGATTCCTGCAAGGGCTTTATTTAAGTCTCCTCCCCGGGTAATGGTGCGGTATTTTTCCGCATCGAAGGTATCCAGGCTGATGTTGACTCTCCTTACTCCTGCATCGCGCAACGCTTGTGCGTACCTTGGCAGGAGTATGCCGTTGGTGGTAATGGCGAAATCCTTAAGTCCTTCTATATTTCCTATTTCGCGCATCAGAGTAAGGACGCCCCTGCGAACCAGAGGTTCTCCGCCCGAAATGCGTATCTTGTCAATACCAAGCGTAACAACCACTTTTGCTATCTCGATAAAATCTTCAATGCGCAGTATCTCGCCACAAGCCTTCTTTTCCACTCCCTCTTCAGGCATGCAGTAGCGGCACCTTAAATTGCACAAATCCGTTATGGAAATCCTGGCATAATGTATTCTGCGACCAAAGGTATCAATCATCTTGCACACTCCGAAGCCTTTCCCAGTAATATTTCCAACCCATGCTTCAGGGGAGACAGAATGTATTCAAGGGATTCCCTGACCGCTTTGGGGCTGCCCGGCAGGTTGACAATGAGGGATCTTCCCCGAATGCCGCTGACTCCGCGGGACAGCATTCCTTTCGGAGTTACGGAAAGGCTGTTCATGCGCATGGCCTCCGAGATGCCCGGAGTTTCCCTTTCGATGACGGATTTTGCCACTTCAGGAGTGATATCCCGGGGGGCAAATCCGGTGCCTCCTGTTGTAATGATCAGATTCAGTCCCATATCATCCGACATATGGAGAAGCTCTTTTTCGATATCTTCCCGCTCATCGGGAACGATGCAGTATCTCTCTATTTGATAACCCTCTTTTTGCAGAAGTTCTTTAATGACTTCCCCGCTTACGTCTTCTCTTTCGCCGGCGGCTCCTTTGTCGCTGACTGTGAGAATGCCTGCAGTATAAATGTGTTCACTCATATTACTTTTCCTTTGCCATGCAATACTTTTTGTCGCTCTATTGAATAACCTTCTTAATGAGGGGCTCTACTTCAGGTCTGTCCTTGGAAATGCGGAAAGCCCCTAATGCTTCTTCTGCAGCTCTCTCCACCCGGTCCGGATCATTGCCGTAAACCGTAGCAAGAGGCGTCCCGGGCATCGTCTCGTCCCCCACCTTCTTTGCCAGAAGAAGCCCGGCAGAAAGGTCAATGCTATCCTCTTTCTTTTCCCGTCCGGCTCCCGCATGCTGAGATGCCATACCGATGCGCCTTGCATCCACCGATGCCACATAACCGGTTTCTTCCGAAAGGACCGCCTTACTGTAGGACGGCTGCGGGAATAAACGGAAGTCGTCCACCACGCGGGGATCTCCTCCCTGACCGGCGATAAATTCACACATTTTGTTTAGTGCCGAACCGTCGATTAAAGCTTTTTCGGCAAGGCTTCTGCCCTCCTCAGGGGTTTCGGCCTTTCCTCCGCAATAGATCATATATCCGGCCAATGCAAGAGAAAGTTCTGTTATATCGTCAGGTCCCTGACCCCGCAATGTCTCTATGGCTTCCATCACTTCCAGGCTGTTGCCCACAGCCTTTCCGAGAGGTTGATTCATATCCGTAATAAGGGCAATGGTCTTCTTGCCGGCGGAATTTCCGATGTGCACCATGGCTCGGGCAAGTTCTTCAGCAGACTCAAGATCCTCCATGAACGCGCCTTTCCCGCATTTGACGTCCAGGACGATGGCATCGCTGCCTGCCGCCAACTTTTTACTCATAATGCTGGATGTGATGAGGCTCATATTATCCACCGTAGCCGTTACATCCCGCAAGGCGTACAGTTTTTTGTCCGCAGGGGCGATCTGGCCGGTCTGACCGATAACGGAGATGCCGATCCTGTTTACGAGATCGATAAACTCCTTTTCGGCAAGAGTGGTTTTAAAACCGGGGATCGATTCCATTTTGTCCACAGTTCCGCCTGTGAATCCCAATCCCCGTCCGGACATTTTGGCAATGGGAATACCGCAAGCCGCCGCCAGGGGACCAACGATGAGCGTGGTCTTATCCCCCACGCCGCCGGTACTGTGTTTGTCCACTTTTATTCCTTCAATCGAGGACAGATCCACCACGTCACCGGAATGGCGCATGGCATCCGTCAGAAAATACGTTTCTTCCGGATTCATTTTTTGAAAATATATGGCCATAAGCAGCGCCGCCGCCTGATAATCCGGTATGCTTCCTTCCGTATATCCTTTTACGAAAAAACGGATCTCTTCTTCGGAAAGAGCATTCCCCTGTCTTTTCTTATAGATAATGTCTTGCATATTCATGCAGTTCCTCACCCCCGGTTGAACTCATGGTTCTGATTCTAAAGGATTCTATAGGTTATATTTTTATTTCCGACAGAAAACTCGCTCCGATGGAAGTAGTCTCCACTTCAAGATATTCCGCCGCCGTCGCCGCAAGATCCGCAAAGGTTGAATGGGTCCCTAAATTTACACCGGGACGTACGCTATCTCCATAAATCAGGGCAGGGACATACTCTCTGGTATGATCCCATCCGGTGTGAGCCGGATCGTTGCCGTGATCTGCGCATATAATCAGAATATCTTCTTTTTTCATAGCATCCCGGATCTCGGGCAGCCGGCTGTCGAACTGTTCCAAAGCCTCCCCGTAACCCACTCCGTCTCTTCTATGTCCGTAGAGGGAGTCGAAATCCACCAGATTGGAAAAGATCAAGCCTTCAAAATCCGTGTGGAGGGCTTGCACAGTTTTGTCGACTCCGTCCTGATTACTTTCGGTATGAACGGAAATGCTGACACCCTGGCCGTTAAAGATATCCTTTATCTTTCCTACGGCATAAACGGTTTTCCCCGCATCCTTCACCATGTCAAGCAGAGTTCTGCCTCCGGGAGAGACAGCATAATCTTTCCGATCGGAGGTTCGAATATATTTGCCGTCCGCCTCGATAAAAGGCCTCGCAATAACTCTTCCCACCCGCAGTTCTCCGACGAGCATCTCTCTTGCTATTTCACAATAACGGTACAGATCTTCCAAAGGAACCACCTCCGTATTGGCCGCTATTTGGAAGACGCTATCCGCAGAGGTATAGATTATGGGCTTACCGGTGGCTTTATGCTCCGGTCCAAGTTCTTTGATAATTTCCGTGCCGGAAGCCGCGTAATTGCCCAGAGTCCCCACGCCGATGGCCTCCTCATAGGCTTTCATGAAGTCATCGGGAAACCGTTCAAAGGTTTTGAAGGGCTCCGCCGTATAAAGACCGGCAAGTTCCCAATGGCCTGTAATGGTGTCCTTTCCTTTGGACATTTCGGCCAGCCGAACATAAGAGGCTATGGGTTCCTGTTCTTTCTCCAACAGCTCTACCCCGTCTATTAAACCCATGCCCATTTTAATCAAGTTGGGAATATGGAGATTCGGCTTTGCCTTTTTGATGCTAGCCAGGGTATTTGCTCCCCCATCTCCGTAATTTTCCGCGTCGGGAAGCGCTCCGATCCCCAAACTGTCCAGCACTATTATTACGACTCTTTTCATAGTTCCTCCTATTCCCTGCCTGTTTATCACAGCGCAGACGCTACATTTCCCCTGTTACTGATCAACAGCGGGCAGCACTTTAGGTAATCGCAGGAAACCAGCCTATATTCCACGCCGTTGCGCATTCCCTGTATGCCGCGAAGGTGGGCTTCCGGCCCGTGAAGGTGGCCGTAAACCACCAGCTTTACACCATATTCTTCAAATAGGGCTGTAAACCCCGAATCCTCATACTTGTCGTTTGCCGGCGGGAAATGCATTGCCCCGATGATCTGAGTCGCGCCGGCGCTCTTGGCAGCTTCCAGGGAGAGCCGCAGGCGTCCGATTTCCCTCTTGTATATCTTTTCGTCCTGCTGTGTAAAATCCGTGTCTCCCGGACAGACCCAGCCCCGGCTGCCGCAAATAGCTGTTTCCCCGACGATGAAACAATTGTTTTGCAAGAAGAAAAGGCTTTCATGCAACTGATTGAGCTTTGTTACGGATGTCCACCAGAGATCATGGTTGCCTTTGATCATCACCTTTTTCCCCGGAAGCTTTGCCACCCATTCCAAGTCTTTCGTTGCATCCGGTCGCTTCATTGCCCAAGAAATATCTCCGGCAACGATGACCACATCCTCCTCCTCTACCAGTGATCTCCACTTCTGCTCCAACCGTTCCGCATGCCGGACCCACTGCCCGCCATATATGTCCATGGGTTTTAATCCATCCGTTGATAAATGTAAATCGCCGATTGCGAAGATATTCATTACAAATCCTCTTCCTCCCTACCCGCGAAGTCCTCCGGTTCATCCTCGCACCGCAGAATGACCTGGCTGTTTTCTTCCGGCAGGGCAGTCACACTTCTGAGTTTGCTCCGTATCATTCTGGTCCTGGTTCCTATCAGCTTGTCCAGTTCTTCGTTGGCCTGGTTGATGCGTTTCTGCGTCGCATCAAGCACAGCTCCGAATTTGTCGAATTCGGTCTTGACGGCTCCCAATACATCCCATACTTTGCTGGAATGTTTCTGAATCGCCAGGGTGCGGAAGCCCATTTGAAGACTGTTCAACAAAGCCGCCATGGTGCTGGGGCCAGCAATGTTGATCTTATACTCCCTCTGCAGCGTTTCCACCATACCGCGCCTTACCACTTCCGCATAAAGCCCCTCAAAGGGAAGGAACATGATCCCGAAATCCGTGGTGTAAGGCGGCGAGATATATTTCTCCTTAATATCTTTTGCAAAGGTTTTGATCGTGCGTTCCAAGTGGGCTACTGCGGCGTCGATTGCCGCCACGTCGCCCGCTTCATAGGCGTCAACCAACTTGGCATAAGCATCTGCGGGAAATTTGGCGTCGATGGGAAGGTACACAACGCCGTCGTCGTCTCCCGGAAGCTTGATGGCATATTCCACACGCTCTGCGCTTCCTTTCTTCATCGAGACATTCACTTCGTATTGATCCGGCGTAAGAATCTGCTCCAGAATGGATCCCAGCTGAATCTCCCCGAGAATCCCTCTGGTCTTCACATTGGAGAGAACCTTTTTCAAATCGCCCACGCCGGATGCCAGATTCTGCATTTCGCCCAGCCCTTTGTATACTTGTTCAAGCCGTTCACTGACCAGCTTGAAAGACTGGCTGATCCTGTCTTCCAAGGTTTTCTGCAGTTTTTCGTCCACGGTTTCTCTCATTTGCTCCAACTTTTTCTCGTTGTCCCGCTGAATGGAAAGAAGCCGGTTTTCCATAGTATCGTTAATATGTTTCAGCATATCGTTTACTGTTTTTTGAAGCGTATCGTTTTTTTGCGTCAATTGCTGGTTCAGATCCAGCAGGCGCTTATCCTGGATTTCGGCGATCTGCTTCTGCGATCCGGAAAGAATATCCGCAAAGCTTCGGAAGTTCTCCGTTATGTACCTTATCGTCTCCTGTCTGGATTCTTTGATCTCGTTCTCTATGGATTTTTGAAGTTTATCCAACTGCTCACTCAATTGTTTGGCGAATTCCTCCTCATTTCCGGTTTCCGCCACTTTCTTCTCCAGGGCAGAGAGTTTCAAAAGCAGAATCACCAGCAGGGCAAGAGCCGTTAAACCGATTATTATAGCTAAAATTATTTCCACGACTTACCTCTCCATCTCCGGGCGGGTTCGTATTTTTATTTCATGGAAACCCGCGCAAATCATATTATTGTATTATACCATTTTTATCGATGTTTAAAAAGTATAAATGTCGGGGCGGTGCTGCTATGAGAGACGGATTTGTTCGCATTCTGTCAAAACCCTTTGGAGGAGGTTTTTTGGTCTTCTGCTTGTTGACAGGTATCTATCTGTTTATCGGTAAATTTGTTGCGGGTCCCGTTGTGGATTTTACACAAGGCACTCTTATGGGAACCTGGTATTATAATTTTGTTGTCGGATACCTGTCTGCTTTTATGGACAGGGATCGTTTTATTCCTTTTCTGTTGATCGGAGAATACGGCCTATTAACCATGACCCCAATCTACCTGTTCGGCCTTCTGTTGCCTTTGGTTTTTTCTTTCTATTTGGTGTTGCATCTCCTGGAAGATTCCGGACTGCTCCTCCGAATCTCCTACTCTGTCCAGGGCGCCTTTCGTCACTTGGGACTCTCCGGTGAAGGGATAATTCCTCTCCTGCTTGGCTTCGGCTGCGTCACGGCCGCCTTGATCTCAGTAAATTCTCTTACATCAAAACGAGAGCAAATCATAGCCAGCATCCTGCTATGTCTTGCCGTGCCTTGCTCCGCTCAGTTTGCCATCATTCTTGCTATTTCCTCCTTCCTTCCTTTTCCATACATACTTGTGTATCTTTCGGTGGTTATAATACTTTTTATTGCCACCGGGCTTTTGCTGAACCTGCTGATTTCGGGGGAGGCAAATACGAGAATGCTCTCCCCGGGGCCTGTGCGCGTACCAAACTTCTTTTCTTCCTTTGCCCATGCGCTCCGCGCTTCCCGGAATTTTCTGACGGATGCGACACCCACATTCGCTTTCGGCGGCCTTCTGATGGCCATATTGAGCTATATCGGCGGTTTTCAAAAAATACATCAATGGTGTTCCCCTATCACCTCCGGTCTTCTGCAATTGCCGGACCGTGCTACCGACCTGTTTCTGCTGGCAATTATTAAAAAAGACTTGGGCGCTGCGGAAATGTATGCCGCCGTTACGCAAGGCAGTTTTTCGGATATACAGATTACCGTGATACTCATAGTCATGACCCTTTTTGTACCATGCTTCGCTTCTCTCATGGTGCTGTACAAAGATAGAGGTCCTTTCATAGCCTCTCTTACGTGGATCGGCAGCTTTCTGCTGTCCTTCAGCGTGGGCGCAGTTATTTCAAGATTATTACGCTTATTGCTTTTGGCTTGAACCTTGGGAGAGTTCATAATAAAATTAAGTAAGCTGTAAAAAGAACTAAACACCAAAAACACCAAATAGCATTGATTACAGCCGAGGGGATTACTTATGGATAAAGGTAAGACGAAAAAGAAGACTATTGTTGTTTCGATGGTTGTTCTGCTGTGCTGCGTTGCGGCAATAGCCGGTATAACAGCAACCCTATCGAGCTTTGGAGCCAATGAAAACACCATTCCTATATACTTTGACGGGAAGCGGCTTTCGGAGGGCGGATACATAGTAAATCAAACTCCTTATGTTCCGCTGTCTGTTGTGAAAAAAATAGGCGACACGGACAAGCTTGCTTTCGATGAAGCAGGCAAAAAGCTGCTCATCGATCTGTCCAAGCAAAACATCCGAATGGCAGATAAGGAAACTACCGATTTTGTGAAAAAATACGGAGGGACGGTTTATATTCCATTAAAGACCTTTGACGGCACCCTCTGCGTTCCCATGGATGTATCCGGTCAGTTTATGAAACTGAACGCATACATTTCCAACGGAACAATACGAATTAACCGCAATCTTGCCACAGATAAGATGGCCCGAGTCATCGAAAACGATGCAAAGCTGGTGCCCGGTCTCTCCGCAACAGGGAAGCAGACTTCATTTACACTGAAAAAAGGCGATTTGGTATCCATACTGGGCGAAACCGACAATTACTATCGGGTCGAGACCCAGGATGCACAGACAGGCTATGTGATGAAATCGCATATGGAAATCTCCGACGAAAACATATCCGCCATCGATTTTTATGCCCCGAAAAAGGACAAGTACATCCGCGGCAAGGAGAAGATCAACCTGGTTTGGCAGTATGCTTCTTCCACAACTCCGGCTCCTCCCGAAATAAAGGAAGAAGGCATTGATATCCTCGCCCCCACATGGTTTCATCTGATTGTGGATGGCCAGGGCTCCGTAGAAAACACCGGCGATTTGAGTTATACAAGAGCTGCCCACGATAGGGGTTACCTGGTCTGGGCGACTATTACAAACAATATGAGTACCAAAGGGTCCACCGCATACACCTCCACTGTTTTTAACAACAGCGCGCTTCTAAATCGATCCGTGGCCCAATACCTTTTCTATTCCTGCCTTTACGATGTGGATGGAATAAATATCGATTACGAACAGGTGGCTGATAAAGACGCGTCAGGACTTACAGCCTTTACCGCTCTGCTTCGCCAATATACGGAAAGGCAAGGTCTTAATCTGTCCATCGATACTCTGATACCGAAGCCATGGACCATCGAATACGACAGGGATGCCCTTTCGGAGCACGTGGATTACATTGCGGTCATGACCTATGATGAGCATTACAGTTCCAGCCCTACGGCCGGTTCCGTAGCTTCTTTGCCTTGGGTGGAAGAAGCGATCATTGAAACCCTGAAGGAAGTCCCATCCGAAAAAGTGTTGCTGGGAGTCCCCCTGTACACCAGAGTTTGGGTGGTTGACAACAGCGGAAAAGTGATTCGAAATCCTGCCGCTTCTATGGGTTATATTCAAGACCTCATCGTCAATATGAATCTGACACCTGTCTGGTTGGATAGAGAAAAACAGTATTTCATTTCCTATCCCAACGGAGCATATACGGATAAGATCTGGATGGAAGACACAAGATCCGTGGCCAACCGTTTGGCTCTTGTAAAGAAGTACGATCTGGCCGGCTCAGCCTGCTGGGAATATCGATGGTCTATGCCGGAAATCTGGCAAGTGTTCAGCGGAATGCTGAAGCGGGGTCGGGATCTCAGTTACTACGAAAACCTCAACTACTATGAATAATTAATTGCGAGGTCCGGAAATATCTCCGTAGAAACCTTGAACCAGACAAACCCAGGGAGGCTTTAGAAAGCCTCCCTCAGACTGTAGACAAAGTCGCAGAAAGACAACAGATTCTTCTGCGGCTTTTCTTATGTAAACAATCCTCAAAGATATTGGAATTTGAACATCTAAAGGCATTTTTATGATATAATTAAATCATAGCGAGGTGACGACGAATGATGATAAAAAATGCCGGAAATCAAAGAAATCAGATCCAGTTTGTTTCAGCAGACAGTCTTGTTCCTGAAAATCATCTCCTGCGTGACATTGATAGGGCGATTGATTTTTCCTTTATCTACGAACTCGTACAGGACAAGTATTCCCAAGATCAGGGAAGGCCAAGTCTGGATCCTGTCATGCTGATCAAAATCCCCCTTCTTCAATATCTCTATGGCATACCCAGCATGAGACAGACGATTCGGGAAATCGAAGTAAATGTTGCTTACCGTTGGTTTTTAGGGTTAGACCTCACATCTTCCGTACCTCACTTCAGTACCTTCGGAAAGAACTACACCCGTCGCTTTAAGGGAACAGATTTGTTTGAGCAAATCTTCGAGAAGATTCTGGAGGAATGCTTTCTGCATGACATGATCGATCCTTCTGTGATTTTCGTGGATGCGACGCATATCAAGGCAAATGCCAATAAGAAAAAATCCATTAAGACAATGGTAAAGGTTCAAGCAATGGATTATGAATCGAAACTTCTTAGAGAAATTAATGAGGATAGGCAGGCGCATGGAAAAAAGCCATTTAAGGATCGGGATAATGACGAGGATCCCCCAACCAAGGAAGTGCAGCAGAGCACTTCAGACCCTGAAAGTGGTTTGTTTCACAAAGGAGAGCACAAGAAGGATTTTGCTTATGTCACCCAGACAGCTTGTGATCAGAATGGCTGGGTGCTAGGATACACGATTCATCCCGGGAATGAGCATGATAGCAGAACCTTTTCTGCAATCTACGAAAGACTGAAAAAGTATGATCCGACATTAATGGTGTTGGATGCAGGCTACAAGACACCTGCCATTGCCAAGACACTACTCGATAATGGAATCAAGCCGATTTATCCATATCGCAGGCCTATGACGAAAAAAGGGTTCTTCAAGAAATATGAATACGTCTATGATGAATACTTCGACTGTTATCTGTGCCCCAACCATCAAGTCCTTCGTTCTTTTGTATCGCATTGTAACACAACCGTTGCCCGGCGAATATACTGACACAGATAACAAATACTTATTTGACCGGTAAAGGAGGTAACTATATGAGTTGTTTCGGTGGCAGAACATCGCCGGACCTCTTTCAAAACTGCTGCAATGCAAATACACTTTGTGAATTTGACGGTAGACTTGACAAGGTAGTCACGGAACCGATTTTTGTGCAGAAGGTTTACGACGCTGTTCTATTCAATCTACAGGGATTGAAGACCGTAACCAATCAGAGCTTTTGCCCCGCAATTCCCAGAGGACACAGGCTCAAAAGAGTGGTGGATATCCGCTGCAAGCGTTTTTTCAATCCTGAAAATGTAGACGATCCCTCAAACTTACGATTAAACATAGACACGACGATATCCGGCGCGTCGTTCATTCAGAATTGCCAAGGAGAAGAACTGGTTGTCGTTGGGCCTGACGGCACTTTCTCGGAAAAAATTATTTACGCAGACACCCATGAATGTGACGAACAGGGGAAAGGCACTCCTATATTTGGAACGCAGAATATTGCCGTTACGGGAGATGTTCAGGTATGTTTGGACCTGCTGCTATGTGACAGATACGATCACGAAGTTATCTTCACAGTATGCGCAAATGTCAATATTGCACAGGAGTGCGCGCCGCTGTGCCTGACCAACTTCTTCGAACTTTGCATTCCCTCTACACATAATGCCGCGTTCCTGCCAAGGTTTGCTGAATTCTGCAACCCGGCCTGCGAAGCGCGATTGGCAACCAACAATATGGGAAGAGACCTGACCATCTGTCCGGACGGTACGATAAAAGCCAACCTCATCATCGCACTGTGCATTACATGCGAAAAGAAAATTATTGTTCCTGTTCAGCTATGCGTGCTGTCTACGGGATTTGTTCAGATCTCTCCTCAGGTATCAGCGATCTGCACCAGCTTTCCCCAACTCTTTCCCGATCAGATCGACGATGACGAAGAAGAGGATGAAGACGAGGAATGCGGAAGGGACAGAGACATTCGAGATGAGGATTGCTGTCCGCCAAGGAATCGTTCCGGTAATTTCCCGAGGCAGGATGGAAAACGTTAGCTGCGCAATAGCTGATAAAATAAATGGCCCTTCGCATTACGCGTATCGGCCATTTTTTTATTCCTTTATCACGGTTTAACGGGGTGAAAGTCACGGCTATATCCGCCCGTTTTCCAACACCAAAACGCGCTCCGTCAAAGATCGAATCATATCGGGATCGTGGGAGATGACCAGAACGGCCATATCCCTTTCCCCGCTGAGATGACGGATCAGATCTATTACCTTGGCGGCCGTTTTTAAATCAAGGCCTGAGGTCACTTCATCCAATATCAGAAGATCCGGCTCAAGTTCCAAAGCCCGGATCAAGGCAATTCGCTGGGCTTCTCCGCCGGAAAGCTGGCTGGGATACTTGTGGAAAAGAGCTTGAGGAAGATCAGCGCGCTCCATCAATTGTAAAACGGCCCGCCTTGCTTCCTCTTTTTTCGCCAATCCGTTAACCAGCAATGCCTCCGTAAGGAGATCCCCCACTTTTAAATTCGGCGGCAGAGATTGCCGATAATCCTGAAAAACCATTTGGAGTTTTGGCCTTATGGCTTTCATTCTCTTTCTGTCCATGCGAAGAATATCCTGTCCCTTATAGAGGATCTGTCCGGAATCGCAAGGCAGCAACCCTACCATAATTTTAGCCAGGGTAGTCTTTCCGCAACCGGAAGGCCCCATCAGGCCCGTCACATGACCTCCACACAAAGTAAAGCCGATATCTTGAAGCACCCGGTGATCACGAAAACTCTTGCTAATATTTTTAACCTCGACAAGCGCCTTCCTATTCATGCCCCACTACTCTTCCTTTTTCCATCCGAATAATCCGATCGGCCGACTCTCTGCATTTTTTCTCATCATGGGTAATCAATAATATTGACATACCCAACTCTCGGCGGAGCATAAAAAGTGTATCAAATATCCCGTCCCTGCTGTCATGATCAAGAGATGCGGTGGGTTCATCGGCGATGAGCAGCTTGGGTTTACCGCAGATACCAAGACCGATGGAAACCCTCTGGCACATTCCTACTGAAAGCTGCCCCGGATATTTTTCTCTTATTCCATGCACTCCCGAAAGACCGCAAAGCTCAAGTATCTCTTCCATTTCGCTTTCCAATCGCTCCCGCTGCCCCCCGGTCAGTCTTCTTTCCCACCCATGATAAAAAGCAATGGTCTGCCTTAACTGCCTGCCTACGGTTACCACAGGATCCAGCACCCCAACCGGATTTTGCCAGATCATGGATATTTGCCTGCCGCGAAGCTTTTGAAAATCTTCCTGACGAATCTTAATAAGATCCATCTCGCTTCGCTCCGTATCATCACAAAAAAACAAAATCCTGCCCGAAGTAACTTTGGCGCCGATCTTTTCCGCCAACCCCATGATGGTGAGAGCCGTAAGAGTCTTTCCGCAGCCGGAAGGCCCCATGAGACCCAGGATTTCGCCGAAATGAATGGAAAAATCCATCCCTCTTAAAATGCTGCTATCCGGCTCTTCTAATGAAGGGAAGCCTGCCCACAGGTTTTCCACCTTCAGCTGAAGCTCATTGAAGCGCATTGGGCCTCCTCCTTTCTTTCAGTCCCTGCCCCACAAGATGAAAAGCCATGACGGAGAAAACAATAAGAAGCCCCGGAGGAAGCCATACATTTATATGGTTTGCCAAAATATCGCGATTCATGGCTTCATTCAGCATATTCCCCCAGGATGCGTAGGGATAAGGTAAACCGAATCCCAGAAAGCTCAGCGTCGCTTCCGTAAGGATAATATTGCCGATACTGATAGGGACGGCTACAAACACCTTTCCCAGTACGTTGGGGAGCAGATAGACAAAGAGTCGCCGATAAAGGGGAATGCCGCAAAGTTCAGCCGCCATCATAAAGGAAGATTCTCTGAGAGAAAGTACCTGGCTTCTGACGATTTTAGCTGTGAAAGTCCATCCAAATGCTGCCAAAAATAGAACCAGCATCACCACCCGCGCCCTGCCGCCGGCACCGTAAGCCATAAAGAGGGCGCTGAGAATGAGGATGACCACAATATCGGGTAAAGCGTTGAATACATCCACAATGCGCATAATTATCATGTCGGTTTTTCTGCCCGCATAACCTGCAAGAAGCCCTCCCGTAATTCCTATAAACGTCTGCAGCATCATAGTGGCCGTTGCCAGCAAAAGAGAAAGCCTGCCACCGTAGAGAAGTCGGACGAAAACGTCACGTCCGTTTTTATCCGTGCCCAGAGGATGCTTTGCAGAAATTCCCTGGAGCGACAGGATCCTTTGTCCCTCATCGTCGTAGAAAATCTCATATTCGCCGGCTTCGGCAAGCAGAGGTCCTAAAAAGCATGCGAGCACAAGGATCAGGAGAAAGAATAAGGCTATTTTATGCGCCATAATAAGTTCCCCCTTTCCCTAGGCGGATCCTCGGATCCGACAAAGCATATAAGATATCCTCAGCAAGGGCGCAAAAGAGTACAACGAAAGCTAAGAAAACGGAAAACCCCATGATCATCGGAATATCGCCCGTAGAAAGGGCGGCAAATACGGAGGTACCAAGTCCGTTCAATGCGAACACCTCTTCTACGATGAGGGTCTTGGTGAGAAGCCCGGGAATCTCCCTTCCTATAATGACGGCCAAAAGCACTTTAAGGTTTGGCGCCACGTGATTTATTACTATCTGTTTTTTGTCAAAACCTCTCGCAATGGCTGCAAACACGAAATCTGAGGAAAGTATGTGCTCCGTATGTTCTTTTATGTACCTTGCGGTTCCCCCCACCCCGGTAAGTACCAGGGTAAGGATGGGCAACACCAGATGAATCATTACATCTGCCATATATAAAATTCCCGTATATTCCACTTTTAGAGAGATCTGTCCCTGCAGAGGAAAGAGTCCCAGATCCAGCGCCAGCCATTTTTGGAGAAGCAGCGCGGCAAAAAAAACCGGCATAGAAATGCTCAGCACGGTGAATGAACCGAAAAACAGTCTCCACTTAGCGCTGTCCCGAAAGGCGGAGCTAATTCCCATCCAAAGAGCCAGTATCAACTGAATGCACAAGGCTGCTGCTGAGATGAGCAGGGTCGTGGGGAGTCCCTCACAGATGACCTGTACAACGGGCTTTTTATAGAGAAATGAAGTGCCCAAGTCTCCCCGAATCCCGTTGGAAATCCAGTGTATATACCCCTCCGCCACGGAGGAATCCAAGCCATAACTATGTATCATCTGTTCTTTGGCCGCAGCGGAAAGACGCGCGCTGCCCGCGGTGCTGTTCTGCACGTAATCCCCGGGCATGAGCCGGATCAGACCGTAAATCAGAATAGAAAGGGCAAACAGTACGAATATGCCAATAATAATCCTTTTTACTATGTAACCTCTTATTTTCTTTTCCCCACTTTCAACAAGAACGGAAATGTATGATTATTATTTTATCACCTGTCCACACCCCTTGCAATCTCTACCAGTTTGCCTTCAATAAACCTGTCCACTTCCGCAGCCACATCATTAAAGTCGGAAATGAGGCTCCGGATCTTATCCATACGAAAATATAGCGTTCGATAAGCCAGGTTCAAGTCTGCCTGGGATTTATCGGAAAGCCGCTGGATCTCCTGCTGATTCCGGATGATGCACTCATCCTTTCGAAGGATCTCGCAGCGAAGAGCTTCCATATCCCTGCGGTTTTCTTCAATCTGTTCCTGTAAGCACATGTTTTCTTTCAACAGCGTCTCATCGTTGCGTATATGCTTCACTTCATCCAATTGGGCAGCAAGAGAGTCTCTCACGCCATTCAGTTCCTCAATCTTCGTCCTATACTCAGCAAGGAGGCTGTCTTTCTCTCGAATCACTTCTTTCAGTTCTTCAACGGTTTTTGTAAGCTCCTGCACCTCTTGTTTTGCAGCAGATAGCCCTTTTGCAAAGGTAGCGTTTTTCTCTTCGAAAGCCAGTTGCATGGACCGGCAGTTTTGCTCCAGGCACTGAATCAGCTCGTCCACTTCCTTTTTTCGATAGCCTCCAAGGGCATTCTTTTTCAATTTCAATCCTTCATCTCCGAATCCAAAGCCCTCTCGCAGCTCCTTTAAATCCATCTCAGCCATTTTTCTCCTCCATCTCCACAAAACTCAGGTTGGATCCCACCGTTAAACCATATCGCTGTACACTGCCGCCCCTCAACTCCAGAATAAAACGACAGTCTTTTATCCTCGGCCCTAAAGACCAGGGCCTCATACCTCTGTCGATTCGAATAACCTGTCTTTCTTCGCTCAAATAAACAACGTCAATGGGATATGACATGAACATACTATGTATCTGATTACAAGGAATCAGGAGCAGCCCTTCATCCTCTTTTAGTTCATGGCCGATAAGACCACGAAGCCGAGTGAAGAAGCGGTCTGCAACATAGATTTTAACCCGATTCGATTTTATTCTCAGAAAGTCTTGCTTTTTCATCTTTCCTCCTACAATACCATGTTCATGATGTTTATGACTGAAGGCCCCATTAAAATGATAAAAAGAACCGGAAATATGAAGATCACAATAGGGATCATGATTTTCACCGGCGCCTTCATCGCCTTTTCCTGAGCTGTTTGTTTTCTCGCGTCCCTGAGTTTGGCGGCTTGCGCTTTTAAGATGCTCTTTATGGGTATCCCATATTTCTCCGCCTGCACCATTGCAGCCGCAAAGGTTCTCAATTCGCCGATATCGTAGCGTTCCGCCAGATCCCTAAAAGCATCCTTTCTCGATTTACCGTACTGAATTTCCTTGATGGCGGCCCTTAGCTCCTTGACAATAATATCATCGCTTTTTTCGGCAATCCGCACCACGGCGCTATCCAAACTCAATCCGGCTTCTACACATACAGAAAGCATATCCATTACTTCGGGCAAATCTGCCCTCATCTGCTTTTGTCGACGCTTCGCCCGCGACTTTACATAATAATTTGGAAGCAGCGCGCTCAATAAGATGCCGATGAGAGTCCATAAAGCTGCCACGGATAAACCCTTACTCAGAATAATACCGATAAAAGCAGTCATCCCCACAAGCGACCCAGTCAAAAGAATTCGAAAATATCGGTACCCTTCCGGGGTTATGGAAAGCCCTGCCTGCCTCAGAAGTCTCTCCCTTTGCAGATAGGATGTGGATCTCGTATCCGATTTGAACTTTTCATTTGCGGTAAACCGGGCAATCCCCTGAAGGAAAGGAGTTATAATTCTTTCCTTCAGGGGCTTATTTAGCACTTCATCCCTTACATGCTTCTTTGCCTCTCTGAGAGATTCCTTTCTGCGCCGATAGGCATCCTCTGCCTTTCCATGTTCCGATAATGCAGCAATACAGAACAATGCAACGGCGATAGAAAACAATAATACAATGGTTTGCATATCCCTATTCCTTTTTTCTCTGTCGGATATTACTTATTTCATTCACAATGCCACATTTCAATATTTGATATTAATAACTTTCCTCACGAAGAAAAAGCCCAACAGCTCCATGGCTGCCCCCACTGCCAGCATCGTTTTCCCCGCCCCAGTCTCGAAAAACATAGCTACATATTCCGGATTCAGAATCATCAGACCTGCCAGGAGAAAAACCGGAAGAAGCCCGATTACATACCCGGATGTTCTTCCCGTAGTGGTGAGGAGCTTGATTTCATTTGCCAGAGCAATTCGATCCTTGATAGTCTGTGAAATATTGTCCAATATCTCCGCGAGATTTCCTCCGGTCTGCCTTTGAATGATTATGGTGGTGGCAAGCAGTTCCAGATCTTCGCACTGGGTTCGCTTGACCATCCTCTGAAACCCCTCTTCAAGGGACATCCCCAGTTGCATCTCCCTGACCAGTCGGCCAAATTCCTTCCCGATAGGATCAGGCATTTCATGAGAGATGCTTCCCATAGCTACCGGAAGGGAGAATCCGCTTTTAAGACTGTTGCATATTACAGATAGGGCATCGGACAGCTGCATGTGAAATAGGTTCCTTCTTTTCTTGGCATACAGGGAAAGGATGACCGGAGGGAACATAGCGCCCATGATGGCAAACCCGGCGCAGACGATAAAGCTTCCCTCGAAAAAAAGGATCAAGGTGGGAATCGCCGTGATGCTGAGGATACGTATGGCTAAATATTCTTCCGCCTTCAGAGGAATGCCGGCCATGGACAGCTGATCGTCCACTTTATCCATGTAGCTGCCGCTGACAAAGAAGAGCAGCTTTTTTAAGGGACTTTTCTTCGGTGTCTTTGTCTTGTCCGCTTCCTCCTCCGCCTCTTCACGCTTCTCAACAAAACCTTTATGCAGCCTTTGCCGAATATCCATGCGGCTTCCGAAAGCGGCTTTGAGCAAAGCCGCGAAGGCAATAAAAAGAACTACCGTTGATAACAGGACGCCCATCCAAAGATACATAGCAGCATCCCTCCTACTCAGAAAACCAGGCGCTGTCCACAAAGACGCCGCCGGCTATGAAACGGGGCATGAATAGAGGTACGGTGCCCGTGGCCAAAAATCGACCTTTCAGCTTTCCGGAATCATCCAGTTCCCCCTTGGTCTCATAGCGAAAGAGATCCTGGGTGACAATCACATCTCCTTCCATTCCCGTCACTTCACAAATCTCAGTAATTTTCCGCGTTCCATCCATCATCCTGGATTGTTGAATGATTACATCCACAGCGGAGGCTATCTGCTCCCGTATAGCTCTTACAGGTAAATCCATGCCGGACATGAGTACCATGGTTTCAAGGCGGGAAAGCAGATCTCTGGGGCTATTGGCATGAGCCGTAGTCAAAGAGCCGTCGTGTCCGGTGTTCATGGCCTGAAGCATGTCCAAAGCTTCTCCGCCACGAACCTCTCCTACTACAATGCGGTCGGGACGCATACGTAAGGCATTGCGCACCAGATCTCGAATACTGATCTGACCCTTTCCCTCCAGATTTGCCGGTCTGCTTTCCAGAGTGATGACATGCTGCTGCTGAAGACGAAGCTCAGCGGCATCTTCGATGGTAATGATCCTCTCCGTATGAGGGATAAAACCCGACAGCACGTTAAGCAGAGTCGTTTTACCGCTTCCTGTACCTCCGGACACCACTATATTCATTCTCCCTTTCACGCAGGCTTCCATAAAGGCCGCCATATTAAAGGACAGTGAGTTGAAGCGCAGCAGATCTTTTATCGTCAAGGGATTTTTTGAGAACTTTCGTATCGTAATCACCGGGCCGATGAGAGACACGGGATTAATGACAATATTTACTCTGGATCCGTCATGGAGTCTGGCATCTACCATAGGCGAGGCTTCATCAACATGACGCCCTACGGAGGCTACGATCTTATCGATAACATTGAGCACATGCTCATTGTCACGGAAACGAACATGAGAAAGGCAAAGTTTGCCGTTTCTTTCGATGTAGATTTGCTCCGGCCCGTTTACCATAATCTCTGTAATACTGTCATCTTCCAACAATTGCTCCAGCGGACCCAGTCCCGTCACTTCATTGTACAGTTCACGGGAGATCCTGTGCTTTTCCGCTACATGGATCTCGCTCCCGTATTTATTCACTGCGTCGTGGATAATTTCTCTGACAACCTGGGACATGTCTCTCACATCCTCCGGCGCAGGATTTCGATCCCCAAGCTTGTTGATGCGCTCGATGACCTCTTTGTGCGCTTTTGCTCGAAGCTCCCCATAATTCTCGGAAGAGCGGGATGGAAGAGTTTCTGCCAGTCCTCCGCCCTGCTCTTGTTGTAGCTCCTGTTTCAGATCAAGCCTTTCCAGCAAACCCATAGTTTCCTTCTCCTATCTTCTTTGCCAGTTCTATCAACCGTTTGGACATGGGGCATCTCGGCACGTTTATTACCACCGGAACTCCTCTGTTCAGCGAAGCTACAGCGTGTTTGCTCTCCACGGGTATCTTTGCGAGAAACTGCATATTCATCAGAGAGCTTATTTCTTTCGCTGTTATCGTACTGCTGTTCTCTTTGTTGAGCACCACCTGCATTTTATGATCCAGTTTAAGGGCCTTCATTAATTCCAGCGTCTTCTTCGCATTCCGAAGCGTAGAAATGTCGGGATTGATCACATGGAGAATCCTGTCCGCTTTCTCAAGAGCTGTCAGGCTAAGATCGTTCATCTGGGTGGAAAGATCGATAAATACGAAATCATACCCTTTAGCAATTCCTGAAATAATGCTTTCTCCATGGCTGCTTTGAACCATTTCCGCATATTCCGGCCGATCTGAAGAAGGAAGCAAAGAAAGACCCGATTTATGAAGCAGCAAATAGCTTCGGATGAGTTCTCTTGTGATGGTTCCTTCCTGTACCAGCTCACTGATGCCCTGTTTGTTTTCCAAATCGAGAAAAATGGAAGCATCCCCGAACTGAAGATCGAAATCAAGCAGGGCGGTGCGCTTGCCCATTTGCGACAGCGCTGTGGCGAGGTTTACGGCGATCGTTGTCTTTCCTACTCCGCCTTTTGAACCGAATACGGCAACAATTACAGCATCCTTCTCTTCATTTCCGACGGTTCTTCCGTTATTAAAATGAATTTTTCTTAGCTTGACCCCGGCGGGTCTCCTCATCCTATCCATCGGTTCCTCCATATCTTTTTTCCAAACCGATTATTGCCATAATTGATCCTTTACGATGGGCGCCACTACCGGCTTTTCATGGTCTGCGGGCGACCGCAGAACGGCAACCAACCGCCCAACGGATCCGGCCAGACTCAATTTCACCGCTTCCTGGGGAGATACAATCAGTGTAATTACCGTCACCGGTTCCGGCGGCACATAACTCTCTTTCCGGCTGTCCGGATTTATACCTACGGCAAGAATTTCCGTGTCCTGCAGAAGAATATCGGCAATTTCCTTCTCGTCATCACCTTCATCCCGATAACCCACGAGAATGATATCCACTCTGTCCTTGGCGCGCAGGAACCCGGATACGCCGGAAACAGTGTCTACAGGAATGGTCATTGCCCTCTTCCCTTCCGGAACGGCGTATGACATCTTCCCCTCCTTCTCCGCTGTATTCCGTACTTTGGAGCGAAGAATCTGCTCCCCTTCATATATGGTTTGGGATGCAATTCCGCCAAGAAGCATTTCTATGCTATCCGCTGCCGACGGATGGACGCTTTCGGCAGGAAGCTCCTCGATACGAATCATGTCCGCGCTCAGCGGGGTGTTTTCTTCAATCTTCACGGCAGCAACCGCTACGGGTATATAATCTTCACGATATCGGTCCTCCAGCGCCAGCATATATTGATAAAGCAAAAAACCCGCAAGTATTGCCAATATAGCTGCAATTAAATATACCTTTTTCATATAGACTTCTGACCTTTCCTTACCGCGAGAGTGTCAGGCAGTAGGCCCCGTACTCCCTGTCGAGATCGGCGTCTGCGCTATAATCTGCCGTACCGTTTATTACTGTCTTGACATAGCTGCCCTGCACCTCACCGGCTTTTCCGTTTGCGTAACAATCCTCCAGGATGAAGACTGCAAATCCCACGATCTGAACGTCATGAGCGGTGATGTACTCCACCACAGGAATTTTAACCACCCTTCTGCAGGTGGGCTCAAATCTCCGTAAATTACATCCTCCCTCTTCCGGGAAATGGGTGCAGGAAGCATATCTATCGTTAAAGGCTTTAGAGGTGGGGCCTGCCATATTACCCGGCTCAATGGGGTACATTTTTTCTCCTACGGCAATTTCCGTTGTGTAACCGCTGAGAATCCAGTTGTAATACTGGTTGGCGCCGCCTCCTTTGACTCCCGACAAATTGATCGCGCCAAAAGCGCCGTTGCTTCCGTCTCCGCCTCCGTATTTCAAAATGATATGCTCCGTCTGGCCTTGCTCCAACAAAAGGTCCAGTTCATCCTTCACCACGCTGACCGGCACCACATCGTCCGCCGACAGACTGGGTCTCACTTTGACACCTGCCTGCTTGTCAACGGCAATGCTGTCCACTCCCAACACTCTTGCAAAACCTGTCTCTGATTGGGTGTTAAGAGACACTTGGAGGCCGTAATAGGATCCCCCGATGGAATCCGTAAAGTCGATGGAGGCTATCTCTTCGAGAGAAACTCCGTTCTTTTCCAAATACTCCCGAATTCGGTCCTCTATGGCGCTCAGCTTATCTGTATCCCACTCTGCCGCGGGCAAAAGCCTTCCTCCGGCAAAGACAGCTGCATCCGCTGCATTCTGCAAGCGGCTTCCGTGGCAATATGCTATACCCACATCCACCACCAACGCAGCCATGGTCAACAAGGCAGTCAAAGCTAAGGTCACAAGGATTATGACACTTCCCTTTTCATTTCTTAATATGCCTGACATGCAGACCGTCCATATAAGGTTTCTCCTTTTCATTTCACTCTACCTTCATCGTACAGCTCGCATTTAGTTCATATTCGTTGCTTTCCGTCAGGATCCCCAGGAGCGGCGTAATGGCCGAAGCCCGATACGCAATGTCAACAATCACATCCCCTTCCCTGGGATTGCTCAAATTGCTGAAGCGAATATCCACCGTTAATTTGTCCCTCATGCCAGCAGGCGCATTTTCGACCATTTCCGATGACAACGCATTGAGATCGGTGTTTCCTGCGGAATATACGATGCCTTCTCTGGCAGCCTCCCTGGCCAGATTGGCAATGTTGATCTGGTTAAAGCACATCCATCCGAATTCAACGATTCCGCAGAGCAGCGCAATAACAATGGGAAGAACAATGGCCAGTTCTACCAGTGCCTGACCGCTTTCGGACCTCTGCATCCTTAACCGAGGGAGCATCCGTCTTTGATTCCGCATAACTCGTCTCCCTGCCTTTCTTCGAACTTTTTTTCGGCAACCGCTGCCGAATATACAGCGGTTGCCGTCCAATATATACATAGGATTGCTAAAAACCTCGTCAAGCCTTATTGAGAGAGCCTTAGCCTTCTTCTCCGGCTCCGCCGGTGCCATCCACGCCCAATTCACCGGTAATATCATTGAAAATCTCCCTTAAGCCTCCGCCTAAAAGGGTCAGTCCTACAATTGCAGCCACTGCTACCAGCGCGATGATCAGGCCGTACTCTACCATACCTTGACCGCTTTCATTTCCGATAAGTTCATTGATTTTTTTAAACATCTTTCTTTCCTCCGTTTCTTCTTCGGTTTATGTTCTTTGAACACTGGTTTTGGGAATAACGGATCTATTTTAATGGGGCTATAAATAAATGGTTATCATCACTCCTTTCTCCCCCTTTTCACGATAGAAGCCTGCCATAGCCGGGAAACAGGTCAAGAAGGATCACCTGCATGGTAAGGCAGGCGGCCAGCACCGGGCCCAGCGGCAGGAATTTAGAAAGAATGAGTTCCTTGTCTTTCACAAGCTTAAAGATTGTATAGAGTAAAAGAATGAATCCCATGGCGACCAGCGCGGCCAGGAGTGCCGTCAGGCCGACGGCAAGCCCTGCGGCTGCACAGAGCTTCACATCGCCGCCGCCGCAGGACCGGCCCTTAAAAAATGGGTAGATAAACAACTGCCCGCCTGCCGCCCCTCCTAGCAGAGCCTCTGTGGCAGATACGGGACTATGGCCTGTTAGGAGCATGGCTGCCCCGGTCAAGGCGATCAAAGTTACGAATTCATTGGGAATGATCCGATACAAAGCGTCGGAAACTGCAACACCATAAAAAATTGTAAATAAAACCATCCGGTAAAATGCCTGGTGAAAGTCAGGCGTTAGAAAAAGAATAAAGATAAAAAGTAGGGCGAAACACAGAGATTCTACCAATATTCTGTTTCGGGATCTCGTAAGCTTATCCGGTTCCAAGAGTCTGGCCGCAATCAGTGTACGGTTTACCGCATAGATGCAGTTGATGCTGATCGCTCCGGAGCAGCCCCCGGTTATACCTGTATATAGCAAATCCATGTTCATCCCTGTTTCCTCCCTTCGCGGCTCGGCATACACATCCGCCTTACCATTCCAAATAAAAAGCTACAATCCGCTGCCGAATTGTAGCCGTTATAAACATTTGACTCTAAACAGACAGAAATCCGTCTGTAGAGGCGATGTTCATATTTAGCGCAAAATCCTTCTCGGCAGCTGGCTGTCATGGCATCTCATGGATGCTTTAGACCCTGTAGTTTTGCGTCGCCGGCTTTCGCCGGGTTTGCCCTTGACGTACTCGTATCTTGCTATGTGTGGGTATACAATAATAAAACTTATGTTATGTTGTAATCATACAACAATTATTTTATTTTAACAAGCTGATTTTATGAATTTCTTCTAAAAAGCTGTAAAATTCGGTAATTTTTTCAGGCATGGATGCGCTGTCGATGACATCGGGGTTGTATACCAGCAGATTTTGACGCTGGTATAAAGGAAGTTCCACTGCCTCATCCATGATGAGTTCCATCGCATCCCGGTAGAGCTCTTTCCGCAACTCCATGTTTGCCGTAGAATCTGCCTTCTGCAGCAGCGAATCCAACTCTCCATTGGATAATCCATAATAGTTCGCCTCGGCGCCGGTCAGATAGCGGCTGCTCATGTTGGGATCCACCGTTAGTTCCCAAGATGCGGCCCAAAGGTCCCAGCTTCCCTGATATAAGCCTTCCACCAGTACGGACATGTCGGAATCGATGATCTCAAGTTTTCCGCCCATCTCTTCTAAATCCGTTTTCATTTGGGTAAATACAAGCGCGGCAGGATGATCCATGGTTCCTTCCCCGCCGACTCCCGCCATCAGGGATAACTGAACACCATCCTTTGCAAGCAGCGGCTTTCCGTTTACCGTGGTTTGCTCATACCCTGCGCTGCGGAAATAGGACAATGCCCGGTCAGGGTCGTATGTGTATACCGGCTCTGCGTGCTCCGGATATGCCCAGGAGGATTTGGAAACAGGCCTCTCAATAACCTGGGCCATCTTTCCGAAATATGTATTTATGGCCGGTTCCCGATTCATCAGGCACAGCAATCCTTTTCTTACATTTGCATCGTAAATATTGACGCTGTTAATCCCTATGTATCCGTATCCCGGAAAGTCAGCGGTCATGACTGCAAGGCCGTTCTTTTCTGCTTTTATTAAATCATCTTCCGTGGCCGGCACCTGAGCGATGTCAATCTCCGAAAGTATTATGGAATCCAGCATATTAGATGCATTGGATGTTACTACCTTAATGTTTGCCGTTTGCGGCTTTCCCAAAATGTAGTTTTCATTGGCCTTCAATGTCACCACGTTGTTCTCATAGCTTTGAAAAATATACGGACCTGCGCCTAAGGGCTTTCCGCTGCGTTGGCGGATCCCATCCAGCCTACCCTTTATCAGTTCTCCATCCGGCTCGTCTTCACAGTAGTAATGTTTCGGGGCCACTACGATATCGCCCAGTTCCCAAATGGCCGCAGGATTTACGCCCTTCAGTTTAATGTCTACCGTTTTGTCATCTATCTTTATTACCCCGGCAATCTCAGGTACCGCTATGCTACCGTCACGATCCGCCAGTTTTTCTTCGATCACTTGATTAAAATAAGCAGCTCTCGCACCTTCCATATAATAATCATAAGCATATTCCAATTCAAATTCGTAATATGCGTTGATGAGAAAGTCCGTCATTGCCTCCTCGCTCATGGCGGGATCCAAATCAATCCCAAGATAGGCAGCAATATCCTCCTTGGAGTAAGTTGCAACGTCTGCCTTGGCCATCTCCATTATATACTTTTCTACATAACCGTCAGGCAGCTCTTCTGCCTGTGCCTTTATTGAGGCCACAATCTCCTCGTAATCCGGCCGGTCATATTGTATACTCATGCAACCCGATGATCGGCAGAGAACCTACAGCGGAGAGGCCGTTATATGCCGGGTCGCAAAGGACTTTTATTGAAAAGATAACATCGTCTGCCGTAACCGGTTTCCCGTCGCTGAACCGAAGTCCGTCAAGAAGCTCAAATCGATAGGTGGTATTGATAACTTCTCCGGACGGATCTTTTTCCTCCGATACTTGACAGGTAGCTGCATAGGGTTGCGGTTCTCCGTTAACATCCGTTTTTAGAAGAGACATGGAAGTTAGCTTTACAACGACTTCATCATCTGCCGTCTCTGAAAAGAACGGACTGAAAACACCGCTCATCTGTCCGTTTCCAATTACTATGGTGTCAACCACCGGCGTCTGTCCACAGGCAGCTAACAGGAAACTCATGACAAAAGCTACGATTATCGGCAATATTATAGTCTGTTTTTTGACCCTTTTCATTTAATTATGCTTTCCCCGACCTCGGATAATCTTGGTTCTGTCTGAAATTGCTTCAACCATTTCAGCAGCTTTGATGTCCTGTGATAGACTTCCATAGCCTTCTCTTCATCAATGAACCTGTCCATTACCTTATTATAAGAAAATGGATAATCGCTCATATAGTAATACATCAGATCTGCCATAAACTCGATGTTGTCTGCTTTTTCGCTTTCAAAGGTCTGATGATCCTTCAGCCCTGCAAGAAATGTCTCGTCCTTGATGATTCGGTTGAAAATATAATTAAGGTTGTGGGTTTTTGGCGTTTCTTTTTTTGTATGATAGATGTGCATGCCTTTTAACAGGCGCTCTACGGCCTGGTGACAAACATATGCCACATAAGCCCACCTCTTCCCCGCGATTAGACATTCTGCAGTCTCAAAATCGTAATCCGACAGAATCCTCCAGTATACATATTTTTCTGCTGCTGTCATTCCGTTCACTCCTCAACTAATTTACCGTTCTGATATAGCCGCTTCAAAGCGGAAACTACTTTTTTGTCAAATTGATGCTGCATACTCTCCAATTCCTCTATGGCTTCCGAAAAACTTTTCTTTGCTTTATAGGGGCGGTCCGTGGTCATCGCGTCAAAAACGTCTGCAACGATGATTATCCTGGCTTCTAATGGAATCTCATTGCCTCTCAGTCCGAAGGGATAACCGGAGCCGTCCAATCTTTCGTGATGCATTTGCGCCATATCGGCGGTCCGTTCATCAAACTTCTCTGCGATCAGGCGATAGCTGTTCAACGGATGCTTCCTTATTTGCATCTTGTCATCCGAAGTCAGTTCATTGTCTGCCGAAAGAATATGGTCCGGCAGAAAACACTTACCTACGTCGTGTAAAGCTGCAGCCATAACCATTACGTTTATCGTCGAAGAGTCTATATTGAGTTCTTCCGCCAGCAAAAGAGAATATTGCATCACTCTTTTCCCGTGGTCATATGTGTAACGGTTTTTTCGTTCGGTCCTCTCTACCAGTTCCTTCAAACTCCCCATATGATGGTACATATCATCATAGATGGGCTTATTGGAAATACAGAGCAGGCGTACCTTTTCCAGACACCTGACCGGAGAATTCAGCATCTATATTGGATACGGAGAAACTGTCACCCTGCCCCAAGACTGTGCTCTCTATCATCCAGGAGCAATAATAATTTCCCTTCAAGAATATAGTAGTATTCCGTACTGTCCTGGTCTCCCGGACTCATCCATAGAATCGAATCCGGAAGAATTTCCATATGGATTACTTCCACATTTCTCTCAGACATAAGCAACCGGATTTTATTACCGTTGTGGCTACATTCGGCAAGACCTACTCCCCCAGTTTGAATATGTACTCTTTTCACCAGATATTACTCCATTCATCGCTATGAATCCGGTACTAAGAAAGGTTCGATATCTCGATGCCATATCCCGTTATTTCCTCGACAATACCCATTGGGTCTTGCAGTTCAGATTCAAAAAATACCTGTATCTGGACATCTAAAGGGTAATCATAACAGAGAGCGGAAAGCCGCTTATAAACCTCTCTGATCTCCTCTTTTTCACCGTTTCGAATGAATACCGCAATATCAATATCGCTTTCATCATTCCAATTGCCCTGGGCATAAGACCCATACAGGAAAATCCATCTTACTTCGGGATGGTTTCGGGCTTTGGCGACAAAGCTGATCAGGAAAGTCGATATGTTTTCCGGTAGCTGAACAAGGCACCTGTTCTCTACAATCTCACAATTCTCAGGGGATCCACCAATACAATTCTGTCGCCGATGAGTACTTCCACGTACTCGCATTCCGCCTCCCCTCCCAGCTTTTCAATTTTTTCGATGGCTTTTGCTACGATCGTTTCCGTTTTGCTCAGTAATTTTTCGATTATGCGATCTAAATCCGCATCATTCTTAACCTTACCGGCATCACGTTGCGCTTTGGCAATTTCTTTATCTACATCGGCATTTGCATTCTCAGCAATCCTTAGGATCTTCGCTTCTGTAGAGCCGGGGTGATATACCGGCTGATCAACCGTGACGGAATAATCGGCTTCAATACCCGGCGCAGGTATTTCCGTCACCGGACCGCCTGCAAACGCGGAGCCGGTTAGGAGCGCCACCACCATCAATGCCATTGCAATTCTTGATACAAACCGCTTCATAATTTCCACATCCTTTCTTTTGCTAAAACGCTCGTCTGACATAGTTGTCACACTAAAAAACGGCAACCATAGTTCGGTCTGCCGTTGCCCTGACAACTCCTCGTTCAGGTATTAACTGTACGATTCTTGTTTCTGGATTGTGGGCAACTGGCTACCATAGATAAATCCTTAGGCCCTATAGCTTTGCGCCCCCAGCTTTCGCTGAGTTTGCCTTTTTGTGGATATATATCCAAGCCCACTCTACCATTCAACATTTGCGGTGTCAACAAAAAAGTACTAAATCTTTCCTTTTGTTGTGTTTATTTATTCTTTTTGTCGATTGAAGATGTAAGAGAATTAAATTCGACGGTTTGCCTCCGTCCTTTTTTTATTCGGATGAAGTTCCATATCATCAACGCAAGAAAAACTAAACTCAGATAGCCTTGCAGCGGATAGATGAAGGCCACAATATTAGAAAAACCCATCATGGAAACGATCAAGCCTGCCAAGGCAGACACCCACACTATTAAAGTTTTGATGTGATTTTCAGGCAGCTTTGTACAGTAACCATAGAAGCAGCTTGTAGCCGTCCCGAAAACGGATATGAGCAGCACGATGGAATAGAGAACTCCCGCAACAGGGGATAACCGTTGCGCAAAAGCTAACATGGGCAGATCGCTAACCGAAGACAACAACGGGTCAGTCAGGGTGACTAAATACAATACCAAAGCGCATCCTCCCAAAAATGATCCACCCATTGCCGCGCCTCGCTTTACAACCCGCAGGTCCTCGGCGTAAACGGTACAACTCCCGAGTATAGGGATAGCTCCCATCATATTGTAGGAAACAAAAACAAAGGCTGCAATCATCCAATTCGGGGCCAGCGGACTTGCATCTGCAGAGGGTTTCCCTTCAATGGAGCCGAATTCCCCAAACAATATTACAAACGCCATTATCAGTGTAGCGACTAATAATATGGGAACAACCTTCCCCAAACGGGCGGATACAGTACCGAAGCCCTTCACCGTGGTCAACACGATGAGAAACATGAGAAGGGTGCTTCCTGCCATACGCGGTATGCCAAACTGGGATTCAATCAGCGCGCCTCCTGCCGCAAGCATAGCAAAATAAGCCATAAAAAGAAACGCAGCTACAATTATACCTATTGTTCGTTCACACAAGGGATGTTCATAAGGGAATATGATTCTGCTTAAATCGCCGGTGCCAAGCCCGTTTCCGATATACACGATCATAAGGCCTAAAACTACAAAAAGCACCCCAATTACCAAAAGGCCAAAAAAGCCCATGAATCCAAACACACCGAAGAACTGCCACATTTCTTTTCCCGAAGCAAAACCGGCACCCATGAGCACGCCAAAATAGAGAAATGCCACGCGTAAAGCGGTTAGGGACTTTTCATTAGGACCATTGTCTGCTCTCATGAACGGGCACCTCGGTTTTCATCGTCAGGTATCTCCGACGCTTCCATCGGTTCGGCCGCTTGAACCGATTTTTCCGTTGCCCTATGGGATCGGATTCCGCCTACAGTAAATATGGCCAGTCCGCCCCAAATAATAGTAAAACCGATAAACTGATAAATATCAAAAGGTTCTTTGTAGAGAAAAATTCCCAGAAGCAGACCTATGGATGGTGAAATATATTCGGTAATTCCCAGCGCGACTAAGCTGATGCGATTTGCCGCCATGGCGAACAGGGATAGGGGGATGGCTGTAAATAGTCCGGACAGAGATAAGAGCGCGATCTGATGAGGCTCCGCTACGGAAAACGCGCCCCTGCCGCTCAACTCCATATAAAGAATGATCCCTACAGAAATAGGAGTCAGAAATACCGTTTCATAAAAGAGCGATAACAAGGCCGGTGTCTGAAGCTTCTTTTTTATGGCGGCATAGGTGGCGAAAGAGACGGCCAGAACCAGAGCCAGTACAGGAATTTGTCCATAGGAAAGGAGCATGACGCAAACGCCGGCCAAAGCCAGAAGGATTGCTATTATTTTGTATCTTTCGGGTTTTTCCCTGAAAAACAGCACACCAAAAACGCAGACCATGAGAGGCTCTATGTAATAGCCTATGCTGGTTTGTATAATATAACCCGCTTTGACCATCCAGATGTAAAGCCCCCAGTTGACGGAAATAACGCATCCGGCAGCAAAAAATATGAAAGCTGCGCCTTTTTTCTTTAAGGGCTCCACGATTCCTTTCCATTTGTACACCAGAAGGCCTGCAATAAATACTATTATGCAGGTTAAAACGATACGATAAAATATAATCACCAGGGAATCGATAGGATCCAGTGACTTCCAGTAAATAGGAAGTACTCCCCATACCAAGGCGCAGAGGATGGCGCAGGCCATCCCCAACTCATATTGCTTTTTATCTTTTAGGGACTGTATCAATTGGTTTACCTTCTTCTACGGTTATCATCCGGTAGTTGTTATTTGTTATTTACTCTTAGTTATTTTATGCCATACTGTCCACAAAGTAAAGACGCTAATATTATAAAGAAGTTGTATAAAGGTATCAGGGATTATCTGCATTGAATCTGATAAAATGTGTTTCTCTGAAACCTCCGACTTTTTGATGCTTCACATATAAATCGAGATTCACGGTTTCTTTCGAAACACATTTTATCAGATGCTGCTTTGAAAAAATGTTTACACCAAATACAACTATTTGTTAGAACAGGCCTCCCAGGAAGCCTCCTTTTTTGGAGTCTCCCTGACTGAATAGCAGAAATAAAATTATCAAAATAAGTAACCAACTTCCTCCGCCGTCACGGCTGTCGCAGCAATCGTTGCGACCGCCGCCGAACCAGCCAAATCCCCCGCAGAGTATAAAGATAATGAGAAGAATCGGCAGCCAACTTCCCCAGTCCCAATCGTCATCTCCGTCAAAGCATGGGTCGCAGACCTTGCAGCTTTCTATCTCATCACAGGGATCGTGATGCTTGCGATGATCACGCCTGAAATCCGATCCGTCCTTGCAGGGATCGCAGTATCTGTAATCGTCTCCCAATAATAACACCTCCTGGCCTTCCAGTTAAATTGCTGCCCGGTCACTTGTAAAAAGTGTCTGACAATGATCTGATAAAACACTTAATAAATGTCTCACACCAAATACAAGTAGGGTGCTCATTCATAATATGAATTTTGGGAGAAAAGGTGCAGATCCGGAAAGGGAATTATCGGAGAGAGCGAATCAGCTTCTCCATATCTTCCGGCAATGGGGCATACAGAGAAAGCTTTTTTTGTGTGACAGGATGCAGGAAAATGAGCTGTTCCGCATGGAGAGCCTGTCTGTCGATAAGCTCTCCATCTTCTCCGCCGTAAAGCGTATCTCCCACCACGGGATGACCGATATGGGACAGATGGACGCGGATTTGATGCGTACGTCCCGTTTCCAGGGAAAGCCGAAGCAACGTATACCCTTTATCAAAGCGCTCTATAACTTGGTAGCGGGTTACGGACGGATATCCGTCAAGCATAACCGCCCTCTTGATATCACCTTCCACCGGTTTTCCGACGGGCAGATCTATAACGCCCTCCTCTTGCATCACCGTTCCTTTGACTACAGCAATATATTTCTTTTCAACCCGGCCCTCCGATGCCTGCCGGGTAAAATCGTCCTGGCAATAGGAGTTTTTCCCTACCAGGAGGACACCTGTGGTGTCTCTATCCAATCGGTTGATGAAACGAATTTTATATCCTTCTCCTTTTTCCAGCATGTGTTTCATGATCCCGTTTGCGATGGTATGGCAGGAATGCCCCTTGGTGGGATGAACCACGATACCGGGCTGCTTGTTGATGGCAAGAATGTCCAAATCTTCGTAAATCACTTCGATGGAAATATCTTCCGGAGGAAAGTCGCTGCATTCTTCAGGTAGAATCACGGTAATCCGCGCTCCCGCTTTCCCCTTCTCATAGAGCCTTACCGGCCGGCCGTCAAGATATACCTGCCCTCTGACTTTCAACTGCCGCAACAGCCGGGAGGAAAATCCAAGCCGACGCTTTAAGAGCTCCTTTATAGGGAGCTCCGTATCTTCATTCTTTATGATATACTGATACCTCTCGTCCATTAATGCAAAAAAATCCGCCTTTCCTTATAGAAACTTCGTCTTTACTTTCGTCCAGAAATCGTAATGCTCGAATCGCATCAGTTTGACCTCCGTTTGGGAAAAACCGAATGTGACTTCTTCTATGCTGCTGTGTCTATGCTCCATTCCGTCCGCCACAATCATGAAACCGCTCTCCTCCTTGGGTTCCGGATGAACCGTAACAATAAGTTCTTTGGGAAGCACAACGCTGGAGGTAAAGGAACGATAAGCGGTAGTGTTCATAGGCGCGATTGGCGTAATCTGAAGAATGGACAGCCTGGGGTCTACGATGCTGCCTCCCAGAGAGTAGTTGTAGGCCGTACTTCCTGCCGGCGTACATACCAGAATGCCGTCCCCGCTGAATCGTTCAATGAAGCTGTTCCCGATGGAAATATTCAAATGAATCGTTGTGGAATGGTCGCCTTTAATAGCTATTTCATTTAAGCCCTGATACTCATATTGCTTATCCCCCTGCTTCACGATGGCCTCCACGGTCTTTAGATTCTGGATATTGTATCTCCCCTGTTTATAGAGAAAGATAAACTCATCCAGCTCGTCCGGATGGATCTCCTGAAAGAATCCCAAATGTCCCGTATTGATGCCTAGAAAAGGGATAGAAGGAAACTCGTACTTGTGTAAAGTGCGGAGAAAGGCTCCGTCTCCGCCTATGCTCACAATGAGTTCCGCATCGGGAGTAAACTGCTTGGGTACCGTAAACCCGCTTTGATGCAGTTTTCTCTGCAGCAGTTTCCGGACCTCCTGCGAATAATCATCCTCATTGGCAAATATATTGATTTTCCTGATGGTCATTTGTAACTTCCTCCGAGATCACCCTGCAGCGGATCCATAAAACAAGTTGAATTCTACAGCATGCTTTCCAATTCGTCCAGTAGTTTCTCAAAGGTGTCCAACGCGCTTTCAATAGGCGCAGGTTCGTTCATATCAACCCCTGCCAGTCTCAGTAAGGGAATAGGATCATCGGATTCTCCGGATTTCAGGAACCCGATATAATCTTTTCTGGCCTGCGGTCCTTCATTTAAAATCCTTTCGGAGAGAGCCGCAGCTGCAGAATATCCTGTAGCATACTTATATACGTAGAACGCGTTGTAGAAATGCGGGATTCTGGCCCACTCGATGGCAATCTGTTCATCGTACACCACTTGTTCTCCGAAATACTTTTTGTTCAGCTCCAGGTAATGTTTGTTGAGCCAATCTGCAGTCAACACTTCACCGGCCTCAAGGGCGTCATGGGTGAGTTTTTCAAATTCGGCGAACATGGTCTGACGGAATAAAGTCGCTCTGAATTCTTCGATATACATATTGAGCAAGTACAGTTTTCGGCGCGAATCTTTTTCTTTGTTGAGTAAATGCTTCATTAACAGATTTTCGTTGACGGTAGACGCCACCTCCGCGGTAAAAATGGAATGGCCGCCGTATACAAAAGGCTGTGTCTTACGGGTATAGTAAGAATGCATGGAATGTCCCATCTCGTGAGCGATGGTGAACACATCCTTGAGCTTTCCGTTATAATTCAGCAGGATATAGGGATAGCTGTCATAGCTTCCGAAGGAATAGGCGCCGCTGGTCTTCCCTTCGTTCTCATAGACATCGACCCAACCCTGGGAAAAACCTTCCTTCATAATAGCGATGTAATCCTCACCCAACGGAGCCAAGCCTTCTTCGACCATTTGGAGTGCTCTTTCATATTCAATCTCGCCCATGGGATTTTCCACAAGCGGCGTATACATATCGTACATATGGACCTCATCCAGGCCTAAGGCTTTCTTACGAAGCCCCACATAGCGATGAAGCAGAGGCAGACGCCGATTTACGGTCTGAATCAGGTTTTCATAAACGCGTATAGGAATGTCGTCTCCGGAAAGAGCCGCTTCCAAGGATGAATTATATTTGCGAATCCTGGCGGTAATTACATCGGTCTTGGTATTATAGTTGTAAGTGGTGGCCAGGGTATTCCGCTGCGCTTCGTAAGCCGCATACATATGCTCAAATGCTTCTTTGCGCACACGGCGGTTTGAGGACTCCATCAGGCTGAGATATCTCCCATGAGTCACCTCCACCGGCTCCCCGTTTTCATCTTCAATGGATCCGAATTTGATATCAGCATTGTTGATCATACTGAAGATATCATTCGTTGCCGATGTCAATTCACTGATCTGGGCCAGCAGATTTTCCTCCGGCTTACTGAGAACGTGACGCTTTTGCCGCAAAATCTGCCGGATCACATGGGTGTAAAGCTTCAGTTCGTCTGACTGATTCAGAAAGCCCCACAGCCGTTCTTCGTCCAACTCAAGAAGCTCAGGCGTAAAGAAGGATGTCTGCGCCCCGGCTTTTGCTATCAGGCTCTGGGCTCTATCGGTCATTGCCTGATATTTTGCCACTCTGGTATCTTCATCCCGTTTCATTCTTGCATACACATACACCTTTTCTACCTTCTGCCACAATGCATCTCTTGCGGTTAATGCGCTGAGCATAGCTTCCGCGCTATCTCCCAGATGCCCTGCAAAGGAAACAAAGGCTGCGGCCATCTCCTCGGCTTTCTTATAATCTGACTCCCACTCCGCCTCATCAGGGTACATAGCTGCAAGATTCCACTTATATTTCACATCGATTTCATCTCTGGATCGAATCTTTCTGTTTGTTCCCATATCACAATACTCCTATCCGTTTGCTATTTTTAATAGTATACCACAATTGAATTGTATCAAAGACTCTTTTTTGTTATATTACAGATACCACCTAATAAGGGGATATAGGTCGGTATACGTTCATAAAATATATATAACTAGAACCACAGAGTAAACCCTGTGGCCAGGAAAGGAACAGACATCCATGGATAACAGACCCATCGGTTTTTTTGATTCGGGACTGGGAGGGTTGACCTGCATCCCTCCTTTGCTTGCCGCTATGCCCGAAGAAAGAGTCATATACTTCGGAGATACGGCCAGGACGCCCTACGGCTCCAAAGCGCCTTCCACCATAAAGACATTTTCTCTGCAAATTGCCGATTTTCTTGTGCAACGAAATGTGAAGATGATCGTAATCGCCTGCAACACCGTAAGCGCCATCTGCCTGCCGGAACTTCAGGAGCGTTATCCGGACATCCCTATAGTAGGCATCATCCGTCCTGCCGCAGAAAAAGTAGCGAAGACCTGCGGGAAAGCAAACAGCGTGGGAATCATCGGTACCAAGGCCACTATACATAGCAACGTTTACGAAGAGCTGATCCACCGGCTTTCTCCGGAAATCCGTATTCATGCAATCCCCTGTCCCGCATTCGTCCCTCTCATTGAAGAAGGCATCATTGAGAATGAAATCATGGATCTCTCCATACAATATTATATGGATTCCTTTATAGCAAACTATAAAATCGACACCTTAGTATTAGGATGCACCCACTACCCACTGATACGAGACAATATAAACAGACTTTACCCATTTTTGGACATCATCGATCCGTCCCGGGAAATCGTCACGGATATCCGAAGTCAACTGGTCCAACGCGATTTGCTTGCCCAGGATTCGGAATTTGAAAACACTTTTTATGCCAGCGATCTCTCGGAGAATTTCGTAAACATGATTAACCGGATCTTTGAAATTAATCGATTTCGAGTGGAATTTAAAAACCTTGAGTACGATGTATGTGAATGAGGTGATGACGAATGAATATCGAAGAAGTACTTGCGCTGTTGGAGATTGACTCTCCCGACGAATTTGAATACTTTGAGCATTTGGCTGAGTTGATTGAATGTCCGGAAGAGATTTCCTACGATGCCTTTTTTGCTGTGTTGGACGAGGTGGATCCGGCTACACTGGCGGATCTTTTGGACAGTTACTTTGAAGAATTGTTCAATAGCATTCCCGATGACGCCACAGATTTCTTCACCCTCATGACAACAATTCATCAAGTGCTCATCGGTTTATGCCAGTCAAGCGAATTTAAAGACCATAGGCACTACTTTGTCGATGAACTCTTTCGGTTCCGCAACTGGTACACCTTTGAATCTGTGGTCCACTGTTACGATCCTTCCGACGGGCTGACAAGTGACGTACCAATTATGGAAGCGCTGGTCCTTTACCGTATGGAGAAGCTCGGCGAGAAAAACTATATCTACGATTTTACCGATTGCATGGATTATCCCCTTGAAGAATACACCCATACCCTCTCTTCCATTGCGGCTCGTTTGGATGATATGGATGAAGAAGTTGACGACGAAGAGGAAGATCCTTATGAGAATGCTTTCATTGACAAAGTATACCCCGTTATTGACGGTGAGTTCTCCGATGATGAGAACGACTTGAACTAAACTATTTCAAATACTGTAATACATATTCCACATCCGACGGACAGTCAATATACTCCACACCTCGCTTCTGCCGGGTTTCTCTTCCCTTGCCTGTAAGCAGGATCACTGTATTTTCGTCTGCTTCGCCGATGGCTTTCCGAATCGCCTCACCCCGGTCCGGTTCAATTTCATATGCGCAACCGGTCTTTTTCAGATGCCCGGCGATTTCCCGGCAGATAGACATTACATCCTCTTCTCCTGCATCCTCTTCCGTAATATAGACTTTCTCCGAATATCTTCCAGCAATCTCTGCCAATTCCTGTCGTCTCGCCAGGGCTTTTTTTCCCGGACAGCCGAATACGGCAATAATATGTCGCTTCGGATACTCTTTTATAGTTGAACGGAAGAGCCGATCAAAGCTCATGCGATTGTGGGCATAGTCTACAATGACCAAGGCTCCGCTTTCCTTTCCCATGAAAAGCTCCATTCGCCCCGGTACCCTTGCAGCTGCCAGACCATGATACATAGAGTCCTCGGGAATATCTAATGCATAACATACGGCAATGGCAGCCAAGGCATTCTCAACATTGAACAACCCCGTCATTCCAAGCTTAAAGTTACGAGTAAAAGTCGGCGTTCTCACTTCAAAATCGATGCCATCCTCCCGGCTGATGATCCGATGGCCGTAAATATCGGCTTTATCATTGGTACCAAACGTAATAATCTTGCTTGAGGGATCCACGGAATCGCAAACCTCACGGACATGGTCCGCATCCATGTTGATGCACGCTATGCGACACTGGGTGAAAAGCTTCAGCTTGGATTCGAAATAGTCATCGAAATCGCAATGCTCAATTGGGCTGATGTGATCCTCTCCCACATTGAGATAACAACCGACATCGAAAAGAACGCCTTCGGTTCTGTCGTATTTCAGGGCCTGACTGGAAACTTCCATTGCCAGATAACCCCTTCCGCTGTCAACGGCGTTGCGGAAATGCCGATGCAGCATGACGGCCTCCGGTGTGGTAAGATGCGATTCCTCGGAAATAACGCCGTCATCTACATCAATACCGGACAAAATAGCGCATGGGGGCTTTCCTGCAGCAGCCAGGTAGTGATCAAGGATGTGCTTCACATAATACGTCGTAGTAGATTTGCCTTTTGTCCCTGTGATGCCAATGAGTTTAAGCTGTTTCCATGCCTCATTGTAAAACAGGTTTGCCAGCAAAGCCATGGCTTTGCGGATGTCCGTTACAAGGATCATGCCCACATCTTTGCGGGGCAGATCGTATTCGGCTTCGCTGATATAGCAAAAGGCTCCCCTGTCAACGGCGTCCTGCAGATAGCGGGGCAGAAAATGCGCGCCTTTGCAGATGAACAACCCTCCCGGTTTCATTTCTCTTGAATCATAGGAAAGGTACTCCACTTCCCGCTTCAATGCATCTTGATCTGCCTGAACAAATTGAATCAATCGATGGTCGTCAAGCAGTTGAATATATTGTTCTAAGGTATATCTGCGCATAGACATGCTTATAGCGCTCCTCCACTTTTTTTCAGCTTTTTACCGCATATTTGTATGGCCCGGGCGGCCAGAACCTCCATAGCATCAAAGTAGTAATCGGGAAGCCGGTACATCTCTTTCATGCACGAAAGCTCCGTGCACCCCATGATGGTTGCTTCGCAGCCATTGGCAGCCAACTCTCCCTCAATTTTTATAAAATCGTTGTAATCAATTGGCTGGCCGCCTTTGATCCCCTCGTAGATAATCTTCATTACCAGGCTTTGACCGGCCTTTGACGGAACAAAAGGCTGCAGACCCGCTTCGATGCATGCATTTTGATACAGACCGCTGGCAATGGTCCCGTCGGTGGCCAGGATGCCCACCCGCTTTACCCCTTGCCGGCTCTGCTTGATGGCCTGCACCGTTTCACGGATCATATGAATGATGGGTATCTTTATTTCCGCCTGAAGGCGATCCGCAACCAGGTGGGATGTATTGCAGGGAATGGCAATGGCCGTCGCCCCGTATTCTTCCAGCTTTTTCACGTCCTTCAAAAGCGCCTGATAGAGCTCTTCCGTTCGACCCGTCCGGATCATTTCCGTCCGGTCCGGCATGGTAGCATGGTTGAGAATGATCATGTCCAGATGGTCCTGATCGCAGGAAGCGTCCGTCATATCGATGAGCATTCTGTAAAACAGCTGCGTTGCCAGCGGCCCCATTCCTCCGAGTACACCCAATACTTTATCCTCTTGCCCCCACATGTATGCTCTCCTTCTGTATCTGTATAAAATTACAGGGGGGTGTCCCGTTGTGGTTTTGCAACCACGGGGACTCCCCCCGCAGTGTTACATATACTTTCTATATTTAAAATAATGCGCCAGCTGCGTTTTCCACAGCGTCAGCCTTCTTAAGAAGCCGCTGTCCGCATGATAGTAAAGAGGATTTATCACACTTCCTTCACGGATCAGCTTCTTCATCTTCTGCCTGTATTCTTCCGGCCGGATATACTTGAAGGCCACGCCCCTGGGAACCACCATCCAGAGAAACTCCTTATTTACCCTGTGAAAATCGATGGGGTGATTGTAGATTCGGTCTTCCACTACATATTGGGCCAAATTTGCCCCGGCGGCAGTTACATAGTAATTGCTCCTGCCCTGTCGCGTATTGATCTCAAATACTTTGTATTTGCCGTCTCGTTGATCGTATTTTATGTCGAAGTTGGAAAACCCTACATAGTTCATTCCTTCCAGAAGGTTGCGGAACCGGTCTTCCAGCTCTTCGTTGCTCTCCGTAATGATGACAGCATGGTTTCCGATCCCGTGAGGTGTATGTTCTTCCAGAAGCACATGACCGAGGCACATGAGCTTCACTTTCCCTCTCTGATCGGAATAATTGGTCAATACCCTCATGTACGTGTCGTCTCCGGGAATAAAATCCTGGATGATGACGCTGTCGCTGTACCCGGATCCATATACGGCATCCAGTATTCCTTCAAGCTCTTCCCGGGTCTCTGCCTTAAAAACCTTCTTCTGTCCCGGGAAGGGATGCTTCCAGTATTCGATGCCGCTTGCGGGCTTGATTATATAGGGAGCGCCAAAGGGCAGCCGGAACTCATGGCCCATCTCCTTCCGATGAACGAAGGTAGCCGGATAGTCCACTCCGGCCTCTTCGCACATGGCATAGAATTTTTCCTTATTAATAAGGTCATTCATCATATGGATGGGAATATAAGGCGCAACCACATTATCCGGCAGCTTGTCCAAATTTGCGCTGATCAGTTGAACATAGCTGTCGCCGCAGCCCAAGAGCAGCACCTTTTCATCTTTATGTTCCTCCGCAAATGCAGTCACCAATAAGAGGAATGTATCCTGCTCATCCGCCCTGCTATCTGCCGTATAATGCATGATTTTGCTCCCATGGCATGGCCATGCGGGGTATTTGCCGTACACGTATGGCCGTATACCATAGAGTTCATGAAATGCCCTGGCCATGCTGTATACATTGATATCTCCCGCAAAAAGCAAGGGCACAAAGGGCTGATCCGACGATATATTATATGGGATTTGACTCATCGCTTAATCTCCAGCCGTACATATCTTGATCCTGTCAGGAAGACCATTGTGGAATAGCGCAGATCAAATTCCAGGATATCCCCGACTTTCAGTTCTTCCTTGCAATCTTGGATATCCACAAGCAGGTGGTCGCTGCTGCTTCCGAGAACTTCCACTCCCGGAAGTCTGGGCTCCAGCTGGCTGTCGAGACAGAAATCCACTTTTCCGATGCCCAGAATAGCCCTTCTCCGGATCCCTCTGTCCACATAGACGCCCTTGTTTCCGAAACAATCCACAAAAATTTCACCTACGGGATAGCTGGGCTTGTCCTTAATCTCAATAATCTGCGCCCGCAAAGTAAAGACATCGTGATTGAGGAAACTCATATCCAGACCCCAGAGATCCGCCAGATCTTTGCCCAGCGCGATACCTTCTCCCATGCGCAGGTGATTGATACGTTCCGGCATTGTGCGATTTACAACCATCGGGAAAGATGTAGTTCCTCCCCCGGAAATGATATTGAGCTGTCTTCCGATGGCTTTTTCAATAGTTTCGGCTCTTTGAATCAGTTCTTCCATTTTTTCGGGAGTGGCATTGATGGAACCGTAACAACCCAGGTTGGTTCCCACTCCTTCCAAGGTGAGATGTTCAAGCTCGTTTTCAACTAAGACCGCAGCATTCACCAAATCCTCCACTTCCCAGAACCCTTCTCTCAAATCCCCAAGATCCGCCATGAGAATTACTTTATGTGTCTTTCCTTGTTTTTTGCATTCCTCATTGATGGCGCGGAGCACTTCAACTTCGCTGTTGAGGCTGATATCTGCCAGGCGCACCAGATCGGGGACTTCACTTAACATGGGAATTCGTATGAGCATGAAAGGACCCGCAAGTCCCAAATTTCTCGCATCTTCAATGTGTTCCAGTCTGGAGCTTGCAATGGATGTGCATCCGGACTCCTGGTAAATGGGCAATGTTTCGGGAATGCCGTTAAATCCTTTTACAACACCCGCAATACTGATGCCCTGTTCTTTACACATATTCACTACCGCATCGATGTTATGACGAAGTTTACTCAGGTCCACTTCAACGTAAGGGTATTTTTTTTCTAAACTGCTCATAAATAATGCTCCTTTTTTCTAGTACTTTTTATTCACACTTTACAATTAATTATACACGTCGGCTGTTATAATAGCAACAATGCCGCCGGGCCGATCATGTCCTTTGATTGCGCAAGAAAAAGCTATAAATACTTCATTAGACTGACAAGGTCACTTAATATGCCGTATCCCGTCTGCTCTATCTCCGGCGCATGCTCTATGACGGAAACCTTACCCATCAAATCCGTGGTTATAGACACGTAAGAAGAGGTGCCGTCAATGGTAGCCTGCAGGCTGGTTATCGGCACCTCCACCGGTTTGACAGAGGCAACGACCTTTCCGTTTTCAAAAGCTCCTCGACATATCAGCTTAATTACATTGTTTTTTTCCCGCGCTTCCCGGATCTGTTTTTCCGTGACGGCTCCGATTCCCGTTCGATCGATGTCCATGGGCGTAATTCCCGCATCCATCAGGACATTGAGCAGGGCGGCCACCTTGGCCGCCGCATCCCAACCGTCGATATCCATTGCAGGATCCGCTTCAATAAAACCACGGCGCTTCCCTTCCGCAATCACACTGTCATATTCCTCACCCTTGGCCAATTCTTCGAGAATAAAATTGGTCGTGGTATTCAGGATCCCTTCGACTTCTGTTACCTTGCACAGCTTTAGCGTCTCTCGCACCAGGTTGAACACCGGTGTGCCATCCATTACCGTAGTCTCATAGAAAAATAAGGAATTATGCTCCTCAGCCATCTCTTTCAGCTCTCTGAAGGCCCAGGCCACAGGTCCTTTGTTTGCCGTGATCACATGCTTTCCTCTGGAAAACGCCGTTTTAATATGATCGATAGCGGGCTGCCCGGAGAAAATATCAAGCGGTGTCAACTCAACGAGAACATCGTATTCCAGGCTTCGTGCTGCCTCCATGGATGTGATCTGTGAAAATCCCTTCTCCGTCCTATCAAACTTTCCCGTTGTACGAATATGGTGCAATGCTTTTTCCAAATCAATACCCTGCTGATTTTCCAGGCATCCGCGACTCTTCGTGACGATACCTACAACAGAGATTTCATAACCGAATTGCTCCGCTATTTCATCTTTTTTATCGAGTAAAAGATCTGCAAACGCCCGGGCCGCATTGCCAAAACCCAGCAACAGCAGTTTTAAAGTCTTCATTTCACAAAATCCTTTACGGCTTGAATAACACGGTCAATCTCGCTCTGCAGGTTGTATGGCGCAAGTCCGATTCTTACAAATCCGCCCTTTTCTTCAAGCTTTAAGACATTGCAAATGGTTTCAATTGCATAAAAGTCTCCATCCCATACGAAAAGACCTCTCTCGGCAAAGAACTTTCCGATTTCCGCCGAGTTTACATTGTCGATGGTAAAGGATACAGTGGAAGTCCTTTGATGTCCTTCTTTCGGTCCGTACACCTTGAGTCCCGGGATCTTGGGAAGCTCTTTTCTCAGCTGAGCAGCAAGATGTTCTTCATACTCTTCGATAGCCAGCATGCCAGCTACGATATTCTTTCTCCTTCCGGATAGATGCTTTACTTTTTCCTCCATCTGGTCCATGTGTATGGCGCCGATATCCGCTATAAACTCTACGGCCTCTGCGGCTCCTGCAGCCAGCTCCATGGCCGGAGTTCCCGTTTCGAACTTGAAGGGTATCTCCGTATTGTCATTGGCCATGACTCGTACGGATTTGATCTTTTCGCCGACCCTTTTATGTACATACATAATACCCAGATGAGGTCCGAAGAATTTATAGGATGAGCACAGGAGGACATCTGTATCGATTTCCTTCACATCGATGACTTTATGGGGCGCATAATGTACCGCATCCACCACTGTGATAGCTCCCACTTTATGCGCTTCGGCTATGTACTTCTTTACATCAGTTACGGTCCCGCAGGAATTAGCGGCCCAATTGATGGCTACAACCTTTGTTTTGTCCGAAAGCTTGGACATAAAATCATCGAAATCAAGGGTGATGGTTTCCGTATCGATCTTTGCGCTCTTTACGACAATTCCAAAGTCCTCAAGGGTTCTCCAGGGCGATCTGTTTCCCTCGTGGTCTATGTCCGTGATGACTACTTCGTCTCCCGGTTTCATGGTCCGAAGAAGACCGAAGGCAAGCATAAAATTGTTCGTCGAGGTATTGGCTCCGAATGAAACTTCTTCGGGAGAGCAGTTAAGGAAATCTGCAAAGGCCTCTCGCGCTTTCCAATAAAGCGCATCGCTTTCTACGGAGGTGACAAACTGGCCGTGGGAGTTTGCGTTGCGATAGTACAGATAATCATTTATCTTCTCAACAACTCTTCTTGGCACTTGTGTTCCTCCGGGGCCGTCAAGGAACGCGGCAGGCACACCGTTTACAGTTTTGGAAAGGCAGGGGAATTGTTCCCTGATGTAGTCAATTTTAAAGTCCATCTTCTCTCTCCTTTTCTTTATTAAAGATCTCTCTTAAACCTGACCGTTGTTATAATGTCAGTTTACACTTGTCCGACCATTGTTTCAACTGTCTCAAAAAATAAAAAAAAGAATAAAAAAAGGTCCGGTTATTCTTTCCGGACCTGTCTAAGTTGTTTTTCAATGTCTTTTCGAAGCTCTTCAATTCCTTGAAAATCCATATTCGGAATGTAATAGGACTCCAGACGGTCGTGTTCCGCTTTGGCTTTGCTTAAGAAATAAACCGCTTTCTCCAGCAGTTCCTTCATATGTCGCGCGCTGTCCGAGGCAATTTCACTCTGCAGCAATGTACCTGTCGCGCTCCTCTTCTCACGGAGATCAATCTCAATCCTTTGCTGCAAGTTACTACCTTCGCCTGCTTCATGGTATGGGTTGGATGTTGCGACGGCCAGCGACAGTTGGGGTATCAGTAGATGCTCAAGTTTATTCTCCGGTTTCATCGGGCAGTAAAAAGCTTCTACATCAAAGCCTCTGCTTACAGCGGCTTCCATAACCATGGACGTAACGGCTTCCGTTCCCCCGCCCACTTCGGATTTTATCACATAGACTTTTTTATAGCCGTCCAGCAGCCCCGGGAGAAAACTGATCAAACCGTCAGGCGTAATGGCGCTTGCAAAGAACTTCTTAACTTTGCCTGAAGCCTGATTCGCCTTCCGACTCCCCATTTCGTTTTCAATGATATCCGCGCCGATGTCGTACATCTCAGAAGAACTCAAGCCCTTGCCATGAATCCTCGCCAAATTATCGTACATGCTTTCGGCAGCCCGCAGGTAATTGTAAACACCGGTGAAAATTGCCCCGATTTCCTCATTCGCTTCTATTATCCGTTCCCGGTTTTTCCGGATACCCTTTTCATTCCAGTAATCACCCAGATTGATGATGCTGTCCACAGCTCCGGGGTTTGCCGGATCGATGACATGAGGCGCAGTGCCGTCAATCAAAGAAACCTTCAAGTCCCGCAACAATATCCCGTCAAGAGAATTGCTGTCCGAAGAGCAATGCAGAAAATCCACGTCGTATCCTTCTGCCAGCATGGTTTCTCCGATTTTCTTCATAAAACTGGATTTACCGGTCCCCGGACCGCCCTTTATGCACCAGATCTGTTTAGCTTCCTTTTGATCTAAGATATAGTGGTAATAGGAAAAAAAACCGACCGGGGTATTATTCCCCGGAAAGTAATGTCTTGCTTTTCCGTTCATGGGCTCATTTCCTCCTTAAGACTATTCATAATATGTAGAAGGAGAAAAAGCCGTTCCCGATTTTGTTCGAAAAAGTTTAACCTATTTAGCTTCACTAAAAAGCGGAATCCGAATTCTCTTCCTCGGAAGATAAACTTGGGTAATAAGGTCTCAGATTTCCGTTGGCAACTTCATAAAAACCTGCTGTAGCGGCGCTAATATAAGGCATAACCCATAGGAAGCCGATACCTGCCGTCAAGAGCCCCAGAAGAAACCATCCTATAAAAGAAAGTTCGAGACAAAACAGCTTCCACTTGTTCCCGTACATCAATCGCTTGCTTTCTCGAATGATGTCCAATATACCCATTTCCGGATGATCAGCCAGAATATAAAAACAGAGAGCATAGCGAAAGGATGCAATGATTCCGGGTATGATGAAAAGCAGAGACCAGAGAAGAACGAGAACATTTATTAAGAGCATTAGCCCGAGAGCTTTTCCGAAACGCTCAAAACCGTAAAAAACTTCAATAGGCGAAGTGTTTTTTCTGCGGAATAAGGCAAGGATAAATGTGATATATCCCAGGGTAAGAGGCCCGGAGACCAGCATGGAATACAGATTTGAAATGTAATCCGTGTTCTCAAAGAGGAAAGTGAAGGTCAATATGGGCACAGAGGTCAGTGCCATTAGCAAGAGGGTTCCCAACACTGCAGTCCCCCATCTTCCGGCAAGAGCCTGCCTGCCCCAACTCCGCATGTTGCTGCACGATACCGTTACAATATTATCTCCCATATAGCCTCCTTATTCCATTGTTATATTGTCTGAACTATTATATCCGCTCATACATGGAAATGCAAATTACTTTGATTTTGAGAAATCTATCGTATATACTTATTGTATATACTATTTCATGAGGTGATAAAAATGCGTCAAACGCTTACTATTAATACAAATACACAGAAATACACTGTTACGACAGAAATGGGATTCTTTAAACATATGGGCTCCACTCTGGCAAATCTGTTCCCCGACAAGAAAATTGCCGTAATTACCGATGATACGGTATTAAGTATTTACGAAGAGGAGCTCCGGGCGCAGATGGACAAATCTGGCATCAATTGGACCCTGATATCTCTTCCGCCGGGGGAGGACAGCAAGTCATTTAATGTTTTGCCTCACCTTTACAGCAAGCTCCTGGATTTCCAACTGACCCGGGAGGATGTGATCTTGGCCTTGGGCGGCGGCGTTATCGGGGATATTTCCGGTTTTACAGCCGCAACTTTCCTGCGCGGCGTAAATCTGATCATGGTTCCCACAACCCTTATGGCAATGGTGGATGCCAGCATAGGAGGAAAAAACGGCGCCAATCTTGCGGAAGGTAAGAACTTAGCCGGAACTTTTTATCAGCCCCGGGAAGTATTCATTGATCCCGCTTTCGTAAGGACTTTGCCGGATGAGGTTTTCGATGACGGTATGGCGGAAGTCATTAAATACGGCTGTGTTTTTGATTTGGATCTCTTTTCCGACCTTATGGAGAAGGCCTCAAAAAATGACGGTTCCGGCATCGAGTCTATCATCTATCGCTGCTGCCTAATTAAAAAGCAGATCATCGAGTTGGATTCCCGTGACTACGGCATCGCAATGCTGCTGAACTTCGGCCACACCTTCGGACACTGTATTGAAGACTATTATCCCGAGAAAACGTATTCACACGGAGAAGCGGTGGCTATCGGCATGTATATGACGACTCTGGCAGGCGAAAGAGCAGGACTTACGGCACCCAATACGTCCAACTTGCTTAAGAAAATTCTCACCGCATACGACCTGCCCTACCAGCTTCCTGCCGATGCGAATATTCGCGAGATAACGGAGGCGGTCAAGCACGATAAGAAGCGCCGCGGCAATACTCTGAACCTGGTGCTTCTTGAGAAGATCGGCAAGGGATTCCTCTATCAGATCAACAAATCCGAGTATGCAGATTTCATAGATCCGAAAAACAGCTAAAGCTGGAGGTTTCCAAGAAACACTTTTTTCAGATGCAATGCAAAAGGGGACATTTCGGCGAAGAAATGTCCCCTCTTTTTTCGTAATGCTCCATTAAAGAACCATTTTATCATCTTTAATATCGATGGTAATGGTTTCTCCGTCCTTAACCTCGCCCCGGATGATCTTCGTTGCGATTTCCGTTTCAATATGTTTTTGCAGATATCGCTTCACAGGCCTTGCTCCGAAGGTAGGCGAATAAGCTTCTTTTGCGATGTATCGTTTCGTCGCATCCGTAAGAGCCACTTGAATTCTGCGATCCGCAAGTCTCTTTTGAATATCCTCCATGGCCAGATCGATGATTTTGATGATCTGATCTTCCGTCAGCGGCGAGAAGAGCACTATGTCGTCGATCCTATTTATGAATTCCGGGCGGAAGTAACGCTTCATCTCTTCCTCCACCCTCTCCTTCACCTCATAGGAAATCGTACCGTCGGGCTCGATGTTTTCCACCAGATAGGCGCTTCCTATATTAGAAGTCATGATGACGATGCAGTTTTTAAAGTCCACCGTCCTCCCCTGATTGTCCGTCAACCTGCCGTCATCCAGCAGCTGAAGCAGAATGTTGAATACATCCGGATGGGCCTTTTCGATCTCATCAAACAAGATGACGGAATAAGGCTTTCTTCTTACGGCCTCCGTCAGTTGACCGCCTTCATCGTAACCCACATAGCCCGGAGGAGCTCCTACCATTCTGGATACGGAATGCTTCTCCATGTATTCGGACATATCGATGCGGATCATATTCTTTTCGGAATCAAACAGCGCCTCGGAAAGAGCTTTTGCCAACTCGGTCTTTCCTACTCCCGTCGGTCCGAGGAAAATAAAGGAACCGATGGGACGATTGATGTCCTTTAGGCCGGCCCTGGCGCGAAGTACAGCCTCGGATACGGCATTGACCGCCTCCTCCTGACCGACAACCCGCTTATGCAACACCTCCGGCAGCCGGAGCAGCTTCTCCTTTTCCGATTCCACGAGCTTGCTCACAGGAATTCCGGTCCACTTGGATACCACCTCGGCAATTTCTTCTTCCGTTACCTCTTCTTTTAGAAGTCGATACTCCTTTACCTCGTCTATTCTGGCTGTTTCTTCCTGGAGCTTTTTCTCAAGGGCAGGGAGAGTGCCGTATTTCAGTTCTGCGAGTTTTTCCAAGTCGTAACGTCTCTCAGCTTCTTCGATTTCGTGGCGTACCTCTTCGATTTGCTGCTTTGTTGCCTTTTGCTGTGTTATGGCTTGTTTTTCGCTCTCCCACTGGGCGCGCATGGCATCGTGTTCTTCCCTCAGTTTAGCCAACTCTCGCTGGATGTTCTCCAGCCTGATCTTCGAGGCTTCATCGGATTCCTTTCCTAAGGCCTGCTTCTCTATTTCAAGCTGCATGATTTTCCTGGCGCATTCATCCAGCTCTGCCGGCATGCTGTCAATCTCGGTGCGTATCATGGAGGCTGCTTCATCCATCAGATCTATGGCCTTATCCGGCAGGAAGCGATCGCTGATGTAGCGGTCCGAAAGAGTCGCGCAAGCGATCAGCGCATTGTCGGTAATCCGAACACCATGGTGGATCTCAAATCTTTCCTTCAAGCCTCTGAGAATGGATATCGTATCCTCCACAGTAGGCTGCTCCACTAAGATTTTCTGGAAGCGTCGCTCCAGAGCCGCATCCTTCTCAATATGCTTTCTGTATTCATCAAGGGTTGTGGCGCCGATGCAGTGAAGTTCCCCTCGGGCAAGCTTTGGTTTCAGAAGGTTGCCCGCATCCATGGCGCCTTCCGCTTTACCGGCTCCTACAATGTTATGGATTTCGTCGATGAACAGTATGATCTTCCCTTCGGACTTTTCGATTTCGTTGAGAACGGCTTTTAATCTCTCTTCGAATTCTCCCCGGTATTTAGCGCCGGCAATTAAGGCGCCCATGTCCAAGGCATAAATTGTTTTATCCTTCAGCCCTTCCGGTACATCTCCGTTGAGAATCCTCTGGGCCAAGCCTTCCACAACGGCCGTCTTACCTACGCCGGGCTCACCGATCAACACAGGGTTGTTCTTGGTCCTTCGAGAGAGGATCTGTATCGTATGACGAATTTCACTATCGCGGCCGATAACCGGATCCAATTTCCCTTTCCGGGCAAGATCCACCAAATCCCTTCCGTATTTCTCAAGAGCCTCGTAGCTTTCCTCCGGATTTTGGTTGGTAACCCTCTGGTTGCCCCTTACTTTCGTCAGGGCTTGCAGGAATCCCTCTCTGGTAATACCGTATTTCTGAAAGAGCTTTGCAGAGGGCGTATTTTTTTCTTCCAATAAAGCCAAATACAGATGCTCCACGCTTATATAATCGTCTTTAAAATCATTGGCAATTTTCTCTGCCTGCATCAGCAGATTATTTAACCTTCGAGTCGCATACATGGTGTCCCCGCCGCCTTGAACCTTGGGCAGCTTGCTGAGTTCCACCTGCAAATCTCCTATCAACGCTCCGTTATTTACCGACATATAATTGAGCAGCTTGGGAACAAGACCCTCTTGCTGCAATAATAAAGCCATATGAAGATGCTCACCGTCAATTTGCTGATGGCCTTCCTCAACGCCTATCTTCTGGGAGTCGATGATAGCTCCTCGCGCTTTTTCTGTCATTCTCTCCATGTTCATATGACCACCCCCCGTGTAAAACATGGCAACTATCATAATAGTTATTATATACCTACTTTTAGAATAAATAAACAAAAAATTAGCACTCTTTGGTCGGGAGTGCTAATTGCGTGGAACGAGTTTGACTCGCTATTTAATAGCAGCAATTACAGCGATGAAATTATCAGGAATTCCGGTTAAAAAAAGACCCCTGTGATAAATGCATAAATGTGTGAAACGGCAGGAGTCAATATCCTCCCGGTCACGTTGAATACAATCAGTATCATGAGAAGCAAAAAGCCTTTGTCATACACCCTGTAATAGAATTCCGTATTACGCAGGTTAAAAATCTGCGTAATCACGTTAAATCCGTCTAAAGGCGGTATGGGCAGCAAGTTAAAGACCATTAGGACGATATTAATATAAACTACCGCGATCAGGATATCCTGCAAAATCATTCCTAAATCCGACAGCATAAAATCCAACGCAAAATCGAAGAGCAGACGTATCAAACCCATAAACAAAAATGCCAGTATCAGATTCAACGTTACGCCTGCAAGAGAAACCAGCAGTTCATCCCTTCTGGGTTTTTTGAAATTGTTGGGATTTATCATTACGGGCCTTCCCCAGCCAAAGCCAATGAAGAGCAGAGCTATAAAGCCCAAAGGGTCGATGTGAGCCGCAGGGTTAATAGTAATCCTGTTATGGTATTTCGGGGTAGGATCACCGCAACGGTTTGCTACCCAGGCATGGGCAAATTCGTGGAAGGAAAGGCCTATAATAATCCCTGGCAGGATAATCAGAGTACTCATGAACCAATCCATAGGGCTGGCGTAGCGTCCGTCGGTAACGGCGGAAAAAGCCATCAGCAGCAAAAGGATTAAGGACATGGGATTGGAAAAAAAACGCTTCAATAAAACACTCCTCTCAAGGAAAATCTTATATCTTATCTTATTTGTCACACACATATCTGGAATTTTTAATATTCTAGATATTTTATCACAAGTTCAAAGCAATTGAAATATATTGGTATAAATATGATCCTGAGGATAGAATCAGGTGAATGAGAGGTGATTTGATCGTTATGATACAAGACCGCCAACAGGCTCCCTTCCCCACCGCGCCTGCCGCCCCCCGGGATTATGTATGCACGGAGATGTATACGATACAGGCAGGCGATACTCTTTATTCCATATCACAAAGATACAATGTGCCCGTATCTTTATTGATGCAGGCCAACAACATCGCGAATCCCTATTGTCTTAAGATCGGCCAGAGCATTTGCATACCCAGAAACGGAATTGCACCAAATGCCACAGCCTGCAGTGGATTCTTCCATACCATCGCTCCCGGCGATACCCCGTATCTTTTAGCGCAACGTTACGGCGTTTCGTTGCAATCCATTCTGGACGCCAATCCAAGCATGAACCCTCACAATTTGATGGTCGGGGCGCAGATTTGCATCCCGGGTACCCGTCCGGCGCCGGAACCGATGACTCCGGAACCGATGACCCCGGCTCCTCCCGCTGCAAGACCCACACCTACCCCCGTGGTTCCTGCTCCGACAACGCCTCCCGCCAGGCCGACGATACCCGCAATTCCCACACCGATGCCGCCATCACCGCCGCAAGCTCCCGCCCGATCCGATTCCGACTCCCCCGCCCATGCCTGCGCCGACTCCTGCACCGGCGCCTGCTCCCGCCCCGGCTCCCTCTCATACAATTCCTTCGAGACCCCCTGTCAGAGAAGAACCGGCTTGTCCCGGGGAGCTGTATACGGTTATGGAAGGCGATACCCTTTACATGATTGCAAAGAAACATGAGATATCGTTGGATGCGTTAATGGAAGCAAATCCGTCTCTTGATCCCTATAATTTAGAAGTAGGCATGAGGCTGTGCATCCCTCTGAGATCTGAGAGCTCTTCGCCTGCGCCCTCTGCGGCTCAAGAAGAAAGTCAGGAAAGAGAAGATTTCTACTACGTACGAGTTGGGGACAGCATGGATAGAATATGCACCCGTTTTCGGGTACTTCCGCGGAATCTAATGAAGGCAAATCCCAATCTGACGGTTGTGGATTATTCCATACCCGGTACAAAAATTTGCATCCCAAATAGATAAAAGGCGGGAACGGCGGTGGGCCGTTCCCGATTTTTCAAACATCTTTATTTTATTAAGATCTATCAGATGTTACTTATATAGCGGATAAGCTTCACACAGCTGGCGAACGATGGATTTCGCCTGTCCGGCGGCTTTTTCATCTTCGGGATGATCGACAACCAGGGCGATGGCCTCCGCAACCTGCAGCATTTCCTGTTTTCCAAAGCCTCTTGACGTCACGGCGGCGGTGCCGACTCGAACCCCCGATGTGATAAAGGGACCGTTAGGATCTCCCGGGACTGTATTTTTATTCGTGGTGATGCCACACCGATCCAGTAAGGCTTCCGCTTGTTTTCCGGTAATTCCTTTATTCCTTAAATCGAGCAACAGCAAATGGTTATCCGTCCCGCCGGACACAAGTCGAAAATCTTTTTCCTGCAGCGCTTGTCCTAATACTCTGCAGTTTTCTACCACCTGCTTCTGGTATTCGATAAATCCCGGCGATGCGGCTTCCAGGAAGCATACCGCCTTGGCGGCAATAATGTGCATGAGGGGTCCGCCTTGCATTCCGGGGAAGATGGCCTTATCGATTTGCTTTCCAAACTCTTCCTTTGCAAGAATGGCTCCGCCTCTTGGCCCCCTTAGAGTTTTATGTGTCGTTGTGGTTACAACATGGGCATATTCTACCGGGTTGGGATGAAGCCCCGCCGCTACCAGACCGGCAAAATGCGCCATATCCACCATCAGATATGCACCGACCTCATCGGCAATCTCCCGGAAGGGTTTGGCTTCGATTATTCTGGGGTAGGCGCTTGCCCCTGCAACGATCATCTTGGGTCGATGTTTTCTGGCCAAATCTCTCACTTGGTCAAAATCGATAAGCTCCGTCTCACGATTTACGCCATAGGGTATAAAGTTGTAATTGATACCGGAGAAATTTACCGGACTTCCGTGCGTCAAATGGCCGCCGTTGGAAAGATCCATCCCAAGCACCGTATCTCCGTGTTCCAGAAATGCCGCATACACGGCCAGATTCGCGCTGGATCCGGAGTGGGGCTGCACGTTGGCATATTCCGCGTTAAAAAGCGCTTTGAGACGTTCTCTCGCCAAATCTTCCACTTCATCCACATGTTCGCAGCCGCCGTAATATCTCCTGCCGGGATACCCTTCCGCATACTTATTCGTCAGCGCGCTTCCCGATGCTTCCATCACCGCTGCGGATGTAAAATTCTCTGATGCGATCAGTTCGATGTTATTCTCCTGTCTGTCCATCTCCCTTTGGATCATGGAATAGACAATAGGGTCGGTATTTTCTAAGTTTCTGAAATTCATCTTACTGCTTTGCCTTTCTTTTTAGTCTGGAACTTTACGTTTCCAACAAAAACAAAAAGGAAACGACCTATGTATGATTATTCCTTAAGCTAATACTATAATATAAACTTGATTAATCTACAACACATTTCTATTATTCTTGTTTGATTTTATCCATTTCATGGTATAATATTTCAACACGTTCTATCTGAATTGTTCTATACAAGAAGAACGGTACAGGGATGAATTAACAAGAATATAGTTCCGGGAGGTAATAACATGTCAGCAAACACTCTTTATCTAACAGCGGATAATTTTGAAGAGGAAGTTCTCAAATCTTCTGTTCCGGTATTGGTGGATTTTTATGCGGATTGGTGCGGCCCCTGCCAGGCTCTCGGCCCCGTTATTGACGCATTGGCCGACAAGTATCAGGGAAAAGCCAAGATCTGTAAGCTCAACATCGATGAGCATAGAAAAGTAGCGCTTACCTATAAAGTAATGAGTATTCCGACACTGTTTTTCTTTAAGGACGGAGAGATAAAAGAAAGAATTACGGGTGGATTGCCGGCGCCGGTACTTGAAGAAAAGCTGGATGCATTGTTGTAAACAATCTTTATAGCATCACCAACGTCAGGAGTGGTAGATTGTTATCGATTGAATGGATCAGCCTAATTAAAATACCCGTGGTGATATATGCGATCAACTTCATGATCGCATTCGTAGTCATTTTTCTGGAGCGGAAAAATCCCTCAGCTACCCTTGCATGGATTATGGTACTGTTTATGCTTCCGGGCGTAGGGATTTTTCTTTACTTCCTTTTATCCCAAAACATCTCTCGTCAGCGGATTTTTAAACTTTCCACATACGAAGCTTCCGTTTTGGACAATACGCTTAACGACCAGATCAAAAGTATGCAAAACGGTGAATATGAGTTCACAAATCGAGAAGCGGAAGAGTGGAAAGATATGATTCTGCTGCACCAAACCTATTCAAAAGCTTTCTTTACCCAAGACAACAACGTTTCTATTTTTACAGAGGGCGAAAAGAAATTTGAGGCATTATTCCGAGATATTCTCAATGCCAAGCATTCTATCCACGTGATGTACTATATCATCAAAAACGATAGAATGGGCAGGTCCTTTATCGATGCCCTCACAGAAAAAGCAAGACAAGGCGTGGAGGTTCGTCTTCTGGTGGATGCCCTCGGCGGTCGCCAACTTCATCCCCTCTTATTTAAAGATTTTGAGGAAGCCGGCGGCAAATACGCTTTTTTCTTCCCGCCGAAGCTTAAGTATCTCACCATGAAACTGAATTACCGCAATCATAGGAAACTGGTAATCATAGACGGCAATATCGGATACTTAGGCGGCTATAATGTAGCGGACGAGTATGTAGGCAGGAGCAGGAAATTCGGTAATTGGAGAGATACCCATCTGCGACTGACGGGAAGTTGCGTTCAGGATTTGAATGCGCGCTTTTTGCTGGATTGGCGCTCCGCCACAAAGGAGCCCCTCCTTCTGGCCTCCGCATATTTCAACAAGGTTATTGACGAGGGATCTTCCGGCGTACAAATCGTATCCAGCGGTCCGGATTCCAGGCGCTCTGAGATAAAGCGCGGATATATTAAAATGATCACCTCTGCGAAGAAAACCATCTATATACAAACGCCCTATTTTGTACCGGATGCCAGCGTCATCGAATCCTTGAAGAATGCCATATTTTCCGGAGTAGACGTACGGATCATGATCCCCTGTATGCCCGATCACATGTTCGTATATTGGGCTACCCTGTGGTATGTGGGCGACCTGCTTCGATGCGGCGCAAAAATCTATATATACAAGAATGGATTTCTTCACGCAAAGAACATATGCGTCGACGGCGAAGTGGCTTCCGTGGGATCGGCCAATTTCGATATGCGCAGTTTTTATCTCAGCTTTGAGGTAAATGCGTTCATCTACGACGGAAAAGTAGTGGCGGAGCTGGAAAAGGCTTTTGAAAAGGATATGGAAGAATCGGAAGAACTCACCTGGGAAAAGTACAGCCAGCGCTCTCTGTGGATAAAATTTAAAGAATCCATATCCCGACTGCTCACCGACATATTATAAAAACAAAGATAACTCTGTGAATCCTTATGTATAGAAAACGCCTCCCGAGGCACAATAATCGGGAGGTGTTTTATGTTAGGTTTAATTATGAGCGTAGTCGCAGGAGCGGCTATGAGTCTGCAAGGTGTAATCAATACAAGGTTAAGCGAAAGAATCGGCCTCTATGAATCCAATGTGTTTGTTCAGGCAACTGCACTGGCGCTTGGATTGATTGTAATGTGGATATTCGGGAAAGGCAGTTTCTCCGAATTAACCCAGGTAAACAAAATCTACTGGACGGGGGGGATTTTAGGCACCGTCATCATCGTTACAGTCATGCTGGCCATAGGAAACCTCAGCCCTACTCACGCCATCGCCGTCATTCTGATCTCCCAGCTTCTGGTGGCCGCCATCATTGATGCCTTCGGATGGCTGGGCGCCGAGAAAGTTCCTTTTACTTGGAACAAGTGGATCGGCCTTGCGCTGATGATCGCAGGAGTCATCACATTTAAATGGGAACGGTCAGGCTAATGCTCCTCGAATAGGGTCAGATTTTCATATCCGATTTCTTCAAAAGTAAGGTTGATGTGCAGCGGTTCACGATACCCACCCGTAAACTCCGCCTCTCCGGCCACAATGGAAATCGAATCGGAATTGGGGCAAAAGTCCAGATTTTCTGCCAGTATTTCATTCAAACGCTCTACGCTTTCCTCTGCGGACATTTTCCTCCCGTCTCGATAGAGGCCGCCGTAATCGACGATGGTCTTTTCAAAAGCTTTTCTCACTAACGCTAGATAATCGAATCCGGAGATAAACATGTCGGCCAATGTGAGCTCTTTGCCGGTATTTCGGCCATAGGTTAAATATTCCATGGAGAAAAACCCGGCCTCCCTTGTAGCGCCGCTAATATGTTTTGTAATGGTTGCGTAATGACCCACGGTTGAGGCGTTAACCCGCTGCTCAAAGTAACCGTTTACATCTTCTTCATTCCAATGCGTGCTCTCCGCCGCCAATGCTCTGTTCATTTCATCGATCTTTCCCTGCGACACCGAAGACATCTCCATGACTCTTTCCATCAGCCCGTCGGGGAAACTTGGAGAGACCAACGTATAGCAGAATACGCTTACGCGACCGTCTCTGTATTCTTCTTTTTGAATGGGAACGGAGGAATAATACCCGCTTTGCATCAATGTTTTGATCGGAGCATCTTCCGATGTGAAAATATTCTCCCCTTTCTCATAGAACCGCTCCGTAACTGCAACGGAACCATCCAAGTCTCCGTAAGGTATATGAATGGTTCGGATCGAAAAGTCCGGTGAATAGAATTCAGGCGTTGCGTAGTCGAAAATCAAATTAAGTCCGGACGAATCGAGAAAGAATTTCTGCTCGGGTAATAATCCTTTAAATGGCGCCGCTAATTTCAATCCGTACCATCGGGTGAAATATCCTTCATCCTGGGCGCTGCTGGCATTAAGTTCCTTAACCACCGCATCGTTGAGCAGCGCCAGATAATCCACATTGTCCGCAAACACATCTGCCAGCGTGATCTCATTTCCGGTGTTCAGATCAAAGGTCAGCCCTTCCAGCACGTATACATACTCTGTATTGAGATAATATCCTCCCGGATGCTTCAGATAGTCCCCGCTATTATTGGGCAGGGCATAACTGCTGTCCCTGCTGATGCAAACAGATAGAATATTATTGAAATTTGCCGCTGCGTAACAGTATATACTGTCTCCTGCCAACAAGGCATTCTCCGGTATGGCGGCTTTTATACCACGAAAGGGAGGCAGGCCTTGGGCCTTGATGTCCTCATAGGCTTGCCGAATCCGATCGTTCACTTTTTTCTCCACTTCCTTATCTTTTAATCCGGATATGGAGATAACTACATAGTTGCGCTCTGTACCTTCTTCTCCGTCAGTCTCCTGCGTTATTGTCTCAGGATGGATCTCAAGAGGGTTCTGCACAGTATAAAGGATATCCACCGGCGCCTTAACCGGTTTCCCGCTCCTCGGACGAGACCGGGACGCGCCCGTTTCTTCATGGTAAATCGATGGATCGCCGGAAGTATTACCCGGAGCGTTGACGCCGAAGAAATCCCCGCATCCAAAATACAGAGGAGTAACTAGCACAATTATGCAGACGGTGCAGAGAAACCGAATTGCGCTGTTTCTCCTGATGGTTCGCCTCGGAATAGTATCATAAGGCTGCTCACCGTAACGATACATTGCTCTCCTCCTTACTGCAACAAATACCGCTGCTTTCTTACTGCAACGGTACATAGCCGCACTCCCTGGCAACGGACTGGCCTTCCTCGGAAAGGATCCAGTCGGCCAAAAGGCGGGCGTTGCTCCCCTCAGGCTCATCGGAACGAAGAACCATATACGTGGTGGAAACAATGGGATAACTGTTATTGCCGATGGTTTCATCGTTGGGTCCCACTCCGTCCACGGCCAGAAGCTTAATATGCTCGTCGCCCCACATGTTCTTTACAAAATAGTAATAGGAATAGCCGATAGCGGATACATCATTGTCATAAAGCGCAACGGCATCAATGATGGATCCCATGTCACCGATCATCAACTCTTTCGGAGCCTCTGTCATGGGCGTATCTTTCATAACCAACTTCAGCATTCCCGTCTGGCTGCCGGAGTTTTCTTCTCTCTGGTAGGCGATAATCTCTTTGTCCTCTCCTCCAAGCTGTTTCCAGTTGGTGATCTTTCCCGAATAAATATCTACGATGTCTTGAAATGCCACATTGTTTACCGGATTGCTCTCGTTGACAAAGAAGACAAAACCATCCCTAAGCATTGGAATGACTTCAAGTTCAACACCCTGCTGCTCCGCATAGGCCAGTTCCTCTTCGGAAGGCGGCGTGACAAAAATAATGTCCGCATTTCCTTCGATGAGGTTAACATAAGCGTTATGGGTGGTATTATGTAAGATATGCTGACGGGCTTCTTCTAAGGGAAGGCCCATCACGGCGGCTCCTACCGCTTCAGAGAACGGAATAGTGAGGGTAGAGCCGTCCACCCGGGGATACTCTTCCGGTGTAAAATGGAGACTCACATCCCGGACATCTTCACCCGGGCTTTCTCCGGCGGGTACGCACCCTCCAAAGAGCAACACCGTTAACACCAGGATGCCGATGACCCCCTTTTTCGATTTCCATTTGATCATAATTTCACCCTCCGATTTGCCTGACAGTGTATAAAATTTACTATATAAGCTTTGACGCTTTATTGTCGTAAAAAGTTCCATAATCTGACTCAAATCTGTACTACGTTATGAATGATTATCCCATTCTTTTGTTAAAGAGCACTGCCCCATCATGCGAAGTAACGACAATTCATATTTATAACGATATCTCGTTGCTTTTTTCTTGAGGAGACAGCGAAAAATAGTTTTTGTCAAACGCTGTCGTTGCTTTTTCTCGGGAGAAGCAACGTTAATAAGCTCTTCACCGTTTCTACCGTTGCTTTTTTCCAGGAGAAGCAACGTTAATTTGTTTTTTACCGTTTCTGCCGTTGCTTTTTTCCAGGAGAAGCAACGGTAATTTGTTTTTTACCGTTTCTGCCGTTGCTTTTTTCCAAAAGAAGCAACGATGATTTGTTACATTTCTCACCATGTCGTTGCTTATTTAATTTTATTGTGGCTAAAAAGCAACTACAATTCATGTTTAGAATATGGAAACGTTGCTCATATCCTAAAAAGGCATCGTCAATTGGAGCTGTTTTCATTTAACCGCTGCTTTTCGCCTTTTTTTTGCAACCGGTAAGCAGCAGCAGAAAGGCATATAATAACGTTGCCCATCCGAAAAATGAGCAACGTTATTATGTTTACGGATAATACTCTACGCCATTTTGTGCATCTTAAATCCAAATATCCGGAACATGCATGCCACAGATTAAAGGACGACGCAAATCATGTGTTCCCTTCCTTCATCGGATACCTTCTGCAAGGATCTTTGAACCTTGGTTCGGATATGTTCAGGCACGTTGGCCAACTTGGACTCCATCTGTTCCGTAACCATCTCATAAAGAGATTTGCCGAAGATATTGGTTTCCCAGATTTTTCCAGGATCGCTTTCAAATTCGCTCAGGAGATATTGAACCAAATCCTCGCTCTGTCGGAGACTCCCAACCACGGGAGCCACCTCCGTGGTAATATCCGTCTTTATGATATGAAGACTGGGAGCTTTGGCCATCAGACGCACTCCAAAATTGTTGCCTTGGCGGAAGATCTCCGGTTCTTCCAGATTCATTTCAGAGAGGTTCGGCTGCACGATGCCGTAGCCCGTTTCTTCCACCTGGGCCATGGCGGAGGCAATTTTATCATATGCCTTCTTCGCTACGGCCAACTCCCTGATCAACATGAAGAACTGGCTGTCATCGCTTACTTCACGATCCGTTATTTCACTGATGAGCTGATAGAATAACCCGTCTACGGGACGGATCTCTGCTAAAATTCTGCCATTCCCTAAATTCATGTCCGTAATCACAACATCTTTCACGATATCCCCATCGGCCAATACGGCAACTGTATCTTTGATGTCTCTCACGGTATTTAGATTTTGGCACCAGTCTTTTACCGCACTAATGATGGTTGTTTTGATCCGGTGATCCTCCGGCAGGCCTTTTAAGAAGCCGGGCAGCATGAATCCAACTTCGGCTGCAGGGAATTGATAAAGCACTTGTGTCAGGATTCCCTGTATCTGATCGTCTCCCATTTTCATACAATCTGCTGCGATTACCGGCGTATCGTATTTCATTTCCAGCTCGCTGCGTAACTTCTGCGCCGTCGCTCCTTCCGGCGTTGTAGAGTTGAGTACTATTACAAAGGGTTTATTCAGTTCCTTGAGTTCCTTCACTACTCTCTCTTCAGCCGGTATGTAATCTTCTCTCGGAATTTCACCGATGCTTCCGTCGGTGGTCACCAACACGCCTATGGTGGAATGCTCCGCGATGACTTTTCTGGTTCCGATCTCCGCAGCCTCCGCAAAAGGTATTTTTTCCTCATTCCAAGGAGTATTCAACATACGGGGTTGACCGTCCTCCATATGACCAATGGCATTTTTCACCATATAGCCTACGCAGTCCACCATGCGCACATTGAAGCGGATGTTGTCGGATAGATGAAGTTCTACGGCTTTGGCAGGGATAAACTTCGGCTCCGTAGTAGTGATGGTCCGCCCCGTACCGCTCTGGGGCAGCTCATCTCTGACTTGGGCTTTCAGGTGGCCCTCTTCCATCTTGGGCAAAACCATCCGATCCATAAATCGTTTAATAAAGGTAGATTTTCCTGTCCGTACCGGCCCCACCACCCCGATATAAATATCGCCGCGGGTCCTTTCGGCCATACTTTCATATATATTCAGGTTTTCCAAGGTATGCCCCCTCCTTCACATTGCACTATGTCTGTACAATATATTAGGACGCCCTTATCAATATGCACAAAAATAATCAATAAGATTGCCTTATTGCAATTCCTCCACGGGCATTAACCCATTAGAGACCTTGTGTTTTGAAAGTTCTTGTCTATCCATATGCGAAATGATAGGATAAAAGAGTAATAAAGGAGGAAACGCTTATGCATGACCGCTACGAAAGTCCCTTTGCATCACGTTATGCCAGCAAGGAGATGCAATATCTCTTTTCTGCAGAGAAAAAATTCTCTACTTGGCGCAAACTGTGGGTGGCTTTGGCCGAAAGCGAAATGGAGCTCGGACTGCCCATAAAAGAAAGCCAAATAAAGGAGATGAAAGACCATATATACGACATCAATTACAGTGTTGCGGAATCGAAAGAAAAGGAAGTACGCCACGATGTAATGGCCCATGTGCATGCTTACGGACAACAGTGCCCGGAAGCGATGCCCATCATCCATCTGGGGGCCACTTCCTGCTACGTGGGCGATAACACGGATATTATCATCATGCACGAAGCCCTTGAATTGATCCGCCAAAAGCTCCTGGTCTGCATAGCAAGGCTTTGTGATTTTGCAACAAAGTACAAAGATCTCCCCACTTTAGGTTTCACCCATTTTCAGCCCGCGCAGCTCACTACGGTGGGAAAACGCGCCACCCTATGGATCCAGGACCTGATCATGGACTGGGAGGCAATCGATCACCAACTATCCAACAAGCGTCTTCTCGGTTCCAAAGGCACTACGGGAACACAAGCCAGCTTTTTAGAGCTATTCAAAGGGGATCATGAAAAAGTGAAGAAGCTGGACCGGCTCATTGCAGAAAAAATGTCTTATCCGGACGTATTTCCGGTTTCGGGACAAACATATCCTCGCAAGCTGGACAGCCAGATTCTCAATGTGCTCAGCGGAATTGCGCAGTCCGCCCATAAATTCAGCAACGACCTGCGGCTGCTGCAGCACCTGAAGGAAGTGGAAGAACCCTTTGAAGCCCATCAGATCGGTTCCTCCGCCATGGCATATAAGCGAAATCCCATGCGTTCAGAGCGCATGGCCGCCCTTTCCCGCTATGTGCTGGTAAACGCCCTGAATCCTGCGCTCACCGCTTCGGAGCAGTGGTTTGAAAGGACCCTGGACGACTCCGCAAACAAGAGAATCAGCATTCCCGAAGCATTCCTGGCCGTGGACTCCATCTTGAATATATATTTGAATATTGCCGGGAACATGGTGGTATATCCAAAAGTAATAGAAGCTCATATTCAGAGGGAACTACCCTTTATGATTACCGAAAACATCCTGATGAACGCGGTATTAAGAGGCGGCAACCGCCAGGAGCTGCACGAACGGATTCGAATCCACTCCATGGAAGCCGCAAGGCAAGTAAAAGAGAAAGGTCTTGAAAATGACTTGATTCTCCGTATTGCCCGGGACCCCGCTTTCGGCATGGATCTTGAAACGCTTCGCTCCATGCTCAACCCTGCCGATTATGTGGGACGGGCTCCCGAGCAAACACAAGAATACGTAGATTGGATCCGGGAAAACGTACTAAAAGACATAAAAGAACAACCCGCCTTTGAAGACGGGTTGAGAGTCTGATTTGAAAACAAGGCCCTGCCTTTATACGACGTGACCGGTCAGGCTGAAGGTGGAACTCTCCGTAATGAGCACATTCACCAGCCGTCCGGAAACATCTTTATCCGCCGTGAAGTTGACCAACTTATGCCCGCCGGTCCTGCCGGTATATAGGGCTTTGTTGGTCTTGCTTTTTCCTTCCGCCAGCACTTCCGTCACTTGCCCCACCAACGCTCTGTTCTTTTCTGCGGATATGCGATTTACTTCATCCACCAGCCGGTTGAATCTTTCGTGTTTCACATCCTCCGGAACCTGCTCGGAGAAGTGTTCCGCAGGCGTCCCCTTTCGTATGGAATACAGGAAGGTAAAGGCGGAGTCAAAACCTACCTTGCGTACCAGATCCAGAGTCTCTTCAAAGTCTTCCTCCGTTTCTCCGGGGAAACCGACAATGATATCCGTGGTTATGGCGATATCCGGCGTTTTTGTGCGCAGCTTTTCTACCAATTCGAGGTAGTCTTCCTTTGTATACTTGCGATTCATCTTCGCAAGAATCCGTGTGCTACCCGATTGGACAGGAAGATGAATATGCGGGCACAGTTTCTTGCAGGAAGCGAAAGCGTCGATTAATTCATCCGAAAGATCCTTTGGGTGAGACGTCATAAACCGTATTCGTTCCAAGCCCTCTACCTGGTTAAGCATATGAATCAGCCCGGCAAAGCTTGTATGCTCCCCTGCCGGATCAACCCTTCCAGCCGAACCGACCTCTTCAGCAAGCGGATTCCGGCTTTGGCCGCGATAGGAATTCACATTTTGCCCAAGCAAGGTAATCTCACGCACGCCGTCTGCTACCAAAGCTCTTGCCTCTTCCAGGATGGCTTCCGGGTCACGGCTGCGTTCTCTGCCCCGGGTGTAGGGCACGATGCAGTAAGTGCAGAAATTGTTGCAGCCGTACATTATATTGATAAAAGCTTTATGCGGATGTTTTCTCTGGGAAGGAAGCCCTTCCACAATATCTTCCGCCTGGTCCCATACTTCAACCACTTTGTTTCTCTCGTTGAGCACATTACCGAGCAGCTTGGGAAATTCATGAAGATTGTGTGTTCCGAAGACAAGATCCACCCATGGGTATTTCGATTTGAGCGTATCGATGATGTGCTGCTGCTGCATCATGCAGCCGCAAACGGCAATGATCATGTCCGGTCTGTCGGCTTTGATTCTTTTTAACTGCCCTAGAGTGCCGAAAAAGCGTCTGTCCGCGTTTTCTCTAACGCTGCAAGTATTGATGATGATCACATCGGCCTGATTCCGCACCGAATTCTCTCGATAACCGAGATCGGAAAGCATCCCCGCCAGAGTCTCCGAGTCCCTTTCATTCATCTGACAACCAAAGGTTTGTATAAAAAAACTTCTATCGTTCAACGAAAATCCTCCTAAACATAATGCTTTTACATTGTACCATTCTTTCTTGACGATTACAAAGAAAAGAGATAAACTATTTTTTATATTTACACAATAAAAAATGCAGTGAAAAATTATGTAATGGAGACAACTATGGATGCAAATCAAGTAAAAACCTTTATGGAAGCAGATCACCTGAAGAATATTCAACGGGCTGCTGAAAATTTGAAGCCGGTCTTGCTGAAAACGCCGCTGATCCGAAGCGATTTTTTCAGCGCTGAATATTCCTGCAATGTTTATATGAAGCCGGAAAACCTGCAGAGGACCGGATCCTTTAAAATTCGCGGCGCCTACAACAAGATTTCCAATCTGACGGAAGAAGAAAGAAAACATGGCGTTATTTCCTCCTCCGCCGGAAATCATGCCCAAGGCGTAGCCTATTCTGCGAAAGAAAGGAGAATTCCCTCCACCATCGTCATGCCTAACGTAACGCCTCTGCTTAAAGTGGATGCCACAAAAGCATACGGCACAAGAGTGATCCTTCACGGGGACGTTTACGACGAAGCTTACCGCCATGCCATGGAACTGTCGGAAAAAGAAGGTTACACCTTTGTTCATCCCTTTGATGATTATGATGTCATCTGCGGGCAAGGTACCGTCGGTCTTGAAATTCTGGAAGAGTTGCAAGAAGTCGATGAAGTCCTTGTTCCTATAGGCGGAGGCGGGCTGATAGCGGGAATCGCCCTGGCAATTAAGACTCTGAAGCCGTCTGTTAAGGTAATAGGTGTAGTTCCCGTAGGCGCTATGGCTATGAAAATTTCCCTGGAGGAGGGCCAGGTGTCGCGGCTTGCATCGCTGAAAACCGTAGCTGAAGGCGTTGCCGTAAAGCAGCCCGGCGACCTCACCTTTGCCATCACAAAACAATATGTGGATGATATAATAACTGTTTCTGAAAAAGAAATTATGGAAGCGGTACTGTTGGTCATTGAAAAGCATAAGATGGTGGCGGAAACCGCAGGAGCCATACCCCTGGCAGGATTGAGAAAACGCGCAGAAAAAGGAAAAAACATCGTATGTCTTATCACCGGCGGTAACATAGATGTACTCACTATTTCAGAGATTATCAACCAGGGTCTTATTACACGAGGACGCATCATGTGCTTTTCTGTGGAACTGCCGGATAAACCGGGACAATTGGTCAGGGTGGCTCAGGTTCTGGCGGACCATGGCGCAAATGTCATCGAGCTTCAGCACAATCAGTTTAAGGCTATTGACCGCTATTCCAATAAGGTCCTTTTGGAAGTAACGGTTGAGACCAACGGCCATGAACATATTATCGAAATACTGGACGCATTGGAGAATCACAATTTCTCTGTAACCAGAGTCTATTGATTCCAGGTATTAACATCTATTAAATCACAGCGGCCTTGAGGGAAACGGCTTTTCACTCCATTTTCCCCCAGGGCCGCCTTATTTTTTATTTCCTCATTTACCCTTCTACTCCGTTATTTTGCAGGTACGGTAACGACCGTCAAAGCAATCTTCTATCTCATGTTTCTTCTGTCGGGTCATCAGGGCGGTCACCGCAGTTCTTGCATCGATCTTTTCGTTGATTACCTCATAGATCCGCTCTGTGATGGGCATCTCCACTTCACAGCGCTTTGCCAACTCGTAAGCTGCCTGGGTAGTATATATACCCTCTACTACCATCCCTACTTTTTTCACTGCCTCGGAAGGTTTCATCCCCTCACCGATCATGATTCCGCAACGCCGATTTCGGCTGTGCATACTTGTACATGTAACGATAAGGTCACCGATGCCGGTAAGTCCCGTAAAAGTTTCTGCCTTCGCTCCTAAACGCACACCCAGTCGGGCTATTTCCGTAATTCCGCGGGTCATCAGCGCCGCCTTCGCATTATCTCCATATCCCATTCCGTCGGAGATTCCGGCTCCCAGAGCGATGGTATTCTTCAAGGCTCCGCCGAATTCTACGCCGGCAACATCGGTGTTTGTGTATACTCGAAACCGTTCGGTCATAAATATGTCCTGAACGAACTCAGCCAGCTTTATATCTTCTGAAGCGGATACCACTGTGGTAGGCAATCCTCTTCCCACCTCTTCCGCATGAGACGGCCCGGAAAGCGCTACATATTTAGCTCCGGGCAATATTTCGGAGGCAATTTCAGACATGCGTTTAAGGCTTCTTTGTTCGATGCCCTTTGCCACATTCACCAACACCATATCTTCAGTCAGGAATGGCATGGCGTTTAACAGAGCGCTCCGAAAATGCTGTGCCGGCGCGGCAAAAAGTACTACATCCGATCCTGTAATGGCTTCTTCAGCTGTATCGGTTAAGTTCATAGACTCAAAAAATTTAACTCCGGGAAGATATTTCCTGTTCTCTCTATCTGACCTTAACGCATCTACATGAGCCTGGTCCACATCCCAAATTCGGACAGAATATCCTTTTCCGGCCAGACTTACCGCAAGAGCGGTTCCCCAGCTTCCGGCCCCCAGCACTGCAATTTTATGTTCCATATCTTGCCTCCTTATTTTTTCTTAAAGCTGATTTTGGGCTCTTCTCCTCTAATAAGCCGCTGAAAATTGCTCTTATGTTTTATTAAGACGATGATGGCCATGATCGTATATACCACTATGTAATCGGTCATATAATACCATGCGAGCAGCGGTAAAGATAAAGCCGCCATAAGGCTGCCCACGGATACCCGACGAGCGGTAACAAAGCCCAAAGCGGCGATTGCCAGACAAATAAGAGCCATGATCGGATGCAGGGTCAAAAGAACGCCAAAAGCTGTTGCAACCCCTTTCCCACCTTTAAATTTGTAGAATACCGGAAAGATATGACCCAGAAAAACGGCAAAACCGCATAAAACGGACAAGGCCTCGCCGCCCAACAATTTACCGATCCACACCGCTGCCGCACCTTTTAATATATCGATGAGCAGAGTAAGCAATGCGGCTTTTTTTCCCATCACCCGAAGCACATTAGTGGTGCCGGGATTTCCGCTTCCCTCCTTACGGATGTCAACGCCGGAAGCTCTGCCGATCAAAGTGGCCGGTGAAAGATTCCCGATCAGATAGGCCGCTACGCACGCTATTATCCATATGAAAACCGTCATCCCATCCAACGAAGAAAAATCAAACATCTTCTTTTTCTCCCTTCTCGCGAAATACAAATTTAATAGAGGTCCCTTCGAAGCCGTAGCCCTCCCGGATCTTATTTTCTAAATAACGGGAGTAGGAAAAATGCATCAGTTCACGGCTGTTGACCTGGAACGAGAAAAGCGGCGGTTTTATGCCCACTTGTGTTACATAATAGATCTTCAGACGCTTCCCTTTATCCGAAGGAGGCTGCTTCATCATGGTGGCATCGATGATCAGTGAGTTCAACTGTCCGGTAGGAATTCGCATAGCCCTGTTTTCCGATACGGTCTTGGCCAACTCCATGACGTTGTCCAACCTTTGTTTTTGAAGAACGGATATGAAAACAGAGGGCGCATATGAGATAAACGCCAGTTCCCTTTGGAGGTCCTTTCGGAATTCATTCATGGTATTGGTATCTTTCTCTATAAGGTCCCACTTGTTTACGACGATAACGATGCCCTTGCCTTCCTCGTGGGCCATGCCGGCGATTTTCTTATCCTGCTCCGTTACACCTTCCGTAGCATCCAGCATCAGAAGGCACACATCGCTCCGCTCGATGGCCGAAATCGCACGAATTACGCTATACCTCTCTATATTGGCCGTTATTTTGCTCTTCCTGCGAATACCTGCCGTATCGATGAGTACGTATTCTTGCCCCTGCCATAAAAACGGAGTGTCGATGGAGTCCCTGGTGGTTCCGGCAATATCACTGACGATAAGCCTGTTTTCTCCTATCATAGCATTGATAAAGGAGGACTTTCCCACATTTGGTTTCCCGATCACCGCAATCTTTACCCTGTCATCCTCCTCTTCACCCTCTGTTCCGGCAGGAAAATTATCTACTACCAAATCCAAAAGATCTCCCAAGCCGAGCATGTTTGCGGCAGAGATGGCAATGGGCTCTCCCAACCCCAGTTCGTAAAAATCATAGAAGTGATCCGGAAGCTCTTTCGTATCCACCTTGTTCACTACGAGAATGACTTTCTTCCCCGTTCGCATCAATATGGAGGCAACTTCACGGTCGGAAGCGGTCAGGCCGTCTTTTCCGTCGACGATAAACAGGATCACATGGGCCGTTTCCATGGCAATCTCTGCCTGTTCCCGAATCTGCGCCAGGATAATGTCGTCGGCCCCCGGTTCGATACCGCCAGTATCTATCAAGATAAAGGAAACTCCTCTCCATTCCGCTTCTCCGTAGATTCGGTCCCTGGTGACCCCCGGAGTATCCTCCACAATGGAAACGCGTCTTCCCAACACTTTATTAAAAAAAGTCGATTTCCCTACATTGGGTCTTCCGACAACGGCTACAATAGGTTTGTTCATCTTGCACGCATCCTTTTTATTTTATTCTGCTCCTGAAATATACATCATATTATAACATCAGGCAAACCGCCTTTCCACGTTATAATAGCAAAAAGCAGCGGTATCAACAATTCATTCCAAAAAATAATGCTGGACACATTGTCGAAAAAAGGCGAGAATAGAAGTATAACAGAAAACTTCTTCGTTTGAAAGGAAGAATTTTATGCAAGACCAAAATCAAGAACAACAAGAGCAGAAATTGGAACAGTTTTATACATTGGAATCGCCTCCAAAAGGGAAAAGAAAAGGCCGCAAGGGCCTGAAAATATGGCTCATAGTCCTGCTGTGCGTCGTCGTTTTCGGCATTATCGTCAGTCTGGCAGTAAATGCGCTGTTCTCGAATTCAGCCTATGCCCCTCCTACGCAACCCTACGTAGGCGTCCTTTACGTGGAGGGGGTTATCGCGCAAAACAACGTAGATAGCTGGGGACGCGCGGTGGGATATCAACACGATTTTTCGCTCAATACCATCGATCAGTTGATAAAGGACGATAATAATAAAGGACTTATTCTCTATGTGGATTCTCCGGGAGGCGGCATATATGAGAGCGATGAACTTTATTTAAAAGTAAAGGAGTACAAAAAAAGGACAAACCGTCCTGTGTACGCTTATATGGCGTCTATGGCGGCTTCCGGGGGATACTACATATCTGCGCCCGCCGATATGATTTTTGCAAACCGCAATTGCTGGACCGGTTCCATCGGGGTTACCATCGGCACCCTCTATGATTTGTCCGAGTTTCTTGATAAACACGGCATCAAAACGGTAACCATTACCTCGGGAAGAAACAAAGCTATGGGCAGCATGGTAGATCCTCTTACCGATGAACAGCGCCGGATCTTTCAGTCCCTTGTAGATGAGGCATATGACCAATTTGTAGACATCGTAGCCGAAGAGAGGCAGATGGATATAGAAAAGGTCAGGGAGTTAGCCGACGGCCGAATCTATTCGGCGAACCAGGCCTTGAAAATTGATCTTGTAGACGCGGTTGCGACTTACGATGAAGCCATTCACCATATGGCGGACAGCTACGGCCTCCATGAAGCTCTGCTTTACGATATTCGCTATCAAGACGATAGCTTTATAGGCAGGCTGTTCGGCAAGCTGCCACTGCCCGAAAAAACCGGCAGCGATGTGGAGGCCATCCTATCCTTAGTAAGCAACGATGTGCGGTTTCCGGTAAGCTATCTCTGCGAAATGCTCAATAAGTAAAATTATATAACACTAAAAAACAGGCTCCATGATTTAGATCATGGAGCCTTGTTCGTTATTTTATAACGGTATTCTTGTTGTTCCCACTCCGGTGGCATGCTTAAACTCGTAGACGGCCAGATCATAATCCGTTATAGCCTTTGCCACTCCCTGAGCCGCCTGGAATGAGGCAATCTGGGCCTGATGAACATCTGTCAGCGTATTCATACCTGCATCGTAGCTGATGGTGGCCAACCGATATCCCTCTTTTGCATTTGCCAGGTTTGCTTCAGCAACTTCTACCGCTCGCTTCTTATCTGCAATATCCATGTAACGGGCGCGAATGTCCATCTCGATCTGGATCGGCACATCGGCTGCTGCCTTTCTAGCCTGCAGGGTAGCCACCTCCTGCTTCAAATAGGTGGAAGAGTTTTTGGGATAGCGGTATTCCAGACCGGTAAGCAAAATCTCCTGAATCTCTGCTCCAAGGACAGCACCTTTGATCTCGTTCCGATTGTCCAGTGCGCTCTCAATAAACCCGGTGAGAGTCCCCTCCGGCTCATCCACCATTTGGAGTTTGTCTGTAAGGGTGACCTCCTGCATGAGATCGTATCCCAGCAGCAGATTGAAGTTCATTTTGGCGTTTTTCAGTGCGGTTTCGGCCAGGGCAACCTGCTGTTCCGCCTGCAGCACCTGGGTTTCAGCTGTGAGGGTATCCACTTTGGCAACGGTCCCCTGTTGGTACTTCTTTATGGTATTGTCATAAATGGTTTTCTGGTTGGTCAGATTTTCCTTTGCCACCCTTAGGTTCTCTTCCGCTTGAAGAACGCCGTAGTAGACCTGAATGGTCATGGCTTCTATTTCATTGAGCTCCGCCTGGTAATTGGCTTCCACCTGCTCCTTTGCAAAGTCCCGCCTCAACTTCATTATTTTCTCGTTAGTTTTCGTCGCTCCGCCGGCTTCTGCTGCTGCAATCTCCGAAATTGTAACCTTGTCGTACGCTATCGCTTGTTCAAGGTTTCTTAGATATTCCGAAATGGTCTCTGCGCTCTCCTTATGGCCTTTTGCAATGGCCTCATCCGACGCTTTGTTTAAAGCCGCAGCCTCCGCCCGGCTCCCCTTAGTCTGCATCACCTCGATGGCCTGATCTAAGGACAGACGAATAGGTTCCCCTCTAAAATTCATGTCAGGCACAATGGCTCTTTCCACACTGAACGCTGCCGTTCCTGCCCCCAATACGACCAATGCAATTAACAACACTGATAAAATACGCTTTTTCATGTTCCGATCCTCCAATGTTCGCCGTTTGAATTATGCCTTTATCCTGGCAAATATTTCTTTTAACCTTTCTTCTTTCTCTGATTCTTCTAATTTCATCGCCTGATACGCATCCTCCATAAAGGCAACGCCTGCCTCCGTAAGAGATGCTGTAAACTGCTTGCTGATAATATTCCTGTTGAATTCTATAAACCCTCGTTCCTGCAAAAAACGCATCTGGAAATGAATTTCTCCGTAGTACCCCCCGTTGATCTGTGCCGCATAAAATTTCACCGTCTTCCCAGGGCATTTATTTGAAAGGGTGTACAGGGTTCTTAATATTTCCAGCCGTGTACCCACCGGATTGTCTAATACAGGCACAGTCTTTTCCTCCTCGAGTATTTAACGAAATTTTGTACTGCATTTGTATGTAATTATAACATTCCCCCGTCGTATATGCTATACTGAAGCTGATGAAATCACCGCAGGAGGTGGATTATGTTTAAAAAAGAACCGGGCAAGGAATGGCGTGGCGGCGTATACCTGACTACAGCGATGAACTCCCTGGAAGCGGACATCCTGGAATCAAAGCTTCGAGCCGAGGGTATCCCATGCATCAAACGATATAAAGGAGCCGGCAATGCCATGGAAATTATCATGGGCAGCACCTACAGCTATGCCATCGAGCTTTACGTTCCCGAAGATACGCTTGAAGACGCCCGGAATATTATTGTGGCAATCCCCATACTCTCGGAGGACTTTGAGGATGATTACTCCGACGAGGACCTTCGATGGATCCGGACTGATCCGGAAAGCTACAGAAATAACCATACTGAGTGCAGATGCGGCGGGGATTGATCCCCGCCGCATCTTCTATATATGAACCCCTTTTGACTTATAATGTACTTTCGGCATGACTTCAGAACGATCTCTTCCGATTTGCCGCCTTTTTGATACCCTGATTTCAATGGGATCAATCGAGAAAATCCAGTGTCTGGTTCAAAAATCCGTGAATGTAGTAATCGTCTCCCCTTTCAGACTCCCATTCGCATCATACTCTACCTCGTATCGGACTCCATCCGACATGTAGGCGTATAGTAGATTCGTATCTCATAACTATTGCTGTAGTCGATGCTGGCAGTGTGATAGTTCTGCAGAATTTTTCCTATCTTTTCTTTGTCCGTAACAGTCAGCATCGGCACTTTGTCCATATAGCCAGCATCTTTCGTCCAAATTGTTTCAACTCTTTCTCCGTCGCCCGCATCCTGGGATTCAGGCGCATAAATATCTATTTTCTCCACCATCTCCGCGGTCAGGTCAAAGTTATAGCCATGGGCTTTCAGCCAGTTTATCGTATTCTCTCCATCGAGAGGGACGTTGAAACTCATATATCCGGTCTGGCCTTTTCCTCCAATCACCCCTTCCTGCGTATAGGTGTACTGAACCTCAATATTGACATAGCTTGGTCGCAGGCTTATGAGGTCTTCAAAGCTCATTGCGCGGAAATCCTTCTCCATACAGGAGACAAGTTCCTCCACCAGTCTGGAATCAGTTATTTCAATACTTCTCTCTATGTGTCTATCCGTGTAAAGAGTTGCCCGGGTATAGGCATCGGCTTTGACGCTGTAAAATGAGTTCTTGGACTTATATTCCGCAGACTCAAAGATTTTCTTCATCTCCGGACTCTCTGCCCAGAACAAATAATCGACGGTGTATTGTCGGCTCATATCGAACAACCCTGCAGTGTCGTATTGAATTTGCAGACTCGAAGTAAACAGTTTTCCCTCTGCCTGCTCAAACCGGGCTCTGTTGGCAAGGATGCTCCGGTGGAATGCGGTGAGAGCCTCTAAGTTCTCCGGAGTTGTGAGCGGCGGTTCCTCTTGGTTAACGTAGCTTTTCCACATAATCCAATGGAAGGGTCTGCTGAAATCGGCGCCGTTTAAACTCTGCGGATTCGGAACCCGCTTTTCAAAGCCGGCCACATCCACATTGAGTCCGACGATGAAAACTATAGCGATGAGCGCATAAACTAAAAAGCTCTTCAGTCCTTCCTTATTAAAGATGCGGGCAGATTTTGTTACGATCATCTGACCGATGATAAAGAAGATCACCGTGCCTGCTGCGAAACCCGCATACATGTACATCCTTCCTTCCCCGAGAACCTGGAAGTAGAAACCTAACATGGTCATGCCTAAAAAGGCGATTATATAACAGATAATGGGTTTCATAAATCCAAAGGTCAGGGAGTCGGAGGCCCTTTCCAGCTTCCTCTTGTTATATAGGAATGCAGAGACCACCGTCATCAGGAGGATGGTTCCGATGTAATATATTACCTCAGCCGCGCTGAAATAGCCGCCGTTACTCAATATTCCCGTATAAGGAGATATTGAAAGGCAAATATCCATCCAATTGCCGGAAAGATCAAAGCCGTAAAGGAATTCCTGGAAATAAAAGTTAAACACGGCGTAGAGCAGCGGTATCAGGAAGATAAAAAAGTAGGAGGTGAGCAGATGCATCAGGTTATTGCCCGTAACAATCCCGGTAAAAACCGCAACACTGAACAACACTAAGACGATCAGCAGCGACGTTCCCATCCAATTCAATACTTCCGCTCTGGCAAACACATTTTCAGTCGATATAGTCAGGTTTTCACCGTAGCCCCATTGGCGATAAGTCGGCTTGCTCAAAAGGAGCAGGATAACACCGTTGAGCAGGACCGGCAAGGAGACAAGAATCAGGCCGGACACAAACCCGCTGTTGAACAGTTTCGACCTTGTAAAAGGCAACGAATGCATTACGGCTACAGAGCTTACATTCTGCAAATAACGGAACAAAAGCACAGCCGTAATCACCGGCACCAATAAATGCGCTCCCATGAAGAACGGCTGCATATTATGGAGAGACATCTGTATATAGGATGCCATAGGCGCAAGATCTTTATAAGACATGAGAATCGGAAAGACCCCGGAAAGGAAATAGACCAGGAAAGCAAGAACCGAAACGGCCCAGAACCTCCTCATGTTTTCCCTAATCAGAGGCATGGAAATACTAAAATATGATGCCTTCGATCTCACTGTCTCCACCTCCCAACTCGTAAATAAATATTTCTTCCAGTGACAAAGGAAGCATATCAAAGACCACGGGATTACTCTCGGAAATCACTTTTTCCACTAAATCTCTGCGGTTTCGAACGATGAGCAGATCAACGGTACCCCGGCTTTCTTTATGCAAAACGTTAAGACCGGCATAAGGATTTTCTTTGGGATTCCGAAAGGCCACCTGTATCTTGTGGATGTCGGTTTTCAGTTCATCCAGATCCCTTTCGATCATCATTTTCCCTTTGCTCAGAATTCCTATGGAATCGCATATGCCTTCCATCTCTCTCAGGTTGTGCGAAGAAACCAGCACCGTCATATCCCGTTCCGCCACATCCTCCACAATATATTTCCAAACCAGCTTCCGGATAATGGGATCAAGTCCGTCAATGGGTTCATCCAGAATTAAATAATCCGGCATAGAAGACATGGTTAAAATAAATGCAGCCTGCTTCTGCATGCCTTTTGAGAATTTGGAGAGCTTGCGCTTTTCATTGAGTTCGAACTGCTTTACCATGCGCTGATAGCGCTCCTCATTCCAGCCCGGATAAATGGATTTATAGAATCTGGCAGATTCCTTTAAGTTATATGAGGCGAAAAAGTACAAATCATCGGGAATATACCCCATTCGTTGCTTGATGGAAAGGTTTTCATATACCGGTTGGTCATCTATAGTTATGCTCCCCGCATCTTGCCTAAGAATTCCCGTCACGTGCTTGATCACTGTGGTCTTCCCGGCTCCGTTTGTTCCTACAAGGCCGTAAATGGACCCCTTTTTAACGTTCAAATTCAGACTGTGGAGAGCTTTAAACCCGTCAAAGGACTTATCTACATTCTGAACTTTTATCATGTCAAATCACCTCTTTCCTCCAGTAGCTCGTATAACAACTCGGAAATCCGTTCCCGGGTCAACCCTAATAAACGCAGTTCCCGAATACTTCGTCTCAGTTCCTCCGTTACCTCCCCCACTCTCTTTGCATCCACCTCCCGGTCCGATGCAGGGGAAACGAAGGTTCCCAGCCCCGCTACCGTATAGATGAAGCCTTGATATTCCAGCTCCCGGTAGGCCTTTTGAATTGTGTTTGGGTTGACTGTAAGCATCTTGGAAAGCTCGCGAACGGAAGGGAGCTTATCCTCTGCCGATAGTACTCCGGCCAGAATAAGTTCCTTGATGTTGTCAACGATTTGTTCGTAGATAGACGTTCTACTCTTCAAATCCAATTGGAACATACCACAATACCCCCTTTCCCTGCCTTACATTCAGTATTGCACCAAATATAGCGAGCAAGATTTGCTGGGCTAAGTGTACTATATGATATAGTACGGTGTCAACACTTTTTCGAATGTGATTTATTTGAAGTTGGGAACATGTGAAGGGATACAGGGATTTATTGCGTGATTCTTATCAGAAACGCGAACCTTATCAGATAGGAATGCAAATGTGGAACACTGTTCTTTACTAATAAAATAGGACATGGAAACCGATTAAAGCTGCCATGTCCTAACATTCAATGGGCGCATATTGCTCTTAATTTATGACAAGACCTCATTTTGCCTTTGTATCTATTTCCTCACGCAATCTGGCGATCAGATCTTCTACGGACATCTCGCCGAGCTCCCCTTCCTTAATGGAGCGGACTGAGACAGTACCGGCCTCCATTTCCCGCTCGCCGATTATCAGCATGTAGGAATCTCTCTGGAGTCTTGCTTCTCGGATCTTATAGCCGATTTTTTCATTTCTGGCATCCACCTCAACGCGAAGTCCTGCTTCTGTGAGACGTTTTGCCAGTTGGTAGGCGTAATCGTTGAACCGCTCCGTTACGGTAAGCAGTTTTACCTGAACCGGCGCCAGCCACAAGGGGAATTTGCCCGCGAAGTGTTCCGTCAAAATACCAATGAACCGTTCTATACTTCCGAAGATTACTCTGTGAATCATGACGGGACGATGCTTTTCACCGTCGCTGCCCACATAAGTCAGGTCAAAGCGCTGAGGCATTTGGAAGTCTAACTGAATGGTTCCGCACTGCCAGGTCCGTCCGATGGAATCTTCCAGATGGAAATCGATCTTGGGACCGTAAAATGCTCCGTCTCCTTCGTTGATGATGTAGTCCATGCCCTTGTCTTCCAGAGCTTCTTTAAGAGCGTCGGTGGCCATGTTCCACTCCTCTTCACTTCCCATGGAGCTTTCCGGTCTGGTGGAGAGTTCCACATGGTATTTGAACCCAAATAGCTTATATACGTAGTCGATGAAATCGATGACGCCCACGATCTCATCCTTCATCTGCTCCGGCAGCATGAAGATATGGGCATCATCCTGTGTGAAGGTCCTCACCCGCATCAAACCGTGAAGGGCGCCGGAAAGTTCATGGCGATGCACCTGCCCCAGTTCACCGATCCTCATGGGAAAATCGCGATAGCTGTACATCTTGCGCTTGTAAGCAAGCATGGCCCCCGGGCAGTTCATAGGCTTGATGGCATAGTTACCTTCGTCTATCTTTGTGAAATACATATTATTTTGATAGTGGTCCCAATGGCCGGAAGTATGCCAAAGCTCCTCGGATAAAATCAATGGCGTCTTGATTTCCTCATATCCTCTCTCTCTATGGGACTTCCTCCAGAATGCTTCCAATTCATTGCGGATAATCATGCCTTTGGGGAAGAAGAAGGGGAATCCGGGCCCCTCTTCCATGATGGCAAAGAGGTCCATTTCCTTTCCGATCTTGCGATGATCTCTCTTCTTAGCTTCCTCGAGCATATGGAGATATTCATCCAGCATCTGCTGCTTTGGGAATGAGGTGCCGTAAATTCTTTGGAGCATCTTATTCTTTTCGTTTCCTCTCCAATAAGCTCCTGCCACGCTTGTAAGCTTGATGGCTTTTATGGCGCCTGTTGAACCCTTGTGCGGTCCCGCGCAGAGGTCGGTAAAATCTCCTTGCTTATAGAAAGAGATTACTTCATCCTCCGCCAGATCTTTTATCAACTCCACCTTGTAGGGCTCGCCCTTCTCCTGCATGAACTTAATTGCCTCTTCTCTGGGGAGCTCAAACCTCTCAAGAGGAATGTTGGCCTTTGTAATCTTCTTCATCTCTTTCTCGATAGCCGCCAGATCCTCTTCTGTAAATCGATGCTCCAGATCAAAGTCATAATAAAATCCGTAGTCGATGGCGGGTCCAATGCCAAGCTTGGCTTCCGGGAACAGGCGCTTTACGGCCTGAGCCAGGATATGGGAGCTGGTATGCCGAAACGCCCTGCTTTCCGGATGGGCTTCAAAAACTTTATATTCCTGTACGCTGTCCTGCATTGCTTGTTGATCCATTCTTCCTTCTCCTTCTGTATTAATTAAGTAGCTCCGTACGGCAAACGTACGGTATCTTTTGATGTTGTTCGGTCTCAAAACGCTTTTAACGATGTTTTATTCGTTTTGAAACGTAAGGTTGTTTTCCCGCTTGATGGCTGCGCGCAATGAAATTGTGAAAGTCGCTGGCCCTGGTATTGAAGTCCACGCATACTCTGCCATCGCGGCTGCGCGCAATGAAATTATGAAAGTCGCTGGCCACCAAATACAACACAAATAAATTAAAAAACCAAGCAATTGTAAATACAATGCTTGGGGCATATTCTGCGGTTCCACCCAAACGAGTTCTTCATTCAAATAACGACGGATCGCGGATCCGCCGGCAACCCTCATCGGGCGCTGCTCCGAGGTGGTAGCCTCTTCATCGCATTTGGCGCTATTATTTTTACAATATTATTATAATCATACCCAATGAAATGTCAATTAAAACCCACGTTTTGGCGGTGTCAAGTTGTTGTGGAGTTTTCAATTGATTACTCCTCCCAATTGATTACTCCTCCCAATTGATTACTCCTCCCAATTGATTACTCCTCCCAATGTTATCCGACCAAACTCCGTTGCCGGAAAGTAACAATAATAGGAATAGGTTCAAATCGCACCCCACGGGACAATATTAGACCTATTTACCTGCCCTCGAGGCTTTAAATCCGGCTTTCAACAGTAGAAAATAGGTTTAATCAAAGCTAATCTAAATGTAAGTAAGCCTATAAAATCAAAATAATAGGTTTAGTTCACGTTCAATGCAGTAATATTAGACCTATTTACCTGCCCTTGAGGCTTTAAATCCAGCTGTCAACAGTAGGAAATAGGTTTAATCAAAGCTAATCTAAAGTAAGTAAACCTACAAAATCAAAATAATAGGTTCATCTCACGTTCAATGCAGTAATATTAGACCTATTTGCCTGCCCTCGAGGCTTTAAATCCAGCTGTCAACAGTAGGAAATAGGTTTAATCAGAGCTAATCTAAATGCAAGTAAACCTATAAAATCAAAATAATAGGTTCATCTCACGTTCAATGCAGTAATATTAGACCTATTTACCTGCCAACGAGGCTTTAAATCCGGCTGTCAACAGTAGAAAAAAGGTTTAATCAAAGCTAAATTAAGGCTAGTAGACCTAAAAAATTTGTAATTAATAAATTCATAAATATGTTCATAAATAAGTTCATATCTTCTGCCGGTTTTCATCACTGAAATAAAAGCAAAACCTGCTCTTCCTTCGTTAGCTATTGACAAATAGTATTCCAACCAGGGTCAGCAACCCATAAATGACGGGCTGATGCAGGATATAGAATATCAGTGAATGGCGGCCAACAAAGAGAATCGGCCTTTTCCGGGAAGAGTTCCCGCCGCGGGGAAAGAAAGACCGGCGTTCTCTATACAGCAGCGGTCCCAGAGAAGCACCAGCGAGAAAGAAACCAAACCAGGGCAGCAACGGAAAATAATCCGCCGAATGAAATTCAGCAGTGCTGCGTACAAGTATCGCGCTGTAGCCCAATGCGCTTTCCAAGGGAAAATACAAGAAATATATGCCGACGGCAATGGCAAAGAAACTTAGGAGCATCATAAAAAGAGGACCGGCTTTCCGCAGCAAACAGTATAGCAGGATCGATGCGGCCAACATATGCAGAACGCCGAAACGGATGGTGAATTGATTCTCTTGCCCCATATACCAGTCCATACCATAGGTAACAAGAGTTAATAGCAAAGCTACCCCGGCCAAACGCAATCCTCTTTTGAAATTGGAGTGGCTGAAAGAACAGCTGATTCCGCAGATGAACACGAAGAGAAAGACGGCGCCCCACCATCCCACATCCCTTAAGGGCCAAGGGAAATACTCCTTCGCCGCAAATTGTGTCAATTGATAGAGGATGCCGGCCGCTTCCTTTCCGCCAAACCATTGATGACGAAAAATATAAGCCAGGTCATAAAGGGCATGATCGAGAATCATCAGGAGGATGCAAAAGCCCCGAACAAAATCCAGTTCCCAGATTCTAATCCCGCTGTATTCATCATAGAGGCGGTTGCGTTTCATGAATATGCTATGCCTTTCTCTGTGTTCGATGCTTAATAATAGAACTTGCAAAAGGAATTTGTAAAGGTGTCTATAACTTTTCAATACCCTTAACAATCACTTTTTTGAAAGCATCATTTTACAAGTCCAATTTTAGCATTCGAGCTAATAATCTGCAAGTTCGTATTTGGCGCTGCGGACCACCTGTTCCCGCGAAAGGAACGGCAGGCGGAACAGGTCTGAGACGGTGAGGCGCAGCGTCACCGTCACGGAGGGGGGAACCCCCTCCTCCGCAGCGCCGCTCTCATCATCAATTATTTCCATTTCCGCCGTCAAACTCTCACCCTCTTCAAGATCCAGTATTTGATCGGCCTGTGTGAGCAAATACTCTAAATACTTCTCACTTTCTTCCCGGTTAATCACCATGGAACCATGACTATATGAAACCTCGTCATAATAGAGGGCCGCTCCGGCCGCCGCTTCTTCCGCAACTGCCTTCAGGAAAGTCTGTAGCCGCACGTAACGATTTAAATCGCCTTGATACGTAATAAATGTCATATTTACGATCAGCAACGCAATAAACACTATAAACACCTTCATCCCGTCCGCTCTCCCTTCTGTATCCGTCATCAATCCGGCAGTTTTTCGCTTGCGGTTGTTCCCTCCACCGTATAGACTCCTCTGTTGCCTTCAACAGAAATGCCCAGGAGACTTCCTCCCGCCATTATCTTTTCTATGGGGACGGATACGCTGTAATGGATCAGACCTCGTTTGTGTTCCGGATCGAAGTAGTTAATCCGGTACTGCGGAGTTTCCGTCGCGACAATCAGGATATCCTCTTCCGGAACACCTAATTTGACGTTGATACCTCTTTTTAATTCCTCTATGATTTCAGAAGTAAAACAGCCTTCCTGCTTTGCCTGCTCTTTCGCCGTGTAAACCTGTTGCTGCAGGGCATTCATCGCTCCGCTGTTCTTTTGCTCCAGCGCAAACTGGGCCATGAAAACCAACATGAGAGGCAATATGGCTGTCAAAACTATAAACTGTTTCACGACAAACCCTCCTTCTACGGCAAGCCTGTCCTCATTTCAATTTCCTGCTCCCATACTCCTTTCATCACACCTAGGATGGAACCGTCATCCGTTCCTGAAATCAGCCTAAAGAGAACAATCCCCAACGCAATCATGGCCGACAATATAATGATCTGTTTCATCCTATCCTCCTCAATTTTTACAGCAATTTATTCCCCTACAATTTTCTCATAGGTAATTTCCGCTATTGATGCGTTTGCCAAAGATTCCGCGGAATCGCCAAAACCCATCACAAATCCTGCAACCGCCACACCAAGCGCAATCATAGCCACAAGTACTATTATTTGTTTCATTTGTTTCCTCTCTTTCTTTCACTCAAAAATGCACCTTATTAAGCTTTGCTATAGCAATATCGTCAGCATCTCTTTCTGATCGATAAAATAGCCCACATAAATAAAATTGATAAACACCAGCATCACATTAATAACTACAGGCAGATAAATGAGATCACTCACGGTTTCGTCGCGACGCTTTTGCGATGTCAATCTGGTTTCACGAATATTTTTTTGATGCGATAGCAGTGTCTCAAGCAATTGTTTCGGATCGATCTCATCCCATTGAATTAATAGTCTGGCGAAATCCTTACTGATCTCCGTGCCTGCGGCATCGGAAAAATATGCAATCGCTTCCTCTTTCTGATTTTGTCGAAGTAGCCGCAGCGTCTTTGCATAGACCGGAGATAAACTTCCTCTGTGAAGAATCAGCTGCTCCAATACCGCATCTGCGCTGAGAGTTCCGCCTTTCCCGAGTATGGTAATATTTCTTAAAAATGAAATTGCCTCATAGATCTCCATATCGGTTTTGTCCTGTTTTCTTTCTTCCGCGGCATCCAGAACCATTCGGACAAGAGGAAATTTTTTGTAGTCCACTGTATTTAGCTTCATGCGCCAGCGCCGGTCGCGAAGCCACCGCATTCGATGTCGCTCCCGCTGCAGAAGTATCACACCGGCAATGGCGATGGAGCACAGAATGTAATAAATAAGGCTTGACGTTACCATCTGTACACCTCTCAATAGTCAAAACGCTGATTGATTACCAGTTGAATAAGGGCAATGTTTCCGACAAACAGGAACAGGATGAATAGAAAAAGAATAAGCCCTTCTGTCGTATGGAATTGATTTTGGATCAGTTTTCTGACAGGAACATCCAAGTACCTTACCGCCATCAGGATCGTTATACAATAGATTAGAGGCACCATACAAAACGTCATCCGGATGGCTTCGCTGTTGAGTCTTTTTCGCTCTTCAGCCACCGTTCTCGCCTCTCGCAACTGAATCAGTATATCCTCCACAGCCAAAGCAATATTTGTCCCCTTCACCGCAGCCATATATATATCATGGGCAAGCATCAAGCTCCAATTTGTTCGTATGCCGTAAGCGAAGTCATCCGTGGCTTTCTTCATCTGCTCAGGATTTCCCGTATTCCTTAGATTGTATAGCAGCTTGCTCAACAGTTTTCTCGTGACCTTGATCTCCGCCGGTGACTGAACCACCTTCTCGATGGTTTCATATACATTGAAGTTGTTTATCCTGTATTCCCGTAGAAACTCTGAAACCAGCCTTTCGCCTTCATGGCTGCCTCTGCGTCGAATACTGCTTATCCGTATCCAAAGCAGCAGGCAAGGAAGGGAGGCCGTTACTGCCGATAATAGCAACGCGGTGGAAATTCCCACGGACCGAATCCCCATATAGAAGACAAACAGAAACAGAGCGGCAATAAAGGCAAGGAACGCCGCCGGCGATACATCATGACCAAAGGCGGTTAGAAGAGACTGGCGCATTCGTCTTGCCATCTCGTTTTCCGGCTCCATTTCTCTGCGTCTGGCCCGCAGCCGCCAAACCATACGCACCCTTTCATAAACGGAACGGATGAAACCGGCAAGCAAAAGACAAGCTCCTATGCCCAATATGAAATAAATACTAAGGGTGATCGCAATAATCATTATCTCTGCCTTCATCATGCATCATCCTCCCCGCTATTAAAAGGATACCTTGTGGCCAGTAGTTCGAGCTGCTTTGAAAACCTCCTGAAAGCTTCTCTGTTTTCCTCTTCGGCGGATTCCTGTTTTGCTTTGCCAATGTGATATTTCCAGCGCCAACTGTCACTTCGATAGTCGTAAGCGCATATGCGCACCATTTTTATTTCTCCCGTTTTACGATCCAATGAGAGTTCGTAGATTCCTCGCAATCTTTTTTGACTTTTGTTTGAAAGCTGTACAAAATGAAAGACATAGTCGAAACTGGCCGCTACCTTTTGGGCAGTCGTTTCCAAATCCCCTCCGGTAGCTTTCACGATTTCCCAAGCTACATCATACGGAAAATCAAGAGGATCCCTGCAATGAAAAGTGAGCTTCATCCTCCTCGTTCCCTTAGCTGCAACCTTGAGAGCCGTTTCAAGAGCATTCCCGTCTCTGGCCTCTGCCAGAATGAAGTAATCCGCATCGCTGCGTAACAAATTTTTTGATATCCTTCTTAAATCTTCATTGTCGGCAATAAGCTGAACGATGGGCGCATTAGGCATCATACGGTGAAGCGGAATCTCCGGATCGGTCTCCACCATTACCCCTTCAAGTGTGGGGTCTTCATAGCTTTGCCAAGTTGAAAGAAATGTGGTTTTCGATGAGCGCACCTGGCCAACCACCACCATATTGGGACCGAAATCCACCATCGCTTTAAACAAATCGATTGCATCCAAAGGGATGGTGCCTCTTTTGGCCTGCTCCTCAAATGTGTAGTTGGGGACTACATATCTTCGAAAGACGATCACATCCTGATCCTGCTTGGTCATCTGACCGCCAAAAATCGTTACCCGGGTACCATCCAACAGATATATTTCATGGAAGTTCTTATCCAGGCGTTCCTCAGGTGTGAGCAATAGAAAGGCGCGGACAAGCTGCTCCCGTCTGTGTTTATCGATGGTCTGAGGCATCAGTTTCATGCGGCCATCCTGCATAAAATAAATCCTGTCCCCGATTATTTTTGCGGAACTGCTTTGCCTGTACGGTTCGGAAAACCACTCGGCAATTCCTGCAAGTCCCCAGTTTTCATGGTAGATACCGTCTACTGCCGATTCGTACCACGGAGGGCACAATGTGGTGTCCGCATTGTATTCCTTAAGCCTTGCATTGATCTTTTCCTTAAAGAATGCCACTTCTTTAGCGTATCCGATAATGGCTTTCTTCTGCAGTTCCAACGTTGCCTGCGCATCTTCTCCGTCCCGGTCCCATTCCTTGATAAAATCGTCTTTTATTGCCTCGCAAAGTTTGGCAAAACTCATGACAGGCACAGTCCTATTTGCGGCCTTGCGCTCATAATCCTCTAGATAAAAGGCGGCCATTTTTTCTTCCTTTCCACATGAACGGGGTCCATCTGTGCATGTTCAAGAATCCGGTTCGCAATCAATCGAATATCTTTACAATATGCTTCGTTTTTATAGGATAACAGCGTCCGATGATCCAATTCAGCCTGTCGTTCATAGCCCGACGCTTCCACTTTCAGAAGCCTTTCCCGACTTATAGACAACCTCTCTCCGATGTAGCGCAAATCACAGGGATCCTGCATATCATACTTATTTACGATATAGGATGAAAAGTCGATTCCCAACCGTTCATAAACAGGTCGAATCCGCTCATATCTGCTGAGTATGGATTCCTGCTGGGTGATAACACAGTATCTCTCCTCGATGCGTTCAAGAGCGCCTACCGCTAAGCCATTATCTATTTCGTTTCCGGTATCGGCAAGGATCAGATCAAACTCGCTCTCCATGCTTTCCAGCAAATATTCCGCCATATCCGGATGATAACTCCGGACTTGTCCTATGCTTTCTACGCCACCCAGCATATAGAAGTTATCGGACCTTCGACATCCCTCAATCACTCTTCCGGGGTCCAACAACCTGTTGCTCAAATGCAGCTTTATTCCTTCTATGGATTCACCCACACGATCCACATACTCGGTACCCGGTCTGCCGTGCAAGGAAATCATCATAATTTTAATATCTTTTACGTTGTCCGCGATAAATTCCGCAACTGATTGTGTGATCATTGTAGTGCCGGTTTTTGCATCCGCTCCGTGAAACGCATACATATTGCTCATCTTCCCACCACCTGTTTCTGCACCAGCAATAGACCCGCCTCGCTGTCTTGTGCCCTTTGTGCTATTTTTTTGTATTCGCTTATATCTGTGATAATCTCTATATGGCTTACAGGGGACGTAGATGCGATCCTGTCTAAGGAATTTGATTTGAAGTTTCCTTCTCCGTCCGTGACTTCCGTTTCGTTGGCATCTTTGACGAAAGCTACCCTGTAAGTACCTATTTTCTTCAGTTCTGCCCCTTCATAAATATCCACCCAGTCTCCTCGTCGTATGGAACTGCTCCGCATGGCGATCCATTCCGGATGGATTACAAATATGGATTCATGATTGCGAAGATAGAAATCCTTGTCCGCCAAATACTTTTCAGAGACCTGGGCATTTTTCAGAATGTCCTGCATAGCTACCTGCCCGATGACTCTGGGCAAGGCTTCCCAGTCCAGACTCCCCTGAATCCTGTTTTGCTCTAAAACGCCGGATGGCGACAATCGGTCGCGGGTGATTACCGTACCTGCAGGAATTGTTTCAGACGCCACGATTACAGTATCGAGCAATATGGCTTCTCTACCCTTTACTTCCCAGAAAATCAGTCCTGCCAGAGCAACTACAATGAGTAGAAGTCCGATCACTGTACGGGCTCTCTTCATACAGGCACCTCCTTCCTCGATGACAATAATTACATTTTATGGAAATATATTATCACCCATTTATTCCATTGTCAACCATTATTTTCCATAATGATGTAAACTTTGTATTAGCTATCCGATGCTTATTAAAAGTACGTAGACAAAAATTCAATCGGATACTCTATTAAAGTAATGTTTTGTTTACTACTTAATCTTGCGATGTAAACAAGAACAAAGAGAAAAAGCATAACCAAAGAATCATGGGGAAATGTCAGCCAAATACAATAGGAATCATAGGAGCAACCGATAAAATTTACAAACAGGAATCGGCTGCCTTTTTTACCTTTGTATATTTGAGAATTATATTTGAGTCAAGCGATGAACGTCTGTAAAAGCTGCCACTGAGTTCTTAACCTTTCTTTTTATTTGAGAACTTCATTCAGAGCATTGTAATAGACATGGTCGAAGCTGTTGCGGCCTTTTTCTCTCTTTTTCTTGTGAGAGCCGCATTCGGAGCCAGACATCAGATATAACTTCGAGAAGAACGACGTACGCAGCCAGAACAGATACGGCAGACATACATATAAGACAGATAAAACTGCTACAACAGATACAACTATACGACTCTGCAACAGATACGACTGCCAGGCTGCTACAACAGATCAACAAATACAATCGGCAAATTACAATAATGCAACAAAGTCCTGAACCCGTTTCCTGACATCCGGGGCCCCGAACACCGAGGAACCGGCTACGATGAGATTGGCGCCGGCGCCCACCACCTGCTCCACATTTTCCAATGTGATGCCCCCGTCTACGGCGATGATCAGGTCGGAATTGCGCTGCGCTTTCATTACGGCAAGTTTTTTGATTTTCTCCAGCGCGGAAGGGATGAATTGCTGCCCTCCGAAACCGGGATTGACAGACATTACCAATACGTAATCCAGATCTTCAAAAACATATTCCAGTGTGGAAACAGGCGTAGCGGGGTTCAGCGAAACCCCTGCCTTTACTCCGCAGGATTTGATCATCTGCAATGTCCGGTGCAGATGGATGCAGGCCTCCTGATGAACCGTAATAATTTCCGTGTTCTCCGTCACAAAATCCTTTATATAACGGTCCGGATCCTCGATCATCAGATGGACATCGAAGGGCAGCCCGGTCTTCCCCAACAGGCTTTTCATCACCGCGGAGCCGAAGGAAATATTGGGCACGAAATGTCCGTCCATAACATCTATATGGATGGCATGGGCGCCGGCTTCTTCGATGGTCTTCACTTCTTCTCCCAGTCGGCAAAAATCCGCCGATAAGATGGATGGAGCCAGTCTGTTCATCAGTACTTCCTCATTTCCTGTATTTCTTTCATCTGTTTGCAATAAGAATTATAACGCGATGTATGGATGGTTCCTTCTTCCGCAGCAACCCGAACCATGCAGCCGGGCTCTGAAACGTGCCTGCAATTATAGTATTTACACTGGCCGATAAAGGGAGCCATCTCCGGATACAGGAAGGCCAGCTCCTGTTCTTCCGCATCCAACACCTCAAAGGAAGTAAATCCGGGCGTATCAAAGATCATGCTGTCATCGGACAGCCGAAACAGCTCCACATGCCGGGTGGTATGCTTCCCTCGTTGAGATTTTTCACTTATTTCGCCTGTCTCGACATTCACTGTATCTGCCAATCGATTGAGGAGAGTCGACTTTCCCACTCCTGAGGGGCCGGCAAAAGCGGACTTTTTCCCCGCAAGGAAATTCCGAAGTCCATCCAGACCTTCCCCGGTTTTGCCGCTGACGCAGAGCACAGGATAAAGTCCCTCATATATCTCCAGGAATGCATCCACCTCGCCGGGTTCGGCTAAGTCTATCTTGTTTAGGCAGATTCCGATTTCCGTATGATGATATTCCGCCATGACAAGAAATTTATCGATTATATACAGGTTTAGTTCCGGCTTTTTCAACGCCGCCGTGATGATAAGACAGTCCACATTTGCCACCGGAGGCCGGATAAACTGATTCTTCCGCGGCAAGATCCGGGTAATCACCGCCTCGTCATCATTCAAAGGCTCTATCTCAACCAGATCTCCCACGAAGGGCACCGTCCCGTCTTTACGGAATATACCCCTGGCCTTGCATTGATATGTCTTATCAGCCGTTTTTACATAATAAAATCCGCCGATGCCTTTAACAATGGTTCCTTCGGTCACTATCATTAAAGTATAACCCCACTGTCGAAATCAACGATATATTCCTGCACTAAGGCATTGTCGAAGTATATTTTCACCGATCCCTGGCCGTTACCGCTTACCGAAAAGACCTCCGAGCCGTTGCTCTTAATTCTCTGTTCATAATTAATGGGTGTGGTCACTCCGGCGCTGTCGGATACCATTACCGTCAGGTAGAACACCTCATTTTGCGCAGCATTGTAGGAAATGGGAATGTCCACCACCCCTGCTCCGGCGCTCTCATCCGGTCCTGTGCTCAGGGTTACGCTGATAGACGTGCCTTTGTCAACGCCCAATCCCGGAGAAACGCTCTGCCCGCAGATCAAACCCTCCGCATATTCGTTGCTTGGCGCATATTGGATTTCACTTGAAAGAATCAGACCTTCTCTTTCCAATGCGCTGCGAGCTTCATCCAAGGTCATGCCAAAGAGACTCGGGACGGTGGTGATCACGATTTCCTCGCCTTTGCTGACTACCAGATCGACCCTCGTGCCTGCTTCGGCGGCGCTGCCTCCCGTCGGGAACTGGCGGATGATCACACCTATGGGCATCTCGCTGAATTCCTCACTGACACTGCCCTTCACATACCCGTAGCTCTCAAGTAAAAATACCGCATCACTCAGTGTTCTGCCGATCACGGAAGGAATCGTGTTCTCCTCCAATCCCTTGCTGATATTTACTCTAACGGTTTTGCCCGTTTTGACTACCATATCCGCTAAAGGATCCTGGGAAACGATGAGGCCTTCCGCATACTCGGCACTGGCAACTTCTCCGGCAAGCTCAATCTTCAATCCGACTTCATCAAGCTCAGCCTCCGCCTCTTCGAAGGTCATGCCCACCAAGGAAGGCACCGTAACTTCTTTTGGCGCAGTCCCCTTCTCAATGACAGATAATATCAACTGACTGGCCGGTAAGGCAACGAGCAGCGCCAAGATAACTGCTGCAACCTTAACTTTATTAATTCGAATTTTCTTCTTGCCTTTTGATCCTTTTCCGTTTTTTCCGCTTTTCACTCCTGCCTCCGTTACTTCTGTCGATACTTCTTCCGATATTGCCGAATTGCCATCCCCTTGCCGATTGTTTGTAGAACCCGATGTATCCAGATTTTTACTTCTTCCAAAGCCTCCGTAGATACCTATGGAGCTTAAATTCGCCTTGTTCAACGCTTCCAGCATCTCGTCCGCCGATTTGTACCGATTAGTCTGGTATTTATCCGTAGCCTTGAGCACGATGGCCTCCACCTCAGGAGGAATATCCGGTACCAAGGCAGAGGGAGGAATCATTTCCTCGTTCATATGTTTCATGGCCACAGCCACGGGATTTTCCGCATCGAAGGGAACCTGCCCGGTTAACATCTCATACAAAACAATCCCTAAAGAATAAATGTCGGATTTTTCGTCAACATACCCGCCTCTGGCCTGCTCCGGTGAAAAATAGTGCACAGAACCCATGACCGCATCATCGCCGTTTATGATGGTTCCGGAATTTACAGCCTTTGCAATGCCAAAATCGGCAATTTTTGCAGTACCGTCGGCCGTCAACAGAATATTATGAGGCTTAACATCTCTATGTATAATATGATTCTTATGGGCATGGCTCAGGGCGGATGCAATCTGTCTCGTAATAATCACCGCATCCCTGGGCTTAAGAGCTCCCTTCTCCTGAATCAGAGCAGACAGAGTCTTGCCTTCGATCAATTCCATCACAATATAGTTAATGTTGCCTTCTCGCCCCACATCATAAATATTTACAATATGAGGGTATGTCATGCTGGCCGCAGCCTGAGATTCCCTGCGGAAACTCTCGATAAACTTATAGTCCTTGGAAAACTCAGGCTTTAATATTTTAACGGCAACGTAACGGTTTAACAATCGGTCTCGCGCCTTATAAACCACGGCCATGCCGCCGTCGCCGATCTTTTCCAATAATTCATATCTCTCAGCCAGTACTCTGCTGCTCATAGTTCTCTCCTTCGCTCATTAAGTCTCGACACAGATCACCGTGATGTTGTCCTTTCCGCCGTTATCACAGGCGCTATGTATCAAGGACATGACCAATTTCTCAAGATCCCGTTCCCGATGGGTCAGCTCGCGAATCTGCTCTTCAGCGACCTCGTTATATAGGCCGTCTGTACATAGTAAAATGCGGTCACCGACGGTCACATCGAATTGATAAAAATCAGGCGCAATGGTTTCTTCGCTGCCGAAGGCCCTGGTGATAATGTTTCTTTTAGGATGCACCTCCGCCTCATATTCACTGATGCGACCACTCTTTAACAGCTCGTTCACATATGTATGATCTTCGGTGATGCGAGTAAGCACTCCCTGCCGGTATAGGTAGGCCCGGCTGTCGCCTACATTGAAAATATATGCTTTTTTCCCTCGAAGCAATAACATCACGGCTGTGGTTGCCATACCTATATTCCCCACATCGGAGGATGCTCTCTTGTAAATCTCTTCGTTTATCTGCCAAAGACAGCGATTGAAAAAATCCGGCAGATCCGATTCTTTTATACGATCCGGCGGATTGGCAAGCAAATGGGTTTTCATCAGGTCCACCGCAAGCCGACTGGCGATCTCGCCGGAATTGTGACCTCCCACGCCATCTGCCACCATATAGAAACCGAGAGAATCCATACACAGCATGGAGTCCTCATTGGTGCCTCTTAATTTGCCTTTATCCGTTCCGCATGCCGATCGTAGCATAATTAACGCCGCCTCATCCTGCAAATGTAAAACCCATCCGTATCGGTTATGTTGGGGAAGAGCTGTATGCTTTCTTCCATAATAAATTGCTTATTTTCCTTTAAAAAGGCTTTTGTAATATCTTGATTTTCCGCCGTATTGATAGTGCAGGTGCTGTAGAGCAAAACCCCTCCCGGCTTTACATATTTAGAGGAAGCGTTCAAAATACGCATCTGTAGCTCCGGAAGGCTTTCAAGCTCTCCTTCCCATTCCTTGTATTTGATCTCCGGCTTTCTCCGCACAATGCCCAAACCCGAACAGGGCGCATCTACAAGAACCCGATCTGCCTGCTCTGCCAACGCGCTGTCGGTTTTCGAAGCATCCCAGGTACCCGTCTCTATGATAGAAATTCCCAACCTATCGGCATCCTTACGCAACAAGTCCAGTTTTTTCTTGTATAAGTCCCTGGCGATAATGCGACCTCTGTTCTCCATGCGTTCGGCTATATACATGGTCTTGCCGCCGGGAGCTGCACATACATCAATAATAAACTCATTGGGCTTTGGATCCAAAACATCCACCACCACCATGGAGCTCTCGTCCTGAACGGAGAACATCCCGCTTTTGTACAGGAAAGTATCCAGCAGGCCTTCTCCTTTTACCCGAAGGGCAATATGGCTCATGCGACCGTCGTGTACCTCATAGCCATGGTTCTCTAGCCGCCTTTTTAACTCTTTTCTTGAGTTTTTTAGCAAATTGGGACGTATCACCAGTTCCGGCGTCTTATTCCCTTCCGCCAGAAGTTCTTCCGTAAACTGAGAACCGTATTCCGCAAGCCACATCTTTACAATCCATGGCGCATAGGAATACTTTACCGAAAGATAGGCGATCTCGTCCGTCTCTCGGTCGGGCAGCGAGATCTTATCTTTTGTCCGCAGGTAATTGCGGAGTATGGCATTGACAAACCCTTCCCGGCCTTTGCAATAACGCTTTGCCAAGTTTACCGTTTCTGTAACTGCAGCATAAGGAGGGATTGAATCCATAAATGCCAGTTGATACAGCCCCATTCGTAAAACGGTGCGATCACTGGCATCCAGTTTATGAGACGGATCCGTCAGATAATGTTGAATGATATAATCCAAAAATATACGATTTTCCAGTACGCCGTATACAAGTCTTCTGACAAAGGCTTTGGAATCCGGTTTTGCCACTGCGATGTGATGATTCAGAGCAAGGTTGGAATATGCCTTGTTTTTCTCAATATCCATCAAAGTGAGATATGCTGTCCTTCGAGCATGATCCATGACTTGGCCTCCTCCACTGCCATCTGCACATACATACGGGGCGGAGATATTACCGCTTCATTATATTTTACCCTAAAACAGTACCGATTTCAATTTTATTCCCTTTTATATATTCAGAAACATCCATCGGCCGCTTTCCCGGCATTTGAATTCGGGTAACCAGTAAATCTCCTTCTCCTGCCGCAACCAGAATGCCTTTCCTGCTCACATCTTTGATCAGCCCCGGCCTATCGTTCACATCGGAACCCACTAACTCTGCTGAAAACAGCTTAATGGGCACTCCCTCAAGGAAGGTGTATGCCCCCGGGCGCGGGTTCATAGCTCGAATTTGGCGCTCAATTACTTCCGCCTTTTGATGAAAATCCACCAGACCGTCTTCCTTGGTAATCTTCGGAGCATATGTGGCCAAATTGCTGTCTTGCGCCGTTCTTCCGGCGGTTCCGGCTTCGATGGCCGGAAGGGTTTCCGCCAACAGATCCGCGCCGAGCAGGGCAAGTTCGTTCCACAGCTGGCCTGCCGTTTTATTATCTATCGGAACGGCTTTCTTTGCTATCATATCGCCTTCATCCATACCTTCCGACATATACATCAAGGTAACCCCCGTCTCCGCATCTCCGGAGAGAATGGCCCGTTGAATGGGCGCCGCCCCCCTGTATTTCGGCAACAGGGAAGCATGAATGTTAACACAGCCCAAACGAGGCAAACTTAATAGACTTTTAGGAAGCAGCTTGCCGTAAGCCGCTACAACGATAATGTCCGGATCTGTTTCCTGAAGATACCGGATCAATTCCGAAGAGTCAGAAATACTTTCCGGCTGCAGAACCGGTATACCGTACTCCTCAGCCTGAATTTTTACAGGCGTTGGCTGAACCTTCATTCCTCTGTTTTTCGGTCTGTCAGGCTGGGTTATGACCAAGGGAATCTCATATCCCTCTTCTTTTATTCGTTTCAGCGGAGGAACTGCAAAATCGGAAGTTCCCATGTACACAATTCTCATTGCCATCCTCCTTTACTGATGGTCGTTTTCGTCAATCTCGTCGATTTCCTTCACTTCCAAAGCCTTGTTGACAAAAAGAATTCCTTCCAGATGGTCGTATTCATGGGAAAGGGCCACGGCAAGCAACTCCGTACCTTCCACTTCGATTTCATTCCCGTAGCGGTCCAGGCCTTTCATCTTTATATATGCTGGCCTTTCCACTGTACCGATGCAGCCGGGAACGCTGAGGCAGCCTTCTTCTCCCGTCTGAATCCCCTCCGTTTCGATAATCTCAGGGTTGATCAGTTCATATATCTTATCGTCTACTTCCACTACGAAGACACGCCTCAAAACACCCACCTGGGGCGCCGCCAACCCGACTCCGTCGTTCTCTCGCATAGTATCAATCATGTCATCCAATAGTTGACGTATCCTGTCGTTGATCTCCGAAACTTCTCTTGCGCGCTTCGTTAATATTTCGTCGCCTTCTTTCACTATGTTTCTCAATGCCATATTCATTGCTCCTTAATCTTACTTTATAAAAAACCATACGGATTCACATCGATTGATAAAGTCCATTCCTTTTGCTTTTCTTTAATTACCTTATTCTTTATCTTCCAAAGCGCCGCACTATAAGTGTCCCAATTTTCTTCGGAGCACTTGATAAGCAGCTGGTATCTGCATTGTCCGTCAACTTTATTTATTGGCGCCGGCCGCGGCCCCAATATATTCACCGCATGATCCTTGCCTACTCTCCGTAAAAAGGATTGCCGAATCTTCCCTGCACCTTCTAAAGCCTCTTCCTCCGTTTCGGCGGCCAAGATTATATACAGGATATCGCAGAAGGGGGGATAGCCGATCTGCTCACGAATCCTGATTTCCGTTTCATAGAACAGATCGTAATCCTGTTCCGCGGCCAGTTGAATGGCGTAGTGCTCCGGAGTGTAGCTCTGTATCACCACCCTGCCCGGATCCGTTCCCCGTCCGGCCCGGCCGGCAGCTTGGGTAATCAACTGAAACGTGCGCTCCGAAGACCGAAAGTCCGGTATATTTAACGATATGTCAGCTGCCACGATACCTACAAGTCCTACATTGGAAAAATCCAAACCTTTGGCAACAAGCTGCGTTCCGATTAGGATGTCTGTTTTTCCTTTTCCGAAACGGGATAGAATGGCATCAATGCTTCCTCTTCGCTTCGCCGTGTCTAAATCCAGCCGCTCGATGACAGCGTCGGGAAAGGTTTCGCCCGCGATCTCCTCCACCTTCTCCGTGCCGGTACCGAAGTGGCGCATGTATTTGCTGCCGCATTGAGGGCAAACATCGGGTATCCTTGCCCTTCTCCCGCAGAAATGGCAAACCGCCTCGCCCTGCGCTTTATGATAGGTCATGGAAATTCCGCATTCCCCGCAACGCATCACGTAACCGCAGCTCCTGCAGGACAAAAAGGTGGAGTAGCCCCTGCGATTGAGGAACAGGATGGCCTGCCGTCCTTCGTCGAGACACCTCCGGATCTGCGCATACAACTTGACGCTGAAAATGCTCTTGTTGCCCTGTTTCAGCTCCTCTCTCATGTCAACTACATCCACAAGAGGCAGCGGAACTTTATTGTAACGTTTCTTTAGCAGTATTTTTTCGTATTCTCCCTTATTCGCTCGGAAGGCCGATGTGAGGGAGGGAGTAGCGCTGCCCAAGAGGACCACGCCTCCGCTTCGGCGCGCGCGCCGGACCGCTATTTCAAGCGTATCGTATTTCGGCGTCATGTCCGATTTATAAGTGGATTCGTGCTCTTCGTCCAAGATGACGGCTCCGAGGTTTTCAACCGGCGCAAATACCGCGGAGCGGGCGCCTATTACAACTTTCGCTTCGCCGCTTTTTATCCGCATCCACTGGTCATAACGCTCCCCCTTCGAAAGCTTGCTGTGAAGCACCGCCAAATCATCCGTTCCAAATCTTTGTTGAAAGCGCTGGATGGTCTGGGTTGTCAAAGATATTTCCGGCACAAGCATTATGGCTGTCCTCTGCCGCTTCAGGCATTCTTCGATGACCTTGATGTATGTTTCGGTCTTTCCGCTGCTGGTTACGCCGTGAACCAGGAACACCTTATGCTCGTTCCTCTGCAAATAAGGCTTTATTCTTTCTACCGCTTCCTGCTGCTCCGGCGTCAGCGTCGGAGCAGCGACTCTCTCTACTTCTTTCCCTTCAAAAAGATCCTTCCTCGGTTTCCTCTTGGCCGCGGCGCCTACGGGAGCAAAGCATTTAATCGCGTCAATGTATCTGCAAAAGTAGCGCTGCCGCATAAATTCACTGACTTCCACCGCATCGGAAGGAAGAGAAACAAGAGGATCCTTGCTGATTATATGTTTATATTCCTTGATACGGGGATCCGGTCCTTCTGCCATTGAATGCACATATGCATCGTATACTTTGTTGCCTTTCGCGAAGGGAACGGTCACTTTGTCCCCGGGTTTCAGATCGTCAATTTCAGAAGCATATGTATAGAGCATGTCCGTATTATCGTTGCTGTTATCGATGATCAGGTTTACATATTCCATTACAGCCTCCAAAATTGAGTCCGGTCAACGGCTCCCCTGTTAATGCCCTATTTATTTCTGCCGGACAGGGCGTCTAAAGCAAGTAGATCTTGTTTTCGGCGCACTTTTGTATCATATCTTCCGGCCATATTGCCGCCTGTACCTCTCCTATGTGGGCCTTCCGCAGGAAGTACATGCAAAGCCTGGACTGGCCGATGCCGCCTCCCACGGAATAGGGGAGTTCTTTATTGACGATGGCCTGATGAAATTCCATCTTAAGCCGATCCATTGCTCCGGCAATTTCAAGCTGGCGGACAAGAGACTCTTCGTCTACTCTTATACCCATGGATGAGATTTCAAATGCACATTCCAATATATCATTCCACAATAGAATGTCGCCGTTCAGCTCCCAATCATCGTAATCCGGCGATCTTCCGTCATGCTTTTGTCCCGACCGTAAGACGCCGCCGATCTTGGATATAAAGACAGCCCGTTTTTCTTTCGTGATGGCATCCTCTCTTTCTTTCGGGCTCAGATCCGGATACATATCTTCCAGCTCCTGACTGGTAATAAAAAAGATCTCGTTGGGCAGTTCTGTCCGCAGATGGCGGTATAGCCGATTTACGTAATCACCGAGGTTTTTAATCGCTATGTATATAGTAGCGACGGTTTCTTTCAAGTATTCTTCCGTACGATCTTCTTTGCAGATTACTTTTTCCCAATCCCATTGGTCAACGTAGACGGAGTGGAGATTGTCCAAGCATTCATCTCTGCGCAAAGCATTCATATCGGTATAAATGCCTCTTCCCGGTTTGATTCCGTAACGGCCCAGAGCGTATCTCTTCCATTTTGCCAAGGACTGAGGTACCTCCGCCACCATTTCGTTCATATCCTTGATTGTGAAAGATACCGTTCTCTCCACGCCGTTGAGATTATCATTTAACCCTTTTGCAGGGTCTACCAACAGAGGCGCCGATACTCTTCGCAGCTGCAGGCCGTAAGCCAGCTCCTGCTCGAAGAAATCCTTAATTTTCTTAATTGCCCTCTGTGTTTCCATCAGATCTAGCTGAGGTTCGTAGTTGGGGGGAAGTATCAGTTTGCCTGGCATAAAATCACCTCTTTTTCTTAGAATATTCACATCCGCAGTAGTCCTGCCGATAGAGTTCATATAGTTTGGATAGTTCGATAGATCGCTGAAATCCCGCTTTCTTTTTGAAATCTTCGTCTAAAAATGTAACGCCGCTTGCGTCTGCCATCCGACCGCCGATTTGAGATATTAGGGCGTAATTCTTGTGGGGGCTGACTGAAAGGGTGGTGCCAAAGCAATCAAAGCCTAGCCGAGAAGCATGATCTGCCGTCTCTGCCAAACGAAACTCAAAGCATTTGGCACAGCGCTTTCCTCCTTCAGGTTCCGACTCCAACCCTTCCGCCGCCTGGTAAAAACGACTCACATCGTAGTTCCCCTCAAGAAAACCAATGGGCGCTTCTGCAGGCCTGTCCTGATTGTATCGCTGTATAAATTGCAGTTGCGCGCTCTTTCTCTTTTCATATTCGATGGGATCGGTGATGTTGGGATTGAAGAAAAACAGTGTGATATCATATTTTTCCGCCAACCGTTCAATTACCGACGTGCTGCAAGGACCGCAGCAGCTGTGAAGCAGAAGTTTCCGCTTATCTCCCATTCTGTTTTCTCCTTCTATTGTCATGCGCTCTTAGTTCCATTGGACGGCTCGATACCATAACAATAGGATATTATATCATACCGCTAATTTTTTGTATTCTTCCAGGCCTTTTGCCAGAATGGCAACGGCTCTTTTCAGCAAACCGCATTCAACAGTAAAAGCGAGACGAATTTCATCCTTTCCCAGCCCTTCCGTGGCATAAAAACCTTCTCCGGGAGCGGCCATCACCGTCTCTCCGTCTACATCAAACTTTTCCAGCATCCAGATCAAAAAGTCGGTTGCGTTTTCCACGGGCAGCTTGCACATCATGTAAAATGCGCCTTCCGGTTTATGGCATACCAGACCGGGAATCTGTTGAAGCGCTTCGTATACCACGTTTCTGCGCCTTTCAAATTCGTCCCGAACCTGATTTATGAAGTTGTATCCCGATGCATACAGTCCTACGGCTCCATATTGTTCAACGGCAGAAACGGAAAGCCGACCTTGACAGAGCTTAAAGATAAGATCAAAAAGCTCCATATTTTTACAAAGAATCGCTCCGATACGAGCTCCGCAGGCGCTGAATCGCTTGGATACGCTATCGATAATCACCAATCGGTCATGTATATCCTCAAGAAAACCGAAGCTGGTTATTTCCCTTCCGTCAAAGACGATTTCACGGTAAACCTCATCTGAAATGATATAGAGATCCTTTTCCTTTGCGATATCCGCAATAATGCGAAGTTCATCCGCAGTCAATACGGCGCCCGTGGGATTGCCGGGATTTGTAACCCAGATACCTTTGGTACGATCCGTAATTTTGGCTTCTATTGCTTCTCTTTCTATATGAAATCCGTTGGTGACACTGGTTGTCACCGGGACCGGAATTCCGCCGGATATGGTAAAATACGTATTGTAATTGGAATAATACGGTTCGAATACTATGAACTCATCTCCCGGATTAGTCAGCGCCAGCATGATCATAAGAACCGCTTCCGATCCTCCCGTGGTGATGGCGATATTTTCCGAGCTGTAGTTAAAGCCATGTCCACGATAAAAAGCCTCCATGGCTTCAAGAAGCTCCGGCATGCCTTGCGACGGCATATATTCAACAACAGTCTCCTCAAATGCCCTTATGCGCTCATAGTACTCTAAAGGCGCGGGAAGGTCGGGTTGTCCGATATTCAAGTGGTACACTTTTTTCCCTGCAGCCTTGGCAGCCTCTGCATATTTAGTCAACTTCCGAACAGAGGATACCTCCATATTCAACATAGCCTTTGATAATTCCTTCATAGAATTCACCTCCTCACGCATATTATCTGTAGTCTTCTGAATTCTATCGGTGTATTGTACCATAATTCAGATAAATTGAACAAGACGCACAAAAATAAAAAATTGCGGAGACAGGCCCGTAAGTTGCATCTCAGCAAAAGGGTCTGTCCCCGCAGCTGGTTTTTGCATCTTAAGTATCTTGCGATTCAGGCTCAATTAGTCTATCACCTATACGCCCATCGTTGTAATGCTTGCGGCACAGAGACACATACATGTCATTGCCCCCAATGACGATCTGCTCGCCTGTCTTAACGAATTTTCCGTCAACGATTCTGGCCACCATGGTAGCTTTTCGCCCGCACCAGCATATGGTCTTGATTTCTTCGATTTTATCCGCATAAACCAACATATAATAGGAGCCTTCGAAAAGCTCGTTGCGAAAATCATTTTTTAGTCCATATGCCAAAACAGGCGTCTCGCAGCTGTCTACGATCTCTACCAACTCCTGTACATGGTGCTTCTTAAGGAACTGACACTCGTCCACCAAAACGCAATCGATTTTCTTCTGGGCATTCTCTTCCATAAAAAGCTTTAACAAATTGGTTTCATCGTTTACCATGATGGCTTCCCGTTTAAGTCCGATTCTGGAGCATACCACTCCTTTGCCGTATCGGTCATCCACACTGGGAACAAGTACTAATACACGTTTGCCTCTCTCTTCATAGTTATAAGCCACCTTGATCAGTTCTATGGATTTTCCCGCATTCATAGTGCTGTATCTATAATAAAGCTGCGCCATGGTTTTACTCCTGTTTCTTCTGCCCTATTTTCAATATGTATCTGCGTTTTACAGATACCGCCGATATATTTATTGTATCATACTCGCAGGGTCAGTTCAATTCTCAGGCAATACAGCTCCAGCTTCTACATCAGCCGGGATAGCATCCCAAGACTTCCAGATATCCGCAGGAAGCCGCTGCATGGCGAAGCCCTCTCTGGACATTTTCATCTTCGATGTTCCCTTCCAAATCCGCAAAGAAACAGTACTTCTCTCCCATCATGGGCCTTGACTCAATACGGTTCAGATTAATCCCTTCCGCCATAAAGTGGAACAGCACTTCGCAGAGAGCTCCGCTTCTATGTGAGGTGCGGAAGGTTATGCTTACCGTATCGCTGGAGCAATCGTATTCCGGCTCATCGGCAATGGTGATAAACCGCGTATTATTGCTTTTGTCGTCCGTGATATTGTCTTCAAGCACCTTTAAACCGTACAGCTCGGCGGCCCGCTTTGAACCGATGGCAGCATATCTCTTTTCGCCTTTCTCCGCTACCCAGTTTGCCGCCGCGGCGGTATTCCTGCATTCCGTTAAATCCCAAGGATATTTTTTTAAATATGTAGCGCACTGATGCAAACCTTCGGGATGTGACAATACCTCCCGAATATCGGAAAGCTTTGCTCCGGGAACGGCCATCAGGCAATGAGCCGCCTGCACCCGCGTTTGACCCACGATATAGCAACCGTATTTTCGCAACAGGTCATAGGTTTCGCCGATAGCTCCGGTCCTGGAATTCTCAATAGGAACAACTCCGTAGTTCGCCTCTTTATCCTTCACCGCAATAAACACATCTTCAAAGGTGCTCATGCCTTTTGTTTCCGCCTCGGGGAAGAGTTTTTGCGCCGCCTGTTCTCCCCATGCTCCCGGCAGTCCCTGATATGCAACAACCAAGTTGCCTTCATAGGGCTTTCTCGGAGGAGGCAACAATGGATCTTCGCGTTTATCAAAAAGAAGCTTTCTCTGCCGGAATTTGGACAACCCCATGAGCGTACGCATGAAGGTCACGACTTCTCCTCTGTATTCTTCATCTGCAATTTTAAAAACGCCTTCCATGATCTGCTGCTCTCTCGCTTCATCCGCCACAGGCATATTTTCGGCCCGCTTGGCTTCCGCAATTTGATCCACGAGAGTCATGCGTTCCTGCAGAAGTTTGACGAGTTTGCTGTCTATAGTGTCCAGACTGGCCCTTACACTTTGTATGATTTCACGATTGTCCATCCCTTTTCCTCCTATTCTTTATTGGCTAATGGCTTCCCGAACCCGGTTTATTCTCTTCATGAGATGGTGGAACACTTCCGGAGTTATGGACTGCTGTCCGTCGCAGAGGGCCTTTTGCGGCATGTTATGCACCTCTATAATCAGTCCGTCCGCTCCGGCCGCCACCGCTGCCAGAGCAAGGGGCTCCACCAGCTGCCAATGCCCCGTACCGTGAGAGGGATCCGCGATGACAGGCAGATGACTTTTCTGCTTCAATACCGGGATCGCTGAGAGATCCAGGGTATTTCGTGTTGCGGTTTCAAATGTCCGAATTCCCCGCTCACAGAGAATCACCTGGTCGGTGCCTCCCTTAATCAAATACTCCGCAGACATGAGCAGCTCTTCCAGGGTAGATGAAAGTCCTCTTTTCAAAAGCACGGGTTTTTTCAGTCTGCCTACCTCTACAAGAAGGCTGAAGTTCTGCATATTCCTTGCTCCGATCTGGATTACATCCACATCCTCGGCAAAAGCTTCCAGATGGTGCTGAGAAAGAATTTCGGATACGATCGGCAATCCTGTTTTCAGCTTTGCAGCCTTTAACAGCTCCAAGCCATCCAGACCTAAACCGTGGAATGAATACGGAGAGCTCCGCGGTTTAAATGCTCCTCCGCGAAGCAAATTTGCACCCGATTTTGCGATATCCCTGGCGATGGAAAGAATCTGGTCTTCGCTCTCTACGGAGCAGGGCCCTGCTATTACCGAAAAATGCCCTCCTCCTATTTTGGCCGTACCTGCGCTCACCACCGTATCTTGGGGGTGAAAACGCCTTCCTGCCAATTTATAGGGTTCTCGGACTTTCAAAACCGATTCCACGATATCCGCCCGACTGAATGTGTCGGGAGATATAGAAGCCACATCTCCCGCCAGTCCAAGCATTCGAGCATTTCCTCCCTTTATGTCCTGCACGATAAGCCCCTGACCCTGTATGCTGTTCTTAAGCTGCTCTATGGCTTGTTCCGATGCATCTGGCTTGATTACGATGATCATATCCCTTCCACCTTTCCTCTCAGATGAGCGATAATTCTATTATAGGCCTTCTCTCTCATTAGTTCTGCCCCTAAATATAGACGATCCGCTTCCAGAGCCTGTTCTATAAGCATATGGATCCCTCCCAATATACGAAGTCCTCGCTTTTCTCCCTCAATGAGAAAGCCGGTCCTTGCGGGACTGTATATCAAATCGCAAAGCAAGGCATCCTTTTCCACTCGATCCAGAAAATCAAACCCGGGGAAATCTTCTGTTATGCCGTGCATCCCCAAAGGCGTAGTGTTAATGATGATCCTGGATTTCCATTGGTTTCCGGCCCCATACGGCTCTAAGAAGGGATGTACATGGCACTTCGTCCTATACATTTCTTCGATCTTTTGGCATATCTTCTGAGCCTTTTCCCGGTTTCTTGCTACGAGATGCAATTCCTTTGCGCCCTTGGAAGCCGCTTTTATAGCTATGGTAACTGCCGCGCCACCCGAACCCAGTATGGTGACTGAAGAATCCTTAAAGTCCTCTCCTATCTGGACCAGGGCTTTAATAAAGCCTTCTCCATCCGTATTATAACCCCACAGCCTGCCGCCTTTCTCTACTACGGTGTTGACGGATCCAAGCGCCGCAGCTTCCTTATCCACTGCATCCAAAAGAGGCAGAATCGCTTCTTTATGAGGCATAGTAACATTGAATCCCTTCAGTCCCCTTCCCCGGATTTGCGTTACCCATCCGGGCAATTCTTCCGGTACCACTCTTGTTCTCTCATAAACCAGGGATTTTAATAACGGTTGAATTGCCGGTATATGTATATCCGGAGATAGGCTGTGAGAGATGGGATCACCGATTACGGCAAGCTGCATTTCTCTCTTCTCAAAGTTTGCAATACGACTCAGCTGCCGAAGCGTCTTTTCCGGATACCCTCTGTTGTATACTTCAAAATCCGCATATTTTTTATATAAAGGTAGTCTTTGGTTGTAAAGCTCGTACAGCTTTTCCGGTGTTTCTCTTAAGAGCGGCCTTCCCTGCAGATTTACCCGTTCCAAAATATCTTTAACCGGCCTGCTCATAAAGACAATTATGCCGTTTTGCGACAACAGATGCATGTTGATTTCTTTTAGCACCACCCCGCCGCCGCAGGCAATCACCGCATCTCGGCTGCGGGAAACTGCCTTGATGGTTTCCGTTTCTGCCCGGCGGAAACCATCCTCACCCCGCTCTTCAAAGATCTGCGGAATGCTTAAACCTTCCCGCTGTTGAATCAGCGAATCGAGATCTATGAATTCCCTGCCCAGGCGCTTAGCAAGCCTCCTGCCCATGCTGGTTTTTCCGCTGCCGGATATGCCGATTAATACGATGTTCTTCATTTTCTCCATCCTGCCTCCAGCATATGATCCATCAAACATAGAGCCAAGGCCGATTCCACAACCACCACCGCCCTGGGAACTATGCAGGGGTCGTGGCGTCCCGTCACTTCGATTACTTTGTTCTCCTTCGTTTTGAGATCCACCGTCTTCTGTTCCTTGCCGATAGATGCGGTAGGTCTGAAAGCGACGCGGAGCAGGATGGGCATGCCGTTGGTAATGCCGCCGTTGATGCCGCCGCTATGATTTGAACGCATTATAATCTTTCCCTCCTCATAATACAGCGGGTCGTTGGCTTCGCTTCCCCTCATGGAAGCCATGCCGAAACCGTCTCCAAACTCAATGCCCTTTGCTCCCGGGATAGAAAACATCATTGAGGATAGGCTGCTTTCCAGGGAATCGAAGAAGGGAGAACCCAGCCCCGCCGGTTGACCGCAGGCAGCGCATTCGATGATTCCGCCCACCGAATCCTTTTCCTTCGCGGCTTGAAGAATTGTTTCTTTCATTTCCTTCTCTTTTGTTGCATCGAGTAAAGGAAAGTCCGTCCGGGTGAGCGTTTTTAACAGCTCTGCATCTATGGGTCTGGCGGATTCAGAGGCTTCGCTCAAATAGGTCTCTATTCCGGCAAAAGCCTCATCCCGACAGGTTCCGATTTGCAGGATATGAGCACCGATATAGATGCCCTTGGCCTCCAGCATTTGACGCACGATACTGCCGGCGAAAGTGAGTGGAGCGGTGAGCCTGCCGGAGAAATGTCCTCCCCCTCGATAATCATTGTAACCTTCGTATTTGATGTGAGCCGTAAGATCCGCGGTCCCCGGTCTGGGCAGATCTTTCGTATAATCCTGCGATCTTATATTCCGATTACGGATGATTCCGCAAAGAGGCGCGCCTGTGGTAACTCCGTTGAATATGCCGCTTAAGATCTCCACCTGATCCGCTTCTTTCCTGGGCGTAGTAAGCTCGCTCTGTCCGGGCGCCCTTCTGGCCATGTGGAAATTTACGCCTTCCATATCAACGGAAAAGCCCGGCGGCAACCCGTCAATGACGATGCCGATTCCTTCACCATGGGATTCGCCGAATATGGATAACCTGAGATTCCTTCCCCAAATGTTCATACGCTTTCCTCCTTTTCTTGGCGGCAAAAGTCCTTCCAGAAATCAGGATAGGATTTATGCACACACCAAGGATCCAAGACAGTAACCTTTCCGCGGCTTTTTATGGAGGCCAAAGCAGCCGCCATGGCAATTCTATGATCGTTGTGCGGGTCTACTATCCCTCCGTTCAATGCATCAACACCCATTATACGCAGATGGTCCTCACCCTCTTCAATACCGGCTCCAAGTACATTCAATGCCTGTGTTATAGACCTCAGCCGATCGCTTTCCTTCATACGCAGCCGACCGGCCCCTTCCAATTTACTTTCTCCTTTGCTGAAACACATCAATACCGCAAGAGGAGGCGCCAGATCCGGGCACTGGCTGATATCCGCTGTAATGCCATGCAGCTGTGTGGCTCGCGCGCGCAGCGTGCCGTCATCATCCCACAGTATCTCTCCCCCACAACTGCGGATAAAATTGAGGATTTTTGCATCCCCCTGGAGGGAATCCTGTTTTAGGCCCATGCACCTCACGTCGCAACCCAGGGCCCCCGCCACGAGAAAATAGGCTCCGGCGGAGTAGTCTCCTTCAATCTCATATGTGAAGGGCGTATAGGATTGACCTCCGGCAATCCGAAATATCCGGTTGTTTAGGTTCTCTACATGCACCCCAAAATGTTTCATAACGTCTATGGTCATATCAACGTAAGGCTTGGACTCCAGCCCGGTCGTCAGTCGAATTTCACTGGACTCACCCAGCAAAGGCAAGGCCATTAACAGTCCGGATACAAACTGGGAACTCACATTCCCGGGCAGTTCATAGATTCCAGGTCGCAAGGGTCCCTGCAGGCGAAGGCGCTGCTCTTCCAAGCAGGACTTTCCTCCGTTGACAGCAAGGGCATCCAAATAACTCTTCAGAGGACGCTGCAATAGCCTTCCTCTTCCCGTCATGACAACGGAGACACCCGATAGCAGCGCGAAGGGTATCAGGAAACGCAGGGTGGAGCCGGATTCCCCGCAATCCAGCACCGTCCCATCCTTAATATCAATTCCTTTTGTTACTCCGATTCCCCGTTGAACCGTCAAACTGTCTCCGTCCTGCCGATATTTTAGTCCCATATCCGTAAGGCAGGCCAGAGTAGCGGCCACATCTTCCCCATATCGCCCCAAATTTTTAATTAGCGCGCCTTTTCCTGCCAAAGCGCCACAGATCAGCGCTCTATGGGTAAGACTTTTAGAAGGGGGCAGATGGACGGTGCCCTTTGGAATGCAGTTTATCTCCATTGCATCTGTCTCTCTTATGCTCATAATACCGACTCCAATATATCTCCAAGTACGCTTTCCAATTCTTGCTCCGCAACGGTATGAATCAGGCTTTCACCGATTTCTTTCAGCAGGACCAAATTAAACCCTTTTCGATCATTCTTCTTATCGATTGACATATGACGGATCAGCTTTTTATAATCCGTCTGTATTTCCGATGTCAAACCGTAAGCCTTGGTGAGTCGTTTTATTCTTTCTTCTGTGCCATGGGGAGTTAAGCCGAGTATTTCGCCGGCTCTTGCAGCTATGCACATGCCTATGGCTACTGCTTCTCCGTGAGTGTGAGTCCGGTATTCACCCATTCTTTCGATAGCATGACCGAAGCTGTGCCCAAAGTTGAGTTTTCTTCTTTCACCGCTGTCCCGCTCATCCCGCTCCACGAAAATCCGCTTCCGGTCACAACATCTGTATACTATTTCTTCCATATGAGGAAGGACCTGATCCATCCCGCCATATTCCTCCAGCTTATGAAAAAGGCTCTTGTCGGAAATGGCGCCGTATTTTATAACCTCCGCCATACCTTCCGACAATTGCTTTTTATCCAATGTGTTCAAAAGCGCCGGATCCGTAATGACTAAAAGCGGTTGATGAAAAGCTCCCAGCAGATTTTTCCCTTGGGGAAGATCGATAGCCGTTTTACCACCAATTGAAGAATCTACTTGCGCCAAAAGGGTTGTGGGAACTTGTACATAGGGCAATCCCCTCATATACACCGCAGCGGTAAAACCGGCCAGATCTCCTACCACACCGCCCCCAAAGGCGATGATAAGGTGGTCGCGCAGTACGTGCAAATCGGCAAGCTGTCCGCATACTTTCGCAAAGCTCTCGATGGTTTTGCTCCCTTCACCGGGCTCTATCTTAACGGTATTCACGAAGAAACCGGAATCAATTAATGCAGCTTCCATCCGAGCGCCGTAAAAGCCCCATACCGTTTTATCGGTAATGACCACGGCCTGTTTTGCGGAGGATACGGAGCGGATCCGTTCCCCGCATCGGTCCAGAGACCCGGACTCTATCAGTATTTTGTATGACGCACTCGGCAGTTTTACTTCTATTTCAGCCATGCTACAGGCTCCTTTCAAATCTTAAAAAAAGAGAGGTTCTCGCGATGAACCTCTCTAAAGATATACTTTCGTTACCTGATACAGCAGTTAGGATAGCTCATACGCTTTGTTGCTTCTATTATAATACCAAAAGTAGCCAAAGCTAAAATTAAAGCTCCGGAAAAAGTTAAAAAAGTAGGCATTATAATTTGCAACGTCAAACGTATTCTTCATTACCCTAAATCCTTCTATTGTGATTTTTTATGACTTCTTATGACTTTTTATCTTTTATACCACAGTAGTTTATGAATTGCAAGAAAATTATGCTAAATGGAAGATGTTTAATTGTTGTTGCGTTTTGCCGGCAACTACCTCATGCAATCCATTATATTTATATGGAAATAGAATAGGAAATAGGGTCAATCCATAGTTTCCTCAGCGGTATTAGACCTATAAACTGCAAATTATAGCTTAAATTTCGCCTTCTGCCGTTAGAAATAGGTTTAAATCAAGTCAATCCAAATGCATTTAGGGCTATAAAATCAAGAATAATAGGTCACATCACAGCCGGCAAACCGATTTTATACCTATATTACAACCTTTGAGGCTATAAACTTAGCTCCTGGTAGCCGAAAATAGGCCTAATCAAAATTGTATTTGATGCTCGTAGACCTATTTTTATCCGATTAGACAAAACCTTCGCATGAGGTTAAAATATGTATATTGATTGGTAAGAAAGTATTGCGCTAGCAAGAAAGTATTGAACTAATAAGAAAACAATGCTTTAACAGGAAAGCATTGCATTAAATTAACAATCCGGAGAGGTATAAGCATCTTAATGAATTCACCATTTGGCAGTATACATTACAACGCCATTGGGCCTTATCTGAAAAAGCACTTCGGTTGCCGTATTGCGAAACCGTCCGTAGACGGCGGATTTACCTGTCCAAACCGGGACGGCACAAAGGGGGTCGGAGGATGCATCTACTGTTCAGCCGGCGGAAGCGGATACTCTGCAGGTGATATGGCCGATCAGGTAAAACAATTGGCAAGGAAATGGCCCGAAAGTAAATATATTGCCTATTTCCAAAGCTATTCCAATACCTATGCGCCGGCCATCCTTCTTCGGCAAAAATACGAAGAAGCCTTAGCCTGTCCAGATGTGGTAGGACTGGCAGTGGCAACCAGGCCTGATTGTTTGCCCGATGAAGTAATGGAGGTCCTGAAAGAATTAAATCAAAGGACTTTCCTGTGGGTGGAACTGGGACTGCAGACCATCCATGACGCAACCGCATCGTTTATAAACCGCGGCTATCCGCTGCAGGTTTTTGATGAAGCAATGAGTAAGCTGAATGAGGCCGGAATCCGCTCCGTTGTCCATCTGATTTTGGGCCTTCCGGGGGAGTCCCGCTCAGACATGATGGAGTCGGTACATTATGTGGCGAATAAAAAACCCTTCGGAGTGAAATTTCATCAGCTGTATATTATAGAAGGGACTAAAATAGCGGAATATTATCCCGAACATGTGCAGGTTTTGGAAAAGGATGCATATATCAACCTGCTTATTGATGCTATCGAAATTCTGCCTCCGGAGATCACCGTTCATCGCATAACCGGTGATCCTCATGTAAAAGGACTCTTTGCGCCTCGCTGGAGCCTCAATAAACGGTCGGTACTAAACAGCATTCAGATGGAATTCAAACGCCGCGGCAGTTTTCAGGGAAGCCGGCTCTGATATACATTAAAGAAGATATATTCCTCCAGATGCAGGAGCAGCCACAGAAACGAATCCCTTGATGTTTTTCCACCCGAAGGGTTTGCCCCCGTGGGACCATTATCTATTAAATTGGAAAGTCTGAATCGTAAACAATTATACCTCTGTCATCATAGGCTTTCAGCCCAACGAATATTTCGCTTAACAATACGTCGTTATCATTCTCCCCTTCCCACATGATATAAAACATGTCTTCATAGAACGTATCGCTGCTGTAAATCTCTGTTTCTCCTTCTGCATTTTTTACTTCTATCTCTACTCGAACGATGGAGGGATCGTTGCGGATACCGAAAACCAACCATTCCTCTTCATTTGATTGATATGATGTAAAAAGGGGCCTCTCTTTTTTAATCTCAATTCCATGACCTGCTCCGTAACGCCAGAACACACCCAGAAACCGGTCTATGGGCGAACATGAAATCATGTCCTGATAACGGGTGAGAAAGTACCGGCTGTTTCCATGATCAAAACTGTGAACGATTTCCGACGGGCCATAATGCAGATCCCGTTCTGAAGTATGGAGGGCTTCCACCGGTGAAAAATACAGCCCGTTGAGTTTCATGAACAGAAACAGCAGTACGGCGATAAGCAACAGGTTCCGAATGGTCTTTTTCAGTCTAGTCATTGTGTGCCACCTCCCCCAAGGGGATCTCTACCTTGTAGTAGCGTCCTGCGTAATCCCTTTCAATTATCAATTTCTCCTTTTCAAAAGGGAAGTTGTCCAGAGATCGCCTGGCGCGGCTGTAAATACCGGCAGAGCTGCGCCCGCCTCCATTAAAATAAGTTTCGCCGTCCTCATCTTTAAATATCCCAAGTCCGCTGGAGGACCAGCCGTGAAGGCCTGAAAAGCTTAGATTATAACTGGAATAAAGCACATGCAGGTTTCCATCCTCCGTCTGTATCACATCGGTAATGCGAATGCGCCTGCTATCCAGCTTTATGAGCTCGTTGGGCTTAACATGGCGTACAATGGATTCCTTGGGGATATCCCGGATGGGGTGATCGAACAGGATGGCCCAGCCGCTCACAAGCAGCATGGGTATCGATTGAAAGATCACGATGATGCAGAGCAAAACCGCGATAATCCTGCTGAAATACCATATATATCCTAAAACCGGATTGTGTTGACGGTTCAGGGCAATGCCGATTTCAACCGCATCTCCCATGCGCTCCAAAGCTGCTTTTTCCGCCTCTTCCTGAGAAAGTCCGCCTTCTTCCTGTAAAAAAAGTATGCTGTCCTCAATATGAGCCGCCAGCTCTAATTCTATATCATGTCGATCGGGGAAAAAGTGCACTCTCTTAACAACCTTGTTGATAAACTCCTTGACTGCCGGCGAAGGCGCCTGCCGTGCCTCGCCGCTGAATTCACGGGTTTCAGGCGATGGCATTTGCTTCACCGCCGATCACTTTATTAACTGCGAAGGAAAACCGTTTCCACTGTTCTTTTTCTTCTGCCAACTGCTTTATCCCCCTGTCCGTTACGGTGTAATATCTCCGTTGCCGCCCATCTTTCTCTTTATAATAGGAACGGATATATCCGTCGTTTTCCAACTTGTGCAGCACCGGATACAGTGTCCCTTCTTTAAATGAAAAGATGTTATCTGATCGCCCCTCTAAGATTTTGATGATCTCATAACCGTAACAGTCCTGACTCTCCAGTAGAGAAAGCAACAAAAGCGGTGTACTTCCTCCAATAAGCCCTTTGTTTATTGCCATTTATCTTTACCTCCAGAACATTTATAGAAAACCATACATAGAACATCTAAGTATAGAATACATTGATTATCTATGTATTGTCAAGAAAAAAAGTGCCGTCTTCTTCCCGGCGAACCGGGGTAACAGCACTTTTTTTTATAGAGGAGAATATTTCAGATTACTCGGCGAGCCTATTCAAACAGCTTTGCAAGGCCTTCCGCGTAGGGAGGATACACTATACCCTTTTCCGTAATGATAGCCGTAATATACTTGGCATCGGTTACATCGAAGGCGGGATTGTAGGTCTTAACGCCTTCCGGCGCCATGGGCTTTGCGTACCAGGCCTTGTATATCTCTTCACCGGGTCTCAGCTCAATATGAATATCCTTTCCCGTTTTCGTATTCATATCAATTGTGGATAAAGGCGCATGCACGTAGAAGGGGATGCCGTATTCCTTTGCAAGAATGGCTACTCCGGATGTGCCGATTTTGTTTGCGGCATCGCCGTTTGCGGCGACCCGGTCACAGCCTACGACCACCGCATCAATCCAACCGTTTTTCATGACGATGGAAGCCATGTTGTCGCAAATGAGAGTTACATCCACGCCGGCCTCCATAAGCTCCCAGGCGGTGAGCCTGGCGCCCTGAAGCAAAGGTCTTGTTTCATCGGCAAATACCTTGAAATCGTAACCTCTCTCATGGCCCAGATAGATGGGCGCAAGAGCCGTCCCGTATTTGGCCGTGGCTATGGTACCCGCATTGCAGTGGGTCAGTATACCCATCCCCGGCTTTAAGAGCGTCAGCGCATGCTCGCCTATGCTGCGGCAGACCTTCTCGTCTTCTTCCCGGATAAGGTGGGCCTCCGCCAGCAAAGCGCTTTTTATATCCGAAATGCTCTTATCTTTATTGGCCAGTACACACCGCTCCATCCTGTCAAGAGCCCAGAACAGATTTACCGCCGTGGGTCTTGAAGAGCCCAAATAGTCCTTTGCTTTTTTGAATTCCGCGTAAAAATCATCGAAGCTTTCTGCACTGCTATGCTTAACCGCCAGATATACTCCATAGCCTCCGGTGATGCCGATAGCCGGAGCGCCTCTGACCTGCAGCTTGTATATGGCTTCCCAAATACTCTCTATAGTAGTTAAATGAAGGTATTTGGTTTCCCCCGGCAACAGGGTCTGGTCCAACAATATGAGTTCGCTCTTGTCGTCATCCAGCCTTACAGGCATAATATCTAAAACTTTAAATGGCATGGCAACCTCCTTTTCTCAGTATTGCCCGGCAGCCTTGAGGATTACATTCAGGAAGTCTTTGCCGGTCTTGAAATTATCCCTATTCATTATAAATTCCTTAGCCGCCGTCAGGCAAATTCTTTCCGCCCTGATTCTCTTTGCTTCGTCTTCTATTGTGGTAATGTCCTTTACTTGAGCTATGCCGATGATGCGCCTGGATCCTTCCAGTCCCGCCACTCCGGCAGTATCGCTCAGAATCCGGCTGAGGTAATACTCTTTAAATCCTTTGTAGCGGGCAGTAACCTCTGTCACGTTTTCATCATAAAGCGCATTGTATTTTTCCACGAAAAGATCCACAACCGCTACGATGGTCTCTTCCAACCATTGCTTCTGCTTGGAGACTTCATAAGCATCCGCATTTGCCCAAGCGAACATGAGGTTTGCAACAATGTTTCCCGTATCATAGCCCATGGGGCCATAAAATGCAAATTCCGGGTCGATAACCTTCATGGAGTCTTCTTTTATAAATATGGACCCGGTATGAAGGTCTCCGTGAACGAGGGATTGGGCGTTTGTCATAAACTCAAATTTCAACTTTGCCGTCTCAAGCCTTAAAGCTTCATCTCCGTAGATATTTTCCACAATCCATTCTTTATTCGGCTCAAAGAGTCGGTTTCTGTTATTTACATCGTTGAAGGGCTCCGTATATACCAGATCCTCTGTGATCTCGCACAACTCGGGGTTAATAAAGTTCTTCACCAGTTCCTTCTTATGCTTGTGCTCAAGGCATAAATCCGACGTCAGGATAAGGGTATTGGCCATAAAGGTAGAAATATCCTCGGCAAACTTGGGGAACTGCCGATGTTCAAGCATGGCCTTACGCATAATCGTATGATCCGACAGATCGTCCATGACCGTGCAATTCATTATGGGATCGTATAAATACACCTTCGGTACCAGTCCCGGCGCAAGCTCCCCTTGATACTTCAAGATTTCGTATTCAATCCTGTTTCTGTCCGGCGATACCTTAAACTCGTCAGAGATACGCGCCACAGGCCCCGATTGTTTTATAACGATAGAAGCGCCGTCTGATTTTCTTACGATCCGGAAGATGTAATTAAGGTTTCCGTCTCCGATCTCCTTGCATTCGAGATCATCTCCCGGTGAAAAGATAAAGCTCAGTTTTTCAGCGGCATACCTGGCCGCATCCTGCTCCGACATGGTAAAGTACTTTGTGAAATCCATAGTCCTTCTCCCTTCTTCCACGTACGTTTTACAACTTATAGTGAACTGCGCCGGCCATCCGCAAGAATAGGGACAGCCGACTGCGCTCAAAATACGCCCGCTATCTCTTCTTCTTGTAGTAGGTAATCCCTAAAGCCAGCACCAGTACGGCACCTTTAATAATATCCATGGAATAATATGGTACCGACTTCATGACAAGACCGTTAGACAAGGATACCATAAGCAACGCTCCCACAAAGGTTCCTATGGCATTTGGTTTGCCTACCCCGGCAACGGAAAAACCGATAAAAGCAGCCGCTACCGATTCCATAAGATATCCTGCCCCCGCCGACGGATTGGACTGGCCGATTCTGGCCGCCAGAAGGATTCCGCCAATGCCGGCTAAAACGGCAGCGATTATATATGCGATCCTGCGGTATTTGTCCACCTTTACCCCGGACAATCTGGCCGCCTCTGCATTTCCTCCTACCACATACATGTATCTGCCGTGCTTTGTATAGGTCAGGAAAATATGTACTATAATTACCAATGCCGCCATCACTATGATAATGATGGGTACTTGCCCCAGGCTTCTGAAGGATGCGGGAATCAATCCTACTGAAGTGCTCCCGTCTTCCATTATCATATTTTGAGAGATAATCTTACCTTTAGAAAAAGTAGTAGAAACCCCGTTAAAAATAAACATGGCCGCAAGGGTTGCCAGCATATCCGGAATCTTAAACTTGATAATTAACACCGAGTTCACATAACCGATTACCCCCGCAACGATAAGAGCCACTAAAATACTCACGAAAATATTCTGCTCATACCATACGAACATGGCTATGGAAATGGCCATGGTCATGGACGCCACGGATCCTACCGAAAGGTCAAAACCTCCCACAACCAGGGAAATGGTAATGCCAGTGGCAATGACCGTTGTTATGGACATAGCTCTCAGAATGTTTATTATGTTTGCCGGAGAGATGAATCTTCCGTCGGTTGTTATCGAGAAAAATACAACGATAATTACAATGGTGAACAGCGTTCCGTATTTATACAGGAAGTCAAAGAAATCAAACTTTTTCATCCCTCTCGCTTCCCCTTCTTTCACATTCTTATCCATCAGTTTTTTCCTCCCGCAGAATAATACAGTATTTCGTCTTCGGATGTTTCCCCGGTAATCAGCTCTTTAGAAATTCTGCCATCGTACATCACATAAACTCTGTCCGTAATACCAAGTATTTCCGGAATCTCACTGGACGCATATATTACGGATTTTCCTTCACACACAAGCTTGCCGATCAATTCAAAAATATCCTTTTTTGCGCCTACGTCTACACCCTTTGTCGGTTCGTCAAATATATATACTTCCGCATCGGCAATCAACCATTTTCCTACTACTACCTTCTGTTGATTGCCTCCCGACAGGAAGGCTACTTTCTGAAATTCATTGGGGGTTACTATGTTGAGGTCCGATATCATTTTTCTTGAAATCCGATACTCCTTGATAAAATCAATAAAACCCCTCTTTACGAAGTTCTTTATACTGGGCAAGGTAAGGTTCGTGTGTACCGGTTCATCTACAAGTACGCCTTCCTTGCGCCTCTCCTCCGGTACCAACGCCAAGCCCTGGGAAACGGCCATATATGGCTGCTGTATTGAAAGCTTTTTCCCGTTTAGAAATATCTCGCCGGCCTTTAAGGGCGCTGCGCCAAATATGGCTTTGCACAATTCGGTTTTTCCTGCGCCGACAAGCCCCGCAATACCAACTATTTCGCCCTTTCTGACATAGATAGAAACATCCCTTACCATTCTATCGTCAGAGAGATTTTTTGCCTCAAAACACACCTCGCCGATTTCGGCGGAACATTTGGGAAAGATCTCTTCAAAGCTCCGGCCAAGCATGTACTCTATGACTTCTTTTTCCGTAGTATCCTGTACTTTCATATTGGTAATGAACCTGCCGTCTCTCATGACGGTGATTTCATCACAGATTTGAAAGATTTCGGGCAGCCTATGAGTTATAAAAACAACTCCGACTCCAGCAGCTTTAAGATCCTTTACTACTTTAAATAATTCCTCGGTCTCTGCTTGCGACAGAGGCGCCGTAGGCTCATCCAATATGAGCAATCTGCAGTCCCTCGACAGGGCTCTTGCAATTAAAACCATTTGTTTTTGCGCAAGCGAAAGGCTTTCAACATTGGCGTTTACCGGAATATGCACGTTCAGTTTTTTTAATACGTCGCCGGCCTTTCTGCGCACATCCATCCAGTTGACAATCTGTTTTCCATCATAGTCCATGACCATTTGGTCAAGCATGATATTTTCCGCCACGGAGAGATAAGGAATAAGCGCTACATCTACCTCCTGGTAAACTATTTCTATTCCACTGTCTTTTGAATCTCTTACCGTTCGGATATTGCTTTCCTCACCGTTGATGAGGATCGTTCCTTCCCAGTGGGAGTAGGCTCCGGACAGAACCTTCATAAGAGTGGATTTCCCTGCTCCGTTTGCGCCCACCAATGCGTGAACAACCCCGCCCGATGTTTTAAAATTAGCTCCTTTCAGAGCTTTCACACCGGGAAATTCTATGGATATATCCCGCATTTCCAATTGAAACTTATCCATTGTATCCCTCACAGATAAAAAATTTTTTAAAGAAGGAAAGGTGTTAGCCTTCCCTTCTTTAAAAGTCCGTCCGTTTATAGGTTATTTTGCATTTTTCTCTCTAAGGGCTATCATCCAGTCTTCGTTAAACAAATCGGATTTGCCCCAGGTATCATATACGTCACTGAGAGTTTCAACTGTGACGCTTCCGCCCGCATCCAGAAGGTCTGACTGGAAGATAGTGGTGGCAGGTATTTCAACAACAGCCGGTATTTCTTCTCCTGCCAGTTTCTTCGCCAGAAGGCGCATATTCACTGTACCTACCAGCTTCGCATCTGCCGCCGCTGTCATGACCCAGGGGGAATTCTCCGCCTGCATCATTTGCAGATCGGCGTTGGATACGTCTATTCCGAAGATTTTTACTTCTGTACGGTTATTTTCTTTCAGCGCTGTAAACGCTCCGGTTGCAAAGGCATCCCAGGAAGCCCAGATGGCATCGATCTCACCCTCCGGATACTGCGCCAGGAGAGATCCAATGGCATTTGCATTCAGGCCGGCTACGTTTGTGAAGTCTCCTACTTCGCCGATGCTGACAAGTTCTTCGATCTTACCCGCTTTGAGGAACTCCTGATAGACTACTTCTCTTCTTTCCATGGGAGGGAAGCCGGCAACCCACATTTTGATAATCCTCGGGGTTTTGTCGGGGAAGGCTTCTACTAACGCATTGAGAGAGAGCTCTGCCAGTGACATATCATCCTGGGCGGTAACCGTAACTCCTTCGATCTCAACGTTTGTGTCAAATGTAACTACCGGGATTCCCTGGTCCACTGCCTGTTGGATCAATGCGGGGGCGTTATCCTGGCCGTGGGATACGATAATACCGTCATATCCGCCGATGAGGACCTGATTGAAAGTATCCTCAAATTTGGCATTGTCACCATTGGTGGTAAAAGTATCGACGATAAATCCCAGAGAGTTGCCTTCCTCCGTAGCTCCTGCAAGGAACTGGGCAGTATGTTCATCAGCGCCGAGGTTCCTGATGACTGCAACCTTCACTGCAGTATCTCTGTCGGCAAGTCCGGCAGGCGCTCCTTCATAGAGACCCTCCTCCGTAACTTCTTCGCCTCCGCCGCACGCCACAAGTGACAGAAGCATAATAACGACTAACATGATTGACAATAACTTTTTCATTCTTTCACTCCTTTCCTCACTCCTGCTATTAGAACAAGTAGAGCTATTTATAAAAATTTTGTCTCCCCCGGTTGTTTTCTTGAATATACAATAAATCCCTATAATGTGCAACGTTTATTTCCGTTTGTTTACGTTTGTTTCGTTTTATGTTGTTTTCATGTGAACTCCTTATAGCGTATTCCTTTAGGATCAATCTGCCTAAGGAGCCTCATTTCTTCACCGGTTGGCAGCGCCATCAGCTCCGGTTCCTTCTCCTGACGGATTTCAAAACCGGTGTTTGCCGCTACTTCCTCGACGCTGCTATAGGGGCTTACGGCTTCCAGATACAGTTCTCCCTCCCTGTAACCGAACACGCAAAGCGGCGTAACAATCTTATATAAATTTCCCCTGGTAGTTACGAAGTCCACTTTCTCCACAAAGGTTCTTCTATCATGCTTTGTCCGCCATATTATGGCTTTTTTCGCTGTGGGAATTAATACCGCGCTTCCGGCTCCACCCGGAAGCCGGACCTTTGGCCTGTGGTAATCACCTATAACGGAAGCATTGATGTTTCCGTTACGATCAAACTGCACACCGCTCAAAAATGCCACGTCCAGCTTACCTCTCATGGAAAGATCAAATATCTTTTCTAAAGGGAAAATAGCCTCCGAATGATCCCACAACTCTCCGCCGGCGGAAGAATACTCAGACATTGCAGCGCCTGCGGAATTGACCCCGCCGGGGATGTTGAGCAAGGTAGCGTTTTTTGCATGAGTGGCTTTTGCCAGCTTCATGGCCACCAAGGGAAGCTGGGAGGACACTCCCTGAAACACGGTTTCCCCGTCTTCAATTAAATGCGCCAGCGTACAGACCATTAGATCCGCCGGATGGACATTCCTTTGGTTAATCATTGTACGACCTCAGCCTCCCTCCGTTCCGATCCGCTTTTTCATACAGATCGAGATAATCTGCAAGAGTTTTTTCCTTATCCTTTTCCGCGCCGGATAGAAAAGACGTAAGAACGTTTTTATCTATATCGTAAAGAGTAGGACAACTGCAGGGCGAGGCTCCCTTTCTTACGGGAATTACAGCGCATACTAAAAAACCCGGAATGGTTACTTCACCCGGTCTCAAAGTCATATAGGATCTATTTATGATTTTTTCGGCGGTCACGATTACCCGCTTGGAAGAAAGGGTTATTAACTCATCGTCATATACCGGCCCTCTGATTATTCCGTTGCCATTTTCATCGCATTCCTGAACGTGAATGATTGCCACATCGGGTTCAATAGAGCGGACAACGGTTATATCCTCGCCGGTAAAGGGATCGCTGATTACCTTGAAATAGTCGTTTACTTTAATAAGATCGCTGTTCACAAGCCCCTTTACGGGCATAAAGGAAACGCCGGCCTTAGCTGCCCTGAGAGCGCTCATGACCGTATAGCATGCATGTTCATTTGCCTTGATCAAACCATCCTGTACGGCTTTTCTATAGTGGGGCGCCAGGCCATATGCTGTCTCATAACTGATGAACCCCGCATCTACGACGGAAACGCATCCTCCTGCGCATAGGAGGTCCACATCATGACCGCCGGCAGTTTTGACGATTCTCAGCCCTTTTTTCCCCTGTCTTACAATTTCTCTCAGGAACGCCATAGGAGCCCGGTGGAGTACATTTCCTCCGATTGCTATGGTCATGCCGTCTTCAATTAGGCGTACACCCTCTTCAAGTTTCATTATTTTTGACATGAAATCACCTACTTGGCTGCATTACAAACAATGTTAACCGCATCCCAAACGCCCGCGAAAGGAGGAGCGTAACACAGATCCGTCATTCCAAGCTCTTCGGTGGTTGCTCCACCGGTTATTGCCGCCGCGAATATATCTATGCGCAGAACCACGCCCTTTTTGCCTGCGCCTTGCGCACCGAGTATCTTCTTCGTGCCCTTTTCGTAGATGAGCTTGAAACGGATTGGGGAGGGTTCCGGATAGTAAGGTGGCAGATCCTGCGTATCTATTACCACTGTATCGTAATCGATTGACAGTTCTTTCGCTTCCTTTTCGGACAACCCGGTTCTTGCCATCTCTATGTCGAAAACCTTGATGGCCGCGGAACCGATAGCGCCAATAAATTTTCTGTGCTTGCCGCCTATGTTTTCGCCGGCTATCCTTCCGCACTTGTTTGCGGTAGTTCCCAGCGGAATGTATGCATTTTCCTGCTTGAGCAGGTGATATACTAAAGCGCAATCGCCAGCGGCATAGATATCATCAATATTTGTTCGCATCTCTCGATCTATAATGATTGCGCCGTTTTTTGCCAGTCTAATACCGGTTCCTTTCAAAAAATCCGTGGAGGGTCTGACGCCAAGAGACATCAGCACCAAATCTGCCTTGTACTCTCCCTTTGAAGTAACTACACTTTCTACTCTTTCTTTGCCGGTGATACTTTCCAACCTTTCACCAAGCTTAAGGGTCACATTGTTTCGCAGGAGTTCTTCCACGGCAAGATTTGCGATCTCTTCATCAAAAGGAGCCAGTATCCTATCCGCCATTTCGATAACCGTAACATTCCTGCCCATTTGACTAAAGGCCTCGGCCATTTCGATGCCGATATAGCCCCCGCCTGCTACGACTATATTTTTGACATTTTCATCAATGGCCTTTTTGATGATATCGCTGTCTTCAAGACTTTTAAGGGTATATACTCCCTTCAGGTTTCTGCCCTCAATGGGAGGAACCACCGGACCGGCGCCTACGGCTATCATGAGCTTATCGTATCCGTCAATAAAAACATTTCCGCTCAAATGGTCTTTTACAAGTACAGACTTGTCCCGGGGAATGACCTTCAGAACCTCATGTTGTAAAAAGCACTTAATGCCATTCTTTTCATACTCTTCTTTTGTTCTGGCCACCAATTTGTCTCTGCTGGCATTGATTCCCGATATATAATAGGGAAGCCCGCATGCTCCGTATGAGAGATGCCTGCCCTTTTCATATACCGTGATTTCAGCGGAACTGTCCATCCTTCTCAGCTTGGCCGCACATGACATTCCCGCCGCTACGCCGCCGATTACAATAAGCTTCATTTTCAAACCTCCGTGCATTGGGTTCATGGTTGAAGCAGTATCTCGATTTCCGCTTGCGCTTCAGCCAGCGCTTTTTCCGGAGTTATAGTTCCGGTCAATGCCTGATGAATGTATTTATGAAGAGGGGCCATCATGGCTCCCATGTTTATAAGGGAAGGAAGAGGCCTTGCATACTGCTCCAACATGACCAGATGGCTGTCATACCATGGATTTTTGCTCCTGTCCTCTTCATAGGTGGATATCCGTACCGGCGAACCGGCATAGTCTCCTACCGCTCTGTCCACATCCTTTGATGTAAGATACATAAGTAGTTTTTCCGCTTCTTTTTTTACGGCGGATTTGGATGTTATGCCAAAACTCCACGTAACGTTCCAGGCGGTCTTAAATGTGGAAAAACCTACATCTGCTATATCCTCACATCCTTCGGCAAGAGTAACTCCAAGCTGGCCGCCCCAAGTAACCGCAAGGGCAACCTTCTTTTCCCTGAACGCCCGACTGACCTCCGCGTTTCCGAAGTTTTCAGTGCCTGAAATCGCATACTCCTTCAAACTGATATATTTTTCCAGTGCTCTGACTCCCTCCGGTCCGTTAAACGCAGGAACTCCGTCCAGAAAAGCATCTATGCCTTCCGCTCTCAAATAGGGAAGAAAATCCAGGAATATTTCCGATTCGTGCGCTTTCATGGCAGCACCGGCCATTCCGTTGCATCCGTGGCATTTGGCGACTATTTCCATGTATTCGTCCGTGGTTATAGCTTCGGGTAGAAGTTTCCCTACCCTTTCCAGCACAGCAGATTTTCTGTAAAGGATTATATGTCCGTCGCAAAAGGACGGGTACAGGTACCTGGTTCCCGACAACTTCATTTCGCCGTCCACCACCGGAAGCACGTCCTCCGGATGGTATTCTATAGAATCCGGCTCGTTTATTTCCGCCAAATATCCTTTTTCTACAAAGTCTCTGAGCCAAAGGTGTCCGGCAACCATAACGATGTCAAACTGCTTGGCGCCGCTGAAGGCATCCATTAGGGTTGCATAATAGCTATCCCAGGGTACAATATGAAAATCCACTTTAATCCCCTCGGCCTCTTCAAAGCGGGGGAGTATTTCGTATTTGGGGCTGGTATAGACATCCACGGCGGGATCTCCCACTGCCAGTACTCTGATGATTTTCACCTTAAGCCTCCTTTGTAAGCCTTATAGCTCAGGCTCTTTATCCACAATGCCTACTACCAATGCATCAATAGGAGCTTCCTTGTCAATGCCGAACCTGACGGACGAACCGGTTGTGATCATCACAAGCTCGCCTATTCCCGCTCCCAACTGATCTGCCGCCACATAAATCCGGTTCTCTTCGCCAAAATATGGTTTTATAAGCAGCAGTTTATATCCTGTGAGTTTATCGTTTTTCCTTGTGGATACGATGTTACCCATTACTCTACCAAGCAACATCAGAAATTCTCCTTTCTGAATACCTCAAGCAAATCGCCGTTATTTATGAAAAAGGCGTTTGCGTCGTCTGTATCCAAATGAAGCTCGAATGCGGCAGTCGGGCTTACTCGAATGGTTACGCCGCCAAGAATCCCGGGCTTGACTCCTTCCACTTTCACTTGAACTTTTTCTCCGTCTCTGCAACCAAAACGCGCCGCATCCGATGGGGTCATATGAATATGGCGATCCGCCACAATGATGCCCTGCTTCAGCGTTATTACCCCTTTCGGACCTCTAATTGTTATACCCGGGGTCCCCGAAAGATTTCCGGAGTTTTTAACAGGCACATCTATTCCCAGAGTATAGGTATCCGTTCTGGAAACCTCCACCTGGGTCTCCGCTCTTACCGGTCCCAGTACCCGGACATTCTGAATGCTTCCTTTTTTCCCCTCAAGGGTTACGGTCTCTTCTGCGGCGTATTGCCCCGGCTGTGAAATATTTTTTTGCACCGAGAGCTCATACCCCGCTCCGAAAAGCCGATAAAGGTCCTCCTGGGATAGATGCACATGCCTTGCGGAAACTGCCGCCGGAACGCGGAAGGTGGATCTTTCCACTCGTACTCCTCTTTGCTCCAGTTCCGCAAGCACCAGCTGCGCTATTTGGTTCTTCACGTTTTCGTCCATATCGCTCACCGATGTTATTTAATAATCGGAAGCACCTTAACTAAATCTGCATTGGGTCTGGGGATCACATGAGCCGCCACGATCTCGCCAATCCTTTGGGCGCTTTCCACTCCGGCCTCAACCGCTGCCTTTACGGCTCCAACTTCTCCCTGTATCACAACGGTTACAAGACCCGATCCGATTTTCTCCGTCCCTACCACTTCTACATTTGCTGATTTAAGCATGGTATCAGCCGCTTCGATGGCTGCGGTAAGTCCTCTTGTCTCAATCATTCCTATTGCGCTCATTTTCTTTCCTCCTCTTTCTTTTTCCGCCTGCTGCGGCAGGTACTTTCAATACTTTCCTTCTTGCTTGTTTTCGACCTTACTTTTTCTTTGCTACCAGAGGCAATATGCCGGCAATGTCTTCCGAAGGTCTGGGAATTACATGCACTGCAACGATTTCGCCGACTCTTTGCGCGTTTTCCACTCCCGCTTCAACCGCTGCCTTTACGGCGCCTACTTCACCTGTGACGATCACTGCAACCATGCCTGATCCAACTTTCTCGGTGCCCACCATTTTTACATTGGCGGCCTTCAGCATGGTGTCGGCTGCTTCAATTGCGGCGACTAAACCTCTTGTTTCAATCATTCCAATTGCTTCCATTTTTCACTTCCTCCAGTTATCTTGTATTATTTCAATTAATGTTTATGATTCGGGTTATCGATTCTCAGCAGGTTTTCTACCTATAATGAATTTCAGTATTTCATTATGAGGCTTTGTAATAACAACGGCATTCTTAAATGCTTCGGGATATTCTGCTTCCGCTGTTTTACGGGCTGCTTCTATGGCTTCCTCTACCTGGGAGACGCTCCCCCCTACAAAAAGAGTCACCAGTTTGCCGCCAAGCGCAAGTTCCCTGTGAAGCAATATGATGTCTGCAGCTTTGAACATGGTATCAAGCAGATGTACCGCATTGGCAAAAAACTGTACATCCACAATCCCCAAGGCAGCAGGAGGCGGGCATTCCGCCCAATCCCTTTGCTTAACTTTTCCGGTGCGCAGCAGCCCGCTGATGCCGCTTTCTGCGCCGGGTATCAGGTGAACCAGCACATCTTTTTCCGACAGACGCTTAGCAGCTGTTTCTTTGGCATTTTCAAGGGCAATTCGCACCTGTTCCACTTCACCGATGATCTTTGCCTGAAATGTATTGGGGATTTCCGCAGCATCACCAAGTGCAGGGTTGTTGCAATCTATTCCTTCAATTGTAATTTCCGCGCTTTTGCAGGCTTTGTCCAAAGCGTCCAGGACCACGCTATAGCCTAATGCTTCTATAAATCCCGCTGCTGTTTTTTTCATAACTTTCCTCGGTAAAATAAAATAACTTCATTTAAGCGGTTTAAATGATCCTAAAGCCCCCCTCTGCCAAGGTACATCTTCTGACTCGTGTGAAAGTTTTTGCGGAGGTTACTCCTTCGCCGGTAGGTCCCGCAATTGTAAATGTCGTCGAACCTTCGCCTTTATATCCCACGCCCGCCAGAGTGGGAGCATTTTTCACAAACAGTGTGGTGTTAATTGCTTTGGCAAAACGAGTCATGTTTACAACATCCCGTGAGAAGATGGAGGCGGTATGACGATTCCCATGTTCTGCCTTTACTGCCATAGCGATTGCTTCGTCAATATCCCCGCAGCGAACTACGGGAAGCACAGGCATCATCTGTTCAAGCTGGACATAGGGGTGTGAAAAGTCAACTTCACAAAGGAGGATTTTAATATTTTCTTTCTTAATTCCAATGGCGCTTAAAATGGATTCCGCGCTCTTTCCTATCCATTCTTTTTTCACATGGTATTCGATTTCTCTCTTACCGCTGCAGGAGGCGGCTCCGCTTTTTTCATCCGCCGTAAGCGTCAGTTCCATAACTTTGGCAAGCTCCTGGCGGCCCAGCATATATGCGCCGTTCTGAAGCATGTGATATATTAAATCGTCGGCTATGGCCTGTAGAGCAAACACTTCTTTTTCCGCAATACAAAGAATGTTGTTGTCGAAGGACGCTCCCTCAATGATGCTCTTTGCCGCATGCTCTATATCTGCAGTTTCGTCAACAATGACAGGGGGATTCCCCGCCCCGGCTCCTATTGTTTTCTTCCCCGAGCGAAGCAGCGCTTTCACCAGTCCAGCGCCGCCTGTTCCCACCAAGACACTGACCCGAGGATCTGCGGCTATTTCGTTTAGCGTTTCAATTGTGGGATCTTTTATCATTGTGATCAGATTGGCCGGGCCCCCGGCTCGACGAATGACAGAATCGAGCAGACCTACAACGTAGGCGCTGCTCTTTTTTGAAGAAGGGTGCACATTGAATACGACTGAATTTCCCGCTGCTAACATCGATATGGTGTTATTGATAATTGTTTCTACGGGATTCGTAACCGGTGTTACGGCGCCGATCACGCCAAAGGGCGCCATTTCCTCGATGGTCAGGCCGTAATCTCCTGAAACTGCCGTAGTCTTCAGATCTTCAACCCCCGGGGTTTTCAGCGCTGCCAACAGGATTTTTGCTATTTTATCTTCGCTTCGACCTAGCCCGGTCTCTTCAAAGACCATGGCCGCAAGCGTTTCGGCTTCCTGCTGTGCAGCAGCCCTAATGGAATCTATAATCTTGTTTCTATCTTCAATTTTGAAGTTTGTCGCGTATTCTCTCTGGGCATTATGAGCCGCCGCAATAGCCTCATCTGCAGAAACAAATAAAGGGGCCTCGGCTGAGACTTCCGCAGCTGCAACGGCCGTTTCCGATGCTCTTGTTTTCGGAGAAATATCGCCGGATTCTCCGGTTCCAACGGCTTGTTCTACATTTTTCATTACCTGCTCAATGATCCAGGCCACGTCTCTTTCCGTAATTGATATTGCCATTTTCTTACCTCCCTGCAATTATAGGAAGCCTGAGAACTGCCTTAGCGTTTGCCGCTTAACAGTGATGCCGTTACTTTTTCTGCTATGCTGCGGAGTAACGCTTCTTTATCTTGAGTCATTGAGGCGGAATCAAAAGGTCCTTTATTCTTTTCTTCACATGAGCAAACCGGCGTCCCGCCGGAGGTTATGCCCAGATTCTTTCTTATCTCAATTAAGCGTTCCACCTGTCCGCAGCTTAATTCGTTACTCTTTCCGATAATATTTGAAGTGTACATCATGATGGCCGCATAGTGTTCGAGAGATTCCATACGATAGTAGGCTTCAATAAGATCGCTTCCCCAAGTTAGGGCCCCGTGGTTTGCCAATAAGACGGCATTATGATCTTTGCAATAAGGAGCAATGGACTCGGGAACCTCTTCCGTTCCCGGCGTTGCATAGGGTGCAATGGGGACAGTCCCCAGCATGACTACCGCTTCGGGGAGCAGCGCCTTATCGAGCTGTATGCCTGCAATGGCAAAAGAAGTAGCTATAGGGGGATGGGCATGAGTTACCGCCATGACTTGGGGATTTTCCTTATAAACCCGAAGGTGCATCTTCATCTCCGATGAGGCCTTGTGAGTTCCGGCTATTTTTTCGCCTTTCATGTTAATCTTAACCAACATATCCGGAGTCATGAAACCCTTTGATACGCCGGTGGGAGTGCAAAGGATGATATCCTTGCCTATACGCACCGATATGTTACCGTCGTTTGCCGCAACATAACCGCGATCGTACATGCGCTTTCCTATATCGCATATTTGCTTTCTGGCCATATATTCCGGCATATAATTTGTGCGATTATACATTCCTCCGCCTCCTAAAATCCTTCGTTTGGAATGACTTGTACTTTATTATTGCCTACTTCATGTTGTATGTCAACATATTTTTGTTGACTTTTTTGGTTTTCAAAATGCGGAATATGTGTTTATTTGGTTTTATGTGGCTAAAATTCGAATAAATACTGTACAGAACGGAAATATTTCTTTATAATCATTCCAGTACCCAAATAAAAAAAGATTAATCAATAGATTGTTTCGCCTTGCTGCATAACGTCGCAGCAACAAACAATATTTAAGGAGAGAACAGACATGCTGGCTATCACCAGAAAAGAAAAAATTAAAGAATTATTGGCAGAAAAGAAAAGTGTTACGGTTACAGAATTGGCCAAGATGTTCAACCGCACCGAAGAGACGATCCGGCGCGACCTTACCCAGCTTGAATCTGAGGGATTCTTAAAGCGTATCTACGGCGGCGCATATATCGAAGATATCGTGCAGAGCGATGTGGATGTCAAACTAAGAGAAAAGATAATGGTAAAAGACAAAGAAATCATTGCCAGTGAATGCGCAAAACGTATAATGGACGGGGAATCCATATTCCTTGATGCTTCTACAACTTCTTTATACATTGCTACAAAGATAAAAAACAAGAAACTGACAGTTATCACAAACTCCTTAAAGATTGCCAACCTCTTATCCTCAGCCGAATCAATCCGGCTTCTTATGATCGGCGGTATTTTAGATAACAGTTCATTGTCATTCGTCGGGAAAAATGCCCAGACAGATATGATGCAATATTTTGTGGATAAGGCCTTTATCTCATGCAGGTCTATCCATTTAAAATCCGGAATAACCGATTCGAACGAGCAGCAGGCTGAGGTCAGGAAGCTTGCTATTAAACACTCCAATCACGCTTATCTCGTTGTGGACCATACGAAATTTGACAAGACGTCCTTCGCCCTGATCGGGCAGATTGAAGAAATCAATACTGTGGTGGTAAACAGGCCACTGCCGCCGGAATGGGTGGAGGCCTTCCAAGCAAATAATGTGAATATCATTCAGCCGGAAGGTTGAACGATACTGTATGCCACCGAATGTAGCAGTATAAAAAAAGATAACCGATCGGACATACGTCTCAACCGGCTACCAAATGGTGCCCAGAGCCGGAATCGAACCAGCGACACGTGGATTTTCAGTCCACTGCTCTACCAACTGAGCTATCTGGGCAAGTACAATATGAATTCCTATCGATTATTATAAATTTCAAAGTTTGTTAATGGTGGGCCATCAGGGACTTGAACCCCGGACCTGCCGGTTATGAGCCGGATGCTCTGACCGACTGAGCTAATGGCCCACATATTCCGCTTGGGCCGCATTGGTCGGGGTGACAGGATTTGAACCTGCGACCCTCTGGTCCCAAACCAGATGCGCTGCCAAGCTGCGCTACACCCCGTTGTCATACGGTGTTTATGGCAGGGGTAGAAGGATTTGAACCCTCGGCACATGGTTTTGGAGACCACTGCTCTGCCAGCTGAGCTATACCCCTGCATATGGCGGAGAAGATGGGATTCGAACCCATGCGCCAGTTGCCCGGCCTAACGGTTTAGCAAACCGTCCTCTTGAGCCTACTTGAGTACTTCTCCGGATCCGTAACAGCTTTTATGTGGAGAGAGTAGCCAGCGCTTTTTGTCATCGTGGCGGAGAGGGTGGGATTCGAACCCACGGCCCCTTTCGGAGTCACTGGTTTTCAAGACCAGCTCCATAAACCGCTCGGACACCTCTCCCCTGAGCGAGTATTGTCCACTCTTTAAAAAATGGTGACCCATCCGCGATTCGAACGCGGGACACCTTGATTAAAAGTCAAGTGCTCTACCGCCTGAGCTAATGGGTCCTATGGCTGGGGTAGCAGGACTCGAACCTACGAATGACGGAGTCAAAGTCCGTTGCCTTACCGGCTTGGCTATACCCCATTCTTAAAATGGTGAGCCCACAGGGATTCGAACCCCGGACACACGGCTTAGAAGGCCGTTGCTCTATCCAGCTGAGCTATGAGCCCATATTGGAGCGGATGATGAGAATCGAACTCACGCTTTCAGCTTGGAAGGCTGATGTTCTACCATTGAACTACATCCGCAAAAATTTGGAGCGGAAGACGAGATTCGAACTCGCGACCCTCGCCTTGGCAAGGCGATGCTCTACCCCTGAGCCACTTCCGCATACCTTGGTGGAGGGAGATGGATTCGAACCATCGAAAGCTGCGCTAACGGATTTACAGTCCGCCCCCTTTAGCCACTCGGGAATCCCTCCGAATATTCATGTCTCAAAGAACTTGCGTCAGCTGGTTAGCTTGTTGGAGCTGGTGGAGGGAATCGAACCCCCAACCTGCTGATTACAAATCAGCTGCTCTACCGTTGAGCCACACCAGCAGAAGCTTTAATTAAAGAGTTGGCGACCTGGATCGGGCTCGAACCGACGACCTCCAGCGTGACAGGCTGGCATTCTAACCAACTGAACTACCAGGCCACTTTGGTGGGCGCAATAGGGCTCGAACCTATGACCCCCTGCTTGTAAGGCAGGTGCTCTCCCAGCTGAGCTATGCGCCCAGGTAATTCCTTCTTTAATTGTTCGACACAGTTAGATACTATATCGCATTTGTTTTTATGTGTCAAGTTCTATTTTCATCTTTGACGTTTTTTTATGCAGCTCTCAGAGCTTCAATATGCATATCCTGCCGGATGAAAATATTGGCTCCAAGGGTGGGGCTCGAACCCACAACCTATCGGTTAACAGCCGAGTGCTCTACCGTTGAGCTACCTTGGAATGTCCGACTCTACGTGAGCCGATTTTTATCTTAACATAGCGCCTTTTTTTTGTCAACGAAAATTGTATGTTAATAGGGCTAACTTTTTACCAATTCCTGACGCAGCCCCAGTTCAGTAAATTGGCCCCCCGTCAGGTTTGATATGATGTTCATTACTTCTTCCAGCTTCTCCGGCTCCATGCTCAGGTCCACCGTAACCTTATCTTCATAGATCACATTGTCCAAGATGAAGGGGCCGCTTTCCGCAAGGCTCTGAAGTTTGCCGAGATGGCTGTAATCCAACTTGACGGTCCAGGTATTCATTTCCCGAACATTGCATATCCCTGCGGCATCTACGGCTAACTTGGCAGATCCGGTGTAGGCACGAACCAGCCCTCCCGTGCCCAACTTAATTCCGCCGAAGTAGCGGGTGACAATCACCGCTATATTAGTAAGTCCTTCTTTCACCAACATCTGCACAATAGGAGCTCCTGATGTTCCCTGGGGCTCGCCGTCGTCGCTTGCCCATTGAAGCTGACTTTTTTCGCCGATCACATAAGCGGGTACGTTATGTGTAGCCGTTTTATGCAAATTACGTATTTCATCGAAAAACTCCAGGGCTTCTTCCCTGGTTTCAACCGGTCTCACATGGGCAATAAACCTGGATTTTTCTATAATCTGCTCTACAATTGCTTCTTTCTTAACGCTTCGGTATCGTATCATCTTATCCCTGCCTATTGGACACGGTAGCTTTCAAACCGTCGATATTCTTCCAAAGGAAGTTCCGCTTCCACATAAATTCCTTCTTCTTTATATTCTGTGTTTTGGGCTTTATAACGGTCGCACAGATATGAATAAATATCTCCCCGATCGTAAGGAATCAATAAAGCCGTTTGTATTCTGTCGCCAAACAACCTGTCCTTGATCATCCTTATCAGGGCATCCATGTTTTCTCCGTATTTTGCCGATATGGATATGCTGTCCTGGCCCTCATATCTGGCCCGTTCCGCAGTGTCCAAAAGATCTATTTTATTGTAGACTAAGATCTTATCCTTTTCTCCGGCGCCGATCTCTCTCAACACCTGATCCGTCACCTTTATGTGGAAATCGTTTCTCTCATAGGATGCATCCACAACATGAAGCAGCAAATCCGCATAATTGACCTCTTCCAGCGTAGCCATAAAAGCCTTGACAAGAGTATGAGGAAGGTTGCTGACAAAACCTACCGTATCTATGAGTATAAACTCGTGATTCGTATCTAACTTGATGCTGCGATGGGAAGTATCCAGAGTGGCAAAGAGCATATCCTTTTCGGATACGGCCTTTTCTCCCTTCATTGCATCTGTAAGAAAACGGTTCATGAGAGCCGATTTGCCGGCATTTGTATATCCCACAAGCGCAACCATCGGGATGCCCGATTTTTCCCGCTGGGATCGCTTGATTTTGCGATTGCTCCTGGCTTCCTCCAGTTCCTTTTGTATTTCCTTCATCTTCCGCTTAATATGCCGGCGGTCCGTCTCGAGCTTTTTCTCGCCGGGGCCTCTGGTACCGATGCCGCCGCCGAGCCTTGATAATGCATTTCCGAAACCGGTAAGACGTGGCAAGCGATATTGAAGCTGGGCCAATTCTACCTGAAGCTTGCCTTCCTTTGATGCGGCCCGTTCCGCAAATATATCCAAGATCAAAATCGTCCGGTCTATGACTTTGACCCCCAGCTTATCTTCCAGGTTTCTCAACTGCACGCCGGAAAGCTCGTTGTTGAACACAACCAAATCCACATCCATGCGGTCGCAAAGCTCCGCTAATTCTTCCACCTTGCCGCGACCGATGTACGCAGCGGTATCGGGCCTGTCCTTACTCTGGACCATCTCACCTACCACCTCAATGCGGGCTGCCTGAGCAAGACCGGCAAGCTCTTCCATGTAATAGGAAATGTCTTCATCCAGTTCAAGACCTACCAAAATGGCCCGGGGCGGTTCCTGATTTATTCTTTCATTGGTCTCTATTATTTTACTCATAGGTTTATTATACCACAACATCCCGGCTAAAACACGGATTCTGCCCGATAAGAAAGTTGTATTCGGAGTCAAACGCTTTGACAATTTGGGATCAGGAATTTCTTCAAAGCGTAAGATACCCAATGAGACTTTTAATAATCCAGATCCATGCCGTCTAAAATATCCCGGTCGGGAACCTTCACATAGGAATCCGGGATATCTCCGAGTATCACCGCTTCGGCTATCAGCAGAGTGGTTTCCACCTCTATCTGGCTTTCCGAAAACGGCACGACCACCTTCGCAGTGTTGATCACTTCCATATAGATTTTGTATTTGGTCTGATTGATACCTGCCTCCGAAAGATCCGTTTTAAAGTCAATTTTCGTGGTTCCTAAGGGCAAAACCTTCAGCTTGACTTTTGGTCCCGTTTGGGAAAGGATTTGATTGCCTAGAATTGTCCCTATAGGTACGGTTACCCGCTCTTCACCCATTTTTTTCAGCCTCTGCTGAATCTCCCAAGCTAAAGTATAGGAAAGCCTATTCATGGCGGCGGAATTGGCCTGTACCAGAGTAACCTTGCCAGTGTCATCGGTTTTTATATCCAACAAATCTTCAAAATCCCTGCTTGATTGGTATTTCTCGCGTACTACTTCGTTAACCGTTTGCACCATCATTGATTTTGCTTTAATTTCGCCGATGGAAACAAGGGTCGGCTTTACGATCCTTTCGGTAAAAAAAATCCCATAGCTCATTAATACCGCACATGTTAGCAGAATAACGAACCACTTTTTTTTCTTTTCACGACCTCTGTTTTGCTGCCACATAAAAAGACCCCCGTCGTACTATTGTATGTCGGCGGGGGTGAATGGGTGCATTCTCGGATGTCCGATTTCTAAATTTTCTCAAGTTCACTGTAAAACTTATCGTTGAGAATTTTAATATGCGTTCCCTTCATACCAAGGGATCTCGTTTCGATAACGCCGGCGCTTTCAAGTTTGCGAAGAGCATTTACGATAACAGATCTGGTAATTCCGGAACGATCGGCGATTTTACTCGCTACAAGCAACCCTTCCGAACCTTTTAGCTCCTTGAAAATCTGACGGACAGCCTCAACTTCGGAATAGGAAAGTGTAGCAATAGCCATTTGGACGATTGCAGCTCTACGCTCCTCCTCTTCCTGCTCCAAGGTTTTCTTTCGCAAGATTTCCAAACCGATCACCGTGGCGCCATACTCGCCTAAAATTACATCTTCCGCAGAAAAGCGGGGTAAGTATCTGGTAGCAACGAGGGTACCAAGGCGTTGACCTCCGCTGACGATGGGAATGATCAGATAGAACTTTTCATAAGTATCATACTCATACTTGAAAATTTCCAATGCTTCCTCGTGAGTCACATTAACCATTGTTTCAGATACTTTCAACAGCGCTTCACTGTACTCCGCAGGAAACTTCTCGATACCTGTTTCCGGATCGACGATTGCGGCACTTTCCTCTTCAATCTTATAATGAACGCCTAATACTTTTCCTCTTTTGTTAACTACATATACATTTGCATCCTCAAGCTCACTGAGGATTTTGCACAAATCATTAAAAGAAAAAACACCTGAAGTACTTTCCTGGAGAACCCAGTTCATTTTTCTGATTTTGTCAAGCAAATCCATCGACATCGCGCTACTACCTCCGTTTGCTATTAATACTGTGTCTATTATATACTATATTTTGCCATAGGGATAGTTAATTTTTTTAATTTTCAAAATATTTGTTTTTTCCAGATTTCTCATTACAAAATATATTTGTCGATGTTATCTGCCTGAATCCGATCCATAAATTTCTCCCTGACATATTCCTCGTCAATAACGATCTCTTTGTCCTCCATGTCAGGTATATTAAAGGAAATATCCTCCAACAGGTTTTCCATTATCGTATGGAGTCGTCGAGCCCCTATGTTTTCCGTCTGTTCATTTGCCAGGTATGCTATTTGCGCAATTTCCTTAATAGCTCCCTCGGTAAAGTCCACCTTTACGCCTTCTGTTTCAAGAAGCATTTTATGCTGTTTGATCAATGCATTTTCAGGTACCGTAAGAATCCGGATGAAGTCTTCTTTCGTTAAGTTTTCCAACTCCACTCGAATGGGGAATCTACCTTGCAGTTCTGGTATCAGATCAGTGGGTTTGGCCGTATGGAACGCGCCGGCGCCGATAAAGAGCATATGATCTGTCTTTACGGGGCCGTACTTGGTTTTAACGACGCTTCCTTCCACGATAGGCAGAATATCCCTCTGAACTCCTTCTCTGGACACGTCCGCGCCTGCTTTAAAACCGGAATTTGAAGCAATCTTATCGATTTCATCAATGAAGATAATTCCGTTTTGTTCTGCGTTTTCCAGCGCTTCGGCCGTTACCTGGTCCATGTCGATAAGGTTCTGGGCTTCCTGTTCACGAAGAATTTTCCGAGCGTCCCGGACCGTGAGCTTCTTTTTCTTTTTTCTCTGGGGAGCCATGCTTCCGAAGATATTGCCTATGGCAATACTCATATCTTCATTACCTAAATCCAGCTGATTGCTTTTTGGCGTTTCAGCGATTTCGATTTCGATAAATTGATCCTCCAGCAGTCCATCGCGAAGCTGCTGGCGAACCTGTTCTCTGGCAAGCTCCGTTTCGGCCCTGCTGTCGTCCGACTCCTCAGACTTGGAGGATTGCTGCTGATTGGGCTGGAAACCGCCTCCGAGTATGAAGTCAAAAGGTCCTCGAACGCCACCGCCGCTTTGTGTGGATTTTTTCTTTCCGGGGATGATGGCCTCGATAATTTTTTCTTCTGTAATTTCGTCGGCTATGGAGTATTTCTGCTGCAAGTGATTCTGCTTGGTAATGCGTATAGCCGCCTCGACTAAATCCCTAACCATGGAATCAACATCCCGGCCAACATATCCGACTTCAGTAAATTTTGTTGCTTCAACCTTAACAAAAGGAGCATCCATCAACTTAGCCAGCCTTCTGGCTATTTCTGTTTTCCCCACACCGGTAGGGCCCATCATGAGTATATTTTTAGGAGAAATCTCCTCCCGCATCTCTTCAGGTAGAAGGCTCCTGCGATAGCGGTTCCGCAGTGCAATGGCCACCATTCGTTTCGCTCTATCCTGCCCGATGATATATTTGTCCAATTCCTGAACAATCTCTTTTGGTGTCATTGAATATAAGGTTCCCAAATCTCTACCTCCTGTATATCTCACCTGCCAAATTACATGACACTGTATGTCATAAGCAGGATGTTATAGTTTTTCAATAGTAATATGGTCGTTTGTATACACACAAATAGACGCCGCAATGTTCAACGCTTCCCTGACGATTTCTTCGGCGCTCATATCCGTATGCTTGTAGAGCGCATGAGCCGCCGCATACGCATAATTTCCGCCGGAACCGATGGCGACGAAATTTTCGTCCGGTTCGATGACTTCTCCGTTGCCTGAAATCAGCAGCAACGTTTCCTTATCCGCTGCCAGCATCAAAGCATCCAGATTTCTCATAACTTTATCCGATCTCCAGCTTTGGGCTAAAGCCACCGCCGCTCTCTTCAAATTACCGCCGTGTTCCTCCAGTTTTTTCTCAAACTTTTCCGTTAAGGTAAACGCATCTGCGACGGAACCGGCGAAACCTGTTATTACGGTGTTTTTATAAATCTTCCGTACTTTTTTCGCAGAATGTTTCATAATGGCAGCTTGGCCCATAGTAACCTGGCCGTCGCCGCCGATGCAGACATCCCCGTTCTCTCGTTTCACTGCTACAATTGTCGTTGCATGAAAAAGTCCCATTTGTCTTCTATCCCTCCTGCTGTCGTTCAGCTTGTTAATTCTTAAACTTATTCTTTATACCCGCAATCCGCATTGGAACAAACAAACTTTGAAGATTTTGTTTTCTTCTCCGTCAATAAAGATCCGCACTTCGGACACTTTCGATCCACAGGCTTATTCCAGAAAAGCTGATTGCATTCCGGATAACCGCTACAGCCGTAAAACAGTTTCCCGGTCTTGCTCTTCCTGGTAACGATATCTTTTCCGCAGCGGGGGCATTTAACATCGACTTTCACCACTTTTGCCTTTGTGTTTTTACACTCGGGATAGCCGCTGCATGCAAGGAATTCTCCGTATCTCCCCTGCTTTATCACCATAGGTTTCCCGCAGAGTTCACACTTTTCTTCCGTTACTTCGTCTTCCAGTTTGACCCGTTCTATATCCCGATCCGCTATTTCCAGCTCTTTGCTTAGGATGTCGTAAAACTCCTTAACAATGAGTTTCCAATCCCTATGATCCACTTCTACGCTGTCCAGCTTATCCTCCATGTCTGCAGTAAACCGTGTGTCGGCTATTTCCGGAAAATATTTTTCCATAAGCTCCGTCACTACAAAACCTAAATCTGTAGGAACCAAGTTTTTCTTTTCTCTGGTAATGTATTTCCGATCGATGAGGGTAGCTGTAATCGGCGCATAAGTACTGGGACGACCGATATTCTTTTCCTCCAGATCCTTTACGAGGGAAGCCTCCGTATACCGGGAAGGGGGCTGTGTGAAAGTTCTGTTCTCCGGCCAAGTCTATAAGGCTAAGCTTTTCACCCACCTGCAGATGAGGCAGCATCTTATCCTCATCTTCCTCGCTCGTGTTGTTATAGATTTTTAAATACCCTTCGAATTTCATCCGGCTCCCTGTAGCCTTGAAGGTATAATCTCCGTTTTCAATCTCTGCCGTTGCCACATCAAATACGGCGGAAGCCATGCGGCTGGCAAGAAAACGAGACCATATCAGTTTGTACAGCAAATACTGATCTTTCGTCAAAGAATCCTTGATATCATCGGGGTGGAGATTAATATTAGCCGGTCGTATGGCTTCGTGGGCATCCTGCACGTCTTTCTTTTTATTTGCGAAAACGTGGTTTCCTACATATTCATCGGAAAAATTTTCGCGTATATACTGAATTGCCGCTTTGTGCGCATCTTCATTGATCCTCACGGAATCGGTCCTGATATATGATACGAGACCGATGGTACCGTGCCCCTTTACTTCCACTCCCTCATACAGCTGCTGCGCAATCAGCATGGTTTTTTTCGTATAAAAACCGAGTTTGTTTGAGGCCTCCTGCTGCAGGCTGCTGGTTATGAAAGGCGGCAATGGTTTCTTTATACGCTCCTTTGTTTCTACGTTTTTCACTACAAAGTTTTCTCTGTCGATGGCGGCTATAGCTGCATCCGCCTTCTCCTTGTTGTCGATGGTCAGCTTTTTCCCTTTGTATTCTGTCAGTTTCGCGGCAAACTGTTTTTTCTTTGAATCATTTCCGTCGGTATCGCTCATTTTTTCAAGTATGGCTGAAACGGTCCAGTATTCCTTGGGTGTAAACTCTCGAATCGCTTTTTCTCTGTCACAAATAAGCTTGAGGGCTGCAGACTGTACCCGGCCCGCAGACAAACCCCTTCGGATTTTTCTCCATAAAAGAGGGCTTATTTTATAGCCTACGAGACGATCCAGCACACGCCTGGCTTGCTGCGCATCCACGAGCCTTCTGTCGATGGGTCTCGGGTTTTTCACCGCGTTTTGAATGGTTTGTTTTGTGATTTCATTGAACTCTATTCTGCAAGCTTCCGACTCGTCTATGCCGAGCAAATATGCTATATGCCACGATATTGCCTCCCCTTCACGATCAGGGTCTGTCCCGAGATAGACGCGCGGCGCATTCTTCGCTTCCTTTTTCAGTTCCTTTATAATGTCCCCTTTCCCACGAATAGGGATGTACTGTGGTTCAAAGTTGTTCTCAATGTCGATGCCGAGTTTGCTCTTGGGCAAATCCCTAACATGCCCCACCGAAGCAACCACTTTATATTTACTCCCCAAAAACTTTCCGATGGTCTTCGCTTTTGAGGGAGACTCGACGATAATTAAAGACTTATTGCTCATATAAAACCTCCTAAATAGCGTCCGCTAAACCAGAAACTACTATATTTATAATATATATAGTAGAAATAATCGCTACATTGAGAAATTATATTGCTAAAATTATCATTTTGCAATATATATTTTCCCCATAGACATTTGTACCCTTCCTTTCATTTCCAAAACTGTGACCAAGGAACTCACTACAGCCGGCGGTTTATCGGATAATATGCACAGTCTGTCCATGGTCAATACACCGTGTTCGGCTACGAGTTGCAGAAGGGCTTTTTCGTCTTCACCCAAAGGCGCATTATCTTTTTTGGAAGATCGAACTGCCCTTATTCCCAACAGATCTAAAATATCATCGACAGCTGTCAAAGGCGTTGCACCGTCGGATATGAGCTTGTTCGTTCCGGCGCTATACATGCTGTTGATGTTTCCCGGTACCGCAAAGACTTCCCTTCCTTGATCCAGCGCCTGTCCGGCGGTAATAAGCGAACCGCTGTCCAAACCGGCCTCCACCACGAGAACGGCATAGGATAACCCGCTGATTATGCGATTCCGTACCGGGAATTGACCGGGCAGAGGGCCTCTTCCCGGAGGATACTCGGAAAGAATCAAACCGAGTCGGGCAATGCGCTTCATCAGGCCGCTGTTTGTTCTCGGATAACAGATATCCGGACCGCAGCCCAACACCGCAATGGTTTTTCCCTCCACATCCAATGCCCCCATATGGGCGCAGGCATCGATTCCCGAAGCCATACCGCTTACAATGGTCACACCGTGTTCGGCAGCCCGTTTGGAAATATTGTAAGCTGCCCATTTCCCATAGGGAGTTGCTTTTCTTGCGCCTACAACCGCAAGGCATGGCGAATTACATAGATCGAAATCTCCCCTGTAATACAATTTCAGCGGCGGATTTTTGATTTGTTTTAATAGTTCCGGATAACGGGGCTCGTCGAGGGAAACGGAATCAATGAGTTCTTGATTAACCATGGTTTTTCTCCCCAGAGTTTACGGCGTAAAAGCGATTATAGCTGATGGCCTCAGCCACATGAGCGGCAGAAATCTTTTCCTCCCGCCCAAGATCGGCTATGGTTCTGGCAAGCTTGATAATTTTCAACCCTGAACGAGCTGTCAGGCTGTAGGTTTCAAACGCCATTTTCAATAGTTCCTCCGACTCTCTGTCCAGCGGACAGTATTTTTGAATCAGCGAAGGGGTCAACTGAGAATTGTAGGAGATCTTTTCTTTTCGATAGCGGTCAATTTGAATGGATCTGGCACTTTCAACGGCTTTGCGCATTTGCATGGAGTCCATCCGCTTTCCTTTCTTTCCGTCTCTGTCAATCAATTCCTCGTACGGAACCGGGAAAATTTCTATGTGCATGTCAATGCGATCCGCCAGGGGTCCAGAGATCTTGGTCCGATATTGCATTATTTGATGCTCGCTGCAAGTACATTTTCGCGTGGGATGACCCAGATTTCCGCAAGGGCAGGGATTCATAGCGGCTACCAGCATAATCTTCGCCGGATAGGTGACAGTGGCGGAAGCTCTGGCAATCGTGATCTTTTCATCCTCCAGAGGCTGCCGCAGAACCTCCAAAGCTTTTCTGCAAAACTCAGGAAACTCGTCAAGAAATAAAACGCCGAAATGTGCCAAAGACACTTCTCCGGGTCTCGGTTTAAGACCGCCGCCGGCCAATGCAGTCGGCGATATGGTATGATGCGGAGACCGGAAAGGTCTTTGCGTAACCAACCCGCCTTCCGGGGGCAATTGCCCCGCGAGACTGTATATCCGGGTAACCTCGAGGCATTCTTCGTAGGTCATAGCAGGCAAAATTCCGGGAAGGCGGTTGGCCATCATGGTCTTGCCGGCCCCGGGCGGCCCTACCATGAGGATATTATGGGCCGCTGCAGCCGCCACTTGAAGGGCTCTCTTCACGCTCTCCTGCCCTGCCACGTCGGCAAAGTCTTCCGCCGAGTTTTCTTTCCCGGCGAAAGACTTTCGGGGCCGGCCTTTATAAGGAATTACAGATCCGAATCCGGACAAGTGGGCTTCCACGTCTGAAATATGGGCTACAGGATATATTTGCATATCCTTTAGAATGGATACTTCCTGTTTGTTTCCTGCGGGTAAAATCAGTTTTCGCACTCCTCTGTTCCTAAGCCCGATGGCAAGGGCAATGGCGCCCTGCACCGCATTGACTTTTCCGTCCAGCGAAAGTTCACCGATAAAAGCATATTCGGCCGCTTGCTCCGCGCTGATATACCCGGAAGCTACCATAATTCCTATGGCGATGGGAAGATCAAAGTGCGTTCCTTCCTTTCGGGAATCCGCAGGCGAAAGGTTTACCGTAATCCGCTTTGATGGAAATCGGTAGCCCGCATTGCGCAGAGCCGATCGAATCCGCTCCCTGGCTTCCCGTACGGAAATGTCCGGCAACCCTACCACGGTCATATTCGGCAATCCGGAGGAAATATCCGTTTCTACAGTCACTGTTTCCGCATCAATTCCCACAATGGAACCGGTCAGAATTTTAGAATACATTTTTATCCCTCAAATTACATTCTTGATGTGATGCAAATAGATGCCGTTCCCCGTTGATAACACCTCAATCACATCGATGCGCAGATCCAGATCTTCAAGACCATAGATTGAAACATAGTAACGCAGAGCACGGAGCAAATGCTGCTTCTTAGCGGCCGTAATCGATTCACAGGGCAACCCGTAAGACAGGCTGCTTCGAGTTTTCACTTCAATGACCACAAGTGTCTTTCCTTCCATGGCGATGATATCCAGTTCTCCGGTCTTGCACTTATAATTACGGTCTATAATTCTATATCCTTTGCCCGTCAGGTAATGAACCGCCTTATTTTCTCCCAGCTTGCCCAATCGTTTTCTCTCACCCATATCTGATCACTCCGCTCTACGATATATACATATATTTACAATATAGTAACATGTTTACATATTGTTTGCAACCTATTTTTTTCCATTCCTCCTTTTTAAAATACATACAAAGCATGAAAAAAGCACCATGCCGAAAAGCAGGTGCCATAAGGAAAAGCAAGCCGCTAAAAATATTGACTACAATTGCTTGCAGTTCCGTATGTAGTAAAACATGTACTGTTGAACGATGCCCGCCTGGTCTCCATACGGCTCCCAGGAGAAGTTTCCTTCGTAAATTTCATCGAGAACGCGGGCGATCCAGACATCCACGGGAATGGAGTGAAGCCGGTGAAATGCGAAAAGAGCGACGCAGTTTGCCACTTTTTTGCCCACGCCCCGGAGAGTCATTAGCTCCTCTATGATCTGCTCATAGTCCATGCGCTTCAGTTCATGAAGATCCAATCTGCCTTCCGCAACCGCCCGTGCCGCTTGCAGAACATACTCGTCCCTGTATCCTAATCCCAAAGCCCGCAAGTCATCTTTTTCCGCTGTGGCCAGACGCTCCGGCGCGGGGAAAGTATAATAAACCACGTTAGGATCTTCGGACCAGCGTTTTTCCTCGCCAAATTTCTTGCATAATTTTTCTACGGCCGACTTAATGGCGGGAATATTTTTGTTCTGAGAAATGATGAAGCTGATAAGCATCTCAAAAGGTTCCTGGCGCAGGATTCGCAATCCGCTTCCGAAAGCCGCAGCTCGACGAAGAAACTCGTCCTCACATTCCAAAAGTTTGTTTACCAGGGCGTTGTAATCGTGTTGCAGATCAAAGTATTCCTCCCATTGTTTCCTCCGGTCCCGGGACGCTCCCAGGATACGGATCCGGTTCTCGTCTACCTGCAACAATTCTACATATTCGCCCAAAGCGATCAGGCTATACCTACCCTTAGATATCTCATTCATTCGGAAACACTGTCCCGAATCCGCAATCTGCTTTAGATTTAAATTGGTAGATTTAATGTACAATCCGATGTCCGCCTTTGATCAGTCTTGATGCTTAATATCGTTTTCTTCGTAAAGCTCCATGATTCGTTTGACCATTTCCTCACTTTGAGCAGTACTTTTACCTAAGAAATGGGCCATTTCCTGAGAGAAACGAATCTGATGATACAGAAGCTCCTTGGCCTGCTCCAGAGTCTGGGTCTTGATGAGATCAATTTGATCGCCGTCAAACCGGAACTTTGTCAAATTTGAGTAGACTCCTACATATTGGTTTTCGTCACGCAGCGCATAAGTCCTCTCATGGTATTTGACGCCATATTTTGTCCTTATGCTCTCAAACTGCTCCCCTGCGCCTGAGGCGAGTTTCTCATAATTGTCACTGTCGAGCAAGTATGAAATATGCTTTCCGATGATGCTGTTGTTGCACATGAACATCTTCTGGAATGCGGGGTTCATGCTTAAAATGTGAAGCGTCTTGTCCAGAATCACAATGCCGTTGGGTGTTGTTTCAATGATGCGGTCTGCCCGCTGCTGCGCCAGGCGACGCATATAAGAAACGCACATCTCCGTTTCGGCCATTCCACGCGCTACAGCGATGGCGTTGTCCCTGCAAGTTTTATAACCGCATGCCCCGCAGTTTAGCTGCATTTCCGGATTGCTCTTACCCGTACGTTCGAGAATTTCCTGAATTACGCTCTCGCTGATCTCTTCCTGATGCGCTACATTTTCATGAACACGAAAAACCGCATCGAAATCGATCTGTGCAGGCTCTCCTTCTACCATCATATTGGCTGCTTCCTTCGCATAGGCGATCACATCTTGTTTCCGTCTGAAAAGGTTCCTCTCCTTTGGAAAGCCAGGCCCATTAATGCAGCCTCCCGCACAGAACAGGGGCTCCACCACCCGGTAGCTCCACTCTGCGGGGGCAAGGTCCAAAATATCCCGCACATCCTCAGCGCCGCTGATATGAATAATGTCGGGATTTGTCCCGTCACACTCGATGCCTCCTGTTTTGAGCATACCTCCTTGAAGCGGGAAAAGACGAGCCTCGTCAAGAACTCCGAAACTCTCAAACTCAGATTCCGGGCATTGCTCCAAGTAGATGCCCTCTTCTTCCATCCATTCAATCAGTTCCGTAAATGTAAGTACGCAATCAATGGCATCCAGGTTTTCTGGCCTTGCTGCCTCCTGCTTTTTCGCAGCGCAGGGACCGATAAAGACCACCGCCCAGTCTTCTCCCAACCGTTGCTTCAGTAAGCGGCCGTGGGCAACCATAGGGGACACGATAGGAATCATCACACCGATATGCTCAGGCCTGTATTTCTCTACGTATTCAACAACAGCAGGGCAGGCAGTGCACAGATGCCCTCCGGTGGTGCTTTTAAAAGATTCTTCCGTAATTCGCTTTGCGCCTTCTGCGGTTTCCGATACATATTGAAATCCCAACTGTCGCAGAGCAGAGGGTAACTTGTTGCAGTTTTCAAAATGGAAGGCCGCCGCAAAGGAAGGGGCCACGCTGGCTGCAACCTTGCGTCCCGATGCAATGAGCTCCTTTACCTGTTCCACGCTTGAGCGAATGGTTTTTGCGCCCTGCGGGCATTCCCGAACACAAGTGCCGCACTTGATGCAAAGCTCATCTTCTATGTAAGCCTGTCCCTCCGCTACGCTGATCGCTTTTACGGGACACACCCGAACACACCGGTAGCAGTCCTGACAGTTTGCTGTTACTGTATAAACTACGTTTTTATTTTCTTTTTTCATACGATCCTCTTTCGCTTGTTAATTATTTGCCAAATTAATTATACCCTTTTTATGCGATCGGAATCAAGCTGTTCTGCTTTGCACTTTCCTTCCTTTATTTAGTTGCACTTTTTTTGAATTTCTTGCTTGTTTGTTTCATTTATGTACTGCCGGTAAAATCCACTATGAACCATTATGAACGATTTGCACCATTTAGTCAAAAATTACTTTACTTTATCACTACGTATGTTGTATAATAAATTTCGCGCCGTAATGGCATTAATATGCGCCAGTAGCTCAGCTGGATAGAGTGCCTGACTACGAATCAGTAGGTCGGGGGTTCGAATCCCTCCTGGCGTGCCAGAAGACTCATCGCAAGATGAGTCTCAGACTGTAGACAAAGTCGCAGAAAGACAACAGATTCTTCTGCGGCTTTTCTTATGTAAACAATCCTCAAAGATATTGGAATTTGAACATCTAAAGGCATTTTTATGATATAATTAAATCATAGCGAGGTGACGACGAATGATGATAAAAAATGCCGGAAATCAAAGAAATCAGATCCAGTTTGTTTCAGCAGACAGTCTTGTTCCTGAAAATCATCTCCTGCGTGACATTGATAGGGCGATTGATTTTTCCTTTATCTACGAACTCGTACAGGACAAGTATTCCCAAGATCAGGGAAGGCCAAGTCTGGATCCTGTCATGCTGATCAAAATCCCCCTTCTTCAATATCTCTATGGCATACCCAGCATGAGACAGACGATTCGGGAAATCGAAGTAAATGTTGCTTACCGTTGGTTTTTAGGGTTAGACCTCACATCTTCCGTACCTCACTTCAGTACCTTCGGAAAGAACTACACCCGTCGCTTTAAGGGAACAGATTTGTTTGAGCAAATCTTCGAGAAGATTCTGGAGGAATGCTTTCTGCATGACATGATCGATCCTTCTGTGATTTTCGTGGATGCGACGCATATCAAGGCAAATGCCAATAAGAAAAAATCCATTAAGACAATGGTAAAGGTTCAAGCAATGGATTATGAATCGAAACTTCTTAGAGAAATTAATGAGGATAGGCAGGCGCATGGAAAAAAGCCATTTAAGGATCGGGATAATGACGAGGATCCCCCAACCAAGGAAGTGCAGCAGAGCACTTCAGACCCTGAAAGTGGTTTGTTTCACAAAGGAGAGCACAAGAAGGATTTTGCTTATGTCACCCAGACAGCTTGTGATCAGAATGGCTGGGTGCTAGGATACACGATTCATCCCGGGAATGAGCATGATAGCAGAACCTTTTCTGCAATCTACGAAAGACTGAAAAAGTATGATCCGACATTAATGGTGTTGGATGCAGGCTACAAGACACCTGCCATTGCCAAGACACTACTCGATAATGGAATCAAGCCGATTTATCCATATCGCAGGCCTATGACGAAAAAAGGGTTCTTCAAGAAATATGAATACGTCTATGATGAATACTTCGACTGTTATCTGTGCCCCAACCATCAAGTCCTTCGTTATTCCACCACGAACCGGGAAGGATACCGAGAATACAAAAGCAATCCTGCCATTTGTGCAAACTGTCCTTATCTATCCCAATGCACAGAGAGTAAAAACCACCAAAAAACAGTCACGAGACATATTTGGGAACCGTACCTTGAAATCTGCGAAGAGATTCGACATACCGTCGGGATGAAGGAATGGTATGAGAAACGCAAAGAGAGCATTGAACGAATCTTTGGAACGGCCAAGGAGTTTCATGGAATGCGGTACACCAGGTACAATGGCAAAGCCCTGATGGAGATGAAAGTCGGGCTTACCTTTGCATGTATGAATCTTAAGAAACTAGCCAAGATGAAAAGAAGGAAAGGTCTATTAGACCCTGTTGACACTTCTTTTTTATTAAATCTCCTCGGGGATTTGATTCGATTTCTGAAAATGAAAAGCGTCTCAGAAGTTCTTGTTTTCTGAGACGCTTTGTCTACAGTCTGAGACTCATCGCAAGATGAGTCTTTTTGTTTCGGAGGGAGGGATTCGAACCCGAAAGGGCGTCCGCCGTTAAGGAAACAGTCGCGGACTGTTTTTAGGCGGGCGGTCCAACCCTGTCGCACAGGCGCAGGACGGCAGATGCGACCGAAGGGAAGCAGATGCAAAGTCCCCTCCCGGTGTGCCAAAAAAGACCTCTGCAATTCCAAAGGTTACAGAGATCATAGTTTTTGAATTTATTCTTTTCTGTAAAAATCAACTCCGGAAAGAATCCGGAGTATGGTTTTTGTTATATTTCATACACTGCAAATTGGAGTTGTTTCCAGTTGTCAATGATACCGTCGCATACAAACAGTTTGTTTTCCAGCCATTTGTAACTGGGATCTCCGACGTCAAACCGCACCGTGCCTTTATAATAGTATGTGCTGGGATCTATGACTTCTCCCGCGCTTATCCTGTCCTCCAGATCCTGGGAAAGATGCAGGTATGCATTAAGCTCCATAAAAATGGTTGCGCCGTCATCCGTAACAAGAACCTGCGGCGAATGAATAAAGTTCAGTCCGCTTTCCGGTGTGTATGTAGTGCATAGCCCCAGGGGCAAGACCTTGCCCTTGATCCTCTCTCCCTCAAAGGTACCTCCCCCCGGCAAAGACAGCAGCAAGTTTCCGCGGGATGTTCCGGATATTAATATATCGTCAACCTGTTTCAGCTTTATGTCAAATATTTTAATCATAAACTTCCTCTGATTATTTTTCCGTCAAATATTACAACTTCCGTCTTAATATCCTTAATCTCGTTTAAAGGAGTCTTGAATAAATCCTTGTCCGTGATGATCATGTTGGCAAGCTTTCCCACTTCCAGGGAGCCCATTATATTCTCCCAGTGCAGCTGCCTTGCGCTTTCCATCGTGTAGGGCTCCAGAAAGGGAAAATCCGAACCCTCCGTAAAGATCTTTATCGTATCGATACTGAAATCCTCTCCAACATTGTCGGCGCCTTTTCTTGCTGCATATTTCACCATCTCATTCTTATGATCTGCGGGAGAAACCATGTATACGCCTCTGACTCGCACCGTAAGATCTTCATTACGGGCAAGGGTTTTGTAAGCCTCTCTGGCGTTGTCGGAATACATGCAGTCCTGGACCATTGTAATGCCGTACCGGTTGGCGTCCTGCCTCTGGTAGATCTTAAAGGACTCCATGTATTTTTCCGGAGTAAAATCGTAGCCCTGGATGCGCTGTTTGATCAAATCCATGGCCTCCGGCTCCGAAAAAACACCGGCCGGATAACCGTTCGCCTCCCTGTAAATGATGCCGGCTACAGGATCAGGGCAGTTTTCATCGAGTGCCGCAAGTTCCAGGGCCCTTGTATTTACCCAGAGATTATGCTGGCAGAACGATTCCAAAACGACCGGTTTATCGCTGCAGATTCCATCGATGTCATGCCTGGTGGGCATTGTGGAATCGGTATAGTTTGTTTTTACCCACCCGATTCCCCGTATGATATCGTCGTCTTTATGAGCCTTCACATAATCGGCAAGCCTCTACATATACAAGTCGGTTATTTCCTGCGGCGTCTGCCCTTCCTGAATATAGATGCCAAAAAGGTTGCATCCGACGTACAGCGATGAGGCGATTGCCGGATGACAATGCGCATCGCACATGCCGGGCATAATGGTGTTGCCGCAGCAGTCGATGACTTTTGTGTTGCCTGATATGTATTCCTCCATATCCGTATCGGCTCCAACCTTTACGATCAATCCATCCTTTACCGCAACCGCTGTTCCGTTAATGCGTTTTCCGTCTAAAGTTACTGACAGGATAACTCCGTTTTTCAGAACCAGATCTACTCCTCTCACAAGTACCCACCTCTAAATTTTCAGAAAAATTAAAATGCGCCTTTAGTTTAGGCTAAAAGCGCATTGTAAGACAATGTTTTTTTATTGTTTTTTTTCAGCCCGACAACACGAAAACAACAATATTTTATTTAAAAAACAGATCTATATAGTGCTCAACCAGTAAATGATCCACGATTTCTCTGACCGTTGACGGCTCGTAATACTTCATGTCGCTTTTGGAATGTTTAATATATTTCTCCCTGAACTGCTTCGGCGTACAGCGATACTATTTCTTGAAAGCCTTATAATAGTACTGCGGATCGGAAAAACCGCATTTCTCTGAGATTTCAATGATGGTGTCATTTGTGTTGATTAGGTACCATTCGGAGCGGTTTGCCCGGTAATAGAACAGCATCTCTCTGAAGCCGATAGAGTGTTTGCACATGTACTCTGAAAGATATCCGACCGAAACGCCGATGTGCCTGGCAACGTCATTCAAAGTCAGTTTTTCGGACAGATGTTGGCTCATATACGCGGCAATCTGCTCGTTTCTGTCTAAAATCGTCTCATCGGCTTCAAGCTTTCCCGTATGAAAAAAATAGATGTTGAAATGATGCACAAAAAGGTCCACGATTGATTCGACGGAACTTTCAATTTGCTCGGCTTTTAAGGCAACATCGCCGTCAAGAATCACCTTGAGCAAAGCTATGAGCTTGCCGCGCAGGCTGTCATGATATTTGGTTGGATATCGGGTTGTTGATTCTGCACAGCCTTCGCATACGAAAAGCGTATATTGAATATTCGGGTATTTATGCTTAAACCGCATTAAGTCGATATAAAAGGAAACGCACATATTCGGTTCGCTACTGTACAAATAGTACGCATCCTTATCCACGGAAACGTATTCCCCCGTGCTTAAGGTGAATTCCTCATACGCATACGCAAACTTTACAGATCCGCTCAGACAGAAGATGATTTCCAGAATCCCGTCTTCGTGCATATTAAGGGGCTTGTCCTTAACAGAGTAAATGCTGATGCTCAGTGGAGTATTCCCGATCTGTATGATATGTTGTTGGTTTTTATCCGACACCTTGTTCATTTTTCGCCCGTATCTTTACACAAAACATGCTATGATCTTTAATATTATCACAAAAGCATTCTTTTTTCTATCGAGCCTGGGGATTCCAGTTGCCGCAGATAATTACAGGGGGTTTGCATTTTAAATATGCAGGAAAAAGACCAGTCGTGTTCAAGCATAGTGCTTGGCACGGCTGGTCCTTTTTCTTCGGCTTTCTGCAGTTAGGAGAAATGAAATCATTACCAAATTCGCTAATTCAGAACAAATGTTTACATTTTGTTCGCGTTATGCTATACTAAAGCAAAATATGGCATCACAACACGTTGCGGGAGGATGAAGGATGAAACCTTTGAAAGAGCGCGAAAAGAAAATTCTCGAATACATGGTGGCCGAAATCAAAAAGAAGGGTTATCCCCCCACTGTCCGGGAGATGTGCAGCTCTCTCGGGATTAAATCCACATCTACAGCCCACAAAGACATTGCAAATCTAGAAAAGAAAGGTTATATTCGCAAGGATCCTGCCAAGCCCAGAGCCATTGAAATTCTGGATCCTCATCCGGACAAGCAGGACGCGGGCAAGGCTCCGTCAAGCCAGTCCTACGCCGGATCGAACTACGACAACAGTGAAAGAACCGATGTCGTGGACGTTCCGCTGGTTGGACGCATAGCAGCCGGCACGCCCATTCTGGCCGAGGAAAACATAGAAGACAGCTTCCCGATACCGGCTCGCTACGTCGGGAAAGGCAATCATTTCATGCTGATGGTTAAGGGTGACAGCATGATTGAAGCAGGGATATTCGACGGCGATTACATTCTGGTTCAGCAGAAACAGACTGCCAACAACGGCGAAATTGTAGTGGCTATGGTGGACGGTTTTGAAAGCGAAGCAACAGTGAAAACTTTCTACAAAGAAAACGGCCACATTCGCCTGCAGCCGGAAAACCAAAACATGAGCCCCATTATTGTAAAAGATGTGAAAATCTTAGGTTTGGTAAAAGGAGTATTCCGCTACCTTTCATAAATGCGTAAGGGAAAAATATTTGCCGGTAGTTTACCTATTTACAAGCAGTTTTTTGATGCCCTTTTGGATTCCATCCAGGCTCAATTCATACATAGGAAATAATTCTCGAATTGCGCGGATGGTAATATGCCCAAACACATGCTCCCAATCGGACTCCTCAATAGGATTGAGCCATATATGGTGCGGATATTTGTCCCGGATCTTCTGAAGCCAGTAGATGCCGGGCAATTCATTATAGAGCCCGATTCTGCAATTTCCGCCGGGTCTCAGCAGTTCTGTAGGAGACATTGCCCCGTCACCTATCAAGATAACTCTATACTCGCTCCCCAACGTATTCAATACTTTATCCGTGTCCTCCCATTCGCCTCTGATACAATGGGGCGTGGTATAAAGATGCTCATAAACGCAATTGTGGAAATAATAGACCTTAAGATCACTGAAGTGATTTGCCTTATGGACCGCCTGAAACAATGCGCTGCAAAGCCTGCTGTATCTGAGCATGGAACCGTCCGAATCAAAAAGCAGCAGCAACTTAACGGTATTTTTCCTGGGCTTTTCAAAAACCAGCCTTAAAAACCCGCCGTTTTCTGTAGTTTCCCTGATAGTTCCATCAATATCCAATTCTGTCTTGGGAGCATCCACCGTAGCAGAGTACTGCCTCAGTTTGCGCAAAGCTACCTGAAACTGTCTGGTGTCGATAATATTATCCTGCCGGAAATCGCGAAATGCCCTCTCATCGGCAACCTGCAACGCAGAACGATATCTGCTTTCGCCGCCGATGCGTATTCCCTGCTCCGCATAGCCGCCATGCCCTAACACCGAGGTACCCTCAGTTCCGATCCAGTAGTTACCGCCTCTGTGGCAGGACCGCTGCTCCTTAAGCCTTTGCAAAAGCATCTCTTTTAACTCTTCCAGCTGGTATTTCGGCGCATTGGGATCGATCTTGTCATACAGATCCTCTTTGCTCTTCGTGCCCCCGTTCAACCATTTCCAGACCTCCTCCGGAATCTCAAAAGGAGATTTGAAATCTTTAAAATACTCTGCAAAGGCCAGATCAAATTTATCGTAATCCGTCTCGCTTTTTACTAAAATGCTGCGGCATAAATGATAAAAATCAAGCAGACTGGGTCCCAAAAGGCCTTTATCAAGAGCCTCCATCAGATCCAGCCACTCTTTAATGGATACATTCAGTTTATGCCGTTTCAGCAGGAAAAAAAATTCTATGAACAAATGCTTGCTCCTATACCGAGGTCAGCCTCGGGCCTTACAGACCCCAGGCTTTTCTCGTATAACCTTTCTCTCTGATCTCGCAAACCACGTCCATGTCTTGGTTCTTTTTCAGCAATACACCCAGGAAGGGCAGTTCGTTGTGAATTCGCTCCACTTCTACACCACCCATCTGAAGCGCTCGGACCCAGTCCAACAGTTCGGAAGTGCTTGGCTTCTTCTGAAGTTCTTTGATATCTCTGAGCCAATAAAATGTCTCTATCACCTGATTCAACAATTTTTCTTCTACGTCCTTATAATGAACCTTGATAATTCTCCGCATCGTATCCCTGTCGGGGAAAGCGATGTAATGGAAAATGCACCGGCGAAGAAATGCATCGGGCAGCTCCTTTTCCGCATTGGACGTTATGATAACGATAGGCCGGTTTTTTGCACGGACCGTTTCCTTTGTCTCATGGATGTAGAACTCCATCCGATCCAGTTCCCAGAGCAAATCGTTGGGGAATTCCAAATCCGCCTTATCAATTTCGTCGATAAGCAATACCGGCTGCTCTTCCGCGGTAAAGGCTTCGCCTAATTTCCCCATGTGAATGTATTTCTTGATGTCAGCTACATCTCCTTCTTGAAACTGGCTGTCGTAGAGCCGCTGGACCGTGTCGTAGACGTAGAGTCCGTCCTTTGCTTTCGTCGTGGATTTTATGCTCCACGTAATCAACTCTTTGCCCAGCGAGTCTGCAATGGCCTCCGCCAGCATGGTCTTTCCCGTCCCCGGCTCGCCCTTTATGAGCAACGGTTTCTCCAAGGCAATGGATACGTTGACCGCATACATAAGTTCCGGCGCGGCAACATATGCATCACTTCCCGTGAAACAATTCATCTTTTCGTTCATAAACTTCAACTTCTCCTTCTCCGCAATTTCAACGTTCTGCCCAAGCATTAAGCACATTGATGATTCCTCTGGCAGCAGCTGCCGCATAACCTTCTTTGAACTCCTCCGTAAGCATGACCTGAAGGTCATTGGGATTGGAAAGGAAACCGCCTTCAATAATAACCGCAGGCATCAGGCTCTTGTTCAGTACCGCCAAATGAGGACAATTGACAATCCCTCTGTCTCGCAATCCGGTTTCCCGAACCAGTTCTTTCTGAATGTATGCAGCCAATTCGCTGCTGGTAATCCCATAGGCCTCTGCCCCTACCTTGTCATAGTATAACACCTCTGCGCCGTTTGGAGCGGATGTTTCTGCGGAGTTGTTATGAATGCTGACCAACAAATCGGCATTCATAGCATTTGCCGTTTCCGGCCTGGAATAGAGACTCATGGTAACATCCCTGTCTCGAAGCAATACTACGTTGGCTCCAGCCTGTTTCAGCAGTTCATATAAACGCAGGGCAATGTCCAAATTCAAATCTTTCTCCATGACCACAAGCTTGCCGTTTATTTTACCGGTGGCGCCGGAGTCATTTCCCCCATGGCCCGCGTCGATGGCGATGAGCTTTCCCGTGGCTCTCCAGTCCAGTTCGGGGATTGTTCCCAATATGGTTTCGTCTTCGCTCCCCGAGCCATCGGGTCTGCGGCCGTCTTCCCCTCGATTTCCTTCACCGATCAGGGCTCCGGGCTTGTCAAAATCTATAAAAACTGTACTTCTATCCTCAGAAAGACTTACCTTACCCGCTACTTTTTCATTAAGATCGGCCACGATCCGAACCGTATTTTCATCAAATTGAGAGAAACGGACGGACTTAAATACCTCATTGTCCGCAGCGATGGATCCCACTCTTTCCGGAAATGCGGAGTTAAAAATGTCGATTCCATATCGCTCAGGATCTTCATATGCAAAGGTTCGTATGCTTTTAATGACATCGGTTCCCCGTGCGACGATTCGATAACCGCTGTCTGTTTCTTCATATGAAATCGACTGAATTTCCGTAGGTCCTTCCTTTTTCGGAGAGGTAATGAGCACCGTTCGGGTATCGTTGTCCCAATCTACGGTACAGTTCAGATTTTCAAGCACAAATCGCAGGGGTATCATCGTTCTGCTGTCAACGATCCTCGGCGGAACATCCATCTGCTTCGTAATCCCGTTCACAAAAGCCGTGGTATTGTCAATGGTTACCTGAACGCGATGGCTGCCCAATATAGCTGTAGCCATATTTGCATCCTGCTCCCAGAAAACTTCGGCACCCATGGCTTCCAGAAGCGCCCGGTAAGGCACCAGAGTTCTGCCGCTTTCAATAATAGGCGGTACATCCGTTTCAATCGTCTGCCCATCCAGCTGCAGGTTGACGTGCCCTTCGGCAAAGGCCATTCCGCTTCCGAGAACGACGATAATAGCTATCATTAATGCTATTCTTATACTCGCTTTCATTGAATATTCCCTTCTTTGCTTTGCATGCTTATCTGCTTAAGTCGTTTTTTGTCGAATCTATATAATTATAATACAGAAAACCTGTAAGAGGTAAAGGGTTGGGATAATGTAACAGAAATTTAAAGTTTGTATCAAAAACCGGCAACCTCATAGTCCTATCAGGAAAAAAGACGCTTAGAGGCTGCAGAGTGACAGAGCATCGGCGCTGGTGTATAATTAAGTGGAGAAGTAAGTGAAATTGTTATCGTGAAAGGAACATTAGAATGCCAAAGCTGATAGACTTTAAATGCCAATATGCGGATTTTAGAGGAGTTACACCCGAATATGCGGAAACCTTAGGGGTGAAGCTTCCGGACTTGTACCTAAATGCGGAAGATATGGCCACGCTGGCAATGGAAATCAAAAAAGAACGCAACAGCTCCTTCTGCAAGCTGCCCTTCGATACCTGTGTTGAAGCCGAAAATTTAGGCGCCGTCATCCAGTACGATGAATCACCTCTCGGACCTAGAAAACTGCGCGACCTTTTGAGCGATACGGAAGAAGTCCTCAACTTACCTGCGATTGACCCCACTAAAGGCAGGATGGCGGAAATTCTGCGGGCATGCAAACTTCTCACGGATAAAGGCGAGACCGTCGCGCTGGGAATCAGAGGTTTCTTCGATATTTTAAATTCTCTGATGGATATACAGAAAGTTTTTATGACGGCAGCCATGAAACCGATGTGATGGTTCAGGTATGCGAGAAGATCCGAAGAGATCTTCTTACCTATTTTCTTGCGGCAGAAAAAGCAGGTTGCAGTCTGTTCTTTTATTCCGATTCTACCGGAGGATTGAATATAATCGGACCGAGATACGGGAAAAAGATGGTGGAGTGGTTTACATATCCCCTCATCAAAGAACTTTCCGAAGTGCTGTCCTCGGAAAGCTTATTGCATCTATGTCCAAAAATAGCTTTTATGCTGGCAGGCAGCGGTAAAGCAGATTGGAAACAAGAAGAGACCCACGGAGAGAAAGATTTTCTTGAGGCATATAGAGCCAACCCGAATATTAAGATTACCGGCCAGAGATGCAACAGAAATTTAAATGATAGAGTCGGGAGCCGGGTCTATCACCTGGTAATGGTCTAATATTGGCGCGTAAACTTTTCATAACAGCGTGGTGTATTTTATAACTTCTGTAAAATATTTATAGGAATAATACGGGTTGATTTTTTTGCCGCCTTCGTTTATAATAAGGCACAGTTGTTAAGGGCGGTTAGCTCAGTTGGTTAGAGCACCTGCTCGACAAGCAGGGGGCCGGTGGTTCGAGTCCACTACTGCCCACCAAAACATAAAAATCCCCAGTCGATCGACTGGGGATTTTTGTGTTTTTGGTATACCCGACAGGAGTCGAACCTGCGGCCTTCAGAGTCGGAGTCTGACGCTCTATCCAGCTGAGCTACGGGTACATATCCTGGGTTTCCGTCGTACCCAACGAAGTAAATAATATAGGAATTTCGGCCGTTTGTCAATGAAATTCAGATTGGAGTTTTGCCGCTTGCCCATAAAAGTCCATGTATTGTTTTTCAAAGACACTGAGCCGCCCCTCGTATTATAAGGTTTTATTCATTATCGGAGCGCTCACCGTCAAACAGCCGGAGAAAGTGAACGGTGTATTCTTCTGAAAGCGTACAAGAAGGCCGCAGGCATAATTCCCCTGCGGCCTTATAGTTTATCGTATTATTCTACTATGCTCATGTTCTCAATAAACCGCATGAGCATGGATGCAACCTCGGCACGGGTAATCAATCCTCCCGGATCAAGGCTGCCGTCAGTTCTTCCGGAAAGGATTCCGTTTGCCACGACCCATCTGACGGCCTCGTTGGCCCAGTCGGATACATCCTCGGCATCGGTGAAATCATCCAATGCATTACCTTTGTCCGCAATGTCAAGATCTCTGTATCTCCCATAGTTATAAAGCATCACGGCAAGTTGTTCACGGGTCAGTCCCTCATTTGGAGCAAAACGGCCTTCACCAATTCCGCTTACGATACCTTCTGTAGCCGCCCATGCAACCGCATTCTCATACCATGTACCCGAAGCCACGTCGAAAAAGCTGTTCTGATAACCTTCTGCACTCTCTCCGGAGAGACGCAGCAGAACCGTGACTAACATCCCTCTGGTCAATCCGGTATCCGGGCCGAAAGCATCCTCTTTCATCCCTTTAAACAGCCCTTTTTCACTGACGAACATCACCGCGTCATAGTACCAGTCGCCGGACCTGATATCGGAAAACGGATTTGTCCAAACCGGTCCGGGCACGGGATCGGTTGGATCGGTGGGCACGGTGATTCCACCACCAGAACCGCCTCTTCCGGTGCCATCTCCGGAACTGTCATCGGAAATCACTTGTGTCTCAGTAATGCTATCCCCATATGTGATGGTAAAGTTCAGGGGGAACAAGCTATTATCGATTGTGGGAGTGAAACTATATTCGGCATCGTCGCCAGTCATCTGTCCGAAGAAATATGCAATTTCTCCATTCTTATCAATCACTTTTACACTGACCCAAGCTTCGGGCAGTGCAATCCCCTCAATGACGACTGTCCCTTGAGCGCCGGCTTCCGGGCTTTCAGAGTTATTGGCCAGTAGGATATTAGAAGGGCTTCCTGTCTCGGCGGTCAGTTGATCGACAACAAAGATAAAGATCCGATCCTCGCCTTCTGTCCCTTCAAACGAAGCCGAAACCTTGGTTCCTTCCTCGAAGCTCTCCCCGTCTACAGTGACGATTGAAAGCATTTTATTGCCACTGATATGCACGATAGTGGCTGTGACGCCATCAGGATAGGGATTGCTGCCGGCTATCACTTCAAAATTGAGAACTACATTGTCAACACCGTCTTTCACGATGATCTGCGGCACCTGTGCATTTGCCGCTATCGTATACGCTTCACTCTCTTCGATGGCGACACCGTAATCGCTCAGCGACGAAGGCGTAACGACTAATGTTTTCACCACCGTTGTGATGTTTCCTCTGGCGTCGGTCACTTGGTACGTAATGGTGTATACATCTGCTGCTTGTGCACAATCGTTGATGTCATGCGAATTGAACTCTTTATTCGCTAACGCTGTAATGGTTCTGGTGATGGCAGCGTTTTCAATCTCCAAACCATATGCATCCACTGCCGAAAGTGTAGCCGTCTCCGGAAATCCGGCAGGAATGCTTTCTCCGACGGCAATCGTTGCAGAGCCTTCTTCAACGCCGATAAGTGTCGGAGGTGTTTGATCTCTTAAGTTTTCGTCAATATTGACGATCAGTCGATAGACATCTTTTACAAAATACGACCTGTTTTCTTGCAGGTATGCCGTCTGGCCAAAGAACAATCTCGGACCGCCTTCAACTATGCAATTGGCCGGCAATGACCCGTCACCACTATAAAACTCGGGTAGCCTGTACTCCAACAATCCGTTTACACCTAGTTCATAGTCCGTATACCAGAGTGCGATCATAGGCTTTATGGTTTGCCGGTCCTGATCGTTCAAGCCGAAATAGTATTGGTCTCGTTGAATGAGTTCTTTTGAAAGCGAATAACCGGAATTATCAATGCTTTGAAAGCGCACACTTAAATAATCATCCTTTATTCCGGCGCTTTCCAGTATATCCTCAATATAGAGACCAGTCACGCCATACCAATGGTTGAAGAATACTCCGTCCCTTATTGAAGTCCCTGAGAAATGCTGATTTTCGATTTCAACTTCCGTCAAATCCTCGGCGTAGATCGCCTTGATCACTGTCCCATGGCTTGAATCAACAATTTCAAGCAACGGATACAGCAACGGCACTTCAACTATAATGGCATTTTTGCTCTCCAGATCCACCTGGTCGATCACCGTGACCTTGAAGGTGTGTGCCCCGGCATCTATATCACTTACGACATACTCCGAAGCCGCGCTGTCCATGACGGTGTCAAGCAATGCCCAATCTTCGGCTCCTGTGCCGGCCTTATGGTAGATTTTGAACCCTTTGATATCAGCAAAATCATCCGTTGCCTTTGCAGGGTTCCAGCTCAGTATTACGCTGACGGAGGATATTCGCTCGAAGTCCAGTTCTGCATCCTGTACCCAATAGGGAGGCTCCACGTCGGTTTCTGCCTGTCCTTTCGGAACCGAAATTTCCTGAGAATACAAAATCTGTCCTGCATTCTTAGCCTTATCGGATCCATACACGCTGTAAATATAGGTTTTCCCTTGGGTTATAGATACGTCAGAATACGAAGTATCGGAATCTGAAACACTGAAGCTTTTTATTTCTACAGGGTCACTTTCTGAACCGACTTCCTTACGCATAAGATAAACCTTGTCCAGACCTGAGCCTGCATCTGTCGGTTTTGCGTCCCATGAAAGATCTACTTTATTATCTGTTTCGTTATAAACGGCTATCAGCTTTGCTCCTATGCCAAATGTAGGACCTTCCGTATCAAAATACAGCCCCTTCCAGGGGTTACTATACCAAGTGGGGGGAGGTAGGACACCGTTCAGATCGTTGCCGGCAGCATCTGTTATTTCCTCGGGATCCGCTGTTATTTTCCATTCGGCTGCCGGCATAGTAATTTCACCATTGATCAGCGAATCACCCTCCTCGATGGTGTAAGAAAAATACAGCTGCTTCTTTTCTTTATCCTGTTTTTCAAAAACCATCCTTTTATTTGCATCACCGGTTCCCTGATAATTGATTTCTATAAAAGGAGCGGCTCCTTCCTCGATGATCACCTCTTCGCTAATAGTCGCTTTCAGGATTATTTTATCACCGGCCTTGAAATAAGTACCACTGGCACCGGAATACTCCTTGTTGATAGAATTAACTTTCGGCGGGGTGGTATCTACTACGATTCCCTGGGAGCCGAGCCCGCCCTCCTGTTCGTTAGACGGCAAAATCACTGAGACAGGGCCGCCCGCCGAATCGGTAATTGTTGCATCCGGTTCCCGGATCAATGACGAGCCGGAAAAATCCAGAGGGGCGGCATTGTGTCCGCCAATAACTGTGTAGTTGAAAACAATGATATCCGTGTCGCTTCCCGTTATCTCTTCATCGTTGGTTAAATAGCGATAGGAATCTGTAGCATTTACTGCCAGCTTAACCGTGCCCGTTTTATTGATGCTCTGGCTGAATTTCACCAAAATGGGTATGACTTCGCCTTCTTTATAATATCCCTTTTCTTTATTCGTCGTTATGGATACGATATAAGGGATATCTGTTTTGACTACAATATCTTTATTGGCCCCTAGCGAACTTTCTCCCGAAGGATCCGGCAACGCAATATTCACGTCCATACCGTAATTGTCCTGTATCACCGCTCCGTTCAGCTGCAGGGAATCCACAGCCAGGTAATTAAGATCATCCGCATCATCACCTGATCCTACGGTATACTCAAATCGAAGCTGGCGCTTGTTGGCTGCTGTGATACTATGAAAAGTGGCGGTTCCTCCGCTGTTCAGGGTAAGGGAAGGTGTCCCTTCCGTGGTATCCACCGTTTTTATTACATCGGTAAACTCCACTACGATAGGAATCACTGCTCCTATACTGTAATACGCATCCGATGCGGGGGAGGTAACGCTCTTAACTGAAGCAGGTACCGTATTTACATATAATTTTGCATATGGCAAATTATATTGATCCGTCGGAACTTTTAAATTGACATCTTCCACTGTACCACCGATCTTAGGCAGGATGGTGCTCCCATTAAGCAGCAACGCATCTTCATCCAAGCAGTTCAGTGGTAAACCGTTGGTGCTGTCTCCATTTTGTACCGTATAGACAAAGGTCAATACCTTCGTGCCGCTGCCGCTAGTATAAACCGCTTCTACATTTTCACCTTCACTGTTTACGGCATTTAGGACAAGTGTGGGGTTACCGTTTGTCGTATCAACGTCCACAAAAGAATCAAATGTAATCAGGATTTCTATTTCCGCATCGACTCCCTTGTATTGCGGGGAAGAATTGAAACTCGGATTTCCTCTCACTGTATCTACTCTGCTGTGGCCAAGCGTTCCGGAGTAGGTTTCGATAAATGCAGATTTACTCTTTTCCTGTCCGACGATCAGAATAGATCCATCATCCTTTACTTTCACGAATCGGCCTTGGGTACCCGAGTCTGTATTAGATCGATGAAGGATGGTAGAAATCAGGTTGCCGGAAAGATCGCTGTTAAGCTTGCTTACAAAAGCTCTTCCCGTACTGCTGCCGTCGGTTACGGGGTAAGTGGACGCCCCGTATGTCTCACCTGTTATGTAGACATTGCCTGTGCCGTCAACTGTCATCCCGAAAATGTCCTCACGCGACTCACCGCCGATATAGGTGGCCGCATATCCGCTTTCGCCTAGATCCATATTAAATTGTGCAACAAAACCATCTGAATATGAGCTAAAGCCGCTGGCATTCAGTTGGCGGCTATACGCCTTCTCATGAGTGGGAAAATCTTTCGCGGAAGTTGAACCTGCGACATAAACCCTACTATCGGATATCACAAGGGCAGAAATACTGTCCGAACCCCTCCCTCCGATGTAGGTGGCTGCGTCGACCTGGAACGTAGCCTTGTCAAGCCTAGCAATAAAACCATCCGGTGAAGTAGAGCCGCCGCTGTCTTCAGAACTCACGGGGAAGGCCGCATCAGAAAATCCCTCACTTGCAACTTCCTGAAGCCGTCCGCCGGATTCATGGCCGGCTATATAAAGACCGCTCTTATCCACAGCAATAGAGGAAATGACCGAGTTGCCGGATAAGGCTGAGTTAAAAGCGGAGACGCCTCCGAAATACGTGCCACCCAGAATGCAATCCATTTCATCGTTTATTTTTACCACAAAACCCCGGGCCTGCTCCAGCTCTCTTGAAGGAGAGGACAGATTCCTATCCATAGCTTTATATTCATAGGCAGGATCGGAAATAAAATCCACACCTGTGGATCCTGAAATATAAATGCTGCCATCGCTGTCCAGTGCTATGTCATATGGTCTGAAATACCTATCGTTAGATTTGCTCCCACTGTCGGAGGCAATGACGTAACGGTCAGTCTCCGCAAAATCGGCTCCGAACTTAACCAAAACCAGATCTACAGATGTGCCTTCTTCAAACGTGGCTGTAAACTCTCTGTACGCCGTGCAGACCGGACATGTTTCATCAATGTCACATTCTTCCTCGTCACACCAAAAACACCCAGCATCATAGCATTCATCAAACTCCCAAGCCAACTCACTAATATCATATTTCAGACTTTTAGCTGCTTTATTTCTCACCACCGTATAGACATTGCCTTCATCATCCACTGTTAGGGGGCCGTTAGCTCCTGCGCTGTTATAAAGCTCATAAGTCGAATCGGAAGAAGCAAAAGCGTATCCGTCATGGCCGATATCCTCTTTCTTGCTTAACAGTACCACCTGCAGATCCTGCTGAACTAGATCGGAGCTGAATTTCGCAAGAAAGACTCTTGAAACACTTGAGTTTGGATCGTTCTCAAGGGTACCGTCTCCGATTTGCCCTGCAGCGGTCCCCATTACATAATAGTTGCCGGCAGAATCCTCGGTAAAGCCGGTAACATAAATGTCTTTCCCTCCGCCAAAATCCGTTTGGATCTCAGCCAATAAGCTTTCATGGGACCCGATGGAGTCCGGTAGGGCTTGCGTATTCCCCGGTGCGGCTAGTGCCGGCACCGCCGTGGAGAGCAGCAACACAGCTGCCACAACCACCGATAATGATCTTCTGAACCATTTCTTCGTACTCATGTTCAACTCCTTTTCGTTTACTGATATATCTGTTGCAGTGATAAATCTGACATCTTTATTCATTCGTTCCTGTTGATTATAATGACATCACCCGACCTTACGTTAAACCCACATGTCACAGAGTTGGATCCTTCCCGGAAGACTCTTCTAAGAGAAACGCTGCTGACCGTGATACCATCGCGAACCTGGCTGAAAGTGACTTGAGTGTCTTCCGATCCAGGCAATACTTCTGCAGTGATCCTGTTAAAGCCCCTGACGCCCTCATATATGGTTAGGGATATACTGTCCGGGTCATTGACTTGACAGCTGTATCTGCTGTCAGGTCTTACCGTAATGCGATTTTGCTCCTCGCTGCCCAATGAAAAGGAGATCTTTTCTGTATGCTGAATTCCATATCCCAAATCGTATTTTAAGTACAGGCTGTACAGTCCCTCACCGACAAAAGTATCCGCGGAGACGTCAATGTTAAGATAATCAGCCGGCAGGGTAATTTCTTCTCCATTTGGGTTGACCAGAATCAATTCAGGATCGTAGTATACATAATCAAAATTTATCTTTTTAGCGGTGGCAAGCAATTCATTTCCCAAATTGTCGGTAAAGGTAATCTTTCCTTTGAGGTCCTGATCAAGATCGATCTTATTTTGATCAAGGGTTATGTGAGGGATAAACTGACCACCGACTTCCAGGCTCTTAGCCGACGTCAGTTCCATGGCTTGTCCTGCTTTTAGGGATAACAGTCTTCCGGTACTCTCATTTGTAATGTTAATGACAGGCTGATATGCTCCCGGTAAAAGCCTATATGAATTAATCTGTGGCGCATGATAAGAAACATCGCCCTTTGCTCCGTCAAATCCCGGTGAAAATGAGCGCGTTTCCCATCCCGCGGGAAGGACGATAGATAACAGGTGGCTTTCCCGCCCGTCAAAATCAATTTGATCACCGGCTTGTAACTGCATATCTTTCTCAACCAGATAGTAATTCTGCAAGGCGCTGTTAAAAGTTGCATACGCATAGTCATAGGATTGCAGCGGGATATGGAGAACGTCTCCGCCATAGCTCTTCTTTATATTCAGTGCAATGTGATCCACAAATACCGGCTTCGCAAGCAAGCCGTCAGCATCACTGTAAAATGGTAGATAGATCCGGGTATCCACCCGGTTGCCGCTGTCGTCAAAGGCCTTGAACGACACGCTGTCTATAGGAGAAATATCTATGGTTTCCAACTCAGAAAGGTCGCTGAACGGAACTGTCCGGAACCCCACATAGGGATCTGCCAGTCCGTATCCGATCTTTCTGGCCGTGTATTTAACGACGGCAAGATTCAAGCCTTCGGAACTCAATGTAATGTTTGTGGGTATTTCCAAATACCCTGTATCCTCACTGCTTGCGTCTCCGGGAGGTGTGGTATAGCTTTTTATCCATGCACCGTTACTGAAAGAATAGATATCTACCGTTGCGCGAGGGAGATGGTATTCTCCCATATTTAGCTGAATTCCCTGTTTGTTTACCCCGTCTTTATTGCGCAATTCAAACGCAAAGGATTTTGTGGCTACGTGGCCGAAGGGAGAAGGGTCAAAAGTCAGCTCTGCGGAATACTTACCGGAACCGGGCGGTATGCTTCCAATAAAATCTTGAGTTTCCGCAGATTGCAGTTAGAAAGTGAACAAATCATATAAAGTAAACAATTTAGGGCTTAGCAAGGAGAAGCGGAGGAGAAAGAAGCCAAAACAGCCACGACTAATAAGCCCCGTCAGAGACCGGACTTGCGTGAACCGTATTATCTATCCGCTTAAGCGATTAACTTAAAGCTAAGCTGGCGGTATACAGGACGTTCTGTTTTGAACCAAAGCCTGACGCCTTCTTTTGCATAGGAGAGTATGCCGGAGATACCCTTGGCGAATCGGTAATAGTGGAATTGGACTTTTTGCCGAATGGGAGCTGCTATCTGTAAAATTGAAACTTTGAGGGCATTTGTTTCGGATTTCATGGAAATGGATGCGAAAAAGGCCATGCACAAAGTGATGTAGAAGTTGAGCGCATTGATAGCCACAAGCTTGCGGACACGGAACTTTTCAAACTGGAAAACCTGCTTCTTGCAACGGAAGTATTCCTCAATGCGCCAGCGAGAGAAATAAAGCCTTGCAATCCGAACCACATCATCCTTGGACTTCAGTTCCTTGTTTGTTGCCAGCATCATCGGATGCTCTGTGATGCCATAGACAAGAACCAGATTGATGTCCTTTCTGGATGCGGTGATTTGAACCTTTACATGGGATAAATATGCCTGATGCTGCTTGCCCCTGTAAAATACAGGCATTTTGATTTTGCCTTTTCTACGGTTTCGCAGTTCTGTGGCGGGCACCCATTTGTTGTGGAAAAGGAGTTTCCTTTTGGCAGTAAGGCGAATGACGTAATCCTGCTCCAAGGAATCAAGCTTTAAGAACATCTTGTTGTCATCATAGCCCCTGTCCATGACAAAAGTGGCTTTGCCAAACAGTGCCTTTGCACGCTCCATCGCTTCAAAAGTAATCGTATTAACGGAAGTGAAGCTCTTCTCCTGCGAGGAATGGATTTTAGAATAAATACTGATGGGATGATTGCTTTTCGTCAGAACACAGGCTTCTGTCACATGATAGCCTTTTTCATAGACATTTTTCGCACTAGAGCTTTGGGATCCATCCCGAACAAGGCCCAGAGCTTCGAATTTGTAGCCATCCGGTTTGACGACATCACTGTCATCCAGATGAACCACCGGCTCATCGGCAACCCATTTGCGGACGATGTGGAGATACGAGCGTAAGGCTTCTTTTGGAACGCCTTTGTTTAGATGGCGAGATAGCCTTTCCACACTGTTAATTTTCTTGGAATCCTCATGAAGTTGGTCTGCAACATCGGTCAGAAGACAGCTGCCGGAAGCCAACATACCATAGGTGATGTCGGCAGTAAACTTTCGATCGGGCTTGGAAAGACATTGAGAAACTTTATTTGAAAAGTTTAAGATTTCACGTTTCAAAGTGTAAGTATTTGTAGTAAAATTAGTCATAAGGAATCCTCCGTTTTTTGTTTAGTAAGGTTTTTCTTCATAGCTTAATTTTACTACAAAAAGGGATAGGATTCCTTGTTTTTTAGGCATTTTTCAAAGTTTCTATAAGAAAGATCTATACTTCCGAGGCTCTCCATAGAAATGGCAGGGAAATCTGCGGAAACTCAAGAATAAAATCACTTGACGAATGCCAATGTGAAGCATCGCTTAGGTAACGGGTGTTTTCTTCGAAAACAAGCACTTTGCTTTCGCCTTCCAGTCGATAAATGCGAAATGTGGGATAATTATCGGTAAGACCTTTTATGATGTTCCCGTTTTCTTCGATAAAGGTATTTTTTGTGCGCATCATTTGGCCACGATACATAACATAGGCACCGTCTTCTTCTTTTACACCGGCATTGGGATAAAACTCTTCAATCCGCATAGAAAATCCGAAAGGTATCTCCACAACTGTCCCTGGTGTAACCGCTTCAACAGCAACAGGCTTTTCCAGCTGTATCATCCAGGTATTCCCACCTCTCTGGGCTCGCAGTTCAACGGAAGCCTTGTAGCTGCCAGGAGTGATGTATATATCATTTCCGGTGATCATGCCGCTGAAGAAAGGGATCACGCTTTCACCGGGGATTTGTTCCAAACGGAAGGAGCCTGATATCCCTTCTTGATAAATCGGTTTCACCAAAACGGCTTTCCTGTAGTCGAAATGAAGATCGTTTTCGTCCTCTTTTACCTCAGCCCATTTTGATAAATAAAAGGAACTGTCTTTTTGATCATGTTCAGGATCCAAAGACGGCGTCCAGTAGATAAAGAGACCGTATAGCCCCTTGTCAAAATAGATTTTGGCATCTTTGCTTACCTTCCACGCCGAATAAGTAGTAAGTAAATGTTCTTTTCCGTTTGCATCAAGATAAGCAGGTGCAACCATCAGATATGGGTTTGTCAGATCAACGCTGTCTTTGTTCCGCATTGAGAAATCCCCAAGCGTAGAATGGGATCCATCCACGGAGATCGTCGAACCTAATAGCGTTTTGGGAATTACCTGTTGATAAACAAAATACGTGCTGTCGTAGTTCCCTTTTGTCAGAATCAAGTATTCATCGTATACAGCCAATCCCTTGATTCTTGCATACCCCAGAGAAGAGGCGTATGCATTCTTCAACCTTTTATAATCACCGTTTGCATCAATACCGAAAATGGTAATTTCCGCATTGCCCCCTGCCGTATTATCAGGTGTAGACACATTTAACGTAAAGCCGTTTTTGATGTAGTTTAGAATCGTAACTGTGGTTTTTGCAGGCTCTCCGACGATTTCTCCAAGGCTGTTGTAGGCAACTGCAATAAGCTCGTAGTTCCCGTCCTCCACGGTTTTTGTATCAAATTGGTAGTCATAATAACTTCCTTCACCGTCACAATCGATGTTTGCTATGGAGTCTCCGGAGATATCGTCCAGATAAAACCTTACTTGAGAAATTTCCATCTCCGGTGATGTATTTACCTGCACCTTTAGATTCACCGTTTCGTACAATTCAGCACCTCGGTCAGGGGACATTAATATAACCGAGGTCCGAATAATATCGGATCCCAAAGTAGCAGCGGCATCTACAATGCCAGCGCCTGTATCCAGATCCTTACCTATAGGCCCCACGTCCCGTGCCGTATTCACTAAGTGATTACCGATTTCAAAATTCCGGGCCGAAGGATTTACCGCCTTATACAACGCTGCCACACCAACTACGTGAGGAGCTGCCATAGATGTCCCGCTCCAGGAAACGTAATAGCCATCAATATCGTTGCCATAAACGGTTTTGCCACCGGCCATTTCACTCATAGCAATGGCCTTGGGGATGGTGCTGATAATATTTCCCCCCGGCGCCGAAAGGTCCAGACCGTTTCCATAATTGGAGAAATAAGAACGTGACTCATCTCTATCCACCGATGCAACGGCAATTACCCCGTCGTAAGAAGCTGGATATTGAGTAGAGACATTGGTGGAATCATTCCCTGCAGCGGCAATGATCAGACAATTTTTATTTAAAGCATAGTTGACTGCTTCTCGTTCCAAATCACTGGGATAAGATGAACCGAGGCTGAGATTGATGATATCAGCTCCGTAATCGGCAGCATAGTAAATAGCGTTTACAACATTGTATGTACTTCCTCTTCCTGCATCATTAAGGGCTTTTATTGGTAGTATTTCCACATCTACCGTACCGGACACTCCCTGGATCCCAACGCCGTTATCACAGGTAGCAGTAATGATTCCGGTAACATGGGTGCCATGCCCGTGATCATCACTTGCATCCGTTTCACTATAACGCTGTCCATAGGAATTGACATCCATAGTATTGTAGCCGTTCAACACTTGCCCCGCCAAATCAGGATGCGTGCTATCAACACCGGTGTCGATCACGGCGACACGCACAGTTCCGGTATTTACCGGCAACATTCTCCATGCCTCAAAGGCACGCACGCTGCTTGTCCCCCATTGCTCTGCAGATAAAGGATCATCATATGTATAGGAATTGGGATCATAGAAAAGAGTTACCTCTCGATTTTTCTCGACATGCTTTACCTTGGGAGAACTCATTAAATCATCTATAAAGCATTTTTCTTCATCAGCAGACAGAGGTTCGTCAAAAGAAATCAGAGCCAGCCCTTTGTGCGAGAGGTTTTCAATCGTCGCATTATATTCAAGCAATACTTCCGTCGGCAACGATGAAAAAGCGCTGAAAGCTGAATGGATTCCTATTGTCCCGTCCTGATACTGTATTATATATTCACCTGGAATATATGCTTCACCGCCGGCTGATGCCGAAACAGATGATAGCACCAGCACAGCGAATAACAGCAATAGAGTGATCAAGATCTTGCCAGAAAATTGTTTTCGTGATTTAAACCTTTCACTTCCCATATGAACCTCACTTTCCACAATAAAAAAACGCCCCTGCTCAATGCAGGGGGCATAACTTCATCTTTGGAAGAAGAATTGGATTTCTACACAAAAAAACACTATAAAAGCGTCATATCCCTTACCTGCAATGAGAGACAGCACCGTTTCCAGTACTACCCTATCGGCTAAAATCCATTCATTCTATGTGAGTTACATAGATGATACAGGAAGATTAGCTTCGGAATATTTGTTAAAGTATTAAATTGTTTAAATGTTAACATAGATTAAAAATCGTGTCAATCACTTTTCCGCATTATCACTTTTCCGTATTATACAACGGAGCTAGCCCGGAATGTGTCACTAATAATCTTGTTTAATATTTTCTTCTGACTTCACATTTCCGATCGGCTTTCTACCGCCATTACGCAGAGCTTTAAGCTCCATCTTATACAGCTTTCTGTTTAGGTAAAGATGAATCGGAATGCATAAGCCCATAATCAGAGCCGAAAAAGCGTGAACATCATTAATAAATTTCCGGGTAAAGATGAGCCACATACCATATTTTGAAAAGAAGAGTACGGCACCGGTTAGAAAGCTAAAAAATCCGGATAGGATCAGCACTGTGGATATTATGCCTTTGACTTTGAGCAGGTTTTGTTTCATCATTTCACTTAGATCTCCAGTATTTCCCTTTCTGTTTTTTCTATTCCAGTACAATCTCTATGAGATAGTTGGTGAATCGCTGACCGAAGAAGTCATCCAGTACCACTACCCGCATGGCACCCGGTTTTCCGTCTTTTTTCGGGAGAAGCTCTCCGTTGTCTTCGTACATGAGGTAGACTGCATTCTCTGCCAATACCTCATCCATGGATATATTGGACAGATAATCATCCACACCCACGGGCTGAACCATTTCATATTCTGCCAGCAGTTCTGGGTCTACGGCTGCAATGACATTGGACAGCAGCGTGCCGCGAAAGCTGTGGTTGGTCGTTCCGGCTGTGGAATGGATGCTCAGAGTCCGCTTCACGGAAGGCATCTTCTGTATCTCTTCCAAAGTTACCTCCCCCAGCACAACTCCATAGGCGCGAATTGCAACAGATCCCGTTTCTTCAGGTCCATCCCCTTCCTCCCGTTCAAAGCGGACCATATAGGGCACAGGCTCTGCCTGTCTTCCTAAAAAGGCTTCCTGATAGACGCCCATACAGGCGTTGACACCGTTGACTATACCGTCGGTGGTGACGGTAGCTCCGGTGATGATGACCACTTCATCGTCACTTCGGCTGTCCAGCTTTACTGTCTTCAGATAGTTTTCCGCCGTCTTTCCGGCAAATCGGTCCGTAAACCAACTGTTATTCATGTCCCGGACATAGTGCTCAGTCTCCATATGCTCCACTATGCGAAGACCAAGTGTGAGATCTGTTTCTCCGTCGATGCCAACAGCCAATGACACCGGTCCGTTATACGCCACGGGCTTGCAAATAAAGCCATAATCTCCGGACGGAGTAAGGAATATTTTCTTTACAGCTTTGAACTTTTCCTGCCTCTCCTGTGTCATCAGCTCTTCGGTAATAATGGTATAATCCTCCAGTGTATAGGAGGCCCCGAAGATATCATTGAGAGCGGAAAGCTCAGCTTCCGATGGTTCGGGTGATTCCCTGCCGTTCAGAAAGAGGAACGCTCCCGCGAAGACCACAAGCAGGATAACAAATACGAGAAAACCCTTATTGATTTTGCCGGGCACTCTTCCATCAGTAATCAAAAGAGATCACCTCGCTGTCTTCTTTCCCATAGCCTATTGCCTTTACTTTTACTTTTACTTTTCCATTTCCCGTCACCTGTATGGGTTGCGTCAACTCAGGCTGAAAATAAGAGGTGCTAGGATTGTAAACCGGACTGTCATAGGTGGGCGTTGTTCCATCAATTGTGTAGTGCAGCTTCACCTGATCCATGGCTTCATGGGAAAAGACCAACGCTCCCCCCTCCACGGTCACCGAGGGAGCAGTCCACCTTCCTATAGGCTCTGTGGATACCTTGATAGCAATCATATCCTGCACCGAGGGGGCCGTGTTTACATCATAGAGGCCAAGTTGCCCTATGATGAGTCGCAGACCGCAATCCTTTGCTTTGGAGAGATCCTTGGTTCCCGTTTCGCAGGCCCAGGCCACCATTGGTTTCACTTCCTTTGCCCCGGCGGTATTCCCCTCCAATAAACCTGGATAACAATAGCGTTTCCCCAACAGCTGTTCCCGTGTCAAATGAAAATAATATCCGTCTGCAGCTTCCACTCGGAACGAAGTCGCTTCTTTCTTCAATCCTGCTATTTCAAGCAGAAGCTTAAGATCGGCACCCTTGGCGACTTGAAACTTTTTCGTAGGCCAGTTGTTGACCACGGAAAATACCTGTTCCAGATAACCGCTGTTTTTAGTGGATAAAGCCGCAAGACTTCTCAGATCATTAAGCGAAAAATAGCGGGGATTGGTGACTCCGTCACCGGTAATTTCAAGCACCGTATCGGGTTTGACTTTGTTGCTGCCCAGGGTCGAAGTTAAGGAACCTGTGTTTTGCGAATCGGAAAGCCCATCCGGAGACCCTTCATCGTCCGGAACTTCACCGCCTGAGTCCGACTCCCCGTCCTTCGCCAGACGGATTCGCAATAGCTTTTCAATGGATGGGTATCCTGTTTCATGCGCCCAGACTACACCGGCACTTCCGTCGTCTCTTGGCACCAGGATCCCTTTCGTCAGTTCTTTTCCGGATACGGTAATCTTCTCCCCATCGGTACCCAACACATCGAAGTAAAAGTCCCGGATTGCCTCCACTTCCGTCTCGTAGAGCACCTCCGAAAGGAGGATGCCTTTTTGGCCACCTATTTCCACCAGTTCCATATACTCTGCCAGCTTATGGGGAAACACAGCCGCATCCTGATTGGTGGAAATCCATGCAATATTGTGGACGTTCATCCCCAGCTTGATATAGGGAGATATGTTTGTGGGGGCGTCTTTGCCCTCCACCTTGATATAATAGCGGGATTTTACGATGTTGATGGCTTCGTTCTTCTTAAACCCATCGGCAGACTTCATGGTGAAAAAGGCTTTGCTGTCCACGTGGTCCAGCCTGGAGAAGATCTGTCCCAACTCAATGGAAGCGTCTTTGCTTCCGTAATATTCATACTCAAAGGGCTCAATACCCTCCGTAAGACTTTGGAAAACCCAGACCGAAGTAATCTCTTTCTCCGGTATCTCATCGTAGAGGATGACTTTTTCCACTTGTTTGACCCAATATGGGCCGAATTGTCCCTGAACCGCCAGTCTGGCGGGAGCACTATCTTCGTCCAGCTTTGCTTCTCCGTCCACCACCAGGGCCAGCATGAGATCCGGTGTGGCATCAATAACTTCTTTGGACAGGAGACAATAGTAGCCGTCTCGGCCAATGACTCCGATTCCCGCATATTCGGAAAGATCTCCTCCCAGATGACTGATCACCTCACGGAGGTAAGGTCCCCTCATCCGAAACTCTTCCAGCATCCCTGTTGTTCTCTTGTAACTGGCATCCAGATCGTATTGGGGAAGCTTGCGAAGCTCAGAAATAGATATTTCTGTTACGGAGACATCCGCCTGTTCTTTTTTCGAAATGCCTTCGAAGGTTATAATCTGGGCTTCATATTCGGCATCCCCGGATCCTCCTTTCACGCCGCTGCAACCCATCAACGCAAGGATGAGGGCTAAAAGGAGGAGAATTAACAGCAGTTTCTTTGTTTTTTTTCTGTTTCGTTGATAGTACATAAGGACTCCTTTTCATCTTCTCTACCGGACAGTAAAGGTGTATGTGGCCACCGGGCTGTTTCGTTTCCCGTAGCCCACAGTAATCACCTTGATCACTGTGTCTTCCGTTATGGATATGGGCACGTTCAATTCAGGCCGGTAAGTGCTTGGATTATACATGGGGGAGAGTTCAGTGGGTTCCGTGCCGTCCAAGGTATAGTGCAGTTTCACAAGGCCAAAGTAAGGGTGTTGGAGCTTTACCGTTTCTCCCGAGGCAATGTTGCCTTCTCCGGGGAAGGTGGAAGCCGGTTCCCACACTTCCGGTTCCTCTGCCGAAAAGATGATTTCGGTCACATCTTCCACAAAAGCCGGGTTGGTATGCTCTGCCGGATTGGTCTGACCCAGAATCAGGCAGAGGGGTTCGGGGACCGCATCTTCTAAATCCAAAGACCCTTCTTTGTATGCATAGGCCAGGATGGGTTCCACAGGCTGAGCGTCATCCGCCAGTCCCTTATCGAAAAGAGGAAAATACCAGCGTGGATTCGTCAAAATTTGATCTTTGGTGAAGCTGACCTCGTAACCATCAGCTGACCGGAATGTGATGGTCTGTATCTTATCATAGATGTTCATCTCCTCCAAAATACGCCGGATTTTAATACCTTTTGCCGCATATGTGGAGGGAGACGGCCAGTTGTTGACTGTGGAATAAAGGTGTTGGAATCCCATATCCGGAAGCTCAGCGAGTTCTTTCAGGCTGTAGCTCCACTGTTTTCCACTATCTTTATCCGTAATCGTTAAGGTTCTATTTTGCTGCTCAGAAGTAAAAGAAAGCGGTGGCTGCTTTTCTCCGATCCTGCAGCTATCTACCGGATTCCCCTCAGAATCCCGTGTTTCCAACAAAATGCCTGCTTCATCCACGGTGCAGATGGAATACACCGGCCGATTTCCAAAAGCAAAGGCTGTATAATCCCGCTGCATGGGAGTGTATTGCTTTCCGCCGGATGCGCTGACAAGATAAACGATGCCATCCTCACGGATTTCTCCGTTTCTAATGGGGTGGGTTCGCATATATACATGCTGATGCCCGGAAAGGACCAGATCTACATTATATTCTTCTAAAATGGGAACAAAGATTTCCCGGATTGTCTGAGCCCGTATCTCATCTTTTGGTATATCTGCCGCCGTATAGGGAGGGTGATGGAACATGACGATGCGATAGGATTTTTCTGTACCGGCCAGGTCCTCTTTCAGCCAAGCCACATCTGCCGGATCAGCCGCTCCCATGGCGTTGCTATCCAAAACGGTAAAATGCACGTCTCCATAGTCGAAAGAATAGAAAGCATCCTCTTTTCCTACCGGCCCGTTTTGCGGCAAATCGAACAGTTCCTTGAACAACTCAGTATTGTCGTGATTTCCCATGGCCGGGTACAGGGGCAATCGGTCCAGGACTTCCTTTCCGGCTTCGAAGAAGGCCTGCCATTCCGTCCTATCGTTGCCGTCATTAACCAAATCTCCGGAGATGAGAACAAAGGCCGGTTCCCTTTCGTCCTCCGCAGCAAGGGAAAGCAGGCTGCCCCATGGGCTGTAATCCCCCGTTTCCGGATCCGCCTGCGGATCTCCCATATAAATAAAAGAGAAACTCCGGTTCTCTGTTAGTTGGCTCCCATTCTCTGTGGAAGTATGGAACCCTTCGGAAGTACATCCTGCAAGGGCAATTAAAATCATTATCACTGCAGCTGTCGCGATGATGAGATATCCGAGGACCTCGATATTGTCCCTTTTCTTCCATTTATTATAAAAGTATCCCGTTCTCATTTCCTCATTTCCTTTGTACCACAACTACGCCGGGCTAGCAATTCTTCAGTTTCGCGGCGGATTTCCTGCTCCAGGAATTCTTCATCCAACTCCAGTGAAGCCGATAAGGTTTCCTTTAAGAACCTGGCCAGTTGCTTTTTTCTTTCAGTGAAGGCCGGATCGTAATGGAGTATAAATACATAAATGCGGGCTGCGTCGGTCTCCATACGGCCTAGCCGGCATTCTTCAAAATCCACGCCGTATACCATGCCGGTTTCTTCTTCGTAGAGAAGGTTTCGAAGATGAATATCTCCCCATATATACTGCCGTCCGGTTTTTTTCCGGCAGATACCGTAAAACGCTGCCAGCCAACCGCAGATCTTCTCCATGATTTCCGTGGCTTTTTCAATGTCTGCCTTTTCAATTATATTTACAATGGGATAGCCATTGACATATTCGTAGCCTATGGTAAAGCGGTTTTCGTCCAGGAAGAGGCGCCTAGGAACAGCTAGGTCCGTATCCGTCAGGAGATCTCCTATCATTTTTTCTGTTTCAAAGCCCTCAGGATCGGCAAAAACCTTCTTCACCCAGTCGTAATGTTCTCCCCGGACATGAAACACCTGGTTCTTCTTACTGGAAAACCTCTCTATTATCTCCGTTTTTTCCATTAGATCACCTGTTCCAGCCATTCTTTCTGGCCTGTCCATTCCGGCACAGCTTCTATGATCAGATCCACCATTTTAATGACATCCTTTCTTGCATCAAAGACAGGTAGTCCTTGATATTCGCTGATTGTTTCCGAGATTCGACCTGTTACGGCAAAGACAGTGTCTCTCATGCGTTCATTAATTTCTTCCTCTGTATGGGCGGATATAATGGCGGGTCCCAGGAAGTTATTGGCTCCTTCCAGCACCACAAAATCCTGATCGTAAAGAAGAAGAAGTTTTTCCAAAGGAAGTCGAAAGGGGAACATCACACCGGTTTCATAAAGCCCTCTTGCAGTCACCAGGCTGGATCCTGCTCTCTTGTGACGCCAGGTATCCGTCCCTTCTGTATCCATGATAAAATCCTCGAAATGAATATCCTTTATAGAGCCTACCGTATAGTTTCGGCGACACAACTCGGTAATGATGGCTTCGGTTGTGGTAGTCTTTCCGGAGTTGGAAACCCCGAAAATCGAAAACACTTTCATAGAATCCCTCTTTCCTTACCGGATAACCGACAAAGGTCCCGGCCAAATTGATCATAAGCCTATATAATAAAGGGCCAAAACGCCTGTAGTTAGTATCAGGGCCGCCCCCATAATAACAAAATCTAAGCTTTTCAACCGAAGTACACGGTAGCTGACCCTGTTCGGAAAGGAACGAAATCCCCTCATTTCCATGGACAGGGACAAAGCCCTTGACTTGATCAGAGCTCCTGCCACCACCGGTTGGAACAAGCTGGCGTAGACTTCTATTTTTTGCTTCAGCCTCAGCGCCTTTATGTCAATCCCACGAAGCTGGATGGCTGTCCTGGCATCCCGGAATTCATCTCCGAAAACCGGAATAAACCGGATTCCCAGTGCCGCCATGAAAGCAATTTCGTAGGGAAGCTTCCACTGTACCAGCCCTTGGATAACATCCCTGCTTCCGCAGGTGGTGAGAATGCATGCGGATGTAAAGATAATCAGCATCCGCAGGATGAATTCTCCCGCAAGGATAAGACCCCCGGTTGTCAGGAGCTCCAGCCTGCCCAGCGTGATCAGGGCTTGTCCGCCCTGGCCGAAGAGACTCTGGGCCAGGGCAATAAACACCACGATGACCAGCAATGCTCTTGTCCTCTTCCACACACCCTTTACGTTTACCCTGAATAGCAGGAGCAACAGCAGGGAGATCAGGAACAAGGCTCCCAATAGTATCAGATGATTCATGAACACCGCCATAGAAGACAGACAGACGATGAGGACCAGCTTTGTTCTGGGGTCCGGCATGAACACCTTGTCTTCTTCAGATCGGGAAGCTTCAAATCCTATGGTCATGAATAATCCGCCCCCCTTCCATGGTAAGAATCCGTGTGGTATTATCGCGGAGAAACTCTTCATTATGGCTGATCAACAGCATTCCTGTATTTCTGCTCCGCAGCTCCTTCAGTACCCTGCTTAGGATCTCAATTCGCCGGGAATCCAGTCCTGCAGTAGGTTCATCTAAAATCAGATATTCCGGTGAAAGAGCAAGGCCCGCTGCAAGAGCCAGCCTCTTCTTTTCACCATAGCTCAGGTTCAAAGGAAAGCAATCTCGCACGGATTCCAGCTGGAAAAGTTTTATCAACTCCTCGGTAATCCTGTCCACCTCCGCCTTTGGCCTTCCTCTGTAAATGAGTCCAAAGCCGATCTCTTCCTCCACGGTGGATGCAAAGAGCTGCCTCTCCGGGTTTTGAAAGCAGTATCCGATTTTCTGACCGATCTCAAAGAGCTGCATCTCTTCTGTGTCCTTCCCAAATAGGATCACGCGCCCGGAGGAAGGTTTAAAAATACCCGCAAGAAGCTTTCCCAGTGTGGTCTTTCCCGCGCCGTTTTGCCCGGTGAGGGCAACGGCTTCCCCTCTGTATAATGTGAGCCCCAGCCCGGAGATGACAGGCTCCCCGGCCGAACTTTTTCCTGCCCTTCGATGAATGGAATCCTCATACCGGAAAGTGAGGTCTTCTGCACGGATGGCCGGATCTTCTTTCCCCATTTTAGTCAAATCGGTCCACCTCCGGCTTGGGAGAACAGGGCTCCAGCTTTCCTTCATTTAGGATAAAGATTTCATCCGCAACCTCTCGGCTGTCGGCATCGTGACCGATAAGGATTGTTGTGACGCCATTTGCCTTCAGAGTCAGCAAAAGATCTTTTACTCTTTTCCTTGCCTCACGGTCCAAATGGGAAAAGGTCTCGTCCAGGATCAGCAGATCCGGTTTCATTGTCAATACGCCGCCCAAAGCGACCAGTTGCTTTTGTCCTCCGGATAGTCTGGCAGGATCCCTTTCACGAAGGGAAGGGATTCCCAGTTGTTCTAAAGCTCCTTGGATTCTTTTTCTCGTTTCTTCCCTGGAACAGCAGAGGTTCTCCGGAGCAAAGGCCAGTTCATCTTCCACCGCTGGCAGAAACACCTGCAGGTCGGGATCCTGAAATACCATGCCGACTCTGCCTTCAATTTCTACCTTCCCTTCGAATATTCCTTCTATGAGATGAGGTATAACCCCGGCAAAGCATAATCCCATGGTGGTTTTCCCGGAGCCGGAAGGCCCGGTAAGCACAGCGATCTTTCCCTTTTCCAGCTGAAAGGAGACATCCGAAAACAAAGGCTCTTCCTGGCCCTTGTATTTAAATGTGATGCTATTTGCCTTTATCACCTTCATCTCTTCTCTTCCTTCAACTATTCCACGTTTAATTCAACCACATATTTGGCCCATCGCTGGCTGAACTTGTCCCCGCGGACAACGATCATATAGGGTCCCTGGCCGTCCGGTTCACTGTAAGTTTTCAAAAACTCTCCGTTGTCCTTATAGACTAGGAACACATTGTCCAGGGCAGTAACTTCCTCGATTTTTAACGGTACCCGGTAGCCATCCAGAGATCCGACCATTACCCGGCTCTTATCCTCCAGAGAAATTCCGGCATAAGAAAAAAGCTCCGGCAAGGGGATTCCGGTATAGCTATGGGGCTCCGGTTTCAGCATCGTGCTGCTCTTCAGGTCCGCCTGGAATTCCGTGGAGCCGATTTCATCCAGATCCGAAAAGGTTATGCGGCAAACCTCCGCCCCCTTCTCGTACAGAAGGATTTCCTGCTTCTCCAGAATTGCCAGCCTCTCCTTAGAGTGGCTGTAATTGATAAGGACGGTTATTACGGTAGCCAGCAGCAACAGGGCGAGCACAACGGTTATAATCTTCGTATTCCGGTTCATATCTGCAGTTTCTCCAAACGTCGGGCAACAAGAAACGCTAAAAGTCCCCCCAATGCGCCGGACAGCGCTCCCATACAGAGGGAAAGGGTCAACGGGAGCAACGGAAGCCTGAAAAAGATCACATTGGAGAGAATGACGCCGGTGAGATTGGCGGCTATGCCGCAGAGGAACATGGTCAGCTTCTCCCTGGGCTCCAGGCGGGTAATAAGAAGCACGCCGTCTACGGCCAACCCCGGAACGGTATAGGTGACCAGGCTGAATATACCGTGGCTGCCGAAAACGCCCACGGCAAGCACCATGACCGACTGAACCAGTCCGATGAGAGTAGCGGCCCCGGATCTGTTGAGAAGAGCCGCTCCCAGGACCAGCCACATCATGTAAAAGCCTCCCGCGAGAGCTCCTCCCGGGATGAATAAAGGCCCTGTTATCAGATGGGCCAGAGAAACCACCAAGGGCTTCACCGCAATTCCAAGACCGGCCATCATGGCGATGATGACCAGGTGATGAACTTTGAAGCTGTTAAGAAATCTTTTCTGCGGCTTTTGCTGGGTTTCCATGGCAATAATCCTTGTCGTATCAAAGGCACCTGCTTTGTTATCATTCATTGTTATCAGTGTAGTCAAGTAGTTTATAGACAGTCACGGCAGCTTCGGCCCGGGTGGCAACTTTCTGGGCATCCAGCATAGCCCCCTGTGCCGATTCAATCACCATATGACCGTGCTCCAGGATCCCCATATCCTCTGCAAGGGCTACATATGGTCTTGCCCAGGAGCTGATACGGGTCTGTCCTGTAAAACCTTTAAGGATTTCCTCCGTCTTCTCCTTGCTCAGTTCTGCCATGTCCGCCGCTTTGACGACAACGGTGATCATTTCTTCACGGCTCAGGTTCTTATTTGGCCTGAATGTTCCATCCGGATATCCGTTAATAAACCCCCGTTCGGCCGCTTTTTTTACGTATCCGAAATACCAGTCGCCGGCCTTAACGTCATTAAAAGGCGCCGTTCCTTCCGTTGCAGGTTTATCGCCTAATGCAAGCACCATCATGGTGGCAAACTGTGCTCTTGTCAGCGGTTCTTCCGGAGCAAAGCGGGATCCTCCCATGCCGCTGATAATACCCTGCTCAGCCAGATTTTCCACGGCAAGCCTCGCCCACGCGTAATCGTCCATATCGGTGAAACGCGCGCTTCCAAAGGCGACGGCAGTAGAAGACACGGGGCTGTCGTATTTCCCCGCTCCGACAGCGACGGCGCGAATCTCCGCATCCTCCGTCAACAAAATTGGTTTATTGAGCTGCGGCTGATAGTATGTGGCGCTGATATTGTAGACATTACTGTGGACCGTCGGATTGGTTCCGTCCAATGTATAGTAGATTTTCACCGAATCCATCTTTGGGTGCATCGGGGTTACGGTGACACCATCGGGACCCGGGATTTTCTTGAAAGTTACCTCTTCCCACTCTTCCGGCTCTGCCGTGCTGACCTCGATGGTTTTCAGGTATTTGACAAACCAGGGATTGTTCTGCTCTCCGGCTGCCCGCTGCCCCATGGTGAAGCACAGCTCTATGGGGCTCATGGAAGAGAATCCCTGGCTGCTGTCGGAATAGGCTATAATAGGGGGCACTTGCGTCTTTTTATTGTCTTTGTCAAAGGAATAGCGAAGATCCTCCAACAGCTCCTTACGCGTAAAGGTTCTGGTATAGCCGTCGGAAGAGATGAATTTCAACTGCTTGGCACTGTCCTTAATCCCTGCAAGCTTCAGCAGATAGTCCAAAGATATTCCTTCTCTATAAAACAGCTTGTCCGTGGGAAAGTTATTTGTTGCAGAGTAGATGTGACGTTCCCTTGCCTCCGTCATCCGCTCCAGCTCCTGTCTGCTGAATGTAATCTCTTTGGTGACGCCGTCGCCCTTGATCGTCAGCGTTTCTCCTGCTTCTTCTCCGGCGAATGCGACAGGTGAATCCGGGAAATAGGCGCCACATATAACTGCCAGCAGGAAAGCAAGGCCAACCAACATGATTCTGTATTTCTTCCTAATCATTGGGCACCTCCAATACTAAATTATATCATAGCCAATCCGGAAAGAACAATCAGCGAAGTGCTTTCCGGATTATACTGCGAATTATCTGTTTGTGAACAAGGGGCTCCGAAATAGCCCATATTCTTTCGGTACTTTTCGGAGTCCCCTTTAAATACTTTTAATGAAGCTACTTCAGCAGTCCCTCCAGATATCCTTTAAGGATGACAGCTGCCTGAGCTCTGGTAGCCGTAGCTTTGGGGGCAAATGTCCCGTTTGGATTTCCGTTTATGATCCCGTACTGCTGGACTCTGGCTACTGCGGCCGCTGACCAGCTGCTGATCTGAGACTGATCGGAGAATTCCACTTTTGTTTTGACCACATCCGGCGTCATGGCGATAAATTTGATAAAGTTGTCGGTCATAACAGCCATTTGCTCCCGGGTAATCTTGTCATTGGGGCCGAATCTTCCGTCGCCGTATCCGCTGACAATGCGGTTTTGCACTGCCCAGTTGACGTAATCCGCATACCAGGCGCCTGCAGCCACATCGTCAAAGCCGGCGCTCTTCGCTCCCGGTGTAAATATTCCGTCCATAAAGTTTGCCAGCATAGTGACAAATTCGGCTCTTGTTACGCTGCCGTCGGGATCGAAACGGTTGGCTCCCTTCCCTTTCAGGATGTCCCTGGCAGCTAAGAATTCGATGCTTTCCTTTGCCCAATGGCTGTTTGTATCGCTGAAGGCCACTTCCCGGTAACCAATGCCGTAAAGGCTCAGATGGCCGGTTCTCAGGAGCATTTCATCCGATTCTTCATTATAAAGAGACATTTTTACCGGTTTTCCTTTATCCGAGCCATCCATGTACATGACGATGAGATTGCTCCCTTCCTCTGTATCGGCCGCCTTGTAGGGTATCCCCGCCAAGATAGTCCGACCGCCAAAGTTAGTAACGGGCTTGCCGTCTATCAACAAACGGATGTCCATGATTGGCCTGCCACCGGCCAGGGAACGCTCTTCCTCGCTGAGAAGGCTCTCATCGGCAATCTCCAAAGAAATGGATAGATTGCCGCCTGACATCTGAGCCAGCTGGGCAAGAATTGAAGGATCCAATGTCAAGGTACCCAGATCAGTCTGTATGGCAGCAGATACATTGGTCGCCTCTTCCATAGCTCTTATAGAGCTCATCGTCAGGCTTACCTCTGTCTTATTGATCCTTTCACTGCTGCCGGATGTGGCATCGATCTCAACGACACCTTTTAACGCCTCTGCACTTGTTCCGGTCTGTTGGGACATGTTGTTCTTAATCTGGTCCAAAGCCGAATTAAATTCCCCTGTCGTAACGCTTGTGCTGGCGGTCTGCCCGCTGACGCGGGTCTCTGGCTTCAATTGTGTCTTGACTTCCTGTGTTAAAGGTGAACCCCCGGCGGGCGTTTCCTGCTCTCCATCTTGACCGGGCTGACTGCCTTCATAATGCCCCGGTGTACCTGAGCCCGAATCCGTAGAAGTAGCATTTACCGTAATGGAGACCACATCGCTGACCCACATGGGTTTGTTCACATGCTGTTCGTTGATTTGACCTATCACCAGCTGCAGATCAATGGCGGTGCCGTTTCTCTTCCAGGCAAGCATAATTTTGTTGCCGGTGAGATCCGTCCAATAAACACCAAGAGGCTTTTCGTCCAGATTAAAGTTTCTTTGATATCCATCCTCTCCAATTATTGATATGCTTTTAGCATTATTTTTTAAGATTGCAAATTCCTTAAACAGGTCTTCAAGATAAATACCTTCAAATGTATCTTCCCCTCTCGTTCCGTAACTGTTTAAACTTGGGTAAGTCTTCGTTACAACGGACGGCGAATCCTGAAGCTGTTCTAAGGTTAATTTAACATTCCTCGTAACTGCCCCTTCAATGCTCAGGTCATAATCAACAGGTGTTTCTCCTCCGGTTCCGGGATCTTCGCCGCTGTTGTCGGAATCAAATATATAATATGCTAATCCTGCGCTTGAACCGGCGTACAAGGTATTTCCGATAAAGTCGAGGCTGTAGATATTGCACCAGGAAACGCTCGGCAGCGAACCCGTGGTGTGATTGTACTTTGCGGTAACAGTAAACGGGGCTTCCGTTGAGGGATCCGCCACATAGAATACTCCGTCGCCCGCGGTTCCGAACCACAGTCCTCCGTCGGGATCAAAGGTAACCATTCTTAATTTGGAGGTTGCCGAGAAATTCCCCTGTCCTAACAGACCATAACCGGTAAATTGCGTGACATTGCCTTCCGCATCCACGTACCACACATTTCCGCCATTGGATCCCGATGCCACTGCCCAGACGCCTCCGTCCTTATCAATGGCGATATCTCTCACCCAAACATCAAGCATCTGTGAAGAACCTGATTCGGCATCATACTCGCTGGTGTATTCATAAGGAGTGATGTCCCCGTCGGCTGTTATATGTGCAAATCCGCCGACGAACGGATCGTCCTCGGTGCCGGTCCCGTCGGGATAGAATCCCAACCAGGCGCCGCCTCTTCCGTCAAGTATGATGTTATCCACCGAAGTAGCGGGGAACGAATCTCCGTCCGCATCCTCATAAGTACGATCCCAGGTCGTCCATGTGCCTGCAGCGGGATCGTACCTGGTAGCTCCGGCGGCGGATCCGAACCAGATGCATCCGTCCGTATCGATCTGGACCTCCTGGACGAAATCATGCGGTATCGTTGCAGGATCATCTGAAGTGCTGTAGTAAGTTATGACGCCGTCTTTCATATACGCGACACCAAAGCTCTCTTCAGGCTCCTTGCCCTGGGACATCCACACGCCGCCTTGTTCATCAACCGCTAACGCAAATACCGATCCGGTCTTCAATGCGGGATTGCTTGCTTCATTATAGACTATGAAACTCTCGGAAGAAGCGGCCTTATAGCCGACACCGCTGCCGTAGGTGCTCACCCAGAGCCCTCCGTCCTTGTCCTTCTGGACGGAACGCACTCCCGCAAAGGGCAGATTTCCGGGCTGCCCGTTCGCAGGATACGTGTTTAACACTAACACCTCTTTCGCGATCTCTATCCCAATAACTCCTTTAATACGATTGTCTTTCTTTCCGTCTGAACCGTCGTCATAATTGCGATAGATCCGGAAGGAAGCCGTTACTCCATTACCGTCTACATCTTCAATAAAGCTTAAGGTCTGGGTTCCTTCGCCCACATCGTACGCGATAAAGTATTCATCATCGACTATATCGCTGTATGGGATATCTTCATACGAAGCCTTTGTATAGCCGTCGCTTGTAATTATGGTTACCTTAATATTTTGGCCGGCTCCTGCATCCTCAAGTATGGAGGACAGCAATGCTCCTTTTACGTAATGTGTCTCCCCGTTATAAGGATAGCTCGATTCCACCTTTCCGGCATTATTCGGAAGACCTTTTATAGTATGCGGATTGGTCCCTCCGACATAATATTGGATATCTCCGCCTTCAAGACCGGATATGGTAAAGGTCTCGATGACGGCGGGCTCCTCACCCGGGTCCTCGCCGCCGGTTTCAGCTCCTGTTACGGTAATACCCTTTACGCAAGTTACTTTATTGTTCCAATTATCCCCGCCGTTATAATTGCGGTAAATCCGGACTGTCGAAACCACACCGTTATCGTCGGTATCTTCAATCTTGCTCCAGGTTGTCCCGCTGTCCGTCGAAACGTCGTAAGCAACAAAATAAGCCTGCGCCTCAAGGTCTGCCAGGGTGATTCCCTTATAATGATCTGGCAGGAAGCCGTCCGTTGTTATGATATCAACGGTAACCGCGCTGCCTGTCACTCCCGCAGCTTCCAGCAGATCTGTCAGATAAGCGCCTTTGACCTTTTCTGTTACTCCGCTTGCTCTATATTCCGTTTCTGTCTTCCCGTTTCCGGTGGTTATGTTCTTGATGGCTTTGATATCCATGGCCACCAGACCGGATTCAAGCCCGTAAATATTGAAATCCTTTTCTTCCGGCAGCTGAGGATCTTCTCCGCTCTCGCCGACTTTTACTACAAGCTTAATGATGTCGGCTACGCATGCGCCCTGGTTTCCGTGAGTCATCAGGCGCAAGGGACCGCCTTTATTATCCGCAAAGGATACAAAACCGTCATCGCCTACCCCCGGTACCAGCGGATAGCCTTTGACCGCATAGCCGATTATAATCGGCACCCTGAGTTCGCCGTCCTTAATGCCGTTTATCAGGGCGTCCATGGAGAAAGTGCTTCTGAGCTCTTTGGTATAACCGTCCCCGGCGTAAATCGTAACGCTTATCGGGTCATTCACTCCTGCAATCGTTCCGGTTTCCTGGATAACGAAGTTCCAAAGGTTGATGCCTTCCCATTCCTGCGTTCCCACCCAGGTTATGTTCTCCCTTTCGACCAACGACTCCATGGCTTCCAGCTGGCCGACTGTATAAGTCCTGTCAAACAGGATTTCATTATTATTGTCAACAACCTGGAGGGTGAAGGGTTCATCCAGATACTGCTGGTAGACAGCGCTGGTGTTGTGACCCCAGCTGGTAAGCTCGGATGCCGTCACTTCAATCGAAACTACATTTTTCAATACCTTGGAGGCATTTGCATCTTCCGCGTCAATTTGCCCGACCACTAATTTGATCGGTCCTCCGTCGTTGCCGTAATTTGCGTCGTATCCCTCGTCCGTGTCTCTTACAACAAGAGGCTTTCCGTCTTCCGGATCGGGATTGTCCACCGAAGCGGAACCGTAAGCCAATATCATCCGCAGGTTGTTGATCTCCGGAGTCTTGCCGTTTATGTAATCCGATTTATATACTTCACTCAATTTAAAGGTATAGGATGTACCATCTTCACAGGTGACTATGACATCATCCGCATTAGGCTTGAGTCCTACATCCGTGGAGCTGAGGAAGGCATAAAGCGGAATGCCCCTGAATCTTAATTGTGATTGATCTTCGCTATTCTTTTTTATGTTATAATCGCTGGTTACGGCAAGGGTCTGCTTGCCCTCCAAATCCGCCACGGTAAAGGTTTTCGAAGCCGTGAGACGGGTGCCTTCGCCGGACACGGTGATCGTATTGTCCGCAAGGCTGCTGTAGGGAGGATTAATATGCGCATAGTTATCAGGAGTCAGGTTGATTTCAATGGATGTAACCGAATTCAACGAAGCGATGTTGTCCGGGTCGCTTGTCGAACGCGGGAAAATAACCTGCAGCGGGCCGCCGTCGTTTTTGACGGTAATCTCATGTGCATACTCCGTACCCTCTGCCAGCTTTACAGTGCTCTCATATCCGGTCGCGTTTTTATCGGCTACCAACGGCACACCATTCTTTGCGTAGGCAATCACCGGCGACAGGTTTGAAAGCTTCGTGGCATCGTTGTATCCGGTGTATGCCAGCACTTCTTCAAGGCTCATTGCCAATTGCTCCGAACCGCTGCTGAAGGTTATGGTTCCCTTGTAACCGGGCAGTTGGACCACATGCTCGAGGAAATATCTCAGATTGATTCCTTCATACAGGTCATTGAAGGTATTACTACCCTTCTTTAATTCATAGAAGCCTTTGATCTTGGCGTCCTTGAGCTGCGCAGCTGTCAGGCTTCCTCCGTAAATCAGTTCTTCAATGTCTCCTACTTTGTAGGTTGCTTCTTTGAGGACTGTGACATTTTCGCCCGAGCCTGTCACAACCCGGACATTCACTGCGGAGTTTTCCGCAAGCTGCTGGTAAATTCCTTCCTTATTCGGGTTGTATTTATGCGTGCTGTAGAATAAGTCTTCGCCTACGATTATCTTATCGAGCAGTTTTGCCTGCCTTGAACCGTTGGCATGAGAATACTCGAGTTTTCCGGAAATGATGCGCAACGGTCCGCCGTCATTGGAAAGGCCGCTTAGATAACCGTCCAGAGTGTTTTTGATTACATAAGGATAACCGTTGACGCCGTAAGCCACGAGTACGGGATAGCCTATCCCTCTCAGATCCAGCTCATCGTCCCCTAAATAAGAGCCATCATTCGGATCTGCGGGATTTTTCTCGTAGTATTTAAATAAATCAGGATTGGAGACCTGTTCAATCGTAAATTTATCAAAATCTTTATAATTATCCGTAGCGGTAAAGGATACGTACGTGTCCTTATCCTCACCGATTGCCGCGCCGGCAGGAAGTCCGGATTTAAGAAGCAGCTTCCACAGCTGGACGCCCTCATATTCGTTTACATACCAGTAGGTGCTGTTAGCAAGGCTGTACTCTGCGCGATAACCCATGCCACCGGGTATTGGAGCCCTGTCGTCACCGTACTGGACCATGTCTTCAAGCTGTTCAACGGTATAGTTAACCTCTCTTCCGATCTTATCTCCCGTAACCGTCAATACGTATTGAGAGTTTTCCGGCGTATCGTAAGGCGGCTTGTCATGCTTGTAGCCCGGGGTTTCCTGCTGTGCCACATAGATATAAGCCAGATTTCCGAACTCCGTATACTCGGGATTCGGATCTGCTCCGCCAAAAACAGATTTATCGTATACCAGCTTAATAGGGCCGTCATCATTATCTAGCTCGTCTAATAGACCGGCTCCCAGATCAAAGACAAAGGGCGCAACCGTCTCTCCGTCTTCCGTTCCGGTGCCGTAAGCGATAATAATCGGTTTACCTGCAGAATCCGCCTCTTCGATCTCATCAAGTGTAAATTCCGCTATTGTCTGACGGACCCGGTTCTTGATAAGCACCTTATACGCTTTATCCGTCAGATGAATGCCGTTATCCCCACTTGTCATGTTATACAGGATATGGGAGAGTTTGATACCCTCATAATTCAGAGTCCATTCTTGGCCGTTTCTTACATCCGTATATACGCCTCTATACGCTCCCGCATTCTGCTCTTCAAGTTCCCTGATGGGAAGCGGAACGCTGGAAGTCAATCCGGGGCCTTCGATGGTCAATGTGGCGCCGGTTATTGCATCGATTCCGTAAGGCGCGCTTCCGGTATATCCTCCATTATTAATATGCTTGTACGGGCTGTTTACAAAATCGATTCCCGAAAAGGAAATTACGGTAATGCTGTTTATCAAACCTGCCGGTTTTTCGCCGTCACCGTACAGTGTAAAGAAACCATAAATCTCCGGTTTGTTTTTTGCAGTTGCATAAATGCCTTTTAATTCCGATTCGGACTCACCGACCTCATATGCAAGCATATAATTGCCTTCAATGAGTTCGGCAACCGTCATGCCGCTGGCGCTTACGGGATAATTGTCGGCTGTTGTGAATTGAACCGTATCGTTATCGTCATAGCCGGAAAGCAAGATAGACAGCGGTACTCCTCTTGCATAAACTGTCTTGCTTCCACCCTGTGTATCATATGTATAGCTGCGATCGGCCCGCGCCATCATAAGGATTTCGGCCCTGGTCTTTTCGACTCCGTCGATGGTTATTGCGGTTTCCGAAATCGCGTTACCCGCCTCGATCTTGCGCACGTTCTGGTTAAACATGGGATTGTTGACATCATCTATCGCAAGCTGTCCTACAATCAGTCTTGGCGCTGCGCTGTCCTGTTGTAAAGTGTCGGGGACGTCAGGCGCAGTTGCATATTTATTTTCCCACGAAAGGATGATGGGAACAGGTACTGCATCTGACACATCACCCGTTGCAATATTAGGGAAATAAACCCTGTCCACTCCAATGCCTTGCGAAACGGGGTAAGTGCCTGCCATGGATCCGCCTGTAGTATTCCCTTCATGCCCGGGATCAAAAGTTGCTTCAACCCCGTCGCTCGCAGTAAATTTTACGGCATAATCATCATAAAAATCCTGTAAAAAAGCAGTTTCCTGAAATAACGATGAGACCTCTAACCCTTTTGCTTTATATATTCGTTTTACACCCACTGAATTCAGTGACGAATATAGATATTCCGTTTCATCCGCCAATTCTTTCAGCTCATCCAATGTATACGATCTTTCATTACTGACATTGGAAGCCGAATATGCCGTTCCTCCCAGGACACCTTCACCGCTTACCACAACTATGGGCTGCACTGTGTTGCCCGATAGTTCGTCGGCGGCAAACGCATTCATGTTCGTGCCCGGTATTATCGGCGACATAGTGACTACCATAGCAACTGTTAGCACAATTGCAAGACACTGCCTGATAAATCTGCTCGTTCTGTATCGAGAGCATTGTGGTCCGGTTTTCTTGCTCATTTTTATCTCTCCTTCTTTCTCTGCTGTAAGCAGAATAATAACTCGTGTATTAATTCAGATTATCTATTAACGGTAGTACATATTGATGCTGCTAATTACATTCCACCTCCCCATATAATGCAGTCTAACAATACGTACCATAATTCAGTCAGATCTGCTTATACAAGTGTTACCCATAGGGTTTTGTCAGCTAAATAAAAAAGGGCGCTTATTTAAGACCGTCCGTTTTATAAGAAAATATTAAAAATAAAAGCGGACATATAAGCCCGCTTCGTAAAGAATACAGTAAAACAAAAACAGGTGACTATTCTAGTGCACCCGTTGTGAAAGCATATACCTTCGCATATTCCTTTCCAAAACGGGAGGCCTTGTCGTTTCCAACAAAACCCATCGGCTTAGTATCTTAGCTTTTCTGCCTTAGAAAACTAAACTCGGAATCCTGTTATTCTATTTCTATAAATACAGTTTATCCATTCCTGCATTTGTCAATATTATATCATTCTTTTATAAATAATGGAAGCACATTTTTTCCTTAGGACGGTGTCAAGTTGTTGTGGAGTTTTTTTTGTGTTTTTGTGGTGAAACTATTATAACAAGGGGGAGTTAATCTCTGTTTCTTTCCTTTAACAACTCCACAACTATTTTACACTATCAGCCCTGCCCTCAAGGCTGTATATATACGGCCACATACTTGTAAAAAGTGTCTGGCACCAAAATAGGCTAAAAATTTAGATATTTTATGTAAAATTCTGACGCATTATGGTATATAATACTATTAGCAATTTGCAGCGGTAACATATATTTTATATTTTCCTGAATTGCAATAACAAGTTGAACTATTCTCCGTACCTTGACCAATCTCTGTTGTTAAAGAGCATAGATTAAATCGAGTTCCTCTTCGAAGAGCTCCTCCGGGGTTTTGTAGCCTAGGATCTTTCTAGGGAGGCCATTCATCCATTCCTCTATTCGCTCGATGGCCTCTAAGCTGTAATCGGAAATCTTCTTCCCTTTCGGGATGAAGCGTCGTATCATGCCATTATGGTTTTCATTGGTGCCTCGTTCAAATGAGGAGAAGGGGTGGGTAAAGTATACTCCTACATTCTGTTCTTTCAGTCTGGACAGGGAGGCGAACTCAGATCCGTTGTCGGAAGTGATAGTCTTGAAAGCTTCATGGAACTGACTGCCAAATTCCTCCTTGATCGTATCAATTTCCTTCATTACTGCTTCTGCTGTTCTTGCTGAAATTTTACGAATCAGTGCGTTTCTGGTCTTCCGTTCGACGATAGTCAACAAGCTTTCGTCCTCCTTGGATTTTGAACCGATGACTGTATCGATCTCCCAGTGGCCGAATTCTTCTCGTTCCTCCACATGGGAAGGACGGCTTTCAATACTGTCACCGAGGTTTCGCTTGTTTGCCCTGATACGGACCCCTTTAGGGCTGCGCCTCAGTTTTAGTGGCAGGTCAGTATTCTTAACCTTTAGGAGCCCCAAGTCGATGTAGTTATAGATGGTCTTGGTGCAAAGCATCTTATCGAATTTACCCGTTGCTGCAGCCCTACCTACGGCAGAGTCCACGGACCAATCTTCCTCTAACATCATCTTCTCAACATAGCCTACGAACTCACTGCACTGTAGCAGCTTGTACCTGCGACCAGTGTTCCGGCGATTTGCCTCATATTTAGCCTGGCCGGCATCAGCGTAGTAGATTTTTACTAATTTGCCCTGCTTTATCTGTTCCACTGTGCCACGCCTTAGTTCGTTTGTAATGGTGTTTATGGGCCGATTTAGCAGTTTTGCGATGGCATAAGCAGTTTTGCCTTCACCAGCCAATAACTCGATTTTTACGCGCTCTTTAAAAGAAAGATGTTTATTTTTTCGCGGATTAGGTGTAAACTGTGAGTGATCCATAGTGATTCGCCTTTCTGTGAAATTGTTTCTCGTAAAAACTATTTTACAACAGAAATCGTCACTATGGATTTTTTATTAGTTCAACTTCATTTTACAATTCGCCATTTTATATTTTAACAAATTGTATTGGGATTACTGATAAGGATAAAGGCGGCTATATGCTAACATTAAAAAGGTGAATTGATATGGACGTCTATATTGCCCGTCAGCCTATTTTCAATCGGAATATGCGAGTGCACGGCTATGAATTGCTTTATAGGCAGAGCAATCAGAATCATTATTGCGGCACAGATGACAACCGAGCCACAGAAGAGTTGATCTATAACTCTTTTTTGGTGATGGATCTTCAAACGCTCACCGAAGGAACTTTGGCCTTCATCAATTTCTCAAAAGATCTCATACATAAACAATTTCCCTGCATATTGCCCCCGGAATCTGTAGTGATAGAGGTGTTGGAGCGGGGAGAGGCCACTCAAGAGACCATAGAGGCCTGCCGGCAGCTTCAGAAATCGGGCTATACCATCGCCCTGGACGATTTTATTCTGGACGATGACAATTTGCCGCTCATTGAAGTAGCCGATATTATCAAGGTGGAGTATCCCACCGTCAATCTTGAGAAACAGCAGAGCCTGATTAAAAAATATCGATCCCGTGTTCAATTCCTGGCAGAAAAGATTGAAACTCGCGAAGAGTATGATCGGGCGCTTAAAATGGGGTACGATTACTTCCAAGGATATTTTTTCAGCAAGCCTGCAATCATCGGTTCGAAAGAAATTCACTCATTGCCCATCAACGTTATTCGTATTTTAGATGAGCTGAGTAGTCCGGAGCCGAGCTACAAGATAATTTCGTCAATCATAGAAAAGGATCTGGGCTTGTCCTATAAACTTTTAAAACTAGTAAACTCAGTTTATTACGGTGCGAAGAATAAAATCAACACCATCTCTCACGCTCTGGTATACATCGGCTTTGAGGAATTGCGGCAATGGATGGGTGTCTTGATGATGAAGGATCTGCGCAACCCGGAAAACGCGGAGGCTATTAAGCTTTGCATCATCCGCAGCAAACTAATGGAACTGATTGCTCTGGAGCTTCGAGCAGAGCAAGAGGCATCAAAGTATTTTTTCACAGGTCTGTTTTCTCTTATCGATGTCCTGATGCATCAGCCCATGCATCAAATTCTTGAAGGCCTTCCTCTTCCCGACGAGGTAAAGGAAGCTCTATTAGGTAAACCGAACAAGTGCAGGGAATGTCTGGACTATGTGATTGCCTGTGAAACAGCCCCTTGGAGCGATAGAGGCATCGATCCCTCTGCCATAATCGATGCAAAAACGTTTATGATCTTGTATCTTAAAGCCCTGGACTGGGCCCAGCAATTAAACTATTAATTTTTTAAGCAAAGAGCGAAGCGCTCATTTCCACGTCACATCCCCCGCAGCCTTTCAACCCGCTCTTCAATGGGCGGATGCGTGGAGAAAAGCCTCGACACCTTCTTTGTAAAAGGCTGGCTGATACAGAGAGCGTGGACGGATTGGTTGGTAAAAGCAGTCCCATGCTGGGCAAGATAGCGCCGATTATGCAGATCGATCTTCTCTAAGGCGGAAGCCAGTCCCAAAGGATATCCGATGATGGCGGCTCCCGAAGCGTCCGCAAGAAACTCCCTCTGCTTTGAAACGGCGCTCTGCATGGCTCTCACGATGAGCGGTCCCAGGACGATGGCGATAATCGACGCCAGCATAACAACTACAAGTATGATGGCATTCCCTCCGCCGCCCCGGGAATTGCTCGAGCTTGATCTTCTTCCTCTTCCCGAAAAATACATGCCCCTGCCAAATGCATGCAAAATCATCAGTAAGGTTGCCGAAAGGGCTGCGGCCAGCGAAACAAATTTAATATCATCATTCTTCAAATGGGCGACTTCGTGTGCTATAACGCCTTCCAGCTCTTCTCGGTTGAGAACCTCCAAAAGACCTCTCGTAACGGCTACCATGGAATTGCCCCCGCCGGAACCCGAGGCGAAGGCGTTCATTTCACCGGATTCAATGATATACACCCTAGGCGGCTGAATTTGAGCCCCCGCGGCAATGGCATCCACCATTTCATAAAGGTATGGATTATCCTCCCTTTTCACTTCGACGGCATTGGCCGCCTTGGCAAGAATTTTCCCGCTCCTTCTATAAGACACTATGGATATGATGAGAGAAATGGATATGCCAAGACCGGCTCCCACGAGAACCGTCAGGAGCAGATCATAATAATCTCCATAGTAAACCGATTGCCCGTAAAATAATCCGATCAGTGAAAATATTAATGCGAAGAACACAATAAACCCTATAACGACCAGGATGGAGTTTCGCTTGCTGTGATTGACTCGCTCGTACACGCTGACATAATTTTTCGCCATATTATTTCCTCCGATCAATCAAGTTTAACTTCCACCGCATCTCGCATTCCGCTGTCCTCTACTTCGAAAAACTCTTTTATACGAAATCCGAACGGACCCGCAACCAATATGCCGGGGAAGGTCTGCACTGCTGTGTTGTAGCTCATTACCGCGTGATTGTAATTATTCCTGCTATAGGCGATACGGTTTTCCGTGCCTGCCAGAGACTCCTGAAGCATCAGGAAGTTCTGACTTGCCTTAAGGTCCGGATAGTTTTCCGCAATGGCGAATAAACGCTTCACCGCCAGATTCATCTCCTGATCGATTGTCTCGATTTCTTTAGGAGTGGTGGCATTTTGGAAGGAAGCTCTCAGAGCGGCAATCCTTTCAAATGTTTCTCTTTCATGCTTTGCATAGGCCTTGACACTCTCAACCAGGTTGGGTATCAGGTCATACCTTCTCTGAAGCTGCACGTCAATATTCGACCAGGCCGATTCGGCAATGTTGCGCTTTCGCACAAGATTATTGAAAACCAAGATCACACACAGAATCAGGATGGCAACGACTGCAATCAGACCAATGAGCCAGTTTTCCACTCTCATATCCCCCTTAAATCTCAAAAGCTTACCTCTTGTCCGAAGACGGAGATACTTACTTATATAATATCACATTTCTTCTGATTCAATCACTGTTTCATGAAACGAAAAAGGACTTGCAAAGAGTGTCCGACACTTTTTTGCAAGTCCCTCCTCCGGAGATACCTTCTGAAAACTTATTTCAGGACAAGGGATCCGGTTTTCTCCAGGCTGTTATAATCAAAGGCGTTGATTATGCCGTCCTGGATATAGTACAGAGTGTTGCCGATGTACACGGCTCTGCGGCCGTAAGGAATGTATTTTCCGTATACCTCCGGCTGTTCATATTTTAAAAACCCCTTTTGTGATACCTTATTGTCTTTATAACTGATTACCAAAGCCCCCTGGCTGTAATCGCTCCAATCTTTGTTTCTGGAAATATAGGCATCAAAAACGATCTGCTGTGAGGCTGCATCAACCATAACAGCTTTATGATTGTAAAGCGCTTCGCTGTAGCTGCCGCTCTCCCCTATCACAAGATTCGTAAGTTCTCTCGGTTTGCCCATGTCAGAAACATCAAAGAGGGAGATCTTCAGTCCGCCCTGGCGGAAACCCACGGGTCTTTCGTTGCCCGCTGCATCTCGTTCAATGAGTTCACGGGTCTCCATGCCGATACCCAGGATGAGACCGTCACCGACGGGATGTAAATAATTGCTGAAACCCGGCATCTTCAATTCCCCGGTTACCTTTGGCGCCCTCGGATCCGACAGGTCAAAGACAAAGAGCGGGTCCATGGTGCGGAAAGTTACGATATAGCCCTTATCGCCCATGAAACGAACCGAATAAATCGTTTCGCCTTTCGCCAAGCCTGTTACGGAACCGATCACGTTAAGAGAGCCGTCCAAAACGAAGAGATTGTTGCCCTCATTCCAATCGGTAGTGGCAACCCTCAGATTGCCTTCAAACTCATCCATGGAAAACTGATTGAGCAAGCTTCCTTTAACTCTTCCCGAGCCCGCATAGCCGATATTCATACCGTCAATCCTGAATTTGGTGATATCCGTGGTTCCGTCATAGCGGCCGGAAGCCAGGTAGAGCGCCGACTCGTTCATATAGATTGTGGAACCATAGGCTGTGATAGCTTCTACTTCCGTTTTGCTGTTATCCGTAATGTCAATGGCGGAGAGCACGATGTAGCCGGGGCTGGCGGGTTCCGGCATGACCATGATGTCTTTCAAATCTACCGGTACTGCCTCTTTGCCTCTTACCGTATCCCGCATCAAAGGCACTACAATGCCGCCGTACCAACCGGTATTGGTGATTAGGTACAAGTGGTCGCCGGACTTCCTGCTGGATTGGTAATATCCTTCCATTTCATGGCTCTTTAGCAGGGCAGGATTGGCAGGATCCGAAATATCGTAGATGTCCGCGAAAGCAAAGGATTTGTAATATCCGGGATATATTATTCTTGCATCTATTTCGGCTACAACCGGTTCCACAACTTCAGCCATGCTCGCCGCTCCCCCCTCGTCGCTTACCGGGGCATCCGGCGCAATGTTGGCAGGCAGTTCACGTACGGAACTTCCCTGCGTCGTCGGTTCAGCGGGTTTATCCATCATGGGATAGTAACGGATTTTATCATATTCGTTGCGGTTGCCTAACAATACCAGTCTGTCTTTATCCAGATAAATTTCCTGCACATACTTTTCATCCGGCAGCTTGATGATGGAGACCTCGGAAAGCTTTGGACCGTCGGCGCGGATGATACGCACTGCGTTGCTTCCCGCATAATAGAGGTATCTCCCGTCTGTTTTCACAATATCGGCCTCATCGATGCCCTCGACCTGGACATTCGTCGAAGAGTAATCCGATGAACCGGCGCCTTTCTCTGGTTCTCCGCCTTCACCCGGCGCAGCCGCAGGAGCTTCTGCCGCATTCTGGTCAGCGCCGTCGCGAGCAATGCCTGTACCCATCTCCGGTACTGCCGCGCCGCTTCTTTCCACGCTTCCGTATACCGGCCTATATTGCAGTACGCGGCTTAATTGACTCTCCGACTCCGCTTTTGTAGCTGCTCCAATTTTCGATTTGACCGTATTAACCAGACCGTCTTTTCCCTTTAACGGAATAGCCTCATCAGAGATGACGATAACGCCATCCATATAATCCACGTGTTTCTTAAGCAGCTCTTCCGCAATTACGCGTATGGGAACCATGGTGCGGTCATTCTTCAGCAAAGCTTCCGTATCCATATCCACGGTTGCGGATCTGTTTCCCTCAACGGATTGGTATCTGGCCTTGCCTATAGGGAATACAAATTGCTTTCCGCCGTAAGAAACTATGGCTTCATGTTTGCTCGGTTCGTAAGAGACAGTCGCTCCAAAATGCTCCGCTACCGCACGAAGCGGCACCAGCGCGCGCTGCTTGTAAACCATGGCTGCCACATCAAAATTCTCGGAATCGAGGAACACCGTCTCATCACCGGAAAGAATCAGTGGGCTTCCCACATGCATGAAAATCGCTTTTCCTTTATATCCGCTCAAGTCTGTGGCCGAATACTGTTGGTTTGCCTGTGCCGTCGCCACACAGCCTCCGGCAATCAGGCTGAAAATCAGGAGAAAGACCAACAGTAAGGTCAATTTCCCGGACCCGGTGGCTTTCATAATTTCTCCCCTCCTCATTTTATATAAATGCCTGCAAGCTGTAAAAGTGTCCGGCGCAAAATATAACGACACCAAACACCGGTTTAAATACAAGTTGTTACTTATTAAGACGCAGACCGGGGCAATTAGTTCCCTTGTTCTTTTTGAATATGTTAAAAATCCGGTTGTAAAACAGGTAAAAAGGGAATATATAACATTGATTAAAATAAATAAACAGAGCCTGCAGCGCCGCAATTGAGCAGGCGGACAAAGGAAGATAGAATGACACAGCGGAACTTAAAAAAGACAGTGACTTTTGTGCAGGCGATTGCCATCGTTATCGGAATGATTATAGGTTCCGGAATTTTTTTGAAGCCCAGTATTGTCTTTCACAATGCCGGATCCCCCATACTTGGGTTGCTGGCTTGGGCGCTGGGAGGCGTCATTACCATGGCTTCCGCGCTGACCGTTGCGGAAATCGCCGCAGCCATTCCAAAAACAGGAGGGCTGTATGTATATCTGGAAGAGCTGTACGGGGAAGCTTGGGGATTTCTGCTGGGATGGGTACAGACGGTTATTTCATTCCCGGCAGCCGCAGCTGCGCTGGCCATCGCTTTCAGCACCTACACTACATTTTTTATCCCCTTAGGAGCATTGGAACAGAAACTGCTGGCAGTTGGCGTTTTGGCTTTTGTTACGGCTATGAATATTCTATCAACCAAGTGCGGGGGCATGGTCCAGACTCTTTCAACGGTCGCCAAACTGATTCCGATCGCCATCATTATTTTTTGGGGCTTGACAAAGGGTGAAGCCCACGATTTTCGTACCGTTACCGTAATCACCGAAGGAGCCGGCTTCGGGGCGGCGATCCTCGGCACTCTATGGGCTTATGATGGCTGGATCTCCGTAACAAATATGGCCGGAGAGCTGAAAAATCCAACAAAAGAAATGCCTCGCGCGATCATCCTCGGAGTGACCGCTGTTATGACGGTCTATCTTTTAATTAATATAGCATTGCTTAACATCATTCCCATCGAGCAAATTACCGTTTCCGACACTCCCGCTTCCGATGCTGCAGTAGTATTGTTTGGAGGAGGAGGCGCGGCTTTCATCGCAGCAGGGATAATCGTATCCGTATTCGGTGCTCTCAATGGCTATACTTTAACCGGAGCAAGGGTACCTTTTTCTATGGGGGAAAGAAAGCAACTTCCCTACTCGACAAAGCTCATGAAGCTTCATAGACGTTTCGGCACGCCTACAAACGCTCTGATTTTGGAAAGCGCCTTGGCGGTAATCTATATTTTTTCCGGCACGTTTAATACACTTACGGATCTGCTGGTATTCGTGCTGTGGATCTTCTTTGTGTCCGGCGTTTTCGGCGTCTTTCTGTTGAGAAAAAAAATGCCCCTGAGGGCAAATCGTTACAGGGTTCCCCTATATCCGATTACTCCTATTGTGGGCATCTTAGGCGGAGTTTATATCTTAATCAGCACCATCGTAAGTGAACCGATCAATTCCGCCGTAGGTATTTTAATTACGCTGGCAGGATTGCCCGTATATTATTACACCAAAAAGAGATAAGGAAATCATGGATAAAATTATCATTCCTTTTCATCCATGAGATCGCTGAAGCCCGCTCCCAACCCCCAGACGGTCTCCACGCGAATGACCGTCACAAAGGCCTTTTTATCTACTTTGGCAACAAACTGCTTGATCAGCATGCTTTCCCGGGGTGAGCATAAAGTAATGATCTTTTGACGAGGTTGCTGTGTATATTGCCCTATTATTTTTACATTGGAGACACCCCTCTTGACTTCGTGGAGAATGTAATCTGCCACCTCATCGTGTTTATCGGTAATGATCTCCAGTTGAACCACCTTGGAATCAAAGCCGTACATGACATAATCTACCACTCTGGAGAAAATAATCTGGGTTACCAGGGCATAAAGCGCAATGTTTCGGCCGAAAAAAAGGCCCGAAGCTATGATAATAACTGCGTCAATGACAAGCAGAATTTTTGAAATCCCTACCTGCGGAAGCAGCTTCTTTTTGATGATCTTCGCTATGGTATCCGTTCCTCCAAAGGAATAGCCCCGGGTAAAGATCAACCCCGTACAAATGCCGCTAAACACACCGCAATAAATAGCAGCCAGAATTACATCCTTTTCCTCAAGCAAGTTTATGTTGAGCTTCTCAAACAGAAAAAGGAATGCGGGGTACAGTACAGTCAAAAGCAAGATCTTTTTCGCTTCTCCTATGCCAAGAAGGATACCGCAGATCACTAAAATCAAAAAAGCAAAACCATAATACAAAATAGAGAAATCTATGCCTATGGTTTCTTGAAGAATCCGGCATATGCCTGTAATTCCTCCGCTGGAAAGCCCGTTAGGGATCAGGATGCAAATGCTTGAGAAAGCTCCCAAAGCGCAACCTACAATAATAAAGAGCCAATCTATGCCCCATTCCTTTATTTTTTCCTTAGTGATGGTATTTTTCCACATCTTACATCTACCCTCTTTTATTCGCGATTTTATGAGTTCACGCCAATCAATTCGTAAGTTTCAATAAAAATCATATCCGCTGTTAAACGCCAAATATAAACATATTCGTTCTTATAAAAGTCATGTTCTTTTGCTAAAAGCCAAAGAGCAACTAATATTCTGAAAAGGATCTTTTTTAGTTGATATGTTTTCCATATATTGGGAATATCCTGCTCTCTTTGCCGGTGGATCAACTAATTTCTATAGAATCAGTATTATTAGTTGACTTTTTAATAAAAAAATCAACTAAATTTCAGTATTAATGTTTATTTAGTTGATTTTCTCTTGTTTTATCTCGGTTATCGAGCATTTTTTAAATAAAAATCAACTAATTTTAATCATTTTATTGATTTTGGTTTATTATCCTGTAAAAGCAGAATCTGTAAAGGTGTTTATCTCCTTTTACAAGTTTAGCTTCACAAGTTGGCCGTGAGAACGGCGCTGTTGCCAAAAATATCCACCACTTTGATGCAGACAGGCCCGAACTCTGACCCTATGGTCTCATAAAGGGTTTCTATTCCCTCATTGTTCTTACATATGTATGCGTCGGGTTTGTTGATTCCCTTCTCATAATGACAATCTATGCTCCAGTATGCAACAAATTGCAAAGAATCTTCATCCAAAATCTTTTCAACGATGGGCAGATACTTGTCCTCCACGGGCAGCTGCTTTAAAGAGTAAGGCCGATAACCTGTTAGTTCTACCCTTAATAACATCTTGTCCGAAGCGAGAGCCGGCTGAAGGGAAATCTCCGCTTCGATTGTACCTTTCTCCTCAACGTCGGACTCGCTGCCCCTTTCTTCATAGAAAGAATAGGAAGCGCCGGCCGTAATGAGCCGCTTGTGGGAACTGATGGTGGCCAACCTGCCGATGTCACATGAAATCCATTTCCTTCCCATCCGATCTGCTACAGCCGCCATGGTCCCTGACCCGCCGAAGAAATCGGCGCACAAATCGCCTTCCCGGGTACAACTTTCCAGAATGCGTTCGATTAAGGTTTCAGGTTTCTGCGTCACATAGCCGGTACGTTCGGCGGAGGTCCTTCCGACCATATCCAACTGCCATACATCTTTTCGATTGACCATGGTGTACCAGCCCAGTTCATCCCGATATTCCTTAACGCCTTTAAAACGATAGGGCTTATAATCACGATTGTATGATTTTTCCTTGAAGGGCTCAAAGTAGTATGTATTTGTTTTTCCGTAGAACAGCAGGGTATCGTGCTTTCTCGCAAAGCGCCTTTTGCTGGCCCCTCCCGACTTATAATGCCAAATAATTTCGTTGACGAAATTCTCTTCTCCGAAGATTTCATCCATAAGAACCTTCACATAATGGACAGCGTGCCAGTCCAAATGGACCCAGATGCAGCCGTCATCCGCCAGAAGTTCGCGCATAAGCATCAATCGAAGAGCAAGCATTTTAAGGTACTCTTCCAATCCCTCTTCCCAGGTATCGGTATACGCCTTTTGCTTCATAACGGGAATATTCTTAATCTTATCGGAACGGAGCTTGATTTCGGCGCCGTAATGAGATTTGGAGAAGAAAGGCGGATCGATATATATCAAACGGACCTTGCCCAAAAGATCCTTTTCATCCATAAGAAACTTCATGAAGTGCAGATTGTCGCCTCTGACAAGCATATTTTCGGAAAGGAGGTCTTTCTCTCTTCCCTTGCCGGCGCATTCCTTTAATACGTACTTCCCGACACCGGATGTGGCCATGATCTCTTCAAAGGCCTTCCTGCTCTCATCCATAATATGAGGAAGCTTCATAATCAAACCCATGACACATTCCTTCCTTTTACCGCCACTGCTATCAAACTACTATTTTAGAACATCAATAAGGTCCTTTCTGCCGACCCTTTCAAGCGCTTCTTTTACAAAAGGTCTGTTTTCCTTCTTATGAAAATGCAGCAATGCCCGCTGCAGCTTTTTTTCTTTCATGTCTTTAGCCACATAAACCTTTTCTCCCGTCAAAGGATCCGTCTCCGTATAGTACATACAAGTAGCCAAAGTCCCCGGTGTGGGATAAAAATCCTGAACCTGATCCGGAACAAATCCGCTCTTTTTCAGGTAAAGAGCAAGCTCCACCGCATCCTCCAAGGTAGATCCGGGATGAGAGGAAATTAAGTAAGGAATCAGGTATTGCTTTTTTCCGGTTCTTTCATTAATCTCCTTGTATCTCTTGCTAAATGCCTCAAATACTTCTTTGGGCGGCTTCCGCATCCTTGCCAAGACCCGGGGCGATATATGTTCCGGCGCCACTTTGAGAGTGCCGCTTACATGATGCCTGCAGATCTCTTCGAGAAATTCGCCGCTTTCATCCGCCATTACGTAATCGTAGCGGATTCCGGAACGGATGAACACCTTCTTTACGCCCGGCAGGCTCCGTACGCTGCGCAGAATATCAAGATACTCTCTGTGATCCACCACAAGTTTTTTACAGGGTTTCGGATAGAGACAATCCTTCTCTTTACACACACCGAAGACAAGTTGCTTGTCGCAGGCAGGGCTCCGAAAATTTGCGGTGGGACCTCCGATGTCGTGAATATACCCTTTAAAATCCGGCATCTTGGTCAGCGCCTCCGCTTCCCTGAGAATGGACTCTTTGCTCCGCCCTCTTACTTCACGGCCCTGATGGTAGGTTAAAGCGCAAAAGGCGCAGCCTCCAAAGCACCCCCGATTTGCGGTAATGCTGAATTTGACTTCATCAATGGCAGGGACTCCTCCCTCCGCTTCATACATGGGATGCCAGTTTCTTTCATAAGGCAGTTCATATATATCGTCCAGATCCAACGTCTCAAGAGGTGACATTGGAGGATTTGCAACGACCACATTGTTTTCACCGTAAGGCTCCACTAAGATCTTCCCTTGAATGGAATCGTTGTTTCTGTATTGAATCCGAAAACTGTCGGCAAAGGCTTTCTTTGAAACGGATACTTCCTCAAAAGAAGGAAGGAGAACAGGTGATTGCCCCGGAAACTCGGATTCAAGCCCGCCGGTTGAAACGGTTCTGCGGTAAACGGTCCCGGAAATCCAGCTGATATGTTTTGCATCGATGCCGCTGTCCAGGGCTTCAGCAATCTCCACAACAGCCTTTTCTCCCATCCCGTAAACCAAAAGGTCGGCTTTGGAATCCAAGAGAATGGATCTGCGAATTTTATCTTCCCAATAGTCATAATGGGCATGCCTTCGCAGGCTTGCTTCCAGACCGCCCAAGATTATGGGCACATCCTTATACGCTTCCCTTGCCCGATGGCTGTAGACGATGACAGCTCGGTCCGGGCGACGACCGGCCTCTCCTCCCGGTGAATAAATATCGGTGCGCCTTCTCCGTTTGAACACCGAATAATGATTTACCATGGAGTCCACATTGCCGGAAGTGATGAGAAACCCCAGCCTGGGCCTGCCGAAACGACGAAAGTCGTCCGGGCTGCGCCACTGGGGTTGAGGTAGAATTGCTACTTTATAGCCTCTGCTTTCCAATACACGGCTGATAATTGCGTGTCCAAAGGAAGGATGGTCCACGTATGCATCTCCGGTTACGAGGACAAAATCCGGCCGTTCCCAGCCCAGGACTTCCATCTCTTCTCTTGTAACCGGTAAAAAAGCCAACAATGTATCTCTCCCTTCATATCACTGCCTGAACCAAATTGCGGGCAGACTCCGGAACCAAAGGTCTGTCCTTGTGTGTCTTTCTCCGCGCCTTATCTGCTGCCCTTATCATAAGGCACCGCCACAGCTCTGGGCGCCTGCGAGGATTTGGAACTGAAGGCCAACACTATTAAGGTTGCGATAAAAGGTATCATCTTATACACATCGCTGGGTATCTGCGACGTAGACAAAAACGGAATGACGGAGTAGGCCGAAGCGATGGTCTTCATCAGTCCGAAGAAGAACGCCGCAAACAAAACCCTTATCGGTTTCCATTGACCGAAGATCATAACCGCAAGAGCAAGGAATCCGTAGCCGGACACAGTGGCGTTGAACTGGGTGGATGTAGGAACGACGAATACCAGCCCTCCCAGCCCGGCTAAGCCGCCGGATATTATGACACCCGCATAGCGCATCCTATATACATTGATTCCTACGGAATCGGCCGCATGGGGATGCTCGCCGCAAGCCCGCAGCCGAAGACCAAAGCGGGTTTTGTAGAGTACAATTGTCGATATAACCAATATAAGCAGCCCTATATAAGTGGTGATGTAGGCGTTACGGAAGAAAAGCCCTCCCAGAATGGGAATGTCACCTAATATCGGCACAGATGCTATACGGAAGGTGTTGCTGAAAGTGATCTGCTGCACGCTGTTTTCCTGAATCATACGGGCAACGTAGATAGCGAATGCGGGAGCAAACATATTTAAGGCAGTACCGCTAATAATCTGATCGGACTTCATATTCACCGATGCGTAGGCATGCAGCAGCGAAAAGATCATTCCTGTGACCACGGCAATGAGAATGGCAATCAACAGCAAGGGCTGTCCGCTCATAATTCCGCCCATCCTGTTGATGAAGAAAATACTCGTAAATGCGCCCATGATCATCATACCGTCCAAAGCAATGTTGGTGACACCGCCCCGTTCAGTGAATACGCCGCCCAAAGCCACTATGAGCAGAGGGATAGAAAAGAACATGGTCTGTTGAACAACCAAATACAATATATTCATGATTCCTTACCCTCCTGTATTTCTGTTTTTTGCGTTTCCGTATCATCAGCGGGCGCTTGGCCGCTCTTCTTTTCAGCCACACTCATTCTCCATTTCAGCAACGCCGGAAGTATGTTTCTGAATAAGAGCGCAAAGGCGCTGAAGTAGATGATGCAGGCGATAATAATATCGATGATTTCGGGTACAAAGTCCAACCTCTGCAGGTAATTTCCGCCCAAGGTAATGTAGGAAATGAAAATAGCGGAAAAGATGATCCCGATGGGATTTGATAATCCCAGCAGCGCAACGGGGATTCCGTTGAAGCCTTCCGGCGCCAACACGTCCACAGGTTTAATATGACGTCCGTTAACCCCGGAGAGGTAGAGCAGTCCGCCCCCAAGTCCGGCTAACGCTCCGGCAATGACCATGGAGAGGACGATGCTTCTCTTTTCATTGATTCCGGCGTACTTGCTGGCATTCCGGTTGAATCCGCAAGCCTTGAGCTCGTAACCGAAGGTGGTTTTGTTCAATACGATGTACATGACGATAGCCACGCCTAAGGCTATATAAAATCCGCAGTTTACCGTGGACACGTCCACCGTGCCGGAAGGAGTGATACTGTAGAATATCTTGTCCAATCCCGCTTTCGGCAGGACCGCCGATTCAGCCACACTCATGGAAAGAGCTTTTTTAGAGTCGTATACCGTGGTCTTAACCATGAAGTTTGCAAGGTACATTCCTATATAATTCATCATGATTGTGGAGATTACCTCATGTACATTCAGGTAAGCCTTGAGCAGACCGGGAATCAGCGCCCATAAAGCTCCCACCAGGGTAGCAGCCAGAAGGGCAACCATCCAGTGGAAAGGCGCAGGGATGAAGGTCCACTTCACACCCACATAGACGGCCGCAAAGGCGCCCATAATGAACTGCCCCGCAGCGCCGATGTTGAACAGTCCGGTTTTGAAAGCGAAGCCGACAGAAAGACCCGTGAGAATGAGAGGCGTGGCAAAGTACATTACCTGCCCCATCCCTTTTCCTCCGGTAGAAAAGCCCCCTTTCAGAATGATGATAAAGCCGTCGGCCGCCTGGGCCGGGTTACTGATCAGTAAAACAATAAATCCGAAGAGCAAACCGGCAAGGATTGCTACGATGGAAGAAGTAGCATTGTTGAATCCGCGAATATTTAACAGCTTCTTTAAAACGATCATACTGCTTCACTCCTTTCATCCCGCTTTCCGCCGGCCATGTAGAGGCCCAATTCCTGGAGGGTGGTTGTTTTGGGGTCCAGTTCTCCCACGATCTCGCCTTCATATATGATAAGAATCCGGTCGCTGACATTCATGACCTCTTCCAACTCTAAGGAAACCAGCAACACTGCTTTCCCTTCGTCTCTCTGGGCGATCAATTGCTTGTGGATGTATTCGATGGCTCCTACATCAAGTCCCCGTGTCGGTTGGACTGCTATCAAAATTTCAGGGCCCAGATCGATTTCTCTAGCCACGATGGCCTTTTGCTGATTACCACCTGACATGCTTCGCGCGATGGTCTTTGCTCCTTGGCCGCTTCGTATGTCGTATTTCTCAATTAAACAGTTTGCATACTCGTTGATTTTCTGGAACTTCAGGAAACCGTTCTTCTGAAAAATAGGAGTATAATAGCATTTAAGAACCAAATTTTCCTCGAGTGTATAATCAAGCACCAATCCATGCTTGTGCCGGTCTTCCGGAATGTGGCTCATACCCGCCGCATTGCGCCTTCTAATGGATAAATTCGTAACGTCCTCACCGTTGATAAGGATCTGGCCTTTTTCTATAGGCTGCAAGCCGGTAAGAGCATAAACCAGTTCCGATTGTCCGTTTCCGTCGATTCCGGCAATACAGACAATTTCGCCTTTACGAACGGTAAAGGATACGTCTTTTACAGATTTTTTTCCGCTTTGCTTGTCCGCAACGGTAAGATCCCGAACCTCCAGGACGGGCTCACCGGGTGTAATATCGGCTTTCGCAACCGCAAATTCCACTTTACGGCCTACCATCATTTCCGACATTTCTTCTTTCGATGTGGTCGCAACGTCGATGGTCCCTATGCGCTTACCTTTGCGCAACACGGTACAGCGGTCTGCCACGGCTTTTATTTCGTTCAACTTATGGGTGATGAATAGAATCGATTTGCCTTCTTTGGCAAGATCCCTCATAATTTTCATCAGCTCCTCAATCTCCTGAGGCGTGAGTACAGCCGTAGGTTCGTCGAAGATGAGGATTTCGTTTTCCCGATAGAGCATTTTCAAGATCTCTACACGCTGTTGCATCCCCACGGTGATATCCTGGATCAGGGCGTCCGGATCTACCGAAAGACCGTATTTGGCAGAAAGGTCCATAACTTTCTTCCTCGCCTCTTCCATGCGTAAAAAGCCGTTCTTCGTGGTTTCAACGCCCAAAATGATGTTCTGCAACACCGTAAAATTATGCACCAGTTTAAAGTGCTGGTGCACCATGCCGATCCCAAGGGCATTGGCCACATTGGGATCGCTGATCTTTACTTCTTTTCCGTCTTTTTTGATAACACCTTTATCCGGTTGATAAAGGCCAAAGAGTACGCTCATAAGCGTGGATTTTCCTGCGCCGTTTTCGCCGAGCAGCGCATGGATTTCACCCCTTCGAAGCTGGAGGGTGATGTCGTCATTGGCGATTATTCCGGGAAATTCCTTTGTGATGTTCAACATTTCGATTACATAATCCATATGCTGCCCTCCGTTTTTATGGATTTCTCGTTTTAAGATACCATGTGTCCCAAATGGGAGGAGTGGACACAGGGCTTGTTAACTGACCCTAATTATACATGAATTGGCAGTAAAAATAAATCATAAATGATTTATGCCCGCAAAGTTTCGTCATAAACAGCAACGAACCCTTTTATCAGGGTTCGTTGCAAAGGATTCATTACGTAGTTCAGTTCATCAAAAGGTGTGTCGATAAATGGAAGAGTCGGCGCACCCTATGTGATTAAGAGATTATTGAACCAAGGTCCACTTCACAATGGACAGTCCCAGATCCTCAAGAGTCAGTTCATTTCCGTTGGCGTCAACATCTTTCTTCAGATCGATATTTCCGGCGACCAGGTCCGCATAGACTGCATCGTAGTCAGCCTGGGAGAAAGTATTGAACTTGGAGGTCTCCATCGGCAACTGAACACCATCCTTATCGGCTCCGTACACCAGAGATTCGCCGCCGGGGAATTCGCCGTTATAGAAGGCATCCAGAGCGGATTGTACAGATGCGGCCAAGCCCTTCATAGCGGAGGTGATAACGGTTTCGGATTCGCCGCTCTGATCTACGTCAACGCCGATAACCTTTCCTCCCGTTGCTTCCGCAGCAGACATTACAGAGTTACCTACAAGACCGCCGCAGGCAAAGATGACTTCAACGCCCTCGGCATACCAGGAAGTGGCCAGTGTCTGGGTTTCCGGTGTGGCATCGAAGTTACCGGTGTAGTGATATTTGAGTTCGACGCTGGGAATGCCAAGCTCGGCAGCGGCTGCTTCCGCTCCTTGTGCGAAGCCGTAGCCGAAACGAACAACGGCAGGAACTGCCATTCCGCCCATGAAGCCTAACTTGGTATAACCGTCTTTAACAGCTGCATAACCGGCTAAGTAACCGGACTGCTCTTCTGCATAGACGATGCCTACAGTATTGTCATTGGTCCGGAATTCGGTGTAATCCGCATTGTGGGGATTTCCGTCAATCAGGATGAAATGAACATCCTCATACAGATCCTGGGCGATGAAGATGGGCTCTTCGAAAAGGAATCCCGGAGTAACGATTATTTTAGCTCCGCCCTCTACAGCAAGCTGAATGGCCGCCAGATAAGCATCGGTGGTTTGCTCAGTGGGCTTATAGTATTTGTGGGTAATTCCGTGCTCTTCCGCATAGGCTACGATTCCTTCCCAAGTACCTTGGTTGAAGGATTTGTCATCGATGGATCCGATGTCCGTGATCATCGCAATTTCGTAACCTTCGGCTACGGGCTCACCCTCTCCGTCCGGAGCCTCTCCGCCGCCGCAGGCTGCAAAGCTAAATACCATAGCGAAGGCCAACAGCAATACTAATAATTTTTTCATCTGCTTTTCTCCTCCTAATTTGTTCGTTAAGCGATAGCAATAATGAACTTTTTTCCATTATACCCTAACACATAAAAAGTTAAAAGTAGTTTTTCTGTTAGCGTATACCTTACATACGTATTCACAGTAACCCGTCTTCGGGTACTTCAAATTCTTCAAACTGCTCTCTGTTCTTCGGAACATAAATGTCGCCCGCTATAATGGCTTTTGCATAGAGATCCGCCTGAGACTTGATTTCCTCCGGCAAATTGTCTGCTTGATCGGAGTACCCAACCGCTTCAAAGTCCAGGCCGAACTCATAGACGCCGCCTTCAAATTTTCCATCCATAAAGCTTTGAATCGACAGATATACCCCGTTATCTACCCGCTTGAACATGGAACAGAGAACCGCATCCGGATTGAGTTCTGACTGGTCTTTGTCTACGCCAATGGCCCACACGCCTTTTTCACCCGCGGCTTCGATAACCCCGATGCCACATTCTCCCGCTGCATGGAAGACCACATCCGCGCCCTCCTCAATGAGAGATAAGGCTGCTGTTTTTCCGTGCTCCGCATCATCGAAACAGCCTGTATATTCAACTAAGACCCTTGCCTCCGGGTTGACAGCCTTGACACCGGCTCGATAACCAAACTCAAAGCTTTCAATCGTTTCATCCTCTGCCCCTCCTACAAAGCCCACTATTTGAGTTTCGGAAGTCAGAGCAGCGATTACACCCACAAGAAAGGATCCCTCCTCCTCTTTAAAGGAAAGGCTCATTACGTTGTCCGGCGCTTCTACATCGGAATCCACCACGGCAAAAAAAGTGTCGGGGCTGTTTTCTGCAATTTCCAGCAGGGCATCCGCCTCAATATAACCCACGGCAATGACCAGATCCGCTTCCGCCGCCGCTGCGGAAACGGTCTCTATGTAAGCATTGCGATTTTCCGGTTCCTCTATCTGCACTTCTATCTTATAATCTTCCGCTGCTCTGAGAATTCCTTCATAGGCCATATCGTTGAAGGATTTATCTCCCAGCCCTCCCTCCGACGCAACCATAACTACCTTGGGTAAAGGATTGATCGGTTGCGCGTTGGTCGTATCGCATGACGCAAGGCTGACCAGAAGCATAAGGATCAGACAAAGCGCTAAAATCTTTTTCATAAGTTTATTAACATTCCCTTCGACAATCGTTACTCATGGAGCGGTTTATCCCGGTCCATGCTATGTCCGCCGTATTATAAAATGCGGTTTCATCCAGTATATTCGAACTTTATTATACTACAATAGGAATTGCCAGGCAAGAATCGGGCGGTGGTCGAAGATTTTACCAGAAACAAACGGGGACGGACCCAATGCGATTTGCAACACAAAGGCTCCGTCCTCGAATAATAAGAGAATTATTGTAATGTTGTAATTGTAATAATGTAAAAGGTTACTTGAGCATATCGATCAATTTCAGGATATCTTCCGTCTCTTTTGCCATCAGATCTTTCAGAACCGCCCTTTGCGCTTCAATGGCTTTCTTGTAAATTCCGATTTCCTTGGAGAAATCTCCGCCCTCTTCTTCATATCGTTCGAACAGAGAACGGGTAGCTTCGGACACATCGGCGGGTACGAAGGCTTTGCCGGTGCCCCAGAACAAATTATCCTGATTATCTTCACCGTAGAACATATCGTAATGTATCTCCATTACCTCCGGGCTGAAGTACATCTCGTACCACTCAAATACTCCGTTAATTGCCCATGCATATTCATCCGCCGCGGTGACCACATCACCCTCTTCGAGAGCGGCAATGACCGCTTCCATCAGGGCAATGTTATCCTGCGGAGCTTCGTGGGGTACGACAGGAGATTCGTATACCAATCCCAGCAAAGTATCCTGTACAAATTTGAAGATGGCCAGGTTTTTCTTATTCAAGGCTCTCGCTTCCGCGCGGATGGCATCTATAACGCTTTGATCCGCGCCGGCCTTGACGGCTTCCACATACCGTACGTTAAGATCAATAACCTTATCCTTTGCTGCAGCTGCGGCTTCTCCCAGTTTTTCCACCGCCGCTTTATAGGCTGCTACATCGGCTCCGGCGGCTGTGCAGATTTCTTCATCCAGCGCCTCCGTCAACCGGTCATACTGCGATGTGTAATCCAGGTAATGGGCCGGCAGCTGATCGATGAAGATAGCCAAAGCTCCGTAGAATTGGGTATTGAATTTTGCCACATCCTCATCATAGGTCTCCGGAGTGTCAAAGTTGGTATGATAGTATTTATAATAGAAAGGGAATACCGTCTCCATATCCCTCTGCAACAGGAATCCGTTAACGGTGGAGGGAACTCCTGCCACATAATAGGAAAAGTCATCGGAATACGTATATGTCTGATAACCCTCCGTCAGTACACCGTCGGGGAAACATCCCACAGGTTCCGGCGCAAAGCCCTTGTTAACAAAAATGTCGATTAGACTATAGAGCTCCGGCGCGGAGTAAACACTCGTATATGTATCAAACTCATAGGCGGGAAGTTCGAAGTTGATGAAGGCCAAAGTCTTCCCTGCCCATTCAGGACGAACCTCATTGATCATGCGCCAGGCGCCGATTGTCCAGTCAAATTGCGTGTAACTGGCGCCCCATTCTTCGGCTCCGTGCAGGCAGAACACTATGTCATTTTCCGGAACGTATCCGGAATCCTTCATAGCCTTTGCTATAGCCAGCACCATGCCGGTAGCCATGTTATCGTCCTGGAACCCTTCAAAATACATATCGTAATGGGCGCCTACAATGATTTGCTGCTCAGAGCTTTTCCCCTTAATTTTTCCTACAACGTTATAGGACGTCCCATCGGGTTCAACCACGTTATCCACTTTTAAGGTCCCGACAACGCTGCCCTTTTCCTCGATCAGGGCTTTAATATACTCTGCATCATTCTGGGTGATATTGACGCAGGGAATATTGGCGGGTCCGCATATATCGTTGGAATTATAGGCATCCTTGCTGATTTCTGAGAATCCGCTGACGCAGGAGTTCATAATAGCTGCGGCTCCGCGGAATTCGGCTTCCAACATGGGATACGTGATCCACCAATTGGCTCTCATGTCGATATCAACCAGGACGATCTTTCCTGTCACATCGCCCTCGTACGCTTCATAATCCCACATGGTACCGTCGCCCATGTAAACGATCTCTGCCGTAATACCTTCTTTCGGAGTGGCAGCGGTTGCATAAGAGTGAGGTTTAATGACTTTGTCATCGCCTTCCAATGTCAGCGTAGCGTCATTAAACTGCCATTTATCTACCCGGACAGCGACTTTTTCCGTATCTGCAAGTCCGATGTCTTTCATTACAGAAAGAAGATAGTCCGCCGCTGCATGCTCTGCATCGCTACCTGCTGTTCGCGTGCCCAGACTGGAGGACAGGTACTTGGGGTTTTTAGACAATTCATAGGCAATACCGTAAGCGAAATCCGGGGCTACCGCTTCCAGATATTTGTCCGTCACATCGCTCAACAGAGGTTTCAAATCTTCCAAAGCCTGATCCCAGGCTGAAGGTTCCGGTTGCGGCTCTGGCTCGGATGGGGGAGCTGTCGGTTCTTTATCCGGAATGAGAATTTTTTGATTAGGAAAAATAAGATGGGGATTTGACAGCTTGTTGTACTCCGCCAGACTCTGCCATGTGGTACCGTGCTTGTCTGCGATCTTCCAAAGCACATCACCCGGTTTGACCACATAGACCGTATCCGCAAAGGCCACCGCAAAGCTGGCTGCGATAAGAGTCACAGCGAGAAATACGCAGAATACTTTTCTCTTCAAAACAACACCTCCTAACTCCTAAAAGAAACGGTATATGGCTCTTACAGCTGCCATCATTGCTGCTGTCCCGTTCTATGGCCTGTCGTCCTTTTTATGGCAGCTTGAAAGGCTGGCTTTATTATAGTATATTTGCAAACCCCGGGCAAATTAAAATCAAAAATTTCTGAATCTTTAGCAGATTGTATCAGCTGGAAACACCTGGTGTCTGACACTTTCAACAAGTTATCCTAGCAAGAAACCGGCCTTTACGGAAACAACAAGAAAAATGAGCAAAAAACCGAGTTATGTGTGGATTATTTTGATGAAAACCTTGAGATTCTACACAAAAATTGATATTTTGCACAGAGAGGACCTTTTTCCAACCTATGATCCACACATAACTCCATATTTTGCACAAATTTGCGCAAAGACAAATTTGAATCCTTGTATTTCAACCAGCAAATTCAGGCCACCCGGAAACCTGCAAAGATATTGCCATAAAAAAGAGCTTTTATGTATTAGGTAGTAGCTCCACCAAGTGCAAGCTATTAAAATGGCAGACCCCTGAAGGCTGTGCCTCAGAGGTCTGCTCTGGCTCATACTATTTAGGTTGTGATCAAGCTTGTAATCGTTCCTTACGGGCGAATGAACATCTGCACCCAATAACCGGTTCCGTTGCTGCCGGACACATATCCGACACCGATTTCCGTAAAGCTGCTGTTCAGGATGTTGGCCTTATGGCCCGGTGAGTTCATCCAACCCTTCATTACGGATTCGGGATTCATGTAACCCTTAGCGATGTTTTCACCGGCTGCAGTGTACTTGATACCAAACGCTTTCATCATGTCAAAGGGCGAGCCGTATGTGGGAGATGTGTGGGAGAAATAATTTTTATCTCTCAAATCTGCGGCTTTTGCTTCCGCCACTTTGGAAAGCTCTGCATTGTACTTTAAAGCCGGGAGACCCTGGACCGCTCTTTCCTTATTTACCAAATCCACTACCTGCATTTCATAGCTGCCGGCTGCTGCGTTGTTTTCAGCGGGAGCCGCGGGCTTCTGAGTTGCGGCAGGAGCTGCAGGCTTTTCCGAGGTTGCCGGAGCCGCAGGCTTTTTCTGCGTTACAGGAGCTGCGGGCTTCTCAGCTGCCACGGGCTCTTTCGATTTTGCGGCTGCCTTGGGAGCGCTGTTCTTTTGTGCCTGAGCGGCTGCAGGAACCTTTGTGAAATCGCAGTTTTTGCCGCTCTGCACGCTGCCAAGTTTGCCATAGGCATCCTTCAATGCCTGAAGATCTAACCCGTTCTTCAGATTGGGCATATATTTAGAACAGAGATCCTGAATCATCGTCGCATTGACTTTCAGACCTACCTGTCCCAGATTCTCCAAACAGGGCTTTTCTGCCGCAAATGCTGTTGTCGGCATAAGCATTACAACGAGCATACATAAGACTACAACGTATTTGATACTCTTTTTCATACAAACGTACCTCCGTATTCCAGTATCCCGGGCCCCTTGTACAGGACCCCAACTTTTGTCGAATTGCTTTGTTTCCTTCGACAAAAACAAGTATAGGGGTTCTTTTTCTGCAATAGAACCCCTCAAATTCTGCCAATTTTTAAATTTGTTTTAAAAATACGTTACACTCTTATTAAATATTTTGATGCAAATTCGCAAAGTGATGCGGCTATCATATGTTTTATAAATCTATCGCTTCCAGAACCTGCTCTGTATCGCTTAAATCAGGGAAGAAATGATCCGGTTTGTATGCCAGCAGGGAATCTGCATCCGTCCAGCCGGTGCCCACAGCAATACTCTTAATGCCCAGCTTTTGCGCGCATAAAATATCATACACGCTGTCCCCTATGAGATAGATCCGGTCTTTTGGAAGAACAGTATCAAACACCTCTTCCGCCTCACGTATGCAAGCGTATGCCGCATCCCATTTTTCGCCGGGCTCATCGCCGAAGCCTCCCAGTTTAAAAAAATGCCCCAGCCCCACCGAGTTCAATTTTGTCATAGCGCCGATCCGAAGGTTGCTTGTAAGCAGGGCATTTTCGGAGTTATCGCTATAGTGGATGGTTTCCAGTAGTTTCGGTACGCCGGGTAGAATACGCTTATCTTTATTATTATCCAAGACATCTGCCAGCACTTTCTGATAGTGCCGGACAATGATAGGCAGTTGATCTTGTCCGATGGCATGAGACTTCATGATACCCATAAGTATCATGGAGTCCATAGCTCCGCCGATATCGGAACTCTCAAATGCGTCTTTTATGTTATAGAGCTCAAAAAAGGTACGATTCAGCGCTTTTCTTCCGTCGCTGCCACAGTGAAGCAGGGTGCCGTCGATGTCCCAAAAGATTAATTTTTGAACAGACATCAGTGTAACAATTCACACCCTTCGATGATATCTCCCAACTGGTCTAAATCTGCGCTTACGCTGACGATAAAATCAATTTCGTGCCGCTCGGAAATATTGCGAAGTCTCTCGAAGAATTCGCCCAAATCGGGAATATGCACATCCTTATGTCTTAGAATGCCATCTATAAAAATGACCTCAATGTCATGATCCGAGCTGATGATACCGTAGATAAACCCGATGTATTCATCAATGTTTGTAATGTCTTCATAATCTTCCATACAAACAACTCTGATTTGATATTTGAGGTCGTACATTAACCTGTGATTTCTGTTGATAAACACGACGCTGCCATGCGCAGTCTCTATCATGTCGTTGGCTAAGTGTATCATTTTTTTTGTTTTCCCGGACCCCTTGTGGCCCGCAATTACTTTCACCAATAGAATCACCCCTCTCTATCTTGGTTCTTTATTCAATTATACACTACAAAAAAAAAAGGGCAAGGAAGAAATGCCCTTTTGCGAAACATCCTAGATAGTCCTGAGCCTGAGCTGTCCGCAGGCGCCGTCTATATCTGTTCCCAACTCTCTTCGAATCGTAGCCTGTATCCCCTTATCCTCCAATGCCTTGCAGAACACTTCCACAGCCCTTCTGTCCGCCGCCTTATATTCCCGCTCGCTAACGGGATTAAGAGGGATCAGATTCACGTGACAAAGCATTCCCTGCAGTTTTTTAGCCAACTCTTCCGCATGAGCCTTCTTATCGTTTACTCCGTATATCAACGCATATTCGAAGGTAATGCGCCTGCCTGTCAACTCCGTATGCCTGCGGCATGCTTTTAGCAGCTCCTCCATATGATACTTCCTGTTAATGGGCATTAAGCGGCTGCGAAGTTCGTCGTTTGGAGCGTGGAGTGAAATGGCCAAATTAACTTGCGGAAATTTCTTTCCAAAGGTCTCAATTTTAGGAATGATCCCGCAGGTAGAAACGGTAATTGCTCGAAGGCTCATATTCAGCCCTTCCTTGGCATGGATCAGCGAAATGAAACGGCACAGATTATCGTAATTATCAAAGGGTTCTCCGGTGCCCATTACCACCACATTGCCTACCCTTTCCCCCGTATCCTGCTGGATGGAGATAACCTGATCCAGCATTTCTGCCGGAGATAAGTTATCCGCTTTACCTCCTATAGCGGAGGCGCAGAAGGCGCAACCCATCCTGCACCCGGCCTGTGATGAAATGCAGACCGAATTTCCATAATGGTATTTTAAAAAAACGCTTTCAATGGCGTTTCCGCTTTTTAGGCGGAACAGGTATTTCCTGGTACCATCCTTTTCCGATATTTGAAGCTTATCCGCTTCCAGTTTCTCAATATATGCTATCTCATAAAGTTTTTCACGCAAGTCTTTAGGCAGATTCGTCATCTCATCAAAACTGCCTGCCCCTTTTGCCAGCCAGCCAAAAATTTGCGAAGCCCGATACTTCTGCTGGCCGATTTCCGCAAGCAGTCCGCCAAGTTCTTCAATTGTCATGGATTTGATATCTGCTTTCATTTTGCTCACTGCATTGTCTCTTCTAGTTATTAAGGCTCTGGATCGGGGCCGGAATTCTTCCTCCCCTGGCGATCATTACCCCGGGCGAACTACGGTTGACCTTCATCACGGGCCCGCCACCCAGCAAGCCGCCAAATTCCAGCTCTTCTCCCTCTTTCTTCCCTATGGCGGGGATTACCCTCACGGCGGTGGTCTTGGAATTGATCATTCCGATAGCCGCTTCGTCGGCTATTATGCCGGAAATCACCTCAGCAGTAGTATCTCCGGGAATTACGATCATATCAAGCCCTACCGAACATACGGCAGTCATGGCCTCCAATTTCTCTATGGTCAATGTTCCCGACCGAACAGCCTCCACCATGCCCGCATCTTCGCTGACTGGAATAAATGCTCCTGAAAGCCCGCCCACGTTGGAGGACGCCATGACCCCTCCTTTTTTCACCGCATCGTTGAGCATGGCCAAAGCGGCGGTAGTTCCACATGCGCCGCAGCTTTCAAGACCGATTTCCTCCAAGATATGGGCTACCGAATCTCCGACAGCCGGAGTAGGCGCCAAGGACAGATCAACAATCCCAAAGGGCACACCCAAGCGCGCGGAAGCTTCGCTTCCCACCAATTGCCCCATACGGGTTATCTTAAATGCGGTCTTCTTAATGATGTCTGCAACCTGCGTCAGATCCCAGTCCTTGCCTGCCTTGGCAATGGCTGCCCGGACCACCCCCGGACCCGAAACACCTACGTTAATTACGCAATCCGGCTCTCCCGGTCCGTGGAAAGCTCCAGCCATAAAAGGATTGTCCTCCGGCGCATTGCAGAACACTACCAGTTTGGCGGCTCCGATGCATTGCCGGTCGGCAGTCAGTTCCGCCGTCTCTCTCACCACGCTGCCCATGAGCCTTACGGCATCCATATTGATGCCGGTTTTGGTGCTGCCCACGTTGACGGAAGAGCAGACGTGCTCCGTCTCCGACAAAGCCCTCGGAATGGATTGCATCAGCTCTAAATCTCCCGGGGAAAAACCTTTGTGTACCAAAGCGGAATAACCGCCGATGAAATTTACACCGATATCCTTTGCGGCCTTCTCAAGGGTCAGAGCATAGCGGAGAGGATCTCCGCCCGATGCGCCGACCAAAATGGCAATGGGCGTTACGGAAACTCTTTTATTAATGATGGGTATACCATATTTATCTTCGATTTCATTTCCGGTAACAACCAACTCTCCCGCGCAGCGACAGATCTTCTCATAGATCTTTCGGCAGGAGCGGTCGATATCACTGTCGCAGCAGTCCAAAAGGGAAATGCCCATGGTAATTGTACGTATATCCAGGTTTTCTTCCTGGATCATGGTTATGGTTTCCATGATATCCTTGGTGTTTAGCATTTTGGTCCTCTCTCGTGAGAATTTACTCCCTTAGATCCGGTGCATGGAGTTAAAAATATCCTCATGCATTACGTGGATTTTCATTCCCATACTGTTTTCCTCCAACTCATGGCGGAGGTCTGCAAGACTGCAGTTCATGTTGGAAATATCTATCACCATGATCATGACGAAAAACTCCTGCAGCACCGACTGGGTCACTTCCAATACGTTGGCATTGGCTTTGGCGCAGATTCCGCTCACCATGGCCAGAATGCCCACTCTATCCTTTCCGACAACGGATACTACAGCTCTCATATTCCTACCTCTGTAATCTTTCCACATCGATTCCGGTCTTATGCCCGTTCAGATCGTATTCCTGCAGCGCATCATCCGTATACTTCACTTCCACCGCCAATGTCTCGTTCATAATATAATCCTTATGCTCTTCCAATGCGCTTTGGAAGTCTTCGTCTCCGTGACAATAGATGCAGATCCGATCCGCCACATCAAAATCTTTCTGCTTGCGGAGCTGCTGCACTTTGGAGATCATTTCCCGGGCAAGACCTTCCGACTTCAGTTCCGGCGTTATGGTGGTATCCAGAATTACAAACACATTGTTTTCCATGGCTACAGCAAAACCCGGTTTGGCAGTGATCTTCACATCAAACAATTCCTTTTCGGCTATCATTTCTTCTCCGTCCAGCTCCATAGCGATCTGTCCGTCACGGTCAAGCATTGCAATCGTCGCTTTTGGATCCAATTTGGAGAGGGCGGCCCCGAAGGATTTAATCTTTGCTCCCAGGGCAGGACCCGCCACTTTGAAATTGGGCTTAAGGCTCATGTCCATAAATTCGTCCAGTTGTTTCTCAAAGACCACTTCTTTCACATTGAGCTCTTCTTTGATCAGATCCGTCATATCGCCGATCAGATCCTCATATTTGCCGTCTACCAGAATCTTATAGAGAGGCTGGCGAACCTTGATCCGCTCTTTCTCCCGGACGCCTCTTCCCAAGCCGACCAGGGCTCTGACCAAATCCATCCGTTCCTCCACTTTGCTGTCGATCAGCTCATCCTTGCATTCGGGATAATAGGAAAGATGAACCGATTCCTCGCCTGTAAGCTTGGTATATATTTCATCAGTAATGAAAGGCGCGAAAGGCGCAGCCAATTGGGAAAGACCTACCAGGACCTCATAGGTGGTCAAATATACGGATTTTTTGTCTTCGGTCAGGTCATCTCCCCAGAAACGTCTTCTGGCTCGACGGATATACCAGTTTGAGAAATCCTCAACCAGGAATTCCTGAATTTTGCGAACGGATCGCATATGATCGTAACGATCCATTTCTTCGATGACTTCGCGAATCAATCTGTGATATTTGGACAGGATCCAGCGATCCAGCTCCGGTCTCTTGTCGTAGTCTACGAAGAAGGTTCTGGGATCAATTCCGTCGGTGTTGGCGTAGAGCACAAAGAAATTGTAAACATTCCGCAAAGTTCCGAAGAACTTGCTGACGATTTCTATCAACCCGTCCTCGTCAAACTTCGTAGGAGACCAGGCAGGGGAAGTATATAGCAGATACCACCGCGTCGCATCGGCACCGTACTTATCGAAGAGATCGAAGGGGTTCACCGTATTCCCCCTCGATTTGGACATTTTCTTCCCTTCTTTGTCCAGTATCAGGTCGTTAACCAATACATTCTTATAAGGAGAAGTTCCCTTTATAAATGTCGAAATGGCCAACAGGGAGTAGAACCAGCCCCTGGTCTGATCGATACCTTCACAGATGAAGTCGGCAGGGAAGAGCTCCGTATCGAAGTTCTCCTTATTTTCAAATGGGTAGTGTCTCTGGGCAAAAGGCATGGCGCCGCTGTCAAACCAGCAGTCCATGACCTCAGGAATACGGCTCATAATCGCTCCGCATTTCGGGCACTTGATATGGACTTCATCCACATCCGGTCTGTGAAGTTCAATGGATTCATCGATGTCCTCAATGGCCTTTTCTACCAGTTCCGCTCTGGAGCCGATGCTCTCCAAATGATCACAATCACTGCAACGCCAGATGTTAATGGGCGTTCCCCAATACCTATTGCGGGAGATTGCCCAGTCGTTGACGTTTTCCAACCAATTGCCGAAACGCTTTTCTCCTACAAATGCGGGGAACCAGTTTACTTTATTATTATTCTCTACCAGCTGATCCTTCAGTTTGGTCATTTCAATGTACCAACTGGGCTTTGCATAATAGATCAGCGGCGTAGTGCATCTCCAGCAGTGGGGATAATTGTGCTCTACCTTTTCCTTGCTGTAAATCTTGTCCTCGGCAGCCAGCCATTTGATGATGTCAACATCCAAACCGTCTTCCATTACGAAACGGCCGGCCCAGGGAGTTTCGGTGTATTTTCCTTCCTCATCCACCGGATTGGGAACGGGAAGTCCGTACTTCCTGCCGGTATTATAGTCGTCTTCACCGAAGGCAGGGGCCGTATGAACGATGCCGGTTCCGTCTTCAATGGTAACATAATCGCCACAGGTGACGTAAAACGCCTTTTTATCCACTTCAACAAAAGGCATCAGCTGCTCATACTCGATATACTCCAGATCTTTGCCCTTCATTTCTTCAAGGACCGTATAGGTGCCGGCTCCCAAAACCTTGTCAGCTAAGGCCTTACTTACATAATATATAGTTCCCTGCTGCTCCACTTTCAAATAATCGATATCCGGCCCCACAGTAAGAGCCACGTTGGATGCCAGTGTCCAAGGGGTGGTTGTCCACGCAAGAAAATATTCGTCCTTGTCTTTCCTCTTAAATTTTGCGGTGATGGTGTTGGTCTTTACCTCTTTGTAGCCTAAAGCCACTTCATGGGAAGCGAGACCGGTTCCGCAACGGGGGCAATAGGGCAGAATCTTGTGTCCTTCATAGATCAGCCCGGCTTTGAAAAACTCCTTAAGGATCCACCAGCCTGTCTCGATGTAATCGTTATCCAAAGTGATATAAGGGTCATCCATATCGATGAGATAGCCCATGCGGCGAGTCATCTCACGCCATTGCTTTTCATAAGTGAATACGGACTCCCTGCACTTCTTATTGAATTCACGAATTCCGTATTTCTCAATATCCTTCTTCCCGTTCATGTTCAGCTGTTTTTCTACCTCGATCTCCACGGGAAGCCCATGGGTATCCCAGCCGGCTTTTCGCTTAACCGCATAGCCTTGCATAGTCTTGTGACGAAGCACGGAATCCTTCAGCGTCCTTGCAATGACGTGATGGATACCGGGGCTGCCGTTGGCTGTGGGCGGTCCCTCATAAAACAGAAAGGAAGGTCTTCCCTCTCTCGTAGTCACGCATTTTTCCAGCAGGTTTTCTTTATCCCATTTATCTGCCTGCTCGTTTTGAACCTCTGCTATCGGTCTTTCTGATAAATTTTCAAACACCATATACGATCTCCTTCTTCTACATCAGATATTAAATTGTATCCGATAAAATTAAAATCCCTGAATCCGTTTTTACTCGAATTCAGGGACGAATCTCTCCGCGGTACCACCCTAATAGCGGAGCCTTTACTTCAAAAAGGTCCGCCTCTCATTTTCCGCTTAACTCGCGGGGAAGTGTCCGCTTACTGTCAGTTCACCGGACAAGCTCCGGAGTGATTTTCACATGGTTCCTCACCGGCGGATTTCCACCAACCACCGCCTCTCTGCAGGATCGAGAACCAGCTACTGTCTCCATCAAAGCTTTTTTCTTATGTACCGTAAGCGCCTCTCGGTATTTTCTCTGTACCGAAAGACCTGCAATTCTTATTATATACTATACTATTCTACTTATATACTTCTCCTCTGTCAACCGGAAGTTTAGTACCCTTTCCTTCACCGGCGCAGCTTGTTTAAAAGATCATAAATTACGTTGCTGTGATAACCCTGGTAGGCCAGCCTGCGGCCTATTTTTGCCATCTCTTTATCGTTTCCTGCGATCTCGCGTCCCGTCTGCTCCAAAAGTTTATTTATATATGCCAGAGCAGCCTTTTGTTCTGCGCCGTCACTGAAATGCGCTTCCAAGGCGAGTTTAACCACCTCAGGAGAAACGCCTCTCTCAAGCAGTTCTTTTTCAAGGCGGATAGGGCCGCGCCCCTTCTCCATTCCATAGGAGATATACTTTTCGCAATACTCCTCATCATCGATCAATCCACATTCAGATAGATAGTCAAGACAATCTCGGATCTCTTCCTCGGAAACGCCTTTCAATTCTAAGTACTTTTTGATTTCCATAGCAGTCCGATCACGTCTACTTAGGTATTTCAACGCAAGATCGCGCGCATTAAGACCCATCTGCTACTCCTCCTTAATCCCTTCAATTGACGTGCCGCACAAACTGGTCCCAACAACTCCTACGATAATTAAGACCGTGCAAATGACATGATACATATATAAAGGTTCTCTCAAGAACACGACCCCTGCAATAATGGATATGGCCGTGGAAAGATTACCAAAGATAGTTGCCTTCACAGCCTCCATGTTTGCCAGCATGTAAGCAACAAGCTGGGAAGAAAGGGTGGTGGATAATACTCCAAGAAAAGCTGTGGCAAGAATAAATTCCCAGCGAAACAGCGGCGCAAAATACTGCAGCGGTTCCCCGCTTACCGCTCCGGTGATTAGAGTTATCATATTAAACAACAGGCATCCGCTCAACGCGATAAAAAAAGCGATTGTGTAGGGGTTGTATTCACTTCGCACGCCCCGCATCAATACATTGCTCAATGCCATGCAGACGCTGGATATGAACAGCAAGAGCAGTCCGATTGCACTCACGCCTTGAAAATCCTGTACACTGAGGACAAACATTGCGATGACTGCGCTGATGGAAAGAACAATGAAAAGATTTTGTTTTAATGTTCCTTTTTCGCCTAAATAAAAATAGGCTATGATCTTCGCAAAAATAGGAACTATAGCAAAAATGATGCCGCTTTCTATGGAGGTTGCAAAGATTAATCCGTAAGCTTGAAAACCCATGAACCCCAAATAAAAAGCCACCGTTAATATTAACTGTTTCTTAGGCTTATATGCCAGATCTATTTTTCTGCGCCCAAGGGCAAAAGGAACCAGAGCGGCCACAGCGGCAAAATTATATCGATATGTCAGGATTTCCAAAGGCGTAGACATACTCATAGAAGTCTTAATAGCCAGAAAGGAAAACCCAACTATAAAGGAAAAAAGCCCCGCCGCTCCGTAAACGAGCTTCATATTTTTGTTTTTGTCTTGGAGATTATCCGAGGCTTTCTCCGATTCTATCCTTTTTTCCATACTCGTTAATGCATCCTTTACTACTTGTTATTTCGATAATCCATAATTTTTCTGATATTCTTTCTTTTTGCCCCGCAGTATGCTCCGATTAATCCCCGGCCCAGATTTATTTCTTCTGTATAAGCATCCGAAAGCTCCGAAAGAAGCTCGCCATCCTTTACCAGATTTATTTTTGGAAGCTCCTGCAAAAGCTTTAATCCTTTATATTTAACGTATGCCTCTTTCCGGACCCAGAGTTGAAAGAAAGCTTCCCTTCCCCCCTTGCATACGAATTCAAATTCCTCCGGAGTAAAAAAACGTCCGGCAATCTTTTGCCATCTTTCCTCGCTTGCGCACTTTGAATCCTGCCCCTTCTCGCTTTCCGGACGATTCATATCCTCTAGATCAAAACCGACAGGTGTATTGTCTATAGCGCAGCCCCAAACCGAGCCGGAATGACTTACGGAAAAATGGATCTCCGGCAAATCGATAAATGCCGGTTTACCCGCCGGACTGCGAAAGATATGAGCAGACTCAATGATGTGGGAGGGGAGTCCCATTCGTGTCTTTTCAGCATAGTCTCTGCTGCATTCACGAACCGCATCCTCGCTGCTTTCTATCTCATCTTTATCGTATAAATAAATGTACACAGTCTTACGGCTCCGCTTTATTTATAAATATTCTGTGACCATGGCAAACAATACGTATATTATAACATAAATGTAAGCCATTCGCTATTGATCAACCCTCTGGGCTTATGATTGATTGAAAAACACACGGGTTCTGCCACCGTGTGTGCCCTAATAACAATTTGAGTCTAGGATGCAAAGTTTCTTCGGATATGAAACAGCATTATGACCGTTTCTTAATGTATTTCACGAAAACAAACAGCTCATGGAACCAGAGCGGGGTCGTAGAGATCGCTGCCAATGCAAACCACTCTTTCAGAGTCAGAGAAGCCGTATCAAAAGCTTCTATAAGGAACGGAATCTCCGTTACCGCAATCTGCAAAGAAAAAGCTACCACAAAAGCAACCACCATCAAACGATTGCCAAAATGATTATATTTGAAAATGGATTTGTTCAAATTCCTCATTCCCATGGCATTAAAGAGTTGGGATATGGCCAAAACAGTAAAGGCATAGGTTTGCGCATGGGAATAGATGTACTCGTCCGCATAGAGCGCTTTGATGGCATCGAAGGTCACCGGCTCGCCGGCCGCAAGTAGAAAGGTGACGGGAGAGTACAGGAATGCGCACAGGGTAGTGAGTCCGATAACGGACCCAAAGAATATGGTGATGGCATAGCCGCCGCGAGCAAAGAGGCTTTCCTTAGGATCTCTGGGCTTTTCTTTCATAATGTCCGGGTCCCCTTCGTCTACACCTAAAGCAAGAGCGGGAAGGGAGTCGGTGATCAAGTTTACCCATAAAATGTGGATCGCCTGCAGCGGGGCAGCAAGCCCTGCCACTATTGCGGTAAACATGGTAATGATCTCGCCCAAGTTTGATGACAAAAGGAAGAGAACGGACTTCTTTATGTTGTTATATATATTACGCCCTTCCTCTACCGCTTTCTGTATAGTCGCAAAGTTGTCGTCCGTAAGAACCATATCGGAAGCGCCCTTGGCCACATCCGTACCGGTGATTCCCATTGCCACGCCAATATCTGCCGCCTTTAAAGAAGGAGCATCGTTTACGCCGTCACCCGTCATGGATACGATGTGATTATTGGCTTTAAAAGCGTTGACAATCATGACTTTGTTTTCCGGTGAAACACGGGCAAAGACCCGCAATTCGGAAACCGCCTCATTGAGCTCCGCCTGGGACATACGAGAAAGCTCATCGCCCGTAATACACTGGTCTTCACTTTCCGCAATGCCAAGTTCCTTCGCGATGGCTAAAGCCGTGTCCTTATGGTCACCGGTAATCATGATCGTAGTGATAGAAGCATCCTTAAATATTTCTACCGCTCCGGCTGCCTCCGGCCGTGGCGGATCGATCATTCCCACCATGCCCACAAAGGTCAGATTATCTTCTGTAGCGGAGTCGTCGTCCATTTTAACGGCCAGGGCAAGCACCCGCAAAGCCATTGTCGCCATTTGCTTTGCGGCGTCGGCAATGTTTTGCCGGTCCTGTTCCGTGATTTCACTTACTCGGCCCTCCTCCAGAATGTGGGTACAGTTTATGATGATTCTGTCCATGGCACCCTTCGTGTAACTGATGACTTTCCCATGGGCATCTTTGTGTACCGTAGTCATCATTTTTCTACCGGAATCGAAGGGCTGTTCATTGATTCTGGGAGATGCGCTCTCCAATATTTTCTTCGTAACACCCAAGCTTGTCCCCATATCGAGCAGGGCCAGTTCCGTAGGATCTCCAATTCTCCGCTCTTCGTCAGCAACAGCATCGGTGCATAGAATAAAACCGTTTACGAAAAGAGCATTGCTTTCGTAGTCCAGATCCTTAACATCCATGAGCGTTCCGTCGGCATATACCTTGGTTACAGTCATTTTATTCTGTGTCAGCGTTCCGGTTTTATCAGAGCATACAACGCTGACAGATCCTAAGGTCTCCACGGCAGGGAGCCTTCTCACAATGGTATTGACCTTCACCATTCGCATGACGCCCAAAGCAAGTACAATGGTGACGACAGCCGGAAGCCCCTCAGGAATAGCAGCCACAGCAAGAGCAATGGCGGTAAGAAGCATTTCCATTACATCTCTTTCCTGAATCAATGCAATTAGAAACAGGGCAACACAAAGTCCGAGGGCCAGAACTCCCAGCAATTTGCCTAAATCTCCGAGGCGTTTTTGAAGAGGAGTCATCTCGTCAACAGATTCATTGATCATTTTGGCGATCTTACCGATCTCCGTGTTCATTCCCGTGCTGATAACGACTCCTTCCCCTCTGCCGTATGCAACGCTGGTGGACATATAAGCCATATTCAACCGATCGCCCAGCGTTATTTCCGTATCCGCCACGAACTCCGCTTCCTTTTGCACTGGCACCGACTCTCCCGTCAAAGCCGCTTCTTCGACTTTAAGATTGACACTGTTAATAAGCCGAAGATCTGCCGGTACGACTCTTCCTGCTTCAAGCAGAACGATATCGCCGGGAACCAGTTTTGCCGCCTCTATATCATATATTTTGCCCTCCCGCCTGACGAGAGCAGTAGGGCTGGATAGCTTTTTAAGCGCCTCCAGGGATTTTTCCGCCTTTGCTTCCTGCGCCATGCCTATTGTAGCGTTTAGCAGAATAATAGCCAGAATTATAAATGCATCGGCGATTTCCTGCAGAAACAGCGAGATTGCCGTTGCTGCAAAGAGAATATAAATCATCGGGTCGCGCAATTGGGACAGAAACATCTGCACCTTGGTTTTAGGCTTCTTCTCCTGAAAAGTGTTTGGCCCATATTGCTCCAAACGCTTTGCTGCCTCTTCTTCGGACAGCCCCGTATGTTGGTCCGCTTGCAATGCATCCAACACTTGTTGTACTGACTGTTGCTCGTACATAGAGTTCACTCCTTTTACCTTTTATGGTTATGGTGCAGATTTATATTAAGTTTATCAATTTTTTTATAAAAAAATAAGACTCTTAACATAAATCTGCAATTTCTTGCTTTCTATGCTAAAAGTCTTGTTTCCGCATGCGGGTTTATGACCAGGCAAATGCCGTTATGTTGGCCATAAACATATAAACTACTCCCTTTTGGCACAATCTCTTGAAAGTATTTTACTGGAAAAAAATACTGTTGTCAAGGAGGTCAAGCCGTTGTATAATTGCACTGTAAAGCATTAAAGTAATCCTGTTTATGTTTTTATGTTCTGTTATATGTTATTTATGGGAATCGGGCGCGATTTGTGTTGTGTAGGGGAAATGGAGAATGAGTATGAGCTATGAATCCAAGTTGAAGAATAGAGAAACGGATGATTTGTTCAAAGCCATTTTACTGCTCGAAACGGAGGAAGAATGCTATCGTTTCTTTGAGGACATCTGTACGATAAAAGAGCTTCAGGCAATTGCCCAGCGCTTTCAGGTAGCCCGTCTCCTCGATCAAAAGAAAACCTACAATGAGATCGAGGAGATCACAAAGGCCAGTACGGCTACCATAAGCCGCGTCAACCGCTGCCTTCTATACGGAGCCGACGGCTACAAGCTAATCCTAAAGAGATTCAAAGAAGAAGAACAGGAATAAGTATTATTTCAGCAGCTCCAAGGCCTTTTTGAGCTGCTTATCGTTTTCCTTCAAAAGTACGCCCTCCGTAAGGTCATCCTGGGTGATTTCTACGATATAGTCGGGCTCTACTCCTTTCTCATGGATCACATTTCCTTTGGGAGAGAAGTATTGCATCACCGTCAGCTTTGTGGCGTCTCCGTTGTTCAACTCCACAATTTCCTGAATAATACCTTTCCCATAAGAAGTGGTACCGACAATTTTACCGACCCCGCTGTCTTTAACAGCTCCCGCAACAATTTCACTGGCACTGGCGGATCCTCCGTTTATCATGACGACAAAGGGAATCTCTGTGGCGCCCGGATCTGATTTATAATAATTTCTTTGTCCCTGCCGATCTTCCGTGTAGGTGATAATACCTTCGGGTAACAGAGAGTCCGCAATCTCTATGCAAACGTCCACCAAACCGCCCGGATTATCCCGCAGATCGATAATCAATCCCTTGACACCGCTAAGTTCCATATTTCTCAGAGCTTTTCGGAAATCCTCCGCAGTGTGCTTTTCGAAGGAGCTGATACGGATGTATCCGATTTCTCCATCCAGCATTTCGGCTTTCACTGTTTGTAAAATGATCTTTGCGCGCTTGAGGGTAAACTCCAGGGTAGTATCTCCCCTGAGAATTCGAATCGTAACCTCTGTTCCCTCTTTGCCGCGCATAGCCGCCACTGCGGCATCTATGGTTTCCCCGTTGTAATCCACACCGTCCACGGCGATGATTTTATCTTCGGATTTGATGCCGGCCTTGAAAGCAGGTGTATCGTCAATAGGAGCTACCACATTTATATATCCGTTTTTATCGGGAGCAATGGTAACGCCGATGCCTTCAAACTCTCCGGATGCGGCAATTTGTAAATTCTCATACTCCTGCTTGTTTAAGTATGCGGAATAGGGGTCGCCGATTCCGGCAAACAAGCCCTTGTAAATACCTTCATACAGTTTATCCGTATCGACGGGCACGTAGTACTTTTGTTCGATAAGCTGCATTAGGGAATCCAATCTCCCATAGTTTTGCTTCATCCTCTGGTAGTCTTCATATTCCTCAGCGCTGATCCCGATTTGATCCGTCACAATACCATAGATTTGATGATAACCCGCCGTTAAGAGAATTCCGGCGCTGAGGATGACTATCAATAATATAATTAAGTTTCGCTTTTTTAATGTAACCATAGGATGAGGTCTCTCTCCTTAATTTAAGATTTTTATATTATACCATACATGCAGGACATAGGAATAATCTCTCTGTGCCAGCGATTCAGCGCAGATCAACCACCGTAAACTGTATCCTTTCACTGCCGTTCCAACGGTTGATTTCGGGGTAACCGGCGATATCCACCCGTCTGCCTTTCTCATAATAATCCCGGAATTGCTCTGCCCGGTTAAAGAGAACACAGGAAATCCCGGAGGCGGTAAAGCGCACATGCTGCTGCCGATCCCCCATGAAACAGGGGTCCGATAAGGAAACATGGCGCATGGCAAAAAGCGGTTTAGGATTTTTGTGACCAAAGGGCTCCAATTTTTCTATCAGGCAAATTAACTCCTTGCTCAATTCATCGGCCACAAGTTCCTCATCGATTCGGAGCTTAGCCTGAAAGACGGAGGGATCCTCACGGAACCGGCTTTCCGCAGAAGCGCGGAGCGCTTCCCGCAAGGCAGACAGCTTTTCGCTGTCCATGGTAAATCCGCAGGCCCCTGCATGGCCCCCAAATTTGTCAAAGAGATGCCGGAATGCAGAAAGCATCTCATATAAATCAAGTCCTTCTACGCTTCTGCCCGTTCCCTTTAATTTGTTTTCTCCTGTCGGCGTTACGATAATCGCCGGCCGGTTGTATTTGTCCTTTAGTTTTCCCGCCACTATGCCGGTAATCCCTTCATGGGCATCGGGAAGATCCAATACAAGAAACAATTCCTCTGCATAGTGCTTTTCAATTTTTTCTACAGCCTGATCAAAAGCGATTTGCTGCAGCCGTTTCCGCTCACGGTTATTCTCCAACAAGCTTTCGGATGCCCTTCGCCAATGCTCCTCTTCTAAAGAAGTAAGCAGCCGGACTCCCGCTTCGGCTGAAACCATACGCCCTGCCGCATTGAGATGAGGCACTATAACATATGCGACATGATTGGAGTTTATTTCATCTTTCAAACCCGCGCCTTGAATCAACATTGAAAGTCCCGGTCTCTTCCGTCTGTTTATCACGCGCATCCCATATTTGACCATGGTTCTATTCTCTCCCGTCAAGGGAACGATGTCACCCACAGTGGCGATGGCCACAAGGTCAAGCATTGCATTCAGGTTGGATTTCGTCAGGCGTTCAGGCATTCTTTTCTGCAGGGCCTGGGCCAATTTAAAGGCTACGCCGCAGCCGGATAGTTCTTTTTCCGGATATGGGCAATCTTTTTGCTTGGGATTGATCAACAGGCAGGATGGCGGCTTGTCGTTCAGATTATGGTGGTCCGTAATAATGACATCCATGCCCAACTCTTTGGCGAATTCCACTTCATCATAAGACACACTGCCACAATCCACCGTTACAATCAGGTCTGCTCCTCTTTCCTTTATCTTGGCAATGGCCTCCCGGTTAAGCCCGTAGCCTTCATCAAAACGAGAAGGAATATAGTATGAGAAATTGGCTTTTAGGGCGCCGAACAATTCCATCATCAGACTGACACCGCAAACACCGTCCGCATCGTAATCTCCGTATATGCAGATATGCTCTCCCCTGCTCAGCGCCGCCTGAATCCTATCTGCGGCCTCTCCCATATTTTTCATCAAAAACGGATCATAGGTCAATCGAGGGCTGCCGGAAAGAAATTCCTCCACTGCCTCCTGACCTATGATTCCTCTTTTTTCTAATAACGATAACACGATATCCTTATTATTTCGTTTATCAGGAAAAATCCATTCCTTCTGCATCACAGCTCCTGTCGGTACGGAATTTCTATCATAGATAATTTCTCGGGTTTTTGTACTCGCCGTTTACACGGACTTCAAAGTGAAGGTGCGGTCCGGTGGACATACCGGTGCTGCCGGACAGCGCAATGGTCTGTCCTTTCGTAACAACATCGCCGGTCTTTACCTTTAGCTGGCTGTTGTGGGCATACAGGGTGACGATCCCTCCGCCGTGGTCGATCATTACCATGTAGCCATAGCTGTTGTTCCACGCGGCTTTAATGACCTTCCCCGCATTGGCCGCAACCACCGGCTTACCCGCCGCCACACCGATGTCAAGGCCCGTATGTAATTTTTTCACTTTCAGAATAGGATGAACACGGTAGCCGAATTCCGAAGTCACTCTTTTTGAATCAGGTACGGGCCATCCGAGTACGCCGCCCACATAATCTCCCGTGCCCTGAAGTCTCAAAATTTCTGCGATAAGAGCGTTGGCTTCGGCATTCAAGGCATCTACTTGTTTTTCCAACGCCTTGTTCTCGCTGGACACTTGGGCTTTCAACTGTGAAACGTTTCCTCTGCTCAGCTCCAGCTGATCCTGCTTTTGGGCTTCTTCCTGCTGTTTCGACGACAGTTTTCGTTTCAGTTCATCAAGTTGATTGCGATACTTCTCGATGGATTTGTGCTGTTCCTCTAACTGTTCTAACAGCGCAACATCGTTATCAAAGATTCGCTGGGCCATGTCAAGGTTTGTCAGGAAATCGGTCATGCTTTTTGAGCCTAAAAGAACTTCGAGAATACCTACATCCCCGTTTTTGTACATGGCACGAATTCGATCGCTCATACGTTCATTCTGCTCGTCGATCTCTGCCTGCTTGATGCGAAGCTGCTCTTCCACTTCCGCAATCTTCTTGTTGGTCTGGGCAATTTCATTCTGCAGACCACGGATCTCCGACTCAGCCGCTTTGATGAGCTTGTCCAAATTCTTAATTTGAGAGTTTAGCCTGCTCTCCTCCGCTTTTCCGGCTTTTAACTGCGATTGGAGTTTGCTGATCTGTCTGTTCAGTTCGTCCAGCTTACTCTGCTCGTTGCCGGCAAAGCTCAAACCCAGACTTGTCAGTGAAAACAAAAGCATTGCAATGAGACTGTAGCAAATCCAACGTTTCGCTTTCATTTCTTTCCCCTTCCCCCTTATGTATCCAAAAACCTGCGCATTGAAATAATGCTTCCGAAAGCCCCGATGCAGACACCGAGAGCCGTAAATATCATTATTAAATTCTCAATAAGGAAACCTTCCGGAACCATTCTTACGGAAAACATTAGGAACATATCCGTTCCGAAAAGTTCCATGATTTTGTTATAGACCAACGCAATCAATCCTGCGGACAGGGCTGCGGAAATAAAGCCGATGAGCATTCCTTCCACTAAAAATGGCCCTCGGATAAACCAATTGTTTGCTCCGACATATTTCATGATGTTAATTTCTCTTGCTCTTGCCAGCACCGTAAGCTTGATGGTATTGGCTACCACAACGACGGACACGACTACCAAGGAGAAAATGATGACCATAGCCCCTATTCGGATATAGTTCGTGACTTTGAGAAGCTTGTCCACCGCCGTTTTGTAATACTTAATGTCTTCGATTCCCGCAAATGTCTTAGCTCTTTCCACCACCGCATCCGCTTTCTCCAAGTCGGAAAGCTTGATTCTTATAGAATTTGGGAGCGGATTCTCAGTAAAGCCGTCCAGCAGGTAGCCTTTATCTCCCCATTTTAACTTGTACTCCGCCATAGCATCTTCTTTGGAAAGATACCAAGCCTGAGCAACCCCATCCATTTCGGACAGTTCATCAATCATCCTTACAGCAGCTGCCCCGTCCGTTTCATCCAGAAGATAAATCTGAATGGTATCAAACTGTTTCTTTGCACTCTCCGTTATGACGTTCACATTAACGATGAGTATAAAGAAAAGCCCTAATATCAACAGCATAGCCGTAATGGAAAACAGGGATGCAAAGGACATGGCTCGGTTTCTGAATAACTGTATAAATGCCTGCTTTATGGCATGTCCTATCCCTCTAATAAACATTGTTATTGAATACTCCTCCCGGTTTGCACATGAAATTGTGAGCTTCTTCGTCTTCATAATAGCCGTATACACCGGCTTTGTCATCCCGGACGATCCTGCCTTTATCTATAGCGATGACGCGTTTACCCATGCGATCTACAATGTCCTTTGCATGGGTAACCATGAGAATCGTTGTTCCTCTGCGATTTATCTGATCCAGAAGCTGCATGATATCCCAGGCCGTATCCGGATCCAGGTTTCCGGTGGGTTCATCGGCGATGAGAACGGTGGGATTGTTGATCACGGCCCTTGCAATGGCTACTCTTTGCTGCTCTCCCGCAGAAAGCTCATGGGGGTATTTCTTAGCTTTTGAACTGATGCCCATCAGATTCAGTACCTGGGGCACGTTCCGCCGAATGGTCCTCCGGCTGATATGCAGGATCTCCATGGCAAAAGCGACATTTTCTTCTACGGTTTTATTGGGCAACAGCCGAAAATCCTGGAATACGATGCCGATGCTCCTGCGCAATTTAGGGATCTGCCGGTTGGACAGCTTGGTCACATCCATACCGTTAACTATGATCCTCCCCTTATCTTCGCAGATTTCTTTTAATATCAGCTTTATAAAGGTGGATTTCCCTGCACCGCTGGGCCCTACAAGAAACACAAAGTCGCCTTTATCGATGCGGACAGTAACATCTTCAATGCCGACATTGCTGCCATACATCTTCGTAACATTTTCAAAAATTATCATAAACGGATCATCCCTTTTATTAATTCGTGTGCATATGGAAAAAAAGGTCTACTATGCAATCCTCCGCCAACGTACAAAAAACGCGATTTTTCTACATGTTATTATAATATAAAACGAGATTCGAGAGAACCGAAATTGTATTACAAGTATATTACATTATACCGAATCTACAGCCAATAAAGCCTGCATGAGATCCTTCATGGGCTTTTCCATTCCGGACTTCACTGAAGCATCATTGTAAACGAACCTGCAGCTATATTCAGAACTGTATATAATTTCCGTTTCAATCGCGGGAAGATAATATAAATTCTTTAAGTTCAGATAATCTAGCAATTCTCTACGGCTCACGCCGCCGTTCATCTTATTGACCAGATAGAGGATCGGCAGTCCGGAGGCGCGAAGGGCGCAAAGCCGATGGTAGCCGGCCAGCATTTTTGAAGGCAGCGGATCGATGACGACTACAATGCGATCCATCTCCCAGAGAAGCCTCCACAACTCCTCTTCACCCATGTCTGCAATTTTGCATAATATCACATCTCCTAAGACATGATTCACCATTCGCATTGTTTTAAGCAGGTCGAGGGAGATCCCTTCCTCTGCAGGAGACCTGACAATCCAGTTCACGCCGTACAGTTCATTGCTCCTGCCCCGTATGCTCTTTCCGTCACTCACTGCCTTAAAGAACCGGAAATAGTCTTTACCCGCGAAGTGCTTGTCCAAAGCAAGGGAATCATATAGCCTTCCCTCTCCGATTTCTAACACTGCGGGATGATGTCTCCCCGTTTCGGCAAAAGCGCCCGCCAAGCAGGCGGATACGAAACCGGCTCCGGCGCCTGGCGCCAGAGCTATCACGCCGATTTTTAACCTATCGATTGCCGCGTTCAAGCCCTCACCTCCTTTCATTATTATCCTATTTTTGTATATTTTTGTCAATCGTTTCTAAAAAGACCTCCAAAAACGAACAAACCCCAAGCGTCATTTTAAACACATGGGGTCTGCCCCGAGCGGCGGCGGTAGGTCTTCCGACAGTTCTTACTCTATGTACTGAACCTTCAGCTGTATCTGATCCGGAAGTTCTGTAAGCTCCGTTTCCGCAACCACAAGGGGATAGGTCAAAGCCTGTGTCAGCGCCATTCCCGGCTGCGGATCCCGGAACTTGACATAGACGATCAATGTGCTGATATCATCCGCTTCTTCCAATGTTATTTTATCCATCTCAATTTCATAGCCGGAAGTGGGTTTTTCTCCCCGGGTTGCCACCACATAGACTTTGCCATCCACCAAACTGGCCAGCGCCCGCTCCAGCTGTCTGTACTGCGGGATCACTTGGGTAGCAATCTGTTGCGGGATTTCCGTTTCACTTAACACTCTGAAATCGACCTCTGTATCTCCCCTCAAGAGCTGCCATCCGCCCCATAGAGCACCTGCGAGAACGACAGCTGCTACGGCAACGGCGGCAATTTTCTTCTTGCTGACTTTTCCAACCTTATTTTTAAGTCCTATCCTGCTCACAATAAAACTCCCTCCTCCGCTAAATCTTACTTCACTGTATTCGGAGAGGGAGCTTGTTATGCTTGTTTTTTCCCCGGCTCACATATCAATGAGCAACGAGGCAACTTCAAGATGTGGTTAGGAAGGAATATGCTTTTGCAGCCAGTTCAGTATGTCTTGGTATATTTGTTCCTTTCCCGGTTCGTTCAATACCTCGTGTCGCAATCCCGAGTAGAGTTTCAGCGAAAGATCCGTAAGTCCGGCCATCTGAAGCTCTTTGAAAACCTGCCTGGTTCCTTCCCCGTAATTGCCCACCGGATCCATATCTCCGGATAAAAGAATCACGGGTAAATCGGACGGAACCTCAGATGCCCATTCTTTTCTTGAGACATAGATCAACAGTTTTATCAGATCATGAAAGCCGGCAACGGTTAAAATAAAATTGCACTTTGGATCGGCTCTGAAAGCATCCAATACCCGGTCATCCTGGGACATCCAGGCCAGTTTCCGGCTTCCTTTTTCATATCTTTTATTGTAATTTCCAAAAGCCAGATAATATATGAGACCGCTTCGATGTCTGTCACCTTTTATTTTTCTTATCAGATTGATCAACGGTAAAGATGCTTTTGCCCCGGGGTTTTCTCCGCTGGTTCCTATTAATATGATACCCGACAGATCCTTTCCGTAACTTGACATATAGGCCCTGCCTAGCAGAGATCCCATACTGTGCCCCATAAGAAAGTAAGGGATATCACCGTACTTCTGCTTCATCTTATTCGTTAATAGATGAAGGTCATCCGTCATATGGATCCATCCGTTACGTTTGCCGAAATATCCAAAATCCTCCGGCGTTGCAGCAGTCTCTCCATGACCCAGATGATCGCTTGCGCAAACTAAAATACCTTTTTCAACCAGAAATTCTGCAAATGCATGATAGCGACCGGAGTGCTCCGCCATACCGTGGGCGATTTGAACGATTGCTCTCGGATCCCCGTCAGGGATATAGCTCCAGCAGGCAACGGTATCCACGCCGTTGCTGCTGACAAAACAATCCTTCTCTTTTGTGTACAACCTTTCACCCCCAGCTTAACGCCCAACTTCCACGATCCAGTCAAAGGGATCTTCTTTTTTCCCCTGCTGTATTGCGGTCAACTCGTCGTAGAGCGCCTGTGACACTTGCCCGATCTTGCCGCCGTTAATCACTATTTTTTTATCCTGCCAGCAAAGTTCGCCCACCGGAGAGATTACAGCTGCGGTTCCTGATGCAAATACTTCATCTAATTTACCCTGATCATAAGCATCGTATACTTCCTGTATGCTGAGTTTTCTTTCAGTGACTTTCCGGCCCCATTTTTTCAATAGCGTCAGGACCGAGTCCCTTGTGATACCCGGAAGGATGCTTCCGGTCAACGGCGATGTGATCACTTCGCCGTCAATAACAAAGAAAGCATTGGATGTACCTATTTCCTCTACAAACTTTCGGTCCGTGCCGTCCAGCCACAGCACCTGAGAATATCCTTTTTCATGGGCCTCGTATTCGGACAGCAGCCCTGCTGCATAGTTTCCTCCTACTTTAGCGGCGCCTGTGCCGCCGGGTACAGATCTGACGTAACGATCCTCTACATAAATCTTGGTAGGCGCCAATCCCTCTTTGTAGTAAGGCCCCACGGGAGACAGAATAATGATAAAAAGATACTCTCTGGAACTGCGGACTCCGATAAACTGTTCCGTTGCAATGATAAAAGGCCGGATATAGAGGGAGGTGCCTTCCTTGTTCGGTATCCAATCTCTATCCACATCTACCACGGCTTTCACCGCTTCCGTAAGAACTCCCTCCGGCAGCGGCGGAATGCATATCCTCCGGCAGGAGACAGCCGCCCGCTTTTCATTCATATCGGGCCGGAAAAGCAACGCTCTTCCGTCCGGGGCCAGATATGCTTTCATGCCCTCAAACATTTCCTGGGCATAATGAAACACGGCGGAAGCCGGATACAAGCTGATGGGTCCGTAAGGTACGATTCTGCCGTTGTGCCACCCTCTATCTGTATGGTAATCCATCAGAAACATGTGGTCTGTAAATACAGTGCCAAAATCCAGATGGTCTAGATCGGGTTTTGCTTTCGGGGTTGTGGTTCTCGTAATTGGGAATTGATAGGACATAGTATCACCTCTTCTCATCTTGCAGTATCATTTGTGTTGTCATTTTTGTAGTTTTATATATGGCTGCTGTACGCTTCGATAAGCCCCGTTTTAAGCTCCCATAGCTCTTTCGAAAGATCTACATAATATTCATGGGGATTTTCAAACCGTAGAATCTCATCCCAGAGAGTGTCAATTTGCTCTTGACAATACGTTCTTATTTCTTCAATTGAAGGCAGCTTGTAGACCAATCGGCCTTTATCGAAGATCTGCACACGCAGGTTTTTTGCCTCAAAATTGGAGACAATTTTCCTCTTCCAGATGAATTGGGGATCAAAGATCTCGTATTCTTCATCGGAGGGTATGTTTTCATGATCTAGCGTTATTACATCGGCAATGGCTTTTCCGCTGTCCTTGTCATACAGGCGGAAAAGGGTCTTAAAGCCCGGAGTGGTTATCTTTTCAATATTTTCGCTTATTTTAATTTTAGGAATGATTTCCCCATCCTCCTCTATGGCCACCATCTTGTAGACCCCGCCGAACACCGGCTCGGAGCGGGCGGTAATCAACCTCTCTCCTACGCCGAAGGAATCGATCTTGGCGCCCTGATTGATCACATCGCGAATTAAGTATTCGTCGAAGGAATTGGAGATTACAATCTTGCACTCCGTTAAACCCGCTTCATCCAGCATGGCTCTTGCCCGTTTCGTCAAATAGGTAACATCTCCGCTATCGATGCGGATTCCCATATTCTTTGGCTTCAATTCCTTAAAGACTCGAATGGCATTGGGAACGCCGGACTTCAGAACATTGTACGTATCCACCAACAAGGTGCAGTTATCCGGATAAAGCTCTGCAAACGCCCGGAAAGATTCATACTCGCTGTCGAACATTTGGACCCAGCTGTGGGCCATAGTGCCTAAAGCGGGAATGTGAAACTCCCGATCCGCTATGGCGCAGGCGGTGCCTACACAACCGCCGATGTAAGCTGCTCTTGCACCGTAGATGGCGCTGGAGGGGCCATGAGCTCTCCTGGTACCAAACTCCATAATAGTCCGGCCTTTGGCCGCACGTGCAATGCGGTTGGCCTTAGTTGCGATGAGACTTTGATGATTGATCAGCAACAGTAAAATAGTCTCGATAAATTGAGCTTGGATTACCGGTCCTCGTACGGTCAGGACGGGTTCCCCCGGGAAAACGGGAGTGCCTTCCGGTATCGCCCATACATCACATTCAAATTTGAAATCCCGCAGGTATTGAAGGAACTCTTCGCTAAAGTGTCCTTTGCTTCTCAGAAATTCCAGATCTTCTTCCTCAAATTTCATATTTTCCAGGAAGTGCACAACCTGCTCCAGCCCGGCGGTGATGGCAAAGCCTCCTCCGTCCGGGATCCTCCGGAAGAACAGATCGAAATACGCGATTTGATCTCGGAAACCCTTCTCAAAATACCCGTTCGCCATGGTCAATTCATAGTAGTCTGTCAGCATAGTCAAATTCAGCCGTTCAATCATGGATATCGCCCGTCCTCTTTTTATCTTTTGTTACATCCTGTTAAAGGATTATTATATCATATTTTTCCAACCTATAAAACTTTTTTTAGATATTCTCCCGTATAGGAACCCTCCACATGAATCAGCTCCTCCGGCGTGCAGGCAGCTATGATCTGCCCTCCCAGATCTCCGCCTTCCGGACCCAGATCTATGATCGTGTCGGCCGTTTTAATCACATCTAAGTTGTGCTCGATGACAATTACCGTATTTCCCATATCCACCAGGCGCTGCAAAACCTCAATCAACCTGTCCACATCGGCGAAGTGGAGGCCTGTAGTAGGCTCGTCAAGAATGTAAAGAGTTTTGCCCGTACTTCGTCTGGAAAGTTCCGAAGCCAACTTCACCCGCTGGGCTTCTCCTCCCGAGAGCTGTGTCGAAGGCTGTCCCAGTTTGATATAGCCTAACCCAACCTCTTCCAAAGTGGTTAGACGCTGTGTTATGGCGAGTATATTCCGGAAAAACTCCAAGGCCTCCGAAACATTCATGTCCAGAACGTCATGTATGCTTTTGCCCCTGTACTTCACCTCCAGGGTCTCACGATTGTAGCGTTTGCCTTTGCAAACTTCGCAGGGTACATAGACATCCGAAAGGAAATGCATTTCGATGCGGATGATTCCGTCACCGCTGCAGGCTTCACATCTGCCCCCCTTCACGTTAAAGCTGAAACGGCCCTTGTCATATCCCCGGACCTTCGATTCGGGCAATTGGGCAAAAAGCTCCCGAATATTGGTAAACACCCCTGTGTATGTGGCCGGATTAGATCTCGGCGTCCGACCTATGGGGGATTGGTCGATATTTATGATCTTGTCGATATTTTCAATACCGCGTATTTCCTTGCAAGCTCCCGGTCTGTCCTTAGCATGGTTCATCTTTGCGGCAATATTCTTATAAAGCACCTCATTGATCAAGCTGCTTTTCCCCGAACCGGAAACACCGGTGACGCATATAAACTGTCCCAGAGGAAACGACACATCAATTTTCTTTAAATTGTTTTCGGAAGCTCCCACAATTTCTATTTTCTGTCCGTTTCCCTGTCTGCGCTTTAGCGGAACAGGAATTTTTCTTTCTCCTCTTAGATAGCTTCCTGTCACGGATTCCTTGCAAGCTTTTATATCTTCTATGCTGCCTTCCGCAACGATTCTCCCGCCATGGACGCCCGCGCCGGGTCCTATATCAATAATATGGTCCGCTTCATACATAGTCTCCTCGTCGTGCTCCACGACGATAAGCGTATTCCCCATGTCGGTCAGGTTGCGCAAGGTCTTCAGAAGCTTTGCATTGTCCTTCTGATGCAAGCCGATGCTGGGCTCGTCCAGTATATACAAAACTCCCATAAGGCCGGAGCCGATCTGAGTTGCAAGACGAATCCTCTGGGATTCGCCGCCGGACAGAGTCCCCGAGGCCCTGGAAAGGGTCAGATAATCCAGTCCCACATCTACCAAAAAGCCCAGTCTGGAAATCAATTCTTTCTTTATTTGCTTTGCAACGGTGCTGTCCCTTTCCGACAGGTTCAGGTTTTTGATAAACTCCAACGCATCCCGTACGGACAGATCCGACAAGGCTGCAATGTTCATTCCGCCAACCGTTACGGCCAGCGCTTCCGGTTTGAGTCTCTTCCCTCCGCATGTGGGACAAGTCACCACGCTCATATATTGTCGCATTCTTTCTTTTATATAATCGGAATTGGTCTCTCTGTATCTTCTCTCCAGGTTGTTGATGACACCCTCAAAAGGATGATTTCGATAGGATTCAGAGCCGTTGTTCCTGCTCACATAATAATATTCCAGCTTGCGGTCTCCTGTGCCGTAGAGCAAATCCTTCTTAAATTTCTCAGGGAGTTCCGAATAGGGCAAGTTGATATCGACTCCGTGATATCTGGCAAGGGCATCGATCATCTGGCGATAGAAACCGGCGATTTCCATGGAAGCAAATACATTTGCCAACGCTCCTTTCGGAATAGACAGATCCTGCCGTGTAATAATCAGGTCCGGATCGATTCTTTCAAGAAAACCCAATCCGCTGCAGTCGGGGCATGCTCCAAAGGGGCTGTTAAACGAAAACATTCTTGGCTCCAGTTCCTCTATGCTGATTCCGTGATCCGGACAGGCCAGTTTCGTACTAAATACCATCATACTGCCGTCTCCCAAAAGGACATTGACCAATCCGTCTCCGTGAGTAATGGCCATCTCCGCAGACTCGGCCAGGCGGCTCTCCACCCCCGGCCTCACGATAATTCGATCAATGACGATTTCAACGGTGTGCTTGTAGGTTTTTTCCAGCTTGATTTCATCCTCATTGAGATCTTTTATTTCACCGTCCACGCGAACTCTGGTAAACCCCTCTTTGCGAATCCTCTCAAGGATCTTTTCATGCTCGCCCTTTCTTTCCCGGACAACGGGGGCCAGAACCGTTATTCTTGTTCCCTCTTCAAGGGCCATCAAACGATCCACGATCTGGTCCACAGTCTGGCTGCTGATTTCCATGCCGCACACGGAGCAGTGAGGGATCCCGATGCGGGCATACATGAGTCGAAGATAGTCGTGAATCTCCGTTACTGTGCCAACCGTAGACCGGGGATTCTTGCTTGTGGTTTTCTGATCGATGGAAATGGCCGGAGAAAGCCCTTCAATATACTCCACATCCGGCTTTTCCATCTGGCCTAAAAACTGCCGGGCATAGGAAGACAAACTCTCCATATAGCGTCTCTGCCCTTCCGCATAGATGGTATCGAAAGCCAGAGAAGACTTACCTGAACCGGAAAGCCCGGTAAGGACCACCAGCTTGTCCCTGGGTATGGTTACATCTATATTCTTTAAATTGTGTTCGTTTGCGCCTTTAATAATGATTTTATCTGCCATGTGTATATCCTTTATATTATAAATCTCTTCCTTAATTGTAAGCGACATTGGGCAAAAGGGTTTAATCCGACGACGCTCTTGCATTATAGTTATTATAATCGAACCTTGTATTCAAAAATGCGGTCTCTCAACTGCGCCGCCCTTTCGAACTGCAGATCGGCAGCCGCCTGCTTCATCTGCTTTTCAAGCAACTTGACGTAATCGGCCAGCTCTTTTTTTGTCAGTTCCAACGGAGTCTTCCCCCGGTAATACTCTTCCGGCTCTTCCACCACCTTGGTAGCCTCTATCACGTCGCGAATGGATTTTTCTATCGTCCTCGGCACAATACCGTGCTCTTTATTATAGGCTTCCTGTATCTCTCTCCGTCGCTTGGTTTCCGCAATTGCCTTGGCCATGGCATCGCTGATTCGGTCTGCATACATGATGACTCTTCCGCTGGCGTTTCTTGCGGCTCTGCCGCAGGTTTGAATCAGGGAAGTTTCAGTCCGCAGGAACCCCTCTTTATCCGCATCAAGTATGGCTACCAGCGATACTTCCGGCAGATCCAAACCCTCTCTAAGAAGATTGATGCCCACCAGCACGTCAAAGAGTCCCAGCCGCAAATCGCGGATGATTTCCATTCGCTCCAAGGTCTCTACTTCCGAATGAAGGTAACGGACCTTTATACCCACATTTTTTAAATAATCCGTCAGGCTTTCCGCCATTTTTTTAGTGAGTGTGGTCACGAGAACCCTCTCGTTTCGTTCCACCACCTTGTTGATTTCTCCTATTAGATCGTCGATCTGTCCTTCGGTCTTTCGCACCGTTATCTCCGGATCCAGCAGTCCCGTAGGACGGATGATCTGCTGGGCTACGATTCCGCCGCTCTTTTCCTTTTCATACTCTCCGGGAGTAGCGCTTACATATATGATCTGGTTGACCTTTGCCTCGAACTCTTGAAAGGATAAAGGACGGTTATCCAAGGCCGACGGCAACCGGAAGCCGTACTCCACCAGATTGATTTTTCTCGAACGGTCTCCTGCCCACATGCCACGGAGTTGGGGAAGCATAACATGGGATTCGTCCACTATAATCAGGAAATCGTCTGGAAAGTAATCGATGAGAGTATAGGGCTGGGCGCCCGGCGGCAGACCGTTGATATGGCGTGAATAGTTCTCTATTCCCTTGCAGCTGCCTATCTCCCGGAGGAGTTCAAGGTCGTACCTGGTTCGCTGCTCAAGCCTTTGTGCCTCCACGAGCTTGCCCTGATCTTTGAACCACTTGACCCTTTCCTCCAGCTCCGCTTCAATACTCTGAATGGCCAGCTCCATCTTTTCCTTCGAAGTGACATAGTGAGATGCAGGAAAGACGGAGACGTGATTTCGCAAACCGTAGATTTCTCCGGTTAATGAGTTCATCTCTTTAATCTGCTCCACCTCGTCGCCGAAAAGCTCTACCCGCACCGCGTGCTCCGAACCCGCCGGAAAGATGTCTATTATATCACCTCTTACACGAAAAGTGCCTCTCGTGAAATTCAGGTCGTTCCTCGTATATTGGATATCCACCAGCTTGCGCAGTATCTCATTCCTGTCCTTTTGCATTCCCGGGCGGATGGAAAGCACTTGATTTTCGTAATCGATGGGACTGCCGAGACCGTATATGCAAGATACGCTGGCTACGATAATCACGTCTCTTCGTTCCGCCAAAGCCGCGGTGGCTGAATGTCGCAATTTATCAATTTCGTCGTTTATGTCGGAATCTTTTTCAATATAGGTATCCGTTGCCGGCACATAAGCTTCCGGCTGGTAATAATCGTAGTAGCTGACGAAAAATTCCACAGCGTTTTCCGGGAAGAATTCTTTAAACTCTCCGCAGAGCTGGGCCGCCAGAGTCTTGTTATGCGAAATTACAAGGGTGGGTTTTTGAACCTGTTGGATGACATTAGCCATGGTAAAGGTCTTCCCCGAACCCGTAACACCGAGAAGTGTCTGGTGCTTCACCCCGTGCCGGATCCCCTGTACCAGCTGTTCTACCGCCCGAGGCTGATCGCCGGTCAATTTGTAATCAGATACGAGTTTAAACATAACCTGTCACTTCCTATCCATACCCGATAGTTGCTATTATATTTGCAACTTCCGCTCTGTGGATATTCTTCAAATCATACATTATAATAGTGTAGCTTATTAAAATCCATATGTCAAACGTATGTTCTTGCATTATTTATCCAATTTTTCTACGGCATAGCTATTTATTACCTGCAAAGGACCTTGTAAAGCACAATGAATTATTATATAATACGTTTCAATGATTTTTACGGATTTTCACGCTGAATCTATGCAGGAGGTCAACGACTTTGAAAAAATCAAACGGACGCCATTCAGCGGATAAAACTCGCAATTCCTATCCTGAAAAGGATTTTGTCGCTGCCATGGCCGGGCATCTCATAAAGAATAACAATATCGATAATAGCCTATATGGAAAATACGATGTAAAAAGGGGCTTGAGAAATGCCAATGGCACAGGTGTGGTTGTGGGCCTTACCAAAGTAGGAGAGGTTGTCGGATACACCATCAACGAAAACAATGAAAAAGTGCCCGCGGAAGGTAAGCTGTATTACAGAGGCATTGATGTCAATAACCTGGTGGAAAACGTAACTAAAGAGAACCGTTTCGGCTACGAAGAAGCCAGCTACCTGCTTCTCTTCGGAGAGTTGCCCACCCAAAAACAACTGGACGCGTACTGCGCCACCCTGGCTGCCCGGCGCGAACTCCCTCCGGGATTTGCAAGAGACATGATCCTGGTTGCCCCTAGCAGAAACGTGATGAACAAGCTGGCGAGAAGCGTTCTCGCCCTGTATTCCTATGACGAAGACCCGGATAATCTGTCCATTCCCAATGTTTTGAGGCAATCCATCGACCTGATCGGATATTTTCCCTCCTTGATAGCTTATGGTTTTCAAGCAAAACGATCCCACTATCATGGAGAAAGCCTCCACCTCCATTATCCGGATCCGGAGAAGAGCACTGCGGAAAACATCCTTCGGATGATCCGTCCCACCGGGGAATACTCCGATATTGAAGCCAAGTCGCTGGATCTGAGCATGATCCTCCATGCAGAGCACGGAGGCGGAAACAACTCGTCCTTTGTCACCCACGTGGTCACCTCTACGGCTACTGATACATATTCTGCCATCGCAGCCGCAGTCGGGTCTCTAAAAGGGCCCAGACACGGCGGTGCCAATGTGGAAGTGATCGGCATGATAAATGATTTGAAAGCCAACGTAAAAGACATTACAGACTATAAGGAGGTAGAGAAATACCTTGTAAAACTGTTGAAAGGCGAAACCTTCGACGGTTCGGGGCTGATCTACGGGCTCGGGCATGCCGTATATACATTATCCGATCCTCGTGCTGTTCTCTTAAAGAAAATGGCGAAAAAACTCGCCGAAGAGCAGGGGCTTATGGATGATTTCAGGCTCTACGATTTCATTGAAGAACAAGGGCCTAAACTGTACGAAAAGATTAAAGGTGTAAAAAAACCAATGCCTGCCAACGTGGATCTCTACTCGGGATTTGTATACAGCGCTTTAAACATTCCTTTAGATATCGCCACCGCAGTGTTTGCCGCTTCGAGAATATCCGGCTGGTGTGCACACAGGCTCGAAGAACTGGTGAACGGCAGCAAACTGGTTCGTCCCGCTTATATAAACGTACAATCAAAGCAGGAATACGTGCCTATTTCCGAAAGAGGATAAATATCCTACCGCTTAACCACATACCAGCCTAATATCTCATATATAATCACTGCCGCCTTTGTTGAAAGGCGGCAGTTTTTCTGTGCCGTTCTTTTTCAGTAGCACAATATTACGGCAATAGAATCAGCAAATTTACAAAGGAAGCGACCAAAAGAATTGCGGATACAGTTAAAAGGACAACCGGCTCCGGCAGTTTGGTATGAGGCTTGCGGAGAAGCAGTTCCAGCAACCATACTAAGAGACAGATGGCTATTGCAATCACCACAGAAAAGGCAGTTCCCGCATAATTGAACAGAAACAGAACCGCGTAGAGAATCACTCTTTTATACCAAAGCCCTATCTCGAAGAAAAATTTCGATTTGCCGGAGGTTTTTTCCGAATCGCAATGCAACGGAAGGTCGGCATTGATCCCATAAAGCAACATCCAGATCAAACCGATAAGCATTGCGGGCATATAAAGCGCCGGTGCAGTATCGACAGCCGCAATATCTGCCGTCATAAAACTACCCACATACTGGAACAAGCCCACGAAGCAGTGGAAGCCCGCCGCTGCAAGCAGCAGTTGACTTGCAAAGAACGTTGAAGAAATTATGTCCCTTTGCATTTCGGGTATCTTAAGAACAGGTTCCAACGCTTCAGAAAAGCAACCGGTATAAATCCTTATACCATGGGCAAAGACCAACAAGAGGAAACATAAAGCCAGGTTGCCGCCGGCAAAGAAGATGGCTCCTCCAAGGAGGATGAGAATCAAAAAAAGTATTGCGCCAAGCTTTTCCTTTCGGTCTGTCACATCCCATGGTTCACGGTACAATTGATATAAATCCCGAAATCTGTTAAAAACATGGGACGGATCCTCTTTCAGCAATATAGCGGAAATAATGGATCCCACTCCTTGAAAAAAACCTGCCAAGAGGGGGGCCAGCAAAAGAAATGCGATTATTCCAACGATCTTGCTCATACTTTTTCCTTCCGTCACAAAAGGTATTTATCATCGACATGAAACATTATACTTCATTTTTACACACATGGATAGACTCCGATACGGTTTTCATAAATATATAATCTGTGTGTAAACCTTCGACAATCCTCCACCGGACAGAATTGCAATCAAGCAATTTCTCTCAAAAAAGCGCAGGGCGGATTTCTCCACCCTGCGAAAAACGAATACTACTTTACGCCTCCATAGGCTCATGCTCTACATTACTGATAATAGCTAAATTACTGCTCGTTCAACTTCTTGAATCTCTCTTTGGCATCCTTGAAATACCATCCAACCAGACACATAGGCCCTATAATCGATATCAAAGCGAATATATTGCAACTAACATCCCAACCTGTATCCCATAACATCATTACTCAACTCCTTCCGATTCCATTGTTTCCTTGCCAAGCTTATTGAAGATCAGATAAAGGATGAGCACTATCGGTGTTATTATCAGTATACCGTACTCTTGCCACAACTCCACATCGCCAATTTTGACAACGTAGATCTCCATATCTTCGTCGTAAACTCCGAAGAAATTGGTCCAGATATACCAGATAACAGATGAAACCAAACCGAAAATGGTGGCCACTGTTCCTGCAATTTTCTTCGGAGGCTTCTTGGAGAAGGTTCCGAAGTATACAGGTATTATACATGTTGTAATAATTACCGTAGCCTGGAACACCCAAACTTCCATTATGCGCTCAAAGAAGAAGGCCAGAGCAAGGGATAAGACTGCTGAAATCAATACACCGATTTTAGTCATCCTCTCTGTCTGCTTTTGATCTGCATCGGGATTAATAACGCCTTTGTAAATGTCGTATCCGATGACGCCGCCGGCTACCAGGAAATAAGAGTCGGCTGTCGACATAGCGCAGGAGAAAACACCGGCGATAAAGATTCCTAATAATCCTACGGGCAGGTATTGTCCGGCGACGGCGAACAATGCTTCGTTAGCCGCTACATCTTCAGGAATGATAGCAAGGCCGATTGCGGCCGCTCCCATGATTCCTAAGAATGTTACTGCCCAGTCGAAGGACAGCCACATGGGAATACCTGCTGCGAAAGCTTTTTGGATTTCCTTCGGTCCCGATGAAGCAAAAATTCTCTGGAAGAATGCGGGCTCGGCCAGCACCGCAAACGCGGTAACCGAATATGCAAATAGTGTCCATGGAGTGAGATACCCCGCTCCTACAGTAAAGTAATACGCTGCGTCTTCTCCGACAAAGTTTTCGAGGCCGATCACAATGTTTTCAAATCCGCCGATGGCATTCCAGCCGATAACCAGAGCGACACCTACGCATACCATCATGACTATGAACTGCATGAAGTCCGTAATCGTTACCGCCCAGAGACCGCCCATCCATGTAAATGCGGTAATGAAGATGGCCCCGATCAAAACTCCTACCCAGAAAGGCATACCTGTGATAAGGCGAAGCAGGAATCCGATACCCATCATTTCCATGGTATTTGTAGAGTATATAAATGACGCTATGGATGAAGCTATACCGGCTGTCTTTCCATATTTTCTGAATGTAATTTCCTGCATCGTGGTCCCTTCAGGGAATTTCTCCTTGAAAACCGGGGACAAAATTGCCATGATCGCATACAGTAAAGTGTAGGGTAGAGAATAAGCGAAGAAACCTGAAATACCTTCATAGAAACCGACTTCCGATGTGCCGAACAATGTATCAAGGCCATAGAAAGTGGAAACCAGAGTACCTACAAGAATAGGGGCGTTAAGGTCTCTTCCCGCCATGAAATAATCGTCAAAACCTTTGGATCTTTTAGAAAAATAATAACCTATGTACAGTATAAGGGCGACGTAAGCAGCTAAAAGAATCCAGTCTATTGCATGGATCTGAACAATAACATTTGTATCCAACGACATTACCTCCTTTAGGTTTTCTAGCTTATACCTGCAATTGGTAAAGAAGCTTTTTGCCAGTCCATTCCAGTCAATCAATGTTGTTTAAGCCGTATTCCTATACCATTCCCTCCCTCTTATTAACTACGTCCATTTCAAGTTTCCCTCCTTTAATAGAACAAATAAAATAATCACAATTGATAGACAATTTAACGATAACTAATCTTATCTAATTTTCAGAAAACAAGCAACTACATATTTGCGGTATTATGTTTATTAATTTGCCGTGCTTCCGTTGTATCAATATTTTATTACTTTATATTAATAGGGCAGGCCTCCGGCAATGACCACACCAAACGAGTCAATGCGTTGATAGTCTTTTACAGACAAAGATACGCAGGGTAGATTGCCCCACTCTGCGCCAAAAGTGAAGTGATGTCTCTTTTTAGTCTTACAGGTTTAACCCCAACAATTGACATTGAATCCAATTAACATGGTCCCTTTTAAGCCGTTGACTCCCTTTACTCCTTTTCCTTGCCTTCCTGATTCAATTTCTGGAACCTTTCTTTAGCATCCTTGAAATACCATCCAACCAAACACAGAGGTCCTATAATCGCTATTAAACTAAATATATTACAGCTAACATCCCAACCCGAATCCCATATCATTATTTTTCATCTCCTTCCGATTCCATTGTTTCAGTTCCAAACTTGTTGAAGATCAGATAAAGGATGAGCGCGATCCGTCAACGTTTATATTCGTTGTTCCTATGCATTCCCTCCCTCATTTGAACTTTTTTCATTTCATGTTTCCCTACATCAATTAATTGAGCAAATAAAGCAACCCAATAGACAGATAATTTGATAATTAATTTTACCTAATTTTCATAAAATAAGCAACTTAATATTTGCGATATTAAAATAAATTAATTTGCTATGTTCAGGTGGTATCAGCATTTAATCTAATACAATATCCGATAAGAGTTGCATTTAGTATCAAATATTGTTCAATATCAGTAACAAAACCGCACCGGGAAGTCCTAAAACACCCACAAAGAGCGCCGAAAAGAAATTCAGCGGAATATGAAGATCCCAATGGCCGCCGACCCAATTGATAGCTAAAATAAACAACCCGCCTAATATGCTGTTTCCTATCAGTTTAAGCAGAAATTTGAGAGGTACCAGAAGAAGATAGCCCAAAATATACAAGACCAGGATGCCAAAACCATACGCAAGCAAAATGCCGATTTCCGTGCTCATTTCCATAACCTATTCACCTCTTGAGAACAGTTTTGTCCATATTTTGTATAAAATATGCTGAATATGCATAGAATAGAATTGAATAACAATAGAAGTTTATAACAAAAGAAGAAAGGATCTGTGAGGTTATGGATAGTAGTTTTATCGGAGTGAAGGGAGTTGCAGATAAAATGTATCGACACTTTCTGAACCTGCCCCAGAATCAAACCGAAGAAGAAAAACTCTACGCATCCATTCGCGATGCCGAAATCCAGTTGAAGCTGGCAGAAAAGCGTTTCAACGAAGTTACAGATCCGGATCTGATCGATTACGCCGCATACGATATTATGGCGGCGAGATCCAAATATGAATATCTTCTTAAAATGGCAAAAAGGCAGATGGGAGTATGATCATAATTCCCGTCTGCCTTCAATTGCTTTTGACAGTGTTATTTCATCCGTATATTCCAGATCTCCTCCTACCGGAATCCCATGGGCGATTCGGGTTGCCTTTATGCCCGACGGTTTAATAAGTCGGGCAATATACATGGCGGTAGCCTCTCCTTCTATGTTGGGATTGGTGGCCAGAATTACTTCTTCAATATCACTTTCCCGCAAACGAACAATCAAAGATTTCAAATTAATATCTTCAGGCCCGATTCCCTCCATGGGGGATATGACGCCGTGAAGCACGTGATACAGTCCGTTATACTCGCGAATGCGTTCCATAGCGGCCACATCCTTTGCGCTCTCCACCACACAAACCACCTTTCTGTCCCTGGCTGTATCGGAACAGATGCTGCAGGGATCCCGATCCGTAAGATTTCCGCAGACGGAACAGTACTTCATGGACCGTTTTCCTTCAACGATGGCATCTGCAATGGCTAATGCGTCTTTCTCATCCATGGACAAGATATGAAAAGCCAGCCGCTGAGCGGTCTTTCCTCCGATGCCGGGCAGCTTGGATAGTTGGCTGATCAAATTATTTAAAGGTTTCGCATAATACTTCATGTACCCGGACATCTCCTCTCTACAGACCCGGGATGCCTAAACCGCCGGTGAGTTTTTGCATCTCGGCGGAGGACAGTTCTTCAATCTGACGCAGTCCTTCATTTACGGCAGCTATAATTAAATCTTGCAACATCTCCACATCATCCGGATCTACCGCTTCCGGCTGTATCACAATGCTTGTAAGCTCTCTCTTTCCGTTTACGGTAACGCTGACGGCACCTCCGCCCGCTGTAGCAGTGACTTCCTGCTCATCCAGCCTGGCCTGCATTTCTTCCATCTTTTTTTGCATAGCCTGCATCTGCTGCATCTGCTTCTGCATTGCGGCCTGTCCGCCGCCTCCGGGCTTCTTGCCCGCTCGCATTCCTCTTCCCATTTTTTTCCTCCTTATTTCACCTCAATGTTAATATTGAGGCAATTGGCTAATTCACAGGCAAGCTCTTCCGCGCTTTTCTCTTCCTGTCCTTTGTTTTGTCTTTCAGTTAATGCGCAATCCATTTTTAGCTTCCTGCCGGTGTACTTTTCCATGAGCTGTGAAATATAGTCTGCGTTGTCTTTGGCATATCTCAATGCCATTTCATTGCCCAATTCCAATTGAAAGCTGTCTTCTCCGATTGCAACCAACCGGCCGCCTCTCCGCAAAAGGTTGAAGGTGCCCTTCTGTGCCTCCCCTTCCTCAAGAATCTTGCCCCAGACTCTCTCAAGATCAACATCCAAAGCCGGGTTAGCGGCCTGCGATACGCCGGAATCGCCGGCATTCGGAATCGCTTCCTCGGCCTCTTCCTTTTTCGGCACCTTCGGCGCTGTTGGTTTTTCCGCCGGCTCCGGCTTTTCTTTCCTTACTTTCTTTGGCGGATCCTTTTTTTCGGCGCCGTGAAGAGAATTTGCCGAAAGGCTTTCCAAATCTCCGCCGGAAGCCAGTCGAAGGATGCAGAGTTCCAACAGAATCCGCGGCTGCGTGGACCATTTCGCCTCCGAAAGAGTCCGCGCCAGCTCGAGAATATTATCGTTAATCGAAGACAGGTCGATCCGCATGCTCTGCCCCCGAATCCGCTCTACGTTTTCCTCCGATGCATTCAGCAAATCTTCCGGATGGCGAATGAACTTTGTCAGCATGAGGCTCCTGTAATGAGCGATCCAATCTTTCATAAACTGTCTGACTTCTATTCCTTCGGAAAGGATGCGATCCAATAAAAGCAATGCATCCGTAACCCTTCCCTGATCTACCATGTCGGTCAACTGAATGAAGATTTCTTCTCCCGAAGTTCCCAGTACATTGAGCACATCCTGCCTGGTCACCTCTTTACCTGCGCCGGCTATACATTGATCCAGGATGGAAAGGCTGTCCCGTACCGAGCCGTCTCCGTTGGCCGCGATGATACCAAGAGCGCTGTCCGATACTTTCACGTCCAAGCTCTCGCAAATCCTACGCATCCCTTCTCGAAGCAGCTTTTCAGGCACCCTATGAAAATCCAGTCTTAGACAGCGGGAAAGGATGGTGGCAGGCAGTTTTTGAGGTTCCGTAGTGGCAAGGATAAACATGACATAGGCCGGAGGCTCTTCAAGCGTTTTCAGCAAGGCGTTAAAGGCGCCGGCGGATAACATATGGACTTCATCTATGATATATACTTTGCATCTTCCGGCCACCGGCGGGTATTTAACACTCTCGCGCAGTTCACGAATATTGTCTACTCCGTTATTGGATGCGGCGTCAATTTCAATAACATCAAGGAAAACGCCGTCGCGAATGGCAATGCAATTCTCACAGATTCCGCAGGGGCGGTCCTCCTGCGGAGCCGTACAGTTGACGCCTTTTGCTAAAATTCTGGCTGTAGTGGTCTTCCCTGTTCCCCTTGTACCGCAAAACAAATACGCATGACCCGTCGTTCCGCTGCGAATTTGGTTGCTTAAAATCTTAACGATGTGTTCCTGTCCCAGAATCCCCTCAAAGGTCTCGGGACGAAAGCTTCGATATAAAGCCTGATGCATGGCCGCTCCTCAAAGTCTGTTATCAAGAAATGTTTTGTGAAATCTGTCGTATAAGCCATATGGAAAGTATAATAAGTCATAATAAATTGCCCTTTGCCAGCCTCGCATGGAGATGGAACAGGCTTAACTGCGGCACATAAGAGGTTCCGTTTATCGCTGCTTCCTTCCGGACCTGACGAGGTTCACAGATTCTTATTGCGCAGGACCCGGACCATGCCAGGCGAAGCTGCCAAAAGGCAATTTACTTATTACAATTATATAGGATGCGGCCCATTGAGTCAATGCATTGATGAACCAAATCATTTGGATCCGGTTCCATTTTATATGCGAATATCCCTGATTTTGATAAAGGTAACTAAATCTATTTTAGATCAGGCAAAAGGCTCATCAAATTCCAATCAGAAATAGAATAAGCAGAATAAATTAATTAATCTTTGGCAAAATAAGGTCATAAAAACCTATACAACAGCATGAAAAGGAGAACGAAAATGGACCGCATGATCAATCAATCGGATAGAGCGCGCGACGAGATGAAAGGCGCCGTAAGCAACGCATGGAACGAAGTGAAAAACGCGGCAGACGATATGTGGGACGGAGTAAAGGACACTGCGGATGATGTGTGGGATGAAATGAAAGACACGGCGAGCCACATTCGGGACGAAGCAAAAACCCTAAAAAGGAAGGCGGAGAATAGAATTGAAAATGCAGCAGATAAGACCGAGAACCTGATGAGCCGAGCGGGTGATAAAGTCGAGGATACGGCGGAGGATCTATTGGAGAAAATGGATGATGCGCTCCGCCGTGCAGACGATAATTCCGGCAGAAATCAGCCGAACACTACCTTATAAAGCTCGTCGCTTTTGGGAGCCTCAATGGGTTTCCGATTATTTCCGCTGATCAACACCCGTCCCAGCGAGGCTTCCGTCACCCGGCCGATGCAGGTAATAGTAATACCTGCAGACCGGATCTCCCGCAGCAGCGCATCCTTTTGCTCCGGATGAGCTATAATCATCATGCTGCCGCTGGAAATAAGCCGAAGTGGATCTATGCCGAAGTGGGCGCAGATCTTTTTTGTTACAGGAGCCAGAGGGATTTGGTCTGCCCAAACCTCCGCGCCGGTTCCGGATATCTCACACATTTCCCAGACCGCACCCAAGATACCCCCTTCTGTAATATCGTGCATGCCCGCTGTGCCGATCTTTCCCGCTATGACTCCTTCTTTCACAACGGAAACCTGGTCGAGCATGGCTTTTGCTTCCGAAATCTCATTCTCCGTAAGAAAATCTTTCAGCCTGAACTCATGATCGCTTGCGATGATGCCGGTACCTTCAAGTCCTCCCTGCTTGGTAATCAGGATCCAGTCCCCGGGACGCATATTTGATGCGCTCTGCGACGCGCCTTTTGCAGCCCTTCCCAAGGCGGTGGATACGATGACGGGAGTATTGACCGCTTTCGTGATTTCCGTATGCCCTCCGATAATCATAACTCCGAGAGCCTCTGCCGTCTCTCCCGCCTGACGCATGATTTCATCGATTTCTTCAACAGCAGTCCCTTCAGGCAGCATACAGGCCAACAAAATACCCAAGGGTTCTATGCCCTTTGAGGCAATATCATTGCAGGAAACCTGGATCGCCAGCCTTCCGATGTCGGCTACCGCTCCCGTTATGGGGTCCGTGGACAACACGCATTCATACCGGCCAAAATCCACCAATGCGCAATCTTCACCGATACCCGGTCCGGTAATGACCTCCGGCCTTTTAAATTTGAAATGTCTGAAAACCATTTCTTCCAGCAACTTACTATCCAATTTTCCTGTTTTCATAGCGCCTCCGATGTGCTTCTATTGTAGTGTTTGGAACCATGTGGAAACTGCGCGGAATTATAGGAGTCCGCTCTATAACGATTCCGGCTTACTGCCCCTTTCCATCCATTGCACGAGTTGCTCCTCGGTAATGATGGGAACGCCCAGTTCCTTTGCCTTTTTATTTTTTGATGAGTTGGAAAGGCTGTCATTGTTGATCAGATAATCCGTCTTTTTGGTGACGGAATCCGTGACCTTCCCGCCCTTTTCTTCGATGGCCGCCTTTAATTCGTTGCGGTTTTTGTAGTGTTCAACGGAACCGGTTATGACGAAAGTCAGGTTTTCCAGGAACATCCCGCCGGCGGGGATATCAACCTCTTCAAGTTTGATTTCTGTCAAGATATCTTCCACCATCCGAAGGTTCTTCTCGTTCTCGAAAAAATCCACATACGCCTTCGCCATAACATGGCCGATACCGTATATTTGAATAAGTTCATCATAAGTTGCCGACTGTATTGCCTTCCAATCGTAGCCGAAATGCTTGCAGATGGCTTTGGCATTGGAAAGGCCTATATTGGGAATCCCCAGACTGTAGAGCAGTCTGACGGCATCGGTGTTCCTTGCCCTGTTGACGGAATCCACCAAATTCTGATATGACTTTTCCCCAAAGCCTTCCATTTCAACGATTTCTGCTTTATGCTTCTCAATGCGGAAAATATCTGCCGGTTCATGGATTAACCCTTTTGCAAGGAACTTTTCGACGGTGGCCTCTGAGAGCCCGTCTATATTCATGGCATCTCTGCTGACAAAATGCGTGTAAGCTTTTATATGCTTTGCGGGACATTCTTCGTTCGTACAATACAATACCTTAACGCCGTTCTCCTGCCTGATATACGTATGCTCGCTACACACGGGGCAATTTTCGGGAATCCGGACAGTTCCGCTTCTTGTAAGATTTTCCGCCACCTGAGGGATGATCATGTTTGCCTTATATACGCGAATTTCATCTCCGACTCCCAGTTCCAGACCTTCCATAATGCTGATGTTATGAAGGCTGGCCCGACTCACCGTGGTACCTTCCAACTCAACGGGCTCAAAGACGGCGATGGGATTGATGAGCCCCGTCCTGGAGGCGCTCCACTCCACCTCCAGAAGCTTCGTCTCCCTGATTTCGTCCCGCCATTTAAACGCTATGGAATCTCTCGGGAATTTTGCAGTGGACCCCAGGCTTTCACCATACCGGATATCGTCATAAATGAGTACAAGACCGTCGGAAGGAAATCCGTAGCGTTCCACATGCTCGCTGAACCAGTTCACGCATTCCTCCAAGTTTTCGGAATCCACCTCTCTGTATGGGATCACGTCAAAGCCCTGCTCAGAAAGCCAGTTCAGCTGAACCTTTCTTGAATTGGCAAAGTCCACACCTTCCGCTCTTACAACTCCGAATGCAAAGAAATGCACATTTCTTTCTGCCGTAACTTTGTTGTTTAGCTGCCTTACAGAGCCGCTGCACAGATTCCGGGGATTTTTGTATCTGGTTTCGATTTCCGTGAGGCGGCTGTTCAGCTCGTTGAAATCGTCATAGCCGATAACGGCTTCGCCGCGGAGAATCAGTTCTCCGCGAAATGGAATTTCCAGCGGAATGTTTACAAAAACTCTGGCATTGTTAGTGACTACCTCACCAACCTCACCGTTGCCGCGGGTAACGGCTTTCACCAATTTGCCGCCTTCATATGTCAAAACGATAGTAAGACCGTCCAGTTTCCAGGAGAGCAGCCCCTTTTCCCTTCCCAGCCATTGTTTCAGAGTGGCCACATCCTTGGTCTTATCCAAAGAAAGCATGGGCTTTTCATGCCTCTCCTTCGGCAGGCTGTCAGCCGCTTCATAACCTACACGAACCGTTGGACTGCCGGATAACACTATGCCCGTTTGCCTCTCAAGCTCCGACAGTTCATCATAGAGCCTGTCGTATTCCAGATTGGACATGATCTCACGGTTTTCTTCGTAATATGCCTTCGCTGCCCGGTTCAACACCTGAATCTTTTCCCTCATGAGCTGAAGTTTGTCGTCCATGATGCCTCCTTTAAAGCTTTGTAAGCGGAGCAACGTCAATTGCCAGTTTCTTTGTACCCACGCTGTCAAATATCACCGTAACCGCATTGCCCTCTACCGTAATCACTCGACCCTCTCCGAATTTCGTATGTTTTACCATGTCTCCCGGTTCCAGATCCGCTGCTGTCACACGGGGTTTAGCGGCGCTGCTCTGTTTGATTGCCTGTATCTGCGCAAATGGGCGGAAGATCTCTCCCTCATCCGCATATGAGGTTTGCGACATGATCCCGCTGTATCGATCGTAGCTGTTTCCCGTGAAGATCGGATCCCCTTCAAGCAGCTTTTTATCGATTTCCCTTAAAAACATAGACTCTCTTGTATAATCGGATTTGCCGTAAATTGTGCGGATCCCCGCGCTGGTCAGATAAAGTTTCTCCTTGGCCCGGGTCATCCCCACATAGCAAAGGCGTCTTTCTTCCTCCACCCCGTCGCCGCGCTCATAGGATCGCCAGCTGGGGAAAAGACCGTCCTCCATTCCGGTCATGAAAACTACCGGAAATTCCAGCCCCTTGGCGCTATGCAGCGTCATCATAACCACCGCATTTTCTTCCGGATCCAGATTGTCGACTTCCGCCATAAGGGCAATGGACTCCATAAATTCGCTCAGGCTTCCCTGCTCGCCGGCGTCCTCCTTGCCTTTTTCGTAGTCGTAGATAACCGATTTGAACTCCAATAGGTTTTCGATCCGCGTTTTCGCCTCTACTGTATTCTGCCTCTCCAATGCCTGAAGATACCCCGTACGCACTAAAAGCGTATCGTAAATATCGGATATTTTAAGATTATCCTGTTCCTCGGAAAGTTTACTTATAATTTCCGCCATCCGGAACAGGCTTTCCCCCGTCTTGCCCGTCAATCCCTGCATGATCTCTGCATCTTTCAGGATTTCAAAAAGGCTCCGATTTTGAACCGCGGCAAGGACTTTAAGCTTTTCCAAGGTCTTTTGGCCTATGCCCCGTTTAGGTTCATTGATGATTCGTTCCAGCGAAAGATCATCGGCAGGATTCTGCACCAACCGCATATAGGCTACCATATCCTTTACTTCTTTGCGGTCATAGTACCGGAATCCTGCTAATATGCGGTAAGGAATTCCCCTGGCGCGGAAGGCCTCTTCGAAGAGTCTGGATTGCGCGTTGGTTCGATAGAGTACGGCAAAATCCGAATAGTTGCGTCCCCGGCTACAGAGCCTGTCCACTTCGGAAGCGATGTAACGGGCCTCGTCTTTGTCATCCTCGGCGCGAAAATAGCGTACCTTTTCGCCCTCGCCTTTCTCCGTCCACAGTTTCTTCGGCTTCCTTCCCTGATTGTTCCGGATGACGGAATGAGCGGCGGAAAGTATATTGCCGCAGGATCGATAATTTCGCTCCAGCTTGATAACCTTAGCCCCGCGAAAATCCTTCTCGAAGTCCAATATGTTATTGATGTCTGCCCCCCGCCATTGATAGATACACTGGTCGTCATCACCCACCACGCAGATGTTGTTATGAGCTTGCGCCAACAAGCGGATGAAACGATATTGCATATAGTTAGTATCCTGATATTCGTCTACCATGATATATCTGAATCTCTGCTGGAAACGGTTTAGAACCTCTTCATCCTGTTCAAACAGTCTGACAGTCTGTAGCAGAAGATCGTCAAAGTCCATGGCCTGATTGGATTTCAACTTTTTTTCATAGGCATTGAAAATTTCCGCGGCAATTTTGCCCCGGGGATTGCCCGCATTCTCTTCCGCAAACTCGGCCGGAGTTATTCCCTTTTCCTTGCAGTCGCTGATAATCGAAAGAAAGTATTCCGGTGTATACTTTTTATCGTCTACGCCAAGCTCCTTTATGGAATTTCTCAGGATTGTCTTCTGATCCGCTGGATCGTAGACTACGAAGTCCTTGCTGTACCCCAGACGATCCGCATACATGCGGAGAATCCGCAGACAAGCCGAATGAAAGGTGAGGATCCACATACCCTGCGCCTCTCCGATAAGCGTCTCCACCCGGTCCCTCATTTCTTTGGCTGCTTTATTGGTAAAGGTAACAGCCAAAATCTCGTATGGTGAAACCCCTCCTTGCCGGATCAGGTGTACGATGCGGTGAGTCATGGTGTTTGTTTTCCCGCTCCCGGCGCCGGCCAGGATAAGCAGAGGCCCTTCTTTATGGAGAACGGCCTCCTTCTGCTCCGGGTTGAGTTTCTCTAAATAATCCAAATCGCTGTGCATAAAAGTCTCCTGTATATGAGTCAAAAATAGTCCCCTCTTTTTTCCCTGTCTCCTTAACAGTTTAACATATCACCCCGCTTTTGAAAACATGGGAACCGGATACAGTAGTACAAGAGATTATATAAAAACTTAGAAACAATAAAACGACTCCGGAAGATTTACCGCAGTCGTTTTGTTTGTCATAATGTATAACTGTTAGAACCAGTTCTATTTATAATTTTCGGCCTTTACTTGGAAATAAGCCTTGGAATGCTTGCAAACAGGGCAGAGTTCCGGAGCTTTCTTTCCTACAAATTGATGACCGCAATTTGAACACTGCCAGACAACGTCCTCATCCTTCTCGAACACTTTACCGTTTTTAACGTTTTCAGCCAATGCTCTGTATCTTTCCTCGTGTTCCTTCTCGATTTTGGCTACGCCTTCCATCTGGAATGCAATGTCGTCAAAACCTTCTTGTCTGGCAACCTCCGCCATCTCTTTGTACATCTGTGACCATTCGTAGTGTTCCCCTGCAGCCGCATCCAACAGGTTTTCTTCCGTGGTACCGATGCCATGGGCCAGTTTGAACCAAAGCTCAGCATGCTCTTTTTCATTTCCTGCCGTCTCAAGGAAGATGTTGGCAATCTGCTCGTAGCCGTCTTTCTTAGCCTTGGAAGCGTAATACGTGTACTTATTTCTCGCCTCTGACTCACCTGCAAAAGCGATCAACAAGTTCTCCAGTGTTTTTGTACCTTTCAGATCCTTCATCTCTTCTTTCCTCCTGTTAAACATGTTAACTTAATACATCCTGGTTAAAGATGTATCAATGTTTTGACCGGTTCACTTATACCACCTTTACTGTACCCTTAAACCTGCATATTCATAAGTGCTGCAGCAATTTCTCCTCCCACCTGGGCATTGTTTATAACCAGGCGAATGTTTGCCTCAAGGCTGCGTCCCTCGGTTAATTCCTTAATTCTATCCAAAAGGAAGGGGGTAATTCTCTTCCCGGTAATTCCCTTTTCTTTGCACTCTTGGAGCGCTTTTTGTATGGTTTGATCCATGATCTCGTAATCGATCTCATACTCGGCGGGAATGGGACAGGCTACTAACATACCTCCCTTAAGGCCCATGTCTGTCTTTGCCCGTATCAATTGGGCAATTTCCGCAGGGCTGTCCATCCGGCATTCTGCCGGAAAGCCGCTCCTCCTGCTGTAAAAAGCCGGAAAGTCGTCGCTGCCGTAAGTGATCACAGGAACGCCTCCCGTTTCCAGATACTCCAGAGTACTGCCGATGTCCAAAACAGATTTTACACCTGCGCAAATTACAACCACATCGGTTTGTTTCAACTCTTCCAGATCCGCCGAAATATCAAAATCCTCCGCCGCTCCCCGGTGTACGCCGCCGATGCCGCCGGTAACGAATAGCGGAATTCCTGCTTGATGGGCTACCATCATGGTGCCTGCTACCGTAGTGGCGCCGTCAAGTTTCTTTGCCACAACCAAGGGGAAGTCCCTACGGCTCACCTTTACCACATTCTCCGCTTTGGCAAGATACTCTATCTCCCGGGCAGTCAGCCCCACTTTGATCCTGCCTTTAATAATACCGATGGTAGCCGGTACCGCTCCCTTGCTGCGGATTGTATCCTCCACCGCCACAGCCGTTTCCACGTTTTTGGGGAAGGGCATGCCATGGGCAATGATGGTGGATTCCAGGGCGATAACAACTTTTCCCTGATCTAGGGCGGACTGTACGCCCGGATCGATATCCATGTATTTTTTCATCTGGATCTCCTTTCGATTTCTTCGACAGTGAGATTGGGATTAACCGCCGTTTTGGCTTCCATGGCCAACGAAGCCGCGGCCAAAGAGAAACGAGCGGTCTCTTCCATATCATACCCATGAATGAAACTGTAAATCGCAGCCGCCGAAAAAGTATCGCCGGCTCCTGTAGCAGATCCTGAAGGCTTAATTTCTCCTAAAGGCTTGAGAAGCTCCGACTGCGCCCCGTCCGTATAATAGACGCCTCCGGCCGACAGGCTGATAAATACCCGCTTAACGCCCTTTTCCAGGAACAATTTCCCTGCTTCTTCCAAAGCCTTCGGGTCACGTATTTCCATATCCAATAACACCTCAGCCTCCATACGGTTTGGCTTTATCGTGTGAAATTTTCCGATATAATCCTTAGCGCGCTCCGCTTTCGTCGTAGATACGGGATCCAAAAAAAGAGGCTTATCTTTTAACCGTTCGATGGTATATTCCAGGGTTTCCTCCGTCAAGTTGGTATCCAATACGACCATTTTGGCATCGGCGGCAGCCCGGACCGCCTCGTCAATAATTTCGGGAGAGATGCGCTCCAGGGCATCCATATTGCTCAACGCCAGTTCCATGTCCCCTACCAGGTTGAGTATGGACATATACATGGCGGTATTTTCACCGGGAAGCAACCGCACACCGGATACATCCACGCCGAGATCCGCCAGTTCTCTTACTGCCGTTCTCCCCATCAGGTCTTCCCCTACCACAGAAAAGAAGCTCACAGAAACGCCCATTCTGGCCAGGTTCTCGGTAATGTTTCTGCCCACCCCGCCGTATGCCACGGAGATGGTTCCCGGATTGGAATCCGCGTAAATAAGCCTCCCGTATGGATGGCCTTCAATGTCTGCAGTGATACCGCCGATAATAACTACTTTGCTCATAGTATTCATCCTTTTCTTGTCTCAGATTCTTATCTCAGAGGCGGAGGCGCCTATAGCGCCAACTATATCGCCATGTGCTAAACGAGAATGCTCCCACCTATAAATTCACGAATAATGGAGTTATTCGGGATGACGGAATCATCCTCAATCGTATGAAAATAGCGCAGGAACCGCAGGAGTCTCACGGCTTCACTGTACGTCGCCTCTTCGGGGCCTATAGCTTCCAGCATGGGTTCCGCATACTTTTTTAATACGCCAAGCTCGTAAATATGAGCCGAGTTAAAAAGCATATCTGCCTCTCCGTTAAACGGGAAGATATTCTTGTCTTCGCCGGCCCGGACTTTTGGCCATTGTTCAAGAGTTTTGTTTGCGTCGTATCCGCGGAACTGGTGATCGCGCACCATGCGGCGAAGCAACCTGGCATCCGTAGTGGGGATTCGGTTGTGGTTATCGATATTCAACTGGGTTAAGGGGCTGATATAGATCTTATATTTCGACTCATCGTCGATTTCCGCTGTCAGTATCCTGTTGAGCACATGGATGCCCTCGATAATGATAGGCTGGTCTGCGCTTATTTTCGTGATCCTGGTTCCAAACTGCTTTCGCCCTGTATAGAAATCGAAAACCGGAAGATCCACTTCTTTCCCGGACAGCAAGTCATTCATGTTCCGGTTGAACAGGCTCAGATCAAGGGCTTCAATATCCTCAAAGTTCGGCGTCCCGTCGGGCAACAGCGGCGTTTGATGCCTTTCGACGAAATAGTCGTCGGTACCGATATAAAGAGGCTTTTCGCCGTGTACTCTCAGCTGTATGATAAGCCGCTTTGCAAAAGAAGTCTTTCCTGAGGAAGAGGGCCCGCAAATGAGTATGATCCTTTTCTTTTTTTGTACAATATCATCCGCTATATAAGCAATTTTCTTTTCATGGAGGGCTTCGGATATCTGAATGATTTCTTTATACTCTCCGGTTGCAATAGCTTGATTGAGATCCTCAACATAGGAGATTCCCATGAGATTTCCCCATTTTTTTGCTTCCCCGAAAGCCCGGTAGAGCTTTGCTTCATTTCTGAATTCGGGAATCCTGTCAGGCGCAGCCGGCTCGGGGAATCGAAGAATCACGCCGTTACGGTATCTCCTCAGCTCAAAATATTCTATATAACCGGTAGACGGCACCATTTGCCCGTAAAAGAAATTAAGGAAACCGTCGCAGGAGTATACAGGGACTTTATCAACATGGGGCAATCCTTTCAGTATCCTGCGCTTTTCTTCATGGTTGTGATCGGAAAAAAGCTTGAAAGCTTCTTCTCTGGAAAGTATTTTACGGACAAAGGGAATGTCTGCCTGAACCAGCTCTCTCATTTTATCTTCGATTTTGGAAACGTCATCGACGGAAAGCGCTTCCCTGGTTTTGATTTCGGTGTAAATTCCTTTGTTTAACGAATTTTGAATTTCCACCCTGACATTTCCCAATAAATCGTTTATTGCTTTCAAATAAATAAACGATACGCTGTTCTGGTAAATTCTCGAGGCCGTAGCGTCTCTCATATCCAGAAATGTAATGGTGCAAGGTTCCGTAATGCTTCGCGTAAGCTCTCGAACCCGATTGTTCACCTTGGCTGCCAATACTCTGTAAGGTAATTTTTCTTGATACTGTTTGACAACCTCTTCTATGGTAATGCATTCTTTTACTTCTGTTTCTATGGGTTTTTCTCCCGGCTGTATTATAAGTTTAATCGGTATCATCTGGCACTCCTTTGCTAATTGATTCCTCCGATGGAAACCTTCGACTTTGATTTTCATTGTATCACATGTTGTATTTGGTGTCAGACACTTTTTACCGGTATCGCATCTGTTATAGTGTGTTTGGAAAGTCAAAAATATAACTTTCTTGACAAACCCTATTCCGCCATATATAATTCGGCCTATACTCATAATTGCACAGAAGCGATGACAGGGTAAAGTAAGTGATTTTTCCTGTTCACAGAGAGCCGGTTAAGGTGCGATCCGGCAACAGGAGTTTCGCCGAAGTTCCCCCTCGAGCTTGTCCGCCGAAAAAAACCGAAAGGGAATTGAGTAAGCGCACACGGTTTCCCCCGTTAAAGGGATACGGGTTTATGCCCTGAGTGGCCATGGCACAGCCGTTGCTGTGCATGGCAATAAGAGTGGTACCACGGGTCTTCCCGTCTCTTGCGAGACGGAAAGACCTTTTTGTTTTGTGATGTCAGCAACGATCACGATCGCACCCGAATACTCCGCTGTTGCAGAAGAGTATTACGAGCAGCAGGAAAAAGAAAAGAAGGCTGTCATCAATGCCCCCAAAACGGTCACAACGGTCCATATGGAAATACCTCCTTTAGGTTTTTCTTCATAGTATGTTGGCGGAACAAAGTTGGTTACTATCGGTTGCCGTCAGGATCTGTGTAACCGAAAACTGCAATGGGAAGTATTAGTTGATTTATCAACAAGACACAGCAATCGTAAAATTTAAATAAGTAAGGAGGCTAAAAAATGATATGGAATAAGACAAAGGAGTGTATGAGCCGGGATGAAATGCACAATCTGCAGAGCTCCAGGCTCCATGCTACTGTAAAGAGGGTCTACCATAACGTGCCCTTTTATCGCGAAAAAATGCAGGCGCTTGGTTTGGAGCCGGGAGATATTCAAACTATCGAGGATCTTTCAAAACTGCCCTTTACCACCAAACAGGACCTGAGAGACAATTACCCCTTTGGCCTCTTTGCCGTTCCCAAAAGCCAGGTGGTCAGAGTACACGCGTCCACCGGTACTACCGGCAAGCCTACGGTTGTGGCCTATAGCAGAAAGGATATTGACATTTTCTCGGAGGTGGTAACCCGGGCGCTTGTCTCTGCAGGGGTTACTTCGGATGATATAATTCAGGTGGCTTTCGGCTACGGTCTCTTTACCGGCGGCTTGGGCATTCATTATGGCGCGGAAAACCTGGGAGCCACTGTAGTACCCATTTCAGGCGGCAATACCGCCAGGCAGATCCAGCTCCTGCAGGATTTCGGCAGTACGGTATTAACCTGCACGCCCTCCTATGCTACATATTTGTTGGAAACTCTCCAGGAAGAAGGGGTAAATGCTTCCTCCCTTCCCCTTCGGATCGGCGTATTCGGAGCCGAACCTTGGACCCTTGAAATGAAAGCAAAGATCGAGGAGGGATTAGGGATCAAAGCCATTGATATCTACGGCCTGAGCGAAATCATCGGGCCCGGCGTATCCGTCGGCTGTCACGGAGGAGAAGGACTTCATGTCTCGGAAGATCATTTTCTTCCAGAGATCATCGATCCCGATACTCTTGAGCCCCTGCCGGAAGGACAGACGGGAGAATTGGTATTCACCACAATTACAAAAGAAGCCATGCCTCTCCTTCGGTACCGCACCCGGGATCTTTCCTCCCTCAATTATGCTCCTTGCGAATGCGGCAGAACCAATGTGCGCATGTCTAAAATATACGGCCGGTCCGACGATATGCTGATCATCCGCGGTGTAAACATCTTCCCGACCCAGATCGAAAGTATTCTCCTTGAGATCCCGGAAGCCAAGCCTCACTATCAGCTGGTGGTGGATCGTCAGGGAAGCTTGGATACCCTCGAAGTACAGGTGGAGATCGACGACTCGTACTTTTCCGACGAATTGGTGGAGCTTGCAAAAATTAATAAAAAAATCAAGCATAAAATTGAGAGTGTTCTCGGAATCAGTGTTATACTTAAGTTAGTAGAAAGCAAGACCATAGCAAGAAGCGAGGGTAAAGCAAAGCGCGTCATCGACAAGAGAAAACTTTAAGATCTGCATCGTCAGAAGAAAGGAAGGGTAGCGAGATGATGATCAAACAACTCTCTGTGTTTGTTCAAAATGAAACAGGCAGACTGGTTCAGGTGACGGATATCCTGCATAAAGCAAACATCAATATTTCGGCTCTCTCTTTGGCGGAAACAGAAGAATACGGAATCCTGCGCATGATCGTCAGCGATATCGATCTTGCCGCTGAAACATTGAGGCAGCACGGTTACAAAGTTAAAGTCATCGACGTCATCTGTTTGGTGACACCGGATGTTCCCGGGGCGCTCAATGAGAAGCTGAAGCTTCTCGCAGCGGAAAAGGTGGATGTGATCTATATGTACGGCTATTCCAACGGCGGTAAAGCTCGATTGATCCTCAAGACCAGCGATCCCAAACGAGCTTCGGAAATACTGGAAAAGCAATGATGCAGCAATGATATAATATTAAAGAGTCTGTCGAATGGTTTTCCGGCAGACTCTTTTTCTCGGCTCTTCTCTCGAGCAGCATTTCTCTCCAAGATAAAAATTATCAGTCCACTTGTTCAAGCAAGCTCTTCAAATCTAACAGTTCCTGCTTTGTAAGGGTAATCCCTCTCCCCATTTTGTGGTGGCCGTCATCCCAGCTGCGCATATCGTATTTTGTTTGCCCGCCGTTCCAGGCCACGCGGTTCAATTCCTTTGTCCAGCCTTTTGCATCTTTACCGAAGACGCCGATATGCTCCACCAGTTCGAAAGTAACCTCTCTGTCCTTATCTGCCGGCATTTTTCTTCCTCCTTAATAATAAATGCAATATATTTACATTTATATAATATTATTACTTACATTTTTTGTCAACTCTTTTTTTATTCTTTTTTGGATGTCACGCCGATATCTACCCGGTAATCAAATTCCGGTCCGTGAAAATCCGATCCGGCAGTAATCAAAAGTCCCCTTCTTTCAGCTATCTCCACCAGCCGCTCCGCCTGTTCTTTTGTATGGGTGCTGTAATAGCATTCCATTCCTGCCAGACCCCACTTCTGAAGTTTATCCAACAAAAGTTCCAACCGTTCGAACACGCGGCAACCCTCCTCTTCCGGGAATCTTACCTTCATGGGATGAGCAAGAACCGCATAGCCCCCGGCATTCCTGATGAGAGAGATGGCTTCGCGGACGTGGATTTTCTCCCTGTGGATTTTCCTCGCCTCGGGATGGCGCAGAAAATGGCCGGGAGTGTTTGCCTCGCTTGTAGATTTGATATAACCTCTTTTAACCAACGCCAAGGCAAAGTTGGGCTTTCCCACATAATCCTGGCCCTTTCGCTGCAACAAGTCCTCTTCGCTTATCTTATATCCGATTCGATTGAAAGCCGAAAGCAGCTTGCGATTACGTTCCTGACGCTTTTTGCGCATCTCCTCCGCCGCTTTTACAAGCGCTTCATTTTGAATATCGATTTGATAACCCAAAATGTGCATGTTAATGATCTCTCCGGCGTAATGAGCCGGCGCCAAATCAAGTTCATCCCCCTTCATGATAGTGGAAAACTCAACACCGGGTATTACCGTAACCCCATATCTTCTCCCTGCCTCCAAAGCTTCCGCGATGCCGTTAAAGCCATCATGATCCGTAATGGCAAGGGTTTTGACGCCTCTTTCCGCTGCGCGCCTGATTAGCTCTTCCGGCGACATGGTGCCGTCGGAATAATAGGTGTGTAAATGCATGTCAATCATAGAACGGATCCTCCTTTTCCGGGCCGGATTGCATAGCCATAGGACGTTTCGCCGTCTTCTTTCCGGCTATGTAAATGCAGGCGGCCTGAATCATCGTAACGAAAGGAATCACCACTAAAATCGTCTTGATTCCAAACTCTACGGAAATAAAGCTCCCCATTATAGGAGATACCATGGCGCCTACGCTGCTTACGGTTCCGATAATACCAAACAGGACACCCCGCATATGGGCGGGGGTATGCTCCGACGCCGCCGATGTTAAAATAGGCTCGATTCCTCCCGCGAGAAAATAAAAGGCGGTAAAGAATAGAGCAAAAACAAAAAGCGATTTAAACGGAAGAGTCAGCGCCATTATAGGAACCGAAAGCAAGGTGAGATACATTGACAGTTTGAGCTTATCCGTCCGGTCTCCCCACCTGGTAATGGTCAGAGCCGCAGCAGCAGTGGCAAAGCTTGTGGCGCCGTTGATAAACCCGGTGTACCTGGCAGCCCCCGTGAGGGTTCCCAGAGTTTCCTGTACATAAAGAGCTAAAAAAGGTGAAAATACAGTTCGGGCAATTCTCTGCATCAATAGGCAGACCATAACGGAAATGATGTAGGGCGTAAGGATGGCAAACATGCCCCTTTTACCCTCCTCAGCGGAACGAACCCGGTAACCATATGTATTCTTGTCCTCCTTGACGAGAAATAAAACCAGCGAAAACCCGATCAACATGAGTATGCCGCCGAGCATAAAGCATATGCGGTAACCGACAACTTCCGCCAGCAATCCGCCGATAAAGGGCCCGATGGACCAGCCGAGAAAATTGGAGGATGTCATTAGCCCCAGCGCATATGACATATGATTTTCAGGGGTATTTGCCGAAACGAAACTCATGCTGGCTGTAATAGTCCCTGTAAAAACTCCCTGGCAAACTCGAAGCACCATAAACTGCCAGACGCTCCGCACCATCCCCATGGAAGCCAGAATCAAGGCAGCAAAAAACATGGCCCGCAAAATCATCATTTTGCGTCCGTAGCGATCGGATACAATCCCCCATACAGGAGATGCAACCGCCATGGCTGCAGCCGGCAAGGTGGCGGATAATCCCACGTAATAACTGAGCTGGACGGTACTTGAAACCCCCAGCTCCTGAAAATAAAAAGGGATAAAGGGTATGCCAAAACCAAAGCTCATCAGGGAGCAAATCTGACTAACCCATAGAGAATATAAATTTATTTTCCAACGCTCCATGAACGGAAACCAGCTTCCCCTATAAATTCAGCAACATAGACCTTTTCAAGGCGTCTGCTTCCGACGCGCCTTTCAATACTTCAACAAGGGTAAGGGCAAAGGCCATAGCGGTTCCGGGGCCTTTCGAAGTAATGATTTTCCCGTCCACTTCCACCGGGTTTTTCCCTACTCGGGCTTCCACAAGGTGCGCCTCCATGCCGGGGTAGATGACCGCTGTCCTGTCCTTCAGCAAACCTGCCTTGCCAAGAACCATAGGTGCTGCGCAAATCGCTGCCAACCAGCGGTTTTGCTCTGCAAATTTCTCCAGCTGCTTCACCAGCCCCTCATGAGCTCCTAAATTCGTCGTACCCGGCATCCCTCCGGGCAGCACGATCATTTCACAATTATCGTAATCCGCTTCCTCGAACAGCAGATCCGCCGTCACCGGAATTCCATGGGCTCCCGTTACCGAAAACTCTCCTGTAACGGATACGGTCTCCGCTTCAACTCCGGCCCTCCGCAAGACATCCACTACGGTTATTGCTTCAATTTCCTCAAATCCCTCTGCCAGGTGCACGTATACTTTCATGGCTCTACCTCCTCCTGTATACCTCATCGCTTATAAAAAAACGCTCAGCTTTGTCCCAAGCGCTCCCGATCATTCTCTTATGTTACATTATATATTACCCGATAAATAACAACAATAATCTTTCCTCAGTTACAATCGGGCGTTCTCGTTGAGATTATAGTATAGTATACCTATTACGGATAACAGGCCTCCGATATTTTGCATTAACGTGGGGATTTCATTGAACACGATGATGGCCATTACGGTCGTATAGATTCCCTGTGTGCTGCACCATGCAGATAAAAATAGAGGTTTAACATAGCCGAGACACCAACTGAACACACCGTGACCGATTATCTGGCAGAATATGCTTAGAAGGCATATGTATACGTAATCCATGGAGGAATAGCCCGTCAAGGGCGCGCCGGATACCAGTACACTTATAAGAAAACAAACCCAGCAAGAAGAGAAAACAATGGAATTATAAATTGACGAGCTGACATTCCTGCGAATCTTGTTCCCCAGTAAGAAATACAATCCCACGAAGATTGCCGAAGAGAAGGCCAAGGCATCACCGATTAAATTGTTGGCGGAAAACGAATAATCTCCGCCTGCGATAATAAATCCGCCGGCCAATGCGACAAGAATGCCAAGCACCGCTTTCATATTGACTCGTTTTTTAAATACGAACAATGTGAAAAAAAGAATAACTATAGGGTGCAGAGTTGTAATGAAGACAGCGCTTGCAACCTTCGTATAATTCACAGAGGCAAAGAAGGTGCTGAAATGGCAGAAAAGCAAAAAGCCACCCAACATGCTCAGCCATATCTCTTTGCCGCCTAATTCTTTCAATAAATGCCGGTTTTTAATTAGCGCAGGGATAACAAACAATAGAATGGCAAGGGACAATCGGTAAAAGCCAATAATAAAAGGGCCTGCGGTGATCAATTTTGTAAATATTGCTGAAGTACTTGATAAAATAACACCTATAACGGTGACGTACTTCGCATTTTTTTCCAGATATTGCATTACTAAAGCGTGACTCCTGACTTATAAATAGCTATTTCCTTATGGCCCATAATTTCATTCTTGGCTTTTTCTCCCGACGCGATTTCTATAACAAAATCCATAAATTCGTCTGCAAGGTCTTCCAGATTTATATCTTCGAGAAGGCGGCCCGCATTGAAGTCTATCCAGTTTTTCTTTTTCCTGTATAACTCCGTATTGGACGAGATCTTCACCGTAGGAACAAAGGTCCCGAAGGGAGTGCCTCTTCCGGTTGTAAACAACACAATATGAGCGCCTGCCGCCGCCAAGACAGTAGAGGCCACAAGGTCATTACCGGGGCCGGAGAGCACATTTAATCCGTTTAACTTAACTGAATCCCCATATGCCAGTACATCTACAACCTTTGAAGTTCCGCCCTTTTGAACGCAACCCAGGGACTTTTCCTCCAAGGTGGATAAACCGCCGTCTTTGTTACCCGGCGAGGGATTATCATAGATGACTTGATCGTGTTTTATATAATACTCCTTATGCCGATTTATCAGTTCAACCATTTTTTCAAAGGTCTTAACATCCTTGCATCGGTTCATAAGGATCGTTTCGGCACCGAACATTTCAGGAACCTCGGTCAGTATGGTCGTGCCTCCCATAGCCGTCAATCTGTCAGAAAAAACACCGAGAAGGTGGTTGGCGGTAATGCCGGAAAAACCGTCGGAGCCTCCGCATTTAAGGCCTACAACAAGCCTAGATACGGGGACGCGCTGTCGTTTAGCCTTCGCTGCCTCGTCGATCAAATCCTTCAGCGCCTTTTCCCCTTCCTCATATTCGTCATAAGAAGACTGGCATTCCAGATATGCTATTTTGCCGGGCAAAGCGTCTCGCAAATAATCCGAAAAGGTATCGATTCTGCAGTTTTCGCATCCTAATCCCAACAATAATATGCTGCCCGCATTGGGGTGCATGCATACCTGAGAGAGGATTTTTTTTGTATTTTCCTGATCTTCCCCCATCTGCGAGCAGCCATATGGATGTGTAAATGCGGCTATATCATCAACCTTGCCTCTTGCATAGTCCTTAAGCCGTTCCGCCAACTTCAGAGCAATGGAGTTAACACAGCCGACAGTAGGAACGATCCAGACTTCATTGCGTATGCCTACGCTTCCGTCCGCCCTGACATAGCCCATAAACGTCTTTTCCGGCGTAGCCGTTGATGCTGATTGCTCATCAAAATCCGGCTGATATTTATATGAGATTATATCGCTTAAGTTGGTCCTGATATTGTGAACATGGACAAGTGATCCGGATTGGATAAAGGAAGTTGCTTTACCTATAGGAAAGCCGTATTTAATGACTTCGGCTCCTGCTTGAATGTCTTGGATGGCTATTTTATGGCCTTGCTTGACATCTTCAAGAACAACAATGCCGTAACCGTTAATTTCCACGGTTTCATTCTTTGAGAGGTCCTTCAATGCCACGACTACATTGTCTCTCTCATTTATTTTAATAATTTTCATAAGCTCCGGCCGCATATTTCGCTCCATCTTCCATCCGCTCCGTCATTAACACTGTCCCTGTCCGATCAACCCTTTGATTAATCGATACCTGCTATTTTCTTCATCACATTCAACATGCCATCTTTTTTAATTTGCTCACTGAAAACGCAAACCTCCTCAATAAAACCTTCTATTTCATTTAAGTTCTGCCCAAAGAAGTCTTTTCTTGCAGCAAAGATTTTTATCATTGTTTCATCGATTTCTTTATCTGAATACTGCGCAAAGAAATCGATGACGTTCTGATCGTCCCTGATAGGATAAGGTTTCCCGTCTCTATATCCCGTAAATTTACCGTCCTCATACTTGCCGTGATAGAAATGTATGAGCGCCGCAAAAGAAAGCACCAATCCCTGTGGCAGTTCCCCGTACTTATTCAGATAATCCCGCACGCTTGGGAGAACTCTGGCTCTCCATTTTGATACGGAATTCAGAGTTATATCAATAAGCATATGGTCGATAAAGGGATTCTTCAATCTTTCCATGCAGTCATCTGCAAATTCCGTCGTTACGTTTAACGGAAGGTCCAAAGAAGGTATGATTTCATCGTAAACAACCTTTTTGAGATAGCCATAGACTATCTCATCATACATCCAGTCCCTTTCTATATCGAAGTTTCCGAGAAAGGAAGTCAACGTAGTCGCCGTCTGCATTCCGTTCAGAATTCTAACCTTCTTCTTTTTATATGGCCTGTGGTCATCGGTTATAATGAAGGGCAGGCCGGCCTTTTCAAAAGGTAACATTTCCTTTATAAACTCAGGGCCCTCAATTACCCAGAGTCCGAAGGGCTCCGCCGTATCCAGCAACCTGTCGATGTACCCGTTTTGTTCATTCATGGCATCGGCTTCATTCTTGGGATATCCTGTCACTATGCGATCCACAAGGGTGTTGCAGAAATAGTTCTGCTCTAAAATCCAACGCTTGAAATCATCGCCCAAATCCCACAAATCACAATATTGAAGCACGCAGTCCCTTAATTCCGTTCCGTTATTGTCTATCAGCTCACAGGACAAAATAACAAAACCATCGAGTCCGGTATTATACCTTTCAAATAAAAGTTTGGTCAACTTGCCGGGGAAGCTTGCCGGAGGACAGTCATTAAATCTGCAGCTTTCGTCGAAGACAATCCCCGCTTCCGTCGTATTTGATACGACAAACTCAAAGTCGGGGTTTTTCGCAAGCTCAATAAATTTATCATATTCAGTATAAGGATTGATAGCTCTGCTGATTGAACTGATTGTCCTTCTTTCATTTACCTCTTTCCCGTTAACAAGCCCGCGGAGATATAAATTGTAAAGTCCGTCTTGTTCGTTAATGACATCGGAAAGTCCGGCGGGAATAGGCTGGACGATTGCCACTTTACTGTTGAAATCGGCCTTCTCGTTCATAATGTCGATGAAATAATCGACGAACCCTCTCAAAAAATTGCCTTCTCCAAACTGAATAAATCTCTCCCTGCCTTCTTCCAGATAAAATTCATCGGCTTGTTTTACTTCCAAAAAAGTCTCGCGACATAGCTTCTTCATTTCATACCTCACAACATTAATCCTATTATACCCTGTCAATAAATCAGGTTAACCAGCCCCAATGACACTGCAGGCACAAAGGTTATCAGTAATAGTACAATCAGTTGCTGAATGTAAAATGGTATACATTCTTTAATAAAGTCTTTGGTCGGGCACTTGGTAATGCCGCAGGTCACGAACATTATAGTTCCGAGAGGAGGTGTCAAGGTCCCGATAGATAGATTGAATACGACTATCATACCGAATTGAACCGGATCAATGCCGTAAGCCAAAGCAGCTGGTGAGAGCAGCGGAATCAGGATGAGCATTGCGGCTATACCCTCTAAAAACATGCCGACAATAAGCAAAAATATATTTACAATAATCAGGAACATATATTTATTGCTTACAATAGACAGCAAAAACTGGGTAATGTCTTGCGGAACCTGCTCGATAGTAAGTATATAGCCAAGGCATGACGCGGACGCTACGATGACCAGAATCTGCGATGTAGTTATGGCAGACTCCTTCATTGCCTTTCCGAAATCTCTGATGCTCATTTCCCTGTAGAATAAAGCGAGAACGAGAGCATAGATAATTGCAATAGCTCCTGCTTCCGTAGGCGTGAATACTCCCAGACGGATACCACCGATTATGATAATAGGTAAGCATAAGGGAGGTATGGCTCTAAGTATTATTTTAATCATCTGCTTTGCGGGAAGCTTGTCGGTATACATGGGGGTATAACCCCTCTTTTTGGAGACGATCCTCACCAATATCATCAAAGTAGCGCAGGTAACTATTCCAATTCCAAGCCCGGATACGAACAGTTTGCCGATGGAAACGTTTGCCACCGTTCCGTAGATGATCATTGCGATCCCCGGAGGAATAAGGGGAGTGATCAGCGATGATACGGCTGTTACTACCGTTGAGAAGGATTTCGAGTAGCCGTGTCTTTCCATTTCAGGAACCAGCATTTTTGCTTCCATTGCCGCATCGGCAAGATTTGATCCGGAAAGGCCGCCCATTAATGTTGAGAGCAATACGTTTACCTGAGCCAGACCGCCCACCCATCTGCCTGTTGCAATAGAGCAAAAGTCCATAATGCGTTTCGTAACGCCGGAGTAGTTCATACATACACCTGCGGTAATGAAAAACGGAATCGCCAAAAGCGCGGTGCTCTCCAAACTGGCCATTATTCTTTGCGCATAAATTTGCACGGGGGTTCCTGTTTGGAAAGTAAAATAAAATGTGCAGGCCCCCAATATAGAAAGAAATACGGGCACCCTGATAACCAGTAAAACCAACATTATTATTAAAGTGAGATATATAACGTCCATCTATTCCGTCACCTCCCCGGCATCTTTCGCGCCCCTGAAATGCTCAATAATATCCCGTTTTATAAATACAATGGTGTTGCTTATCATCATCAGAACGCATCCGACAGGCAGCGACAAATATAGATACCCATAAGGGATCTTCAGGATATTCGTAAGTCTGCTTGTAGTGAACAGCTGCTCCACTAAAACTAAAGACCTGGAAAGGGTATATATTAAAGTTACTATGGTTATAACGTAAACTACGATAGAAAATATCCATTGTATTTTTTTCGAAAACATCTCTACCAGTATTTCAATTGAAATATGTCCTGTCGTGCGAAACACTGCCCCTGCAGTAATGTAAACCAGCCATAGAATGCAGAAAACCTGAAGCTCCTCCTGAAAGGACAATGGGGCATTAAAAAATCTGCGCATGATTACACCTATGAACGTCAAACCAACAAGGAAGACCAATGCGCAGGACCCCAGAAAAACGTCGGCATTAGATATGGCATGGAGTATTTTAGAAGAAACATTCTTATTGGATGTTTGCATTAATAATCCCTCCGACTATGAACCTCTATAGTGCCCGTTGTTAAGAAAACGGGCACTATATGATTATGACCTTGTGATTATTCTTTTATGATCGAAATAATCTGGTCATATAAACCTTCTGAGAACAGCTCCTTGATTTCCGGATAATCGTAGAATTTTAATGCTGCATCCTTAAATCCCTGAAGTTCTTCTTCTGTCGGATAGTAGATTTCTACGCCGGCTTCTTGCAACTTCTGAAGGGCTTCAGCCTCAAGTTCTGCATCCAGTTCCTGCGATACTAACCCGGCCATACGTCCGGACTCCATTAACCAACCCTGCTGCTCTTCCGTGAGAGTGTTGAACCAATCGGTGCCGCAGAGCCAAAGAGTTGTATTGAATACGTGCTGGTCAATTATCAGGTACTTGGCAACTTCCGCAAAGCCCAGACCTAACAGTGCAGCTGCCGGATTCTCCACGCCGTCAATTGTACCCTGTTGCAGTGCTGTATATACATCGCCCAACGGCATCGGAGTCGGGGTTGCTCCCAGAGCTTCAAAACCTTTGATTTGGATTGTGTTGTTGGGGATTCTGATCTTCATGCCTTTCAGATCTTGAACAGAATGAACCGGTTTTGTTGTCATGAGGTTACGTGTACCGTATACGAAGTTCGAAGTCAGGATCTGCAGTCCGTTTTCTGCGCAAATATCCACCTGCTCCTGCCACCAATCGCTCTCGACCAGTTTCCAGGCTTCGTCATAGGAGTCGAACAGGAAGGGCGCAAACTGGATACCCATTTCAGGAGCTCCTCTGTCTGCCGTGAAAGCGCCGTCGGCAAGTGTAACAACATTGCTTCCCGCTAACATCTGGTCGATAATGTCATTCTTTGATCCCAGCTGTGAGGATGGATAAAGCTGCATTACCATAGTACCGCCACTTAACTCGTCTAAGTATTCAGCCCAAGCTTTACAGGCAATGTCGATAGGCTCTCCCGGGTTATTTTCATAACCTACGCGAACGATCACCGGCTCTACGGCATCGCCCTCTCCTTCATTGCCTCCATTCCCGTCTGTACCGCACGCGGGCAAGAAAGCCATTATAAGGGCTAATACAAGCAATAATGACAATAACCTTTTCTTTTTCATTTTCTTCTCCTCTCTTACTTTAACTAGATTTATAATGAAAAAAAGGGTACCGAAGTTGTGTTTGCTGTCTCTCCTTCGTCATTCCTAAAACTTCAATAAAACCTTCAACATGGATGCTGCATTTTTATCGAACTCCTCAAGGGCCCGGGGAGCATCTTCAAAATCATATACATCGGTAACTACCTTGCTAATATCGAATTTGCCTGATTTAATGATGCTCATAACTTCCATGAAGTCGGACTTCAATGCATTTCTCGAACCCAAAATACTCAATTCTTTTTTTTGGATCATCGTGAAATTGAAGTCCAGATTTTTCTTGGCGATGCCTATCAGTATGACTTTCCCGGCGTAGCAAACGACATCGATACAGTTTTGAAAAGTTGACGGGAGACCTACAGCCTCAATTGTTACATCAAAAAGATCACCGTTTGTTATCCTATTGACCTCTTCCATAAAATGCTCCGGCGAATCATTCAGTATGATGCCGTCAATTTCAAAATTATCCTTCGCATATTGCAGTTTCTCTTCTGCAATATCGCTGATATAGACTTCAGCGCCAAAATGTTTGGCGGATAATGCCGCGAACACACCGATTGTTCCGGCGCCCATTACCAAAACCTTCTGACCCGGTACTATATCCGCTTTTTTTACCCCGTGGTAGCTGATGCTGAAGGGTTCCACCAGAACCAACTGCTCTGCCGGTATCCCTTGTCCTTCATATATTCTGCCTATATCAATTGAAAAATATTGACTGAATGCTCCGTCTCTCTGACAACCTAATGTTTGATTGTCTATGCAACAGTTGACATGCCCCCTTCTGCAGCTGTAACAATGCCCACAGTTAAAATACGGATTGATCGTAACGATCATTCCTTTTTTCAATCCTCGATCGTTCTCATCGATATCCACGATTTCTGCAGCCACTTCATGACCGGGAATACGTTTCGAATCCACATAGGCATAGGTTCCCCGATACGTTCCCAGATCGGACCCGCATATTCCGCCATACAGTAATTTAATAATGGCCTCACCCTCTTTTTTTTCGGGCATTTCACATTCGTAAATTACAGCCTTTCCGGGCTCGTCAATTGAAAGGTATTTCATCTTTTGCTCCTTTTTCAGTAATCGATGTTCGTTTTACTCCGCAACATAAAGATTAATTTCATTTTCGTTGATGAAATCCATATATTTCGCGTTTAATGGTTTGTCTATAATTATGTTTTTCATTTCTTTGGCATCCGCATATTTTACCAGAGTCTTTTTGTCTACTTTGGTGCTGTCAATTACCAGGAAGATTTCGCTTGCCCGTTTCATTGCAAAGCGCTTGGACTCATACTCCCATGGAGATCCGTGGGTAGCTCCTCCTTCAATGCTGAAACCGGAAGCTGCCATAAACGCTTTGTTTATGTTGAAATTGATATGGTAATCCGACGGCATTACTTTTACAATGGAACATGATTTTTTATTGAATCTCCCACCTATAATGTATACTTCCAGATTGTCATATTTCATTGCATTTATAAGCACCTCCACATTGGCTGTAATGATGCTTACGCGCTTACCGGCAAGGAAGTCAACTATGCATGAGGTGGTTGTCCCGGAATCCAAGAAAATGATATCTCCGTCCTCAACAAAACTTGCTGCTTTTTTTGCCACCTTGCGCTTTTGCTCACGATTAATGGTAATACGGCGCTCGTAAGTCAGAAATTCATTGTAGGGAGTATTATTGACTGCCTTAACTCCTCCATAAACTTTTTCGGCTTTTCCGTTTCTTACTAATTCGCTTATGTCTTTTCTTGCCGTATTTAAAGCGATATTAAATTCGTTACAGATTTCATCCATCGTAACAATGCCTTTTCTGTTTATGAATTCTTCCATGTCAAACAGTCTTACTTTTCTCATCACCGTTCCCCTACCTTCCTTTTATTAATCTATAAGGCGAAATTTTCTCACGGCTTCATGATATACTGCTTCCATAGCAGGCTTAAACATCTCTATTCTGTCAAATATTTTCGGGTCCTTTTCAATTGTTGATCGAATACTTTCCCCGAAAGTCATTCGGATAGAAGTTCCGATATTAATTTTCCTTACACCGGTTTTTGCCAGTTTGACCAGATCTTCATCTCTTACGCCGGATGCTCCGTGTATAACCAGGGGCACATCAACTTTTTCACGGATTTCCTTCAGCAGATCAAAATTCAGCACGGCGGATTGTGTAGTCATTCTATGCAGAGTTCCGACGGCAACGGCCAGGGCATCCACTTGTGTTGCTTCGTAAAATCTTTTTGCCTCATCTGCATCTGTATATCTTGAATCGGAAGGCCTACTGCAAGCACTGTTGTCATCGCTGTAGCCAATGGATCCTATTTCCGCTTCCACGCTGACATTTCTTTTTCTGGCATACTCAACAACCCGGCATGTGCGGGAAACATTCTCTTCATAGGGCAGACGCGAGCCGTCAAACATTACCGATGTGTAACCGTTGTCCATAGCGAGGAGGAGAGTTTCAAGCTTTTCTGCATGGTCCAAGTGGACTGAGACATGAGCTTTGGAGCTTTCGGCCATCGGAATAAGCATGCCTGCTATGACAGGTATGGGCATGTGCTCTATTGCGATCCTGTTTGTCATAAGGATCACCGGGTTGTTGGTATCTTCTGCAGCCTTAATAATGGCATAAGCATCTTCGTATCCGAATATATTGAATCCCAATATGCATTTGTTTTTATATTCATCAAATAAGTATTTGGTATTTACAAGCATTCTCTCTCCTCGTTTTCCTTAAATTCATTTATTAGTAACAAGCTCTTGGATAATTAAATCATTGTTACCATTTCCCCATATTTTTCTATGGATTCTCTTTCAAAATTCCTCAATTCCTCTCTTGAGGGCATGGAGTCGGAGCAGGCTTTTGCCGCAACCAACATAGCCGCGCTGGCACTTGCCGCGCTGAGAGCATCTTTTAAGGATCCTCCCTCCAGCAATACGCAAAGAAAAGCGCTGGCATAACCGTCGCCTCCGCCGAAACCTTTTAGAAATTTTACAGGGAACGGTTTTACAAGATATTTTTCTCCGTTTGAAAAGTATGCTCTGGAGCCTTCTTTGCCATGTTTAATGATCACGGCCTTTGCGCCGCAATCGAACCAATGTTTCGCGCTGGCCAAATCATCCACGGGTTCGCTGAAAATAAATCTTTCAGTCAAATTAAATTCTTCTCTTGAGCCGAGAATCATATCACTATGAGTAGCTACAATAGAATAATAAGCTGTTATTTCATCCGTAGATTTCCATGTATGGGGTCTGTAATCAATGTCGAAAACAACGACAGTACCATTTTTTTTAGCCAACTGCAAAGCTTTCAGCACTGCCTCTCTGGACGGGCTTGCAGCAAGCGCAGTACCCGATATGAGAAGTATTTTTGTTGATTTTATATATTCTTCGTCCACATCCTCCGGCATTAATGCCAGATCGGCAACATTATGACGATACATTAAAAGGCTGCTTTCCGTAGGGCTGAGTATTTCGGTAAAAGCTAACCCCAAGTTTTCCTTGTTTTTTGATCTTGTGATATGAGATACATCAATACCTTCATTTTTAAGGTAATTGATAGCATAAGTACCGAATTGGTCGTCAGATACTTTCCCGATAAACCCGGTTTTTACCCCGAGTCTGGCAAGGCCAACAGATATGTTCGCGGGGGAACCTCCGATAAACTTTTCAAATACAGTTACCTTGTCGCTTGATTGATAATATTCATCAGATAAAGGATTGAAATCTATTGCAATCCTACCCATGGGGATTACATCAAATTTCCTGGAATCATCAAACTCAAACAGCGCAGCCATTTCCCTTCCTCCAAACTCACAACCATTTATAAAGATCGTCTAAATGTGACATGGTATTGATATTATATGACATAAATCTGATATAAATTATATATGCTTCTTACCTGTTGTCAATCCTTTTTATAGTGTTTTCATCCTATCTCCCAGTCCCAATTCATTCTGCCCCGATGACCATAGAAAAAAGACATGATTTCAAACAAAAAAAGTTGTAAAAAGTGTTAAACACCTTTTACAACTTAATAACTTTGTCTTTCTTTACATCTTATGTTTTATAAGCTGTCTCTATCTTTCCTCGCGGAAATACGCATTGCCCAAGTCCGCCGGAGGTTGGTTCTCCTTCTTATTCTTTCTGGAGCTCAGTATGATGATCAATATCGTGGCCGCATAGGGCAGCATATCAACCCAGTACTGGGAAATGTGAATCCCCATGCTCTGCAAGCGAAAGCCCAAAATGGAGAGTCCCCCGAAAAGGAAAGCGCCGATAAAAGCTTTGATGGGATTCCAGGAAGCAAAAATAACCAGCGCTACCGCAATCCAACCTCTTCCGGCGACCACATTTTCCACCCAGACGGACATCATGACCAGAGACATATATGCGCCGCCCAGTCCGCATAGAGCTCCGCCCACACAGGTATGAACGTATTTGTACATCATGACGTTGACGCCGGAGGCGTCTGCGGAGGCTGCGCTCTCTCCTACCGCTTTCAGGTTTAGGCCTTGCTTTGTCCTATAGAGATAGAGTGCCGCTGCAATCACCAGAAAATAGCCAAAATAAACGAACACGTCCTGCCGGAAAAAGACAGGTCCCAGGAAGGGGATATCCCCCAACAGAGGCAAATGAACCTTTGCGAAGAAATCTTTAATGGTCTGCGGAACTACAAGCCCCATATAGGATTTACCCATGAAGCTTGCAAATCCGGTTCCGAATATGGTCAGCGTCAATCCGGTTACGACTTGATTGGCGCGAAGGGTTACGGTAAGAAATGCGAAAATAAGACTGCCTGCCGCTCCGGCCAGAATCGCTCCCAGAACTCCCATCAATGGATTTCCCGTTTCATATCCGACCACAAAGCCCATTATGGCCCCCATGAGCATGAGGCCTTCTACGCCCAAATTGAGAAGTCCCGACTTCTCGGTAATGACCTCTCCGATGGTTGCAAAGAGCAGTGGCATACTCGCAATTACCGTGGCAGCCAAGAATCCTTCCATTATGCCACCTCCCTTTGTGTTTTATTTCTTCTGCCCGCAATACTGATTTTATATTGCAGGAAAAACTCGCTGCCCAGTACAAAGAACAAAATGATTCCCTGTATCATATCCGCTACGGCAGCGGGAATCTGCATGGAAACCTGAATATACGCTCCGCCCTGCAACAAGATGGCGAAAGCAATGCAAACAAAGAGTACGGCAATGGCATTCAGCCTGGAAAGCCACGTTGTGATGATAGCGGTAAATCCGTAGCCGCCTGACAGGCTGGCCGTAAGAGTTTTTTCCACTGCCGATGCCTGGATCATGCCCGTCAAGCCGCAGAGACCTCCGGAAATCAACATGGCTACTATAATAATCGATGAAATATTCATTCCCGCATATCTGGCCGTCTCTTTGCTTTCACCTACCACGGTAATCTCAAAGCCTTTTTTCGTATGGTTAATGAAAATATACACCAGTACAACAAGCACAAGGGCGATGATCCAACCGATATGGATTCCGAAGAGCTTAGGCAGGATGGCATTATCGGGGAAAGTAGCTACTTTTGGAAAGCCTTGGGATTCGGGAGACTTCCAGGGGCCATACTGCAGATAAGTAACAAATTTAATGGCAATGTAGTTTAGCATGAGGGTAAATATGGTTTCGTTTACTCCCATCCTTGCTTTGAAAAATGCCGGAATAAACGCCCAGACGCCCCCGGCGATCATAGCCGCTATACCCATGAGAAGCAGCATCACGGGTTTCGGCAGTCCTTCCACATTCAGGGCAACATAGGCCGCAGCCAGGGCGCCCATAATGATCTGCCCTTCTCCTCCGATGTTCCAGAACTTCATTTTAAAGGCTACTAAAATACCCAAGGACGTAACGATCAGGGGTATAGCCTTAAGTATGGTCTGTGTAAGCCGGATCTCCGTGCCCAGCGCGCCTTTAACCATGCTGGGGAAAATAACAAACGGGTTAAAACCCAGGACCCATATCACCAATCCCGCGCAGACAATGGAGAACAAAATCGCCAGAGCCCGGATGAACCACTCCGCATTTTTCGGAAGGTCGTCCCGTTTCACAATATTAAATCTGGTCATGAGCCAACCCCTCCTTACCTCCTGTCATTAACAGGCCGATCTGTTCCTTCGTCACCTTATCCGGATCTACGATGCCGGTGATCTTCCCTACACAGAAAACCATGATCCGGTCGCAAAGATCCATTAGAACATCCAGGTCCTCTCCGATAAAGAGAATACCTACGCCTCTCTTTTTTTGTTCATTTAACAGATCGTATATCTTGTATGACGCGCCAATGTCAAGCCCTCTGGCCGGATAGGCGGTGATCAGCACCTTAGGGTCCGAATCGATTTCACGGCCCAACAGCACTTTTTGAATGTTGCCTCCGGAAAGTTTCTTTACCGGATAATTAATACCGGGTGTCTGTATATCCAGTTTTTCCACAATGGATTTGGCTTTTGCCTCGCAGGGCCCCCTTCTGAGGAATATACCCGGCTGGTTCTGATAATCTTTCAAAATAAGATTATGAACGATATCCATGGTTCCTACCAGCCCCATACCGAGACGGTCTTCGGGAATAAAGCCCATGCGGATTCCCAGCCGAATGATGTCTCTGGGTGTCTTGCCGATAATGTTTTCACCTTCAAAAAATATTCTTCCTTTATCGGCCTTCGTCAGTCCCGCAATGGTTTCGCATAGTTCCTTCTGTCCGCTGCCGGCCACCCCGGCAACTCCAAGGATTTCGCCTGCATGAAGGTTAAAACTGATTCCCGAGAGGGCGCTTTTATGCTCGCTGTTTATAACGTGAAGGTCATCGACTTCAAGGAGTACTTGCTTTTCTTCGTCGGTCTTTTCTTTTTTAATGGCCAGATCTACTTTTTTTCCTACCATCATCTCAATGAGGGTAGGCACTTGAACTTCGGAGGTTTTAACAGTGCCGACACTCTTACCTTTACGAAGTACAGTAATACGATCGCTGATTTCCATGACCTCGCCCAGTTTGTGGGTGATAATGACTACGGCGCAACCGTTATCCCGCATGCTCCGGATGATTTTAAAAAGCCTGCGGATTTCCTGCGGAGTCAGCACGGCTGTAGGCTCGTCCAATACGAGTATCTTAGCCCCCCGATAGAGTACTTTTATGATTTCCAAAGTCTGCTTTTCGCCTACGGACATATTGTAGACTTTTTTGTCCGGATCTACATCCAGTCCGTATTGATCGGAAATTGCCCGGATCTCCTTGGTCAGCTGCTTGCTCTTCACAAACAGTCCTTTGCCCTTTCCTAATGCGATGTTTTGCTTCGCCGTCATCACGTCAACAAGCTTAAAATGTTGATGAATCATTCCGATACCCATTTCGATGGGATCCTTTGGCGAAGTAAAGTGGACTTCCTTTCCGTAAATGGAAACGGTGCCGCTATCCTGTCGATATATACCCGACAGGATGTTGACCAAGGTGCTCTTTCCGGCGCCGTTCTCCCCCAACAAAGCATGGACCTCCCCATTATATACGGTCAGGTCCACATCTTCGTTGGCTTTTACAGATCCAAAGGCTTTGCAGATGCCCTTCATTTCGATTGCCTTGACTGGCTCCATAACTACCTCCGATAAAATATCGGGGCGGCTCTCAGGGGAACCGCCCCAGCATGGTCTCTTACTGAATTGTTGTTCTTCATCCGTTACTGGATGGCTGTAATGCCTTCCAACACGTAATCAATTTTCCAAATATCCGCCCGCTCGGTAAGAGCATCCCCGGCTTCGACAACTACGTTGCCTTGATTGTCCTTAAGAGGTCCTACGAAGATGGGGAAGTTTCCGGCCATGATCTCAGCCTGCACTTCTTCCACCTTTGCCTTGGCTTCATCGGAAACGAGATCGGTCAGAGGAGCCAGGCCGATATAGCCGTCAGCCATAGTTCCATAGTAAGACTCGGGCACGTACTCGCCTGCGATGATCTTCTCGATGGTGGGAATGAGGTAAGCTTCGTGATGCCAGATGGGAGCTGTCAGGAAGGAACCGGGAGCCACCTTGCTGTTGTCGATGTTGTAACCCACTGCATAGGCGCCTACTTTTTCAGCTGCAATCTGAGCGGCGGAAGTGTCCGCATGCTGGGTGAGCACGTCACAGCCCTGCGCAAGAAGCGATTCTGCCGCCGCCTGTTCCAGTGCCGCATCGCCCCAGCTGTTGATGAATACAACGTTCATGGTCACGTCCGGATTTACGGATTTTGCGCCTAAGAAGAATGAGTTAATGCCGATAAGTACTTCCGTATAGGGATAGGCAGCGATGTAACCCAGCTTGTTGGTTGTTGTGGTCATTCCCGCTACGATGCCGGAGAGATACCTGGCTTCTTCCATAGCTCCGAAATAGTTTCCGAAGTTGGTGTCGTTCATCTTATAACCGGAGAAGTGCAGGAAGGTCAGGTCCGGATATTCGTTGGCCAGTTCTTCCAAGCCGTCCATGTGCCCGAAGCTGGTGCCGATGATGATGGTGGCGCCGTTGTCGATCATATTGATGGCATTGGTCTTTACCGCCTGGATGTCTTCCGCTACGTTCTCGGCATACAAAACCTTAACGGAACCTCCGAAATGCTCCTCAACAGCCATTGCGCCCGTATGCTGCGCCTGGTTGTAACCGCCGTCCGTTATAGTTCCGATATAGAGGAACCCTATTGTGGTTACTTCATCGGGAGTTTCGCCGTTTCCGTCCGGCGCTTCGCCTCCGCCGCAGCCAACCATTGCCGTCATTGCCAGTACAAGGACTAAGAAAATCGCCAAAAACTTTTTCATTTCTCCTTCTCCTTTGTTTCCTTACACATTGTTTTCAATAGTTAGTTTGATATTATTCCTTAAAAGTTATGTGATCGTCTCTAATAGACGTAATCACCGCCAATGATTCCACCCGATATCCCTCTTGCCGCAGCTTTTCTGCGCCGCCCTGAAATGCCTTCTCCACAGCTGCGCCGATGCCGTAGACCGTAGCGCCTGCCAGCTTTGCCAGCTTTGCCAATCCGAGAGCCGCTTCACCGTATGCCAGAAAATCATCAATGATCAGAATATTGTCCTGTTCCGAAAGATATTTTTGGGATACGATTACCGAAGATACGGCTTTTTTTGTAAAAGAAGTAACCTCTGTGGAATAAAAACCGTCGGTCATTGTGCTGGGCGCGGTCTTCTTTGCAAAAACCACAGGCAGATTCCCCATATGCATTGCTGTGGCACACGCTATGGCGATACCGGAGGATTCGATGGTGAGGATTTTGTTTATCGGAAGGCCCGCAAAACGTCTTGCAAACTCTTTTCCGATTTCAGACACTAAAGCTACATCAATCTGATGGTTTAAAAAAGAGTCGACCTTTACGATTTCGGTACCGATGACTTGTCCGTCTTTTATGATTCTGTCCTTTAGCATCTGCATAGCTTTCATCCTCACTCCTTTGAACAATGCTATTATAGAACCTTGTACGACCCGCGTAAAGCTTTTCTCCTAAAACCGAGGTAGATTTTTGTCGATATTTTTTGAATGTACGCACCTGTTCGAACATTAAGCAAATCTTTTACATCTGATTTCCGCTTGTATATTTTTATCTCCCCATTCCCGCGGCTTGATATTTTTACTTCCCGCTATGCGTAAATATATAAAGAATAATCTGTACCTTATTATTGTATGCGCTTATTTATTATGCTTTATGTCCCTTCTCTTGATTTTCCTTCAAATCATTGATATATTGATATATCAGTTTACATGCAATTCATTTGCCTTGAGGAAGGGGTATATATATGGACCAGAAAAGGCCCATCATCTCAATAAGGGATCTGGAAAAGGTTTTTAGCGGCAAAGCCGGCCAAGTAAAGGCTTTGGAGAATATCGACCTGGACATTTACGAAGGGGAAATCTTCGGCATCATAGGTCTCAGCGGCGCCGGAAAAAGCACCTTGGTTCGCTGTATGAACTTTTTAGAGCGGCCTACGCGAGGCACAGTCTTTTTTGACGGAAGGGATCTTTCGAGGCTCAGCAAGAAAGAACTGCGAATTGCGCGCCAATCCATGGGCATGATCTTCCAACATTTTAACTTGCTGATGCAGCGCAATGCCATAGATAACATCTGTTTTCCTTTGGAAATTGTCGGAATGGAAAAAAGCCAGGCGCAGAAACGGGCTTATGAGCTTCTTGAATTGGTTGGGCTTTCCGACAAAGCCAACGCCTACCCCGCGCAACTCTCCGGCGGCCAGAAGCAGAGAGTGGCCATTGCCAGGGCTCTCGCCACCAAACCTAAAGTGTTGCTCTGCGATGAAGCCACCAGCGCTTTGGACCCCGCAACCACCCATTCGATCTTGGGGCTGCTGAAACAGATTAACAAGGAGTTTGGACTTACCATCGTAATCATCACCCACGAGATGAGCGTCATCGAAGAAATTTGCCAAAGGATCGCTATTATTGACAACAGCCGGATCGTGGAAATGGGAAATGTTATCGACATTTTTACCAATCCCAAGTCCCAGATCGCAAAGAGTTTTGCATCACCCGGCGGAGACAGACCGGACCGTGTTATCGGCAACCGCTGCTGCCAGATTATTTTTAACGGGAACTCGTCCTATGAGCCGATATTGGCCAAGACTATTTTAGAATGTAAGGCGCCGGTGAATATCATGTTCGCCGATACCAAAAATATAGACGGGAAAGCCTTCGGGCAGATGATTATTCAGCTTCCTGAAGATGAAAACTTATCCAATCGGGTCCTGACTTATCTGCGTACACAGGACATAATTGTAAAGGAGGTGGAAGCAAGTGTTTAGTAAAGAAGTGACGGAAATGATCGGGCTGGGTTTGCTTGAAACACTGTATATGACGCTGGCTTCCACGGCTTTGGCTTACGCAATAGGCTTACCCCTGGGCGTCGCTCTGGTGGTCTCCGACGGAAGCCAGAATCCCCTGATAAAGGGAATTAATACGGCTTTGGGTATCCTTGTCAATTTGCTGAGATCGGTACCTTTTCTGATCCTGCTTGTAGCCGTAATCCCCTTTACCCGGTTCGTGGTGGGCACCTCCATCGGCTCCACCGCAACCATCGTTCCATTGGTTATCGCCTCTGCGCCCTTCGTGGCAAGATTAGTGGAATCTTCCCTCAAGGAAGTGGATAAAGGGGTGATAGAAGCCGCCCAATGTATGGGCGCTTCCATGGGCCAGATCATCTGCAAGGTAATGCTTCCGGAAGCGAAACCCTCGCTGATTGTAGGGGCGGCAATAGCCGTCACTACCATATTAAGCTATTCCGCCATGGCCGGTTTTGTAGGCGGAGGCGGACTTGGGGATATTGCAATCCGCTACGGTTATTACCGCTATCAAAATGACATTATGCTGATTACCGTCGCGTTATTAGTCATCATCGTTCAAATCTTACAGGAAATCGGAATGAGGGTGGCAAAAATCGGCGACAAGAGGATATAAATTCAATCGGAGGATAAAACCATGAAAAATATAATATCGTTTTTATTGATTTTTTTACTGGCACTTTCACTTTTTACAGCCTGCGGCGCCGGCGATACGGAAGAACCGGGCGCGGAACTTCAGAAGATTGTCGTAGGCGCAAGCCCGACGCCTCATGGGGAAATTCTGGCCATTGCCAAGGAACTCCTTGCCGAGCAGGGCTATGATCTGGAGATCCGGGAATTTGTTGACTATGTTCAGCCAAATCTGGCTTTGGACAGCGGCGATATCGATGCTAACTATTTTCAGCATCGTCTCTATCTTGATCAGTTCAACGTGGACAACGGAACCGACATTGTAGCCGTTGCGGACGTTCATTACGAGCCCTTTGGCATCTATGCAGGCAAGACCTCATCCCTGGAGGAGCTTCAGGATGGCGCTCAGATCGCCGTACCCAACGATACAACAAACGAAGCCAGAGCCTTACTGCTTCTAGAGGATCTGGGATTGATAAAGCTCAAAGAGAACATCGGACTTGAAGCTACCGTTAACGATATCACGGAGAATCCCAGAAACTTAAAAATAGTAGAAATTGAGGCGGCTCAACTAGCCCGTTCTCTTCCCGACGTAGACTTTGCAGTCATTAACGGCAACTATGCCATCGAAGCAGGTCTCAAAGTGGGTACCGATGCTTTAGCTATCGAAGATGCAAGCTCTCCCACAATCAAGACCTACTATTCTAACGTGCTTGCGGTAAAATCAGGCGACGAGAACAGGGAAGATTTGCAGGCATTGGCAGAGGCCCTTCTGTCCGCTGAGGTCAAAGCTTTTATTGAAAGTACCTACGAAGGCGCCGTTGTGCCCATGTTCTAATCATCAGCGCAACACATTAAGATAAATCGGGGGACATTTCTTCTGTGCAAGGGCTGTGAAGAAATGTCCCCTTATTGTAACTGTAAGTATTTGATGCCGGATGTTGAGAATAAACGTCTCTAACCTACGGCGCTTTTATTTAATGAAGCCTGCCCCAGACAGGATTTCTCTGGCCATCGATTCCTTTGACTCATTGACCAACACCACCGGCCCGGTACAACCCATCCCCGTCTCCGCGTAGATCCCTTCTTTCCAGAGGTATATCGCTGCATCTTCAATATCCATGACTTCGATGCCGTGAATCTCAGCCGTAACAATTTCCTTTTCCGGCGGAGTTACCTCCGCAGGCGCATCCGGGGCCTTTGGCAAGCCCGCATCGCCGCTTCTCCCTCTGCATTTGGCGCTTTCCAAAATCTCTTTCAACCCGGCCCTATTGGCTTTTGCAAATTCTTCTCTGGCAATGCTCTTCCAGTCGTTCTTTACAAGCTGGCTGGCATATTCCACCGCTCCTGCAATCACGGGAGCTCCCGAAGCTCTGGAGACGATGAGGATCAGTTTATCATATCCTTTTCCGATCCCCGGTCCGTAGCCGTACCCTGTGGATTCATAATTGCCTCCCGTGGTGTATGCGGAAAAGAGTTTCATCATCAGGTTGCCTGTCAGAGGATCCATGACCATGATGTCTGCAGCCGCGGTCAACAAGTCGTTTCCACGCATGATTATTCCGCCGTCGGCTCTCTGGGATTCCGCAAACCGGATGTCGTATCCTCTCTCCTTTAAATCCAGCAGAGCTATTTCAGCCTGTCTGGCCCCGTCCACATTGACGATCCCTACCGTAGGCTCCGCTATACCGCTTGCTTTTGCGGCTATAATGCCATAGATGGCATTCTTGACCATACCCTCTACCCTGTCTGTAGAAGAAGTTCCCGTGGTGGTGGCAAGATAGAGCTCCTTGCCTTTCCCCGGCGTAATGACTCTTCCAACGGTAGAAACTCCGATGGGGAAAGGATAATGCATTGTTATGGCGGCCTGGATTTCCCCGCTTGCAAGCATGACCTCCATCTTCTTGTGGACATCTTCTCCTTCGATGACTATAGCTCTGTAGCCTTTTCTTTCCGCCAATGCCACGGCCTCGTAAACGGTTTCCATACCCAGTTCACTGCCCTCTGCGGCAATTCCGATTACCGGAAGGCTTTCGGGAACGCCGGTTGCAGGCTTTTCGCATAAAGCTTCCTTTCCGCCGTTCTTCTGCAATACTACGGAAACACCGTCAAAGAGGTTGGTCATACGGCCTAAGAAGAGACTGCCTTTTCCGATGATCATAGCTTTTTCGATCTTTCCGGATAAAATATCCTCTCTGGCAAACCCAAGATACGGTACACCGGAAGGAATGTGCCCTTGGGTAGGCGCCCAGCCCGGCATGCCGTGCTCTTTGACAAAGTCGGCTATTCCGGTCCGTTCCAGGACGCCCTGTTTCACAGCCAAAGCGGCGATCATCTTATAGTTGGCCTCCGGTACATCTCCGGCGCCTGCGGGCTTTGTGACATCGGGATTCTGCATCTCTGCCGCGTATTTCCCGATATCGGTAATCTTAAGTCCGGCTCTTTCCAGAGGTTCGGAAACCAGGGAGGAAATGACAGCTTGCGGCGAAGAACCTGTTCCCACGCTGTGGCGCCCCACGATATCTGTGTTGATTTCGGGATTTATTCCGTCGTTTTCACTGATAAGAACACCGAAACCGCCCATTACATCTTCCAGAATGGGCAGACCTTTTTTCACGTGATCCTTTCCGTTCATGCCCAGCTTTGCAGTGGTTCCTCCTGCAAAGACGATTACGTTCTTATAGGTTCCGGACTTGACCAAAGCCGCCGCCTCAATTACGGAATGCACCGGAGCGGCACAGAATCCTCTGGTATCGGATCCGGTGGCATTGACAAGACCGGCTATTTCCGCCTGGGCTTTTGCGAAGTTTCCTCCGCCTCTCTGATTCATGTCCCCGCAGGCTTCCTCGCTGCAGTCGATTACATAATCCACGTCTTCCTTTGCGATGCCGCTATTCTTCACCAGGTGGAGAAGAGCCAAGACACCCGTGGCTTTATACACCAGATTTTCCAGCAAAACATGAGCCGTCAGGGATACGTCTACATCGTGAGCACGTTTCACATACCCTATCAGATTTCCGTTGTGATAGAGAGGCTCTGCATGCTCCTCCTCTACAAATCTTACGATTTCACTCCGGTCTACACCCTCTTTCAAACGCGCCAGGAGGGTTTCGTCCATCAGAGGATGAACGGATAATTTTCCTTTAATCGAATCCACAAACTCTTTATCCAAAAATACCAGATCAAAGACGTCACATATTTGGACCAAGCCTAAAAACTCGTCCTGGGGCATGATTTCACCCAGTTTGCCATATCGGCCGGCCCCGGGCACTTCCTTGTCGTACCAGGGAGTTTCATAGTTTCTAAGGTCTTCAGGCACCAGGTTTCCGATATATACCTGATTGGGGGGATAGCTGACAGCGCGTTCGTAGCTTCGAATATGCCCGGGGAGCGCAGTCAAATACTCGGATTTCGGATTGACGATCCGCTCCGTAGTCTGGGTGGTTCCGTTATGGATTACGAAATCCGGTCCATGAACCAGTACGTAGCTGCTCGCTTTTATTACTGCATTTCTGCTCATTTTCCCATCCTTTCTATAAATTCCGAATCAAATTGTTATTGATATTTTGAATCCTATATCTATATCAAGAAAAGGTGATCTTGATCACCTTTTCCTGAACATCTTAATATTTGGTGTACTGCTCCCGGATTGCGGTCATCTCACTGATGATCTCATCTACATTCAATACCATTTCCATCATACCGACTTGCTCGTCATAGACAGCCTCATCGACTTCCGCCTTAATCTCCGGTTCACAAATGTGGTATACCTTGAGTCCCAACGAGACTCCGGCCAAAGGACCTGCAAAGGTGGGGTCGCCTGCCGTTACGGTCTCCGCCGCCAGGCCCGCTGCTTCTCCTTCCGCAGCACCCAGCAGAACGACTATGTTCTCCGGACCGTACTGTTCAGCATACTCCTTTACCCTTTTCTGATTCTCCAGGTCCATTGCCCCTGCTGCGGTTCACACAAAGCATTCCGTCGAGGAAAATACTACTTCGCCGCCTGCTGTGGCTACGCAATCTGCGATGGCAGGACCGGGGATTCCGTCTCTGTCGCCGATGATGACAATCTTTTTGTCTTTTAGTATGGCCATTTTATCCTCCTCCCTTTTTGTTATATATATTTTTTTATCATGGCTTCAACGTTTGCCTCTGTGGCCTCGTCCTTCACAAGTTCCTCCACCTTTTCGCCGTCCTTATAGATGGCGATAACGGGAAGTCCGAGTACCTTCTGGCTTATAGCCAAGCGCCTGGCTTGACTGGTGTTCAACTTGGTGAATTTGATCTTATCTCCGTATTTCTCACTGAAGGCTTCAATTGCCGGCATCAGAGCGGCGCAAGGCGCGCAGCCGTCCCCGTAGAAATCAACCAGCACATATCCTTCCGCTTCAAGCACTTCTTTGGCAAAGCTTTCTTTGTCAACCAGTAACACGATGCATTCCTCCTTTATTGTTCAACGCTACTCTGCATTCAGATATTTTTCCGCCTGGGTTGCGGCAATAGCTCCGTCTGCCGCTGCCGTTACAACTTGACGCAGAGATTTAACTCGAATGTCTCCCGCCGCAAATACGCCGGGGACGTTGGTATTCATATTTTCGTCGGTGACGATATAATGGTTTTCCATCTGTACCTTTCCTTCGTAGATTTCTGTCTCTGGTTTGAAACCTATGAATACAAAGACGCCGAACATGCCATCTTCCGGGTCCGCCTTTATTTCCGTCCGCTCGCCCGTCTTGACGTTCTCCACGATTATCGTATCAAGGATCTCGTCGCCTTTTAATTCTTTTACGACGCTGTCCCACAAAAAGCTGATCTTGGGATTAGCAAAGGCTTTTTCCTGTATGGATTTTGCCGCGCGAAGCGCATCTCTTCTGTGTATTACAGTCACCTTTCTGGCAAACTTTGTAAGATAAATCGCTTCTTCAACCGCAGCGTCGCCTCCTCCTACCACGAAGACCTCCAAGCCTTCGAAGAAAGCGCCGTCGCAAGTGGCGCAATAGGATACGCCCCGACCCGTAAATTCTTTTTCTCCCGGGCAGCCGATGGGAGCGGGATGCGCTCCGTTAGCCAGGATCACCGTCTTTGCCTGATAAGTATCCTTGAGGCCATTAATGGTCTTCGTGCTTCCTTCAAGTTCTACTTCCTGTACTGTATCATAGACTATTTCGGCACCAAAATGCACTGCCTGGACTTTCATGCGCTCAATGAGGCTTGGTCCCGATTCGTCTTCCAAAGAGCCCGGATAGTTGGCAATTTCCGAAGTATTGACGATTTGCCCTCCTTCACGGGCTTTTTCAATAATCAATGTACTCAGTCTTGAGCGCCCGGCATAGAGTCCGGCGGACAAGCCTGCAGGACCGGCGCCGATAATGACCACATCATATATTTTGCTCATGGTTTCCTCCTAGTGTACTACTCAAACACGGTTTGTTCTTCAACTTCTGTCGATAAAGCCTTCAGAGCCTTATCCACAAGCTTGCGCCGTATTTCTTTCTCCTCTTCCGCCGGCAATGCCGGGTTACCGAGAGGATGGGGTATTGCGATTGTAGGAACGATGCGATTTGCTCCCACCGTCAAGGAAATAGGCACAACCGTGCACATATGCACCACGGGAAGACCTGCTCTTTCAATTTCTTTTACCATCGTTGCACCGCAACGTGTACAGGTTCCTCACGTGGAGGTGAGAATGACTGCGTCCACGCCGTCGGCTACCAATTCTTTTCCGATTGCGGCAGCGTACGCTTTGGCGCTGGCTACGGCCGTACCGTTGCCCGTTGTCGTATAGAAATATCTGTGCAATTTTCCTATTTTTCCGGCTTTCTCGTATTCCCTCAGGATATCTACGGGAAGCACCCTGTCCGCATCCTGATTTGCCGCAACCGGGTCATAGCCGCCGTGAGCGGTTTCGTATGTGCTTTCGGTCAGATCTGTAACGCCTTCAATATCGTATTTGCCATACTTGGATGCGCTGGAGGATTCGATATGATCCGGATTTCCTTTGGGAACGATTCCTCCGGATGTGACCAATGCAATGGTTGCCTTTGAAATATCTTTTACTGCAGGTCTGGGTTCAACCCGATCAAAATCAGGCATAGGGAATTCCGTGGTATAAGGTTTTCCCGCCATTTTGGCAAGCAGCATATCCACTGCCCGCTCAGATCCCCGCTTTTCCTCGAAGAAATTGACCCGAATCCCGTTAGGAATATATCCTTCTTCTACCGAAGCTCCGATCTCCTCTCCCGCCGCCAGCTTCAAAGCAAAGGGGGCCATGACTTTCACAGCGTCTCTCATACCTGCCGCCGAACTTTTGGTGGAAATGATATATATGTCTTTTTTGAAGCTGTCAACACCGGGGTTTTCTATATACATACCCGTGATTGCGGGAATTCCTAACTCCTTCTCCACTGTCGACGCTACCGTGCCGCAAGCCATTCCATATCTTCCGGCATTAAATGCAGGTCCCGCAATGACAAGATCCGGATTGAAGCCTTTAATCAAATCCAGTACTTCTCTCGTTGCTGTTTCAAGGTTCTCGTTGAAGTAGGAATCGCCGCAGATAACCGTTCCCACAATTTCCGCTTTATCTCCAAAAGCGGCATTAAATGCCATGCCCGGACCCACAAAACCCTCTCTGGCTTCCGGTCTGTGATCGGCTTTTTCCTCGCCGCCGATCTGGGCGAAGAATTGGTTGATGTAATGAACGACTCTATACTTTGCCATCCTTCTACCTCCTATCTGGCCGAAAGCTTGTTGAACCCAAGCTCGTTGGTTGCACCGGTAATGACTTGCAGCTCGGCCACAATAGATCCGTCAGGCTGCAAGCTTCCATCAAAACCGCCCGCTATCACATTTGCCACCTCCGGATGGCCGATAACCTTTTCCATGGGGGGCAGACTGATCAGCATGTTTGCATTGCCTCCCGTGACTACCGCATCGGCGCTGGGATCCGCATCGGCCAAGGATTGGGAAGCTCCGTCTCTGCCTGCGTATTCGTCGGTAATAATAACGGTTTTGATCCCTTTCGCTTCGATTTTCTTGCAGTTCATAATCAAGTCCGTATCCGGATTTCCGAAGCCTTCCTGGGAAATGATCACGCCGTCTACTCCGAGGAATTCGGCCAATTTCGCCGACCAATCCGAAGACCTCTCTTTATCCGCAAGATATACATTTTCATTGGTGATAATAACACCTACAAAGTTCAGCTCCGTACCGTGCTTTGCAAAAAGATCCTGTACCACGGGATTGTTTAGATGGTGGTAGGTTGTATTTTTATCGCAGGCAGAAACACAGTTTCCGCTGACCACCGCTCCGTCCATCAATTCCGTGGGATAAAGCATAGTCGTGAGGGATTGCTTCATATCGACGCCGTAAACGTAGGTATCGTGGAGCAGTCCCTGGGTTTGGAGCATCTGAACATAGGCGACTCTCGGAAGGTCCGGATATTTCAGAATCCCTTCTTTCAGTGAGGGCGTCTCGAAAACTTCCACTTCATCCGGCTCTACGCCCTTTGCCAGCTTTCCAAGGTAAGCGGCCGCTTTCAGCCCGGCCAGCCTCACCGCTTTTTCATGGGCGTGCTGCTTGAGTCCGTCAACGGGCTGGCAGACCACAACAAGATTGTTCAACTTGGAAAAAGGTGTGTAATCCGCTCCGGGGCCTGACATGTCGATGATGCCTTCCTGAAATCCTACTATTTTACCTGTAGTTACTACCGCCGCTCCCTTTAATACATGAGTGCGTCCGCTTCCCACCGTATTGACTTTTGACAGAATACCGGGGAAAATACCGCCGGGTCCCTGCACTTTGACCCGGGGCTCGATTACGTCCTTTACGGGCAATATTCGAATGCTTTCGCCAGGTCTTGCAATTTCAAAGGAAACGGATTGAATGTTCTCGTCCTCAAGGAGATGCTCCCTCAACTCCTCTGCATTGACAAAGAGGGTACCGTTCTCAACCCTTGAGACGGAATCAAACTGGATGTCATGGATGTGGATATGGCCCAGTTCCAATTTCATAATTACTTCGCCTCCTATTTATTTGCTGCGCTTGCCAGGGCAGCAACAATCAGTTGGTAATCCACCTCACTGAAATCCGCAAGCAACCTTTCTTGAATATTGTACCCACATTTGATGGGATATCTCACAAACTTTTCACAAACCTCAATGCTGTTTTCTATTATCTGCAGAGAATCCCAATCCATGTTGCCGGCCTCTTTACTGATGAGGATGGATTTATATGGTGTTTCATTGGGTTTTACACTTCCTGACAAAGGATGGCTCAACAGCTTGTGGCCTATATGAATTCTGTCTCTTACCGCTACGAGCACATCTTTAATGGATCCGTCGATAAATTCTTTATCGCAGCCAATGTTAGGATCATCATAGACTTTCGGATTATTTGTTATCAGGATCATGCATCTCACCCTTTGTGTGCTCTGCCGAAGATTTTTGTTTAAGAAGATACAAAAACAGAGCAAAGCACTGTGCCTTTGCTCTGTTAGTCAATAACCTGAGAGTTTCTTTGGAAGATCCAAATTGCCCCTTCGGTGCATAATACATGCTTTCCAGAGTTCTGTCGGAATACGGTCCTTTTACCTGAGATCATCATGCGCGGAACGGCCCATCCTCACATTTACACCTTCGGCGATGCTTTCGCATACTCTCCCGTATTCGTCATCCAGTATTTTCTATTTATTAAATTTTAACATAATATGAGCTATTTAAGCAAGCAATATTTCCCAAAAAGCGAATTATATTTTTCAATAGTACTAGGAATTCTGTCCTCTCATTATTCCGCTCATGATAAAACGGATTTTATTGTCACCGTGGCCTGCTTTCATGCCGCCGTCAATGTAAATATCTTCACCCGTTATATACTTGCAATCGTCGGAAACAAGAAAATGAAATAACGCCGCCGCTTCCTCAGCCTCGCACATACGCCCTAAAGGCGTTATGATTCCCACAACCTGAAGCTCCGTCTCGCAGCCGTCGGCATATGCCATTGGGGTATCAATGGTATTGGGACAAATGCAGTTTACGCGAATCCCTCGATCCGCATATTCGATAGCCGCCGCTTTGGTGATTCCCACCACTGCGCATTTGGAAGCGATATAGGCTCCGTATCCTGAAAAATCACCGTTTGCCGAATTTGACGCCGTATTTACGATGGCTCCTCCGTCCTTCATGTACCTTGCCCCGTACTTTATGCCCAGAAGTACACCTAGCGCATTGACGCGAAACAGCGTTTCATAATCCTCTATCACTGCATCATCGATACGCTGTTCGGGCATGATGATTCCCGCATTGTTGATAACAATATCGAGAGGGCCGAAAAGTTCCGCGGCGGTTTTCATCAGCCGCTCCACCTGCTCCTCTTTCGTTACATCCGTCTGTATGAAAGTGCATCCGATTTCTTCTGCAAGTTGGCTGCAATCTCTCTTGTCCGCCATGACAACAGTGGCTCCTGCCGCCACAAATCTCTTAACGGTAGCCAAACCCAGCCCGGAGCCTCCGCCGGTAACTACGGCGACCTTGCCTTTTAACGAAAACATACGCTCCTTCCTTTCTTTTTTCATCAGTACGCGACCCGATAAACCATCTGGCGGTTCATGGAGGTGATCACCTTCACATAGCCTGATAGCTGTTCGTTGACTGAGGTGTCCCCCGTGTCCACAAGCAGGGGTTTTCCGCCAAGAGCGATCATTTTGCTTTCCGTTGCACCAATAATTATATTTTCCTTGCCGATTCTGCGAAGAACTCTGTGACTCAGCTGCTGATTGCCTCTGCCAAAAACATAGCCCTGCCCGCCTATAACCGTAACAATGACTTTCACGGGAATTCCCCTATTTTCCATTTCATCAAGCAGTCTAAGCAGATCGGCTTCATTTAGATCGGAGCCGATCAATTCCTTGTTGAGCACCGCATCCACTCCCAAAAGAGTGTTGGAAAGCCCCAGGAGATCCATGACGCATCGCATTGTCGTTCCGGGTCCTACGAAATAGCATACGTCCGGTTCCATGTTTGTAACGATGTGGGAGGCGATGGACATCATGGACTCGTTCTCCGTGCTCACGCTGCCGGCCTTAGCGCTCTGCATGAGATTTCTCACGTTGGGAACGGTCATATAGCCGTAAAGCCTGGCGGACAGCCTATCCTGACGAAAGGCTTCTTCGTCGATGTCCATAACCTCTGCTTCTTTCATCTGTATCCGTCCGCTTCCCGAAAGGAACAGGGCTGTAGCATCTCCCGCATGAGCGGGTGTATCCGCATAGACGGCCGAATGAATTTTTACGCCTGCGGGAATGCCGATGACGGGAAGGTTGTTTCCGATAACGTTATATACATTGCGTGCGGTGCCGTCGCCCCCCGCAAAAAGAATCAATTCAACTCCCGCATCCCATAAGTCTTTGGCAGCTCTTTCCGTATCCGCTGCAGTGGTCCTATCTCCATCCAGGCGCCCAAGTACGATAGGATCGTAACCCAATTGCCGGGCTATATCCTCGCCCATGGAACCCGGGTAGGTCAGGATCTGAAATTTGTCTTTCAAACTCAGCAACCTTTCCAATGCCTTCGATGCTTTGGCAGGCGCTTCCGCAACGGCTCCCATTGCAAAGGCTCTTTCGACGATGTCTTTGCCGTCGCTTCCTTTTAATCCGACTCTTCCGCCGATCCCAGCTAAAGGGTTTACGATCAGCCCAAGCTTACGCATAAATTCTCCTCCTGCATTAAATCACTGTGTTGTATTGTGCTCTTCCGGTTCGCATGATAGGAGTATCTCCCCGGAAACCGGCGGCATTTTTGTGCGCCCTTACAAAACCGGCGCGAAAATGCCGTAAGAGGGTGACGGTTTCTACGGAGGTACGTCCTATCATGCAATTGTCTACTTGATAGAAGTATCTCAAATATGACCGACAGAGCCAGATAAATTATTTCTTTGCTCTCTTTTTCTTATATGCCCTGTAGGTGCATGCCCATCTCTCCGGATCTTCCACCAGAGAATCGTCCAAAATCTTGGTGTTTCCCATGGCATGAGGTGCGTTCATTACGAATTCGGGGTCTTCGTAAGCTTCTTTCACACATTGCGCCATAGCTGCCGCCCAGTAATCCAGATCTGCTTTGGAATAGGTCTCGCAGGGTTCCGGAGTAAAGGGTTCGGGAACAATCCACGGATGGTGACTCATCCAATATCCCTGAATGCCAAAGTCGCTTAAGCGATTGCGGATTTCCACAGTGCCGACTCCCGTATCCTCCTTGACCTTTCCAAGGCTGTATCTGGCCTGCTCAAGCCTTCTTTTGCCTTCTGCGTAGGGTCTTGAAACTCCCTGGATGCTGAGAAGAAGCTGATCCAGGTAATTGTTGTTCAGCACCGAAATCTGCGCTGCCGTCTTGATCCCTTCTGCTCCCATACTGCGAATCCATGCATAGGCGCGGATGACGCATTCCAAATTGCCGAGAAAACTCCTGACCTTTCCGATACTCTCCGGCCTGTCGTAATCAAGATAATACTTTGTGCCGTCGAACTCCACGGTAGGAACGGGCAGATACTTGGCCAGTTCTTCCCTGACTCCGTATGCTCCGGCCGCAGGACCTTCGCAACCGTGAGGAGAAGAGAAGGTTTTGTGCAGGTTGAAATGGCATGCGTCAAAGCCTGCATCGAAGGCTCTTGCAATGCCCATGATACCGTTGGCGTTTGCCTGGTCGTAGAAACAAAGCCCTCCTGCATCATGAACTACTTTTACGTATTCCGCTACCTTAGGATTAAAGATGCCTGTATCCTCCGGATTGGTAAACATGATACCTGCCGTCCGTTCCGAAACGATGGCTTTCAGAGCCTCAAGATCCGGATACCCGTTTTCATCGGGCATGAGAGTGATGACCTTAAAACCGGCGGTGGCAGGTGTGGCTCCGTCACACGGGTGGGAGAAAATGGTCGTTATGACTTCGTCCCTCTGTCCCAGTTCGCCTCTCGCTTCATGATATTTCCGCATAAGGCAGGCGTTTGTGTAGGTTGCATGAGAACCGCCTCCCGGTTGAAAAGTGAATTTTGCCATTCCGGAAATCTGCTTCAGATATTGCTCAAGGCCGTAAACGATCTCCAAAATCCCTTGAAGGGTTTCTTCCGGCTGCATTGGATGCAGATCTGCAAATTTGCTGGAATTCACCACTTGATCATGCATTTTGGGGCTGTACTTCATGGTGCAGGTACCCTCGCCGATATCGGCTCCCAGGTCCATACCCATGGTCATCTGGGACAATCTAAGATAATGCTGCAAGACATGGTACTGGGAAACCTCGGGAAGGTCGATTTCCGTTTTTCTCCGCATATTTTCAGGCAAGAGGGCCATAGCCTCTCCCAGCTTTTCCTTTATTTCTTTCGCCGCCTCGGGAGGTATGATTCCTCTCTCTCCTTTTGTGCCCATTTCCATGATCAGCGGCTCATCCCAGGATGCAGAATGGTATTTTCTAAGCTTAACGTCTTTCATTATTTCAATACCTCCTTCAGGGCGGATGCCAGTTTGTCGAGATCCTTCTTCATATGCACTTCCGTCACACAGTACAGCGCGCTATTCCCCAACCACGGGAAGTCTTTGCTCAGATCAAGGCCGCCAAAGATCTTATGGCTCTCCAAAGCCTTGTTGATCTCCGCAACGGTCTTTCCGGTTCCGTCAAAATTGACGACAAATTCTTTAAAGGTAGTATCGAAGAGTACTTTAACGCCTTCGATCTCACCCAGCGCCTGTTTTGCATAATTAGAATTATAGAGGATGGTCTCGCCGATCTCCCTCATGCCCTGAGGTCCCATGAGCGCCATATAGACGGCAGCGCCGATGGTCCAAAGGCCAGAAGCCGTTCCCACCCAGTCTTTGGCTTTATCTCTGGCTTCATAGGATGTTCTCTCCGGCAGCACCTCAGCATAAGCATATTGCCCCTCAACGGCCGTCTCTGCTATGGTATAAATGGCCAATGGACACTCGTAAAGATAGGCCTGTTCGTCCCGGAAAGCGATGAAACCGGATTGTCCGCCGCCGCAGAGCATATGCATGCCGATGGATTGCAGGTCACCGCAGATGATATCCGCCCCATAGGAAGCGGGAGGCGCGATAACGCCCAGAGAAATGGGATCTACGCCCACCACAGACTGAGCGCCGACGGATTTCGCCAACGCGGAAATGTCCGCGGCATTTTTCTCCACGGTGCCGAAGTAGCCAGGTACTTCGAAATAGATAGCGGCAATCTTATCCGAAAGCTTTGCTTTCAGGTCTTCCATATCCATGCCGCCGGTCTTGGGATCCATATCCACCTGCGTGATCTTGATGCTGTTCGGCATGATTTCCGGCTGGCAGAGGGTCCGGATCTGCGCCAGCCTCTCCGGGCTGATATTTTTTGGAATCAGCACTTCATTTCTGCCGGTGAGACGGGAGGCCATACGGATGGACAAACCTGCTGCGGCTCCCCAATCATAGATCGGCTCGCTGACCGCATCCACATCAAGCATTTCCGCCATCATGCTGTAAAATTCAAAACGGGCCTGAAACTTGCCCAAATCCGCATAGGTTCCGCCGCAATAGGCCGTTACAAACTCGGCGCGGTTGACGATCTCATCCACTACAGCCGGTACATAGTGCTGCCAGCAGCCGCCGCCCAAGAAGCTAAGATAGTCCTTGCAGGTTGTATTTTTCGCAAGAGTCTCCTCCAGATGCCGGCGAAGCTCATATTCTGCCATCATGGGTTCCGGCAGGTCAAGTTCTCCGCGAAAGCGCAGGTGTTCAGGAATTACGCTGTAAAGTTCCTCTAAATCCGTTACCCCTACCGCCTTCATCATTTCCGCCTTCACCTCGGGGGCGGAATTGGGGATATAGGGATGTACAAATGTTTTTTCAGCCATACTTGTCTTTCCTCCTTTTATACAAGCTCTGTTCGCTCCCATATGACTTGTCCGAATTAATAATACAGTTCGCTCGGGCCCTTGTATTCCTGAATGATGTTGCCGCCGTCAATGACGATGAGCTGACCGGTTATGTAACTGGAATCGTCGGATGCGAGAAAACGGATTAAATTGGCCACTTCTTCCGGTGTTCCCGGCCTTCCCATACCGGTATTCTGTCCGCCTGCCAGCTCGCTTTCGGTGCTGGCGCCGGTCTTAATCCATCCCGGAGCCACCGCATTGACAGTGATATTCTGTTTGCCCACTTCCAGAGCCAGCGCTCTTGTCAGACCTACAATGGCCGCTTTTGCGGCACAATAGGGCGATTCTCCCGGATTGGCTACCAGAGGCCCCGTAACGGAAGAAACGTTTACAATTTTCCCGTACCGCCTTTCAATCATGCCCGGCAGAAAAGCCTGTATCGTATTAAATGTGGATTTTAAGTTGATGCCGATGCTGAAATCCCATTCTTCTTCACTGAGATCCGTTACGTTTTTGAAAATCTCCTCCGTACCGAAATAGGCCATTCCCGCCACATTGGCCAAGATGTCCACTTTTCCGTAGGTGGCTATCATATCCTCCGCGGCAGCCTTGATGCCGGCTCTGTCCTGCAGATCTACTTGATAAGCTTTCACGGTTATTCCCATTTCCTTCAGATCTTTTTCACGTTGAAAGACCCGGTCGGAAATATCCAATATACCTAAAGATGCTCCCCACTCAGCCAAAGCTTTGGCAGTGGCAAAGCCCATTCCGTTGGGACTGGCAACTCCGGTAACAAAAGCAGTTTTGCCTTCAAGTATAGATGTTTTCATAGCGCTTCCTCCTATGGAATTTTCTCCTATGGAATTCTCTCCTATGGAATTCTCTCCTATAGGATTTTCTATTAAAATATATATCAAGCAAGAGCAATGCCAAAATACTGAATAATCCGATTATTATTGCATGGCAGTGAAACTTCATTGAAAAGCCGCCCGTCCGACCCATTATTTTTTGGATTAGAAGCCTTATTTTGTTAAATCAATTTTCATTTATGAAAATATTTTGTCATTTCTGACAAGTCTGTTATAATTAATAATAATATGAGAGCTGCTTTAAATAGAAGGAGTCGATACTATGGGATTATCTATGATAAAGGATACCGTGGCCAGCGTAGCGCAAGCCATCACCGCCGCATTGGAAATAGAGACGGAAATTGTAGATGACCGGCTGGAAATCATCGCAGGTACCGGTCGGTATGCCAGCAAGATCGGAGAGTACGAAGAAGGAGGAGATCTAGATACCGGCGCCATTTACGGAAAAATCCTTAAAACAGGCAAAGGATATCTATGCACCGACCCCGACACGGACCCTTTCTACGCGCCGCAGGAAGGAGAGCTTGCCGAGATATCCTGCCCTATCCTGTTGGACGGGAAAGTAATTGGGATTATCGGGTTGGTGGCGTTTACGGAGGAACAGCGCGAAAAAATCGTTCAGAAACACGAAACTTTAAGCCTGTTTCTGGATCGAATGGCGGACCTCATCGCCAGCAAGCTCTCCGAAACCCATAAAAAAAATCAATTGAAAGGCATTTTTGAGTCCATGCACGAAGGTCTCATCGCCTTAGACAGAAACGGGATCATCGTATCATGCAACTTTAAAGCCGAACGACTCCTGAACCTTTCCAGAGAAGATATGGAAGGCAAGCCCCTTTCGGATATTTGGAACATCCCGGAAATTGAACGATGCATAAAAGATTGTGTCCCCATTAAGGATAAAGACATCCTTTACAAGAAAGGTCGAAGCCGGAGCAAGAGGTTTCTCTGCACCATCATACCCCTTTGCACGGACGAAGATACGGATCCGGTCAAAGCAAATTTGGGCGCCATGCTCCTCTTTCAGGATATTTCCGCGGCCAGAGAGCGGCTCTACAAGATGACTGCAGATGAAAAGCGTACAACCTTCGACGAGATCATCGGAAACAGCGAGCCCATGCGTTTTTTAAAGCAGCGCGCCATTCAAGTGGCATCCAGCGATTCGACGTTTTAATTACCGGAGAGAGCGGCACGGGGAAAGAACTTTTGGCCAGGGCAATTCACTATGCGGGGCCGAGACGAGACGGACCCTTTGTGGCCATAAATTGCGCGGCGATTCCCGAAATGCTGTTGGAAAGCGAGCTCTTCGGCTATGAGCGCGGGGCCTTTACCGGCGCGGACGTAGGAGGAAAGCTGGGAAAATTCGAATTGGCCCATAAGGGAACACTTTTTTTAGATGAAATCGGAGATATGCCGCTGCATCTCCAAGTCAAACTTCTTCATGCGATTCAAAACCTGCAATTGAGCGGGTCGGCGGTATAGGTCCCATCGATATTGACGTCCGGATCATTGCTGCCACCAACCGCAATTTGGAGCAGATGATTGCTGCCAAGGAATTCCGTGAGGATCTGTATTTCCGTTTAAATGTAATTCCTCTGACCACACCGCCCTCTTCGAGAACGCGGCGAAGACGTTAAATGTTTATTAGATTACGCTCTGCAAAAATTTAATATTTTATTAAACAAGAATATTGAAGACTTTCATCCCGATGCGTTGGATGCGCTTATGCGATACCAGTGGCCGGGCAACGTACGCGAGTTAGAAAACGTCGTAGAATATGCAGTCAACATGGAAACGGGCCCTATGATCCGCTATGAAAATCTCCCGGACAAAATCACCAACCCCCATGCAGAGGAAAGCGAAAACGGTTTGAGTTTTTAAGGAGAAGCTTGATAGTTATCAACGCAGGCTAATCCTGGAGTGTTTAGACAAGACGGGAAGGTCTACAGAAGGAAAGATCCGATGCGCCCAAATGTTGGGGATGAGCGAATCCACCCTGTATCGGCGAATCAAGGAACTGGGTATAAAGAATTAAAGAATTAGAACAAAGAACCGGGTATAAAAAAATTGAGCAAT
>JBMNMN010000001.1:0-108913 GCA_050953365.1 Anaerovoracaceae bacterium | reverse complement strand
AGGGGCTACTGAACAACTTGAAACCCCTTGAAACCATTGCAATTTCAACCATTTTATGATAGAATAAATGCAAGCAAATCGCACGAAAACGTCAGAAAACCTTGCACTTTAGACATGAAGAAATGGGAGAAAACGATGTATAAACCCACCAGAGGACAGATGACACTCTTTGATCAACCGATCGCATTTGCAGGCGCTAAACTGAGCCCAGACAATCGCTGGGTCAAGATGGCTTCATTGATTCCTTGGGATCTGTTGGACCGGAAATATAGCGAGCAGTTTGGTAGCAAGACCGGGTATCCAGCGAAAGCAGCCAGGATGGCTCTCGGCTCTCACATCATCAAGGAGAAGTTCAGACTCTCTGACGAGGAGACCGTGGAACATATTAAAGAGAGCCCATACCTCCAATGGTTCATCGGATTGCCTGCATTCACAGACAAAGCGCCATTCGACGCAAGTACGATGACTTGGTTCCGGAAGAGATTGACACCGGAGATGCTTGCAGAAGTGAACGCATACGTCATTGGAAGCAAGAAAAAGGATGACGACGAAGATCCGATGAATGGCTCAGATTCAAGCGACGGAGGTGGAGACAGTGAATCAGAAGAAGGAAAAAACAAAGGGACACTAATTCTCGACGCAACCTGCGCCCCGGCTGACATCAAGTATCCAACAGACGTGGCACTCCTCAATACGGCACGTGAAAAGCTGGAGAGAATGATAACAGAGCTTCACGGGCAGACCAGTCAGAAAAAGAAGCCCAGGACATACAAGAGAATTGCCAGAAAGGATTATCTCAGATTTGCGCGGAACAGGAAGCCAACCATCAAGACGATTCGAAAAGCAATACGGCAGCAGCTAGGCTACGTAAGACGGGATCTTGCCATCATAGAAACACTACTTCAGAGTGGTCTGAATTTGACTGAGAAGAGCAAGGAGACCTTGCGGATCGTCAGAACGCTGTACTCGCAGCAGGAAGAGATGTATCGGGAGAAGAAGCATCAGGTCGATGACAGGATTGTCAGTATTCATCAGCCTTGGGTGAGACCGATTGTTAGAGGGAAAACCAATGCACCGACAGAGTTCGGAGCAAAGATTGCAATCAGCATGGTAGATGGTTATGCCTCTGTGGAAAGATTGGACTGGAACGCTTTTAACGAGACTTCCACCCTGCAGGAAAGCGTAGAACGCTACCGGGAGGAGCGAGGGTACTATCCCGAGCGGATCCTTGCGGACAAGATCTATCGAACGAGGGAAAACCTCTCATTCTGCAGCAAGCATGGCATCCGAATGAACGGACCAAAGCTGGGGAGACCGCCGAAGGACAAGAAGGCCTACAGGTTGCAATGTCTTCTGGAGAAATCAGAAGCAGGAGAGCGAAATGCCGTGGAAGGCAAGTTTGGGGAAGGGAAACGGGCCTATGGCCTGAACAGGATCTTCACCAGGAGACAGGATACAAGCGAGACCAGCATCCATCTGGTATTTCTTGTGATGAACATGGAAAAGAGACTACGCTCTCTTTTGTTGCCAATTTTAGAAGTGTTGGAAAACATGATTTCCATGCTTAAGATCATAAAGAATAGGGCGCTGATTGGCGCATAACGCGGTTATTCAGCAGCCCCTATATAGTTCTCGTGAAGACAATTTTGAACCTGACAGTACTCATAGTCTGAGAAGGAGAACTTAGCCCGCTCCGTGATCTACATTGTTACTTTGCAAGGATTAAAAAGAAAAGCAATACTTGATGCAGTGTAGCTATGTGACAAGGTAAAGTGGTTACTGTCACGCGGTAAAAGCAACCAAAATTTGTGAAGAGGAAGTTCCCAGTTGCTTTCTGCTGTTAATAGCTTGGCGGCAAGCTGCCGGCCCCACCAAAAGTAAACCAAAATCGAGAAACTGAGGCCGGATGGCTTATTTCTGGTTCTCCGGCTCCGTCAAATGTAAACCATAATCGAGGATCCGGAATCATATGGTTTACATTTCATCTTTACGACTCGATTGCTGTTGCCCGCGAGGGTAGAAAGGCAACGGTAGATCTACCAAAAGGCTAACTACCGTTGCTTCTGTCGGAAAAAGGCAACGGTAAACCGATCCAAAACCGGATTACCGTTGCCCCGAGGGACAGGAAGTCAACAGTACATCTGTCTGCAGGGGTGAAAAGGCAACGGTAAGTTCATCAAAAGTGTCAACGCCGGAAGGCTTTTGACTTAAACGCCGGTCAGAAATTGACCCAATCGCCGGGTGTTGTTTGGCCGGTTTTTCTTTCTTTGAGACATCAGACAGGGAATTACTGTCCGGATGTAATAAAAGGGCTGATCGAATAGAGTAAGATTTCTGGTCTTTACATTTTTCTGAGCGGGAAGGTAAAAAATCAGATTTTCTCCAAAGAGAAAGGCGGATCAAATAAAGCTATTTTTTATCGGCTATAACCAGGCAGAAGGTTGCTATCGGCCCGAGCAGCAAAGATAATAGAAACCAGTTCAGGCCTGACCTGTTTTTTCCTTGGGCAAGTCCTGCGTTGATCAGCGCTAAAGTCCCCCATCCGACGTAAAAACCTGTATCCATACAAACCTCCTATAAGCCTATAAAGAAAAAGCACTATGAAGTAGGCTGTCAGCTGTTTTATAATTATACCATAAGTTGTGATGTTCATTAAGATTTCTTGTTTTGCGTGTTGGCAGAAACGCCAGATATAAATTTATTGATATGGGAGGTGCCAAATGAACGATCAAATGAAAGAGCGAATGGAAGATGCGAGAAGCAAGAAGGTTGTGTTTGTGTCCAGTTGTTTGCTGAATACAAACAACAAGGTGCTGGGGCTGGCTCGTTATCCGGGCATGTGCAAAGAGGTTTTTGATACATTGCACAAATACGACCTGGGCATCATGCAGATGCAGTGCCCGGAGACACTTTACATGGGAATCCAGCGCTGGTGGGCGACGAAGAACCTGTATGACAATGTGGGTTTCAGGCCGTTTTGCCGCAATCTAGCGAAACAGGTGGTGGATTACATACAAGCATATGAACAGGTCGGCTATGAAACGGTTGCCATATTGAGTTGTGACGGATCCCCGACTTGCGGAGTGACATTGACCAGTTGGGACGAAAAATGGGGAGCCTCTCCCGTTGAGCTTGATTACAACGAGGCACTGGTTGAAGGCGCAGGCGTTTATATAGAAGAACTCAAGAAAGAAATAGAGGAAAGAGGGGTCGAGATGCCTCCGTTTTATGGGTTGGCTCTCGACGATGAGTCCGCGGATATGGAAAAGATCCTGTCGGATTTTGAGATGTTTATTAAAGGTGTATGTGAATAATAGGTCATAATCTTCAAGCTGGCTATTTGGGAGCTAATCTTGCGAAATGGTTAGTAACTCGATCTTTGGCTTGATCCATGTTAACCATTTAAGAAAATTTCTGTAGAATGGTTAGTATTTCGATTTGCTATTACGCTCGCTGCTAACCATTTCGGAAAGAATCTTGTAGAATAGTTAGCTGTTCAATTTTACAGCCTGATCAAAGCTAACCATTTCGAAAAGAATCCTGTAAAAAGGTTAACTGTTCAATGGTACGGCCTAATCGAAGCTAACCATTTTTAGAAAAATGCGTTGAGATGGTTAGCTTTTCAGATCTACCATCTGTTCGATGCTAACCATTTTTAATAGAATTTCGGACAATGGTTAGTTTTTTGATTTGCTATTCGGCTCGTTGCTAACCATTTCGGAAAGAATCTTGTAAAATAGTTGGTTATTCAATTTAACAACCCGGTCAAAGCTAACCATTTCCGGGAGAACGGATGAAATGGTTAGCTTTTTAATTTGTTCAGCTGTCTGGGGGCTGAACAATCGCTGCCGCATCCAAAGGAAAGCAGTGATATCAATTATCAGAGGAGCATATTTCGTTGCCCTAAACAGGAGAAGCAACGAAATCATTACTCAAGAGATAAAACTCGCTGCTCCTTCAGCGAGAAAGCAGCGACACCACTTACGGAAGGTCAGTTGTCGTTGCCCCATTCGGGGGAAAGGCAACGGTATGCATAATATAGTTTCCATTATCGATGCTTTTGACTCTGCTACAATCCGGAACAGGCTCAAAAAGCAGCGACAGAACGAATTTTAAACCGGATATCGTTGCCCCGTTCCTGAAAAAGCATCGAAATAATTATAAAGATACTAAATCTCGTTGCCTCGTTTCTAAAAAAGCATCGAAATCATTATCAAGAGATTAAATATCGCTGCTTCGACCGCGAAAAAGCAGCGACACCACATACCAGAAAGCCAATTTTCGCTGCCCGGGATTGGAAAAAGCATCGAACACTTACTTAATAGAGAGGTTTTCGCTGCCTTCGTCGGAAAAAGGCAACGAGCAATGAAGTTGAATGTCTGGTTTCGTTGCCCGGAAGGGGAAAAGGCAACGGTATTTCTTTCAAGAGACTCGTTTTTGTTGCCCCGTGAGCGCAAAGGCAGCGGTGCACTTGTGAAAACTGATTTTCGTTGCCGTGTTCGTGCAAAGGCAGCGGTCTCGCTTGTATAAAAACAAGTTTTTGTTGCTTTGCCAACAAGAAGGTTAGTTTTATAATTCAAAACTAGAAAGTAATTATGAAAGTAATTAAAAAGTAGTTTGATGTCCGATTGTGATGTAAAATCATCTTGTCTGGCTCTTGTCCGGATCTTGTCTGGTATGGTTCGCTGCCGGATATAATCAAAACTAATTGATATTATTCCAATGGTATGTGATACTAAAATATATTTAGATGATAGGGATGGGGAAAATGAAAAAAGGTCAAAAAGGTCATAACAAAGTTCTGTTGATTTTTTCGATAGTCGTGGTGCTTTTGCTGTCTGTCCTGACCGCAGGATGCGGCTCGGATGCGGCGGATGAAGAAAATTCTTTATCAAAAGAAGAGCTCCCTCCTTTAAAGGTAGGGCTCATGCCGGCAGTGGATTCCGCCCCTGCTTTGCTGGCTGAAAAGAACGGGTACTTCGAGGAACTCGGTCTGGATGTTGAATTACAGATCTTCAATAATCCGCAGGACAGGCAGAGCGCGCTTCAGACCCACAATATTGACGGCACCATAACGGACCTGATTGCAGTGGCCGTGAACTTGGACGGAGGATTTGACATCAAAGCCACGACTACGACAAACGGCGTATTTCCGGTGCTTATGAAGGAAGGAGCCGAACAGAAGAAAGAAATCAAAGTGGGAATGATGGAGGTCAGCGTCACCAATTTCCTGATCGATGAATGGCTGGGAGACGACTATATCATAGAAAAAGTGTATATTAACGACATTCCTGCCAGGCTGGCGGCCATCGTTAGCGGTGAGCTGGATATGGGGTTGTTCCCCGAGCCCATGGCATCCATGGGTGAGCTCAGCGGCCTGATAAAGAGAAACTATGAGCCGGAAGACGGGATTTGCCCGGATGTTTTGGTATTCACCGGGAAAGCGCTGAGCGAGAAGGAGAACGCCATCGAACTTTTCCATGAAGCATATAACAAAGCGGTGGATGAAATCAATGAAAATCCGCAGCTCGCAAGAGATATCCTCATGGAAAAAATGCCGAACCTGAACCCGGAAATCAAGGATAAGATGATGCTCCCAGAGTACACGAAGGTATTCTTGCCGGAGAATGGGTATATCGAAAAAATTATTCAATGGACCTCCGAGGTTATGCAGAAAGAATTGCAGGTCAGCGCAGACGACCTGGTGGAAAGAAAGTTTATTGAAGAATGATACAGATCAGAAATCTCGGAGTAAATTACGGCAATGAAATTGCCCTGGAAAACATTAATCTGGATATTTCCGGGAACAAAACTTGCGCTATTATAGGTCCGTCGGGCTGCGGCAAGACAACACTGCTGTACGCCATGGCAGGGCTTATTGCGCCGTCTTCGGGAAAAGTTCTGATAAACGGGGAAGAGCTCAGGTCGCCGAGGAAGGAAACCGGCGTGATTCTCCAGAACGGAGGGCTTCTCCCTTGGAAGACGGCTTGGGACAATGTTGCTCTCGGCCTGAAGGCCAGGGGGATTGACAAAACCACAATCAGCCGGAAGGTCACTTCTATCCTGGAAGAACTGGGGATTTTGGAGCATAGGGATAAATACCCCAATCAACTTTCCGGCGGGCAAAGGCAGAGGGTGGCCATCGCCAGGACCCTTGTGCTGGAACCGGACCTTCTGCTCATGGATGAGGCTTCTTCGGCCCTTGATGCGATAAACCGAGAGCATATTCAAAACCTGATTCTGAAGCTGTATATGAAAAATCCAACCACTATGGTAATGGTCACCCACAGCATCGAAGAAGCAGTTTTTCTGGGACAGACCATTGTCATAATGGAGAGAGCCGCAATCAAGCACATGATAGAAAATCCGTATTTCGGCGATGAGGATATTCGCTCAAAGCCGGAATATTACAATATCTGCCTCGAGGTGCGAAAGTGGCTGGGAAACGAGTTAAGCAAGGAGGGCGCCGGGAAATGAAGATTTTGGGAAAGCTCCTCCAGAGCAGAAGCTTATTCGGATCTTTGACTATTTTGATCCTCTGGTACGTTTTACATCTGGCCATCGGATCGAAGATCATTCCGAGTCCCTTTGAAACCATCGTTACATTTTTGCACCTTATGACGGGTCCGCTTCTGCTGCATATTTTGACCAGTGTTTTAAGAATCACTGCAGCAATCGTATTTTCAATGGGTATCGGCATACCACTGGGTCTGTGGATGGGCCTCTCCAAAAGAGCCGATTCCTTCCTTTCCCCTATTGCATACATTCTTTATCCGATTCCTAAAGTGGCGTTTCTGCCGCTTTTCATGGTGCTCTTCGGCTTGGGAGACAGCTCCAAGATTATTCTGATTATATCTATCATTGTCTTTCAGATCATACTGGCTGTCCGGGACGGTGTGAAGGAGATCCCGCAGGAATACTTTTATTCGGTGGCAACCCTCGGGCTAAACCGCCGGCAGATCTACAGCAATCTTGTATTTCCGGCAGTGCTTCCGAAGATCATGTCGGCGCTGCGGGTGAGCATCGGGGTGAGCATTGCCACCTTGTTTTTCAGTGAAAACTATGCTACGACTTACGGAATCGGCTACTTTATTATGAATTGCTGGGTAATGGTGGACTACGTGGAGATGTTTGCAGGGATACTGGCCATGAGCCTGATGGGAACATTTATTTTTAAGGCAGTGGACTGGGCAGAAAGGAGGTTTTGTCCCTGGATCCGGAAAGACTCGGCAGTTGCTTGAGATGCGGTTTCGACTTTTCATGTCTCATGTCGGCCAAAGATAACCTTTTCAGTTTTATACCTTTCGGATGTTAACCATTTTAGAGAAAATTCCCCAAAATGGTTAGTTTCCATGTATCGAGCTACCTAAAATATTAACCATTTCGGAGAAAAACCGGAAAAATGGTTAATCTCCATCTCTCGACCGACCTCAAATGCTAGCCATTTCGGAGAAAAACCGGAAAAATGGTTAATCTCCATCTCTCGACCGACCTCAAATGCTGACCATATCAGGAGCAATTTTAATAAATGGTTAGCATCTCATGGGCTTTTTTACATTAAGACTATCCATTTCGAAAAGAATGTGATGAAGTGGTTATAATCTCATGAACTTTTCCAGACTAGAACTAACCATTTCGAAAAGAATGCGATGAAGTGGTTATAATCTCATGAACTTTTCCAGATTAGAACTAACCATTTAAAAAAGAATACGATGAAATGGTTAACTTTCAACCTTCAGCCTCGGGCAAAGTTAACCATTTGAGAGGAGAAGCGACTATATGGTTAGGTTTTCGACTTTGCGTTCAAATCAAAACTAACTATTTTAAAAAAAGCCTGCCAAATGGTTAGGTTCTCAACTTTTCGTTTTGATCGAAACTAACCATTTGAAGAGGATGCAATAAAACTGGTTAGTTTTAATCTTTGTGCGCTTCCTTAGGGGAACCATTTTAGATAAAATCTTGTCCAATGGTTATATTTTTAAACGGGAAGATGGGAGATATGATATAGTAAACAAAAGGAAAATTATATGAAACTTACGCCAAGCCGGCCGTGATCAGGAGATATGATAAATAAAAAGGCCTCGGATATAAATGCATAAATAGGACGGATGGCTGGCCGGGAAAAAGGAAAATAGAGAAGTAAAATGGAGAATAGGATGGAGAAGAAAATGGGTATGAAGGCTAGATTGAAATATATTGTCGCTGTAGTTGCTATTTTGAGTTTGCTTGCCGTTGCAGGCGCTTGCGGGAATATGACCGGCCCGGATGATGAAGCCGGCACCCTTCAATTCGAAGGCATTTTGTTGCATGAAGGAAGCGTCCTGATTACAGAATCAAAAGCGGGCCAGCTTTCAGAAGGGCAGCTGATTTCTTTAAGTTTCCCGGATGATATGGAGACGCTGCCTCCTGTAGGCAGCTTGTATAGATATGTTATCGATTCCACTTTGCGCGAATCCTGGCCTCCTCAGGGCAACGCCATAGAGGCGGAAGAAATCCAAGCGTTTGCCGGTCATACGGTAATAACTTTTGATGCGGCGGAAATGATTCTTGAACACTTGCCGGAGAGAGCGCATCTCATTGACGTGCGAACCGTTGAAGAATACAAGGGAGGCCATATAGATGGAGCGCAAAATATCCCCATCGATGAAATTGAAGAGGCAATACTGATTGCCATACCTGAAAAGTCAGACGTAGTTATTGTATATTGTCGCAGCGGAAACCGTTCGGCGCAGGCGGGCAAAATGCTGGAGGACCTGGGCTATAAAGTGATATTGGATGCGGGAGGTATCATTGACTATGAAAAGCCTCTCATCGAAAATTAAATGCAAAAGGAGCGGCAGTGTCGAATTAGGAAGCAAACCAAAGTAGGAGCAGAGTCGCATGGGGAAGCAAACCAAAGGAGGGGCAGAGTCGCATGGGGAAGCAAACCAAAGTAGGAGCAGAGTCGAATAAGGAAGCAAACCGAACGAGGGACGAGGAACCAGGAGCCATGGAAGAGAAAACAAATGTAATGCGGATGATTGAACAAAAGAAGCTGCCCTATAAAAGCCATTACTACGGAGACACGGATGCCATCAGCGGCGAAGACGTAGCGAAAGTACTTGGGCAGGATCCCGGCGGCGTGTTTAAAACTTTGGTGTGTGTCGGAAAGAGCGGGTCACATTATGTTTTTGTTATACCCGTTTCCAAAGAACTGGATCTTAAAAAAGCGGCAAAAGCTGTAGCTGAGAAATCCGTAGAAATGGTTCCGGCACGGGAGTTACTTTCGCTTACGGGGTATGTGCATGGAGGTTGTTCCCCTATAGGGATGAAAAAGTTTTTTAAGACAACGGTAGATCGGTCTGCTGCAGAGCGGGATTCAATCTGTTTCAGCGCCGGTAAGATCGGTTATCAGGTAGAGATGGCCGTCGGCGATCTCGGTAAGATTATAAGGATACAGCTGGCTGATATCACCTAGGCATACATCAGAATAATAATAGCCGAGATGCCAAGGCCGATTATAATAATGCATAATACCGGGATGCCAAGGCCGATGAAAATTGGTAAATGCGAGGAGAAAAGATGAACGAAGTAATAAAGCAGTTGACGGACCATGTTTCCATCCGCAAGTTTAATGATCGGGCAATTTCGGAAGAGAATGTGAACGCCATCCTTGATGCCGCCATGCGAGGCGCTACCGCAGGGAATATGATGTCCTACAGCATCATTAAGATACGGTCAAAAGATACCCTGAAGAAACTAGCGGCCAGTTGTGACAATCAACCTTTTATTGCAGACGCGAACCTGGCTTTGTTATTCGTTGTCGATAACTATAAGCGGCATCGGTTTTTCGAGCTTTACGGGATTCCCGATGCTTTTCCCGAGTACAAGGGGCCCATCATCAACGATATGATTTTAGGGATGCAGGATGCCATGATTGCCGCGCAAAATGCCGTGATTGCAGCCGAGAGCCTCGGAATAGGGACATGCTATATCGGCGATATCATGGAACAATACGAGTTTCATAGACAACTGTTTGATCTGCCGGAGTATACGATGCCCGCCACGTTGGTTGTCATGGGGTATTATGATAAAAAGCCGCAGCGCCGGTCCAGATTCAACCGGAGGTTTGTGGTCTTTGATGAGCAATATAAAAAGATCGACGATGACTTTATCCGTGGCATGTTTTCCGAATATCAGGACGAAGATTCGGATTTTGCAAAAAAGTTCTATAAGAGAAAAATGGATGCGGCGTTTTTTGCAGAAATGCGCAGGTCCTTGCAACTGTATCTGGCGCAATGGATGGATTTGTAAGCGGAGCATCAGCAAAAACTGGTGGAAATCGGATCTGATCATAAAGAATGTACGTTTCATGAAGGCCATTCACAGTTGTACAGGATAATGATGGAATACACTTTGATTCGCTCAAAACGCCGCACCATGGCGATACATATAAAAAGAGACATGACATTGGAGGTTCGGGCTCCGCTGAAAATGCCGAAAACCGAGATCGACCGCTTTGTAATGTCGAAACGGGGCTGGATCGAAAGACACTTAGCGGAAATGGAACAGCGCGCTAGAAACAAGGCCGAGTTTTCCGTAAATTACAACGATACAGTGTCCCTGCAAGGAAGAGAATACCCCGTAACCGCCAGAGAGGGTAACCGGGCGGGGTTTGACGGCCAGCGCTTTTTCCTGCCTCCGGGGCTGTCGCCGGATGAGATTAAGCGGGTAATTGTACAAGTATACAAATCCATTGCCAAGAGGATACTTACAAATAAGGTCATGGACTATTCAAAACAGATGGGTGTTATGCCAACCGCAGTGAAAGTAAACAGCGCAAAGACTCGCTGGGGAAGCTGCAGCGCCAAAAACAGTATTAATTTCTCGTGGCGCCTTGTCATGGCCGACGACGATGTTATAAACTATGTAGTTGTACACGAACTGGCGCACATCAGGGAGCACAACCATTCCGAAAGGTTCTGGAAGGTGGTCGCGTCGGTGCTGCCCGATTATAAAGGAAGGCAGAAGAAGCTCAAAGAGTTCCAACTGAAGCTTGCCGGCGAGGACTGGGATTGACCCAGGGAATTTTCCGGTTCAGCGAAAGCGGATTGGCAGAATGGAAGAGTCGGTTTACGGACGGTTTACGGATATTGCGTACAAAGGAAAGGGAAAAGCATATGGAAGAGAATCTCACAATGGCGGATTTCATGGAAGAAATCGAGAAATCCATGAAAAAGGTTTACAAGGATGACATCTTAAAAGGAACCATTATAGCCGTTAACGAGGAAGAAGTGCTGGTAAATATCAATCATACTTCCGACGGCATTATAAAGAAAGAAGAAATGGTTGAAGGCTACGATTATTGTGTCGGCGGGGAAATTGCCGTTCAAGTCATAGACCCCCACGATAGTGAAGGGAATGTCCTTCTTTCTCATAAAAGCGCAGAGGAAATCGTCGGATGGGAGGACCTGGAGGAGGCTTACAACCAGAAGAAGACCGTTAGAGTAAAGGTAACCGAGGTCATCAAAGGCGGGGTGTCGGCCACCTACCGGAACGTCAGATGCTTCATCCCGGGATCGCTCCTGTCTTATCGGTATGTAGAAGATATGAGTTCTTATGTGGGTAAGGAGTTGGATGTAGTAGTTGATGATTTTGACAGAGAGCGGAAGAGAGCAGTCCTCTCAAGAAAAGCTGTGGAAGTAGCCCAAAGGCAAGACATGAAAAAGCAGTTGATGGCTGAATTGAAGGTGGGCGAAACGCGGCAGGGTGTCGTTACCAAGCTTATGAAATTTGGCGCTTTTGTTGACCTGGGCGGAGTGGAAGGGCTTATTCATCTGGATGATCTTGCCTGGCATCGGGTGAACGATCCTGCGGAAGTCGTATCGGAAGGGGATCAGGTTACCGTTTATATAGCAAATATTGATAAGAAGAACAACAAAATCGGCCTGGTACTGAAAAAAGTTGAAGAGGATCCCTGGAGAGGCGCCGCCGATTTCTACAAGGTGGATGATTTAGTGGAGGGCATCGTTGTAAGGCTGGCGGATTTCGGCGCGTTTATAGAGGTAGAGCCGGGTCTCCAAGGCCTCGCTCATGTATCAGAGATCACATCGAAACCCATTCGCAAGCCTTCCGATGTGCTAAAAGTAGGGGATAGCGTGCAGGCTGTTATACTGAGTATCGACGAGGAGAACAGAAAGCTCAGCTTAAGTCTGAAGGATGCAGAGGGACTGGCGCCGGATGAGGCTATGCCCGCGCAGGAAGAGAGCAAAACAACCTTAGGTGATTTGTTCGGAGACAAATTAAAAGAACTCTTGAAACAATAAGGGCGCAGGCCCCCTAGGATGAAATAGTCAAATAGGATATGGAAGTTTATGAATAAAAAAAAGATAATCATTATAATTCTCTTATTGCTGGTTGTTTCGTTAGTTATCAATAAATTTGACAAGAACCTGCGTTTTGGACTGGGCTTGACAGATTACTATAAATACAATCAACCCCTGACAGAAAAAGAACGCATAATCATCGATGAAACGGACTTTCTGGCAGGGATCTATGATTATCCCCCTCTGACATATACCAACCAATTCAACAATTATAATGTGGGAATTGTAGTGGATTATTTATCTCAGCTGGCTATCGAGCTGAGAAGCAATATACATCTAAAAGCCGGGGCTAAGGATAGCTTGGTGGAAGGGCTGAAAAACGATGAAATCGATATTGTCATGCTGGAAGGCGATTACCAGGATGCCTTAAAGGACGACATTCTATTAACCCAACCCCTGTGCGAAGTTAAGACCAAAATACTCGTCAAAAAAAACCTGGACATAGAAAGACCCCAAGATCTGAAAGATAAAAGTCTGGTGACTTTGACAAGTGACAATGAAAACGGTGAAATTGACGTCATTGTTAAAAAACTGGATAATGTAACTCTTCTTGAGGTTGAAAACATCTATCAGTGCTTTGCGCTAATTAACAACAATATTGCAGTTGGCTTTATCGGCGACGATATGGAGGCCGCTCACTTCCTTAAAGTGACAAACAGAGGCGCTTATTTTAAATTCTTAAAGCCCACCTATGATGAAAAAAGAATATGCCTTGCCGTCAAGAAAGACAATAAGGAAATGCTGGATATTTTAAATAAAGGCATATTGCAATTAAAGAAAAAGAACCTGATCGCCCAAACCCAGTACAAATGGCTGGGGGACTTTGATACCGGCGTTGACCTGGGAGCCATCGAATCCACATATAGAGTACTTATAGTCATCATGTTTATCATCGGCGGCTTTTCCGTTTGGAACTATATCATAACCCAAAGGGTCAACACAAGAACCCGGGAGCTTTTTGAGAGCAAGGAAGAGCTGCGGCTTATTATTGACACCATGCAAAACGGGATCATGGTTATAGAGGACGATGCAATCATTTTGGAATGCAATGACTCGATAGCGGAAATGACGGGGGTCCCGAAGGAAAAACTGGTAGGGGCCAACTATAAAGAGCTTCCGCAATTAGCCCCATTTACAAACCCGGATAATATGTATACTGTCTTCAATATCGGAGCCAGATATTATTATATAAGCAGGCAGAAGGTTGCCGGCAATAAGAGCATGATCATTGTGGAAGACTATACGGAAAAGTATTTGAAAGAAAAACGGGAACGATTAGAGTCAAAGATGATAGCCGTAGGACAATTATCCGCAGGTCTTGCTCATGAAGTCAGAAACCCGTTAGGATTGATTAAAAGCTACATATATCTCATTGGGAAACATACTGCGCATAGTGAGGTCTGCAAGCATGCCATCTCTGTGATAAATGATTCGATAAATAGAATCAATTATCTGGTTGAAAACTTACTGCGGTTTTCAAAACTATCCAGCGATGAGTTGAACTGGACCGACGCAGAGGATTTCATTCATTCAATCATTGAAGAAGAAAAGGAAAATGCCAGGGAGCATGATATAATAATTCATTCTTCCTTTACGGGACGGTACAAGGATCAGATTCTTATTAACAAAGAGGTCCTGAGAATGGTCCTTGTGAATCTAATACACAATGCGGTGGATTCCTTTAATGATAAAAAGTGCGAAGAGAAAAGCATTCATGTTAATATAAACGTCGAGGACAATCATGTGGATATTGAAGTCACCGACAATGGGTGCGGTATAGAAAAAGAAGCCCTTGAAAATATATTTGACCCCTTCTACTCCACCAAAGAAAACGGAGTGGGGCTGGGCTTGTATATAATTAATACCGAAATAAGAAACAACGGAGGAACGATCTCCGTTAAAAGCGAGTACGGCGAGGGAACGGAATTCAAAATTACTTTACCGGTAATGGAGCGGAAAAATGGGGAAGAAGACAGGATATAAAATACTGATCGTTGACGATGAAATAGAATACCAGAACGTGTTGAGATTTATATTGTCGGATCTGGGATACAGTGTGGCTGGCTGCTCCAACGGAGTGGAGGCTTTGGAGTATTTAGACAATAATGTTGTGGATTTGGTTCTGACGGATCTAAAAATGCCCGTTATGGACGGAGTGGAGCTTATTAAACGCATAAAAGAAAAGCATCCTACCGTGGACATAATCGTTATGACTGCTTTTGGGAGCATCGAAAGCGCCGTGGATTCTATGAAGTACGGGGCAATGGACTATTTCACCAAGAGCAGTGAAATGGATGAGCTGGTAATCAAGGTGGGCAGGTTTGCGAAAATACACAGGCTGGAACGTAAGAGCGAGGTCTTGTTACGGAATCAGAACAACGAAGATGTGTTCATTGAATCGAAGAACGAAGAATATTTGAACGTTCTGGAAATGTGCAAACGAGTGGCAGATACGGATATTAACATTCTGATTTTGGGAGAGTCCGGAGTGGGAAAAGAAGTGGTGGCGAACTATATCCACCGCCTGAGCAAGCGGAAGAAAGAGCCATTTGTTGCTCTAAACTGTCAGATTTTCCCGGAAGGCGTTATAGATTCGGAATTGTTCGGACATGAAAAGGGATCCTTTACCGGAGCCAGCGAAACGAGAATCGGAAAGTTTGAGCAGGCGAATTTAGGGACCCTGTTTTTAGATGAGATCGGGGATCTGCCTATCAACACCCAGGGCAAGCTGCTTAGAGCCATAGAAAGCAAGCGGATTGAAAGGCTCGGAAGCAATAAATCCATCGATCTGGATGTTCGATTTATATCTGCTACCAATAAGGATCTTACTAAAAAGATTGCCGAGGGTGAGTTTAGAGAGGATTTATTATATAGGATAAACACGTTGACTGTAACGATTCCGCCTTTAAGGGACAGGAGAGAGGACCTGCAATCGCTCATTGATTTCTTCATTAAAAAGTTTGAGGTAGAGCAAAAGAAGAAAATTACGAAAATAGATGACCAGGTAACGGAATTTTTGCTTGGCTATGATTATCCGGGCAATGTCAGGGAGCTAAAAAACATCATAGAGCGGATGATTGCTTTGAATAAAGATGGCCATGTTACAATGAATGAATTGCTGATGCCTGTGGAGAAGAATGACAAATTAACGGATTTGTATAAGAAAAGGTCTTTGAAAGAGGCCCGCTCCGATTTTGAAAGGAACTATATAAGGGAAGTTCTGAAAAAGAATAATGTAAATGTGGCAAAAGCGGCTGTGGAATTGCAGATCAGTACCCGCCAGCTATGGAATAAAATCAATGAATATTCCATTGATCTGAACGCTATACGCGGGGAAGAGCATTGATTTCGGAGTATAAACTCCGGAAGGGCTCAAACACTGAAATATATTTCAGTGTTTTTTTAAAGCGTGAAATATTGTTCACGCTTTTTCTTTTATCCATGGCATCGTTAAGATTGCAAAAATAGGCCGCTTACCGCGCCTAAACAATTCACCAAACCATTGAAAAATCAACGCCGGACGGAGCGATAATAAATTCGATCCTTGCAGTGCACAATACTTGGCATAGGAGTTGCTGATAGTTTATTAGCAAGGAGTTATTCATAACTAATTTTGAAAGGATTGAGGAGAATGAAAACAAAAAGATTTCTGATCATCACTTTGGCCATGTTATTGGTCATAGGCGTATTTACCGGATGTTCCGGCGAGGGAGAAGGACCATCTGAAGAAGGACCTATTGTCATTAAGATCGGTCACACGGATACATCGCAAAGATCCACCAACATCTGGAGTGAAAAACTCGGAGAAATTCTCGAAGAAAAAGCTCCGGGCAGATTTAAAGTTGAAGTGTATTCCGACGGTCAATTGGGCGATACTCCCGACTTAGTATCCGGAATCAAAATCGGAACAGTAACCATGATGTTTGACCTGTCATCGGTAATTACCGCTGCATCCGGACCCGATTCAACATGTATCGATTTGCCGTTCCTGTATCCTTCTTTTGAAGACTGGGAAAAAGGAACCTTTGAAAACGGGGGATTGGAACTCTTCAATGAAACATTGAAAGACTCGGGGTATTATTGCATAGATATGTACTACAACGGTATGAGACAAGTCATCAGCAGAGAGAAAATTTATAAAAACAGCGATGACTTGAAAGGACAAAAAGTTCGTATTGCGCAGAATGACTTGAATATTGAAATCTGGAAAGCTATGGGCGCAAACCCCACACCTATGGCATGGGGCGAAGTAATCACTTCTCTGTCTCAGGGACAGATCGACGCTCTGGATCATTCGCTCGGAGTATTTAACGATTTCAATCTGCATGAAATAGCTCCTTACGTTACTCTGACAAACCACGCCAGCTCACCGTTCCCCATCATTTGTTCAAGAGCTTGGATTGAATCTTTGGATCCTGCCGACAGAGAGGTTCTTGAGGAATCCGTAAGGGAAGTTGCCAAGAATCAAAGAGCTGACGAGTATGCAAAAGAACAGGAATATCTGCAAAGATTCAAAGATGAAGGCGCAGAGGTTTATCAGCTGACAGCTGCCGAAGTCGAGGCCTTTATGGAGGCAGTTCAGCCGGTTTATGACTATCAGCGTAAACTCGTTGGAGATGAAATGGTTCAGAGATGGCTGGATACACGTCCTTAATTGGATAATCTAGGTGACTTACAGTAGGTTGAAGGCTCAAAATATTATTCAAGTATGGGGGTTTAACCTCATACTTGAATAATATTTCAACTGATAAAAGGTCATGGATATGAAAGGTTATAAGTTATGAGAAGCAAGATTATAAACAGATTAAATGCTTTGGAAGATATTGTCCTGGTGTCCATGTTTGCTGCCATGGTAGGAATCATTTTCTTCCAGGTCATTATGAGGTATGTGTTTAATAATTCCTTGCCCTGGTCGGAAGAACTGGGGAAGTTCCTATTTGTATGGCTTTCGTGGTTGGGAATAAGCATCGGCCACAGAAGAAGAGAACATATTAAGATAACTATGTTAGTGGACAAGGTGCCATACACTTTGCAAAAGGTGTTTGAGGCAGTTACCGAACTTGTTTTAATCATAATATGCGCGGTTGTCATTTATTACGGTGTATTGATGATCGGTATTCAAATAAATATACCTTACGCAGGAATTAAGATTAGTACCGCATGGGGATACCTTTCCCTGGTATTGGGTTGCTTTATTTTTATCCTGAGGGCCGGCGTGTATTTCGTTCAGGCGATAAAGTCAATAAAGCAGAAGGATATTGTTTTGTAAGGAGGAAAAGCATATGGCAGTTGCTGCGTTATTTATAGCCTTATTTGTATTATTACTTATAGGGGTCCCGGTTGGATTCGCAATCGGTGGGGCTACCATGTTCTCGATGGCTGCTTTTTCCGACTTAAACATGGCCATTAATGCCCAATACGCTTATAGCGGTATATTTTCGTTTACGGTTATGGCCATTCCGTTTTTTATGTTGGCAGGCCTTATTATGTCAACCGGCGGAATAGCTAAGAAAATTGTAGAATTTGCATCTGCTCTTATCAGCTTTGTTAACGGCGCTATTGCCAGCGTTACTCTCATAGCCTGTATGTTTTTCGGGGCTCTGTCGGGATCAGGCATGGCTACAACATCGGCAATCGGTGGAATGATGATCCCCGAGATGAAAAAGAAAGGATACGATCCTGCATATGCGGCTACAGTAGTTGCTTTCGGAGGAATTGTGGGACCGATTATTCCTCCCAGTCTGTCCTTTGTGTTATACGGAGCGACTACGGGCGTATCGATTCCACAATTGTTCTTGGCGGGAATAATTCCCGGTGTTCTAATTGGCATTTTCTTTGTACTGGCCAATATTGTAATATGTACCATCAGAGGAGTGGATCTTAAAGCTCATAGGGAAGATGAAAAAGTACCTATGAAAGAAGCTTTGAAATATCGTCTTTCAGAAGTAGGAAGAACCGCAAAAGATGGATTTTGGGCGCTGCTTTCACCGGTTATAATTCTCGGAGGAATCTATTCGGGCATTTTTACGCCCACCGAAGCGGCGTGTATTTCCGTAGTATATTCCGCTATCATCAGCATGTTTGTCTATAAGGAGCTTTCATGGAAAGGCCTTAAAAATGTTTTGTTGGATACGGCAGTGCTGAATGGTATTACTTCATTCCTTCTGGGATTTTCTACCGTTTTCTCTACGTATATGACCTATGAAAAGGTTCCCCAAATGCTGACGGAATTCTTGACCAACGTGTCGTCGAATCCCACAATCGTTTTGATATTTATTAATCTGATATTGTTGGCGGTGGGGTTATTCTTAGATACGGTGCCGGCGATTATTGTTATGGCGCCGATGTTGATGCCTACGATATTGAGCTTGGGCATCGATCCCGTTCACTTCGGTGTTGTCATGGCTGTAAACTTGGCTATTGGTCTTTGCACTCCTCCTTATGGATGTAATTTATTTGTCGGTGCGGCGATAGCCAAAATAAAAATGGAGGAAATGTTCCCCCATATTATTCCTTTATTTCTCGTGTCCCTGGTAAGTTTGGCTTTGATCACATACATTCCCGCTTTATCTCTTGTGTTTATCAAGTAAAAGCTTTACGAGACGGCACGCGCAAAAAAGGCCGTAGTCCTTCCGTTCAGGCGGTGAAGGACTACGGCCTGATTTTTTAAGTTGTATTTGGTGTCAGACACCAAATGCAACGACTTGTAAAAAGTGTCTGACACCAAGTGCAACGACTTGTAAAAAGTGTCGGACATCGAATTCAACAATTTGTAAAAGTGTCAGATATCAAAAGCAACTACAGCTATTAATATGGGTGCGATACCAAGTGCACGTAACAAAATCTTTGGTTTAATCGCTAAACTATAAAATCAACTAATATTTTATAAATGTTTTATTTTAGCTGATTTTGCTTCCATATACTGTAAATTACGCCCTCCTTTTACGCCGCACATCGACTAAATTTTTATATAATTAAATTTTTAGTTGTTTTTTTTGTGGAAAAAACAGCTAAAATTCCTTACAATACAGTTTTTTAGTTGATTAACCCTTATTCCATTTCAGTTGCATGCGTTTTTAAGGATGAAACTCAACTAATTTGGGCATTTTCTGATGATTTTAGTTGATCTGTCATGTAGAAACTGCAGTTGCAAGAGGAACCTGTAAAAAATGTCAAATTGTAAAAAGTGTTTGTAAAAAGCGTCATCTACTGCGTTTGTGTTATTCAAATACTATGGACGGATTATTGTGGCATGGATGGAGTAGCAGATGGCGGATTACAATTTAGGATGATAGTTAGGCGAGAGGGGTATAAAAGGATTTTTCTTGGAGGATTATTGGCGGATTATCTGATGCAATATGATGCTGTTTATGGTATTATTTTCCCAACCGGCGGCCTTTTTCATATGAGGTCTTTTGTGTGGGGAAGGGGTTATGATGGAAATACAATGTGATAAGTGCAAGCAAACCTTTGAAGATGGGTATTGCGAAAGGTGCGGGCGCAATATTGCGGAGATAATCGAAGAAGCGGAGATAGAGATAGAGGCAGAGCCGAAACAGAGTTCAGCTCAAAAAGGTGTTTTTAACAACGGAAACACTATGACGGCGTTGGGGATTTTATTTGCTGTATTGGTAGTTATAATGTATATTTTCTTCTATAGATAAGAAGTTATTAGGGACGGTTCTTTCTGATTCTGCGAGTATTCACAATCAAGAAGAAGCGTCCCTAATGATTCCTAATGATTTCTAATGATTTCCAAGGGAGAATGTAATGGTTATCGGTACACTTAAGATTAAAATTCATATACCCTGGTCACATTCTCTTAAAGAGAAACGCATGGTTGTAAAAAGCATCTGCGCAAAAGTCCGCAATAAATTCAATGTATCAATAGCAGAGATTGAAGAACAGGATATTCATCAGATCATTGTTTTGGGTATTTCCTATGTTACCACTAACAATGCCCAGGCAGATAGCATTGCCGATCATGTTATTAATTTTATTGAAAGCAATACAGAGGGAAGCATAGTCCAGATCGAACTAGAAACACTCATATAAGCAACCGAAAAAAATCTTCGAAGAAAAATCGGTTGCTTTTTTCTATCAAACAGGACAGATTTTGATTCTTTCGGAAAGCAACCAAATTTGGTTTTATTTTCATATTCGGTTGCTTTTTCTTAGGAAATTAATTTCCTTTTTGGTTAAAAAACTTCCCGGAATTGCCATTGCGCCCGCCCTATAGCTTGAAATTTCAGAGGGTAACTGATCAAAATTTTTTGGCATAGGAATTGCTAAATTTGATGTATACCGGGCCCGAAGGGTGAGGCATACGGGATGTCTTCGCCGCGGAGCAATCATCATATATGTAAATTGGGCCCATATCAAGAAAGGGTGATATTATGGCAAAAAAAGTTGAAGAAAGAGCGGAATTAAAAAAGGTCATGAACCTTAAGGACGTGTTGGCTCTTGCCTTTGGAACCATGATCGGCTGGGGCTGGATTATGCTGGCCGGAGTGTGGGTTGCCGCAGCCGGAGTTGTCGGCGCTGTGGCTGCTTTTCTCATCGGCGCCGTGCTTTGCATCTTCGTCGGCCTAACTTATGCGGAGTTGACACCGGCGCTGCCCCTTGCCGGCGGCGAACTTGTCTTCTCCTATCGCGGTCTGGGCTACAAAGCTTCCTGGTTTACCGGCTGGATGATTACTTTCGCCTATGTGGGAGTAGCCGCTTGGGAAGGACCGGCAATGGTTACCGCCATCGACTACCTCATTCCCCTGCCCAGATTTGGCTATCTTTGGACGGTAGCTGGATTTGACGTTTATCTGTCTTGGGTATTGGTAGGCTCCTTGGGCGGACTGATTCTAGCCATCGTGAACTACAGGGGCGTCAAGCCGGCAGCAATTTTCCAGTCTGCGGCTACGGTGGCCATGGCCATCGGCGGCATCCTGTTCTTCTTTGGCGGAGTGGGATTTGGAAGTGTTTCTAACATGCTCCCTCTGACGACCAACGCCAGCGGTCTCGTTGTGGTGCTGCTGATGGTGCCTGCCATGTTCGTAGGATTCGACGTTATACCACAGGCGGCGGAGGAGATGAACATTCCTCTCAGATCTATTGCAAAGGTACTTATTGCGTCTATTCTGATGGCTGCCGCTTGGTATATCATCATGATCCTGGGTATCTCACTGTGCGCGCCTCAGGAAGTAAGAGATTCGGCTGCGATACCCGTGGCAGATTCCTTTGCTCATGCTCTGAACTCGCCAGCTGCAGGGAAATTCATGATTGTTGCGGCTCTGTGCGGAATCCTGACCTCATGGAACGGATTTATTCTGGGCGCGACGCGGGTTATTTTCGCTATGGGTCGGGCTAAAATGCTTCCTCCCGTATTCGGAAGAGTTCATCCCAAATACCAAACTCCCACTGCGGCTATCGTGCTGGTCGGATTGATCACATGCCTTTCACCATTGCTTGGAAAGAGCGCTCTGGTATGGTTTGTGGACGCCAGCGCATTTGGAACCGTTGTGGCCTATTGCATGGTGGCCTGCTCCTTCGTGGCGCTGCGCAAAAAGGAACCGGATCTGGCAAGACCTTACAAAGTTAACGCAGGGGGCGTCATTGGAGTGATTGCTGTTGCCGTTGCCATTTTCTTCATATCCCTTTACCTGCCCATTTTCACTCCCGGTCTGGTTTGGCCGTATGAGTGGTTAATGGTATTCGGTTGGGTCATTCTCGGGGCGGTTTTGTTGGTTATGAATCAGAAAGCATATTCTAACGTAACCGCAGAGGAAAGGGAATATCTAATGTTTGGCGAGGACTACATGAGAGAAGATCGCAAGTATACCGGTTCGAGAGAAATAACATACTAATCTTTGCCTGCCCTAATTAAGGCCAAGGCGCCGGGGCTATTCCCCCGACGCCTTGGCAAATGCCTTAAAAGTTGAAGAACTCTAAAAGATAGCATACTGATTTTGCTTACTCCTTGTAAATGCCGAGGGGTCGGGAAGACAATCCCGGCCCCTCGGCAAATCATCCCTTGTCTTATGTTTTGGCAATTGGTATGATTATTACGACTTTTGTAAATGATGTCAGACGGCAAAAAACACCACCGAATACAGCATAAACACGAACGGTATTTGGTATTTAATATAAGGCGGCGGGATGAATACGAGTAATATTAGACCGGGAGATAATGAAGGGCTAAAGCGGGTACTGGGCAGGACCGATGTACTCACTCTTGCCTTTGGAACCATGGTGGGCTGGGGATGGGTGATGCTCTCCGGCCTTTGGATTAAGGAAGCGGGCGTTCTGGGTTCCTTTTTGGCTTTTGCCATAGGAGCCGCTCTTTGTATTCTCGTCGGACTCACCTACGCCGAGTTGACAGCGGCGCTGCCTCTTGCAGGCGGCGAAATGGTTTACGCATACCGCGCCTTGGGCAGACGATTTGCTTGGCTGGTAGGCTGGGCAATATCTTTTGCATATATCGGAGTGGCTGCCTGGGAGGGCATTGCCATCGCCACGGCCATCGACTACATACTTCCTATTCCGAAAGTCGGCTACTTGTGGAGCATCGGCGGATATCCTGTTTTCGCCTCTTGGTCGCTGGTGGGCATGGCGGGAGCGCTGGTTCTGCTCTTCCTCAATCATTTTGGAATACGCCCTGCCGCTATTTTTCAAGTCATGACCACTTCCGCTCTTTTCCTCGTAGGATTGATTTTTATCTTTGGAGGCATATCCTTTGGGAATCCCGCTTATATTGAACCTGCTTTTACCACGGGGAAAGGACTCGTAGCTGTACTGCTGATGGTGCCTTCCATGTTTGTGGGATTTGACGTCATTCCCCAATCTGCAGAGGAAATGAACCTGCCCTTGCGGCAAATTTCCAAAACCTTTATCGTCTCCATCCTTCTGGCAGCGTGCTGGTACTTCCTCATCATCCTGGGTATCAGCCTGTCGGCTCCTCCGGAAGTGCGCGGCGCAGGGATTGTGCCTGCGGCAGACGCAATGGCCTATTGTTTCAAATCTCCCATTTTCGGCAAAATGATGATCGTGGGCGGTATTTGCGGTATTATGACCAGTTGGAACGGCTTCATCGTTGGGTCCACGAGAATTATTTTTGCAATGGGAAGAGCCAAAATGCTTCCGCCGGTTTTCGGCAACCTGCACCCCAGATATAAAACACCTACAGGAGCTATTTTCCTGGTGGGAGGAATATGCACCCTTACTCCTTTACTGGGGAGAAACGCATTGGTGTGGTTTGTCAATGCCAGCGCCTTCGGCTCCGTGTTGTCCTATCTTATGGTAGCCATAGCTTTTCTGATTCTGAGGAAAAAGGAACCGGAACTTGCCCGGCCTTTCAAAATTAAATACGGGGTTCCTACCGCTGTCCTCGTAGCAATCATGTCTATTGGTTTTCTGTTTCTTTACACCCCGGCAGGAAACGTGTCTCTGGCCTGGCCTCAGGAATGGGCTCTGATCCTCATATGGCTGCTTTTAGGAGGAATATTCTTTATTTGGAGCAGGATATCCTACGGCATTGTATCTCCCTTGGAACGGGAATTGCTTATTTTTGGGGAAGAGTATTCGCGAAGGGAGTATGCACATGAATAAGAGAAGGATTCTGCTTATTGCATTGGTTATTCTGTCTGTTTCGCTGATGTTCTTCTATAGAAGCGCGAGTTTGCGGCAAGTGATGGCAGATCCGACGCCGGCGGAGCTCTATCCCTTAAGTCAGGACCAAAAGGTATGGCTATCTGCTAAAAAGGAACTGGTTATAGCCGTCACGGACGATTCCGCTCCTCTTATAATGCTTGATAGCCATCGCAATGCTTCCGGGATACTCGTGGACTATTTGGATCATTTCCGCAGCAGCTATCATATAGAAATAAGTTATGTGCCTATCGTGAAACGGGATTTGGAGGCGGCTCTCGTGGACGGGCAGGCCGATGCAGCCCTTGCCATGCATGACCTTGCCCTTGATAAAACCATTTCGTACACCATGCCGGTGGTAGAAGTCAAGGGCGTTCTGTTGTATCAAAACACCATGTCCCTTGCTGCTTCTCCGGAGGGCCGGGGCTTTGTCATCGCCTGCGTTGAAGGGGACCCTTCGGAGGATGCGATTCGGGAGCTTTTTCCCAAAGCAGAGCTGCTTCTTGCAGACAGCACCGAGGATGCGGTCGGCCGCCTTAAATCGGGAGACGCCAACGCCGTCGCCGGCAGCGAAACCGCGTTAAATTATTTTCTGGGCATGGATTACATTTCGAACAACTTATTGCGCGCAGACGGATATCTCTATGAAAAAAATTACAGCCTTGCTGTGGCTGCCGAAAATAACATCCTCTTTGAGATTCTGAATAATGCCATTTATTACATGGACAATGCGCGAGTACTCACAAACCTTCAGTCCAAATGGATGGGGATGTCCTACCAATTGTATACGGAAAGTTTTGTAGAAAAAATCGGCATTATTATCCTCATTCTTTTTGCCGCTGTTCTCTGCGTCTTCCTCGTGTTCTACCAATCCAACAAGAGTTTGTATGAAGAGCTGCAGCAGAGGATGGAGCTCCTGATAGAAAGCCAGAACGAAATGCAGACGACCTTTGACGGCGTCACCTATTACCTGGCGGAAGTGAATAGAGAAGGTAAGATTGTGGACATCAACAAGGCGCTTGCTCAATATCTGCAGATACGACGGCACAATGCCATCGGGCTCAAGCTGCCTGAGGTTCTCGGCGCAGATGAGGTTGCGAGCAGCCGGCTTTCCGAGCTCATTGAAAAGACATTTCTGGAAGAAAAGGAACATGATACGGAATTTACCGTGGGCCGGGGGATCTATGAGGCTCACTCCTTTACCATAAAAGACACCCGGGGGAAGGTTCAGAAAATCCTGCTGATGATTATGGATGTGACGGATCAGAGAAGCGCGGAGCGTCAGATGCTGCAGGACAACAAGATGATTGCCGTCGGCCAGCTGGCATCTGGCGTAGCCCACGAAATACGCAACCCGCTGGGTTTGATCCGGAACTACAGTTACGTGTTGAAATCTATAGAAGGGAATGATCCGGCCACCCGGGAGGAAGCTATAAAAATCATTGAAAAATCCGTGGAAAAGGCGGGCAGGATCATCGAAAACCTGCTGAACTTCTCCAGGATGACTTCCAACAAAAAAGAACTTGTCAATCTTTATGTTCACATCAGCAATACCATTGATCTGCAGAGAAATTGGCTGGATAAACGCGGTATCACAGTATACTATAGATTTACAGGGTCTCATGATGTGGTGGTGAACATAGAAGCCATCGAGTTGGTTCTTGTAAACCTCATTTCCAATGCTGCCGACGCAATTTCCCGGAAAGAATCGGAGGACGGGATGATTGAGATTACTTGCGAGCATGCGGAAAATCAACATATTCGCCTGATTGTCAGGGACAACGGGGAAGGAATACCGGAGGAAATTAAAGAAGATATCTTCAATCCGTTTTTCTCTACAAAAGAAAAGAAGGAAGGAAACGGGTTGGGGCTTTACATCGTATACAATGAAGTCAGCAAAATGCAGGGGGATATTAAAGTGGACAGTCAAATTGGGGAAGGAACCACTTTTACTATAACCATTCCCGTGGATAGGAATCGGATTTCTGCGGAAACAGCAACCGCCATGCCTAACCACCATTAACAGAGACAGGAACCGAAATTAGGCAGAAGGAGCAATGTATTTATGAACAAAAGAGGTTTAAGAATACTTGTCGTAGACGATGAGCCGGATTACTGCAATGTAATGAAAGTAATATTGGAGGCCAACGGCCACATGGTCACCTGCGCCGACTCCGGTCAAGCCGCCTTCGTCACTTTGGCCAAGAAACCTTTTGATCTGGTTATCACTGACCTGATGATGCCCGAGATTGACGGAAGACAATTGATGGCGGGGATAAAGGAGCGTTACCCGGGTATAGAGGTTATCATATTGACGGCTTATGGCAGCATTGGAAATGCGGTGGAAGCCATGCGGGAAGGGGCCTATTCCTATGTAACAAAAGGCGGCGACCCGGGAGAGTTGCTGCGGGAGATCAGCAAGCTCCATAAAATGCTGGACTTAAGGCAGGAAAACCAACTGTTGAAGGCAAAAATGAATCAATATGATGCCATGCTGGAAACCAAAAGCCCGCTTTTTCAAAACGTGCTGGCCACGGCGAAAAAAGCCGCAAACAGCGATTCCAACATTCTCATTTTGGGCGAATCCGGCGTGGGCAAGGAAATACTTGCTCGCTACATACATGAAAACAGCCCCAGAGCAGATAAAACCTTTATGGACTTGAACTGCCATGCCATTGCGGCTACGGTGCTGGAGTCGGAGTTGTTCGGGCACGAAAAGGGCTCCTTTACGGGAGCCATGACCCGGAGGATCGGCCGCATCGAGGCGACGGATTCGGGAACTCTTTTTTTGGATGAGATCGGTGACATTCCCCTGTCCATGCAGGCGAAACTTCTGAAGGCTATTGAAACGAAGCGCATCTATCGGATGGGCAGCAATGAGGAGATAGAAGTAGATTTTCGCCTTGTTTCCGCTACAAACAAGAATTTGGCGGAGGAAATTGCCGCGGAACGTTTTCGGGAGGATTTTTACTACCGCATCAGCACTATTGTGATTCATATTCCTCCTCTGCGAGAGAGGAAAGAGGATTTGCCCCTTTTGATCGATTATTTCTTCAAGAGATCCCAGAGCGAGATGAAGAAGACCATCAACCACATTGATTCTACGGTAATGGATGATCTGCTTTCCTATCATTATCCGGGGAATATACGGGAACTGAAGAACATGATTGAGCGCATGGTGGTGCTGTCCGAGGACGGCGTGATTCAGAAGGATTCTTTCCCTGTTCCTATCACGGCGGGAAATGATGTTAAGAGCATGGTGCCTCTCAAGGAGGAAAAGGGCCTGCGTGAAATGCGCAAAGAGGCCGAAACCATTTATATTGAAAACATTCTCAAGAAGTACAACTATGATATGAACAAGTCTGCCGAAGTGTTAGGCATAACCCGCAGGCAGCTTTTGAATAAAATAACCGAGTACGGAATCAGCCGGGATGATAATTAATGTTGAAGCGCATTTGATGTCTGGCACCAAATGCGCTCCAAATACAACTACATCTAATATAGTTATTTCCCCAAGGAATCGATGGCCATTTTGGCCTTAAAATCCATTTCTCGAATCATTTCTTCCATTTCGGTAGTGAGGGATTTGGACTGCTCCCCTAAAGCTTTTATCTGTTTGGATACTTCGGAGAAGCCCTTTGCGGTGCTGTCGCCGTACAGCTTTGAAGGACTTCCGATTTGGCAAATGCCAGGTTTATCCCTTCTTGCCACGCCTGCATACTTATATACGCGCCCGTCGATGTCCCTGTAGGAAGGGGGTTGTGTGACAACGGCGTTGGGATTGCTTAGAATTGCCATGAACGGACCAGTCTGCCCTTCATTTGAGAAAGCAAATCCTTTTCCTCCATCTATATTTGTAAGTTCTACCACCCCGTTTGAATCGGTCACCCAGATTTCAGCAACTCCGCTATAATCAGTCATCGAGACAAGTTCCTCGAAAGAGGTGTCCGGCATTCTCTCTATTACATAAAGACATGAGCTTCGCTTCGATGACCATATGGGTGTTAAGGAGGTTATCGAAAGTCCTGCTTTTCGTTGGTGGAATGGGCGGCCTCGATGGATGCGCTGACACCTAAAAGGCTCGTTTGTTTTGCAATGCTGACCAGGTCGGACAAAGGTGAGAGTAGATTTTTAAAATATTCCCTCAGTTCTTTTAGTCTTTCTCTAAATTCTGCTGCCAGGGCTTTCGCGTCTTGTGTTTCATCGAAGCTCTCGGACAAAGAGGTTAGTTCGTTGATTTTTTCGATCATTCCCTTTGTCTGAGCGCTTATTTCAGCGGAAATATCCTTGGATAAATCGGCAAGCCGCTTTGTCTCCTGGGCAATTACTCCAAAACCGTCTATAGCCTCCTGACCGGAGGGCTTGATAAAATGCGAAGAAAACTGAATCAGTCCCGGCCTGTCGATTCTGGCGGCTGCAGCAACCTTGTATTGTATGTCGCCTACAGAGCTTGCCGTTGCCGGCAGCACCACGACGATTTCCGGATTGTCTATTACTTTTAATAAAGCCGGCGAACTGATTTGGGTGCCTTTTTTGGCGGTATGGCTTGTGAACTCAATCGTTCCGGCTCCATCGGTTACATAGAATTCTTCAATCCCGTTCTCTTTTGCGAATTTCGCTCCGTCCGTATAAATGAAATCCGGGTCATATTCAATAATCTTTGCCAGCAGTTTTGCCTGAATGAGCAGGTTGTTGCCGACAATCTGTTCGAAACTGGCCAGAAGGTCCGACGCATGAATGGCCTCAATTGTGGCATTGAGAGCCAATAGATTTGTTTTATTGGCTATATAATCGACAGAACCGATTTTTTCTGACAAATCGCTGATCAGTTCCTGATAATTCCGAATCACATCGCGAATATGAGAGAAATTAATCATATTACCGATGCCGATATAGTTGGTTTCCATAGAAATCACCTATCTCCCTGATATTATGACAATTTTTTATTTCTTCGGACCGGATTCCGAAGGTAGGAAAGCAATAAGCCAATAATTAAAGACAATACAGAAAAGGCTAAAGGCGTCCATGGAAAAGCTTCCCAAAAAACCGCCTTTTATTCACTTATTGGCTGCAAAAGTTAGGCACATAAATAATATCGGCTGTTTAGTAAAAAACTTAAGGAAAGCTAAATTTTTAGTATTTAGCTATATAGCTTTACCGGTTTTCAGGGCGATTCGAATTTGCTTTGAGATGTGCAAAAGTTGTAAAATGGTCCTTGCTGTGCAAAAAATGGAGTTATGTGTGGATCCAAAGCTGTAAAACGGTCCTTGCTGTGCAAAAAATGAAGTTGTGTGTGGAATTCAGAGTTATTCTCTATATAAATCCACACATAACTCGGTTTTTTGCACACTTCTCTTGTATTAATTGAGAAGGCTTTAGAGCCAGTCGTTCGAGTTGTATTTCCAGAATGCCTCAGACGCCAAGTACAGCGGCTTGTAAAAATGTCCGGTACTTTGTACAAACTGGTTGCGATGCTCTGGTTGGTGGAATAATATAAACGTATAAAATTCAAGGGCGCCTAAATTATAGAGACTCAAAGGTGTGTACGATTATAGAGTATCAAAGGTGTGTGCGATCATAGAGTATCAAAGGTGTGTACGATCATAGAGTATTCAAAGGTGTCTACGACTATAAAGCATTCAATGGCATCTACGCTTATAAAGCGCCAATTTGCTTATTTATTGATCATCAATTGTAAATTGTTAATTGACGATGTAAGGATTGGGAAGGATTGAGAAGATAGACTTGTGGTATATGTGGTATATATAGCAGTACCTAATGGAGATACGATGGAGGATACTATATGAGTCCAAGTTTAGCAGCGGTTGTAGAACGGGACCTGTTGAGCAGGCATTTTTTGAAGGCAAACAATGTTACAAAAAAACAGATGCGGGAGTACCTTTCGGACCATGTGCTTGAGGAGGGATTTCGTGGTTTAGAACGAGGGGACGGTTGGCAAACAAAACGTCCTGCTGCCATGGATTCTTCTCGAGTTACCCTTCAATGCCATGATCTTGTCCCTGCGCTTTTGCCGCTGCTTCGGCGCATTGTCGATGATCCGGAGAGCGGATGGTGCCAATATATTCTGGATACTACGCTGCAACTCCTGTTTCCGCAAGGGGAGGAACTGCATGAGTCCAGGAGAATGAGGCTGGCGAAAAATATTATTCTCCAGACGATCCGAACCGTTATCAACCAGTCGGGTCATGCAGTGTCCGATCAGTCGGGCCATGCTGCGCAGCAGCAGCCAACGCATGCAGTGTCCGGTCAGCCGGACCATGTGCCTGACCAATCGGGCCATGCATCGCCGAATCTGCAGATATCTTTCCAGCCTCATCTGCCGTCCTACGCTATACTGGGGCAGGATGAGATTATTCAATTCCTTGATCCGAAGGAGGTGGAGCGTTGCAACGGCAGATTGGAATATGACAGGCTGGTCCGGTTTTGGCAGCGGAATTACATTAATGAATTCATGCTGCTTTACGGCGAAAAAACCGGCTTTAACGTTCTCGGCCATCTCAACAGTGTTCACCGCATTGCCGTCAACATCAGCCGGCAGCTGAGCCTTGCCGGCGTCCCCATCGATCTGGCGCTGATTTCCGGAGCGGCTGTAGGCCATGACATCGGTAAGTTTGGATGCAAGGACACGGAATACCAGCGCATTCCCTATCTACACTATTATTATACAGATCTGTTCTTCAAAACCAACGATATGCCCACTATCGGACATATCGCTACCAATCATTCCACTTGGGACCTGGAGCTGGAAAATCTGTCCGCTGAATCCCTGGCGCTGATCTACGCGGATTTCAGGGTTAAGGGAATCAGGGACGAGTCCGGCCTGGAACGCATGAAGATCTATTCTTTGGAAGATTCTTTCGACATCATACTCAATAAACTGGACAACGTGGACGAGGCGAAAAGAAAGCGCTATGAGCGGGTCTACGCAAAATTGAAGGACTTTGAGGAGTTTATGGAGAGGCTGGGTGTAAGTACAGACCCCGATGATCCCGTTTTCCGACCTGCCGAAAAGAAATACGAACCCCTTTTAAACAGCCGAGAGTCCATCAATCGGCTGAAAGACTTGGCCATCGAACACAATATTTCCGTTATGAAGATCTTTAATGACGAGGTTGAATTCGGAAATCTGCTTGAGGCCGCCAGATCGGAAAAGCAATGGAAGCAAGTCCGGGCATACATCAATATCTTCTACGAATATTCATCCTACATGACGCAGAAGCAAAAGCAGATGACCATGAAATTCCTTTACGAGCTGCTGATGCACAGCGAAGGGGATATACGGCGTCTGGCTGCCGAGGTTATGGGCATGTTTATCGCCAACTTCGATGAGGAGTATCGGAAAGAGCTTCCTAATGGAGTGGACATGATCGGTTCCGAGCGGACGGCTATTGAGCTATGTGATGAATACTTCCGCAAAATCATTTTTCCGGATCATAAAATTACGGAAGTTCACAGGAGATGGATCGGCTATACTTTGAAGATCGTCATTAATACGTTGCTGGATCGTGTTGAAGAAGAGGAGAAGAGCAAGTATTTAGAGCTGATCGTCGGTTTTTATAAGAGCAACAACGGCAACATAGACGACGCTACTACCTTTATTCTATTGGATTCCATGCTTTATTTGCCATTCGATTCATGCACGGAAAGACAGCAGCGGATCCTGCTGGACTATTGCTTCGGCGCCGTGAGCAGAAAGTCCGACGAGGTGCAGCTGGGGATTCTTCGCGTGCTGGAACATTATGTGAGGAGCCTTCAAACGGTAAGAAACCTCCAAACGGGAGGAGCGGCAAATCTTCAAAGGGCAGGAATCCCCGAGGATATCCGGGAGAAGATAGTGGGGGTGGTATCGGCGTTTCCGTTGAAATATACAAGCAGCACTTTTCTTCGTTACCGCATACTCAGCATGCTGGACTATGATCCCGCAGAACTGGAGCAATACCGGAATGCCCTTTACGGGGAGGGAGAGACCACCTCAGATCTCTTTTTGGAGAATCTGAAAATGGGAACCCCCTGGGTCATCAAGGCGGTAAACATTGAATACTTCCTGGACCGGCTTCGCAACGGAAGGCGGGAAGAGAAGCTGCATATAGCCACGCACCTGTCTAATCTATTGAAGGTCAGCGAAAAAGTCACCGTGCGGCATTCCGCCGGCAACGGGCTGAAATACGTAACCACATTGTTGACCCTGGATCAGCGGAACGAAATCGTCATCGAGCTTACCAAGGGCCTGGAAATCGGTGAATATCAGTTTTCCAAATATATTCCCGAGTATCTTGGTGAGATAGCCCTGTTCCTGCATCCCAACGAGCTGGATGAAATGATATCCCGCCTGGAGCGGCTGCTGGAGAATCGTAACGAGCGAATCGTCACGGTAACCCTGAACACCATCGGCGTTCTGCTCACCAGCTATCCGTCCTATAAAGAACGTTTCCATGAAGAGGCGAACATTTACAAAAAGAGGAGAGAGACGCTGGTGGGGCTTCTCCTTCGCGGGCTGGCTAATTATGACCCTCTCGTCAGCCAAGAGGCCTTCCATGTTATCGGAAAATATATTTTCGGAAGCGACGGACTGACTTTAGAGGAGAAAAACACAATCTTCCGCTTGCTTTACAAAAAGATGCTGGTTCTCATCACCGAACGGGAAGAATCCCGGTTGGAGTTTTTCAACAATGCCGCGGCTCTGAACCATATTTATCGGTTTATTTCCGATTATTCCATTACCAACGGCGGTTTCCGGTATCCGGAATGCAAGAAAATTGCCTTTTTCCCGGGCACTTTTGATCCCTTTTCGCTGAGCCACAAGGGCATCGTGCAGGAGATTAAAAAGCTGGGCTTTGAAGTTTATCTGTCCATCGATGAGTTCTCCTGGTCCAAAAAGACCCAGCCCAGGCGTATGAGGAGAAAGATCATCACCATTTCCACGGGAAATGAAGGAGACGTATACGTACTGCCCGATGAGATCCAGATCAACCTGAGCAACAAGAAGGATCTGGCGCTGCTAAAAAGCCTGTTCCCCGGAAAGGACATTCACGTGGTGGTAGGAAGCGACATCATCGCCAATGCCTCCGCATACAAAAAGCCTCCGGAGCCGGGGAGCATACATCATTTCAACCACATTGTATTTCTGCGCAGCAGCATGGCTGAGGGAACCAACGAGTTTAACAGGGATTATTCCCTTCTCTTGGGAGAAGTGACGGAGCTTAGGCTGCCCACCCACCTTGAGGATATCAGTTCCACCAGGATTCGAGAGAACATCGATTTAAACAGGGATATTTCCAATCTCATCGACGCGGTTGCCCAGAATTATATTTACGATAACAGCCTTTATCTTCGGGAGCCCCAATACAAGAGCATTATCCTGACAAAGGGAATACGGATAGAAAAGGTTGCTTTTACCGAAGACCTCATCCGTGAGCTGACTCGCACGCTGCTTAACGGCCGGAAGGGGCTTGCCGAAATCGTCGCTTACTTAAGAAGAAAAGATACCATGGGGATCCTGATCCGTGACGGTGCAAAGAAAGATAAAATCGTGGGAATGTCGGCTTTTTCCACGGTGGAGACGGCAGATTTGTTCCGGGAGTTTATGAATCAGGCGGTGGCCGCTTATCTGCGGGAAGCGGGCATCGGGAAGCGGGTGCTCATCGGGGGGCTTTATTATGATGAGGATACAAATATCAGAGATCCGCTTCAACTGCTGATCAGCGAAACCCTGTTTGACTGCCTGAAGGAGGACTTTACCTACGCCATCTATCATCCCCGCGGGAATAAGGAGATTTCCAATCGGATGGTAGAGACCTTAGAGCGCCAGGGTTTCAAGAGGGTGGAAGAAGCGCCGAAGGACGATGTGATTTTTACCGTGGATATGAAGTTCCCGGTGGTTGTCATTCAGAATATGGAGTCCAAGATCAAGTATCCCTTCAACCAGGATGAGAATATTTTGAAGGTCCTTGATCAGGCCCATAATAACCTCCAGAAAACCCTTAGCATGATGTACCCGGATACTCTGATACTTTCCGTAAATCAAGAGATCATCCATCACAAGCTAATCGGCATGATTACGGAGATCAATCAGGTGCCACAGGAGCCCCAGACTCCAAGGGTGCTCGGGGAGCTTATGTGCGTGCCCTTCGGCCAGATTTTGAATGGGATTGCCGTTCCCAATACGGTGACAAAGACCCTTCATACGGAAAAATATTTTGATCCCTCGATTCGGAAATTCACCATCAAGGAATACCCAAACTATTCGAAGCTGATCAACCAGGTCAGAACTATTAAATCCTTTGACAGAGGTGTGATCCTGGTGGATGATCTGTTGCATAAAGGATACCGGATCAGGGAGTTGGATCCCATATTTAAAGCGGAAGGGGTCAATATTAAGAAAATTGTGGTGGGCATCCTTTCCGGGCGAGGGAAGGACCTGATGACGGTTCAGGGAAGAGATGTGTCCAGCGCATATTTTATTCCGAACCTCAGGGTGTGGTTTGCGGAATCGGCCATGTATCCCTATATCGGCGGGGACAGTGTGGATCGGCCCGAGAGGGCCGGGGACTCCGGGCAGTTTAATTCCATAAATTTGATCTTGCCCTATGTGCTTCCCACTTTCATGAATGATGTGCCTCGGAGCAGGGTTTATGATTTTTCCATGGAGTGTCTGAAAAATGCCCGGGAAATCCTCTCTGCGCTAGAGGAAGAATATAAGGAGCTTTTCCAGAAGAACTTAACTTTGAAGAGGATCGGGGAAGCTATTATTTCACCAAAATTCCCCGACATCGGGTCCTGTATGGCCTATGATCTGAACTTGGCTCCTTCGATTTTTGTTCAGAACGATATTGAACGGCTGATCCGGCTGAAAGATACGTCGGTGTTTGAACGATAGGTTTGCCTAGCCGGCCGGCCGTGGGCATATGGGAGGTTCGAAGGGGTAATTTGTGGAAAGGAGCATTATGAACTATTTATCCGAGCTGATGGGCCTTACAGGCAAGGCTGAAGGGAATATTTTACTTGAGGGAATATCGTTTCCGAAGGACCGGAAGTTGACCGTTAACCTGTTGGCGCTGGGCGATGTGGGCGGATCGCTGTTGACGGGACTGCGGCTTTTGGGCGGTTCTGTGGTGGCGGAAATCGGAATCTACGATTTGAACCCGGAAGTGATGATGCGATATGAGCAGGAAATGAATCAAATTGCCTGGCCCTTTGATTACGATGCTCTGCCTACGGTGCGAATCCTGAAGGAGGAAGAGTTATTTCAAGGAGACGTGTTTCTATTCTGCGCGTCCAAGGGAGTTCCACCCGTAAAAACAAAGCCTGAAAATGTGGACGTACGGATGGCGCAGTATGAGGCCAACAAGCCTTTGGTAGAGCATTATGCCAGGATGGCTTACCGGCAAGGATTTAAAGGGCTTTTCGCCGTAATATCCGATCCCGTGGATCCACTCTGCAAAGCGGCTCTCATGGCGTCCGGATTGGAGCCCCGGCAGATTCGCGGATACGGGCTTGGAGTCATGAACAGCAGAGCCGCATATTATGCCAGAAAGGACCGACGGTTCTTCAGATTTCTTAGGGAAGGGCGTGTCTTCGGTCCCCACGGAAACGATTTGGTGGTGGCGGATTCCGTTGCGAATTATGACCATGAGTTATCCATGGAACTGACCCGGCTCACCGTTGAGTCCAATCTACGGGTTCGTGAGCTGGGATTCAAACCATATATTGCGCCTGCCTTTTCCTCCGGCGCGCTCTCCGTGCTCTGCACGCTGCAGGGGAAATGGCATTACAGCTCGTTTTATTTCGGAGACGGCAGCAAAGGCGCTTTTCTTGGAGCAAAGAACCGGCTTATTGACGGGATAACAGAAGTGGAGAACCTGCCGCTGCCGCCGCAATTATTCCATCGGATTGGCTGCGCCTATGGGAATTTGTGCAGGCTTTAGCCGAGAACCAAGGAGGGGTATAGGATGGAACAGCTGACGATCATCAGACCGGCCTGCCGGGAAAAGCGTAAAGAAAAGCGGCTGACCACCATTGTGGAAGGAAGTACGGCCGGATTATCCCGCGAGGTTATCAATACCATTGAGGAGATGGAGCAGGTTGACCTTACAAATAGAAGGATTCTCTTCGCAGTTTCGCTGGGGGAATCGGGGATCAATCTGGAGCTGTATGCTATGCTCAAGAAAATCCGGACTTCAAAGGATATGTTTGCAGGGTCCGTTGCGGGAATCATCGTTGACGGGGACAGTGAGCTCTATACGAAATCCATTGCAAGAGAAGTGGTTTTCAGCGCAAACCTTCAGGGATGCACCTTTGTGGGCAGGCCGCTGGTGGAAGGAACAGGATCCTTGGAGAACTACAATATTGTTGCGAGGAATCTGGCTACGGACCATTTGAATGCTTACATCCAGTCGGGCAATCAGCTGGTTAAAAGGATTATGGAGTATCGGCATACCGGGAAAGAACGCGCCAACCTGTTGGTCATTCATGCCAGCAACGTTCAACATTCGAACACCCTTTTACTGTGGTCGCTGGTTCGCCGGCATCTTTGGGAGGCCGCGGGGTCCAAGCTGGAGATTGAAGAAATTTCGCTGTTAAACGGCGAGGTGTACGATTGCATCGGATGCCCCTATGAAACCTGCCGCCATTTTGGGGAAAATCAGAAATGCTTCTATGGAGGGGTCATTGTTGACCGGGTGTATCCCGGCATACTGAAATGCGACGGGCTTCTCATGCTTTGTCCAAATTATAATGACGCCATCGGGGCGAATCTGGCTGCTTTTGTGAACCGCCTCACGGCGCTTTTCCGGAGCAATGACTTTTCCGACAAGCGGATCTTTTCAATCATCGTATCGGGATACAGCGGCGGCGACATTGTTGCCTCCCAGGTGATCGGCGCCATAAATATGAATAAGGCTTTCGTCCTGCCGCCGAAATTTGCGCTGATCGAAACAGCCAATAACCCTAAGAGCGTATTAAAGATTCCGGGCATAGAAGAGCAGGCCAAAGACTTTGCAAACCGAATCATTCAATATATCTAGAGAAGATCGGAGTTGTATTTGGTGTCGGACACTTTTTTGGCTGACTTGATGAAAGGATGAAACAATATGGTTGAATTTCAGGAATATCTAAATCGCATTGAAAATCCGGAACACAAAGAACGAATGGAAGGGTTGCTCCGGCACATTGCGGACAAGTATCCCGATCTTAAAAGAGAAATCAAATGGAACCAGCCCATGTTTAGCGATCACGGGACATTTATTATCGCCTTCAGTATCTCCAAGCAGCACGTAGCCGTTGCTCCCGAGGCTGTCGCTTTAGATCGCTTTGATGAAAAAATTAAGCAAGCCGGCTACACGAGGACGAAAATGTTATTCCGGATTAAGTGGACGGATGAGTTGGATTTCGGACTGATTGATGAGATAATTGAGTATAACATTGAGGATAAGAAAGATATGAAGAAATATTGGCGCCGCGGCAAAGGGTAATATTGAGAGAAAGGTGATAAAGTGGAAAAAAGAACAAAGCTGATCATGAGTCAAGTCATGCTTCCCAGCCAGGCAAATGTTGCAGGAAACGTGCATGGCGGCGAAATAATGAAGTTAATGGATACTGCTGCGGGAGCTGTAGCGAGAAAATATGCCCGATGCAATGTGGTTACCGCGCGGGTTGATGAGCTTCAGTTTCATCGTCCTATTTTCGTAGGAGCGCTGGTTACGCTAACGGCCACCGTGGCTTATGTGGGGCGAACCTCCATGGAAGTGGTTGTGACTGTGGATGTGGAGGATTTGGAATCGGATTCCGAGCCGATACAGGCATTATCCGCTTATTTTACTATGGTGGCTCTCGATAGAAACGGAAGACCTCGGGCAGTAAAACCCCTTGTGCCTGAAACCGAAGAAGAAAAATTACTCTATGAAACAGTTAAGAAAAGGCGTGATGCGCTTAAAACAAACTGCGCCAGTAATTAGCTTTCCGCAGGATTTGCCAAACAAGTTTAAAAAAGACGGCACAAGGTGTGGTATCGGTGTTGTTGTATTTGGTGTCTGACGTCAAATGAAACAACACCAAAAGCGTGATTTTGGGAGGTTCTTATGTGGTTCAATTTAATTATAGGAGTATTTTTTATTGCCTTGGGACTGTTGGTTCATGTGGGCAAAATGTATTTCCTTATTTCCGGCTACAACACCATGCGGAAAGAGAAAAAAGCCAATGTGGATGTGAGAAAGCTAGCCAGGCTCATCGGCATTTATTCCTATGTCAATGGCGGAATTTTTATCCTGATGGCCATTCTACAGGCTGTCGGATTGAAAATAAGCATGATGCCGGCGTTTATCTTTTTAATGATTTCCTCATTTGCTCTGGCTGTGATGTCACAAAGATATGACTATAATGTATTTGACCAACGCGGAAGGTTGCGTAAGGGCGCAGGGAAAAAAATTATTATTATCATAGCGGTTATGGTAATTACATTTGTGGCTGTAGCAGTTTTGATGTTTTTCTCTGCACAGGACACAAAGGTTTCATTCTTGGACGAAGGATTAAAAATTCATGGTATGTACGGCGATGTGTACCCTTGGGAAACCATTGGTAAAGTGGAGCTTATGGAATCCCTGCCTGCGATTGAGTTGCGGACGAACGGATCAGCCTTGGGATCGACGCTAAAGGGTCATTTTCGAACAACGGAATTTGGGGCTGTGAAGCTGTTTGTGGATGCCGATGTTCCGCCTTTCATATACTTTGAGTCAGGGAATACCCGTATCATTTTTAATCTTGCGGACGAAGTTGAGACAAAAGCCGCCTACGAGAGGTTAAAATCCAACAGTGCCAGATGATAAATGTACCAGTATTAATTGTTTCAAAAAAAGAGAAATTAATTAATAGGAAGTACAATTTATTGTTTGCAATGGAGGAACTATGGAGGAACTGTATTTAGAAATGCCCAATGGGAATGTTCCCATTGATCCTAAATTTGTTGAGAAGTACAATTTGCAGAAGGGCATGCGAGCTCCCTTTTCAAGAAATCGCATAGTCGGCGCAAAGGGCGAGTATTTTATCGAACCTTCAAAACAGGAGCAGGTAAGAGATCGTGGCGCAAAAAAGGTTCCCTTCGATGGATTTCCCGACGACGAGATCGAAACCATGGACAATGGTTTTGAATTATCAACCTCCGAAATTATTGATTTTGCGCAAGGCGTGGATTCGGATCCCTAAACCATCGATCATAAAAGCAGAGTCGGGAACCCTTTGGATTCTTCCTTCATAAGATACTAATAATTTCTGTTGTCTTGTGAGTTTTTGGAGGATGCGTATATGTCCAACGGGACCGGAGTAAATGACAATAATGGGATGCAATTTGCGTATCAGGTACCTCGCTATCTTACCTTTGAGCAGTTTAATATTATATGCGATTACCGGCTGGATTGGGCCCAACTTATATTGTGGTTGCGGGCTTATACCAACAGTAGAATTACAAACAATCCGGATCTAACGGCAGTGACCAATCGACTGTATCAGGGTGTACCTTTGAGTTTCTATAATTCCTTGCAAACGTTTTATGGGAATGTGATCGCCCAGAGATTTTCAAACTTATTGTCGCGCTTTATTTCCACCTCTTTTGAACTAACGGAGGAGATGATCGCAAGAAACACAGAGAATGTCAACGCAATTACAACGGAATTATATAGCCTTTCAAATGAGACTGCATCTTTCCTGGCCTCTATCAATCCTTACTGGTCAAAAAATATTTGGGAAAGCCTGCTGAATCAGACAATCAGCCTTTTACTTGACGGGCTCACAAATATATTGAGCGGCAACTATGAATTGGCTATTCAGATCTATGACCGCTTATTGAATCACGCTATTGTGATGGGAGATTATATGGCCAGGGGAGTAATGGCGGATTATAAGATTGAATAGGCCGGCGATCAATAAGAAATCCTTTCATTCCATGTTTAAAAACATGGACTTTTTATTTAAGATATGAAAAAATGAGCTAAGGAGTATTTGGACCTGGTTTTATAAGGAGCGGGAATTAATACAAATGAGGGAGGATCCTATTTTGAAAAGCAATAAAAACATGGAAAAAACAGGAGAGGTTGGAGTGACGGTCAGATCCGCAAGGCCGGAAGACTTTGACAGGATTCTGCAGCTCAATGAGGAATCTGTCCATTTCCTTTCACCTCTGACTCGAGAGAAACTGGAACATCTGCATAGTCAGGCAGAGCTTCACAAAGTGGCAGTTATGAAAGGAGAAATTCTTGCTTTTTGCCTCGCTTTTAGGGAAGGCGCAGATTATGACAGCGTGAATTATCTCTGGTTTACTGACCATTATCCCAGCTTTCTGTATGTGGACAGAGTTGTGGTTGACTTGGGGAAGCAGAGTTTGGGGCTGGGAAGCCTTCTCTATGAAGAGGTGTTTCGGCATGCCAGGGAAACGGGGGTGCCGCTAGTCACCGCAGAGATTGATATAGAGCCGCCCAATCCGGTTTCTTTGAAATTCCATGAAAAGTTTGGGTTTCACGAAGTCGGGCGGCAGGAGGTTGCCAACGGAAAGAAAGTCGTCTCTCTCCAGATCGCAAGGCCATAGCGAACGGTGTTGCAGGGAATCAAAAGAACCGCTCCCGCGGCCTTCTGTGATCATATCACATACAAAAATTTAAATAATGATAAAATTAGGCAAACAGTCAGACCAAATACACATCAGCGGAGGGAGATTGCAGATGGAGAATGGACACGGAGAAATGAGCAGAAAGAAAATGGCCGCAAAAATCATTGCGCCCATCTTGATTGTGCTGGTGGTGGCCGGTATTTGGTTTTTTAAAAATTCACAAAGCATTGCCGGAGAGCTGCAAGTAGAGAATCCGGATTTTGCTCTTACTGTGACGGAACCATTGGACCTGGAACAGTTGAAGTCCTACGGGCTCCCAATCCTGCTTGATTTCGGATCCGATTCCTGCCCTCCCTGCAGGAGGCTGGCGCCAACCATTAAAAAGCTGCACAAAACCCTGCAGGGAAAAGCGATTATTAAATACATGGACGTTTGGGAACTTCCCGAATTGGCGGAAGGTTATCCGATTCGGGTAATTCCTACCTTGCTGTTTTTTGATAAGGATGGAAATCCATACGAGCCGTCGGATCCGGAAGCATCCAGAATGCTCATATACACTACAAAGGATACGGGTGAGCACGTTTTTACCGCCTACGAAGGCGCTATGTCAGAGAAAGAGATTCTTTCAATTTTGGTTAAAATGGGGATGGAAGAATGATTGAGCAATGGCTGGGCTTGTTGTCAGAGTTAATAGCTGAAAGCTACTGGCTCGCGCCTGCCTTGGCGCTGTTGGCAGGGATATTGACGTCCTTTATGCCATGCGCGCTGTCTAGCGTTCCTCTGGTGATTGGCTATGTGGGCGGAGTTGGCAATAAGGATCCAAAGCGATCCTTTAAGCTGTCGCTGGTTTTTGCCCTGGGAATGGCCATCACATTCACCGCATTGGGAACAGCGGCTTCGCTCTTGGGGAAGCTTATTGGAACATCGGGCAGCTGGTGGTACATCGCTCTGGGTGTTCTAATGGTTTTGATGGCGCTTCAAATTTTCGAGATCTATAACTTTATTCCCTCTACATACCTTACGGATAAAAATACAAGAAGGGGCTACGCGGGGGCCCTTCTGACAGGGATTTTGGGCGGATTTTTCTCTTCGCCCTGCGCAACGCCGGTTTTAGTCGTTCTGCTGGGGATTGTGGCCCGAAGCGGAAACATTCCCTGGGGCGTATTGCTGTTGTTGCTCTACTCAATCGGGCACAGCGCGCTGGTCTTGGCGGCGGGGACATCAGTAGGTTTTGTAAACAGGATTACATCTGGCAATAAATACGGTTTATGGAGTAAAATATTGAAATATGTAATGGGCGGAGCGGTCTTGCTGATCGGATTTTATATGTTTTATCTGGGCTTTTAATCGTTTTCCAGTTGCGGCGGAGACGCCTCGACTTATTTCACTTTATAAAAATGCAGCCACGGGGTTTTCCGTGGCTTTTTGGCTGCCGTGTTTCCTGGCGCTACCTCAATCCTTTGGTTTCAAAGGACTCACAATCTGTGCATCTTACATCCGTGGGATCCTTTTCGTGTGTACCTACTTTAATCTGACTTAAAGCGCAATAATCGCCGCCTTCTGCGTGATTTGCGCATTGGGTGACGGAGCACTTAATGCTGTGATTGAAATTTGATTTATCCATGTTCAGACCTCCTGTTTTGTTTTCTGTTAGTATGTCACTGATGTGAAAAAATTATAAATAGGAAAATATTTCAAAAATAACTCAACCCTGTACAAAAACAGCGAATTGCAATAAAATAAAACAAGAGTCAAGCTACAGGCCGATTTAACTCATTCTAAAGCAAATTGCTTACTGAAAATTGCAATCCATATAACGCTGTATATAACGCCACATGGTAAATATAATGCCAAGTCAAACACTGCAAAATGTTAAATGCAAAACACTTAACACACAATTCGTGAAAATAAAACCCCACAGGCCATAAGGATCCCAACGATTAGATTAAATAAACATGAATAAGAAAAAGGAGGTAAGACCATGTCAGTGTTGATCAAGAACGGGACCATCGTTACTGCAGAAGGTGAGTTCCAAGCCGATATTTATGTGGAGGGAGAATCCATAAAAGCCATCGGAAAAGGCCTGGAACACCAGGCGGATGAGACGGTGGATGCTGCGGGCAAATACATATTGCCGGGAGGCGTGGACCAGCACGTCCATTTCTCCTTTACCTATAAGGGGAGCAAGGTGCGCGGGTTTGAAACTTCCAATGCTGCGGCTGTGGGCGGCACCACAACGCTCATCGAATTTGTCAATCAGGAACAGGGTAAAGGCTTGGTGGAATCCATTGACGAGTATCGCAAGACGGACGCCGACGGGATCGCAATGGTGGATTATGCCTTTCACAGTGTTATGACGGATCCGCGGCCGGAGGTAATTGAGGAGATTCCCAAACTGGCGGAAGCCGGATATCCCACCATGAAACTCTTTATGGCCTACAAGGGAATGTTTTTCCATGCGGATGACGATGCCATCTTGCAGGCGTTGTACAAGGGCAAGGAGGCCGGCGTCACCATAATGGTCCATGCAGAAAATGCGGAGATGATCGATGTTCTGACGAAACAATTAATTGCCGAAGGAAAAACAGCACCTTATTATCATGCGGTTTCAAGGCCCCCGGTGGTGGAAGCGGAAGCGACGCGGCGGGCAATTTATCTGGCGGAGCTGGCGGAAGCGCCTCTTTATGTAGTTCATGTTTCGGCAAAGGAAGCGATTGAGGAGATCAAACAGGCTTACAACAGAGGGCAGGCCGTTTACGGCGAGACCTGCTCCCATTACCTGGTTTTGGACATGGAGGATCTGGGGCGGCCCGGTTTTGAAGGAGCAAAGTACGTTTGCTCACCGGCTCTGAGGACAAAAGAGCATAGAGATGCTTTATGGCAGGCGATAAATCGGAAATGGCTCAACGCCGTAAGTTCGGACCATTGCGGTTTCGATTACGAAGTGCAGAAACACATGGGGGCGGGAGAAGGGAAATCCTTTGCGGACATCCCAAACGGAGCTCCCAGTCTGCAAAACCGGCTGAATATACTCTGGACCTTCGGCGTGTGCGAGGGGCGCATTTCCAGAAGCCGCCTGGTGGATCTGTTTGCCACTATGCCGGCGAAAATCAACGGCTTGGAGAAAAAGGGACAAATTGGAATCGGCTTTGATGCGGATCTTGTAATTTTTGATCCGTCTTATAGAGGAACCATCAGCGTCGCCAATAACCTGGAGGGTGTAGATTACTGCCCATTTGAAGGGTTTGAGCAGAAAGGAAGACCGGAGACCGTCTATCTGCGCGGAAGCAAGATTGTCGATAAGGGCAAATATGTAGGTTATAAAGGCCAGGGTAAATTTATCCCGGGTAAACCCTACGGCTATGCATATAGTGAATAATCAAGGCTTGCAGAAAGTCTCAGGCACATTATGCAAGTCAATTGGAGGGTGACGATGAGGATCAACGGTGAAAGGATGCTTTACGACCTGAATGCGTTGCGGGCAATTACCGATACGCCGGGGGAAGGCGTGACCCGCTTCTCCTACAGTGAAAAGGACCGGGAGGCAAGGGACTACATTACCCGGGCCGCCGAATCTGCAGGATTTGTCCTTCGCACGGACGCCGTCGGCAACATGTTCATTCGCTTTGCGGATGGGGCAAGGCAAATTGACGAAGGATCATCTGCGGCGGGAAATGACGTATATAACGGAGCCAAAAGGATTGTGGTCGGATCTCATATTGATACGGTAAGGAACGGGGGATGGCTCGACGGAGTTTATGGTGTAGCGGCCGGGCTTGAGGCTATGCGCGCTTTATCGGAAGAGGGCGTGACGGATCTGCCTTTGGAGCTGGTTATCTTTGCCGAGGAGGAAGGGTCCAATTTTGGGTCAACCATGACCGGGAGCAAATTTATTACCGGTATTTACGACCGGGAGGATTTGGATCGATTGCAAAATGACCAGGGCATGTCCCTTCGACAAATGCTCAAACGATGCGGGTATCCCGAATATAAAAAGGAAGAAGTGATCTGGGATTTTGAACAGGTTCGCGCTATGCTGGAGCTTCACATCGAACAGGGTCCGGTGTTGGAGAGAAAAGGGCTGTCCGTCGGCATCGTGGATGTGGTTTATGGAATGTCTGTTTTGGAGGTCACACTCCGGGGGGTGGGCAATCACGCAGGTGCTACTCCCATGGCAGATCGCAGGGATGCATTGGCAGCGGCAGCCCTTTGCATTGCCGAGGCCGAGCGAATCGCCAAAGAGGATCCCGAAGGAATAACCGTTGCCACGGTAGGCAAAATCAACGTCTCACCCAACTGCTCCAACGTAATTCCCGAGAAGGTCGTGTTCACTGTAGAAGTGAGAGATAAGGATGAACAAAAGATCCGCTCCGCCATGGACAAGATAAGGGATGGGATGGTTTCCATTGCAAAAGAACGGGGCGTCAGTTGCGAAACCAGAAGGCTGGCATATTCTGCTCCCATAAGAATGGATGAAGAAATAGCAAAGCAGATTGAGGAATTAGCTTCCCGCGAGGGGCTCAGCTATGCCGTCATGAGCAGTGGAGCCGTTCATGACACCTGCTTGATCGCTGCCCATGCTCCGGCAGGGATGATCTTTGTACCGAGCAAGGGTGGCAGAAGTCATGTGCCTTTTGAGGATACGGACAGGGAAGACCTTGTTTTAGGAGCGCAGTTATTGCTCAACACCATCATGGCCCTTTAATTGCAATGGCGGAGTTGTAATAAGTATCTGACACCTTTTACGACAACGCCGGCCAAATACAAATCAAAGAGTAAAGCACCCACGGTATCTCCATGGGTGCTTTTTGAAGCTGAGTTTAGCTCTGGGCCGTATAAGCCACCAGTATCACTTTACTGCCGTTAACAGAAGTTATCTTGCTTTCGGCTTCGCTGATAATTGCCAGAGCTTCCTGTGAAAGATCTGCAATATTGCTATTCTGCATTTTCAAGCACCTCCTGTTATAGGATTTGCTGTAATTTAACATTTTATCCTCTCCATAGATATTTTTGGGTTTCATTAACGACGACTCCGCTTAAGAGCAGCAGGGAGACCAGGTTGGGAATGGCCATCAAGGCATTCATAGTATCTGAGAGGTCCCATACCAGAGGCATGGAGGCTACGGAACCAAGGAAAACAAAAAGGGTAAACAGATATCGATAGGGAGGAATTCCTCTTTTTCCCGCCAAATATTCCACAGCCCGTTCTCCGTAATAAGACCAACCAAGTATTGTTGAATAAACAAACGTAAAAAGACCCACGGTCAGCACTACAGGCCCCACAACCGGTATCTGATTGAAGGCTGCATTGGTGAGCTCGGCGCCGTTCAATCCTTCCGATATTGCCGGAAACTTCATAATTGTGCTTACCAAGACTAAACCTGTCATCAGGCAAATCACCACCGTGTCCCAGAAAGTGCCGGTGGCAGAGACTAAGGCCTGCCGGACCGGGTTTTTCGTTTGTGCCGCCGCGGCTACAATGGCAGCGGAGCCCAGACCGGATTCGTTGGTAAACAATCCACGGGCAATCCCATAGCGGGCGGCGGTCATGACGGTAGCGCCTACGAACCCTCCGCCTGCAGCCCGAGGTGAAAAAGCATTATGGATAATCAATTTTACGGCAGGAAGCACAAAAGGTCCGTTCATGAACAAAATGATCAGACAGCCTAAAATATAAAAGATGCACATGAGGGGAATCAGCTTTTCGCAGACACCCGCAATGGATTTGATTCCCCCGACGATAACAGACCCGGTAAGGAGCATCATGATGATTCCGGTTATAAACGGAGACAGGCCGAAGGTTTTATGAGCAAGGGCAGCAATGGAATTGGCCTGGGTCATGTTACCGATACCAAAGGATGCGAAAGCCGTAAAAATGCAAAATATCACAGCCAGCCGCTTCATGCCCAAACCCCGTTCCAATGCATACATGGGTCCGCCCAGCATTGTTCCGTCTGAAGTTTTTACACGGTATTTTACGGAGAGAAGGGCTTCCGAGTACTTTGTAGCGATACCGAAAACGCCGGTAATCCACATCCAAAAAACGGCGCCGGGCCCGCCTAAGGTAATGGCAGTGGCGACTCCTACGATATTGCCGGTACCGCTGGTCGCAGCAAGCGCTGTGGCCAAGGCGCCAAACTGGCTTATATCTCCTTCTCCGCCCCGGTCTTTTGTAAAGGAAAGCCTGATTCCCAGCAGAGTGAAGCGCTGAATAAAGCGGAGCCGAAAGGTGAGGAGCAAATGGGTTCCAAAGAGCAGAATGAGGAGAGGCGGTCCCCAAATAAATTCATTTAAATAGGTTACAAAACTATGGAATTGGTGCATTCATTCATATTCCTTCCTTCTTATATTGGGGGGGTAGTGAAAGCCGCTCGCTTTTTCTCAACTGTTGGATGCGGCCCCCATGTAATTTTATTACCGGCTGCGGGCAAATATGAGTCCGCGAAGGTGACACCTTCCGATCAGCCATTTGGAACAAAAAAAATTGCGTGGAATATTATATGGTATAACAAGAAAAGGAGTTGATTCTGTGAGATATATAGTTCAACCATGGGAAACTTGGGAGTCGATGAACACCATAGCTTCACGCTTTGGCGTGACGCCGGAGGCGTTAGTGGCGGCAAATCCTATTTTGAACTCCGTACCCCTTGGACCGGGAATAGTGTTGACCATTCCGGGAAGGCCCGAGCCCGAACTGCCCAGCGGCACATACATCGAATACATCGTTCAGCCCGGAGATTCCATATATGCTATTGCAAATCGTTTTCGTTTAAACTACAGAGATATTATTGCACAAAACGCCCAGATCGCGAATCCGGACGTGATCTGGCCGGGCATGGTCCTGAGGCTGGTTTACAGGTAGCCCGTGCAATCCGGAGCGGAAAGAGGAGAGCGGGTCCGATTTTGAGCCGCAAATGGCATAGGCCTTACAGCGCTCCTCTTTCTGTTTATTATCCACAATTTTATGTCCGTTATTTTCCTCTATATCCATACCTTCAGCTTTAAATGTCTGCAGCATAATTTCCGTAATATGGCTCCGTATTGCTATAGGAAACAAGATGTGATATAATATTACGCATAATTCTGATTTCACCGGACAAGTCCTTGTTTCATAGTTTGCGATGTAGGGAAAATATGAAGAAGAGCGAAATATAAATTAGGATGGAATATAGATGAAAAAAGTAGCATTGTATATATTTTTGGCGGCATTTTTTTTTGGCACCATGGAGATTTCCCTGAAGCTTGCGGGCAGTAAGCTGGACCAGATGCAGCTTACTTTTCTGCGTTTTATGGTTGGAGGTCTTTTGTTGCTGCCTTTTGCAGTGTCTGAAATCAAGCGTAAAGAAATAAGAATTAATTTAAAGGACTATCTGTACATGCTGCTTTTGGGCATCGTCTGCATTCCAATGAGTATGGTTCTTTTTCAGTTAGGCGTTATGAAAGCCAATGCATCTACCGCGGCCATTATCATGTGCGTCAACCCCTTGTTCACAATGTTTTTTGCCCATTTCCTTATCCATGAAAAAATGAACCGCAATAACGTAATTGCCCTCCTGCTTAGCTTGGCAGGGATCCTGTTTATGGTAAATCCTCTTAATATGCAGGAGGGAAATACGGCAGAAGGCATCCTGATGGTTTTGGGCGGCGCCGCTCTCTTCGGCCTCTACAGCGTCATGGGGAAAGTCAGCGTGGGAAAAATCGGATCCATGGCCCAGACCAGCATCAGTTTCATCCTCGGTTCTCTAGTGTTGCTGGTAATTCTACTGATTGGGGATAAACCTGTGATTGCGGGGGTCTGGCCGGGCAACGTTTGGATCGTACTCTATCTCAGTGTGTTTGTTACAGGATTGGCGTACCTGTTCTATTTTCAGGCCATCGCCGAGTCAAACGCCACCACCGGATCCGTCACATTTCTGATTAAAGCTGCCATTGCGCCTGCATTGGCGGTAATCATTCTCCATGAGCCCATGGAAATGCATGCCATCATCGGCATAGTGCTGGTTTTGGCCGGCGCCATTTTAAATATTTTGCAGAAATATAAAACCTTAGATTAACCTGGGATAAATCGGGATATTAATGCAGTAAGAAGCAACAAGACATAGGGCTCCTTGACATTTGCCTGCATATTCCTAATAATGAAGCCAAGGTGATAAAATGCAGGAATGGATGACAGAGTTCGTCAATCAGTTCGGATATGCGGGTGTTTTTCTGCTTATTGCGGTAGAAACCATTTTCCCTCCGATTCCGTCGGAGGTGATTTTGACATTTAGCGGGTTTCTCACAACCTATACGTCCATGAGAGTATGGGGGGTTGTGGCTACTGCTACGGCCGGATCTCTTGCCGGGGCTACAGTGCTGTACGGTATAGGCAGGTGGCTCCATCCCGACCGCCTCAGGCATTGGATCAACGGCAATCTGGGAAAGGCGTTGCATTTCAACCCCAATGACGTGAACCGAGCCGTAAGCTGGTTTTCCAGAAAGGGCTCGTCTACAGTGTTTTTCTGCCGCTTTGTTCCGATTTTGCGAAGTCTGATCTCCATTCCCGCCGGGATAGCGCGCATGAATATGGGGAAGTTTCTCCTTCTGACCGGAGCGGGGACGGTAATCTGGAATTTCGTACTGGTATATGTAGGGTCGTTGGCAGGCGAATCCTGGGAGAAGATCGGTGATTACATGGATATCTATGCAAAACTGGCCCTGGCAGTCCTCATAATATTGACTGCGCTTCTGGCGTATTTATTTTATAAGAAACGGTTTTCAAAAACTGACCAGAGGAGGTGAATTGAAAATGAGTAATGTCAGCAAATTCTATGTAGGGCAGAGCGCGGAAGAAACCGTAACGATTACAGAGAATCTGATCTATGAGACCGCCGACTATAGCGGCGACTATAATCCAATCCATACTTCCAAGGACTATGCGGAGAAGACCCGATTCAGGGCTAGAATTGCTCACAGTTTAGTCTGCGAGGCGCTTACCTCTAAAGTGATCGGAATGAAGCTGCCCGGAGCCGGAGCCGTCTTCATTAATATGAGTTTCACCTGCTTAAGACCGGTGTTCATAGGCGATACGATCACGGCGACGGCAACCGTCAAAGCCATCGACGAAACAAAGGACATATTGGATATGCAAGTGCAATGCCGCAACCAAAGAAATGAAGTTGTGGTGGAATGTGAAACAAAGGTTCTATACTTGGGATCGGAAGAAGATTTTATTTAGGAAAACATCTGTGACATGTGGCCGCAGATGTTTTTAATTACACTCATATGTACGTATGCCCCCGACGCATACCGCAAACCTCCGGATGTACGACAAATGTCCGGAGGTTCGCATTTTAAAAAAAGTTTAAGGATTTTGATGCGGGAGTTTATGGATTTTTGCGGAAGGATAGGATATGATGGAAACAAAATAACGTAAGGCCGCCTCTTATTAAAAAGCACATCCCATAAACAAGTGAATATAAAGGGGGTAAATAGTTTGGGGATTAAATTACTTAAGAAACTGGGCTGCTTTGCATTGTCGGTAGCCTTAGCTTTTATGATTTTTTTGCCTTCGGGTGTAGAAAGCTATGGCGCTTCCAGTTTCAAGGATATAAAAGGCCATTGGGCGGAGCAGTACATTGAAACGGCTGTGGCGCAGGGCATCATTAAGGGATACACGGACGGCCGGTTTCTTCCCGATGAGAAGGTTTCCCGGGCTGAATTTGTAAGTATGATAAACCGGGCCCTTGGCAACACCTCTGCGGGAAGCATAAATTTTAAAGATGTTTCCAGTGGAGCCTGGTATTACAGCGATGTGGCCAAGGCGGTGACGGCCGGCTTTGTCAGCGGCTTTGATGACGGCACCTTCCGGCCCAATCAAAAGATTACCCGGCAGGAGGCCGCGGTAATACTCGCAAGGATTGTACCCACTTACGGATACAGCACGAACTTGAACCGATTTGCGGATTATCGATCCGTTGCGGACTGGGCCTACACGGCCATGTCCAAGGTGAGCGGAAAAGGTTACATTTCCGGATATACGGACGGCAAGATTCATCCCTTGGATTCCCTTACCCGGGCACAGGCGGCAAAGATCGTCAGCGATATCGCATTAAAGGAGACCATTGTTACCACGGATCCTGTGGTGAAAAAGGACGGGACAAAGCTTACCGGCAGGATTTATTCCAACAATGTGACCATTCACAAGGATTTAGGCGATGGGGATGCCACTATAGATAATTGCGTCATCTTAGGCAAGCTCATTGTTCAGGGAGGCGGTAATGACTCCGTTACCGTGAACAATTCCCGGGTTGCAAATGCGGTGGTGGACCGCTCCGCCGATTCTGTCCGACTGATTGCAAAAGGTGAAACGGCGATTTTAAATACACAAGGGTCGAGGAATTTTGCTCTTCAGACCACAAGTCTTGCCGGCGGCTCTTTCGGGCCCGGATTTGAGCGAGTCAGCTTTACTTCATCTGCATCCGGCACTCTCCAGGGTAATTTCCCATATGTTTCAATAGACGGTTCCTCCGCCGAACTGAAGCTGCTTTCAGGAACCATTACGACCCTGGATGTGAACAGCGCAGGGCGCAGATCCGATATAACCGTGGAGAGCAAAGCAACCGTGAGCCAGGTTAACGTATATGGGGAATCTTATTTCCACGGAACGGGTACCATTTCCAATATGGATGTTTACGCAAAGGGCGTAACATATGAGACCAAGCCGAAAAAATGGGCCATTCACTCCGGCGGGGCCACCCCCACACAAAAGGACCCGGAACTGGCTATAACCATTGATCCGGCCAATGGCAAGACCGGCGTTTATCTGGACACCAAAATTACTCTCACTTTCAACTCTGCCATGAGAGAAGCGGATGGCAGCTCCATCACCAATGCGGAGATTCCCGACATTGTGACCATTCGGAAAGGCTCTTCCAGCGGGAGCAGAGTGGATTATACGGGAACTATTAATTCAGCGAAAACGGTGATGACGCTTACGCCTTCGTCGCTTTTGGAGGAAAACACCAAGTACTATGTCGTTGTAAAGGCCGGCACCATGATCGATGAAGACGACAATAAGAATGAAGGAGAAACTTTCTACTTCACCACGGGAACCAAGACGGAGAAACTGGTGGTGACTTATTCACCGGCCAACGGAGCCACAGGAGTACCGGTGAGCACCAAGAGCTTTACCATTACTTTCTCCGAAGCCGTCAAAAAGTACAACGGCAACACCATTTCCTCAAATGACAGTTACCTGAAGAGCGATGTGGTCTATCTCCAAAAAGCGGGCAGCACAGTAAGCACCTCGGATTACACCGTTTCCATCAATAGCGCCAAAACCAGGATCACCGTTACTTTGGACGATGACTACAGCCTGGCGCTGAACACGAAATATACGGTGGGAATTCGCTCTTCTAAATTGAAGACATCAGATGGGGAAAACGTACCCGCTTCCAGCGCCAGCTGGACCACGGCGGGAACGCCTACGCTGAGCAGCGTCAGCACCGTACCGAATGAAAAGTCGGTAGATTTTAAAGCCACCCCTAACGTAAACGGTAAGATATATGCGGTACTGCTTGGCAGCAGCGCCACGGCGCCTTCCGCCACACAGATTCGAGACGGCAAGGATGCATCGGGAAATCCGGCCATTGCAGCTACAAATAAGTCCGTGACGGCCGGAACAGCCGCAACTCTGACACTGTCCGGGGATCAAATAGCGAGGGATACGGCCTACAAAGTCTATGCCGTATTGTATGACGGAAATAACAATCCGTCTGCTGTCGTCAACGCTTCTGTAACGACGGATCCATTGAAGCTCAAGTCGTTGAGTGTGGTTGCTAAACCCAGCGGAACAAGCGTGCTTACCGGATTCGATTCGAACAAGACGAATTACGGTACAATATATGTGCCTGCCGGAACGACAGAGGTCGAAGTGACAGCGACTATAGGGCAATCGTTCATTGGAGACTTGACGATAAACGGCAAGCGAGTGGATGCTTCCGATATAATTGCTTTGCCGGGAAGCGGCAGTGTTTCCGTTACGGTGACGGTTAAGGAAGAAGGCAAGAGCCGCAGCATGACCTACACCATGGAGATTCGCGCAATGGGCAGCGCCGAGGTAGAATCGGTGACGATAGGCGAAGAAAACTATGTACCGTCCAAATCGGCATCATCCGGAGCCAAATTTGAAGTGGGACCGGATCAAGAGAAAATATCCCTGGTCATTACCGCCAAAGATCCCAACGCCACAATTACCATATTAGGCGTGACGAAAACCGGGACTTTTACCGGAGAGCTGCAATTAGATGCGGATGATGAGTCGATTCCTTTTACTATCAAATCGGCTGACGGAAAGTCGCAGCAAACATATTATATCCTGTTTGACCGGACAGCGCCTGAGCCTGGATCTGATTCATCCGGAACCGGATCAATAGATTCCGGTTCGTCCGGTGAATAAACTTTGCGGGAGCGGGTATCAGTAGTATAAATTATATGAGAACGGAGGATGGGGAGATATGGGCTGGAGGTTTGTTCTGTCACTGCTCTTTGCGCTGGTGGTAGCCGTCTTCGCAATTCAAAATGCCGGTGCGGTGGATGTGGAATTCCTTGTATGGAAAGTAAGCATCTCGCAGGCTTTAATCGTATTGATTGCGGTAATAATCGGAGCGCTCATCATGCTGCTTCTGAGCTTGGTAAAGCAGGTGAAACTCATGGCCGGCATTCGAGCCGAAAAGAAAACCGCCACCTCTCTGGAGAGCGAAAACAAGGAACTGAAAGAAAAGCTGAACCGGGTAACGGCAGAGCTGGAAGCTCTAAAACAGAAGGCTGCATCTGAAGGACAAAAAACGCCCGCAGAGACCCCAAATGCCGCTGCAGCGCAATCAGCCAACCATCCGGAAGAAAAGTAGAGATTCGCAATTGCAAAAGAAAAAATTGGTTCCATTATAACGGGGCGGCATGAGGCCGCCCCTTATTCTGCAAGGAGCACCGCAGGTGCTCCGATTTATTTAAACTGCTTTTAGAAGCAGCAATGGTGTCTGGAACAGCATCGGCTTCTTTTGTGAGAATCGCAGCAGCATTGGCCAACTGCGACACCTATAATAAATGAGAGTATAGGCATATTACCAGCCTCCCTTCGCTGTTACACACAGTATATGCCGAAATGGATTATGGCGTTCCGTCAGGTCTGCCCGGTAAGCCGGTAAAATGCAAATTTTTGTGTCAGACTAAAAGACTATGTCGCGGAAAATATACCGGAGTTTATTTAGGGCATAGAACCGGATCAAAATGGTAAACCTATGGGCGGAGGTGAGGAAAAGTATGGATATAAAGTCGAGAGAATCTCTGTGGACAGCTACATGCCGGATCGAAAGCAGAGAGCCCTTGCCGGCCGGCGAACCTATAGAGGCGGAGGCGGTGGTAATCGGGGCAGGGCTTGCGGGTGTTCTTACAGCTTTCATGCTGCAACAAAAGGGCATAGACACTATAATACTTGAATCCAATCGAATCGGCAGCGGTGTCACCAGGTATACTACAGCAAAAATCACATCACAGCATAACTTGATTTATGACAGGTTGATTTCGGATTTCGGAATGGAGAAGGCGCGTCAATATGCGGTAGCCAATCAGCGGGCCATTGACTTTTTCCGGCAGATAATCCGGGAGAAGTCCATTGATTGCGGACTGGAAGAAAAACCGGCCTACCTTTATACCTTGCAAAAGGACAAGGTGAATCAACTTCAAAAGGAGTCAGAGGCCGCAACAAAACTGGGGATTTCTAACGCTTTACTTCAAAGCGCGGATTTAACCGCCGCAAACGGATGGGGGCTCCCCTTTCCTGCAGAGGCCGCGCTGCGGTTTGACGGACAGGCCCAATATCATCCGTTAAAATTTCTAAAAGTAATTGCCCAAGGGCTTCGTATCTATGAAGATACGAGAGTCCTTGATGTACAGCTGAGAGGGAGCGGAACTGCGCCGCAGGAATCGGAAGAAAGCATCATCACCACCAATCGAGGCGCCGTCACCGCCCGGCATGTGGTGTTTGCCTGCCACTATCCGTTTTTAGTGATCCTGCCGGGCTATTATTTTGCGCGTTTATATCAGGACAGATCTTACGTATTAGCTCTGGCGGGCTGCCCCCAGGTGAACGGACTTTACCTTGAAATCGATCAAAAAGCTTGGTCCTTTCGGAATTATGAGGACTTACTGCTGCTGGGAGGCGGTAGTCACAGAACGGGGGAAAACCAAAAAGGGGGGAGCTATCAGAGCCTGCGCAATGCAGTGAAAGAGTGGTTCCCGGGAGCAACGGAACGGTACGCCTGGTCCACTCAGGATTGTATGCCTTTGGACGGAGTGCCGTATATCGGCCGTTATGCCGCCGATCGGCCAAACTGGTATGTAGCTACCGGGTTTCAAAAGTGGGGTATGACCAGTTCCATGGTTGCGGCGGATATTATTTCCTCCATGATTGCGGAAAAACCTTTTGAAATAGCAACGGAAGGCGCGGATATTTTCTCGCCCCAGCGCTTTACGGTTCCCGTTTCCGCGGAGGAGCTCTGGAAGGATTTGAAGACTATCGGCAGCGGTTTGCTTCGCGAGATATTTTCGATGCCGGATGAGGAAGCGGCATCCATTCAACCCGGTCACGGGGGCGTAGTCGAATATAAGGGAGAAAAATTAGGGGTCTTCCGGGATGAGCAAGGCGGACTGCACAAAGTTTCTACCAGATGTCAGCATATGGGATGTCAGCTCGCCTGGAATCCGGAAGAGGGAAGCTGGGATTGCCCATGCCACGGTTCCCGGTTCGATATAAACGGTGACGTAATCAGCGGGCCCGCCGTAAAGCCTCTGGATCGCGACTAGCCCGGTATTACGCTTCAACACATCTAAAAAGCTTGCGATATCCGGTAAAAAATAGTATTATATTATTAAATTTGCACCTCCCGGAGTTCTTCCTGGAGGTGCAGTGTGCGAAAAGGAATTTGCACGACGCACCTATTACAACGCCAAATAAGCTTCCTACAGCACCCTTGTGAAGTGTACGTTTTACAATAGGGAGTGGCAAAAATATTACATAAGATGAGGATCCATATGAAGAAATATTCGAAGATCAGCATCCTTATTTTAGCAGACATCGTCTCTATCAATCTGGCTTTTATTGTCGCTCTGCTGCTCCGGTTTGATTTTACGGTACATTCCAACGAATTCACCAGGTATTTTGCACTCTATATAAGTTGGGTGCCTTTCGTTACGGCAATTAAACTTGCTATAAATGCGGCTCTGGGGCTATACAGCAGCCTGTGGAAGTATGCCGGGATTCACGAGGTTTTTCAGGTAACGGTTGCAGCCGTGTTAAACTTTACCTCCGTGATTCTGGTCATGTTTTTATTACAGGAAATGCTTCCCAGAAGCGTTTACCTGATGGTCTTTTCTTTTGACATTCTCTTCCTCGGAGGGACGAGAATCTGCTATCGGCTGTTCCGCAGTATTCGCAGCTCGGAGAGTCTGGGGCAGGTAATCCAGCGGGCGCTTAGAGAAAGCTCCGGCTCTGACAGGATTTCCAGGGTACTCATTGTCGGAGCGGGAGATGCGGGCGCCAGTATGATCAAAGAAATCCGGGCAAATCCCCGGTCCGGAAAGAAAGTAGTGGGCGTCATCGATGATGATCCTGCGAAAATCGGGACGCGGATTGTGGGGAAAAAGGTCTTTGGGAATCGTTATTCGATCCCCGAGGTTGTTAAAAAACATAGCATTGACGAGATTATCATCGCGATCCCTTCGGGGACCCGTAAGGAAGTCCAGGCCATTGCCAATATTTGCGGAAAGACGGGCTGCAGGACGAATATCTTGCCTGCGTACATAGATCTGATTGACGGAAAAGTGGGCATCAGCAGGCTGAGAAGGGTTAATATCGAAGATTTGCTGGGACGCGAGCCGGTAACGTTGGACATTAAGGCCATCAGCGGATACATTGGTGACAAGATCGTTTTAGTGACGGGGGCAGGGGGGTCCATCGGCTCGGAGCTTTGCAGGCAGGTGGCGGCCAATAATCCCCGGAAGATCGTGGGACTGGATATTTACGAGAACAGTCTCTATGAATTGAGCATAGAGCTGCATAGGACTTATCCCGCGCTTGAGTTCATACCGGTGATCGCTTCGGTGCAAAACAAAGAAAACCTTGAGCGGATTTTTAACAATCATCAACCCCATGTAGTATTTCATGCGGCAGCGCACAAGCATGTGCCACTGATGGAAATGAACCCCAGGGAGGCTTTGCTGAATAATATCATCGGCACAAAGAATGCAATTGATTTATCCGATGCGTATCGAGTTGAAAAGTTTATACTTATTTCCACCGATAAAGCCGTAAATCCGACCAACGTAATGGGAGCCACAAAGCGCATTGCAGAGATGCTGATGCAGGATAAGAGCCGGACTTCCATGACCAGCTTTTCTGCCGTCCGATTCGGCAACGTTTTAGGGAGTAATGGCAGTGTTCTTCCCTTGTTTCAAAAGCAGATCGAGCAGGGAGGGCCCGTAACGGTGACTCACCGCGAAGTTACGCGCTATTTTATGACAATCCCGGAAGCGGTGCAGTTGGTGATCCAAACCGGCGCCATGGCGGCAGGAGGAGAAATTTTCATATTAGATATGGGCGAAGCGATGAAGATTAAGGACCTGGCGGAAAATCTCATTCGGCTTTCCGGCTATAAGCCCTATATAGACATTGATATCGTGTTCACCGGACTTCGCCCGGGAGAAAAGCTCTATGAAGAGCTTTTGATGAATGAAGAGGGTTTGAAAAAGACTTCCCATGGAAGCATATTTATCGGCCGGCCTGTGCCTCCGACTCCGGCTCTCGCGGATATACTCCGCCAGGGTGGCGACGCGCTTAGAGATGAAGTTATTCACATATGCAACGGCTGTGACGAAGACATTATACAGTGGCTGAAAATTATGGTGCCAAACTATAGAAACGGCCATGAACATGGGGCCGGAGGGAGTATACGACAAATAGAAGATATTTTTCCGGAGGCATAGGGCTTACGGTATTTCGGGTTTATGGTTGTCAGGAATAGTAGCGGTATAAGGGGAGGCTAATAATGAGTGATAATCCGGCAGCAAAACAGGTCCGTGTTGACTTGGGCGCTTCTACGCTGACTTATGAGCAGCTCGAAAGCATGAAAGGTCGTCTGGTTGAGGGTCAGCAATGGCTGGAATGTTCCGAGGAAGCTCTTACAGGTTGGGTTCGGTGGCCCAGGGAGTTCGATGTACAAGAGGTTCAGAGGATAAAGGAGACTGCCGATGCCATTCGCGATAAATGTGACGCCTTTGTTATAATCGGCATCGGCGGTTCCTATCTCGGGGCCAGAGCCGCCATCGAAATGCTCGGGGAAAAGGGCATGGGCCCTACTGTTTATTATGCCGGGCATAACATCAGCGGGACATACCACAGTGAACTGCTTGCGGAACTTGCGCATAAGGATTTTTGCCTCTGTGTGGTTTCAAAATCCGGAACCACTATGGAGCCAAACATTGCTTTCGCGCTGTTAAAGGATTTATTGATCAAAAAATACGGGAAAGAAAAAGCCGCAGAGCGAATCTACGTGGTGACGAATCCAAAAAGCGGAGCCCTTCGTGAAGAGGCGGAACGGGAAGGCTACGAAAGCTTTACGGTTCCGGAAGACATAGGCGGACGTTATTCTGTGCTGACTTCGGTGGGGCTTCTGCCGATAAGCGTTGCGGGAATTCCTGTGGATGAAATGCTTTTGGGCGCCGCGGATATGTCGAAACCCCTGCCTTTTGAAGAGGATGGTGCTGCCCTGTATGCGGCGGCGCGAAATCGGCTGTTTGCAATGGGAAAGGCAATAGAAATTTTCGAAAGCTGCGAGCCCAGGCTACAGTTTTTTTCCGAATGGCTTAAACAGCTTTTTGGAGAAAGCGAGGGAAAGCAGGGAAAGGGTATTTTCCCCGCGGCGTTGCAACTTTCTACGGACCTTCATTCCATAGGCCAATTTTTGCAGGACGGAAATCCGGTTTTCTTTGAAACCATTTTAAATGTGGAGTCGTCTCCCCGGGATCTTGTTATACCGGAAAGCGCCGGAGCGCCTCTTGCGGGACTTTGCATGAATCAGGTGAACCGCGCCGTGGTTCTTGGAATGACGGCTACCCATCGCAAAGCGGGCATCCCCATGATTCGAGTGGATATACCGGCCATGACTCCCTATTATTTTGGTCAGCTGGTATACTTCTTTGAAAGGTCCTGTGCCCTTTCCGGGTATCTGGCCGGAGTAAATCCCTTCGACCAGCCGGGGGTGGAGGAATATAAAACGGAAATGCGAAAAATATTGGCTGAGTTGAAAAACATAATTGCATGAAAGGGTGGGTGCTATGACGATGGTAAAATTTGAAAAGCAGGAGCGGATAGGATTGATTCGAATCGATCTGCCCGAGGCGATGAATGCTTTAAACGAGCAGGTGTTGACGGAACTGGATGCGGCAGTGGAAGCCGCGGATGCGGATCCGGATATCCGCGTTGTCATTATAACCGGAGAAGGAAGGGCCTTTGTGGCGGGGGCCGACATCGCGGGGATGCATCCCTTGGACGAAAAGGGCGGCTACGAATGGGGACGTCTGGGCCAGAAAGTGTTCCGAAAAATCGAGACGCTGAAGAAACCCGTTATTGCGGCAGTGAACGGATTTGCTCTTGGGGGCGGCTGCGAGCTGGCCATGGCCTGTGATATTCGCATCGCAGGGGCCAAGGCGAAATTCGGCCAGCCCGAGGTAGGTCTGGGGATTACGCCGGGTTACTCGGGGACCCAGAGGCTGCCTCGGCTCGTCGGCAAGTCCAAAGCCATGGAGTTGATCTTAACGGGGGATATAATAGATGCCGACGAGGCAGCCGCCATCGGCCTGGTCAGCAAAGTGGTTCCCCAGGAGTCCCTGTTGGACGAAGCCTTTGCTCTGGCGGCTAAAATTGCAAAGAATGCGCCTCTTGCTGTAGCTTATTCCAAAGAGGCAATTGTGAAAGGTTTAGAGCGCAGCGATATGGACGAAGCCATTGAGATTGAAGCGGAGCTTTTTGGAAAGTGCTTCAGCACCGCGGACCAAAAGGAAGGCATGGGCGCTTTCTTGGAAAAGAGAAAGCCCGAGTTTAAGGGTGAATAACTTATTTGCATCTGGTAAAAAACCATAAAATACTATACTTAAACTTCGCACATCAATAATATCGATGCACCTTGAAAATTCAATATAGGGCGTTATTCAATTGCCAAAAAGTACTCCACTATGCGCATAACTTCAGGCATCTTTTTAGCTCCTTGGGAATGGCTGCTATGAAAACTTCAAGCAATTGATCCAGTTGTTTTGAAGTTAGAGATAATTTGTCGGCGATTGTATCTATAAACAACTGCATGAGCAGTTGGAAAGCCTGTGCCAGTGTAATATCCGCCATTTCATCTGAAACAAGATGGAATAATTCACCCAACGTTCGCGGATCAGATGTCTGGCGGTTTTCCATCGCCAGCATCATGTATCTTGTAAAGACAACGGCTGTATGTGCGGTCATAGCATCGTATGACAATGAGTTGCACTCCTTGCTTAATCGTAGATATGATTTACAGACCTTGAAGAAAACCTCGATATTCCAGCGCTTTCCATAGATACGAATCATCTCATCCTCGCGAATGCTCATATCAGTAGTTATCAGTGCAAGATAATCCTTACGCTTATTCTTGTTACGAACATAAACTATTCTGGCGGGAATGGATTCACCGTCTTTAACCAGAGAAACTTCTACGGAAAGCAGATATCTTGATCTACCTCTTCGTTTTCTGTTTTGCTTGTATATCTCCGTTAATGGCTGCATCTTTCCCTTGTACAGGTAATGCATCTTTGATGTTTTCTTTGCCATAGCTATCACATCATAGCCTATCTCCTTAATCGCGATTAAAGAGGATGGTGAACAAAACCAAGTATCAAATAGCACATGGGTTGCCGGAATGAAGGATTTTTTAGCTACCGATAAAAGCTCAAGAACCACAGTGGTTGCTTTGGTTTGTGCTAAACTCCTTCTGGCATAACCAACGGATCTTTTGTCCAACGGAGCGGCTTCATTTATTCGATTTTTACTGTTTTCTGTGGATAAAAGACATCCGTTGACGGGAAGAAAAGTATTGCCATCAGACCAGCCAAGGGTGAGAAGCCGAAATCCGTATTTATAAGTCCTCTTAACATGATCATAGACTTTGGCCAAAAGTTCAACTTTCTTAGAACTCGACCGTTCATACAAAGTGTCATCGATTATTAGGACATTTACACGCTTAGCATCCGTTAGCTGAGTAAGTGATTCCCTAATGATAAATGAGCTAATCCAGGTTGTGAATCGAATCCAATTGATATGACTTGAGTTCATGAATCTGTACACAGTATCCTTCCCGAAACCGGCGCAGTGAGTACCCATGAGCATGTTCATATACATGCTTCGGTTCGTAAAGACAAGACCAAACAAGTATTGATAAATCAATACAGCCGATATCCCTTTGCTTTTATAGGCGTTTGCGCATCTTAAGGCCGATGATACTCTGTACTTTTTAAAGAAGTACTTAATTGATGACGAAACTTTCTTATCGTTTTGGTAAGCTTGTGGTATACTTTTCATAGCATAAGTCCTTTCCATCTGGTAGATTGTTTCTGGTAACTCAATTATACCAAAAATGGAGGACTTTTGCTATTATTCCGGCTGTTTTATTGCCCTATAGTATTGAATTTTCAAGGTGCATAGGCACTTTTACAAGTGCGAAGTTTAAGTACTATACAATAATTTATGGGTAAGACAACAAAGCCGAAAGAAAATAGGAGGTTACCATAATGAAGAAAATTGGTGTATTAGGCACCGGTACTATGGGTGCGGGGATCATTCAAGTACTGGCTCAAAACGGTTACGAAGTTGTGCTTCGGGCAAGAAGACAAACATCCGTTGACAATGGTATCGCAACTGTAGAAAAGAATCTGGACAGACTGGTTGCAAAGGAAAAAATTACCGCTGAGCAAAAGGCCGACATCATGGGACGGATTACGGGCTCAACGGATATTTCTATTGTAAAGGATGCGGATTTGGTCATCGAAGCAGCTACGGAAGATCTGGAAGCCAAAAAAGCGCTTTTTGCGGAACTGGATGAACTGTTAAAGCCTGAGGCTATCATTGCCACAAATACTTCCTCTCTCTCCATTACGGAAATTGCGGCTGCAACCAAACGGCCGGATAAAGTCATCGGCATGCATTTCTTCAATCCTGTTCCGGTGATGAAACTGGTGGAGATCATCAAAGGAATCGCCACCTCCGAAGAAACAAAAGACACCATCATTCAACTGACAGAAGCTCTTGGGAAAACCCCTGTTCAGGTAGAAGAGGCTCCGGGATTTGTCGTCAATCGTGTATTGATTCCTATGATCAACGAAGCCATCGGCATCTTGGCTGACGGCGTTGCCAAGGCTGAGGACATCGATGCAGCCATGAAGCTGGGCGCCAATCACCCCATGGGCCCATTGGAGTTAGGCGATCTGATCGGTCTGGACGTATGCCTTGCCATTATGGAAGTGCTGTACACTGAGTTTGGTGACACCAAGTACAGACCCCATCCCCTGTTGAGGAAAATGGTTCGCGGAGGTAAGCTGGGCAGAAAGACCGGCGTAGGATTCTACAATTACAGCAAATAAAACTTGCGTAAACTCTTATAATCCTATAAAATGATTTATTGAGGGACAAGGTGCTTCACCTTGTCCTCTCTTATGAAAATATGAAAAAACAGGAATATATTGCCTGCCGTTTTCGGCCGCAAAGCGAAAGCTTTGCGGAACAATTTGCTCAAAACATCGTCATACATATACAAAACAGGATGCAGAAGTTATGAAAGTATTTATAAAACATTTTTTAATATGGCTGGTCATCTTTATCGTAATTCTTACCCCTGTCTCCTACGCGCTGGATCAGCTGGGGGCAGTCCGGGTGTTTCAAGGGACTGAAAGCCTTAAGGAAGAGTTGGATTTGAATGTGCTCATAGATCCGAAGAGCCCATTTTTTGAAGCTTTCCGTGATTCGAAACGGGTCAATGCGCTGCTTCTCGGCGTAAACGATGAACTTACCGATACCATTATGCTGGTGAGCTACGATATGAAAAATCAGCGCGTGGATGTAATATCCGTTCCGCGGGATACATACTATGAGCGCAAGGAAGCCACCACTGCAGGTTCACTCAAGATCAATGCGATTTACAGAAAAGGAACTGCGGTGGGAACGGCCAAGGCTGTCAGCGATGTATTGATGGGCATACCCATACACTATTACGCCGTGGTCACTTATGACGGGATCGGAAGAATTGTGGATTCCATAGGAGGCGTTCCCATGGATATTCCCTTCCATATGTACTATAAGGATCCCACGGACACACCGCCTCTATATATTGACATACCAAAAGGTCCGATTGTGATCGACAGCCGTAACGTTGAGCAATTTCTCCGTTTCCGAAAAGGCAGTCCCGGCTATCCCGGTTATCCCGACGGAGATATCGGCCGGATAAAAGCCCAGCAGGAATTCGTGAAATCTGCATTTCGACAAGCCTTGGGTTTGCAATTGCCAAAGGTAGCAAAGACGGTGATTGAAAACGTGGATTCGGATCTGCCCCTGTCCATGGCCTTAAAGATCGTAGCAAAAGCTACGGGTCTTAAAGGAGAAAATATACAAACTTGGCTCACCCCGGGAAAAGCCGGCATGAAAAACGGAGCATCCTATTGGTGGGTGGACAAGGAAGCGGTGGAAGAGATGCTGATGGAAATCTATTCCATCGAAACGGAGGAGCCGCAATCTGAGGAGCAGGATGAAGTTGAATGATGCCTGTTTCCAAGAGAACAAATTTGCTTTTCTTTTCCGTTAAGGTAGTATAAAATATAACAATATCGGGATTCTATTTTCAGGATTCTGTTTAACAACAGAGATAAAGGGTTTTCCCATATTTTTGCTATTCTCCTTTTGTGAAAAATACAAATGAAGGAACGGTCGTCTTTCGATGAAAATGGCGCGAAAAAAAGCCGAAGGCTCTCAATACAATAAAAACAAAAACATTAAAATCTTTATCAGCTACTTCTTGATTGTCTTTGTTATTGCCACAGCCGGGTTCGTGGGCGCGGGAAAGGCTATTAAAGAAGTCGCCGAAAGTCCGATTTTTGGTGAGACAGAAACGAACTTGATGGACGATATGCCCGTGCTGGTCAGCGAAGACAGCATCTTCTTCGAAGCGTTTCAGGACAAGAGCAGGGTCAATGTGCTTTTGATGGGATTGAATCAGAATCTTGCCGATACCATTATGGTAGTGAGTTTTGATTACGAGGCCAAGCATGTGGACCTGATATCCATTCCCAGGGACACGTATTATTATCGCGAAGAGTATAGGCACAGCCCCGGTTTTCTGAAAATCAATGCGATCTACCAGAAAACAAAAGAACCTTTAGAGACGGCCATGGCGGTCAGCGAGATTCTTTTGGGCATGCCTCTTCATTTCTACGCTATTGTGGATTACGACGGAATTAAGGAAATTGTGGATACCATGGGCGGCGTGTCCATGAATATACCTTTTCATATGAAGTATACGGATATTACGGACAAACCGCCCTTATATATCGATATCCCCGCGGGAGAACAGGTGCTGGACGGGGAACATGCAGTTCAGTTTCTCCGCTACCGTAAGGGTTACAGGGAAGGCGACATCGGCCGCGTGAAGGCCCAGCAGGAATTTATGAAATCCGCTTTCCGGCAGATGCTGGGGTTCGACTTACCCAAGATCGCCAAGGTAATCCTGAAGAACATAGAGTCCGATATTGACTTGGGTACAACCATGAAGATCGTAACAAAAAGCATAGGCATACAAGGGGATGCCATCGAGACCTACGTGATGCCCCACACCCTTCAGGATGTAGCGCCTTATTATGTATATCCCGACAGCAAGGGCATCGCAGAGGTTATTACCGCCATTTACTCCATTGAGGCCGAACCGGAGCCCGGAACGGAGACGGAGGCTGATTCAGAAACGAACGCCATAGAATAATGAGGGATTCCTATGCATAAGAAGACTTTTTTAATGATTCTTTCGGTTCTCCTTTTTACGACTGTTTTCCTGCTTCCCGCTGCCGGGGAGCCTTCTCATGCCGATTCCCCGCAGAGCTTTACTGATGTGTCTTCGGATTACTGGGGACGTCAATATATTTCCTTCGCGGCAGAGGTAGGAATCATTCAAGGGTATCGTCTTGAAGACGGCAGTTATCAGTTCCGCCCGGATAATCCTGTGTCAAAGGAAGAATCCATGCAGATGCTCTATAAGGCCGTGACAAATTCCGGAATCGGACCTGCCTTTTCCCCGGATCTTCCCGCAAAGTATGAGACGGAGCTCAGAGAAGCGGGAATTGCCCAATGGGCTTGGGAATGTGTTTCCTACGGTTTGGAAAACGGCATATTGGAGGCGAAAGAGCTGGCAGGTTTTCGTACCGCTGACGGCAATTCCGTTTCCGCGGCAAGAGAAGAAGTGGCCCGTTGGACCGGAAAGGCCATCGATAGGGAATTAATGCCGGCCACAGCCTTGGATTATACGGACAGGGATCAGATCGGGAAAGAAAATCTGGCCTATGTGGATTTGCTCAATCGCACCAAGATCATGATCGGCGACGACACGGGCAAATTCAATCCCAAATCTTCCATTCGACGGGTGGAATTCGCTGTAATCTGCAACAGAGTGTACGCTCTTGCGAAAGCCGATTTCGATTTGGATTCACAAATCCGTTCTCTGCGCGGCACGATTACCGGGGTGAATAAGGCAGAGAACAATATTTATGTGACTTCGGAGGAAGGTTCCTTAAAAGTTATTCATTTGGAAGAAAAGATTGAGATTGTAATTAATGGGAATTTAGCATATAATAGTTTAAACAATATCCCCGCCGGGAAAAAGGCGGTTCTTGCCTGGGGACCTTTCGGCCAGATTCACATCGCCACGGAAGTAGTCTCGAGAGAAGCTGTCGTCGCCGGTCTTACCTCGGTCAGTGATGATTGCATGGAGGCGGAGCTGCGTTTTGCAAACGGAAAGAGTGTATATTATTACATCGACGGGGAAACCTCTGTTATAGACGAACCTATGGAAGGGCAGGACGTTATTTTCATTGCAGATGGTGTTAAAATCATAGAAATCGCAAACAAAAATTAAGTTCATTTAAACAACCCATATTCTGACGTTGAAAACAGCATCGTCATATTCAAATGCATGGATGATTCTCTCATACTTTGCTCATTTTTAAGAGGAGAAAAGGTGTATGGCAAATACGAATCAGATGGATGAAGCCATCCTGAAAACAAAGAAAGTCGTTGAATTGCGAGAAATAGCCAGAGCTTTTGGCATTCCTTACTATCAAAAACTTAAGAAAGCGGAACTGCTGGAAGCGCTGACCAAGGGTCCGGATGCTATTTCTCAAAAGCCTGCAGAGGAGCCGGAGAAGCCGGAGACAACGGCGCAACCAGCGGGAGCCGACAAACCGGAACAGCCGGCAGCTCCGAAAAGAAGAGGCAGACCAAGAAAAAATCCAATTGTTTCGGAGCAAAGCAACGCCGAGGATAAAGAGCCGGAAGAGGAAAAGGCTCAAACAAAGCCGGTTGCGGAGGCGCCACAGGAAGCGACAGAAGAAGCTGCAAGAGATGCGGAAGCTGCGGAAGAAGTCAGAGAACAGCCCGCAGAAGCCGCTTCCGATGATACCGCTCCTCGGGAGGCGCACGAAGGAAAACATGTCAAAAGAGTGTATCAGCCCAGCGAAGATCGCCCCGAAGTAGAAGGGATTTTAGATATTGCCGAAGGCGGCTTCGGTTTTCTCAGATTTCATAATTTTCTAACCAGCGATCAAGATGTTTATGTCTCGCCTTCTCAAATCCGAAGATTCAATTTAAAAACAGGAGATAAAATCAAAGGCATATCCAGAAGGCCCAACGAAGGAGAGAAGTTTGGAGCTATTCTCTATGTGAAAGAGGTAAACGGCGACGAGCCGGGTGTCGCTATGCGCAGACCCGATTTTGATGACCTTACGCCGATTTTCCCCAACGAGCGGATTTTTTTGGAAAACGGTTCTACGGAGCTGTCTATGCGGCTCATTGACCTGGTGGCTCCCATCGGCAAAGGCCAGAGGGGACTCATTGTAGCGCCGCCTAAGGCAGGTAAAACCGTGTTGCTGAAAAAGATTGCTTCCAGCATCGAGAAGATGTATCCGGATATCGAACTCATCGTGCTGCTGGTGGATGAGAGACCGGAAGAAGTTACAGATATGCAGCGTTCTATCAACGGCGAAGTGATTTATTCCACATTTGATGAGATGCCATCAAACCACGTGAAAGTAGCGGAAATGGTTTTGGCCAGGGCTCAGCGCCTTGTGGAACACGGCAAGGATGTGGTGATCCTCTTGGACAGCATTACCCGGTTGGCAAGAGCCTATAACCTGGTTATTCCTCCGACGGGCAGAACACTTTCCGGCGGATTGGATCCCGGCGCGCTTCATAAACCCAAGAAGTTTTTCGGCGCGGCCCGTAAACTGGAAGAAGGCGGCAGCATTACTATTTTGGCCACGGCTCTCGTAGAGACGGGAAGCCGCATGGACGATGTTATATTTGAAGAGTTTAAGGGTACAGGTAATATGGAGCTTCATTTAGACAGGAAGCTCTCCGAAAAACGCATTTTCCCGGCCATTAACCTTAATAAATCGGGAACAAGAAGAGAAGATCTGTTGATGACCCAGGATGAGTTGGAGGCTATTTGGTACATGCGCAGGGCTTTGGCCAATGCAGGTACGCAGGAAGTTACAGAGACCATCATCGATTACCTGGCGCATACTCGGACCAATGCAGACTTTATTCAGATCATCAAGAAAACGAGATTGGAATTGGATTAAACGGAATACGATATGGATTTAGATAAAATTTTTATTAAAGACGCCTGTCCCACCAAAATAGGCGGACAAGCTGTGCTTGAAGGTATTATGATGAAGGGAACGGATCGCACGGCTGTGGTGATCCGAAAACCTAAGGGGGACATGCATATAAAGATCACCTCTTTGCCCGAAGCTTCCAAATGGAGGAAAATTCCTTTGATTCGGGGTGTCTTTATTTTCTTGGATGCGCTGGTGACAGGGACGAAAACCTTGCTTTACTCGGCGGAGGTTTTGGAAAATGCCGAGGGGGGAGAGGAGTACGAGCCGGACAAGCTGACTATTTGGTTGGAAAAAAGACTCGGAAAAAAGGGCGCCCTGAATGCCATGCTCTATGCTTCTGTAGCTCTGGCAGTTCTGTTTACAGTGGGGATTTTTATCATTTTACCCACTTGGGTCGTCAATGTGTTCGAGCTGCTCACGGGAAACGAGATCGTGCTGAACCTGTTGGAAGGCGTATTTCGTATCCTTATGTTCGTCGGTTATGTTGCCCTCATCTCTCGCATGAAGGATATCCGTACTGTGTTTCAATTTCACGGCGCGGAGCATAACTGCATTCACTGTTACGAAAACAATCTGCCCCTTACGGTAGACAACTGCAAGCAGTTTGAAACGCTGCATCCGCGTTGCGGCACCAGCTTTTTAATGTTTGTAATGGTTATCAGCCTATTGCTCTTTTCCTTGCTTGGCTGGCCGAACCTGCTTATTCGCATAACCTCCAGACTCCTGTTGATTCCATTTATCGCCGGGTTGTCCTATGAACTTTTGCGGTTAGCGGGACAGGGAAATTCTACATTTATAAAGATTTTGAGCTTGCCCGGGCTTGCTCTGCAGAAACTGACTACCTTGCCCCCCGACAATAAACAGTTGGAGGTGGCCATCGCTGCTCTCAAAGCGGTGCTGAATACGGATGGACCCAAGGAGTTTATCGGCATTACGGACATAGACGGAAACCTGTATCCGGAGACGGAGGAGGCGCTTATGGGGGAAAAGACGGAAGTATGAATCTGCTGTTGAAAGATCTTTTGAACATGGCCGAGGCCCGTTTTAAGCAGGAAGGATGTCTGACGCCCCGCTTGGATGCGGAGCTTCTTTTCTGTCATATGCTTAACAAGGATAAGTCCTGGCTGTTCCTGCATTATGGGGATGAGCTGGATGATAAGACATGCGATGCGTACTTTCAGCTGGTGGATATGCGGGCGGATGGCATGCCGCTTCAGTACATAACCGGGAGCCAGGAGTTTATGGGACTGCCTTTTCGTGTCAACGAGAAGGTGCTGATCCCAAGGCAGGATACGGAATTATTGGTAGAGAAGGCTCTGGATGTTTTAGATGGCCGGAAGGAGCCTTTGGGAGGCTTTCGGATTCTGGACCTTTGCTGCGGAAGCGGGGCCATCGCCGTGAGCCTGGCGCATTTTCTGAAAAAGAAAAAGCGTAAGGCGGCGATTGTAGCGGCGGATATCAGCCCCGAGGCCCTTGAAGTTACCAAAGAGAACGCAAGGATAAACGGGGTGGAGAAGCAGATTCGCTTTGCGCAAGGGGATCTGTTTGCGCCTTTTCCGAAAAACAGAAAAGGCAGGGGGAAACAACAATTTGATTTGATTGTTTCCAACCCTCCGTATATTCCAACCAGGGTGCTGCCTACTCTCATGCGGGAGGTGCGGGAGCATGAGCCCAGGCTGGCGCTGGACGGCGGAGAGGACGGATTGGATTTCTATATTCGGATTCTGGGGGAAGCCTGGCTCTATCTTGTGAAAGACGGCGCGCTTCTTCTGGAAATCGGATATGATCAAGGGGTCGCGTTGCCCTTGTTGGCAGAGGCGGCGGGCGCCTACGAGCGAGTGGAGATTATAAAGGATTTGGCCGGGAAAGACCGAGTGGCCCTGATTACATTGAAGGAACAAGCGGAAACAGACCGAAAGCGCAGGAAATAGGCTGAGAATATTATGTTGCGGCAGGCATAGAAAAACTGCCGGCGGAGTGCATTATGGTGTACAAAGTAAAGCTGGATGTGTTCGAAGGTCCCTTCGATCTGCTCGTCTACCTCATTGAGAATGCGGAGATGAGCATTTATGACATCCAAGTTGCCGAAATCACAAAACAGTATATAGAATATGTGGAGAGGATCCAGAAAATTGATGCTGCCCTTGCGGGTGAGTTTATGGTTCTTGCTGCCACTCTGATTGAAATCAAATCCAAAATGCTGCTGCCAAGGAAAAGCAGTGAGGATGGTCTGGATATAATCGAAGATCCCAGAAGCGAGCTTGTGCAAAAGCTGTTGGAATACAAGCAATATAAGCGTGCCGCCGCTTATCTGGAGGAACAGGAAGAGCGCATGCAGCGGATTCATACGAAGCCCCAGGAGGACTTGACGGTTTACACAAACGAACCGGATATTTATCTGAGTCTGGATCTTGTTTCCTTTGTCAAAGCATTTGAATTGTTCCTTCAAAAGAAAAAAACCATGGAGGAAGTGCGAAAGCGCTACAGGACCATTGAGCGCCAGCGGATGACTATCGAGAGCCGCATCGAGCAGATCAAACACCTCTTTACCCGCAAAAAAAGATTGAAGTTCAGCGAGCTTTTAGACGGTGAGCGAAGCAGGCAGAATATCGTGCTGACGTTTCTTTCCATGCTGGAACTGATCCGGCAAAAAGCAGTAAAAGTAAGTCAGAACGTAAATTTCGGCGAGATCATATTGACGGTCAATGAAAAGGAAAAAGCCGCGAAGGAGAGAGAGTAACCGATGAGCATGAGACAGACCATCAAATCCGCATTTGAATCCATGATGTTCGTCTGGGGAGAGCCCTTAGATGCAAAGGTGGCTGCAGATATTTTCAACATCGATCGTAAAGAGGCCTACGATTTATTTAAAGAGCTCCAAGCTGAGTATGAGACACAAAATCGGGGCATTCGCATTCGCGAAATCGATAAGGCCTTTCAATTCTGCACGTGGGAAGGAAATGACGAATACATACGGAAGCTCTGCACGCCGGTTAAGGAGAAGCGGTTGAGCCAATCCGCCATGGAGGTACTTGCCATTATCGCCTACAAACAGCCTGTAACAAAGGGCGAGATCGAAGCCATTCGCGGCATCAAATGCGACAGAGTCATCGAAGGACTGCTTAAGAAGGAACTCATCGAAGAGGTGGGCCGCAGCGCGGGAATCGGCAGGCCTATACTATATGGCACGACGAAGGCCTTCTTGAAAAATTTCGGTTTTAAAAATCTTGACGATCTGCCGCGCATGGAAGACATTAGTGAGGTAATCCGGGATTCTGAAGATGGAGAGGCAGAGGATCCTTTGCAAATTACTTTGGACATCCCAAACAAATAACCGCCCCATCGGTCTGCGCTTGCCTGTACTTATAGTTGCAGTTCCGTTTTGCGTCTGCATTTGCAGTTGCATCCGGTGTCTGACGCCCGGCACTTTTTTATGTTCGTTAGAAATCCGGCCGCTCAACTTAACCTTCGCGACCGTATCAACGGACATTTTTTAAGTTCGTTTTGATAGAAAAAGCAACCGATTTTTGTTAAATCAATTTTTCCGGTTGCTGTCTCCATATAATTACTTTTTTTAGTCTTTTTCAGGTCAAAAGCAACCGAAGATCTTGAAAATCTCAGAATCCGTTGCTTTTGAAGCAAAAAAGGCAACCGATTTTTAAAAATATTTTTCCCGGTTGCTTTTGCTTCTATATAATTACTATTCTTAGTCTTTTTCAGGTCAAAAGCAACCGTTATCTTGGAAACCTCAGAATCGGTTCTTTTAAGCAAAAAAGGCAACGATTTTTAATAATATTTTTCCCGGTTGCTTTTGCCTCTATATAATTACTTTTCTTAGTCTTTTTCAGGTCAAAAGCAACCGTTAATCTTGGAAACCTCAGATCGGTTGCTTTTTAAGCAAAAAGGCAACCGATTTTTAAAAATATTTTTCCCGGTTGCTTTTGCTTCTATATAATTACTTTTCTTAGTCTTTTTCAGGTCAAAAGCAACCGTTAATCTTGGAAACCTCAGAATCGGTTGCTTTTTAAGCAAAAAAGGCAACCGATTTTAATAAGATTCGGATGCAGTTGATTTTTCACCTAAAACCCCCAATATTAGATCATTTTCAACGTAAGAAGCAACCGATTTAAAAAAAGATTCGGATACGGTTGCTTTTTCGCATAAAACCCCCAATATTAAATCATTTTCAACGTAAGAAACAACCGATTTTTAAAAATATTTTTTTCCGGTACTTTTGCTCTCATATAATTCCACTTTTCAGTTTTTTTAGTTAAAAGCAACTGTCGATCTTTGCAGTCACAACCTCCAACCCCCACAGAAGAAATCAACTAAAATCAAGGAAGTGTGGAATATTAGCTGATTTTTACTCTGAGAAAAGCCGAAAACGGAAGTATTTGCATGGGAAGTCAGCTAAAAAAGAATTAATGTATTTATTTAGTGTATTTCTCAATGAAAAAATCAGCTAAAAATGCCAAAGCATAGAAAATTAGCTGATTCAGAATCCATTAAGAGCAATACATGGAATTATATGGAAAATAAATCAGCTAAAATAAAGCTTTTCGCAATTATTTGCTGTCTTTTGGCTGGCTAATAAAGCGGCGCCTTTGCTGGCTAATAAAACTGCGCCTCTATTATATGCATTCGGTGCTTCATTGGATACCAGGCACTTTTTGCAAGTATAAAACTCCTGCCCTGCTACAAATCATAATAGAGAGTTGTATATATTATAATAAAAAGCTGTATATACTGAGAACCGGTGAGGCGCCTGTATTTGGTATCATCTGCTAAATAAAAATTGCAATAAAATGCCGGGCGCCGAATAGGACAAATAATAAAAAATGGCAGACTGCAAGCAAACTTTAGAAAAGGAGAGTCTATGGGAAATCGATATGCCCGATTGTTCACTGCTCTTGTAGCAGCGTTTACGTTTATTATAATAGCGACGTGTTGTCCGATTCCGGCGGAGAGCTTTGCCGAATCGACTGAATTCCAGGCTTTGAACGGCCCGGCTGCGGTTACGCCTCCGGACGTTTCGGCCCAGAGCGCCATTGTCATCGAACAGACCACGGGGAAAGTCCTCTATGAAAAGAACAGCAGGCAGTTGGCGTACCCTGCCAGCACTACGAAAATAGTCACGGCGCTGCTTGCCATCGAAGCGGGGGATTTGGACAGGACTTTCCGGGTGCCGGGAGCTGCGGCAGGCGTGGAGGGCTCCTCCATCTATCTGGCGGCGGGGGAGAAAATCTCTCTCCGGGACTTGGTATACGGCCTGATGCTTCGGTCCGGCAACGATGCGGCAGTGGCAATTTCCTGTCTTATCGATCGCTCAACGGAGGCCTTTGTCCAAAGAATGAACGAGCGCGTTCAGGCCATGGGGGCTATGGATACCCATTTTATGAACCCCAGCGGCCTGTTTGATGAAAATCACTACACAACGGCTTACGATATGGCCATTATTGCCCGGGAAGCCATGAAGAACAGCGAGTTTAAAGCCATTGCAGGGGCAAAATCCTGGGTTGCCAATCGAGGCGAAGGGAAATATAACCATTTTTATAATAAAAATAAGGTAGTCTTTGAGTACCCCGGCGGGACAGGGATCAAGATCGGCTATACAAAGAGGTCAGGACGGACTTTAGTAGCCTCGTCAGAAAGAAACGGAATGGAACTGATCTGCGTTGTAATGAATGCCCTCAATTGGTTCAACGACAGCTACAGGCTAATGGATTACGCGTTCGAAAGCTTTGAAATGAGTAAAATTATTGAAGGGCAAAGAACGCTAAAAGCCATTCCTGTCAATGCCGGGAACAAAGATCACGTCTTTGTAGGTCCTAAGGACCCCGTCATGCTGCCGGTTCGAAAAGGGGAAACAGAAAGCCTGGAAGTGGTGTATCGTTTGCCGGCAAACGTGCGGGCTCCTATCCGTCGTTGGCAGGAAGCAGGCGCTTTGGAACTCTATGTGAGCGGAGAGTATTTATGTTCCTATCCTTTATATTTTCTTGAGGACATCGATTCGGTAGCGCTGCGTTAGCAATTAAAGAAATAAAGCGGACACCTTCCCTCCGTCACTCATTGCACTTTTTATGCATACTTTTATAGTAATTGGCGCCAATTGGCTGTATTTGGTGTCAGTTAGTGTCTCACACCAAATACAACTGGTTGCAAAAGTGTCAGATACCGAATACAACACATTAATTGGAGCCTAGTATTGAGAGAAGGTGCAAGTAGTGAGTGATCACAGCTTTGATTGTATAGATGTGGGGAGTGAAAACTGCCCGTGCTATTTGGCGTTAACGGGAGATTGCCTTGTGTGCAGCCGCCTTAAGGGCAGGGAAGACTGCGACTGCAATTGGAAAGGCGTATGCGTCTACAATGAATTCATCCAGGGAAATAAGAGAGTTAACAATCCCAGGACAGATTTTGCCGCAGAGATCGTGTATAAAAAGAATTATTTGGACGACTTAATCGTCTTAGGGCTCAAAGTAGGAAAGGGATTGGCCATAAAGGCCAGCCGCCCCGGGTCCTATGTTTTTTTGCGTGAGAAAAACAGCGAGTCCTATTATTCCACTCCCCTTTGTGTAATGGAGGCGGATATTGAAGCCGGCATTATTGCCGTTGCCATAAAGATCATATCCGCCAAGACCAAAACTCTTGCAAAAGCAGAAGGCCATCTTATGGTCAGAGGCATTTACAGAAACGGAATTCTGGGGATCGACTCTATTACATCGAAATCTGTAAAGGACAAGAAAATCCTGGTAGTAGCAAAGGGTATCGGCCTTGCGCCCGCAATTTTGACGGCGAATTATCTCTGGAGGAAAAACCGTGTAGATCTGATCATAGACATGGAAAAAATCAGCGAAGATCTTATCGGTGACTATTTGGGCGAAGGCAAGGGTACCATTCGTTTTATGCACTTGAACGAGGAAGGTTATCGCCAGGATATAGGCGATATTTTAGGAAAAGAGCAATACGATTTGGTGGTTCTGCTGACTTCGGACTACTATCTTGAACTGATCGGGAGTATGGTGAGGGAACGATTGCCACATGCTAAATTGGCCGTCAGCAACAACTTCCACATATGTTGCGGAGAGGGTATATGCGGCGCCTGTACGGCGGTTGGCCCGGGAGGCGATGCGATTAAGATGTGCAAATGCAACAATAATCACATTTCCTTTGTTCATTCATATATTAAATAATATGTGAGATTCCATTTAATCATAGACTGGAAATCTCAATATTAATTCTGCTTGGCTATAGGGCAACCCTTCACATTTTAGGCAGGGTGCTGTTAATTTTTCTCAAAACTCGAAAGGAGACAGCAGTGTAATGAATGGTTCCAACATGAACGCCACAATGGATGAAATCATGGCATATGAACTGGTATACCCGGAAATCTATTACAAAGTGCAACCCTTTATTATGGGAGTCTGTGATCAGATGGAAGCTTTCGGCGGGATGATGCCTTCCCTGGAGGTAATCGAACGAATCGCCGACAATATTTACACAGATGTACTTACCATGTATCCCGACTTGGCGGAATACGCCGGCGGCGGCAGCGCCGAGACTTTGGCGGCAGAACGAAACGATGAGCCGGATCATGCGAAACCTGCGACAGTACCCTTTTTAAGGCGTAGATTTCGGCGTCGCGGGCTATTCAGGGATTTCATACAAATCCTTTTACTTAATGAAATCTTCCGCCGGCTGTAAAGAAATATAAAAGGTATAAAGAGGGACGTTCGTTTGCCACTTTTCAATGGGCAAATAAAACGCCCCTCTGTCATCTCGCTTAAATGCATCTTACGGGTGGATCACATGCTTATTAATACAGAGTATAACCGAAACAAAGCCATTGAATATGCGGAGCGGTGGGCCTTCGACCGCAATCCCAGGTATTTGGATTTCGAGAAACTGGGCGGAGACTGTACCAACTATGTTTCTCAGTGTATTTATGCCGGCTGCGGCGTTATGAATTACACGCCCACCTTCGGTTGGTATTATAATTCCGCCAACGACCGGGCTCCTGCATGGACCGGTGTTCAGTATCTATACAATTTTCTCGTTAACAACCAGAAGGAAGGTCCTTATGCCGTTGTAACCTCCCCCTCTGAGGTGGCTATCGGTGATATCGTACAGCTTGGCCATGCCAACGGGCATTTCTACCACTCGCCCATCGTGTGCGGTATCATTGATGGCCGTATTTTTGTGGCGGCCCACAGCTTTGATGCCTGGATGCGGCCGCTGGATTCCTATAAGTTTGATATGGTCAGGTATCTGCACATATTAGGAGCAAGAAAATACGTTTAATCAAGATGAGAGCCTCCTTTTCGGAAGGCCTTATTTTTTGCAAAAGAAGTATCGAACTTTGTAAAAAATTTGACAAAAGTGAAAAAAACCCGTAGACAAACGAGCCAACACCATGTAAAATGTCTTTAAATTTAATTATCTCAATATTCGGTTAAGTTGTGTGCCATTATCGGAAACGATTTCCGATGAGCGGAAACTGGAGAAAAAAATGCAATCCATTGATCGCTTTATTTGGATTCTTGAATTGCTGGGAAACAGCAGAAACGGCTTGATGATTACGGAAATCGGTAAAATTATAGCCTGAGTTAAAAAGTTCAGAAACAAATGATGAATACTTTTTTACCTGTTCAAGCGAGTCTCCAGTCAAACTTTCCAGTAATTGAAAAAATTTAATAAGAACTTTATCGTTTTGTAAATTTCTAAATATGACCAAAGAATAAAACGCTGTAATTATCTTTTCAAAAGGTCCCAACCGTTTTTCCTTTCTATATTTGCATGATGTTACGTTTAGCACTCAAAAACTTTGATACCCTCTTCAAGCATCAATAAAAGAATATAAAATATGAGGTTTGTTGTCAAACGTATTTTTATTATTAATTTTCTCTGATGCAACAGTGAAATATGAAGCAGATAAAATTATCCCCAAATAAAACCAAACAAAATTACAAAATATTGCTACATATCACCTGTGTGAACAGGCAGTAGGATCCGGATTGAGCAAAGACGGAGGAATTAATGCAAAAAGAATGCGGCGCCGTTTTCCGATGCTCGGCGCCGTATTGCTGATACTGTACTAAACCGTTAATACGAGTTTTCTGATTAAATCATTTTCAAACCTTCGATGGTGATTCTTTCCAGAAACAGCATCTTTTCAAGGCCAAGAGTAACGGTTTCCCTTTCAGCCTGAATTCCGGGCTGGACAAAGACGCGGAAACCATCTGTTTCATATACCTCAAATCCGCTGTTCACAGGCGTATCACTAAACTTTGCTGAAACTTCAGCATAGGAGCCCGATCAACAGCTCCGGATCTTTGTTTCCAACACGATATTATCCAGTTTTTTTGAAGTCATGTGATTTTTTAATTCATCCGTTAACTGAAACTGCATGCCCTTCACCTCCCGTGCCTTCATAGTCCAAGCTCGTTGGACCGGGGAAAAAACTTCTTGCGTAGTATTGCAAATGGGGTAGATAATACTCTTATACCCTTTAATTATATTAGTATTCAAAAAATGTATAAAAATCAATAAACAAATGAAAAAATCAATTCTCCATAAAGACAAAATTGCTTTACCAAAAGGTTCCGACGGCACACCGGAGCGTTTCGTCCATCCGGTGGAGCCTCTTTATGATGAAAACTCCCGCGTTTTTATCCTGGGAACTTTCCCCTCTCCCAAATCCAGAGAAGGCAGATTTTTCTATCATCACCCGCAAAATCGTTTCTGGAAGGTGATGGCGGCATTGACCGATTCTCCCGTTCCCGAGACCATTGAGCAGAAGAAAGAACTTATTCTCAGCAACGGTTTCGCTGTTTGGGATGTGATCAAGAGCTGCAGAGTCACCGGAGCCAGCGATAGCAGCATCCGGGATGTGGTGCCGGCTGATCTGAGCATTATACTCGATAATGCGCCCATTGAAAGAATCTTTGCAAACGGTGAGAAAGCGTATCGGCTTTATATGAAATACATCTTTCCCGAAACGGAAAGGCCTATTACAAAACTCCCTTCCACAAGCCCCGCCAACGCTTCTTGGAGCCTGGAAAAGCTCATAGATGCTTGGAGCGTAATCATGGTTTCCGAAAGATAAACTGAATAACCGACCATTTAATCAAAAATCCTCTTTTAATATTCTGAAAAATCGGTATAATCATCATTAAAATGTCGCGCCGGAAAGGGACGCGGCTTTGCTTATAATTTGCCTCAGCCGGGATGGATCGGACACACGGCGAGGCAATCTTGTAAAACCTTGCAGAAATTTATATCTAATTCGGAAGAGAGGGACAAAAGTATGGAGAAGACAAACAGTATGGATATTAAAGTTAAGAATCGCTATGGGATGCTTGCGGCCGGCATGCTGGTTCAGCTTTGCGCCGGTATCATATATATGTGGAGCGTCTTTAAAGGTCCTGTATCTCAGCATCTCGAATGGGATCCGGCCAAAGCGGCTCTCACATCCTCCATTATGCTGGCGGTATTTGTTTTAGGCATAATATTGGGAGGAAGGGCTCAGGATAAAATCGGCCCGAAGATTGTTACAACTGCGGGAAGTATAATGCTGAGCCTGGGTATAATACTCACCGCTATGGTTACGAAAGAAATTCCGTGGCTCGTTTACATTACATACGGTATAATCGGCGGTTTTGGTGTGGGAACCGTTTATACGGCAACGGTTTCCGTAATTCAAAAATGGTTCCCTGACAAACGCGGATTTGCAACGGGATTTATGGTGGCCGCCTTCGGTTTTTCCCTCGTTATCTTTGCCCCGATTACCAGCTACCTGCTGTCTCGGTTCGGCGTTCCCACAACCTTTGTTGCCTTCGGTATCATCTTTTTATTGGTTTGCTTACCCAGTTCCTTGCATATTGAGAATCCTCCGGAAAACTATACCCCTGCCGGGTTTGTTGCGGCAAAAGCCCAGTTCGCAAAAAAGCAATATACCACATCGGAAATGTTGAAAAGCAGACAGTTCTACCTGATTGCCCTTTCCTTGTTCTGCATTTTACCCGCCTATTTCATACTCAATCCTATCTTTATAACCTTGGGCACGGATCGGGGGCTGTCCCATGAATTGGCGTTATTGGGAGTTATGGTTACGGGAATTGCCAGCGCTTCCGGCAGGCTGGTTACCTCCTGGGTTTCCGATCTGGTGGGACGCAAACGTGCGGTGTGCGGAATTATTCTAATAACCATGGTGTCCATCCTGACGATGATTGTAGCGCAGGGCGTACTGTTTCTCGTATGCATCGCAGCCATTGCCTTCAGCTTTGGCGGAGCTGCCGGCGTATATCCGGCCATTACCGCCGATAATTTCGGAACAAAGCATATGGGATTAAACTATGGATGTGTCATGGTAGGCTTCGGTACTTCTGCCTTAATATTTCCTGTTATCTCCAATATGCTGGTCAAAAGCGGCGAATATACCGCATCATTCCTCCTTGCCGCCTCCACTTGCTTAGTGGCGCTTATTCTGGTGCTTCTGCAGAAAAATCCGGAGTAGCAGGGTAAGATTCTTTTCTGCCAGTGTCGCCTGTCACCCCGCCGGAATACACTAAGATAGTTAAATAAATGAGGCGGGTGATTTTTAGTATGTATAAAATAGTGGTAATCGGCGGAGGCTGGTCCGGCTGCGCTGCTGCTCTCGCGGCGAAAAAAGCGGGGGCTGAGGTAGTTCTCCTGGAAAAAACCGATCTGCTCCTGGGGCTGGGCAATGTGGGCGGCATTATGCGCAACAATGGCAGATATACGGGAGCGGAAGAGAACATAGCCCTGGGCGCCGATGAACTTTTTAATATAACGGACAGCTGTTCACGGCACGTAAACGTGGATTTTCCGGGACACAGCCATGCCAGTCTGTATGATGTGATGAAGGTGGAGCCAAAGGTTAGAAAGCTTCTTGAGGAGAAGGGAGTAGAGGTTCGTACCGTTGCCCGGGCGGTTGATGTGGTCATGGAAAACCCGGAACAGATAAAAGGCATTGTCCTGGCAGACGATACGGCAATAGAGGGGGATGCTTTTATCGAAACTACCGGGTCGACGGGCCCTATGGGGAATTGCCTTACTTACGGCAACGGCTGCTGCATGTGCATTCTCCGCTGTCCCGCCTTTGGCCCCAGGGTCAGCATTACGCAGAAGGCGGGAAAAATGGATATCATGGGACAGAGAAGGGACGGGGCTTTCGGCGCTTTCAGCGGATCGGGCAAGCTGGAAAAAGGCTCGCTTTCCGATGATATTCAACGGGAGTTAAACGAAAAAGGCGTGGTTATCATTCCCATTCCAAAGGAGGATGTAGCCGAAGAAAAACTTGAGTTAAAGGTCTGCTTGCAGTACGCTTTAACCGAATACGCAGAGAACATCATTTTGCTGGATACGGGATATGCGAAAATAATGACTCCCTTCGTTCCATTGGAGAAACTGCGCCGGATACCGGGATTGGAAAATGCTCGGTATGCGGATCCTTATGCGGGAGGAAAAGGAAACTCCATTCGTTACCTTTCCGTTGCGGAACGGGACGATGACATGAGAGTGAAAGGGATTGAAAATCTCTTTTGCGGAGGAGAAAAGTCCGGATTGTTTATCGGACATACGGAAGCTATCTCTACAGGTACCTTGGCGGGCCATAACTGCGCAAGATACTTAAAAGGACTTCGGCCATTGATACTACCCAATCAGCTTGCCATCGGGGATTTGATATCTTATGCCAACCGCATGGTAAAAACCAAGGAAGGGCTCATGACCCGTTATACGCTGGCGGGAGCCGAGTATTTTGAACGTATGAAGGAAAAAGGCCTCTATACCACGGATCGGGAGACCGTCCGCAATCGCATACGAAAGTATGGATTGGAGAATATATACAAGGAAAAAATATTGTGATATTCTAAATACCATAGATAAAAGGATGCGCCAACGCCCAATCGGAGCAGATGACGGGAGCGGTTTTATGCGAAACGTTGCCTGCAGATGCGATTGGACGGTGTTATGGATACGGGTGAAAAAATGAGATTGAACAAATACATTGCCGCTGCGGGAATTACTTCCCGCAGAAAGGCGGACGAACTAATTAAGGCGGGAAAAGTGAAGGTTAACGGAGCGGTTTTGGACGAGCCGGGTTACGATGTAGCCGCCGGTGATGTGGTGGAGGTAAACGGCAGCGTGATTGAGCCGGCCAAACGATATGTATACATCATGCTGAATAAGCCTAAAGGGTATATCACCAGCGTATCGGACGACAGGGACAGGCCCACGGTCATGGATCTTGTGGCAGAGGTGGATGCGCGGTTGTTTCCTGTGGGAAGATTGGATTACAACACCTCCGGGCTGCTGCTATTGACCAATGACGGAGATTTTGCCCACCACTTGACCCATCCCAAACATGAGGTGGAGAAAACCTACCGGGCAAGGGTGGCGGGAGTGCTGTCTCCGGAGCGCATTGCCAAGCTGAAAAAAGGAGTAGATATCGGCGGATTTGTCACGTCGCCTGCCCGTGTTACGGTACTGAAGCAGTTGGAACGTTCCGCTCTGGTGGAAATCAAAATACATGAAGGGAAAAATCGTCAGATCCGAAAGATGTTTGCCGCCGTAGGCAACAAAGTTATCGAGTTGGAACGTGTGGCAATCGGCCAGTTGCATCTGGGTCATTTGAAAGTTGGGCACTACAGAAAGCTGACCCGACAGGAAGTGGAGTATCTAAAAAGCCTTTGATTTAAGTTTGATTTTGCATTGCATTTATGGGAATTGGGTCAGTTATTATTGCCGAACTTCAGGAAACAGATTAATGATTATCGGTCAACTTTAAGGAGTCGGTCAGTTATTATTACCGAACTTTAGGAAACGGAGTAATGATTATTGGTCAACACTTTAGGAAGCAGAGTAATGATTATTGGTCAACTTTAAGGAGTCGGTCAATTATTATTACCGAACTTTAGGAAACAGACTAATGATTATCGGTCAACTTTAAGGAGTCGGTCAATTATTATTACCGAACTTTAGGAAACAGATTAATGATTATCGGTCAACTTTAAGGAATCGGTCAATTATTATTACCGAACTTCAGGAAACAGATTAATGATTATCGGTCAACTTTAAGGAGTCGGTCAGTTATTATTACCGAACTTTAGGAAACGGAGTAATGATTATTGGTCAACTTTAAGGAATCGGTCAATTATTATTACCGAACTTTAGGAAACAGATTAATGATTATCGGTCAACTTTAAGGAGTCGGTCAATTATTATTACAAACTTTAAAAGCAGCTAAATAATTTAAAAAAGCCAATTTTAGCTGATATATTTTACATTTATTTCAAATAACTATCTTTTACGGCCTGCGGATCAACTACTTTTCCAAGAGTTAGTTTTTTTAGTTGATTTTTTTACTAAAAAGTCAACTAAATTTTCATTGTGGCGATTTTTTAGCTGATTAACCCCTCTTTTTACTTGCATTGATGACATTTTCCGAAGGAAAATCAACTAAATTTTCATTGCAACGGTTTTTTAGCTGATTAACCCCTATTTTTACTTGTATTGATGACATTTTCCGAAGGAAAATCAACTAATTTTAGGGTTTAATGAAATTTTAGTTGATTTGTCTGCATGGTTGCAATTGTGAAGAGTAGTTATAAAAAATGTTAGTTATGTCCGTCTCTAATACAACCTTGGAGAGCGTCTGAGGCCAAATTATAATGTAAACAATTAAAATTATAATGTAAACAACTATAAGAAGGTAAGGGCGATGTAAACTCCCAGGGGTGTAATGGCCAATGAGAGCAAAGTGGATAGAACTACGATCTTAGTGGATTCCTCCGCTCCGATGCCGTATTTTCCCGTCATGACCGGAACGACGGCTGCGGATGGCAGGGTGATTACCAGAAGGCTGATTTGCTTCATAAGAGAAGGTATGGGTAAGAACCATAGAATTGCAAAGGAGGCTGCCGCAAAGAGGGTAAGTCTTGTGATGCTGACACCGAGAACCAACCGATTCCGGAACAGGGAGGAAAAGGAGGAGTTGTACAAGGTGGCGCCGATGTAAAGCATGGATAAAGGCGTAGCCAGGCTTCCCATGATGGATATCAGCTGGAAGAGGGGATCGGGGATATAGGAGTTGATTCCGGCGATACCTATTGCCAGTCCGATGAGAATTGCCACCACATTGTTGTTGAAGATCTGCTTTAAGGACTCGGAAACGGAGCTTTTTTCTATATGCTCCGCGCCTTCAAAGATTCGTTTTGTTCGCTTCAATATGAAGAGGCCGTAGCTCCAGACTACAATACCCATGGCCAGATTGTTGGCTACCATGAGGATGAGACCCGGCTGACCGAAAAATGCGAGAGTAATGGGGAAACCCATAAAGCCGTTGTTGGAAGTGAGCATGGACAGCTGTACCATACCGTCCAGCCTCCGGGGAACTTTGGCAAGCTTGATGTAGAGCGCGGCGAACAGCGCATACAGAAAATAGAAGGCTACCGATAACAAGGTCATGGTTAGAAACTCAACCAGGACCTTGCCTTTTATTTCCGTTGCGATCATGGAGGAAAGCAAAAGAGATGGTAAGGCAATGTAGACGAGGATGTTGCCAAGTCCTTCGTTTTTTGCATCGTCTAACCAGTCAAACTTTCTGCACAAATATCCCACTGCCATCAGGCCGAAAAGGACGAAAAAGGGTGAAAACATGGTATTCTCCTAAATCAATTAAATTGCAAAAACCACAAACGGGATTAGCCCCGTTTGTGGTTACAAGTATGATCTTGTTTGTAATCTTTGTTCACTTCTTGAATGCTACAGGCCTTATTTTTATTTTCTTTTTACATCTTTTGGTGTAACGCAAATGCCTTCCGCTCTGCAGACCAGAATGGGCTCGTCCAGGAAATCGGCTGCGGAGGGGGATATGTCGGTTCTGGCTGCGATGACTTTGTGTGCCGTGAAGCGCATTTTTCTGGAGGTGTTGCCTACCTCATAGATTTCGCCGTAGGCTTCGATATAATCACCGGCATATACGGGAGCCAGGAATTCAACATCGGTGTATTTCAGGAACAGACCTTCGTCTCCGTCCATTTTAATAAGAAGTTCCGTTGCTACGTCACCGAAAAGATGGACCATATGGGCGCCATCCACTAAGTTTCCACCATAGTGAGCATCCTTGTAAGACATCCTCACTCTGAGTGTTGAAGTAATTTTTTCCATTGTCTTTCCTCCTCGTTTTTTTGTATTGCCGCCGCTGTTTTCCGATTCCGCTTTCATTTGTTTACTACAGCGGGAAAGGGAAGCGGCCATGCGGTTGTTACTCCGCGGCAGGAGAACAAAACAGCCATATGCACTGTTGTTCCGCTGCCGGAGAGCGAAACGGCCATATGCTCTGTTTCTCCGCGGCAGGAGAACGAAACAGCTATATGCTCTGTTGCTCCGCTGCCGGAGAGCGAGATCGATTCGATATATTCATTATATCCGATATATCGATCATAACAGAATAAATTTGCAATTTCTATACCAATGCGTTATGCTTATAGTAGCCATAAAACGAACCGATTTTGCATCACTCCAAAAACACAGGAGGTAATATATGTTCAACCGTTTTGGATTAAACCGGGTGCTTGAGCCGAAACACGTTCTTTCCACCTCTGCCTGGAGAGTCGATAACAACCGGGAAATCCGCCCTAACGAGCTTCGAATATCCATTCGCAGGCTGCACATAGAAAGCACAAGCTTTAAGCAGATCTGCATCGAAGCCAACAATGATCCGCGGAAAATCAAAGAAAAAATCATGGATATCGTGATACGGAGGGGAAAGCTTCATAATCCGGTAACGGACACGGGGGGCGTCGTTTACGGCATCGTGGAAGAGATCGGAAACGACTACAACAACAAAAAAGGTCTCAAGCCGGGCGATGAAGTCATCTGCAATGCCTCGCTGGCAGCCATCCCTCTTTACATAAGCCGCATTACGAAAATCGATATGGCCTATTCCCAGATAGAAGCGGAAGGCTATGCGATTCTGTTCAACGAATTCCCCGTAGTAAAACCGCCGGAGGACGTTCCTATCGATTTGTTGCTTTTTGCTTACGATGAGTCCGGCAACCTCTACGCGGTAAGCCAAGAGGCCAAGGGAAAGAAAAACTTTCTCGTGGTGGGAAACAATCTGCTCACAAACCTGCTTTTTGGGTGCGCTATCCGCAGCACAGCGGGTTCCGATGCGCAGGTAGTTTGCCTCTTGGACAAGAAATCCGATGTGGTTTTCAAAGGAGACCGCTTGGACGAACTGCTAAATGAAGTTTTCAGCGAAATTCATTATGTTAATATCCTGCGGCCCATGGAATGTCTGCAACGCCTGCATGCGGAAGGACTTTACGATATGAGCGTCAACTGCGCCGATATTCCGGGCGCGGAGACGGTTAATATTTTAGCCACAAGGTACGGCGGAACTGTCTTTTTCGCCAACCTGATAAACAACTATAATATAGCTGTGTACATCACCGAATCCATTTCCAGGCAGCTGACAATCCGCTGTGCGGAAGGTTTCCTGGAGGAGTATGATGAATTCGACATTGGCCTTGTAAAGAAACTCGCTTCCTATTTACAGACGGCGTCGGTGGTGGAATCCAAAGTGGAAGACAATGTGGACTATCCTCTGGGCCGGTCCGGTCGAGGCCTTGAAATGCCCCATTACCGTAAGAGCCTGGTGGAGGACTTCATCTGCGAAAGCCGGGCCATGGCCAACGTGCTGGATGAAATTCTCAGCGTGGCAAAGTACGATTGCAATGTGCTGATCACCGGAGAGACGGGAGTGGGCAAGGAAAAGATCGCTACCATGATTCAAAAGAACAGCACCCGGAAAATGCAGCCCTTTGTAAAGATCAACTGCGCTTCCATTTCGAAAAACCTGATTGAATCGGAGTTGTTCGGTTATGAAAAAGGCTCTTTTACAGGAGCGAATCCTTCGGGGAAAAAGGGGTATTTTGAGCTTGCGGACAACGGGACCATTTTCTTGGACGAGGTGGGAGAACTGCCCTTGGACGTGCAGGCCAAGCTGTTGCGTGTCATTCAGGACGGAGAATTCTACCGGGTGGGAGGCACCAGACCGGTAAAGACCAACGTTCGCATCATTTCTGCAACCAACCGGGACCTGGAGGATGCCATCGATGCTAAGCGGTTCAGAAGAGACCTTTATTACAGACTTAATGTGTTCCCTATTCGCGTTCCCAACCTTTCTGAAAGGAGGGCGGAAATACCGGCCTTGGTGCAGCATTTCATAAAGAAGTACAACGATAAATTCGGCATCGATCGAGGCATCACCGAGGATGCGGTAGAATACTTAAAAAGCTGCGATTGGCCCGGAAACATCCGGGAGCTGGAGAACATGGTTCAGCGGCTGCTGATTTCCACCAAAGGAGAAACTATTACGGTATTTGACGTAATGAAGGAACTGCACATAGATCTCTTTGAAAATGTCGGTCATTTGGGAATGGACGAAACGGAAGAAGAAAGGGAGATCGGCGCCTTTGATCTGAATCTGATGGTAGCCAATTTTGAAAAGAACATCATAAAGAGCGCCTATGAAAAGTACGGTTCTTCTCGAAAAGCCGCGAAAGCCATAGGGATTAGCCAGACCCAATTGATTCGCAAAAAGAACAAATACAAAATATGAACACAAAACGGTTCGGGTTTTTTGCAGACCTGAACCGTTTTTGCATCATATGGCGCAAAAATCTACTATGCTTGAAGGAGGTGCAGAAAGTTTTCGGGAAAGAGCGAAGAGTTATCAGGCGGATAAATCCGCCAAGTTTAGGGGTTTTACCCTCTATGCAGGTCGGAGAATTAGCGCAGGACATGAAGAGGCCAAAAGAAAAACTTGTTTGGCATAAAAATTGCTCTTTATATAGTATGGCAAAGGCCGTTTCGGCAAACAGTAAGCAAAGCAGAATGGCCAGATAAATACGCCAAAATATGCTGCTGCGTCAAAGTAATTTATGGAAAGCCGAAATGCGCAAAAGATCAAACTTACAAAGATTCTACTTTATAGGAGGAAACAACAATGAAAAAAGGATGCCCTTATGGAACACACCGTGTTATCGAACCGAAAGGCGTACTGCCTCAGCCCGCCGAAAAGATCGACAACACCATGGAGATCTACGACAATGAAGTTCTCATCGACGTTCAAACCCTCAATATCGACTCCGCCAGCTTTACACAAATTGAGAAGCAGGCAAACGGCGATGTAGAAGAGATCAAAAAGATCATGATGGGACTCGTTGAGAAGCAAGGTAAGCACAAGAATCCCGTCACCGGTTCAGGCGGAATGCTCATCGGAACCGTAAAAGAGATCGGTCCCGCGCTGGAAGGCAAAACAGATCTGAAAGTGGGCGACAAGATTGCTACTCTGGTATCCCTTTCCTTGACCCCGCTCGTAATCGAAGAGATTCTCGAAGTAAGACCTGACGTAGACCAAGTAGACATCAAGGGTCAGGCTATCCTCTTTGAAAGCGGTATCTATGCAGTTCTTCCCGATGATATGCCCGAAAACCTTGCTCTGTCCGTACTGGACGTTGCAGGCGCTCCCGCGCAGACCGCCAAATTAGTAAAGCCCGGCGACACGGTAGTCGTAATCGGCGGCGGCGGAAAATCCGGACTTCTTTGCCTCTACGAAGCCAAGAAGAGAGCCGGCGTTACCGGTAAGGTCATCTGCATCGGCGGAAGTGAAAAGAGCACCAACAGAGCCAGAAAACTGGGTCTTGCCGATGAATATTTCGCTGCTGACGCAACGGATGCAATCTTTGTATACAACAAGATCATGGAGCTCACAAACGGAAAGCTTGCTGACATCGTCATCAACTGCGTAAACATTCCCAACACGGAAATGGCCAGCATCCTTGCCACCAAAGACGGCGGAATGGTTTATTTCTTCAGCATGGCAACCAGCTTTACAAAGGCCGCTTTAGGAGCGGAAGGCGTCGGAAAAGACGTCAACATGATCGTCGGCAACGGATATACAAAAGGACATGCCGCCATCGCATTGCAGGTGCTGAGAGAGTGCCCGCCGCTGCGTGAGCTGTTCACAGAGATGTACGCATAATATAAGGAAACAATCGAAATTCTGTTTTCGGAGCGAATTGATGTGTCTTCGGACGGTAGAGTGTTCTCCCGCTCGACAGCGACGCGCTGCGTGCCGTACGATTCAGTCGGCCCGTCCTGCCCGGTTGCCACTTGCTTGTACTCGCCGGAGCACACTCTACACGCTCCGAAAACACAAAAGATGTTTAACAATAAATTGTATCTCATAGAAGTTGTTAAAGTTGTTTCCTGATAGAAGTTGCCACGGAAATACTGATAGGAGGTAATTTAGAATGGCAAGGAACTGGAAAGAGATCGAAGCCTACAAGGATGTGACAGAAGAACAATGGTATGACTGGAAATGGCAGGTAGCGAATCGAATCACCACCTTGGAACAGCTGAAAAAAATCATAAACCTGACAGAACCGGAAGAAAAGGATATCAACGAAGTCGTTAAGAACTTCAGACTGGGAATTACTCCTTACTACGCGTCTCTGATGGATCCCGACGATCCCAGGTGCCCGGTCAGAATGCAGGCTGTACCCGTTATCAACGAGACCCACAGGAGCGAAGCCGACATGCTGGATCCTCTCCACGAGGATGAAGACTCTCCGGCCCCCGGCTTGACTCACAGATATCCGGACAGAGTCCTCTTCCTGATCACCGACCAATGTTCCATGTACTGCAGGCATTGCACCCGCAGAAGATTGGCCGGTGAGCATGACGCGGCAAGAAGCATAGAAGATATCAATGCATGCATCGAATACATCAGAAAGAGCCCGGAAGTAAGAGACGTTCTGCTGTCCGGCGGCGACTGCCTGTTGGTTGACGATGACGTATTGGAATACATCTTCAAAGAACTGCGCAAGATCCCCCACGTAGAAATCGTAAGACTGGGTTCAAGAACTCCTGTAGTTATGCCTATGAGGATTACGGACAATCTGGTGAACATGCTGAAGAAGTATCATCCCGTATGGCTGAATACCCACTTCAACCACTCCAAGGAAATGACGCCGGATGCTATGGAAGCCTGCCGGAAGCTGGCGGATGCCGGTATTCCTTTGGGCAATCAGTCCGTATTGCTTCGCGGTGTCAACGACTGTCCGCATATCATGAGAGATCTGGTACACAACCTTGTGAAGAACAGAGTTCGTCCGTACTATATCTATCAGTGCGACCTCTCTCTTGGAATCGAGCACTTCCGGACACCTGTAGCAAAAGGCATCGAAATCATTGAAAGCCTGAGAGGTCATACTTCCGGCTATGCGGTGCCCACCTTCGTTGTAGACGCTCCGGGCGGCGGCGGAAAGATTCCGGTAATGCCTCAGTACCTGATTTCTCAGTCGCAGGACAAGGTAATTCTGAGAAACTACGAAGGTGTCATCACCACTTACACCGAACCCACGGATCTGCCGCCTCTTGAATGCACCTGCGATTATTGCACAGGCAAGAAAGAATATCATTATGAAGGCGTTGCCGGCCTGATGCAGGGTGAGAGACTGGCTCTGGAGCCCCAGAACCTTCTCCGTCACCAACGCAACAAGAAGTAACAGACGATAAATTCGGCAAATCGAGATTACAGTGCAAGGAGTTTTTATGGGGATTCTGAATCGGCTCGCACAAAAGTATAAAAGGATCGCAATCGTAGGGATGGCTAAAAATGCGGGAAAAACCACGACTCTAAACTACCTTATCGAGGAAGCCATGGATGAGGGTATGATTATCGGCGTCACCTCCACGGGTAGGGACGGAGAGAGTACGGATTTGGTCACCGAAACGGAAAAACCCAGAGTGTATTTAGATGCAGGCACCATCGTATCCGTGCCGGTGCAGCTTTATGAGCTGGCGGATGCGGGGCTTGAAATACTGAGGATGACTCGATATTCCACGGCCTTGGGCCAGCTGATGCTGTGCAGAGTAGCGGAGAGCGGTTATGTTCAGATAGCCGGGCCCGTGAATACAGCAGACCATAAGAGCATGTGCGACGAGATGATGGAGCTGGGCGCGGAACTGATCCTCATTGACGGGGCGGTGGATCGCAGATCCATTGCCGCGCCCGCTACGTCCGATGCCATTATATTGGCTACCGGCGCGGTTCTTTCAAGGAGTATGAAGAAGGTGGTGGAGGAGACCCTTCATATCCTGAATTTATATCAGTTGCCTGAGGTTCCGGAAGGAACCGTCAGAGAGAAAATGGTAGCCTGCGCCGCACAAGACAAGATCATGCTCATCAAAGGAGAACGGGCAGAGTTTTTAGATCTGGAAACAACTCTGGCAGCAGGCAGGATCTTAAACGATGCCATCGATGAGGAAACGGACTGGGTTTTTATTCCGGGAGCGCTGACACAGAGCGTCATCGGAGACATTCATCCTTCCAAACTGAAGGATGTAACCTTTGTGCTAAAGGACCCTACAAAAGTTTTTATCGGAGCCACCCCATGGCAGCAGCTACGGAAGCGGGGTTTTCAGGCCAATGTGCTTGAAAATATCCAAATTGCTGCGTTGACGGTGAATCCTTATTCCCCTTCGGGGTATTCCTTTGACCATAGGGAGCTGCTGACGGCTATGAGGGAAGCCGTCGGCGGCATCCCGGTCATTGATGTCAGATACGGCGAGCAGGACTGAAGAGGAGAAGATATGCGGCTTTGCAATCCCAAGACAAAAACTGAAACAGGGTTTGATTATGTAGTGAACAGCCTTTTTATCCGTACGCCCTATGGGAAAAAGCGGGTAAAAGAAATCTCTGCTTTTGAACCGGGCAGGGAGGGCGATCTTCGTCAGGAGTTGTTGCGGCTGGAAAAAACCGTAGATCTGATCCGTCGGCAGCCGGATTTAACGGAGCGGCTGTACGAAGTGCTGCATGAGATAAAGGACAACACGCTTACGATAAAGCGCAGCGCAAACAACGTGCTCAGTGTTGTGGAACTCTATGAGATAAAGACGCTCCTCCTGCAGATGGACAGAATTCGCAATCTGCTTGCTAAAGCGGAGGGAGAGATTCCGGCGGAGTTTTTGCTGCAGGACGTGACGGAACTGCTTGACGTTTTAGATCCGGGTAAAGAACGGATCAACACCTTTTATATCTATGATGTTTTTTCTGAAAAGCTGGCTGCCCTTCGGGCGGATAGAAGAAAGATCGAACTGGACATTCGGAAAGTTCAAAGAGAATTAAAGCGCAAAGTGGAAGCGGCCTACGGTATTATCATGACTCCCAAGTTTGAGTACATGGTGCCGAAAACCGATAAGCAGCTTATGGATAAGGCGCGAGGCATACCGGAACTCAGCTTGCAGGATGAGGATTACATGACGGCCATCTTTACCCTTGCCGGCAACGATGAAGTGGATCGGCTCAAGCGGGATATGGAGGTTCTGAACGAAGCCATTGAAGAGGAAGAACTTCAGGTTCAGGAGGAGCTTTCAAAGAAAGTGGGCCAATTCCGGTCGTTGCTTTTAGAAAACTGCGCCGCCATCGGAGAGTTGGATTTCAATTTGGCGAAGGCCTCCTTTGCATTGAACCGCAACTGTGTAAAACCCGAGATTGTAGAGGAGCATGTGCTGGAGCTGGTTGACGGACGCCAGCTGGTGGTGGAAGAGATACTGCAGAAGAAAGGTAAGGAATTTTGCCCCGTTACCATCGTCCTTAAGGATGGGGTGACCTGCATTACCGGAGCCAACATGGGAGGCAAGACCATTTCCTTGAAAATGGTAGGCCAGTGCGCGATTTTGGCGCAGCACGGGTTTTATGTGCCCTGTACCCGGGCCAAAATAGGTTTGTCGAGCTACGTTCATATTCTTATCGGCGACAGCCAAAACGTGCAGAGAGGCTTATCCAGCTTCGGAAGCGAAATGGAAGAGCTGAAGGAAATTCTGGATCGCAGCAAGGACAGAGCGCTTCTTCTTATCGATGAAATTGCCAGCGGTACAAATCCGGTGGAGGGCTTGGCCCTGACAAAGAGTATTGTAAATTACCTGAGTCAGAAAGCGTATATCAGCGTGATCACCACCCATTTTGACAATGTGTTCGTGGGAGGCAAGACCCGGAACATGCAGGTAAGAGGCTTGGCGGACGTTGATTTTGAACTTCTGTCCAGAGAGATTCGTTATGCCAACCGGCGGGAGCGGATTGAGATCATTGGAAAGTACATGGACTACAGGCTCTACGAGGTGGCAGACAATAAAGAAATTCCAAAAGATGCGCTGAACATAGCGCAGATGCTCGGCATTGACCGTGATATTATAGAACAGGCAAGGAAATATATGGAGGATCCAAAAGATGAAAAGTAAACTGAACTTAGATCCCAAAATCATCGACAGTGCCAGATCGTGTGCGGCGGGTATTGCTGCCGACATGCAAAAATTCATTGACCGGCATACCACTGTCAGCACAGAGAGGACCGTGGTAAGACTGCTTGGAATCGATGGCGTGGATGATGTGGATACACCGCTGCCCAACGTGGTAGTGGATGCCATCAAGGATGGCGGCGGGCTGCCCAGAGGGGCTGCCTACTGGATCGGGAATGCCATGATCCAGACCGGGCTTTCTCCCCAGGAGATTGCGGAAAAAGTTGCGGCAGGCGAACTCGATCTGATGAAACTGCCGTTGGCCACAGTGGAAGAAACCCAAGAAAAGCTGCTTCCCGTGGCAAAGGAGACTTTGAAAAAAATAAAGGAACAGACTGAAAAAAGAAAGCACTACCTGGATACCATCGGAGAAGGCAAGCAGCCCTATCTCTATGTAATCGTAGCAACGGGCAATATCTACGAAGATATTGTGCAGGCCAAAGCGGCAGCAAAGCAAGGGGCGGATATCATTGCTGTCATCCGTACCACTGCTCAAAGCCTTCTTGACTATGTACCTTACGGGCCAACAACGGAGGGTTTTGGAGGGACCTATGCTACCCAGGAAAACTTCCGTCTCATGAGAAAGGCTCTCGATGAAGTAGGGGAGGAAGTGGGAAGATACATCAGGCTCTGCAACTACAGCTCCGGCATGTGCATGCCCGAGATTGCGGCTATGGGCGCCATTGAGCGTCTCGATGTCATGCTCAACGATGCGCTCTACGGCATTTTGTTCCGGGATATCAACATGCAGAGGACCCTGGTCGATCAGTATTTTTCCAGAATCATCATCGGCTATTCGGGAATCATTTTCAACTCCGGGGAAGACAACTACCTCACCACCGCCGATGCCTATGAAGAGGCTCACACTGTGCTGGCCTCTCAGCTGATCAACGAGCAATTCGCCGTATTGGCCAATATCCCTGCAAATCAGATGGGTCTTGGCCATGCCTTTGAGATGGACCCGGATATGAAAAACGGTTTCCTTTATGAATTGGCACAGGCCATCATGGCCAGGGAGATCTTCCCAGAGGCACCGCTCAAATACATGCCTCCGACAAAATTCATGACGGGCAACATCTTCAAGGGACACATTCAGGATGCGCTGTTCAACTTGATCGCCGTGTGGTCCGGTCAGTCCCTGCAGCTGCTGGGTATGCTGACAGAGGCCATCCACACACCCCATCTCCATGACAGAATGCTTTCCATCGAGAACGCTTCTTACATTTTCAACAACGCGAGAGATCTGGGAGAGGAAATTGAATTCAAGGAAGGCGGCATCATCCAGACGAGAGCGCAAAGCGTATTGGCTGAAGCGGAAAAACTGCTCCGTAATATTGAAAAAGAAGGCCTTTTCGCCACCATTGAGCAGGGTAAATTTGGCGGCGTGAAGAGAGCAAGAGACGGAGGAAAAGGACTGGACGGTGTCTGCGCGAAAGATGACCAATACTTCAATCCCTTTATCCCCTTGATGTTAGGAGGTGCAAAATAATGGGTAGCAACAATACGACTGCAACGGCCACGGTTGATCTGACAAAGGTCAAGCCTTATGGCGACACCATGAACGACGGCATGGTCCAAATGTCCTTCACACTTCCTGTGCCGGCAGGCGATGAGGCAAATGAAGCTGCCAAGCAACTGGCGAAAAAGATGGGTTTGGACGAGCCCAACGTGGTCTACTTCAAGGATCTGGGGGTTGACTTTACGTATTTCATCGTATACGGGAAATGCCAGCACACAGTGGATTACACTTCCATCAAGGTTCCCAAGGTGGAAGGGGAAGTGATGGATCGGCTTGAGTGTGAAAAATATATCGAGGAGAACATCAAGCGTGACGTAGTGATCGTCGGAGCTTGTACAGGTACAGATGCGCATACCGTGGGCATCGATGCCATCATGAATATGAAAGGCTTCCACGGGCACTTCGGATTGGAACGCTACAAGGGTATCGAAGCCCATAATATGGGAAGCCAGGTTCCCAATGAAGAACTTATTGCCAAGGCGATCGAGCTGAAGGCGGACGCTATCCTGGTATCCCAAATCGTTACACAGAAAGATGTTCACATAAAGAATCTCACGGAACTGGTGGAACTGTTAGAAGCGGAAGGGCTTCGTGACAAAGTCATTCTATGTTGCGGAGGCCCGAGAATTTCTCATGAGCTGGCTCAAGAGCTCGGCTTTGATGCAGGTTTTGGACCGCATACTTATGCGGAACATGTTGCCTCTTTTGTATTGACGGAAATTGTAAGGCGTAATAAGATTTAGGAAGAAAGGAAGTGATAGCATGATTGACAAAATCAAGACAGCGGATGAAGCCGTTGCCGTTATTAAAGACGGCGCCAGTATTATGGTAGGTGGCTTCATGGCCTGTGGGACCCCGGAAATCCTCATTGATGCTCTGGTGAGAAAAAATGTCAAGAACTTAACAATCATCTGCAACGATGCAGGCGTACCGGGAAGAGGAGTCGGAAAACTGCTTACAAACGGACAGATTAAGACCCTGATCGCTTCCCATGTAGGCCTCAATCCGGAGGTGGCACAAAGGATGAACACCGACGTGGAGGAAGACAAGCTGGAATGTATTTTGATCCCCCAAGGAACATTGGCTGAGAGAATCCGTGCAGGCGGGACCGGACTCGGCGGTTTCCTGACTCCTACCGGTGTGGGAACCATTGTAGCGGAAGGTAAACAGGTTATAAACGTAGGCGGAAGAGACTATCTGCTTGAGCTGCCTCTTCGCGCGGACTTTGCCTTTATCCGTGGTTCGGTAACGGATAAGTTTGGCAACACAATGTATAACGGAACTACGAGAAACTTCAATCCGCTTATGGCAATGGCAGCGGATCATGTGATCGTCGGCGCATGTGAGATTGTTGAAGTCGGCGAAATTGATCCGAATAACGTAGTGACATCCGGTATCTTTGTGGATACTATTGTAGGAGGTGAGAAACCGTGGCAGATTTAAAAGAAATTATCGCAAGAAGAGTTGCGAAGGAATTAAAAGACGGTGACGTCGTAAATCTCGGAATCGGCCTTCCTACTATGGTAGCAAATTACCTTCCGGAAGGGGTAAGCATTGTGCTTCAGTCCGAAAACGGGATTATGGGTATGGGACCCGCAGCGGAACCGGGCAAAGAAGATGTTGATATCATCAATGCCGGAGCCCAGTACGTAACGGTAAATCCCGGAGCCATGTTCTTTGATAGCGCTACTTCCTTTGGTATAATACGCGGCGGACATGTGGATGCGACGATTTTGGGTGCATTGGAAGTGGATCAGATGGGTAACCTGGCCAACTGGATTATCCCGGGCAAAATGGTTCCGGGAATGGGCGGCGCCATGGACCTGGTGGTAGGTGCCAAAAAGGTTATCATAGCCATGCTCCATACGCAGAAAGGCAAGCATAAGATTCTGAATGAATGCACGCTGCCTTATACCGCCATCAATGTAGTTGACATGATCGTTACGGAAATGGGTGTTATGGAAGTAACTCCCGAAGGCCTCATGCTGACTGAGATCAATGAAGATTACACTGTAGAGCAGGTGCAGGAAGCGACTCAGTGCAAACTGATCATCAGCCCCAGCCTGAAGAAGATGGAGTATTAATAACACGCTGACAAGTGTTGAATAAGCATGAAAAACCGCGCACGGGACTTGCTCCGGCGCGGTTTTTTCTGCTTGGCCGAATTCTCGCTGCGACATGGCTTGTTATTGGTTATGCGCCTGTAACGACTTTATCCTGGTTGTTTCTGAATAAAAAAGTAATTGCATAAATTCCTGCCAATCCTACGATAGCGAAAATAACACGGCTGGCTATGGCAGCCTGCCCACCGAAAATTGCGGCAACCAGGTCGTATTGGAAGAATCCTATGAGACCCCAGTTGATAGCGCCTATAATAACCAATAACAGTACAAGCTTTTTCATGTCATCACTTCCTTTCATCAATTAATTTTCCCAGATTCGCAAAAAATATTAATTGTTTGCTGTTGGCTTTTATGACGTAAAAAAAATTGTTGACAAGATTCGAAATGAATGGTACATTAGGTTCAATATTAAAAAAGCGATGACCGGAAAGAAGTAAGAATCCAGGAAGCTACAGAGAGTTGCCGGCTGGTGAGAGGCGCAAGTGTTAATGGATTTCCGAATACATTCCGCGAGCTGACCACCGAAAAGGCGCTATGTCTCGGTAGGCTGGTACGGGCGCACCCGTTACAGTGCTGGAGTATAAGCGCAGGCATTGCGCCGTACTCGAGGAGGCGAAGGATCGCGAGACCTTCGCAAACTGAGGTGGTACCACGGGAACAATCCCGTCCTCTGAGAAATCAGAGGACGGGTTTTTTTATTCCTTGACACAAGGAAGTTGTATTTGCTGCCTGACACCAAATACAACATGGCAAGATTTTTAGTATAAAGACGGGAGGAAGAAGATGTTTGAAAAAGTGTTGATGATGGTTCTTTTCTTTGCAGTTACAGTCTCAATCGGTGTATACTGCAGGCGGCATGCCACAAATGTCAATGACTTTGTGCTGGGAGGGCGCAACATGGGGCCCTGGTTGAGCGCATTTGCATACGGCACCACCTATTTTTCCGGAGTAGTTTTTGTAGGATATGCCGGCCAATTTGGGTGGAACTTCGGACTTTCCGTTACCTGGATCGGTATTGGAAACGCAATTATCGGCAGCTTTTTAGCCTGGGTTGTCCTCGGAAGACGCACCAGAGTCATGACCAAACACCTGGACTCTGCCACCATGCCGGACTTTTTCGGTAAACGATATGGCAGCAACGCGCTAAAGATCGTCGTTTCCATCCTTATATTTGTATTTCTGGTGCCTTATTCCGCGTCGGTATATAAAGGGCTGTCGCAGCTTTTCGTCATGGCCTTCGGAATTGATTTTATTTACTGCGTTATAGGTATGGCCGTGCTTACGGGGATTTATGTTGTCCTTGGCGGCTATGTGGCGGTGGCCCTCAATGACGTGCTTCAGGGAATTGTTATGGTTTTCAGCATCATTTCCATTATCTTTGTGGTTCTCCGTTCCAGAGGAGGGCTTATGGCGGCCATAGCTGAGCTTTCTCAGATTCCGTCAGAGACGGTGCCGGAGCTCCAAGGAGCCTACGTTTCCTTCCTGGGACCGGTGCCTCTGGCAATGCTTGCAGTGATGATACTGACCAGCATGGGAACCTGGGGATTGCCGCAGATGGTCCACAAATTCTACACCATCAAGAACGAAAAAGCGATTCAGGCGGGGACCGTTATATCCACCTTGTTTGCGCTGATCATTGCGGGAGGATCCTACTTCCTCGGTTCCTTCGGACGCCTGTTCTACACTCCCGGGGCGGACGGGCGCGTGGCCTATGACGACATCGTTCCGACAATGCTTGGGAGCGTTTTGCCGGACATTCTCATCGGCCTGGTGATTATTATGGTCCTTTCCGCATCCATGTCCACCCTTTCCTCGCTGGTCATCACCAGCAGCTCCACCTTTACGCTGGACTTCCTCAAGGGTACGATTATTAAGGACATGAGCAACCGGACTCAGGTGGCGATTATCAAAGGATTGTGCGTGCTCTTTGTGGTGCTGTCGGTGGTCATTGCAATCAACCCAAATAATCTGATCACAACATTGATGGGTTTGTCCTGGGGCACGCTGGCCGGCGCATTTCTCGGACCGTTTCTGTATGGGCTCTTCTGGAAACGGGCCAATAAAGCGGCGCTGTGGGCCTCCATTGCTCTGTCCTTGCTGATCAATGTGGCAAACCTGCTGACGGGTTATACCGCCGCGCCTATTGCCGGAGCCGTTGCCATTCTTCTCTCCTTGGTGATCGTACCCGTAGTGAGCCTGATTACGCCCAGACAAGATCCTGCCTTTATAGAAAGTGTGTTCTCCTGTTACGATGAAAAAATCCAGATGAGCGTGGAACATAAATTCCATCTGAAGGAGAATGAGGATAACGGAAATGGGAATAATGCCCATTAGTACAGTATTCCCATTCGGTTAGCCTGAAAAGGCCAAACCTGAAGAGCTGCAAAAAGAGCTGCAAACGAAAATGCATAAATATGAAGAGAGGATTATATGAAACGCGATTCTTTAATCTGTTGAAAAGAATCGCGTTTCATATGCATATGAGCCCGATATGCCGTTGATATTATCAGAAAATTTCAACTTGACTTACGATTAGACAAAGGTTAAAATAAACGCAAAGATAATGAAATGTCGTTTCACAATGCGAAATTTTATGAAGGAATGAGGTATCAACGATGAGCTTTAAGAGCGACATAGAGATTGCACAAGAGGCTAAACCTGCCAATATCAACGAAATAGCAAAAGAACTTTCCATAGACGATGATTTTCTGGAAGCCTATGGGAAGTACATGGCAAAAGTTGATTATAACATCTTGGATAAGTATGCAGACAAAACCAACGGTAAGCTGATTCTGGTAACTGCCATCAATCCCACTGCTGCGGGAGAAGGCAAGACCACAACAACCGTAGGTCTCGGAGATGCTCTAAGAAAAATTGGAAAAAAGACGGTCATCGCTTTAAGAGAGCCGTCATTGGGTCCGGTTTTCGGTGTAAAGGGAGGAGCTGCCGGAGGCGGTTATGCGCAGGTTATTCCCATGGAGGACATAAATCTTCACTTTACAGGTGATATTCATGCCATTACTGCCGCCAACAATTTAATTGCGGCAATACTGGATAATCACATCCACCAAGGTAATGCTCTCAATATAGACGTTCGAAGAATCATTTGGAAAAGGTGCCTGGATATGAATGACAGGCAGCTGCGGTTTGTAGTCGATGGGCTTGGAGGTAAAGCCAACGGAACGCCGAGAGAAGACGGTTTTGATATTACTGTTGCATCGGAAATAATGGCCATTCTTTGCCTGTCCAATGACTTAATGGATTTAAAAGAAAAGGTGTCCAAGATTATCGTTGCTTACGATTTTGAAGGGAAACCTGTGACCGTAGCGGATCTAAAAGTTCAGGGCGCGGTAGCGGCATTATTAAAGAATGCGTTAAAGCCCAATCTTGTTCAGACGTTGGAACATACCCCCGCTTTTATACACGGCGGTCCTTTTGCCAACATCGCCCATGGCTGCAACAGCGTTATGGCGACAAAAATAGCTCTTAAGCTGGGAGATTATACAGTTACGGAAGCAGGTTTTGGTGCAGATCTGGGGGCGGAAAAATTTATCGATATTAAATGCAGACTTAGCGGTTTAAGGCCGGATGCTGTGGTTATCGTCGCTACCGTGAGGGCGTTAAAACTTCACGGAGGCGTGGAAAAATCAGCTCTTAGTGTGGAGAATATTGATGCGTTGGAGAAAGGCATCGAAAACCTTCTGAAACACGTAGAAAATATCACCGAGGTGTTCGGGCTTCCGGCGGTGGTTGCTTTAAACCGTTTCCCCACAGATACCCTTGCGGAGCTGACGTACATTAAAGAGAGATGTAAAGAGTTAAATGTCAATGTAATACTGTCTGAAGTATGGGCAAAGGGTGGCGAAGGCGGCATCGAACTGGCCAAGGAAGTCGTTAAAGTCGCGGAAAATGGCCAGAGCAACTTCAGCTTTGCCTATGATGTAAACCTCTCTATTCGTGAGAAAATTGAGGCCATTGCCAAGAAAATCTACGGTGCGGAGGGAGTCGACTTTATCGGGAATGTCGCAAAACAGATTGATGAGCTTGAAGCCTTAGGATACGGGAACCTGCCCATTTGCATGGCAAAAACCCAATATTCCCTGACGGACGATCCGAAGAAGCTTGGCAGACCTTCCGGATTCAAAATTTCCGTCAGAAACGTCAAACCCTCTGTGGGAGCGGGATTTATTGTCGCGCTGACAGGCGAAATCATGACCATGCCAGGACTTCCGAAGGTTCCGGCTGCAGAAGCTATTGACGTTGACAGAACAGGAAGGATTTCCGGTCTATTTTAAAGTGTGGAGGTTCCGTTATGTTATTAAAAGGTCAACCGGTAGCGGATAAAATCAAAGCAGATATTATCCATGCAGTGGAAGAATATAAGAAAGCCGGGGAAACTCCCAAAATAGCCATATTGCGAGTCGGAGCAAGGGAAGACGACATCGCTTATGAAGAGAGAGTTCTTAAAAATTGCCGGACGGTAGGGATTGAGACAGAGGTTGTAGCCCTTGATTTAAATATTGATATGGAAAGCTTTATAAAAGAGCTCAACCGGCTGAACCAGGATGTAAATACTCACGGCATCCTTATCTTTCGACCTTTGCCGGCTCATCTTGACACGGAGGAAATCAGTAGAGCAATAAGCCCTCAAAAGGATATTGACTGTATGAGCCCCGTTAATATTGAAAAGGTGTTTACGGGGGATAGCGATGGGATTGCGCCCTGTACCCCGGAGGCAGTCATCGAGATCTTAAAATTCTACGATTTCGATCTACAAGGTAAAAACGTAACCGTTGTAAACAGAAGCATGGTTTTAGGGAAACCTTTAGCCATGCTATTTCTTGCGGAAAATGCAACCGTTACAATCTGCCATTCCAAGACGAGAGACCTAAATGAGGTTACCAAAAGGGCGGATATTGTTGTAACAGGAGTCGGAAGAGGTAAGTACTTCGGGCCGGACTACTTTACGGAAGGCAGTATAGTGGTAGATGTGGGAATCAATTTCGCAGATGGCAAGCTTTGCGGAGATGTGGACTTTGAAGAAGTTGCGGGGCATGTATCGGCTATCAGCCCTGTTCCCGGGGGTGTGGGGACGGTAACTTCCATGATTCTGTTAAGCCACGTAATCAAAGCAATGAAATTACAAAAAAAGTAGGAAGAAAAAGGTAAATGGAGAAGAGACCCTTAAAACCGGCGGAAATAACGGATTTTGTTATTGAAACGGCGCAGGATAAAGTGAACGGCAGTCTGCCAAAGCTCTTAATACTCAGCTTTCTGGCGGGCGCCTTTATAGCTTTTGCGGCGGAAGGCTCAAATATGGCAGCCTTTAATCTCCTTGCGGAATACTCCACTTACGGATTGGGACGGGTTTTAGCAGGGGCTGTCTTCGGAACGGGACTTATGCTGGTGGTTCTGGCGGGCGGAGAATTGTTCACAGGAAACACATTGATTCTTGCCGCGGTATGCGACAGAAAAGTTAAGACTGTCCGGATGCTTCGGAATTGGGCCATCGTCTATGTGGGAAATTTAATCGGCTCCCTTTTTATCGCTTATATGATGGCGCATTCCGGACTTTTTTCCAGCGGCGCCGATTTGCTTGGCGCTGTGACCGTTAAGATCGCGGCAGGTAAAGTAAACCTTGCTTTTCTTCCGGCTTTCTATCTGGGAATCATGTGCAACTGGTTGGTATGTTTGGCCGTGTGGCTTTCCTATGGCGCAGAATCTATGGTGGGAAAGATCTTCGCAATCTTTTTCCCCATTTGGCTGTTCATTACCTCTGGATTTGAGCACAGCGTAGCGAACATGTATTACATACCGGCGGGAATCATGGCTCGCTCTAATCCTGCATTTTTAGAGCTTGCAGAGCTTGCCGGCCTTTCTCAGGAAATGTTGTCTAATCTTACCTGGAGCGGGTTTTTTATAAACAACTTAATCCCTGTAACGCTGGGGAATATTGTCGGAGGCGGCTTATTTGTGGGAATTGCTTATTGGTATTCCTATAAAAAAGCTTGATATTACAGAAGATTACAGAAGTTATTTCTCTTTGGGTTTTCGTTGATTGGAGGAGACCGCATTGTCAATTCCGGACACAGTGGATACTGCAAACTATGTGAAATCGGTTTTAAAAGCATTTTCAATACTGGAGGAGCTGGATTCGGCGGGAGAGTTAAGCATAGGAGAGCTAAGCAGTCGATTATCTATGGATAAAGCAACGGTTCACCGTTTAGTAAACACTCTTAAATATGCCGGTTATGTGAATCAGAATAAGGATACGAAAAGGTACTCTAATAGTTTCAAATTGCTGGCTATGGGCAACCGGGTCACGGAGAAAACAGGAATAAAGAGAATTGCAAGACCTTATTTAGAGGAACTGGCTAAGCTCACCGGTGAAACCGTCAATCTCGGTATAAAAGCGGGCGATCGGATCGTCTATATCGACAAGATTGAAAGCAAATCAACCATTAAAGTTGGACTGGATATCGGAATCAGCATACCCATGCATTGTACCGGATTGGGGAAGGCATATTTATCTTTTATGTCGGAAGAGGAAGTAGAGGAGCTGATAAATAACACTATTTTTGAGAGGTTTACGGAACATTCCATCGTGGACAAAGATACTCTCAGAACTTCTCTGCTGGAAATAAGAGAAAGAGGATACTCCATAGACGATGAAGAATATGTCATCGGATTGATCTGTTTCGGAGCCCCTATTTTTGACTATCATGGAAATCCCATCGCAGCCGTCAGCGTATCCTGCCCGAAATATCGTGTCGAAAGCAAACATCAAAAAATTTACGCCGACTATATTTTGAGCACTGCATCAAAAATATCTCGGCAAATGGGATATAGCCTGTAAATTTAACCGATAAATCAATACAGATTACGTTTTATGAAGGAGGAAAAGGAAATGAGCGGAAAGAAAAAAATGACCATCAACGATTTTAAAAAATTTAAAGAGGAAGGCAGAAAGTTTAGTTTTGTAACGGCATATGACTACACAATGGCATCCATCATAAACGACAGCGATGTGGAAATCATTCTGGTAGGGGATTCGCTGGGGATGATCATGCTGGGATACAAGGGCACCGAGTCCGTAACCATGGAAGATATGATACACCATATCAAGCCCGTCGTTAAGGGAGCTCCGGATACCTGGATTGTGGGAGATATGCCCTTCGGTTCCTACAATGTAAGCGACGAAGAAGCTGTCAGAAACGCCAACAGATTGATCAAAGAAACAAACTGTGATTGCATCAAGCTTGAAGGCGGCGTGGAGATGCTGTCAAGAATAAAAGCCATTGTAAACGCCGGTATTAATGTAATGGGTCATATAGGATTAACGCCTCAGACTTCATCGGCATTAGGCGGCTTTAAGGTACAGGGGGGAACACCAGAAAGCGCAAGAAAGCTTATCAACGATGCCGTTGAGCTTGAAAAAGCCGGATGCTTCGCAATTGTACTGGAGTGCGTGCCCTCGGTAGTAGCCAAAGCGGTTACGGAAGCGGTCAGTGTTCCTATCCTGGGAATCGGCGCCGGCCCCCATGTGGATTGCCAGGTATTGGTCACACAGGATATGCTGGGCATGTACGGGGATTTCAAACCTAAGTTCGTAAAGCAGTATGCGCAGTTGCGCAAGGTGATGGTAGATGCGCTCAACGAGTTCCACAAGGAAACAGTAGAGGGTCTGTTCCCAACGCCGGAATACAGCTTCAACAAAGAAGTTGATATCCCGAAATTATATTAACCGTTTCATCCTGTGGGATATAAGGAGGCAAAAATGAAAATTGCCATTATCGGAGCAGGCGCTATGGGGTGCCTTTACGGCGCAAAGCTTTCCACGGTACCCGGCATTGAAATTTACCTTCTGGATGTCTGGAAGGAGCATGTGGATGCGATTAATGCCAACGGTATTTTGATGGAGGAGCAAGGCGATTTCATAACCTATAGAAATGTGAAGGCGAGTACTGTTGCGGAAGATGCGGGAACTTGTGATCTGGCTGTTATTTTTGTAAAATCCACCCTCACAAGTTCCGCCGTACAGAGTAACAAAGCTGTTTTTGGACCGGAAACCATCGCTCTTACACTGCAGAATGGTTTGGGGAACATTGAATTGATAAAAGAAGTGGTGGGAGAAAGCAACGTGATTGCCGGAACTACCGCCCACGGGGCTACCATGCTGGGGCCCGGAAGGATAAGGCATGCCGGCAGCGGAAAGACCATCATCGGGGAACTTAACGGCGCTATGACTCAGAGAATCCAACAGATTGCTCAGACGTTCAGAGAAGCGGGTATGGAAACGGAGCTATCGGATAACGTCTACGGGCTTGTATGGGATAAGCTGCTGGTGAACGTGGGGATCAACGCGCTTACGGGGATCACCAAACTATTGAATGGCGAGTTGTTAGAGCATCCTGAAATTGTAGAGTTGCTGGAAGATGCCGTGTCAGAGGGAAAAGAGGTTGCATTGGCCCAGGGAATCAAATTGGGTTTTCCCGATCCCGTGGCTCATACGAAGGACGTTTGTAAAGCCACAGCAACAAACAAATCCTCCATGCTTCAGGATGTTCTGAATCATAAAAAGACGGAAATCGATATGATAAACGGCGCTGTTGTAAGGGAAGGAAAAAAGGTTAACATTGCAACGCCTGTTAACAAGACTCTTACAAATCTTATTAAGTTCATTGAAAAGCAGTGAGGTATCGATTTCGATTCTGAAGTAGAAAGGAGGATGTAAGATGCAAGACTATGCAAATGTAATAAATGCAATAAAAGCAGACGAACTCATAAAATTCACCCAGGATATTGTGAGGATTAACAGCGTATTCGATCCGAATAAAGAAGGAGCAAATGAATCCAGAGTAGTGGCCTTCATTTCTGACTTCCTAATAAAAGAAGGCTTCGAGGTTCACGTGGAGGAAGTGGTTCCCGGCAGACCTAACATCATTGCCTTTCTGAGAGGAAGCCAGCCCGGAAAGACCATTCTCTTTGAAGGTCATACCGACGTAGTAACCGCCGGAGATCCCGCGAAATGGAAGTATGATCCTTTTGGAGCCGAGATCGTAGGAGACAGGCTTTACGGAAGAGGCGCCTGCGATACTAAGGGAAACGTGGCAGCCGCTATCTTTGCCGCAAAAGCGGTAAAGGATTCGGGAGAGGCCTTTAAAGGAAACATTCTTCTGTGCATTCCCTGCGATGAAGAGGGAATGATGATCGGCATCAAGGATTTTATCAAAAAAGGCTGGGCAAAAAATGTAGATGCGGCAGTAATCTGCGAACCGGAGGAAAACCATATCTGCATCTTCCAGAAGGGAGCAATGCGAGCGGTTGTGAGGGTATACGGAAAGCAAAGCCACGGGGCTATGCCTCTGACCGGAATCAACCCAAACTGGAGGCTTGCGAAGATTATCTGTGAGCTGGAGAAATTGGAACAGAGCGAGAAGGAACGGCTGGGCTGCCACGAATATTTAAAGTGGCCCAGCATTACGCCCACTGTTATCGCGTCTCCGGCTGAGGGAGAAGCCCAGATCAATGTAGTCCCCGGTGAAGCGTATATGACTTTAGACATAAGAACCGTTCCGGGACAGGATCACCAAACTCTTAAGCAGCAAATTCTGGATATCTACGATAAGCTGGCCAAAGAAGACCCGGATTTCAAAGCAACCCTGGAGATTATCGAGGAAAGGCCTTGGACTGAGACGCCGAAGGACGCTACGATTACGAAATGCGTTTATAGAGCCGTGAAAGAGGTAACGAAGGAAGAACCGGTTTGGCAGGGTGTTCCCGGGGCTACGGACGGAACCTTCCTCCATCTGGAGGGAATTCCCACCATCGTAATCGGCGCAGGAGATACTTATATTCCCCATCATGTGGACGAATACGTGGAAATTTCCCAACTGATTGAAACAACAAAAATTTATGTCCTGACCTCTATGTATTTCCTCAACGAGGATATATAGATGCATAGAACGGGCCAGGGAGAAATTCCTATGGAATTGAACGACAAGAGAATTCGAATCATCGTGGGACACTACGGAAGCGGGAAAACGGAATTCGCCGTCAACTACGCCGTTAAAATGGCAGAGCTGGGCAAGAAGACGGCCCTTGTGGATCTGGATATTGCAAATACATATTTCAGAAGCCGGGAGCGTCAGGCCATGCTGGAGGAAAAAGGCGTATCGGTGTACAGCAATACCTTTGGATACGACATCACCGCCGATCTTCCCGCAATAACCGCAAGAATCAGGGCGCCTTTAGAGGATCCGGAATGCAACACCATTGTAGATGCGGGAGGAGATGATTCCGGGGCCAGAATACTGGCGCAATTTGACAAGTATTTCACTGAAGAGCAGAGCGAGATGTTTTGCGTGATCAACGCAAACAGACCGGATACTTCAACGGTTGACAAAGCGCTATTCCATATTACGCGAATTGAAAAGGAAACCTCGCTGAAAGTATCCGGGATTGTAAATAACACGCACTTGATTCATGAGACGGTGGCTGAAGATATATTGAAGGGTTATGAATTAGCCAGAAGCGTATCCCAGGCATCAGGTATTCCCGTAAAGTACAATTGTTGTGTGGAACGGTTAGTGGAGGAATTGACGGATAAAACAAGAGATTTAATAGACTTTAACATATTTCCGATCAAATTGTTTATGAGAGAGAACTGGATGAACCGATAGATTTTACCCCGTTTTGCAGCGGTAAGATTTTAAAAATTACGAAGGGAAGTTAATCATAATGGCAAAAGGTCTGGTGAAATTTGATGAAGAGAGGTGCAAAGGCTGCGAGCTTTGTGTCTCCGTTTGCCCTGTGAAAATTATTGCTCTTCACGAGACGAAGATAAATTCCAAAGGCTTCCGGCCGGCTTGTGTTCTGGAAGCTGACAAATGCATCGGATGCGCAAACTGCGCGATTATGTGTCCGGACGGAGCAATAAGTGTATTTATGAGGGAGGAAGGAGACGAAGCTGATGAGTGAAAAGGTTTTAATGAAAGGAAACGAAGCATTTGCGGAAGCTGCTATTCGGAGCGGATGCAGATACTATTTCGGCTATCCCATAACCCCTCAAAATGAAATCACAGAGTACATGTCAAGAGAATTAGAAAAGGTCGGAGGCTCTTTTGTCCAGGCAGAGAGCGAGGTTGCAGCAATTAATATGGCTTACGGCGCCGGGGCGGCGGGTGGAAAAGTATTTATCTCTTCCTCTTCGCCGGGCATTGCATTAATGCAGGAAGGGTTTTCCTTTATCTGTTCGACAGAAATCCCTTTGGTCATCTTAAACGTATCTAGAGGCGGACCGGGTGTAGGAACCATCCAACCGGGGCAGGCAGATTATTATCAAGCCACCAGAGGAGGGGGCAACGGAGATTATCATCTTTTCGTCTATGCGCCGTCCTCTATACAAGAAGCGGTAGATATGATGCCAAAGGCGTTTAAAATAGCCGAAGAATATAGAAATCCGGTCATGATTTTGGCCGACGGCATGCTGGGGCAGATGATGGAGCCCGTCATATTGCCGGAACCTGTCCCCGCTATAAAACAGGAAGATATTCCAAAGGCTAAGCCCTGGGCATTAACAGGAACAAATGAAGCCAGACCGCACAATGTGATTCGATCTTTGTATTTGGTGGCCGAAGAGTTGGAGGCTCGGATTCTCGAACTGGATAAAAAGTATCAGAGAGCGAGAAAGGAACTTGTTGAATATGAAGCAATAAATTTAGAAAATGCGGAAGTTGTTTTCGTCGCATACGGTTCCACGGCCCGTATTACGGAAGAGGCAATTGATTTGCTTGCGGAAGCGGGCATAAATGCGGGCATGATACGGCCCATCAGTTTATGGCCATATCCTTATGAAGCTTTTGACAAAATACCTTCTAGTACAAAAGCGGTCATCTCCGTCGAACTCAGCAGAGGACAAATGATAGATGACGTGAAAATCGGTTGCTGCGGAAGATTTCCTGTAAGTTTATGCAGCAGGGTGGGCGGAATGTTACTCACTCCGCAGGAGATTGCGGCGGATGCGAAAAAGGTACTGGGGGTGGAATGATGAAAACGGTTTTTGAGCTCACAAAGGGAATTCTTCCCGAAGAAACAACCTATTGTCCCGGTTGCACACATGGGATTGCCCACCGATTGGTTATGGAAGCCTTGGACGAAGAGGGCTTGCTTGGAAAGGCTATAGGTGTCGCGCCCATCGGCTGCAGCATTCTGGCCCATCGCTACATGAATGTGGATATGTGTGAATCCGCTCACGGAAGAGCTCCGGCCATAGCCACCGGAATTCGAAGGGTGCAGCCCGACAAAATCATCTTTACGTACCAGGGAGACGGCGACCTGGCTTCCATCGGAACGGGAGAAATCGTTCAGGCTGCGCACCGCGGAGAGAAATTCACAACGATATTTATTAATAATGCAATCTACGGCATGACCGGCGGGCAGATGGCGCCGACAAGCCTGGTGGGACAAAAAACAACTACATCAATAGAAGGCAGAAAAAAAGAACTTTCAGGGATGCCTATCCGAATGGCGGAACTTCTTGCGACAATTGACGGCGCTGTATTTGTAGAGAGAGTTGCTTTGGACACTCCGGCCAACGTGAGAAAAGCCAAGAGAGCCATAAAAAAGGCATTTTTAGTCCAGCAAAAAGGGTTGGGGTTCAGTTTTGTAGAGATTTTATCCACTTGTCCCACCAATTGGGGATACAATCCGGTAAAATCCCTGGAATGGCTCAAGGAGAACATGATTCCCTACTACCCCCTGGGGAATCTGAAGACTCCCAAGGAGGTGGAATAAGTGGCTACGCACAAATTGATTATTGCCGGATTTGGAGGTCAGGGAGTCATGCTGATCGGTCAGATGATTGCATATGCCGGGATGTTGGAGGGAAAAGAAGTGACATGGATGCCATCCTACGGACCGGAGATGAGAGGAGGGACAGCCAATTGTACCGTAATCGTATCGGACAAGAAAATAAACTCCCCCATCGTATCGGAAGCGACTTCCGTGGTTGCCATGAACTTGCCTTCCTTAGTTAAGTTTGAAGATATGGTTGCGCCGGGAGGCAACTTATTCGTTAACCGCTCCCTGATAAAGGAAAAGCCCGGAAGAGATGATATTGATGTATATTTCATCGATGCCAATGAGATTGCAGCCGGTTTACATAACGATAAAGTGGCCAACATGGTAATTCTGGGGGCAGTTGTCAGAACAACGGGCATTGTACAGTTGGAAAGTATAGAAAAGGTAATGGATAAGTTATTTATAGGTAATAAGT